>CAWHEK010000001.1:0-3309 GCA_963828325.1 uncultured Acidobacteriaceae bacterium
ATTCCTGTCTCTTCTCAGCCATAGCGTGTGTCCTTGCTTACTCTAATCATTCAGATCGAATTGATTCAGATCGAAATGTCTTTTTTCTAAAATTCCCTCCGCGGAACCTGAACATCGTCCGCGGTAAAAGCTTTCTCTCACTACCGTTGCAACACCGGCTCCCGCGTGAGTCCCGGAGGATGAACTCCATCGAACGGCAGTTGAGTCACCGTCGCTTTCACTCACCAACTGTAACCTCGCTGCCCGGCACTCCCACCTCGCGTCGAATGTAGCCCAAGGCCGCAGTTCGCTCGCCGGAAGGGTCGGCAGCACCCCGACGCTGGTAATCTCGCCCACTTCCTTTTCCTCGTAAATAATCTTATCCCCCGCCGCAACGTTTCCCGCGCCTTCAATCAGAAAGCCGGTAAATTTCCTGTGAACGTTTCCCCGCGACCGGATGCGCTCCACAATCTCCTGCCCAACATAGCAACCCTTGCTGAAGTTGAGCGCGCGCGCCTGTTCCGTTTCCTGCGGCAAATCGCGCTCGCGAATATCGACGCCATAGAGTGGGATTCCGTCCGCGATTCGCAACCGCTCCAACGCCTGACTACCCACCGGCGTCGCGCCCGCATCGAGCAGCGCCTGCCAGGTTTTCAGAACATCTTTCGGCGCAAGCCAGATTTCGTAGGATTCACGCCGTTCATCCTCGCCGCGCACCACCGTGCACTCTAAACAGTCGCACTCACATTCGCATTGCGCAACATGGGACTGCAACGGTTGTAATTAGGAACCACAATCCCCGCAGCATCCAGAACCGCGCGTGATTTTGGTCCCGCCACGCCTAAAGCAGTCCATTCCTCGCTGATATTCGTGACTTCCACATCATCCATGATGATGTAGTGGTCGAACGTTGCCAAGATCTTTTCCAGTTGGCTGCGATCCGTTTCCACCACCAGTGTCCCGCCCAGGTTGTAAACGTTCATATCGCCGAGAATCCGCCCCTGCGGGTTCAGCAGGAAGGCATACACACCGTACCCGGCGGCGAGGTCGCGAATATTATTCGTGACCATGCCATTCATCCAGCGCACTCGGTCCCCGCCCTTCAATGAAATTCGAGCGCGAAAGCCCAGATCGTAAACCCCGCACCCGTTCGTCAGTGCCGTAAACTCCTGCTGGGCGTCAGAAAAAACCGACGCCGTCGTGGCCCCGCAGTAATCGCCCTCGCGAACCGGAGATCCATCTTTCGCCGCCTGCGCGCGTAGCGCGTCCTGGAGTGGGCTGCTGGCCATGAAGTATTGATTATAGCGAAGCCTTCCTTGATTCATGGGACGGGCCTGTCGAGGACATCACTTGGCAATCGGAACTCGGCAATTGGAAATCGCCGCTCCCATCCTCCTCCGCTTGTGTTAACTTCTCACCCGTGGACCCGCAAAAGCCTGCAAAAAAACGCATTGCCGTGATTCCCGGAGACGGAATCGGCCAGGAAGTAATTCCGCAAGCTCTTAAAGTGATTCGCGCCTCCGGAGCCGATGTTGAGATGAGCGAACTCGACTGGAGCGCCGATCGCTATCTGCGCGACGGCACCACCGTCCCTCCCGATGGCTTCGCCATGCTCGCCCGCGATTACGACGCCATCTTTGCCGGCGCCTTCGGCGACCCTCGCGTCAAAACCAACATTCATGCCAAGGAAATTCTGCTCGGCATGCGCTTCAAAATGGACCTCTACGCCAACGTGCGTCCCGTGCGCTTGCTCGATGCAGCGCTTTGTCCGCTGAAAGGCGTCGAGCCCAAGGACGTGGATTTTGTCGTCATTCGCGAAAACACAGAAGGCGTTTACACCGATGCTGGCGGAGTCTTCAAGCAAGACACGCCTGACGAGATCGCGATTCAGGAAGACATCAACACCCGCAAAGGAGTCGAGCGCATCATCCGCTACGCGTTTGAGTACTGCGAGCAACATTCGAAACTCGATGGCTCTCCGCGCGGCCGCGTGCTCATGGTCGACAAGTCAAATGCCATGACCCACGCCGGTGGCCTGTGGCAACGCGTCTTCAAAGAAGTAAGCGGAGAACATCCCCAGATCGCGGCGCAACATATGTATGTCGACGCTCTTTGCATGCAGATGGTGCGCGACCCGCGTCCCTTCGATGTAATCGTGACTAATAATATGTTCGGCGACATCATCACCGACCTTGCCGCCGGCCTGCAGGGTGGCCTGGGCATGGCCGCCAGTGGCAACATCCATCCCGGTAAGACATCAATGTTCGAGCCCGTCCACGGCTCCGCCCCGCCCATCGCGGGGAAAAACCAAGCGAATCCTTTCGGCGCAATTCTGACCGCCGCCATGATGCTGGCGCATTTAGGACTGGCGAAAGAATCCGCGAAGATCGAAGCCGCCGTGCTGGCAGCTGTTCAACAAAAGAAAACCACACAAGATATCGGCGGAACACTGGGCACGCGCGAAGCCGGCGAGTGGGTGGCGGAGACAATCAGCCGTCAAACATTGTCATCCTGAGCGAAGCGCAATGATTCGCGAAGGCGAATCACTAAACCAGTCGAAGGATCTCTTTAATCTTAATCACACCTACCGCTTCCTCCCCACCAGCAGCGCCAACTCCCTCCACTTCCACAGACAATCCACATCCACAAATCCAACCTCCCGCAGCCACTGAAGTTGGATTTGCAGATCCAGCAACTTGTTCGAGGGATCTTCCGTTTCCGCCGTAAGTCCCAGCGCATTCAGGAACTCTTCGTGCAGCGCCGGCGTAGCCGAGGCCACGTGCTCCAGATTACAAAACACTCCGCCCGCGTTCAGTAAAGTGTAAATCTCCGTATAAAGCTCTCGCTTCCTCCCGCGGGGACCAGACGGACCAATCGCGCAGATGCATGCCACGGCCGATGAAGCAATCAAAGCCGGCGTCACGATTTGGACTGTCGACGCGCGCGGACTCGTGGCCAATGCGCCGATGGGCGACGCTTCACAGGGTTCGCCCGGCGGCCAATCGATGTATACCGGTGCTTCGGCGCAAGCGGTCACCACGAACTTCCAGCGGTCGCAAGACACGCTCTATGCGCTGGCCGGCGACACCGGCGGCAAGGCCTTTCTCGACAACAACGATCTCTCGCGCGGCATTGTCGAGGCGCAGGAATCGATTTCGGACTATTACATTCTTGGCTACTACACCACCAACACCGAGCCCAACGGCAAATTCCGGCGCATTCGCATTTCGCTGGCGAGCAATCAGGAAGCCAAGCTCGATTACCGCCAGGGCTACTACGCCGGCAAGGAGTTCAACAAGTTCAACGACGTGGATCGCGAGCGCCTACTTG
>CAWHEK010000002.1:0-8113 GCA_963828325.1 uncultured Acidobacteriaceae bacterium
CTACGCTGGACCAAGTACGTCTCGATTTCGCCACCGCCTCGAGAATGACTAAGCCGCGGTCGAGGCTCTGGATGGGGGGCGTCTCTTTGGATACGGCGTTTCGAACCATATATGGCCATTGTATGATACGCAATCGCATTTAGGTCAGATTGTCTATAATGTTTGCAATAGTCGTTGCAAATCGCGCAACAAAAGGAAGTGAGGGCACGAGATGGACCGCCGCAGGTTTATGTTCCATTGGGCCGCGATCGCGGGCGCTACTGCCGCCGCCCGCCGCATGGAGGGCCAACCGAAACCAAGGCTTAAAATCGGCCACACGGGCATCACTTGGGGATATAAGCCGGACGACGCTGCGCGCGCCATTCCGGATGTCGCATCCCTGGGATTTCAGGGCTATGAAAGCTTCGGAGAGGTTCTGGAAGCATGGGAGCAAAAGGGCGGACTCAACCAGGTTCTGGAGGCAAATAAGCTTCCCTTGATTTCGGCCTATTGCAGTGTCAATCTCACGGAACCGGCGAAAAGGGCGGATGAAGTTGCCAAGATTGTCCGCTGGGCAAAATTGATTCAAAAGTGCGGCGGCGTTACCGCGGTAATCGGTCCCAACAGCGTGAAGCGCTCAACTTACGATTTCAAAGCGAGCAAAGGCGATATCGTAGCCGCGCTGAATGAAATCGGCAAGGCGGTTTCAGACGTGGGTCTCACGGGAGTTCTGCACCAGCACACCGGCACCTGCGTGGAAAAGCGCGACGAGGTCTACGCGACCCTGGATGCCATCGACCCCCGGTACGTAAAGTTCGGTCCGGACGTCGGGCAGCTTGCCAAGGGCGGTTCCGATCCGGTCCAGGTGGTGAAAGACTATTTGCCGCTCATTCGTCACGTCCATTTGAAAGATTGGAACGGCGGCCGGTATTGGGCCGAATATTGTCCGCTGGGACAAGGTAAAGTGAATGTTCCGGCGGTGCTGGAGCTTTTCGAGAAATCGCCCGACATGAAGATTGTGATGGTGGAACTGGACCCCAGTCCGGATGCGCCGCTTACGCCACTCGAGACCGCGCGGACCAGCAAGGAATATCTGCAGAAGCTGGGGTACGTTTTCAGGTCATAGGAAGAGGAGCAGGTATATGATCACAGAACAAGTGAAACCGTTGAGCATGGTGATAGATGGCCGGCCGCAGACCTCCAGTTCGCAGGATTACGCGGAGATCTACGATCCCAGCACGGGCGGCGTGATCGCCCACGCCCCCATGTGTACCGCCGAAGAGGTGGATCTGGCAGTTCAGTCGGCAAAGGCCGCATTTCCCGCGTGGTCGCAAACGCCGCCCATGAAGCGGGTGCAAACGCTCTACCGGTTCCGCGATTTGATAGACCGGAATCTCGAGGAACTGACTCGCATGGTTTGCACCGAAAACGGCAAAGTATGGGAGGAAGCGCAAGGCGACGTGCTTAAGGCGAAGGAGATTGTGGAGTTCGCCTGCGGAATTCCCTCGCTCATGATGGGCGAGTCGCTGATGGATGCCTCGCTCGGTTTCGACACCACGCTTTACCGTGAGCCTCTGGGCGTGTTCGCGGCCATAGCGCCATTTAACTTTCCGGCCATGATTCCCATGGGATGGATGATGCCGCTGGCGATCGCTACCGGAAACACGCTGGTGCTCCGGCCGTCTCCGGTCACGCCGATGACCTCCATCCGCATGCTCGAAATGCTGTATGAAGCGGGGCTGCCCGCCGGCGTAGTCAATCTGGTCACTTGCGGAGCGGAACAGGCCGAGCATCTGGTAGCGCATCCGGACGTTCGGGGCGTCACCTTTGTGGGCAGCACCGCGGTGGGAGCGCGGGTTTACGCCAATGCGGCGGCGCATGGGAAACGCGTGCAGGCTCTTTGCCAGGCTAAGAATCATGCGCTGGTGATGGCGGACGCGCCGCTCGAGCGTACGGCGCGCGGCATCATCAACGGCGGGCTAGGCTGCGCGGGCGAGCGATGCATGGCCCTGCCGGTGGTGGCGGTTCAGGAAAGTATCGCGGACCGGCTGGTGGATCTGCTGACGCAATACGCGAGGGAGAGAAAGATCGGGCCCGCTTATGACCGGACATCCGAACTCGGTCCGGTGGTGACGGAACGGCACCGGAAATCGATCCTTTCCTGGATTGACCGAGGTGTTGCCGAAGGCGCCACGCTGGCGCTCGACGGCCGCGGCGTTTCCGTTCGGGGCTATGAGAACGGATTCTATCTGGGCCCCACCATTTTCGATCGCGTCAAGCCAGGGATGAGCATTGGCGACCAGGAGATCTTCGGGCCCGTGTTATCGATCAAGCGCGTGCGCGATTTCGAAGAAGGTCTTTCGCTGATGAATGCGAACCCTTATGCCAATGGGTCGGTGATTTTTACGCAGAGCGGGCGGCACGCGCGTGAGTTCGCGCGGAGATCGCATGCCGGCATGGTGGGAATCAACGTCGGAATTCCGGTTCCGATCGGCATCTTTCCGTTTACCGGCCACAAGAACTCCTTTTTCGGCGATCTGCACACGCTGGGCAAAGACGGCGTGCGATTCTTCACGGAATCGAAGTGCGTGACCAGCACCTGGTTTACGGAAGACGAAATGCGGAACGAAAAGGTGGACACCTGGGACGGAATGTTGAACGTTCCTCGTGGAAGCGGCGATCCAAAAGGCGATCCAAAATAAGAAAAACTCTGGGCTTAGTGGGAATATTCAAGCCGGAGCCATCGCAGGAATAGCTGCACGTAACACCCGTCTCAAAATGGGTCCTTCGCGCTACACCGACGCCCTCAGCGCCGGGAGCTTTGGGCCGGCACCGGCAGGTTTTGAGACACTCGGGGCGCGCATCTTGAAGGAGTGCAGCAGCGGCGCAATTCACCGCCGCCGCGCAGGCGCGAGGTATGCCCCTCTCCGATTACATGGGCGATTTCATTGTGGACCATTATCAAGAGGACGCGGACGACCTTCGCACGGCGCAAGAACGCCTCGCCGACCCTCAACCCGGCATCACCTCCAATCGGTTGCGCAAAAACCTTGGCTTGGACGCTTGAATACGACCCACCGGTTGAAAAAGACCTGAAGGCCCTAGGCCGGGCAATGCAGCGGGAAATTCTCGACTACATGGACACCCGCATCGCCACGGATCAAGACCCGCATCGCTTCAGTAAGCCCTTGCGTCATGAGCTTCGCGGGCTATGGCGCTATCGTGTTCCTGATTGCCGGATTATTTGCGACATCCGGGAGCAAACCCGCGTGGTGTTTGTTCTGACTATCAAACACCGTTCCACCGCCTAACGATTAAGCAGCCGCCAACGTTGCAAATGCGGTCCTTTGCGCCACCGTTGCCGCCGTTCGTCACGGTTGCCGGCCTCGCGTGACCTGGAGCATGGACGGGGCGAAGGCACTTTAGCGCCGCTTGCTGTCAATGACTTGTTTTGGCTCCCCCGCAAGAGCGGTCTCCCCAAAAAAGCCATGGACAGCCCGCATGCAAGAGCCGTGGCGCTGACCCAAAACACCTTGGGAACGTTTAATTTCATTTGCATGAGAGACACCCCCTTATCGTGCGTGGCCCCGGGGCCAAGTGCGAACTTATCACAAGCGCTTTTTTTCCCGCAGTTGTTGCGGTGGGTCTGGTTCGTCTTAAAACGGTCCAATTTGCGACGTTGCAAAAGGGTTAAGTTTTGAGAACGCTTTAATGCTAAACAGGCGTTTTACTTTTGGGCTACAATGTAGCTCAAAGGATATACCGCCATGACCCACAGTTCCGTTGTCCGCGCCCGTATCGACGAGCGCACCAAAAAACAGGCCGTAGCCGCCTTGAATAAAATCGGGCTTACCGTTTCCGATGCCTTCCGCCTGCTCATGGTGCGCGTGGCGGCAGAAAAGACCCTTCCCTTCGAGCCGTTGAACCCCAACGCCGAAACAATCGCCGCCATGAAAGCTGCCCGCCGTGGCGAACTCGTCAAGGCCGGAAAGCCTAAAGACTTGCTCCGCAGCCTCAATGCGGGAGATTAAATATACCACCCGCTTCAGGCGCGACTACCGGCGCGAAAAATCGGCTCAGCACGGCAAGAAACTCGACGCCCTGCTTATGGAAGTCGTGAACTTGCTCGCCAATGACACGCCCCTTCCCCACCGAAATTTTGACCATCCTTTATCCGGTGAATGGAGCGATCACCGCGACTGTCACATTCGGCCCGATCTTATCCTGATTTATCGCAAGCCCGACAGCGGCACGCTCGAATTGGTGCGTTTGGGTTCCCACAGCGAACTTGGTCTTTGAAACGGTTTTGCCGTCCAAGAAAGGGTAACTTTGGCCCCTTCTCTGCCGCACAGCTTACGGCGAAAGTCACCACCAGCCACCAGAGCCTCAATACCAGCGTTTTCGGAGCGCATCATGCCACAGCGCGTGAGCGTATTTCGCTGCGGTGAGGTCGTGGGTATTGCTGTCGCGCTGGATTATGCCAGCCTCCTCGGCCGCAGCGTACGCCCCGCAAACGCTGGTTTCATCCAAGCCGTGAATGGCGATTAGCCGCCGCATCATCTCTCGTTGGCTCATTGTTTGATCTCCTTACCGTGCGGATACCATGTAACGATAGTAATATAACTCAAAGCAAATAAGATATCAACAAGCTTTACGGATGCTAGTACTCGCGAGTACTATTGAATAAGGAGAATGCAATGGAATCGCTGAACGGGATTGTCGAACTGTTGGGCACTCTTAGAGCGGGCGGACACGTTGAGTTTATTGTCGGCCTTGTTGGAAGCGGTCACCAACTGCGGGTGCAGCTTGCACTCGAACGCGCTGACGGCCGTGGCACGACCGGATCAGTCCTGGGGAACGACGGAGAATCGGGAGCGGGCAGCGATATCCCAGAGGAAAGGGAACTCGCGTCTTACCGAGAGCCAGTTTTCGAGCTGGGCAATGCGGCACCACCCCGCATTGGATCAACAAATGCAGCCGTTTGGACACTCCTTAAGCACTTACCTAGTCCATTTACACGGGAGCAGTTTGAGGCGGTGATCCCGAAAGCGACGCGCTACGATGCTGCGACGGGAGAATTCGGGATTTCAACGCGATGGCGGAACATAAAGCTAGCAAAGCAGGGGTATTTCTCGGAGTTTAAGAAACGAGGCTGGATTGTTCCTGTTCACCGGGCCGAAGAGTAAGGTTGACCGCATAGCGCGGCGCGCTTGTGGCAGCACATCCGGCGATTGTACTACCCGGTTATTCTTCTGGATTTCAGGATGATATACTCTTCATTCCGACGTAAGCGTCGGCTAGGGTGACTTGCCATGCGAATCTTTAACGTACCCATGTTCCTCGTCATCACGCTGACAGGGTGTTCTGGGCCCGCGGCGCAAAACGCTGAAACTCGGCTGGCGCCGCAGAACGCAGAAACCCAGAGGTGCCTAGAAGCGATCTACCGCGCTGCAAGTGACGTTAGTACCTCGCTTGAGACAGCATTTGACCCGGACGATTTCACAAGCAAAGTGCAGCATCTGCGATTAGAAATCGAACTCGCCAAGAAGGAGATCAAGGCGCCCGAAGGGGCATCGCGGGAAGAGTCATTCCTCATTCCGGGGTATACTGCGTTGAAATGGTATGAAAATGCATTGGGTGCGTACGAATCAGCCCGTGATTCGTGGATTCAAGCCACTCCGTATGGGGGTGCGCGGAATTCCGTTGCGCGGGATAGCGTACAGGAATATCTCAAACTGGCGTTTCAAGCTCAGAAGCAAGCGGATGACCTCTTCCTCGGCAAGGTCAAAATACGGTGACAAAGACACTGCCCACCCCCGTTGCCCTATCCTGCCACCGCCGGGCAGTGTAATTGGGTGGGTTTTGAGAATTCCGAAAGGCCCGTTTTATTGGGGTTGAAATTCTCAAATGGCTCTCTCGAAATGGGAGCATGCCCCGCCCTAACCGTTGGCGTTATCCTCGACCCTTCCAACGCCGAAGGCCTCGCCCCTCGGGCGATTCGTCAAACGCTCGCTACCGCGAGCTTAGGAAGCGCTCAGGCCGGAAAATCGACGTCTTCGTGCATGCGGTAGTTTTCGAGATTCGTAGGCGGCGCGAAGAAACAGACCACCTTCATTTCCTGCTCTCCGGTATTTTGCAGCATATGCACGACGCCGCGGCGAAACAGCACCACGCTTCCCTCGCGAACGGAGGCGATTTCCCCCCCGACGAGTACGCGGCCCGTTCCGCGAATGATGTAGATCACTTCCTCGCCATTGGGGTGGCTGTGCGCCGGCCGCACTTTCTCTCCGGGCGCGACGCGAATCACGCACGAGGAGCAGGATTTCGCGGCAATGGCGTTCTCCGCGACGATCCAGCGCAAGTGGCGTCCCGGCAGATCGAGTTCTTCGGCTTCGGTTTCGTGAATGGTCGGCACGCTCATAAATTCACTCCCACAATATCACGGACTTTCGCGGCGAGCTTCGACGCCGAAAGACCGAAGACGTCGATCAGTTCCTCGTAAGTGGCGGAATGGATGAACTGCGGCTTGCCGCCGGAGGTCAGCGCGTTTACGGTGAAAATTCGCCCGCTTCCCAAGTCGCGCCGGCCATTGCGATAGAGCACTTTCAGGAAATTCTGCCAGATGTAGCCGTTGTTCTGCTCCGCAATCACCACCGGTTTGCCGGAATCGTAAAGTTCGAGCAAGAGCGCCTCGTCGATGGAAGGCATGTCTACGACGGCTGTTCCCGGACAGGCCGCCGCGGCGCCCATGGCTTCGTGAACACCGCGTCCACTCGATACGATCACGGCGCGATCCTCGGCGCCCCGCCGCAGGAAGCTTCCCTTTCCGAATTCAAATTCATACGTGCTGCCATGCAGCACGGCCGAGGGCGTACGCATCACCCGCAGATAAATCAACCCGCGGTCCCCGTGCATGATCCATTTCATGATGGAGAGCAATTGTTGCGGACAGGAGACGTCGACGATCTTCAGATGCGCCATGCCATCGAAAATGGTGGCATCGTCGTTTGCCATGTGGGTTGCGCCATTGGTGCGCGTTTCGAAATTAGAAGCGGTAGCGAGCATGGTAAGGTCCAGGCCGTGCCCTTCGCTCAACCATCCGGTGGGGCTCTCCATCGCCTCCAGCCGTTCCTGATAGCCCACGGAGATGCGGCGCATCACTTTCCAATCCCAGAAGGGGCAGAAGGTGCTGATCCAGACGTTGTTGCCGAGCGCCGCAAAAGCCTCTCCCAGCAACATCATGTTCGCTTCGGCGACACCGGCATTCAGCGCGCGCCGTTGATCGACAGCCGCCACGCCGGCCTCGAGTCCGCTGGTAGTGGCGAGATCCGCATCCACCGAGATCACTCGCGTATCGCACGCGAAGACCTTCATTGCCGCGGTCACGATGTCCGCCGCGCTATATTCCCTGCCGGGATCGATTTTCGGCAGCAGACCGGCATCGTAGCGGATGCGTTTGTCGCGCCGCGGGGCGCGACGCGTGAGCACGGGCCCCACTACCTCTTCGTAGCCGCGGGCCGGATCGAGATGCATTTCGCGGGCGAAGCCGTCGAGCGCCGCTTGCAATTTGTTGCCTTCCGGATGTTCCTCGAGGCTCGCATGGAAGCGCGTAAACTCCTCCACGCGGGCGCGACGCAACTCCGATTGCATGGCCATTTCCTGCGCCATCAGCTTAGCCGGGACAACCACTTTGTGCTTGTCCAAAAAATCCGACAGCGCTCCATACCCTTTCGAGCTGTGACAAATAATCGCCGTCGGTTTGCCATTGCGCGGGCCATAACGGAACTCTTCCAACGCCGCGTAAACGCCGTCATAGCTGGTGGCATCCACGCTATGAACCTGCCAATCGAAGGCGGTGAAAACCGATTCGAGCTTCGGCATGGGGAAGACCATGCGGCTATAGACATCGAGCTGCCCGTTGTTTCGATCCACCAGCAGGCAGAGATTGTCCAATCGTCTCTGGCCGGCGAACATGACCGCTTCCCAGATGGGACCTTCCTGCAATTCGCCATCCCCGGTGAGGCAATAGGAATCGAAATGCGGAGTGAGTTTCCCGGCGATGGCGAATCCCTGCGCGACCCCGAAACCCTGCCCCATGGGACCTGTCGCGATCGCAATGCCGGGCAAAACCGGT
>CAWHEK010000003.1:0-11180 GCA_963828325.1 uncultured Acidobacteriaceae bacterium
ATAAGTCGCATCCGAACGTGTATTTGAAGTTCGGCGTCAATTCGCAAGAAATAACAGGCAGCTCCGATGTGTGGCTCTCGGTCCCGTCAGCAGGTAAGTCGTCGTCATTTGGAGTGTGGTATTACCGAGTGGGCAAACTAGCGGTCAACGTGATGTTCGCGCGGGATGGCGAAAAGCGGCAGGGCTTGCTTGGCGCTTGGCATCCGCGACATGACACCAACAAGTTTCTTATCGCGGAATTCGATTTCGGGGTCGCGTCCGCCGATGGTCGCAGTCTTGACGCGCCGGAGTGACGGTCTCTAAAATCTTTGCATCATTTAGACACTAGCCGCCGCTCACTGCCCGTCTCGACCGGGCGAGGGCGAGAGGTTCGACCGCTTACCTCAGCGCTTACTTTTATCCGCCATCAACCGAACGGCGAAGCGCCGAATTATCACTAACTGTTTGATTTGATTGGCTCCCCGAGTAGGACTCGAACCTACGACCTAGCGATTAACAGTCGCGTGCTCTACCAGCTGAGCTATCGGGGAAAATCTAAGGTGAGCGCATATAGCAAGGGTCGGAGCCGTTTGCCAACCCCCCATCGAAGATTAAATCCAATTGAAATCCGAGAAGGCCGCTTCTCGGCGCGCTAGGCGGGGTTTGCGCCCGCTCAACCGTTGAGCCGCGCGGCGATCTTGGGCCGGAGGAGGCTGCGGAGGCCCGCGATGTCCAGGGCCGCCACCGCCGCGAGATAGACGGCTCCCCCCACCAGAATTTGCGCCGTCATCGCGGCCACGCCCGGCGGCATGCCGCGTAGCGGCGCGACGGTGAAAGGACTTCCGGCAAACCGAAGCGTTCATGCCAAATCTTTTCGTGTTCGGGAGGATTGGGCGCCGTTTGGAGAATGCGCAAACTATGATCGCGATCCGCGGGGCTGGGCGGCATGGCAAAGATGAAGGCCGTCATTGCGCCGAGCAGGTTAGCGATGGTGGCTCGGTACCGGCGCACGTCCTCAAGCCATGCACTGGCGCTGAAGCGCGGCCGCAGCACCGCGGAGGCGCCGGCAATCAAAGTGCCGTAAAGCTGTATGTAGAGGCCATTGACATGGAACAGTGGCATCGTGACGTAGTAAACGTCGCGTTCGGTGACCGCATGATTGTCGATAAACCCGAGTCCAAAGAGATAGCAGTGGGCATGAGGCAGCAGTACGCCCTTGGAAGGACCGGTGGTGCCCGATGTGTATATGATGCCGGCGATGTCCTTGGCCGCCGGTAACGGGCCATCATACGGGGCGGCGTTGCGCCAGTCGCCAAGTGCCAGTGTGCGCCACCGGTCGCCGATGTCGACCGCAGCGTTCGGCAGTGTTAATGAGGGCGCGGGCAAAGTCGCCGGCGCTGCGTCACCGGCCACTACCACCGTGCGCAAGTCCGGAAGTTGGGTTGCTATTTCGCACAGGACTGGCAAATGACTTGAGTGGAACAAGGCTGCTTTTGCGCCGCAGTTGCGAAGCTGATGTTCCAGGAACGCGCCTTTGAGCCCGGTATTGATACCGACAAGAATTGCACCCAGGCGTCCGAGCCCCAACCAGGCGCGCACGTAATCGAGCCCGTTGGGCAGCATCACCGCGACGGTGTCGCCCGGACCCACTCCCAGTCCGCTAAAGAACCCGGCGATCCTGGCTGCCTGTGCTTCCGCCTCCGCATATTTCAGTACGTCACCATCCGTGGTGGTTACGAACGTTTGCCCACCCCGTACTCGCGCCTGATACGCCAAGACTTCCGGCAGCACCCATCGCTGGTGGTCCCTGAGGGCTTCGTACATTGCTTTTCTCCTGGCAAGATCATAGTGCGCTGACTTACGGCTCCGCCACCCTGTAACGAACATGCCGACAGAGAAAAGTTCTGCAACCCGGCCCCGTGCTCAACCATCCCAATCCTGAAGACCTTGAAAGGCATGCACTGCCACCGCCAGCTACTGACGCTCTTCCCCTCGGCATAGCAGGTTTCCATTTCTTCGTCTTCGGCTGCTTCAACAAAACCATGGACTGGATCGACAATCGCCGGGCCCGGCCCGGCCAAGCGCCACCGCAGCCGTCACATCGTCTCCCACGCGCACCGCACTCGATCCGCAGTTCGTATTTGTTCATCGGATCGCACGACGAGGCCAACGTCCCAAGGCGAAACCTCTCTTAAACAGGAGTCCTTATGAGCAGCAAGAATCTTGAAGAGCTTTTGCAGACCGCCGGAAATCCGGTAAACATGCTCCGCAATTCGCAGCTGGGAGCGCGTATCTTTCCCGTTGTCCCCTCCGAGATCTCCAACTGGCGCGACGAGCAGCGCGCCTGGCGTGAGACCGCCGTTCTTTTCGATCAGAATCATCACATGGCCAACTTGTACATCGAGGGCCCCGACGCCCTCAAGCTGCTCTCGCACCTGGCCACCAACAGCTTCGCCAATTTCCCCGTCGATCGCGCCAAGCAGTTCGCTCCGTGCAGCTACGACGGCTATGCCATCGGCGATGGCATTCTCTTTCACCTCGAAGAGAACCGCTTTGTCTATGTCGGCATACCGCCTGCGGCGAACTGGATTCAGTTTCACGCTCAGACCGGCGGCTACGACGTGAAGACCGAGATGGACGAGCGTTCCCCCTCCAATCCGAGCGCCAAGGGCATCGTGCGTTCCTGCTACCGGTTCGAGATTCAGGGTCCGAACGCGCCCCAGGTATTGGAAAAGCTGAACGGCGGGCCTGTTCCGGAGATCAAGTTCTTCAACATGGGGCATATCCAGATTGCCGGACGCCCTGTTCGCGCCCTGCGCCACGGAATGGTCGGCGCTCCCGGCCTCGAGGTCTGGGGCCCCTACGAGGAGCGCGAAGAGATTCGCGCCGCCATTGTCGCTGCCGGCACGGATTTCGGACTCCGCGAGGTCGGTTCGCGTGCCTATCTCACCAATGCCATGGAGTCCGGCTGGATTCCTACGCCCCTTCCCGCCATTTACACCGGCGAGAAGATGAAGGCCTATCGCTCCTGGCTTCCGGCGACAAGTTTTGAAGCCATCTGCTCGATGGGCGGGAGTTTCGATTCCAACAACATTCACGACTACTACATGACGCCCTACGAGCTTGGCTATGGCTTCTTCGTCAAGTTCGACCATGACTTCATTGGGCGCGAAGCCCTGGAGAAGAGAGTCTGGGAGCCCAAGAGGAAAAAGGTCACCTTTGCCTGGAATGCCGAGGATGTGACCAAGGTCTTCCATTCCCTCTTCGAACCCGGCGATCCCTACAAGTACATCGACTTCCCAAATGGGAATTACTCGTTCTTCTCGTACGACAAGATCCTGCTTCACGGCAGAACCGTGGGCGTTTCCATGTACAACGGCTACAGCTACAACGAGCGCTCCATGCTTTCGCTCGGCGTGGTCGATCCGGATGTCGAGATCGGTACCGAAGTCGAGTTGCTCTGGGGCGAGAAGGACGGCGGCACCTCGAAACCCACCGTTGAGCGCCACAGGCAGTTGGCGATTCGCGCCATCGTGAGTCCGGCTCCGTACTCCAAAGTCGCACGCGAAACCTACGCGGAGGGCTGGCGAAGCGCACAAAGCAAACGAGCAGGATTTGCTCAAGCGGTGTGAAGGCAAGGGACGGCGCCCAAATCGGAGCGGAGCCAGAGTGAGTGTATCCTTGCGTTCCGTTGCGAATGGCGGCTTTTTCTTGCCGGAGCGCTCGAAAGAATGGTCGGCTAATTCTCTTTGCGCAGAGCATTTTGCTCAAAAATCTCGCCCAGATCGTGAATCACGCGGTGTGGCCGGCGTGCCTTCGGTTGCCGAGACCAATCTTCCAAAGAGGAAATGCCGCTGGTCACACCGAATCCGATGGCCTTCCCGCGCCGCGCCATGATCATTTCGACCAGCGGGTCATCGCCAACAACGCCCACCCGGCGCACTGGAATCCGGAGTTTCCTGGCAACGAACTTCAAGGCGTGAAGGGATGGCTTACCGGTCAGCGTCATCGGCGCACGCGTTATTTTCCTGACAGCGGCGGTGATGGCATGAGAATATCCCATCGTCTTGCCTCCTGCGGTGGCGAAGAAAGGCACATCGGATGCCACGTAGAGTTTCGCGCCGTTCCAGATCGCCTTGCATGCGGTTTCGATATCTTTCATGCCGCATTCCGGATGCCAGGCGATGTACACGGCATCCACCTGCTCGGCGCGCTCATTGCCCGTGAAAACGATATCGAAGCCTGACTCCGCCAGCGCGTTGCCCACACCCGGAGTTCCCAGCACGAGCACGCTTTTCACGGCACGCTGCAGCATCAGGTCCGCCGCAACCGCATTGGGTGTCAACAGCACTTCGTCGGAAATTGGCAAACCGAGCGCCCGCAATCTGGGTCCTTGTTCGCAGGCCCGGTACGCCGTGCCGTTCGTCAGGATAACAAAAGGAATGCCGCGAGATTGCAATTCGCTGAGAATCTCGACCGCGCCGGGCAGGGCACGGTAGCTTCCTAGCGAGCGGTTGCTCAAAATCAGCGTGCCGTCCAGATCGAACACAAATCCCTCGACCGGACCGAGCGGTTCGTTCCATCCGTTGCTGGAATGCGGCATGCTCATGCCTCCCTCGCCGCGGCACGCCCGCGCATTTCCAGTTTGAAACCTTGCTTCTGGACCGAAAGGCGGGCGATATCGCGACGTGCCGTCAATTGGCGAATCAAGTTCATCGCGGGCGCCATCTCGGGATCGTACAATTGCTCTGCCGGACCCGCCGCTTTCATTTGATCCACCTGGCCCGCGGGCATCGTGGCGCGCAACAGAAATTCCTCGTCGCTCAATTGCGGACCAATCCGCTGCCGCAGTTCGTGCAAATGCGCCATGCCCGGTTCCTCGCGAAGCTGGCGCGCGCGTGGCAGAGATTCAATGCGGTCCATCACTTCCGCGGCGATGGGGACGTTCGGCCGCCCAAATCTTCCCAGCGCGTAGCGAATAACCTCGTCGGGGATGGTGCCGTATCGCTCTTTTCCGGTCACGTTCAGCACCGCTTGCGTGATCAGCATTTGCGCGAAGGGCGTCATCACGATCGGCCAGCCCAATTCCTGCCTCACGCGGCCCAATTCTTCAATTACAGCGCCTTCCAAATGAGACACTCGCGTCTCGGAAAGATGCCGGCGCATGGTGCCAATCGTCCCGCCCGGAAGCTGGTGGTGCAGATAGCTCGCATCGAATGCCTGCGGCCGTCCGGCTTGAAGCCCCTCCGCCTCCGCAACCCGCGTGAAATAACGGTTCACCTCAGCAAGCGCCTCATCGTCGAGGTCGACCTGATGTCCCAGGGCGCGTAAATTAGCCACGACGCGGTCCGACGGAGGATTTGAAATTCCGTCCGAAGCGGCGCCTGAAGCGCACTGGACTGCGCTCACGCCCCATTCCGGCGCATCCATGTAAGTCAGCTCGCCGACGCCTATGGTGCAGTGTGAATGAAGTTCGAGCGGTTTGCCGCCGATAACGCCGATGACAGCAGGAATCAGCGTGCGGGCTCTGAGCGGCGTCAGCAGCCCGCCAGGATCCTTTATATACAGCGCGTCGACGTATGGGCTTTCGGCGAGAGTTCGCGCGCGGGCCACGTAGTGGGCGTCATCGTGAATCGGGCTCAGCGTGAATACAAGCGCTCCGACAACGGATTCGCCGCCCACAGCTTTGATCATCTTCGCGCAAGCCACGTTCGAATCCGCATCATTCATCGGATCGGCGAGCGCGAAGCGGCGCAGACCATTCTTGATGAGGGTCTTGAATGCGAGGCCCATGAACTCCGGGCTGGCCGTCTGCCAGGAAATAAAGCGAAAACCAGTAGAGAGAAATTGCAGCGGCGTGTTCGGCGTCGCTTTAGCCATCAGTCGAATACGTTCCCAGGGGTCTTCCTTCTTGTATCGCACCGCCACCCCCATATGTGTTGAGGTGGTGAAATCGATGGCCTTGAAGCCGACGCGGTCCATCGTTGGCGCGATCGTGAGCGTCTTCGCCGTATCGATACCCAGCGCCGACCAGAGGCACTGGTTCCCATCGCGCAGCGACGTCTCGACAATCTGCACTTTAGCCATGCGCGGAAACCTCCTCGACCGATCGCCGCCTTTCGAGAAATCTCGGGATGTATCCGGTATCGACACCACCTTTCTCGAACTCCGGGTCGGCCAGCACATCTGAGTGGAAAGCTAAATTCGTCGCTACGCCCTCGATGCGAGTTTCCGCGAGGGCGCGTCGCATTTTGTCAAGCGCCGCCGGCCGATCCGCTGCATGAACGATAATTTTGGCCATCAGCGAATCGTAAAAGGGCGGCACGCGGGCCCCTGAAAAAATGTGCGTATCGACGCGCACTCCCTCACCAGAGGGCCACGCCGCTTTATGAACCGTGCCTGGGCTGGGATAGAAGTCGTGCGCAGGATCTTCGGCATTGATCCGGCATTCAATCGCGCAACCTTCTCGATGAATTTCCTCCTGCTTCAATCGCAAGCCTTCGCCGTCGGCAATCGCGATTTGCTCCGCAACGATGTCAACTTTGGTGACTGCCTCCGTAATCGGATGTTCCACCTGGATGCGGGCATTCATTTCGAGGAAGTAGAAGGCGTGCCGATCGACATCAACCAAAAATTCAACCGTGCCTGCGCTGCGATAGAAGAGGCGCTCCGTAAACTGCACCGCGGCTTCATGAATGCGCGCGCGAAAATCCGCGGAAAGTCCCGGCGCGGGAGTCTCTTCGATCAGCTTTTGGTAGCGGCGCTGGATTGAACAGTCCCGTTCGCCCAAATGAACCACGCGGCCTTTGCCGTCGCCTAAGATTTGCACTTCCACGTGCCGCCCGCGCGCCACGAATCGCTCCAGATAGACTCGCGTGTCCCCAAACGCAGCACCCGCTTCGGCTGCGGCCATGTCCATTGCCGCAGGCAGATCCTCCAGGCGGTCGACCCGCTTCATCCCCCGGCCCCCACCGCCTCCAACTGCTTTGATTAAAAGTGGCGGGCCGATTTCACCGCCCAGCACCATGGCCTCGTTCACGTTTTCCACCGCGCCGCCGGGAGCGGTGGGCACGCCCGCCGATTCGGCCTCTGCGCGAGCGCGCAGCTTGTCGCCAACGGCTTCAATCTGAGCCGCCGTCGGTCCGATGAAAATCACGCCTTCCTGTTCGCACATTCGCGCGAGCTCAGGCCTCTCTGACAGAAAACCGTATCCGGGGTGGATGGCATCTGCTTTCACGCTCAAGGCGGCCTGGACAATCGTATCGACTTTCAAATAGCTTTCGGCCGCTGGCCCCGCGCCGATGCAGATCGTACGGTCCGCCAGACGCGCGGGAAGTGAATCCAGATCCGCCTCGGACGCGGCGAGGACCGTCTCAATCCCGAGAGTGCGGCAGGTGCGAATCACGCGCATGGCGATTTCGCCGCGGTTAGCGATCAGGATGCGCCGAATAGCCATTTCTATGCTCCGGGCCGCACGCGCATCAACGTCTCGCTATATTCCACCAGTTCGCCATTTTCGGCCAATATCTCGGCCACTACGCCCTTCACTCCCGCACGCACTGAATTCATCAGCTTCATGACTTCAATGATCCCGATCACGGTATCTTCTTCGACTCGCGCTCCCACTTCAACGAATGGCGGTTCGCCGGGTTTTGGCGCCCGGTAAAACAAACCAAGCAGTGGAGACGCAACGTCCGCGAGACCGGGATCGGATGCCGGCTTGATCTTCTTGACCGCTGAGTTCACCACCTGCGGTAGAGATTCAGGCGCGGGATCGGGCGAGGGGGCGGAGGGTTGCGCGGCGGGCGCCGCAGTCGAGCCCCGCTCCAGGTGGAGCTTTACGCCGTTCATTTCGAGCGACAAACTGTCGAAGCTCGAGGACTCCAGCAGCCGCATGATTTCCTGCACATCTTTGGCCGTAAGCGTCACCCGCGCCCTCCGAATATTCTCATGACGTGCTGCATTGGGTGCTCCGCGGGCCTGGCGACCGGCGCGCTTTGCTTCGCGGACCATACTGTTTCTGGCCGGCTCTGCAGCAGCAAAATTCGCCCTGAGTGGTCGATGGCCCACTCTATATCCTGCGGCCTGCCGTAGTGACGCTCAATCTTTCGCGCCACGTCCCTGAGCGACAGAATTTCGGCGTCGCTCAGGCACGGCTCTCGGCGCATCTCCTCTGGAGTCTCAAATTCGCCCACTCCGCCGTTTGGCGCCGGCAGATGCCGGATGTGCTTGTCGTTGATTTCGCGGACAGAAATTTCCCCGGTGATTTTAGCCACCACGAACCGGTCGGGCGTCACCTCGCCGCTGACCACGGACGACCCGAGTCCCCACGCCGCTTCGATCGTCACCACCGAACGATCGCCGGTCTGCGGGCTGCGCGTGAACATCACGCCGGCTTTGCACGCGTCCACCATTCCCTGGATGACCACAGCCATGGCTACGCCACTCTCGGGAAGGCCGTGTTTGCGGCGATACGCAATCGAAGGAACAGAATAGAGACTAGCCCAGCAGGAGCGCACGTATTTCAGCGTCTCCTCCAGCCCGATCACCCACAGGTACGTGTCCTGCAGGCCGGCGAAGCTCGCGTCTGCCGCATCTTCGGTGGTGGCCGAGGAGCGCACAGCGAGCGGCAGATTGTTTCCCGGGCCGCACAGTTCGACAAGCGAAGCAAGAATTTGGGAATTCACTTCCTCAGGCAATAGCGCGTTTTCCAGCCGCTCGCGCAATTCTCGCGAAACGGCGGCGATTTTTTCCAGCTCTTGCGAGCCCAGCGCTTCCACCTTCGGCCGGATGGGATCTTCTTTCTCCAGAGCCGCGATGAAGCGCTCGAAGGCCGCTGTCCTCACGACGAAGCCGGGCGGCACCGGGATCTCCGCCCGAGTCAGCTCGCCCAACGACCCGCCCTTGCCGCCAACAGTGGGCCGATCCACCAATCCTATATCCGCGAACCACCCGATGATTTCCGAGGACTGCACCCCAACATCTCCTAAACGAGAATGGTTACCACTCCGCGGCCTCCATCGACGCGGATGCGCTGGCCATCCTTGATCTTCTGCGTTGCTGTTCCAGTGCCCACAACGGCCGGCAATCCATATTCGCGAGCCACAATTGCCGCGTGGCTCATCGAACCGCCGATATCCGAAACCGCCGCGGCGATTTTCTGGAATACCGGCGTCCAGCTCGGGTTCGTGACCTGGCAGACCAGAATGTCGCCATGATGCAAGCGGTCGATCTCCTCGGCGGATTTGACCACGCGAGCTACGCCTTCAACTATCCCATTCGACGCTGCCACGCCTTTAATTTCGTTCGAATTTGGCTGCGCCCCGGCCGACAACCACTTGTCTAGATTCTCGCGCGTGATGCCCCACAACATCACGATCGCGGGATCGTCGATTATGTCTGGAACAGGTCCGAGCGCGGGCGGCGTGTCCTGCTTCGCCCATTCCGCGATTGCGGCTTTGCGTTCCAGCACAACACCGGGCCAAACCGCCGGGCCGCGCGGCCGAGAGCCGTTCGACCACGCCGTCATCAGGTCGACGATGGCGGCCTCCAGCTCATAGTGGCTCAGCTGAAACACGTCATCGGCAGCCGGAAAGAATCCATACTGTGCCAGCAGCGCGCCGAACTCTCGAATCTTGTTGAAGAACAAGTTCGTGTACCAATGTTCGCAGTAGAACTTGTGTCCTTCCACGTAGGGAAACACGCGGTGCGCCAATTCGATCATCTGATCGTAAGCTGTGCGATCCTCTTCCGTTTCCAAAAACTCGCGATAATCGGCGATCAGCTTCTTGCGCTCATCCATTAGTTTTTCGGTTTGACGCTCCAGCCGTTCCCCATTTTTCGCGTTGGCGATGTAACCAGGCAGTGCGGCAAAGGGCATGGAAAGATCGTCGTTCCACGCGCGGTGGTAGTGATAGAAGCCGTCGCCCACGTTGATGTTGAACCAGGGATCGCGCGACACCTCCAGCTCCTTGAGCCACGCCTTGCCTTTCTCGCCCGATTGCTTCATTGAGGCGAGGATTTCATCCGGCGATCGTCCCTCCCTGAACTCGTTCTCCACTCCGAGATCGATCGCGCATTCTGCCAGCCGCCTCAACTCGTCATCCGGGCGGAAGATGTCCGCTTCCAGTCCTGCCACCATGCGCGCCACCGTCTGGTCGCTGATTTCCGGAAACGCTCTTTTGCAGAAATCGAAAAACGTCAGATAGGCGCCGTAGCCGAGCAGCAAAAACTCGAAATGGTATTGCCACATACGGAAATAGCCCTCGAGCGTTTTCTGGTACGTGTCGAGAGGTAATGATTGGAAGCGATGCCGCGCCCGGCGTGCACGCGCTCGATCGGCCCGAGTCCGGAAGCACCGGCTTGGGTAAACCCTCAGCTTCATGGATCAGCGCCATCATCTTCTTCTTCCATTGCGCAACCAGCTTTTCCCAGTTCGCGTAATAGTAAAAGGCGCGCCGCCGAAATTCCTTGGTGCGGCGCTCGATTTCGGCCGGATCGGTAACGCGGTTCCCGCCGATGTACACGCGGCCGTTGATGATGCGGCAGTCGATGCCAAGCGTCGTAGGCAGGCAGTGGATCCGCGTGTTCGCCGAACCCAGCGCCACGTACGCGGCCTCCGCAGTCACCATGTCGAAGACGCACATCGGCTCCGGAAAATGGATGGAGTTGTAGAACCAGAACCGCTGGTCGTCGTCCTTCGTGAACTGCATATAGTAGGGATATGCAGCTTGTGTCCGCTCCGTGCCCGGCACTACCGTTAAGAGAACTAGGAATCTGGCAAGCCCTTCATCGTCGCAGTCAAGATCATAGCTGTCCTTCCCATACCCCATCCATTCTCACCCAAAAATTGGAACGCCCAGGGAAACTCTGCTCAAGCCGGCGCCTTAAAGGGGCACGCCTTCAGCCGTGCCGTAAATGTCACAGAGTCAACAGGGCTTTCCCTGGCAAGTCTCTTGAACGATTAGATGGCAATCCCAAAAAACGGAATACTCCCGCTCGACGACGGATCGCCAATTAGATGGATGTCATGACAACAGGAAATTCCGGCTTCGTAGTGGATAAATGGCCTCTGCCTAGCTGGACGGCTGAAGGGGAACACTAGGCGCAAGAACGCGAAAGGCTACCGCTGGCAGCACGCTCAATTTTTGACTTGATCACGCATTTGAAAGCCTCAAGCGCCTGACAACAATCGAGTAGAT
>CAWHEK010000004.1:0-5458 GCA_963828325.1 uncultured Acidobacteriaceae bacterium
TTTAGGAGAGTCGGCGCGGAGAGATTCGGTTCCCGCCCTGACAAGTTAGGACGGGGCACCCCATGCCGTGCTGGATGGAATGCCGAAAGCTAAGCCGCTGCGGGCGTCTTGAGGAAGTTGAGGGCGCGGATCAGGTAGGACTTCATCGCGTGGCGATGGACGACGGCGTCGAGAAAGCCTTTCTCGAGCAGGAACTCTGAGCGCTGGAATCCTTCGGGCAGCTTTTGGCGGATGGTCTGCTCGATGACGCGAGGGCCGGCGAAGCCGATCAACGCTCCGGGTTCGGCGATATTCAGGTCTCCCAACATGGCGAAGCTGGCGGTGACGCCGCCAGTAGTGGGGTCGGTGAGCACGCAGATGTAGGGCACGCGCGCGTCGTCGAGCTGCGCGAGCGCGGTGGAGATTTTGGCCATCTGCATGAGGCTCACGACGCCTTCCATCATGCGGGCGCCGCCTGAAGCAGCGACGACGATGAGAGGCTTTTGGGTTTCGCGGGCGCGATCAACTGCGCGGGCAATGGTTTCGCCCACAACCGCGCCCATCGATCCGCCGATGAAGGCATACTCCATGGCGCTGAGGACGACTTCGTGCGGACCCATCTGGCCGATTGCATTCAGGATGGCGTCGTCGAGGCCAGTGTCCTGGCGCGCCTTGCGCAGGCGCTGCTTGTAGGGCTTGACGTCAGTAAAGTTGAGCGGATCGGTGGAGCGCAGGCCGGTGTCAACCAGCGTGTAACCCGGCTCGAGAAGTGTGTCGATACGTTCGCGGGCGGTGAGTTTAAAGTGGTGCTGGCATTTGGCGCAGACAAGCAGATTGGCTTCAAGATCCTGGCGGTAAATCGGTTGGCGGCAGCCGGGGCATTTGACCCAGAGACCTTCGGTGCGCACGTTTCTCGCGCCCGCCTCGGGGCTGTTCTCTCCTCCGGGACCGCCTGGGCCGGAGGAATACTCGCCATCTTCGCGCTTAAACCACGACATACCGAACCCAATTGTATATGGATTGGCTGAAAACGCCGGATCGCCATCTTCGCGTCCGATATGTCATGGCCGATTTCCGACCACTCAATCGGTTCATTGAAAGCATCATGGCGCGTTGCTATAGTCATTCCGTTACCAGTTCATGGTTTCTTTCCAGGGTCCAGTCCATTGCGGGTGGGGTCTATGAAGACGCGGTCAATTGCACTTTGCGCCTGTCTGTTTCCGGCGGCCTTCTCATTTACCCAGTTAACTGCCCAAACTGCTGCGCCGCTCTCGAAAGTATCGGACCGATCCAAGTCCGTCTCACTTGATATTCCTGTTCAGTTCGAGCCGAACCGTGGCCAGGCGGCGAAAGACGTGCGGTTCCTCTCGCGTTTGCCGGAGGGCGAAGTTGAGTTGACCGGCGACGGATTCCGGTTGCCGCTTGGCCAAAGCGAAGAGGTTCCGTTCCTCAGTGCAAGGTTTGTCGGTATGGACCCGAACGGTCCGGAGTCGGGAGAAGACGCAGGCACGGGAGTGGCGAACTACTATCGTGGCTCAGACTCGGCGGAATGGATCCGTAACATTCCACTCTTTGCCAAGGTCCGATACACGAACGCCTACCCTTCCACTGATTTGGTTTATCGTGCCACCAGAAACCGCCTGGAATACGATTTGGAGTTAAAGCCCGGCGCAGATGCCGACAATGTGTCTCTCGCATTCACCGGGGCCGACGCGATCGAGATCGATAAGGGCGGAAACCTCGTAATCAATGCCGGAGGCAGGACACTGCGCTTTCTGGCTCCCGATTCTTACCAGATGGAAAACGGCAAGCGGATTGAGGTGCCGTCAGGCTACCGGATCCTTTCCCGCGATCGAATTGGCTTCAGCGTTGGGATCTACAACCACAATGAAACGCTCATTATCGACCCGGTTGTTGCCTATGCGACATTTCTGTATATCGGCAACGGGCAGGACATTGTCAGCGACACTGCGTTGACTGGGATGACATTGGACTCATCCGGAGACCTGTATCTGATCACAGGAAGTCCTCTTCCCAGCAACAGCGGGCTGCAAACGGCAAGCAATCTGGTTAAAGTCGACGCCAGCGGCAATTTGGTTTTTCAAAACCTGATTCCCGGAATCGGCACTCATCTCGCTATCGACTCCAGTGGCAATGTTTATATGGCCGGATTTGTTGGGCCTGGCTTCCCGACCACAAGCTCCAACCTGGGCCCCTGCAGTTCCAGTGCGCCCGATTGCGCGAGTTCGTTCGTGATGAAGTTCGACTCCGCCGGAAACATGGTTTATTCCTCAACCATCTCGTCCAACGGCAATTCCCCACAGATTAATTCCATGGTGGTAAATGCGAACGGAAATATTTTTATCGCTGGCGCCGGCTCGATTCAGCCCGTAAACGCCTTTCAGTCGGGGTCAGCCGGCAGTGCATTTTTCGCGGAATTGAACGCGACAGGTACAGCTTTCGGTTTCGCCAGTTATTTGGGGGAGCAAACCGTCGGGCAGGCAATTGCCCTCGATTCTACTGGAAACATTTATGTAGCGGGGACGCTGGGTGGGCCGGGAGAATACGACGAAGGAATCATCCCCCTTTTAGGAGATTTTGAGGCTCAGGCAGGTGTCGAAAGCAACGGGGGACTGTTCATTTCCAAGTTCACGCCCGATGGCCAGACGCTGCTGTTCAGCACTGCCCTTGATGGCGCAAGCATCGCAGGACTGGCGGTAGGGCCGGACAAAACGGTGTACCTGGCGGGAACTTTTAATAATAGTGGTGCCTTTCCATTAACGCCGGGTGCTTCGAAGTATCCGTTTGGCGAGGGGTTGTCAGGCAATCCCATGTTTGCGATGGCGATCAATCCCTCGCTCACCGGGTTGACCTACTCGGAGTTTCTCGGCACCGGCACACTGCTCGGAATGGCGCTGGACGGACAGGGCGACCTCTTCGCGGTGGGTGAAGACAGCGGCGATGTGACCCCAAACGCAAATGCCCTAGTCTCCGATATTGCTCCTTCCGGCTTCTATCTGGAAGTCGATCCCACAGGAAAGATACTGACATCTTCGCGGTTTGGTGGGGACGCGGCGTTCCAGATTCCCCAATTCATTGCTCTGGATACTCAGGGAGACATCTACCTGGCCGGCGAAGTGGGCGGGGCCGGGTCTTCTCCATTCCCGATTGGCACCCCACCTCCGCCAGACCCGATCACGGTGGGCGCAGCCGGATTCAGTTTGGAAGCGGGGCTCGGGGGTGGCGGCCTGTTCGAATTTATTGCCAAGATTATTCCGGCCAACCAGCCACAGATCAGTCTTTCCGCGACGCCGCCTCTCGTCGTGCTGCGCAATGTGGGGACGGCCGATCTGCACCTTGGCGCAATCACTTCCGATCAGGGGGCCATCAATATCGGCGGCAACTGCGGGACCACAGTCTCGGCAGGCACCGCATGCATGCTTGTGCTGTCGACCAATGGAAGCACCCAGCCGGTGGGAACCCTGACAATCAACAGCGACGCCGAACCGAATGTGCAGACTTTTCAGTTCTTAATGGGAGACATAGGACCGACGGTCATCAACGATCTGTGGATCGATAATTCAAAGCTGGTGTTTGGAGCAGAACAAGATAACGTAGCGAGCGCCCCGGAACCATTCACGATGTGGAATATCGGAATCACGCCGCTTCCGGTGGGCCCAATCGCTGCTTATGCGCCTTGGTCGCTCACCAGCAACTGCCCCGCTATTCTTCCAGCGTCAAGCTCATGCGTGGGACAAGTGGTGTGGACTCCTGGCACAAATGGTTTGGACGATATCAGCGTCGGCTATGGCACACAAACCGCGACCTCAAATTTCTTAACGGACACTTTCGCTCCGCTTGGCAACCTCATCGCCAGCCCCACAGCGTTGCTGACGGATCCGACCACGGGTGTGATCGATTTTGGCACTCAGACCATCGGGAACCCATCGCTCTATCGCACGGTGACGGTCGCAAACGTTGGAGCTGGCTCGATGAGCACGCCTTCAGTGGATCTGGGCGGCGACAGCGAATTTACGATCGCCTGGAATTCGTGCGCGACCGATCTGGCCCCGCAGCAGAGTTGTGCGCTGGGCGTGCTCTATCAGCCCACTGCAGCGGATACAGCGCGAGGCACTCTCACAGTGAGCGGCGGAGGCGGCATCTCAAATATCGCGCTGGTGGGCGCGGGACGAACCGCACCCATCTTGACGACAGTCTTGGTTGCATCATCGGTGGACTTTGGATCAGCGCCATTAGGGAATACAACTTCCCAGACGGTGGTGATTACAAACACCGGCACGAATACTCTGACAGTTACAAACTCCGTGGTTGTGAATGACTCTTATAATTCTGGATTCAGTGTGCAAACGGGGCAGTGCGCGACGGTCGCGCCTGGCGCATCCTGCATCTTTACGATCAATTTTGCCGCGACAGCTGTGGGGAGCAACCTGGCCTCGCTCGTTCTGACCGATAACGCCCTTAACTCTCCGCAAGGAGTGAGCCTGACTGGCATCGGTTTGGGACCATTGGTTGGATTGTCGCCCGTGACTAACGGATACTTTGCGTACAATTTTTTTGCAAACCTGAATACTCCAACTGCCGCGCAGCCGATCACGTTGACGAATGAAGGAAACGCGGCACTGAACATCGGCAATATGGCGACGTCGGCTGGATACGCCGCGACCAACACCTGCGGATCCAGTGTTGCGGCGGGAGCGAGTTGCAATATTGCCGTGGTCTTTACCCCGACACAAACAGGAAACACTCCTGGGACGTTAACAATTACCGACAATGCAGGCAATAACCCGCAGATGGTGAATTTTATTGGCTATGGAGCGTTGCCCGGCCTCACACTGCAGACGCCACCCGGCTACCCTACTTCTGCCACCGTGGCGGCCGGAGCAACAGCGCTCTATTTACTGGGCGTCGGCACGGGCGCAGGGGTCGGCGGAACGGTTACAGTCAGTTGCACCGGGGCGCCTGCCTATGCGACATGCACCCCGACGAGTCCATTCACGCTTCCTGCGTTCAATGAGGAAGACATTAACGTTTCCGTTACCACTGAGACCACGACTCAAGTTCCGGCTGCCGGGAGGTCGAATATTGGAGCGGCCAGTTTGGGCTATCTTGGCCTTCCAGCTTTAACTTTGCTGACGCTGGGCCTCAGACGAAGAGGCCGATGGAGCTCCTGGCCATCCCTCATCGCTCTCGGATTTTTGATGGCTGCCTTTTCGAGTTGCGGCGGGAGCGGTGGGTCGGGCGGGGGTGGCGGAGGTGGTGGTGGAGGCGGCGGTGGCACGACGACCGTCGTCAACAAGACTGCGCCGGGCACCTACACCCTAACCGTTACTGCCACGGTCGGCAATACTGTGAGCAACCCCGAGACGCTGACTCTGGTTGTCCAATAAGAGCAACTCCAGTTCGCGGGCTCGGATCTGGACGTAGCCAAACCACCCAGAACCGGCCTCGCCGCCGAGGC
>CAWHEK010000005.1:0-5184 GCA_963828325.1 uncultured Acidobacteriaceae bacterium
TACCGCAACCCTTCAGGCTCATTCTTGGATTGGAAAAGACTCTTTTTGGTCTGGATGGTCCCGGAAGGCGGGACGGCGGGTGGGGCGATTGGCTTCCGGAAACCTGGCGGGTGGCGTCCCCATCCCAGCGACGAAGACCTGTCGCCGGGGACCCCGGTCGTAGACCATCGTGATCGTCTCGCCGTTGCCGGCCGCCGAGGTCATGTGGCTCTGCGAGTCGTAGTTGTAATTCGTGCCGCCGGTCTACATCCAATCCCAGGTCCCATAAGCGGGACCTGGGGCACCCGCCTAAAGGTCTTCTTCTCGCAGCACGGAACGCGTGGGGTCGCGCGGGTCTACGTGGACCTTGACGGTTTTACCTTTATAGGAATTAGCCCAAGCCTTAGCGTCGTCCTCGTTGCCAAAACTGCGGCTGTAGTCGCCCATCTGCTGCTCTGGATTGCGGTAAGAATAGGCTAGCATAGCTAGGGAACCTCTGCACAAGTCTGCGACCCGCGTCATATTTGAATAAACTAGAAGCATGAAGCGAATGGCGCGTTTTCAGCAAACACTGGCATCGCAGGCGAGTTTTGAGAAGTTTGGCCGCAAGGGCAAGCGGGAGCTGTTTCTGGACCAGATGAATCAGGTAGTTCCTTGGTCCGAGCTACTTGGGGTCAGCTCACGAAACGGAAAAAATCGTACGCTAAGGCTCGCTGAGCGTCCGTAGGGGTCGGAACTTCCCTTTTTCGACCTGTTTGCCATGCCTCCAGTTGTAGTCGCCGGTCAGATTGATGTGCTCCCAACCCAACGGAGACATGTGTGGCAACAGTTTTTCGTCCACGTTTTTGCCTGAGTCCCGCAAAGCCTGCACTGCCCGTTCCAGGTAAACCGTGTTCCACAGAATGATGGCGGCCACCACGAGGTTCAATCCGCTGGCGCGGTAACGCTGGTTCTCGAAACTGCGATCACGCAGTTCGCCGAGCCGGTTCAGGAACACGGCACGGGCCAGCGCGTTCCTGGCCTCACCTTTATTCAAGCCGATCTGTACCCGTCGGCGCAGTTCGACGTGCTGCATCCAATCAAGCATGAACCGTGTGCGCTCGATACGTCCCAACTCACGCAGTGCCACCGCCAGGCCATTTTGGCGCGGATAGCTCCCGAGCTTGCGCAGCATCAGAGATGCCGTAACGGTTCCTTGCTTGATCGACGCTGCCAGACGCAGGATTTCATCCCAGTGGGCACGAATCTGCTTCACGTTGACGTTGCCGCCAATCAGTCCGGCGAGCGTCGGATACTGCTTTGCGTTGCCGCGGATGTAGAGGCGCTTGTCGGCTAAATCGCGGATGCGCGGGGCGAAGCGGAAGCCCAGCGGGGGCATCAGGGCGAAGACGTGATCGGTGAAGCCGGCCGTATCGGTGTAGTGCTCCTCGATCCGCAAGTCGGACTCGTGGTACAGCAGACCGTCCAAGACATGTGTGGCGTCGCGCACCGTGGCGCTGATGACCTTGATGTGGAAGGGCGCGTACTGATCGGAGATGTGCGTGTAGAACTGTACGCCCGGTTCCTGGCCATACTTCAGGTTGACCTGACCGGCAAACTGGCCTCTGCCGCCAGCCCTGAAGTTCTGACCGTCCGATGAAGAGGTAGTGCCATCGCCCCAATAAGCTGCAAAAGGCTGACGGAATTGCGCGTTTGTTAGCTCTGCCAGAGCGGCAGAATAGGTTTCGTCGCGGATATGCCAAGCCTGCAACCAGGTCAGCTTTGCATAGGTCGAACCGGGGCAGGATTCCGCCATCTTACTCAAGCCAAGGTTGATCGCGTCGGCCAGGATGGTCGTCAACAGCAGGTTTTTGTCTTCGGCGGTATCGCCACTCTTGAGGTGTTTGAAGTGGCGGGAAAAGCCCGTCCAACCATCCACTTCCTGTAGCAACTCGGTGATCTTCAGATGGGGCAACAGACTGTTGGCCTGCTGTATGAGCGCTTCCGCTTCATCTGGTACGGTATTGTCGAGTGGTGTGATCTTGAGGCCGCCGCTGCTCGTAATGACCGCGTCAGGCAACTCGTTGGCGGCGGCTAATCGTTCCACTGTTTCCAACTCGCTATCCAGAAGTGCTAACCGCTCTTCCAGAAATCGCTCACAGTCCGTTTCAATAGCCAGACCAAGTTCCTTCTGATCGCGTTGCTGCGAAAAGCGCGATACTGGCAGAAGATATTCCTCGAAATCTTTGAACTGCCGCGATCCCTGCACCCAGATGTCGCCCGAGCGCAGCGCGTTCTTGAGTTCCGACAACACGCACAGCTCGTAGAAGCGCCGGTCCAACCCATCCGGCGTATGCACGAGGCTTTCCCAGCGCTTGCGCACAAAGGATGTGGGCGCATCATCCGGCACCTTGCGCGCTTGGCGCTCATTCATGCCCTTCAACACTTCGATCCCTGCCAGCAACTCCTGGGCCGACGGCGCTGCTTTCATGGTGAGAGCCTCCAACAAAGCCGGCGTGTAGCGTCGGAGCTGGTTGAAACCATCGCCAACCATGGACAAAAAATCGAAATCCTCCGGCTGGGCCAATGTTTCCGCTTCAGTGATGCTCTTGCTAAACACATCCCAGGGGATGATCGCTTCGATGGCGGCGAAAGGGTCGCCGCCGGATTGCTTGGCCTCCAGCAGTGCTCGGCCTATGCGCGAGTACAGGCGAACCTTGTCGTTGATAGCTTTGCCGGATTCCTGAAAACGATCAGAATGCTTGCGTTTAGCCTTGCTGAACCGTGTACCCATGAAGCGGTCGTGCAGATCGATGATTTCGTCGATCTGCGTAGAGCGCGTATCAAGGATCGTCGCCACCAATGTTGCGTAGCGACGGTCCGGTTCGAGGTCGCGAAGATGCTGTGCGGTCATCTGTCCGCCTTCGCGGGCGAGTTTCAGGAGGCGGTTTTGGTGGACCGCATGTTCCAATTCATCCGGGACCAGTAGTTCGCGAAGTACCTTCAACCGCTCCAAATGGGCCAAAATATGCTTGGGCTTGGGGGAGCCGGGAGACTGGCGCAGCCATGTCAAGACGCTGTATTGGGAACCATCGCGATTTGCCAGAACGCCATCGAGTGCATGGCGATGATGATCGTCCAGCGGAACTGTCAACGCTTTGTATACTTGGCGCGTGCCGCGCGTCAGCGCTTCGCCGCACACGCGTTCGATAACATCGAGCGCTGGCAGGATAATGCGTTGCTGCCGCAGCATTTCAACCAGCGTTTCAGCAAGTACGATGCCCCGGTCGGCTTGTTGGGCCAATTCTGTGAGGTGGTGAACCACGCGGCGATAGTCCGAAATATAGAAAGGTGTCAGCCCCAGCCAGGACTGCAACTCCGCCAGATGCTCGCGCCGCGTCTCCGGTCGTTCCGCGTACTGCGGCCAGATATTCGGATCAATGTGCAACTGTCGGCCAACGATGGACAGCAACGGTATGGGCGGCTCCGCATCGGTTGGTAACCCGAAGCCGGGATAGCGCAAGTAGCACAACTGCACCGCGAAACCGAGCCGGTTGTGGTTGCCGCGTCGTTGACGGATCGCCGCCAAGTCCGGTTCCGAGAGCGTGTAGTAACGAATGAGTTCGCCGTCAGCCGTTGGAAAGGCAAGCAGACCTGCACGTTCGTCGGGTGTCAACAGACTGCGGCGCGGCATGGTCAGCCATCCATTCTCAGGTACTGATATAAAGTCTCGCGGCTGATGCCGAATGCGCGGGCAAGTGCGGTTTTCTTTTCACCGGCAGTGCTCCGTTGCCGCAACTCGGCAACCTGCTCAGGTGTTAGCGATTTCTTGCGTCCCCGGTATGCTCCACGCTGTTTGGCGAGCGCAATACCTTCGCGTTGCCGCTCACGAATCAAGGCCCTCTCGAATTCGGCGAACGCGCCCATGACCGACAACATCAAGTTAGCCATCGGCGAGTCCTCGCCGGTAAAGGTCAGGCTCTCCTTGATGAACTCAATGCGCACCCCGCGTTTGGTCAACTTCTGCACCAAGCGGCGCAGATCGTCCAAGTTGCGCGCAAGCCGATCCATGCTATGAACCACTACCGTGTCGCCCTCACGCACGAAGGCCAACAGCCCATCGAGTTCCGGCCGTTTGGTGTCCTTGCCCGACGCTTTATCGGTAAACACCTTGCCGACTTCGATATGCTCAAGTTGCCGTTCCGGGTTCTGGTCGAAGCTGCTCACCCGGACATAACCGATGCGTTGACTGTTCAAGCCGTCTCCAAAGACAGTAGTGTCAGGAATAACTCTATGACTTGAGGATAAAACTGTCAATAAATATGAATATGGACTCTATCATGACGGAAAATAGCAAGCATTCTGACATCATGTTAGGGTATACTCCAACCGGACAGATTCCTTAGCGTACGATTTTTTCCGTTTCGTGAGCTGACCCCCTACACGGCTTCCCTTACGCCAACCCTGGCGGGAACCTACACAGTAGAAGTTGGAGTGCTGAGCGCTACCGGCCAGCAGTGGAGCCTGAACACTTCGGCCGGCACGATCACCGTCAACTCTGCGCTCTCGTTCAGTGGTACGGCAACGGCCAGCCCAACCTCGATCGCCGCAAGCGGCTCTTCCGTTGTTACGGTCAACGTAAAGGACACGGGAACTGTCGGTCTTACAAACGGCATCGTTCAATTGCTGATCCTCGACCCGTCGGGCGCAGAGATCGTGCAGCAGAACTGGACCGCGCAGAACTTCACTGCCGGAGGAACGCTGACGCTGAACTACACGTTCAATCCGTCCACACTCTCGACACCTGCAACGGCCAACGGCGCCTATACCTTCGAGATCGGCGTCTTCGATTCTACCTGGACCACCGATTACTACTGGAACAGCACTGCTGGATCGATCACCTTGACGGGTGGATCGGGACCGCCAGTTTTCACCGCTTCGGGAACGGCCAATCCGACCTCGATCACCGCAAGCGGAAACTCGGCTATTACCTTCAGCGTTCAAGACACAGGAGGGGTTCTTACGAATGCCAACGTCGAGATTCAAGTATTGAATTCGGCGGCCACTGCTGTCGGGACTCAGGTGTATAGCGGACAGAACTTCACGCAGAACGGAACCCTGCCCTTTACGTATACCTGGACTCCGTCCGCCCAGTCGCCGGCCGTCACGGCGACCGGAACTTACACCGTAGAGGTTGGCGTCTTCAACAGCGGATGGACCACCGAT
>CAWHEK010000006.1:0-6617 GCA_963828325.1 uncultured Acidobacteriaceae bacterium
CCCATCCTGTTCGCGATCCCCTTCCTGGTCGTGGCCTCACTGCTCGGCATGAAGGCGTTTTCCAGCCGCCGGGATCACCTCAAGGCGTTCCTGTGCTCGTGCCTCTACCTGGCCATCATGCTGGTAGGCGCGTGTGCGGGGCTTTACCCAACTGTGCTTCCCTCTTCGCTCGATGCGGCCGGCGACATTACCATCGCGAAAGCGCTATCCGGCTCGTACGCCACGCACGTCGGCCTCATCTGGTGGTCGCTCGGCATGGTGCTCGCGATAGGCTACTTCTACATCAGCTATGGAAGCTTCCGTGGCAAGGTTTCCAGCGACCCGGATGGCTACGGCCACTGAAGCTCCCGGGCGGCATTAACCGCGGAGGAACCTCGGAGTTTGAATCCGGCCGGTAGTTCTGCAAGGATATTTAATAGGCCTTGCAAATTACCGGCAATCACCGCTGCATTCAGTTCGCGCCCTGGAATCCCAGGGCTCCGGCATGAAGGTTGGTCGCATGATAGACGACGCACAGCGCTACCGATGGCGAGCGATTGCCCTGGGTCTGTTGGCCCTGGCCCTGTTCCTGTGTATTCTGCGCGAGATCCTTAAGGCGGGCCATACGGTCACAACCATTTCCAACTGACCGGACTCCTACTTGTGATGCCCGCCACCGCTGTGGCCGCTGGAGTGTCCACCGCCGCTGGAGTGTCCGCCGCTGGAGAGCTTCGGTTCCTTGAACTTCGGCGCCTTGAAACTTTGCTCCTTGAACTTCGGCTCTTTGAAGGAAGTTGCTTTTCCGCCGCCGAAGCCGTTCCCCGCGTACATCTTTGGCTCCTTGTTGCCCCCGCCAAACAAGTGGATTCCACCCGATTTCTCTCCCTTGAACGAGCCCGAATCCGACGGCCGGAACGAGTTGTATCCGCTCGATCCTCGCGAATCGAATCCACCCCTCCGGACGTTCTGCGGCATGGGAGTCGAGTAGCTTCGCGCACCGCCAGTGTAAGCCTCCGGCCCATACGCCAACCGCGTTTCTGGCCGGTTGTAGGCCTGCTGCTGTCTGCTGATGGGCGCGGGCTCGCGGTTGTACGCTTCCGTCGGAGCCTGCCGATACGCCGGTGTTCCCGCCTGGTAGCCGCGGGTCACACCACCGCTCTGAAACCGGCTCCCGGCGTACTCGCTCGGAGGACGTGCGTAGGTGTGCACGCTCGCCGACGCATCCAGGGGTCGGGCGACTCCGCCGCGGCCACCGTAACCGCCGCGCCCCTGGAAAGCATAGGAGCGGCCAGGCGCGAGCCCCCAATTGGCGACGGTTGTGCTGTGCGAGTAGTAATCCGAGTGGTTGAACAGAATCGCGTTTCCCAGCCAGTTCAGGGCCCAACTCAGCAAACCGAATGGCGTGTGGCTGAAAGCCGAGGTCAGTATTCCCAGCCCGTACTGGATCGCTGACGACCCCAACGTCGATGAAAAGAACGACCCCACCGCGCTCAGCAGGTTAAAGCCCGGATAGGGCGTTACCGGGTCACCATAGACCGTCCATGGGTTGTACTGCGGCACATACACCACCTGCGGACTCGGCGGCGCCAGCTCGATGTACCCCTGCTGGTAGGTCACCGTCTCCTGCGGCGTGCTCTGCAGCGTCCCCGCGTCCTCGCGCGCTGCCGCATCAACTGGATGGTCTGCAGCACATCCTGCGGCTGGTTGTAGTAGGCGTTGCCCAGGATCGGTGGACCAGTGCAGGTCCCGGTTCATCATGTCCCAGCACCTGCGGAAACGCCGTAAGTGCCTTGATGCTGGGGTCCCAGTCGTCTGCGCATCCGCCGCATAGGCAATCTGGTCCGGCGAGGCGAAGCCCTGCGCATGAATCCAGTTGTCCGCTGCAATCACCTGCGCCGGATAGGTCGAGGCCGCCAGAATCTGCGCCACCAGCGTATCCGGATAGAGCGCAATCGGCGCCACCAACTGCTCCAGTTGGTCCGCGTTCAGCGCCTGTCCCGACTGCCCATACCCCGGCTGCTGTCCGTAAGCCTGCCCGTACCCCGGCTGCGGATAGCCCTGCCCATAGCCCGGCTGTTGCCCGTAGGGCTGTTGCGAATACGCCTGCTGCTGTCCATAGCCTTGCTGGGGATACGCCTGCTGCCCATACACCGGCTGGCTGTAAGCCTGCTGCGGCTGCGCGTACTGGGGTTGCGCATACGCTCCCTGTGGAACCGGCGCATATTGCCCGGCGTACTGTCCGCCCTGATACTGCCCGCCCTGTCCGCCGTAAGGATTCGACTGCACCCCTGGTCCGTATCCACCCGGGTAGAACTGCTGTGCGGCCACATCCCTCGCACCCCAGGTCAGCGACGCAGCCAGCAAGACCGCTGCCCCGACTATTACCGCCGCGCCCCTCACGGACGTGCGCGGGTGCGCTCCCGTCCACCAAAAGGAAGTCGCTCTCGATTCGGATTCAGGCGAGAGCCGGAAAAACCGTGCCACGGGACAAGCATTCTTGCTCACTTGGAATCCCATCTTCCCTCCATACCCACACCAAGGGTGTCCGCAATACCAAGGCGCTTCCAGAACATCAAGACTGCTTCAAATAAGAACTGCCGTACGCACTTCCGGTCAAAGCCGGACGGTTGTTTCGTAATAGTAAACCCCCGACCGCAGGTTTTGTTCTGAGCCAAACTTGGCATCGCGCCACCCGGGCGATCGTCGGACGGCATCCGGCAGCCTTCCCAGCGTATTTCCACCTAGCGCCAGATAATCAAACAAGTTAGCGGCTTCCGAGGCAACCTTCCCCGTGGATAGTCGCTCTAACTGCTCAATCTAGGACACTTTCCCCCAGCGCGCAGCCGAATATCGGCTCGGGAGGCAGCTAGGGCTATCCGTCGACCAGACCACATACCGGACCCCACAGACTGGCCCAATTCGCGCAGCCTGGGGCTTGACACCCATGTGCGGACTGATCTACAACACAGTTCGCTTCAGCAATCGGGCCCGAATTCCAGACACAACATTAGACCAAATATGGGCAATAAAAAGCTTTAGGAGGCACCATGAGTAAGAACGTTCTAGCATGCGTAAGGATCGCAGGCGTTGCCTCGCTGTTCTTGGCGAGCGTCGCTGCAAGCGCGCAGTTTCGCGCGTCCATTCAAGGCACGGTGACGGATCCGGACAATGCCGTCATTGCGGGGGCCCAGATCACCCTGAAAGATAACGGCACCAACAAGGTTCTCACCGCCACCTCGGACGCCGGCGGCGTCTACAATTTTGGCCAGCTTCCAGCCGATCAGTTCACCCTGACGGCAACCGCGGCCGGCTTCAAGCAGAAGGTCATCCAGGATTTGCAGATCATCCCCGAGCAACCCAACTCCGTCAACATCCAGCTTGAAGTCGGCGAGGCAACCACCAGCATAACGGTTTCCGGCGCGACCCTGCCGGCGCTCGATACCGAAACATCGAATATCGGCGGGACGGTCAGTTCCAACGATATCCAGCACATGCCCTCCTTCAATCGCGACGTCTTCACGCTGACCCAATTAGCGCCGGGCACCGTCAGCGACGGATCGCAGGGATCCAGCGGCGGTGTCTACGAGCTTCCGGGCAATCAGGGTCCAGGTGGTTCGAGTGCGAACCAGGTTCCTACGGAAAATGGCCCGCAGGCCAACGCCAATGGCGGCCAATATGAGACCAACAGCATCTCCATCGACGGAATCAGCACCGTCAGCGCAGTCTGGGGCGGCACCACCATCATCACCCCGACGGAAGAGTCCGTCGACAACGTAAGAATCGTGACCAACGACTATGACGCCGAGAACGGCCGTTTCAGCGGTGCGCAGACCCTGGTCACCTCAAAGAGCGGAACCAACCAGGTCCACGGCAGCTTGTTCTTCGCTTTGCACCGCCCCGGCCTGAACGCCTATCAGCGATACAACGGGGTGGGGTTCTTCAATCCTGGTAAGCCAAGTGTGCGGGGATTACAGAAAGATACGCAGGATTTCAATCAATATGGCGGCAGCGTCGGAGGCCCCATCTGGAAGGATCATGTCTTTGCATTCTTTGCGTATGAGGCGATTCGCAACAACTCAACCGCCACCGGATCGGGCTGGTACGATACGGCTGCCTTTGACGCCCTGGCGCCGGCCAACAGCATTGCCGCAAAGTACCTAACCTTTCCCGGGAACCCCCCCGCCAACAGCGGCATCATCACGCAGACTTGCGCGACTGCCGGCCTGATTGAAGGAGTCAACTGCAGGACCGTTGCTGGCGGGTTGAACATCGGTTCGCCGCTCACCACGGCGCTGGGGACCCAGGACCTTACCTACCAGAGCGGCACTACTCCCGGAGTGGGCGGCGGCCTGTCTAACGTCGCGGACATTGCGGATTACGCGACGTCCAGCCCGTCTACCTATTCGTACACGCAATACAACGGCCGGCTCGATGCCGATGTCACCAAGGCTGACCACATCGCGTTTGCCATCTACTGGGTACCGCAGACATCGACTTTCTACAACGGCGGTCGGACCTATAACTTCTTCCATCACGACCAGATCAACGAAGCTCTATCCGGTATCTGGGGGCACACGTTTACTCCGAACCTCCTGAATGAGCTACGCGCCAACGCAGCCGGATGGCGCTGGAACGAGATCGCAGATAACCCGCAGCAGCCTGTAGGCCTGCCTCAGGACAGCATCAGCGGCGGGCTCGGCAGTAATCGGACTCAGCAACTTTGGCGCAAACCTTGGCAGCGACCTGAATCAATGGACTTACACCTACAAGGACACTGCCACGCGCGTGATCCACAACCATACCATCAAGTTCGGCGCAGAAATTACCTCGCTGCATTACCTCAATAATCCGGCCGGAATCCCTGGCTACAACTTCTTCAACATCTGGGACTTCCTCAACGACGCCCCAAAGGAAGAATTCGGCAACTTCAATTCAGTCACCGGAGTCCCCGGAGGTCTTCGCCAGGACGACCGCGAAAACCTGATGGGGTTCTTCGTTCAGGATGAATGGCGCGCCGCACCGAACCTCACCATCAACGCAGGCATTCGCTATTCCTACTTCGGCCCACTGCACAGCAACGAGAATAACCTGAACACCGTCGTCTTCGGCTCTGCGTCAGGCTTGCTCACCGGACTCATGGTCAGGCAGGGCGGCAATCTTTGGAACGCTCAGAAAGGAAACTTCGGACCCCAGGTCGGATTCAACTGGAGCCCTAACTCGGCGAACGGAAAACTTGTTGTGCGCGGCGGCTTCGGCCTCAGCTTCAACCAGGAAGAGATCGCCATTTCGTCCAACGCAGGCAACAATCCAAAGATCGCCAACTTCTACGATTTCAACAGCAGTACTCCGACCACCATCAATTCCAAGATCAGCTATGGCATCTCCAGCAGCCCAACCGCGCTATATGGCTATGCTGCGAACCCCAATGCGGTCACGTCCTACAACGCGGCCAATCTTCCTACCGGCGGCAGCGCAACCATAAGTTCCTTCGGCAACGCCAATGGAGTCCTCCCCACGGAGTATTCCTATCACTACTCGCTCGACACCGAGTACTCGCTTCCCTACCATCTGGTCGCTTCCCTGGGCTACGAAGGCTCCAGCAGTCGTCACAACATCAGGCAGTACAACCTGAATGCCGTGGCTGCCGTTGGCGGAACCGCCCTGAACCCGCTGGTTACCGGTGTTGACATGTACGGAAACGATGGCGCTTCCAATAACAACGCCATGTTGGCGGAATTGAAGCACCAGTTCTCCCACCAGTTCTCCGCGGATGCGCAGTACCAGTGGGCAAAGAGCATGGATGACGGCTCTGGACCTTACACCGTAAACCCCTATCCCTTCCAGACTGCCTACGATCGTGGGCGTTCCGACTTCGACATAGGGAATTCGTTCAAGCTGTACGGCCTCTGGCAGCCGGTGCTGTTCCATGGCAGCTACGGGTGGATGGAGAAGGTCGCCGGCGGATGGTCGTTGAGCGGCATTCTGAACCTCCACACCGGCTTCTGGCTGGAGCCCAAACTACAACAACGGCCAGCAGTTTTACTGCAACTGCTCCGGCCCGACGTACTACAATCAGCGGCCCTACTATAGGGGCGGTGCCGGGACCAATCACAGCAACAAGGCATTCGAGACGGGTAACAATTACCCGGGCTACAGTGCCAATGCGAACTTCCCCAACCAGGCCAGCGCGGTAGCTCCCGCCGGCGGAGTAACTTCGTGGAACGGCAGCCCCTATTTCTACGAACCGAACTACGCGGCGGCATTGGCCTGGCAGTTCATTCCCCGGCGCATCTCCTGGTGTGCTGCCGCCCCCTGGGAGACAGTCGGCGTAACGTATTCGCCGGCCCAGGCTACCGGGACATCGATATGCCAGCCTGACCAAGGCCTTCGGCTTCCGAGTTTTCCGTCCTCGGTGAGGATGCTCAAGTCTCGATAGAATCCGACCGATAGCTTCAATCTTCTTCAATCTCCTTAACCGAACCCAACGCTCGGATAACAACAATGTCGCGTCGCCAAACCTGGGTAAGTTCAGCTCTTGCCCGGGAGTCCCCGCACTGTCAGCTTCCAGGCGCGGGGTTCAGTTTCTAAATTGTCCAGCCGGGAAGCGCCTTCTCGGGGGCCCCCGTTTTTCCACACGG
>CAWHEK010000007.1:0-391455 GCA_963828325.1 uncultured Acidobacteriaceae bacterium
TTCGTTCTCGATGAGGGCGAAGCGGACGTGGTTGTCGCCGTAGTCGCCGAAGCCGATGCCGGGCGAGACGGCTGTTTTAGCTTCAGTCAGTAGCAGCTTGGAGAACTCGAGCGACTTGAGCTCGCGGTAGGGCTCGGGGATCTGTGCCCAGACGAACATGGTCGCCTTGGGTTTGGTGACGGCCCAGCCGGCCTTGTTGAGCCCGTCGACGAGAACGTCGCGGCGGCGGCGGTAGTTGTCGCAAATCTGCGCGACACACTCCTGCGGCCCTTCAAGCGCAGCAATAGCCGCCACCTGGATAGGCGTGAAGGTGCCGTAGTCAAAGTAACTCTTGAGCCGCGCGAGCGCGTTGACCAGCTTCTTGTTGCCGACCATGAAGCCGATGCGCCAGCCGGGCATGTTGTAGGACTTCGAGAGGGTGAAGAACTCGACAGCGACATCTTTGGCGCCGGGAACCTCAAGGACGCTGGGCGGCTTGTAGCCGTCGAAGGCGATGTCGGCGTAGGCGAGGTCCTGGATGAGCCAGAAGCCGTGCTCGCGGGCAAGCTCGACGAGTCGCGCGAGGAAAGGCAGCTCGACGCACTCTGTGGTGGGATTGGACGGGAAGTTGACGATGAGAGCCTTGGGGCGCGGCGTCATGCGCGGGATGATCTCTTCAAGCTGCGCCAAAAAACTTTCCTGGTTGTGGACGGGAACGCTGACAATGTGCGCGCCGGCGATAACCGGGCCGTAAATATGAATGGGGTAGCTGGGGTTGGGAACGAGCACCGTGTCGTTCGAGTCGAGGATGGCGAGACAGAGGTGGGCGATGCCCTCTTTGGAGCCGATGGTGACGATGGCCTCGGAGTCGGGGTCGAGATCAACATCGTAGCGCGTCTTGTACCAATTGCAGACGGCCTTGCGCAGGCGCGGAATCCCACGCGAGACAGAGTAGCGATGCGTGGGCGGCTTGCGGGCGGCTTCAACCAGCTTGTCGACGATGTGGGCGGGCGTGGCGCCGTCGGGATTGCCCATGCCGAAGTCGATGATGTCTTCGCCGCGGCGGCGGGCGGCCATCTTCATTTCGCCGGTGATGTTAAAGACGTAAGCGGGAAGGCGCTGAATGCGGGAGAACTCGTCCATGATGACTCCAGTGTAAAGCGAGCGGCGCTAGCGGAGTTGGCGGAGCTAGCGGAGTTAGAAGCCAGAGGAATGCAGCCGGTCAACGCTGGTTGAGAGCTGACGGCTGAAGGCTGGTTTTCGATGAGGTGAAGCGGAGTCTAGGCGGCGCGAGCCGCCGCAGCCGCGGTTGCGCGGGCGGCGATGAGGGCTCGGTGATTGGCGAAGTGCTGCATGGGATCAATTATAGCGAAAGGTCGACGACGAGAACAGCGGAGACAAAGGGACAATGAGCGCGCCGCGGCCGGGCCGTGGACTGGCAGGCGGGTGGCGACGCTCTTCCCTTGCCCGATCACTCCGATTCGCCGACCACAGCGTATGTGCGCGTGGTGCCGTCGGGAAAGAGAATCTCATAGGTTCGTGTGTACGAGTAGGAGTGCGAGGTATCCTCCTTGACGATTCTTGCTTTGTAGTCGCCCACATGAATCACGCTGCTGTTGGGCCTCTCATCTTGAAGTTCGTATTTCTTGCCGTCAATTAAAACCACCATTTGCAGCTCGGAATCGCAATTGACGAGCTTCGAGGACTGGACATGAACGGTGATGGTGTAGGCGGCGGGGTTGGGGTTGTCAGGCCAGGCCAGGGCTGGGACCATGAGAAGAATTGCAAGTAGAGACATTTTCATCGCTTCCCTCCAACGCTGATCAGGATAAACCCGTGGAACGGGAGGTTTGGCGTGGGGCTTGCCTGGGGATGTTCGGTTCGCCGGCGAGACTGATCACAACTGATCACATTTGACCAGTTTTTCAGCCATTTGGTGGGACAATGGGTACAGGACCAGTTCGCCGCTCCGAGCAGGGCCGCATTGCTTCCATCGGGGGAAGCACGGCCTGAATCTGCTGATCGTGCCCGCGCAGCCACTCTTCCTGCTCAATCTGCTGAGAGATGGCCTATGAACGTACTGCTGGTCTATCCGGAATTTCCTGAGACATTTTGGAGCTTCAAACACGCGCTCAAGTTTCTGGGCAAGCGGGCGGCACAGCCTCCGCTGGGCCTGATGACGGTGGCGGCGCTGCTGCCGCAAGCCTGGAAGAAGCGGCTCGTAGATACGAATGTGGAGCGGCTGCGGGACCGCGATCTGAAGTGGGCCGACGTGGTGCTCGTGAGCGCGATGCACATCCAGCTCGAGTCGCTCAAGGGAATTGTGGAGCGCTGCCGGGCGCGGGGATTGCGGACGGTGGTGGGCGGGCCGATTGCGAGCAGCGTGACGCTGGCCGATTTGAAAGCCGACCATGTGGTGATTGGCGAGGCGGAAAGCCTGATTGGCGGGTTGGCGCGTGAGCTGGAAGCAGGCACGGCACGGCCGGTTTATCAGGCGGCGGAACGGCCGGAGATGGCATCGAGCCCGCTACCCGATTTGAGCCTGATCAAGATGAAGCGCTACTCGACGATGACGGTGCAGTACTCGCGCGGCTGTCCGTTTAATTGCGAGTTCTGCGACATCATCGAGATCTATGGACGGCGGCCGCGGACCAAAGCTGTGGTGCAGGTGCTGGCGGAGCTGAATCAGTTGCTCGCGGCGGGCTGGCGCGAGTCGGTTTTTATCGTGGACGACAACTTTATCGGCAACAAGGCGCGAGCAAAGGAACTGCTGCGCGCGATGGTTGAGTGGCGCGTGGAGACTGGGGCGCGATTCGACTTTATTACCGAGGCGTCACTGAATCTGGCTGACGATGTGGAGCTGATGCAGCTGATGAAGGACGCGGGGTTCAGATCGGTCTTTCTTGGCGTGGAGACGCCGGATGAGTCAGGGCTGATTGCGAGCAATAAATTACAAAACACACGGCGGAGTTTGCTCGAGAGCGTGGCGGCGATTCAGAGCTACGGCATGCAGGTGATGGGCGGATTCATTCTGGGGTTCGACACGGATAAGGAAGACATCTTCGACCGCATGGTGGAGTTCATCCAGAAGAGCGGGATTCCGATTGCGATGGTAGGGCTGCTGCAGGCGATGCCGGGAACGCAACTGTTCCGGCGGCTGCGGACCGAAGGGACGGATTGTGGACGCGGGAGGCGGCAACAATACGTTTTGCGATAAGTTGAACTTTCTACCGCGGATGGATTCGGCAAAGCTGGTGGAAGGCTATCGCGATGTGATGAAGAGAATTTATAACTGCGAGGCCTACTACGAGCGGGTGAAGATCTACCTGAACCGGGCGAATCCGAAGCCGGCAAAGGGCGTGAAGAAGGTGGCGGGACAAAAAACGCCTGCGCTCGTGACGCGGGACAATATGCGCGCGCTGGTGAACTCCATTGTGCGACAGGGAGTTTTTGGGCGGCACCAGTGGAGCTACTGGAAGTTTCTGGCGGCCGCGGCGACCAAGTACCGGCGCTGCTTTGGCGCGGCCATGACGCTGGCGGTGATGGGGCACCACTTCCAGGTGATGACACGGAAGCTCAGCAAAGCGATGGACAAAGCCACCAAGGCAGCGGCAATGGAAGAGCGGCTGCGCGCCGAGGCGGACGGACCAATTCGGTAGATCGTTGGAAGGCCGGTCGAATTGATCGGCGGAGATTCGAATCTGCTTGAGCGGTTGCGGAAAAAAGAGAATCGCGTGCGAATTTTCAGAAGAATATTCCTCGGGGCCTGAACTCACCGCCGCGAGCGGAAGGAGTTGCCGGGGGAAGAAAGAACATCCCTCAGAGGCCAAAGCCCCGATCGTTTTTGCTGATCTTATTGGCACGACTGAAGTCGTGCCCTGACACTTCGTGCCTCTCCGAAGTAGTTTTTCCGCTCGCCGCGGCGATTAAGGGCCTCTTTGATTTCATGCCGCTGATGTCGGGGTTGAAATCCCGACGTACCGCGCGGACGAGTTTTTCCGCTTCCTGTTAAGCGCCAGTGGTGATGACGACGCGAAAGCGCGCCTTGCTGCTCATCATGCGGTTGTAGGCTTCTTCGGCCTGCTCCAGCGGATAGGTTTCGATCATGGGCTTGATGCCGGTGAGAGCGCTGAAGTTGAGCGTGTCTTCAGAATCCATGCCGGTGCCGGAGGGCCAACCTGCAACCGTTTTGCGGCCGCTGAGAAGCGGAATTCCGTTCACGGCGATGGGGCCATCTTCGGGCGCACCGACGACAATGAGCTTGCCATTCGGGGCGAGTCCGTCGAGAGCCCACTCGAGCGCTTTTGCGCTGGTCAGGGTGGAAAGAATGACGTGAGCGCCGCCGAGTTTTTGCAGCTCCCTGGCTGGGTCCTGGGTGGTCGAGTCGATGTAAATGTGCGCGCCGAGCTCGGTGGCGAGAGGGCCCTTGTCGGCGCCGCGAGCGATGGCGACGGTGCGGTAGCCGCTCTTTGCCGCATACTGCACGCCGAGATGGCCGAGGCCGCCGATGCCGAGGATGGCGACCGTGTCTCCGGGACGCGCCCCGCTGTTGCGTAGGCTGTTGTAGGTGGTGATGCCGGCGCAGAGAAGAGGAGCGGCATCAACGTCGACGAGGCTCTCTGGAATGAAGGCGAGAGCGTTGGCCGGAGCGATGACGTAGTCGGCATAGCCGCCGTCGATCGTGATTCCGGAGATCTGGCTGTTCTGGCAAAGAACGAAATCGCCGCGTCGGCAGGGCGGGCAGAAGTTACAGTGGCCGCCGTGCCAGCCGAGGCCCACGCGCTGGCCGGGCTTTGAAGAGCGGCACATCGGGACCGACGGCGTCGACGACCCCGGCAACTTCATGGCCGGGAATGCGCGGATATTGGATGCCGGGCCAATGACCCAGCTTGGTAAGCGAATCGCTATGGCAGACGCCGCAGGCCTGAACGCGAATGCGAACGTGGCCGGGGCCGGGATCGGGAAACTGCTTTTGGATGAGTTCGAATGCTCCGCCGGCGGCGGAGACCTGCATGGCACGACCAGTGACTATGGACATTCGGGGGAGTTTCTCCTGTGGCTTGTAAGATGAATGGCGCTGGGGGCAGGATGCAAGGAGATGGTTGTGGGAATGTGAATTGTGGATGTGCAGGTGGGCGTGAAAGGGGGCGAGTGGCGATAGTTGGTGCAATCGATGCTTCCGGAAAAGCAAGTCCCTCGGCTCCGCTTGCCCCATGATCGCGTTGCGCTCATGGGGCCCCAAACGCGCTCCGCTCGGGATGACACGTTTGAGGAGAGCGGGGCGTGGTGGGCCGCAAACTTTATACTTGATGGGACATGCAAGCCTTCGTACCTGTAGATGAACAGATGGACCTGCTCCAGAAGGGCGCAGCGGAGATTATCCGCGTGGCCGACCTGAGAGAGCGCCTTGAAGAGAGCCGCAAAACCGGGCGGCCGCTGCGTGTGAAGGCGGGGTTCGACCCGACTGCGCCGGACCTGCACCTGGGGCACACAGTATTGATGCGCAAGCTGCGGCACTTTCAGCAGCTGGGGCACACGGTCATTTTTCTCATCGGGGATTCGACGGCGCTGATCGGCGACCCCACGGGGCGCAACGTGACGCGGAAACCGCTGACGCGGGAAGAGATCGACAAGAACGCAGAGACATATAAGCAACAGGTATTCAGGATTCTCGATTCCGAGAAAACTGAGGTGCGCTACAACTCGGAGTGGCTGGACAAGCTTGGGTATGCCGGCCTGATCGGTCTATCCGCAAAGGTCACGCTCTCGCAGATGCTTGACCGCAAGGAATTTCTCACACGATTCCGTGCGGAGCAGGACATCAGCCTCCATGAGCTTCTGTATCCGCTTGCGCAGGGCTACGATTCCGTCGCCTTGAACAGCGATGTCGAGCTGGGCGGAACGGACCAGAAATTCAATCTGCTGATGGGCCGGGAGCTGCAGCGCGACTACGGGCAGAAGCCGCAGATCGTGCTGATGACGCCGATTCTCGAGGGGCTGGACGGCGTGCAGAAGATGAGCAAGTCGCTGGGCAATGCGATCGGCATCAACGAGCCGTCGAGCGAGATGTACGGGAAGCTGATGAGCATCTCGGATGAGCTGATGTGGAAGTACTGGGTGCTGCTGACAGACCTGAAGCAAAGCGAAATCGACGCGATGAGAGCGGACGTGGCGGCGGGAAAGCTGCACCCGATGGAAACCAAGAAGAAACTGGCGCGGACGATTACGGCTGGGTTCCACGGCGAGGCTGCGGCGGAGAGCGCGGACGAGAACTGGGCGCGGATGTTTCAGCAGAAGGGCGAGAGCGAGGACCTGGAAGAAGCTACCCTGGCGTTCGCGGATGTGGCGGGTGCGGAGCCAAATCAGATTCGCTTGCCGAAGCTGCTGGTGGCGATGGGGCTGGCCGCGAGCGGCGCTGAAGCGAACCGCAAGATTGCCGAGAAGGCCGTGAAGGTAGACGGCGAAGTGGCGGGCGGCGCGGTGATTTCGGTGGGAGCGATGCCGACGCGGCTGACGGTGCGGCTCGGCAAGCGGGCAAAGGTTGCAGTGATTTCATAGGATGGAGCCATTGCGATTCCCGCTATGAGTCGGTAAAAAAGTAGGGCCGATGGAAGGAAGTTCATCCATGAGTCTGGAACGGCACGAATACCGGCTGAAGCAGTGGGGGCAAGCGCTCTATTTAGGTCTGGGAATTTGTGTTGGCGGGGGCGGATTCTATGTCACATCGGGAATCACGGGCCGAGGAGCACAAGTCGGCGCTGGAAAATTGGCGTCCTTATTGTCTGCGGTTCAGCCTGCAATGCCAGCAATTTTCATCCTGATCGGGGTCTATTATGCGGCAGTTGCGCTCCGTTCGAGAGTGGTGCTGGATGGTACGCGTATATCGCTTCGTTACGCGATTCGGGAGAAGTCGGCAGATCTCAGCGAGATTGAGGGCTGGCGCATGGACCAGACGACCCGCAACGGGCCGTACTGGAGAATCGAATTGAAAGAGGGGCGCGGCCATCTTTCGATCATGACGATGTTTCAGGTCGACGATGGCTTTTATGCATTCCTCAGCCAATTGAAGAACCTTGACAACGGTTAGGATTCGGCCAGGCTTTGCCGCAAAAAGGAATCACGCCAGGGTCCAAAGGGCATAATGCACGGCCCGATCGTGAACCGGGCGGGCAAAGGTCGCAGTGATTGCGTAGGGCAGCAGGTAGAATGGCTGCACACCAATCCCCCGGGCCGAAAGCGAGAGCAAATCATGCAGCCAATCGACACGGGCCGGCGTGAGTACCCGTTGAGCGGATCGATGCGAGGGTTCTTAATCGTCTTCGGCACAATCTTCGAAGGCTTCAGCGTCTTCCTCGTCTACATATCGCTCACGAAACCCAATAGCGAATCGCTGCTTTACCTTACGATCGTTCCAATCTTAATGGGAATTTATCTGCTGGCGAGTGCGCTTCGCTCGCGGCTGGTGATCGATGGGACGCACCTTGAAGTGCGCGGCGCCTTTACCGAGAAGACCGCGGACCTGAACGAGATCGAAGGATTCCGGACGATCTCCTCGCGGAACGGATCGTATTGGCAATTGCAGCGGAAGGATGGCCGGGGCACAATCACCTTGCAGAAATCCTACGACTGCGACGGAGTGCGCGCGTGGCTGCAGCAGATGCCCGATCTTGACGAACGCGACCGCAAGGCGCTGCTCGAGCAGATCGAACAGAGCCAGGAACTAGGCGCGACGCCGGAGGAAAGGCTGGCGGCCCTTAACAAAGCGAAACAATTGAATTACGGGTTTATGGCGGTCGCGATTGCTGCGGCGTTGGGTTTTGGGCTGGGTAGCACGTCGGTGCACTTGCCGTCAGCGATTGTGCTGGCGCTGCTTCCTCCCGTGCTGGTTTATTTGGTGCGCAGCCAACCGCTTTTATACGCGGTCTTCAAGCCAAAGCGCGATCCGCGCACCGATCTCGGGATTGCCTTCGTGGCGTGCGGCCTGGGGTTGATCTACGGGAACAGCAGCCTTCAGTTCGTGGAAAGATTCTCGCTGCTTGAGTATGCGGGGCTGGTGGGCGGGCTGTTTTGCGCAGGAATTTATTCTGCCGCGCGCAAGAATCCGCAGTTCTGGGGTGCGATGATCAGCATGCTTTTTATCGCGGGCGCGTACGGCTATGGGCTAGCGGCAGCTGCTGACACGGTTGCGGATCGCTCGACGCCGGCGAGCTATACGGCAACGGTGGAGGGTAAGCACGAGTCGCATGGGCGTTCGACCACTTACTATCTGGACCTTGGCCCATGGGGCCCAATGCAGGGGGCGAACAGTCTGAGTGTGTCGTCTTCGACGTACGACACCTCGTCGACCGGGGAGCAGGTGTGTCTCGAACTCCACCCTGGGGTGCTGCACGTGCAGTGGTACCAGATGGTTGCGTGCGCGGGGATGGAGCAATAGGGCAAGAAGGGGCGGCGACGAGGTCAATACCACGCTCATTATTGACCGTTGGCGTTAGCTGGCGAGTGCAAACTCGCGGGCGGGACGCCCGCACGACAGCCGGCGAGGACGACGGCGCTACATTTATTCCGTTGCAGAATCAGACGGTCTCGATATTAGCTGCCGGGGCGAAAGCTAGCTGCCAAGGGCGAACGCGCGGGCGGAGTCCAGGAGCTTCGTCACGGATTCCTTGGAGCACGATTCGGCGTAGATGCGCAGGAGCGGCTCGGTGCCGCTGGCGCGCAGCAGCAGCCAGGTCTCGGCGGCCTTCGGCTTAGTGGAGGCCTCAGGGTTGTCGAGATAAAACTTCACGCCGTCGAGATTCTCCTGCGAATAGATGGCCATACCGGCAAAAACGGGGTCGCCGGGCCGGAGTGCCCGGGCGCGGGCGATGGTCGAATTCTTCTGCTCGTCGGTTAGGTGCAGATCGATGCGGCCGTACTGGTGCTCGCCGAACTCGGCCTGAAGGTCGGCGACCAATGCCCCAAGCGTTTTCTTCTCCTGGGCCATGACGTTCGCGAGCATGAGGCAGTTGAGCAGGCCGTCGCGCTCGGGCAGGTGGCGCTGGAAGCCGATGCCGCCCGACTCCTCGCCGCCCATGACGATTTCGCGCTCGAGCATGAGGTCGACGACATATTTGAAGCCGATGCCGTGCTCAATGAGCTCGCGGCCGTACTTCCGGGCGATGCGGTCGAGCATCTTGGTGGTGTTGAAGGCGCGCGTGACCGCGCCGGGCCAGCCTTTGTATTGCAAAACCCAGTTGAGAAGCACGGAGTAGATTTTGTGCGGGTCGACGAAGTTGCCATGCTCATCGATGGCGCCGATGCGATCAGCGTCGCCGTCAGTGCAGAGTCCCGCTTGGCATGCATTGGCGACTGTGGCCTCACCGAGGGCGCGAATGTTCGGCTCGATGGGCTCGGGGTTGATGCCGGGAAAAAGAGGGTTCGGGTTGGAGCGGATGGGAACGTTGGCGACGCCGATGCGATTAAAGATATCGGAGAGGATCGTGCCGCCGGCGCCATACATGGAATCGATGCAGAACTTCATGCCGGATTTCGAGATGAGGTCGAGGTCAGCGAAGTCCTCAATAGCTTTGAGATAGGAGGGCAGGAAGTCGACTTCAGTAATGGGCGCGGATTGCGGTGGGCGCGGAGCGGGTTTGCCAAGAAACGATTCAATGGCCGCGATCATGGAGGGCTTGCCCGAGCCGCCATACCAGCCTTTGTATTTGACGCCATTCCATTCGGCGGGATTGTGCGAAGAGGTGATCATGATGCCGCCGGCTGCGGCGCGCTCGCGGACGCCGAAGCTGAGAGCCGGCGTTGGCGTTACGGCGTTGGCGAGGAGAACGGGAATGCCGGTAGCCGCGACCACTTCAGCGCAGGCGTGGGCAAAATCTTTCGAGCCGAATCGCGTGTCGTAGCCGATGCAGAGGCCTTTCGAGGGGTCCTCCTGGGCCGAGCCTTTTTGAGCGTGGATGTAGGCGGCGATGGCTTCGGCGGCGGTGCGGACGTTGGCAAAAGTGAAATCATCGGCGATGAGGCCGCGCCAGCCGTCGGTGCCGAATTTGATGACGGAATCGGGCATGGTTGGTTTTCAGTGCTCCTCGGGGAAGCAAATGAAAACAATAACAGGCGAGGCAGGACGTGTACACGGGATCAGGCGCGAGAAGTGTTGGAGCTGTGATGCGGCCGAGATGCGCGGCAGTGTAAACTAGCTGTGACCCTTGAGCCGGTTCGCCATGGCGGACCGGCTGCGTTATGTCGGGACGTGGCTCAGCCTGGTAGAGCACTCGCTTGGGGTGCGAGGGGTCGGCAGTTCGAATCTGCCCGTCCCGACCAATAAATCCTGCGATCCTTCTCCCGCCAAGGCGGGATCAGGATTTCGCCTCAAGGCTCAAGTTCGAATCTGGCCGTCCCGACCGTTGACTTTTCTTCCTCAGCCATCCTTGAAACCAGTGTCCCCTAGCTGAATTGCCATCTGCGCGCACCGCGCGGGTTGTTGACCACGGCACCAACATGACTTTTGTCATATACCCAAAACCGGGTTCTTCAAGCATTGTGAAGAGACAGGCAGAACACTCCATGGTGACCAGGGGCCAGTTGTAGCCGGCGGATGGGCGGGCACGCGGGTCGATCGAACAAGAACGTGGTGATCGACCAGGCAACCACCAAGTCGGGAATCAACATGGCCAGCGGGCAAATGCCGCGAGAGAAAACATCGCCCATGAGACACGATTCGGCCGATTGAGTGATCGGATTGAGCGCCGGAGTTTTTCGGCGCGCAACATTTTCCCCCAGGGCTGCGCATCCTCGAAAGGTCTCAGGAACTGCCGCGCGAAAGACTCGTGCCGGCCAGCCAAGCGGGATCATCGAGGGAAAGGCGGCAAATGTACTCCCCCAAATCGCATCACGCAGTGCAATCAGGCAAGTGCGCGCGCAACACATCACGGACCGTTTTCCCCGCGCTTGTGCTGGTTCCTTTTCTGATGGGACTCGCAGGCTGCACCACGAAGACCCCGACCCTCAAACAGGTTGCCGCGCCCACCATCAGTTCATTCTCCGCGAGCCCCGCGTCCATCATTAACGGCTCAACGACCACAGTGAGCTGGGCCGCGACCGGGGCAACCGGCGTGGCCATTACGCCAGGGACATTTGCATCGACTTCAGCAAGTGGTACCGTGGTTTTGAGCCCGACGGCGACCACCACGTACACGCTGACAGCGACCAACACCACGGGTTCTGCAACCGCGACACTGACGGTGACGGTGACGCAGCCGACTCTGCCGACGATCAGCTCGTTCACGGCCAGCCCAACGAGCATCACGCTGGGCGGAATCAGCACGCTGAGCTGGACAACTTCAGGCGCGACGACGCTGAATATTGCGCCGGGCAACCTGGCGTCGACCGCGGCGACCGGAAGCGTAAACGTGAGCCCAGAGACGACCATAAATTACGTGCTGACCGCGACCAATGCCGCGGGATCGGTGACGGCAAAGGCCACGGTGACGCTGACCTCGACAGGCGGCCCATTGTCGATCACAACGACGAGCTGCCCCGGAGGAACGCAGAACACGGCATATTCAGGCTGCACGATTGCGGCAACGGGCGGAGCTCCGCCGTACACATTTTCTGTCGATGACAGCGGCAATTATCCGCCGCTGCCGGAAGGGCTGACGATGGACGCAAACTCGGGAGAGATCACGAGCCCGTTGATCGGCGGCCAGGGAACGTACACGCCCGAGTTCGTGATTACCGATTCGGCAGGTGCAACCGCGAAAGCGCAGATCGCCTTTGCGATGAATGGAAGCAACGCGTTCCTGGCGAATGTATTCACGGCGGCTTCGATCTTCCACCATCGCGTGGATGCGGCGACGACGAATTTGCCAGTGGATACGTCGCCGGCGGCGCCGATGTATAGCGGCTACCTGCCCGAGACGGTCAAGCCATTCTTCGGAAACAATTCGAACGCACCATTTCCGAATGGGATTCCGGCGATCGAGGTGCCGGCGAACCAGCCTGATGTTTCAATAGCGACGACGGTCTATCAGTCGTACTTCACTTCGGGACCGATTCCGGCCTACGCGCCGGTAGAGGGCACGAGCAATTCGACGGGCGACCGGCACGTGCTGGTCTACCTTGAAGCTGGCAATGGAAACAATCCGGCCCTCTACGAGATGTGGCAAGGGATTTATCTGGACGGGCCGTGGACCGATTCCTCGAACGCGGAATGGACAAATGTGACGACGGACGCACTGACGCCGCAGGGACAGGGAACGTCGGATGCCGCGGGCTTGCCGGTGGGACCGCTGCTTGCCAATGCCGATGAGGTGATCGGGACGGGGACGCCTACGGCGCCGAATGGAACGGTGAAGCATCCGATTCGGTTCACGCTCAACCACATGGTGAACTACTGGGTGTGGCCGGCGACGCAAACGGCGGGGGTGGGAAGTTGCGATAACAGCTCCGGTGGGGTGATTTCAACGGAGTCAGAGATTTCGCAGGCCACGCCGCCCTCGAGTTGCACCATGAGCGGGCCCGCCGGCGAAATTTACCGGCTGAAGGCGTCCATTGCGACTCCGGCGTGCGCGGCGACGAGCCCGCAAGCGGCGATCATCATCATGGGGTTCCGCAACTATGGAATCATCCTGGCCGATAACGGCGACAGCGGCGGGCTGATTGGTACGCCGGACGCGCGGTGGAACGATGCGGATCTCGAGTGCCTGACCAGCTTGACGCTCGGGGATTTTGAGCCGGTGAACGTGTCGAGCCTGATGGAGACCAACGACAGCGGGGCGACAAACCACTAAGGCGAATGGCTGCGCCAAGTGCCTTAAACAAGCTTTTCAAGGATGGCGGTCAAAACCTCCGGCTGGTCGATCATTACATCGTGGCCGCAGGTCACAGTCTCAGTCTTCCAGGACCCGTCCGCCCGGCAGCGTTCCAAAGCGTTGTCAAACGCAGCCATTTTGAATAGGGGCGCACGAACGTAGACCTTTTTGGAAATGCTCTGGTACGCGCGCGTCACCTTCAGTTTCTCGGTAAAGCAACTGATCGGATGCGGCGTTAACTTGCTGTTGACCCACACCAGGTCGCTTGTGTTCACGTGAAAATAGGACGCAGGCGGAGGCTTGACAGCAGCTATAGACGGCGGCGAAGCGTGGGTGATCTCGTATAGCGACTGGTCATTTTCAGGTATAAAGGCATCGAGGTAAACAATTGCAGAGATTCGATTCCGAAGCTGCTCGGCAACGCCGGTAATAACCATGCCGCCATACGAATGACCGACGAGCACGATCCCATCGAGATCCTTCCATTTGATTTCGCCAGCCACGTCGGCAATCTGCGTTGAAAGGTCGATCATATCGGGCGGCAAATGCGAACGCTCTCCCACGCCCGAGAGAGTGGGGGCGATGACATAGTGACCTTTGTCTGTTAAGCGATCACAGACACGCCGCCAGCACCATCCTCCATGCCATGCGCCGTGAACCAAAACAAACGTAGCTTTCTTCCGCTCGGCGTGGACCATTAGATTCGGCATGATTTCAGCGCCGGCTACCAGCCCCACCCCCATGGATATAGCTTGCCGTCGCGAAATATGTCCAGCGCCCATTTCTCCCCTTGTGCCCGATTGTATGCGACCAAAAGACGATGCAAAGAATCTGAGGCGCCCATTAAGGCGGTCCGACGACAACAGACCACCAATATGTGCCTCAGAGCCTACGGTCCCTCTTCGGATTTTCCAGCCAGCCTTTGAGGGCTAGTGCGCGGGGGGAACGTAGTCGGCCGGCAAGGCTGAGCCTGAGCCGAAGAAGAAGTCCTCCATTTGGTCGACGAGAAACTGCTGCGCCTGCGGCAGCCAGGGCTGGAGGCGATACTCGTTCAGCAGCATCTTCTGGCGGGCGAGCCACTCGTCCCATGCCGCTTTGGAAACGTTCTTATAGATCTTCTGGCCAAACTCGGAGTCGAAGGGCGGCTCGTCGAGCCCTTCCATTTCCTTCTTGTTGCGAACGCAAAAAACAGTGTGCGCCATCGAAATTGCTCCCAATGCCATTGTAATCGGCTGCCCAGAACGGCGGCTGGATGTGAACGAAGCGTGAATTCTCTTGACAAGGAGATGGGCGGCGGGTTGTTCTATCTCCACCTCGCTTGACGCCCGCGGCCTTAGGAGCTGAATTCCCCGGCGCGCGGAGCGTATGCAAAAGCGAAAAAGCCCCCTCCCCCATTCACCGTCTTCCTTGAAAGGAGAGTTGCTATGGCCGATGAACCTAATGCAGCTGCAGCCACCTCGGGACTATCAGACAATGCCGCTGGGGCGCTGGCCTATCTCACAGTGATCCCGGCGATCATTTTTCTGATCGTTGAGCCGTTCAATAAGAATTCCTATGTGCGCTTCCACTCCTGGCAGTGCATCTTCCTGTGCCTGTCAGCGGTGGTGCTGGACATCGGCTTCGGCATTCTGCTGGCGATTGTCACCATGATGATGCCCCTGGCGTTTTTTGGGCTCTTCCTGTGGCCGATCGTGAACCTGTTCTGGATGGCAGTCGTGATCCTGTGCATGGTGAATGCATACCAGGGCAAGCGCTTCAAGCTGCCGATTATCGGCGCCCTGGCAGAGAAGCAGGCTGGCGCGTAAGCTGCAGCGGCAAGTCGCCAAGACCTGCGGCCCGCTAGAGACTCATCGCTTTCTGCCCTTCTTGAATCGCCGCTTGCTCCCACCCGGGAGCGGCGGCGGTGCGTTTTGGTGTTTGTGTTTTCCGCTCTTCTTGGTTTTCTGGGATTTCGAAGGGCGCGGCGCGCTCCTTTTTCCGGTCAGCGGCAATTCTTCTTCTACCAGCGCAAATTGCAGTTTGCGTTCCTGCGCAAGAATGCGGTCGAGGATGACCTGGACGCGATCGCCCGCGCGAAAGCGGCGTCCGGTGCGCTCGCCGATGATTTCATGCGTATTTTCGCGCCAGGTGTAGCGGTCGGCGCGCAAAGTGTCGATGGGGACCAGGCCCTCGACGAAGAGATCGGTGAGCTCGACGAACAGGCCGAATTTCGCAGGATTCAGGACGAGGGCCGCGAACTCGTCGCCGACACGATCCTGCATGAAACGCACTTTTTTCCATTCGACCAGTTCCCGCTCGGCCTCGGCGGCACGGCGCTCGGTGTAGCTGGTTTCTTCAGCGATTTCGGCGAGCTCGGGCAAAGGCAGCGGTGCTAGCGGAGTTGGCGGGGTTAGCGGAGCTGGTTGGATCCCGGTTTTTGTTTCGGAAGGGCGGCTTCCGTTCCCTGGTCCTTCCCGCTGGGCGGGACGAGGGACGGGGGACACCCCTGTTTGAGGATGGGACACCCGGATTGTCGATCGGCCCTCATTGGGGTGCGACCAGGGCGAGCTGAGGCGGGAAGAGTCGATGGTGCGATGGCCCGGGACCCCTGCGCGAAGAAGAGTCTTGGCGATGCGATGCACGATGAGGTCTGGGTAACGGCGAATCGGCGAGGTGAAATGAGTGTAAGTGGGCGCGGCGAGGGCGAAGTGGCCCTCGTTGACCTCGGAGTAGCGTGCTTGCGAGAGCGAGCGCAGCATGAGGTAGCTGAGGATGCGTTCCTCCGGCTTGCCCTCGATGCGCGCCGCCAGTTTTTGATACATGCGCGGAGTGACGGCAATGTCTTCAGGCACTTCGTGCTGGCGGGGATTGCGGCCCTGTCCATGCGATTCACGGCGCTCGGCGCGGGTTTGCATCCGGCGCACTGGCAACGGTCCAAGACCGAGAGAATGGCCGAAGCCGGCGGCGAGCTCTTCAAACTGAACCACGCGACGCGGATCGGGCTTCTCGTGAATGCGGTAGAGCGAAGGGACTCCAAGATCCTCAAGCCAGACGGCCACGCACTCGTTGGCCGCGAGCATGAACTCCTCGATAAGACGATTGGCCCAGGTGCGCTCAGCGCGGGTGACTCCGCGCATCTGGCCGTGCTCGTCGAACTCAATGACCGGCTCGGGCAGGTCAAAATCAATCGAGCCTCGTTCTTCGCGGCGCCGGTTCATGAGGACCGCGAGCCGCTTCATGCGTTCAAATTCAGGGCGCTCACGCGCTTCCGGGTTTTGGACGAGAGCGTCGGCGTGCTCAAGAATTGCGTGCACTTCCGTATAGGTCATGCGCGCGGAGGAGCGGATGACGCCTTCAACAACCTCAAAGCTCTCGATATTGCCTGCCGCGTCGAGTTGCATCACGCAGCTTAGCACCAGCCGGTCTTCATCGGGGCGAAGGCTGCAGATGCCTGTCGACAGCTCGTGAGGCAGCATGGGGATGGCGCGATCGGGAAAATAAACGCTGGTGCCGCGGATGCGGGCTTCGAGATCGAGGGCCGAGCCGGGAAGCACATACTCGGTTACGTCGGCGATGTGAACCTGAAGCTCATAGCCGCCTTCGGCGTGCTCACGGACGAGGACCGCGTCGTCAAAATCGCGCGCGGTTTCGCCATCGATGGTGACGATGGGAAGCGAGCGGAAGTCGGCTCGGCGGCCGGCTATGTCCGGGTCAAGGTGCGCGACCCGGCGCGCTTCAGCAAGCACGGCCTCGGGAAAGATGCGCGGCAGCTGATGCTTGCGAATCATCATCTCCACGTCGACGCCAAAGTCGTCCGGCGATCCGAGGGTTTCAATCACGCGGCCGATGGCAGGGCGCGTGGGCGTGGGCCAGCTGGTGATTTCGACATCGACGACGAGGCCATCCAAGTTGCTTGCGTCCGCGAAGTGACGGTCTCCCTCGGGGGCTAAAGCCCCTTCTTCTTTTAGGGAATCGTTGTACGGGCTAAAGCCCGTACCCTTCAACGGTTCCGATTGTTGCTGTGCATTCAGGGCTTCGCGGCCAAGAACGCGATGCGGCGTGGATGGTCCACCGGTGGAAGGAATTTCCGCGCCGGGAGGAATCACGATGGGCTGGGTCATACGGTCGTCGAAGGGAATCACAACATTGTGGCGGCCGCGATCTTCACGCGCCATGCGAAACGTCCCGACGACGGTGGGGTTGCGGCGCTCGAGAATCTGGACGATGCGCCCCTGCTGGCGGCCATCGGCCTTTGGTGGGTCGAGCTGAACCAGAACCTGGTCGCCCTGCATGGCGGCATTGATCTCACTGGGCGGAATGAAGATGTCCTGGACTGCAGGAGCAGTTTTCGACTCCGCTGCGGAGGGTTTGCGGTTGGGACGGACAAACCCGTAGCCGTCGCGGTGCAGATCGAGGCGGCCGGCGACAAGATTGTCGCGTGACGCCGCGCGCGGGAGAGTCCAGTGATCTCGGTCGGGTTGGATGAGTTGGCCACGTACGGTGAGGCGGGCCAGTTGCTCGAGAAGAAGACGCCGCGCTCGGCCGCCGGGCAGTGAGAGCTCGCGAACCAGCTGCTTGTATCCGGCCTTTTGGCCCGCGGAGGCGGCGATGCGGGCGAGTAACTCGCGATCCGTCATAGTTCAAGAGTAGGGCAACCGGGTGGGTTACGAACTGTGGTGACTTTGGAGAGTGGCGCTTGCACAGATCGCACGGAGTTGCCGTAGAATGGGGTTGCGCGTCATCCTGGCGGAGCCGGAAGCGCGTTGATCTGGCGGAGCCTGAAGATTGACTCGAACGATTGCAGGCAGCCAAGTAGATGGCCGCGGCGCAAGCGGCGGCAAACGGATTATCCATTATGGGTTCGGGCCATTGGCCGTGCCTTGGCATCCCCAGTCCTGAAGCGGACAGAATAGGAAGAACACCTTGAGCGCAATGTGGAAACCAAGCCAGACTGGATCATCGATCCCGAATCCCACGCCGGAGCCGCAACACGCGGCGCCCCCGGCACACGTTCCTGAAACCCCATCCCGGATGCAAGCCGGAAACACCGAGCAAGCCACGCTCGGCAAAAGCCTGTTCATCAAGGGCGAGATTACAGGTTCCGAGTCTTTATATATTGACGGCAAGGTCGAGGGTGCTATCAATCTGCCCGGCAATCGCCTCACCATCGGGCGCAACGGGCAGGTTGGCGCCAACATCACGGCGCGCGAAGTGGTGGTGCTGGGCAAGGTGAAGGGCAACGTCTCTGCCACCGATCGCGTGGACATTCGCGCAGAAGGGTCGCTGCACGGCGACGTGGCGGCAGCGCGCATCAGCATTGAAGACGGAGCATTCTTCAAGGGGGGCATCGATATTCGCAAGCCTGATGCGAAGCCCCTTCAAGCGACCGGGACATCAGGTCCCGTTGCGGTGGCTAGTCCGGCGCCGTCGATTCATGAGGCTCACAACTCGTAGTCCTCAGCTGTCCGCAACAACCTGCGATTTCGCATTGAACATAAGCGCTTCCGCTTTTCGGGGAGCGCTTGTGTTTTGTGCGGGCGCATATGCTTTCGGATGAGTTGAAGAGCGGGTGCGGTTGGCGCGACAGCTGGCAGAGTCCGATGCAGTCAGACTTCAGCCGAGCCGCAGGCGGCGCATGGCGACGCTGGGCAGCGCCGAGCCGGCTTTGTCGAGGACCCACATCGCTACGACCGTCCAGGCCGCGATGCCGCCCATGAGGATTGCGCTGTCGGCGATGGACCGGGCATGGTGAATCGCGGCCAGCCGTGGCAGATGGTGGAAGATGCCGGCAAGGGCCCATGCGACGAGCCACGCGGCTGCGCCAGCGGCAACTCCGCCCATCAGGCAGCGGCGCATCTCGGCATAGTCAAGGCTGGCAAGAGACACCATGCGGCGCTTGTGCAACAGAACGGCGAGGGTGGCCGCCTGCAGAACAATGCCTGCGTCGGAGGCGAGGGCCAGCCCGGCCGCTCCCCACACCCTGTATCCGAACCCGTAGAGCGGGAAAGCAAGAAAGAGAATGATGGTGCTGGCGAGCATGGGGAGCCAAGTGATTCCGGCGGCATAGAAGGCGCGCGCATAAATGGCCTGCGCGGACCAGGCGAAGAGGGAGATGGTGTAGAAAGCGAAAAACCACGCGGTCAGATTCACATCGCTTGCAGTGAACCGCCCGCCCCCGAAGATCAGCTGCACAATCGATTGCGAGAGCGCGATCATCACCGATGCAGCAAGAATGCTGAGCGCGACCACGCGAGAAACGGAGTCAGCGACACCAGAGGCGAATGCGAATCGTTGATCTTTCGCCCAGAGCTGCGCAAAGAACGGCATGGAGGCGACGCCGGCGGCCTGAGCCAGCATCGCCATGGGCGCGGAGAACAACTGCTTGGCGTTGGCGAGGCGAGTGATATCGCCCGCCCCGTGGGATGCGTAGAATCCCGCAAAGTATTGATCGAGAAATGGCAGCGTAAAGCCGAACATGAGCGGCAGGGTCATGAACAGCCACATGCGAAGACCGGGATGGTGAAAATCGATGTGCCAGCGAAAGCGAATTCGCTCGCGGGCCGCGCCCCAGGCATTAATTCCGAGCGAACCAAACAGGAATCCGGCGGTCGCTCCGATGGCGAGCGAACTCACGCCCAATTTGCGGTGCAACAGCACACCACACACAATGATGAACACGTTGTAGAGGATTGGGGTGGCTGCCTGGTAGAGGAATTGTTTTCGGACCAGCAACGTGGCGCCCAAAACACTGCCCGCAAAAAGAAAGATCTGCGCGGGGAGCAGGATTCGCGTCATGTGTGCGCAGAGCGCAACCTGATCCGCGGGAAAGCCGGGGTTGGTCCAGCGAACGAACGGCGCGGCGAAAAACATGAGAACGGTCGATGCGCCCGTCAGCGCAATGACCATGAGATTGAGCACCGTGAAGAGAAGCTGCTCCCCTTGCTCTTCCTCGCCGCGTTCGCGATAGCGATTCAAAATGGTGACAAAGGTGATTGAGACCGCGCCGCCAACGAGGAAATTGTTCATCAGATCGGGAAGGCGGAACGCGGCCATGTAGGCGTCAGTTTGCGGACCGGCGCCGAATACCCAGGCAATATATTTGCCGCGCCCCAAACCCACCAGGCCTGAGACAACTGACGACGCGGCGAGCAGCACCGATGCCGAAAACGCCGAATGAGCATGGGAAGGATGCAGAATACGGAGCACGCGCGACCACCGCGAGCGCGCCGCCGGCTCAGTCGCCGGCCGCGTCAACGTCTCTGCGGCGAGCTCCAACTGCTCGGGCTGACGGTCTGAGGGAGGGGTGGCCACTGCAGTCGATTCTACCGGGGTTCCATGCAACGGCCGGCATTGGGGAACTTAGTTGGCCAATCCCGCCCGTTGACTTTGGGTTATATGCTGGTCACGGAGATTCTGGCGAATGGACGCGATTGCAACACCTAGAAGCAACTACAATCTTGCGTTGCCTTTTTATGAGAGCTCGGTTCGAGATCCGCAAGCCCTGGCCTTGTTTGTCGGCGATTCCCGGTTTGCTTACGGCGAACTCGGAAGCCTTGCGCGACGAATCTCCGGCTGGCTCGACTTAAAGGCCGGCGAACGCTCCGGAAAGGTTTGTCTTCTGGCATCGCGAACCATCGAAGCATACGCGGGAGTTCTGGGAACGCTCTGGTCCGGCGCGGCCTACCTTCCCATCAAGCCTGATACGCCTGAAGACCGCGTGATTCGTATTTTGCAGCAGACAAAACCGGACGCGCTGATCGCCGATCAGGCTGGATTGGACCGGCTTTCGGATCGTGTTTTGGAGAACGCTCCGAAGCGGATTCTGCATGGGCCGAACGCAAAGCCGCCGCAAAATGCCTTAGGTGCGAAGGGAATCAGCTTTGAAGGCTTCAGCGATCTGCCCGACCAGGGGCCTGAAAAGCCAGTGACCCGCTCGGGAGACGACCTGTCGTACATCATCTTTACTTCCGGGACGACGGGGACACCCAAGGGCGTGATGATCGAAAACGAAAGCGTGTGCCAGTTCATCGAGATCATGCACCAGCGATTTTCGCTTGGCCCCGACGATCGCATCGCGGAAGCATCGGAGCTGACCTTCGATGCCTCGGTCTTCGATATGTTTATGGCGTGGAGCGCGGGCGCATCGCTTTATGTGGTTCCTCAAGCGCAGCTCATGGCGCCCGCAAAATTTATCCGCGATCACGAACTGACGCTCTGGTTTTCAGTGCCTTCAACGGCTTCGTTTATGGCGCGCATGAAGATGCTGAAGCCGAACGCATTCCCGTCGTTAAGGATTTCGATTTTCGCCGGCGAGGCGCTCGCGGTGAGCACCGCCCAGGCATGGCAGGTGGCTGCACCCAACAGCATCGTGGAAAACTTCTACGGGCCGACGGAGCTTACGGTCGACTGCATTGCCCAGACCCTCCAGGATCCTCCGTATGTCACTCCAAATCGCGGAACCATGGCGATCGGCACGGTGTTTCCCGGGGTTCGCGCGGGAATTGTGGACGCGGAACTGAAGTTCTTGGCGCGCGGTGAAGAAGGCGAGCTGGTGGTGGCGACACGCCAGGCAGCGCGCGGATATTTTGGAGATCCTGAACTGACGGAAGCGCGCTTCCCCACGCTGAACGGAGAGCGATGGTATCGCACTGGGGACCTGGCATATGAGGATAGCTCCGGAACGTTTCATCACCTGGGGCGAATCGACAACCAGGTGAAGATTCTCGGCAATCGCGTGGAGCTTGAAGAAGTCGAAGCGCACCTGCGAGAGATTCTGGGTACAGACATGGTGGCGGCAGTGGCGTGGCCTTTGGTTGATAGCCGGGCAACAGGCATTGCGGCATTTCACTGCGCGGCAGGGGTAACTCGCGACCATGCGCGCGACGCAATGAAGAAGCGTGTGCCGGATTATATGGTTCCGCAGCGGATCCACTACCTGGACGATCTGCCATTGGGAGCGACCGGCAAGATCGATCGCAAGGAGCTCTACCGTATGCTCGATGAAGATCGATTACCCAAAGCCGCCAAGTAAGAGCCCCGATGTCCCTTTGTGCGTTTGAAGAGAGTCGGGCTCACAGCTCACTCATCCGCAACCCGCCCTCAGAATTCTGCGCTCCAGGTTTCCGCCGGATTGCCAAGGACCAGAGAGCTGAGTAAGGCAGCGCGGCAATCAGGTCGATCAAATAATGCTCTCCGGTCGTGAGAGTTGAAATTGCGGTGAATACAACAAACAAGGCCATCGCCCAACTCGTCCATCCGGGCTTTGCTGCGCGCCACAGAAGGATTGCCCAGGTGACATGCAAAGATGGCAGACAATTGCGATGAGCAATTGGATTCCCAATATGAAGCGGGCCAACCGCGGGAAAAAGCAGATAGAACGGGACGGCGCAAATAGACGACAGGAGCAGGACTAACACCAGCCGCCAGCAGTTCGCCGTGTTGAGACTTACTAATATCAAAACGACAATGCAAGGCAGCGATAGATAAACGAAAAGGAAGAAAGCTCCCACTAGCTGATGCGCCTGCGCCCAATGCCAGGTTCCGGCACTGATATTAAGGAACCATCGACCATCGAAAGCGAGCATCCGCGCGTCGATGGTGTGCGGCGTGAAATGTAGGACGATCGCGTCAACGATGGCAACGCAGAGAGTGAAAAACGCCAAGGGAAGAGGGAGCAGATTGCTGAGAGGAATTGCTTTTTTTGCGGCGCGATACGCGGCCACCGTAATGCAGCCTGCAGCCAGCGCAAAGAGCGCATTCGATTTTGGGCTGATCATAAGGATCGGCAAGCCAAGCAGAACAGAGAACAGCCATTGGTTCACTGTTGCCCGGGACCGAAACTGCAAATAGATACTCGCCAAAAGTGCAATGTTGACCCAGTCAGAACCAAAGATCAAAATGAACGCCAGGGTAACGATCCATGCTGAGAACGCAAAGAGGATGGGATCGTACTGGGTCATTGGCGGAGCCCATAAAGGTGACTTGCCAGCGCCGGCAGATTCCGGGTCCACCGCGAAGTCGCTCCCGCTCTCACTTGTTTCAGATTTCATCAGCAGGATTATACGGCTCTCGTTAGTGTCTTGATGGCACGCCGCACGATGACGGAATGCGCCGAGTTACTGCCGGCAAATCGACCGTCAGGATGCGTGTTCCAGCGAGTCGACCAGAATGATTGCGCCTGGCACAGAATCCTGGGGCAGGTTTTGCTTGCAGAATTCCATCAGCTGAGCGGTCAGATCGTTGCGGGTCTTCACCTGTCCCGGCGCATTGGCATGGTGAAGGAAAGCTGAAGCATCGGGAGCCGGCCAGTTGATTGCGGGGAATACCGATTCCTTGAGGTTTTGTTTGGGGATGAAAAAGGCATCGAACGTCCCGTCCTTGCGGCATGCCGCAGAACTGAGAAAGACGGCGAATCCCAGGTCCTCGTTTTCGAGATCGAAGAGATCCTGAGGATGACTCCCGCCAACGGCAGTCTGCTCGACCTTGAGGCGCAACTCACTCACAGGAGCCGCCGCATCGGCGGCATCCAGAATCGCCATGGCCGCGAGATCCCTTTCAATGCGGGCGTTTCGGATGTTTTTGATGCCAATGGGCCGGCCCGCGTGCTGGTTCAATACGGAGCGAATCTCGTCCACTGTGGTTTTGCGATCGGCCCAATCCAGAGACTCGCCTTCGAAGACCGGCGCGCTGTCGGTGCCGATATGAAGGATCGCTTCATAGCGAAAGCGCGTCATCTCGTTATCGGCTCGGCCGCGAAGATGCCTTATGTCCACTCTCGAAACTTTTGGAAATCTGCGCGGCAACGAGAGGAAGTACGCGGGAGAGAGAACCAGTTCCGGCTCTCTATCCATGCGCCGATGAATGCGGTCACGGAGGTCCGCGGCGGTCAACGAATCAGCGGCCTGAAACAATTCTACCGATGAGGCAAACACCTGCAGCAGCGGCAGGCTTCTGACATCGCCGACGTAAACATGGCCGCCCGGCTTTACCAGATTGATGGCGTTTTCAAGGACGCAGGTGAGATAAGCAACATTGGGGAAAAACTGCACCACGGAACTCAACACGACGGTGTCGAACGTGTTCTGGCTGAAACCGGCCAGTTGGGCGGCCTGGCTCTCCACAACTTCAACTCGATCCGCGATGTTCGGGACTGCCCGCAATTGCTCCCTGAGGCGCCCCAGGACAGCCGAAGATTGATCGACTGCAACATATCGGTCGCAGTGCGGAGCAATCCGCATGACGAGCATGCCGGTCCCGCAGCCGATTTCGCATACAGTCCCCGGCTTGAGCCGGAGAATATTGCCCACGGTGTTCTCGACCCACTCCTTCATCTCCTCGAGGGGAATCGGGCCTCGCGTGTAGCTGCTATTCCAGCCCTCGGTATTGAACCCAACCGGCCTGGCCTCTGCTGATTTATTCAGCTGGCTCAGGTCGAAAGTTTTTCGCCACTTGCCAACAAGAGCGGAACCCGCCGCGGCGCGACCCAAAACTTCATCCATGTAGCCATCATCGGGGACGATATAAGCGACAAATCCGCCACTGGGATCGCCGGCGAGGACTACCTCACGCACTGCGGGATGCGCCAGCAACGCCGTTTCGATCGCGGCTTGTCGAGTTTCGATTTGGGCCTTAGGGTCCGGCATCGCGCTTTGGGAATGGTTGTTCAACGTCTCAAGCCCCGATCAGTTCTGGGTTGCGGAATTCTGCACCAAAGTGTAAATGGCATCGATGCTGTCGATTTGATCCCGGTCAAAACCGATTTGCGCAAAATCGATTCCGAAGTTCTCTTCGAGGAAAACTACAATCTCCACGGCATCGATCGACTGCAAGCGTCCACTCAGCAACAGGGAGTCCTGATCCGTCAGGGGCTGATCGTCGCCACTGCGCGTTAAAAGCTCCTGCACGAACTCGTGAATCTCCGCCTTTCCCTTCATTGAACCTCCCTAAAAGTGGATGAAGAATAAACTCGCAAAGAAGCGCAAGTGCTCGACAAGTGGATAAACCCGCTCGGAAATTTCAAATACACTCAGCAGAATGTAAAACACGATGACGCCGAATACCGGCAGAATGTGCCCGCGAAGAAGACCCACTGGATGTGGCTTGCGCATTCTGACTTGAGAAACGCACAGACCTAAGGTTAGCGCGGCATTGTAAAAAAACATGGTCTGGTAATTGACCAGCGCCTTCAACAGCCCAAGATTCTGAATGATCTGCCAGTCTCTCATAAAGTGATAGAACCCGTTGCCGAAGAAAGCGGCGGCAGCGGTGGCAAAAATCATGCGCAAACGCTTGTGCTTCTTAAAATAGCGAAGGAATGCGGGATAGAAGAAAAGGTCGACGAGCAATTCCTTGAAGTAGTAATAGAAGCGGTTGAAAAACTCCATAACCGTCGTCGAAGACAGCGGACGGTAGGTGTTGCGCAACGCGTTGAACCCAGCAAGGCGGCAGCACGCGATGATGCGGTGGCCCATAACCGAGATCGTCAAAATGAGCTCAAAGAATGCCAGGATGAGGCTTTCCCATTGGAGATGCCAAGCCACCGGCGTTCGGTGGACGCTCATGGCCATCGCTTGATCGACGGTGGGGATGCGCAGATAGCCGTGAAAAAACTTTTGCCACAATCCCTGGAACGCGGCCAGCAGAATGACCCACGCGAGCAGCTTGAGGCCTTTTAATTGCACGATCGCGAGCTGCTCCGGATTCTTGGCTTCAATGCGGCGAAGATAGGCGGCGCCCTTGGGAAAAGGCGTGTTGGTTGAGCCCCACACCGGGCGAAAGGCGGTCAGCTCGAGTGTGAGCTCGGTAGACGGGTTCGAATTTCGATCGCTGAGCGCATAGGCGATGAACCAAAGGTAACTAGCCAATGCGCCGACCAGGTCCCACAGAATCACGGACGGCAATGAATGAGGCGCCACAATGCCGGCCAGCACAACCAGCACGGTAAAACCGGCTAAAAGAAACGCCACCGGCCTTTGACCAAACCGCGACTTGGGCCGGCGCATCGCGCACCAATAAAGGAAGATCCCCAGGGCGACGACAAAGAGCGAAGAGCCAAGGAGGAGCGGATCACCCACGGTCTGCATGACAGTGAAGGCGATGGGAGTGATGGCCAAGACGAACCGCCTGTATTCCGGCAAAAAAGTGACGGCTGCAAGGGGTGCCATCAAAATCAATACAGATTGAAAGTCCCCCAGGAAAACGCGCATGCCCAAACCGAACACGGCAAGTAAGGCGGCCTTGCCCAGCGGCGTTTGAGCGAAGGAGACGACTCGAGGATACGTCTCGATGCGCGGGATCAGCCTGAAATCCGCCAGGCCTTTTACCCGCTTGCTCGTCAACCCGGTTTGCGTAGCCATCCTGCTCATTGTCGGAGAACCGATGTCGTGCGGACAATAGAATTGGCTCCAAAATGCACGATTGAGGACTTGGTTAGCAAACACTTCGTGGTTGAGTCCGGCGATGAAGATGCGGGCCGTCAAACAGCGCGAGTATGCTGTTCCAATGTGCTACTGGATGCGCCGGACCTTTGCCTGCGCCCTGCTCGGGGCGCTTTCCGGAGTAATCGCTTCAAGCCAGACGATTCACTCACGCGACGGATTCACTCTTCCGCCTCCGCCGGATGTGCAGGTCACTCCGGTCACCGACAATTACTTTGGCACCAAGGTCGTCGACAACTACCGATGGCTCGAGAATGCCGACAGCCCGGAGACCAGGGACTTCATCGAGCAGGAGAATGCCTACACGCAGCGCTACATGGAGCAGGCGCGCATTCGACCGCAGATCAACGACGACATGGACGCGCTGGAGCACGTGGGCACATGGCAGGTGCCCATGGCACGCGGGAATGACTTGTTCTTCGAGAAGATGCTGGCGGGCGAAGATCAATCCTCGATTTATGTGCGCCACGGGTGGGCAGAAAAAGACAAGCGGCTCATCGATCCGGCGCAGTTAAGCCGCGATCCCAATACTTCGGTGGACCTGGAAGATGTGTCGCGCGACGGAACGCTCGTGGCCTACGGCGTGCGCCAGGGCGGCGCGGATGAAAGCGCGATACGGATCTTCAACGTGAAAACGGGCAAAACGCTCGACGACGAGTTGCCCAGCGGAATCTACCTGAGCGTTATCTTCACGCCGGATGGAAAGGGCCTCTACTACTCGCGCATGGATCAGAAGGGAACGCTGGTCTATCAGCACGAATTCGGGGAGAGGGTTTCGCATGACGCGCTGGTCTTCGGAAAGGAGTTTCGCGGCGAGATTCTTGGGCCGAACGATCTCATGGAAACTTTCCTTTCGGACGACTACCGCTACTTGGTGGTCCAGATTGATCGTGGAGTGCCGCCGAGGCGCGTGGATATCGTTTATCGCGACCTGACCAAACCCGGATCGTACTTTCAGGTTTTGATCTGGGGCGTGGACGCGCGGTTCTCGGCCGATTACGTGAAGGGCGCATGGTATGTGTCGACGGATTACAAGTCGCCCAACTGGAGAATCATGAAGGCCGATCCCGGCATCATGCCCGATGCTTGGACGACCATCGTGCCTGAAAGCCCGGATGCAATTGAGAGTTTCAACATCGTGGGCGACAAAATCTATGTCAATCGCCTGCACGATGTGAAGCTGGAAACCAATATCTACGCGCTGAATGGCAAACCGGCGGGCAGCGTGGAGCACGAAGGCATTGGAATGGCAACCACGGTCGCGGGGCGCACGACCGACCGCTTCGGCTTTTATAGCTTCGAATCTTTCATCGCGCCGCCCACCATCTACCGCCTGGACACGCTTACGGGCAAGCAGGAGATCTTTGCCCAGCCTAAAGTCCCGTTTGATTCGAGCCAATACGAACTCAAGCAGGTGTTCTACACGTCGAAAGACGGCACCAGAGTGCCGATGTTCATCGCCGGAAAGAAGGGTTTGAAGCAAGACGGCACAGAACAGTTGCTGATGACCGCCTATGGTGGTTTCAACCTGAACCAACTGCCCGAATGGAGACCGGCTTACGCATGGTGGCTGCAGGCGGGAGGCTGGTTTGCGGTGCCCAATTTGCGCGGCGGAGGCGAGTACGGCCAGCACTGGCACGAGCAGGGGATGTTTGAGAAGAAGCAGAATGTATTCGACGATTTCTACGCCGCGGCCGAGTACCTGATCGCGAATAAGTACACTTCACCGGAACATTTTGCCATCTATGGCGGATCAAACGGCGGCCTGCTGATGGGCGCGGCGATTACGCAGAGACCGGAGCTGTTTTCCGCGGTGGATTGCGCATATCCGCTGCTCGATATGTTGCGCTATCAGAAGTTCGAGCAAGGTTCGCACTGGATGTCGGAGTATGGATCGGCAGACGACGAGAAGCAGTTCGAATACCTGCTCAAGTACTCGCCCTACCAGAACGTGAAGAAAAGCGCGGCCTACCCGGCAGTACTGTTCTTTACCGGGGCGAGTGACACGCGAGTGGATCCGCTGCACGCGCGCAAGATGACGGCGCTTTTGCAGGCGGAGTCGTCCAGTGGCCGGCCGGTACTGCTGCACTACAGTGTCTCCGGCGGCCATTCGGCTGGGGTTGGCGTGGAACAGAAGATCCAGGACGTCACGGACCAGATGACCTTTCTGTGGACGGAAACGGGACAACCCGCTGGGAAAAAATGACCACTGCATTGCCCCGGAATCACCCACAATGCCGAACGCGGTAATTGTGCGCACGTAACCTCATGTCATAGGACGACTGCTCCGATAAGCAGGGTACAGAACCGGAAAACACGCTCAGAGTCGCGCCCGCTTAGGCTTCGCCCACCGGGAATTGTTGGTGGCGAATCGGGGATCGCTTCAATTGGCATCGGCGTTTTTCGGAAACCATCGTCCGCGGGTTGCCGCGGACCGGCAGCGGTGTTGCCGCAGGCAAAAAAGGTCCCGGAGCAGGAATGCTGCAAGCAGAATTGCAGACCGGCAGAATCGATTGGAAAGAAGAGGACGCGCGGCTGGCGGCGTTGGCTTCCACGGGAATCCTCGATTCCGCCCCCGAGCCGGGTTTCGATGCAATCACGCGCCTGACTGCCGAATACTTTAAAGCCGACACCGTGTTGCTGGGTTTTGCCGACGAAAGCCGTGTCTGGATCAAATCCTACTGGGGCGAGCCGGTGCGTGAGCTTCCGCGCAAGCGCAGCGTGTTTGAAATTGTGTTGGCCGAAGATGGGCCGATCGTGGTGCCGGATGTTTCTGAGCATCCGAACTATGCGGGCAGGCGGCTGATGATCCGGCGGCTTGAGATCGCTTCATTCGCCAGCGCTCCCGTTCGCTCCGGTGATGGCCGGATTCTCGGGGCGCTCACCGTCTTCTCATGCCAGCCTCGACGCCCGATGGCGGCAGAGGAACTGCGCATGCTGGAGAGCCTGGCCGATATTGCAGCCAGCCAACTGGAGCTGCGCCGGATGCGCAAGATCTTCAGGGAAAGTCGCGGGCAAAACAATCATGCTCGCGAGCCAGTGACCGGGATCTGGCCGCGCAAGTCAGACCTGCGCAAGGCGCTGGAGAAGCATCAGTTTGTCCTTTTTTACCAGCCGGAAGTCGAGCTGGCCACGCGGAGGATTGTAGGGCTGGAAGCCCTGATTCGCTGGCAGCATCCCGATCGGGGATTGATTTCGCCGATGGAATTCATCCCTCTGGCCGAAGAGAGCGGTTTGATTTTGCCTATTGGGGATTGGGGCCTCGCCGAGGCATGCGGCCAAATTCAACGATGGTGCCGCGAGGATCCGGTGAATTTCGCACCGCGGGTTTGCGTGAATCTTTCCGCACGCCAGTTCGCGCGCGAAGGCCTGTCGGATCACGTCGAAGCGCTGCTGCGGCAGACCGGGGTCCCGAGCCGGCTGCTCGGCCTGGAGATGACCGAGTCCAGCCTCATTTCGGACAGCGACACACCGTTGCAGGTGCTGATCAGCTTGCGGCGCCTGGGAGTGTCGCTGCTGATGGACGATTTCGGAACCGGCTACAGCTCGCTTCATCATCTGCATTCCCTGCCTTTCGACGTGCTCAAGATCGATCGCTCCTTTGTTTCGCGCATGACGACAGGAAATGACCAGCCGTTACAGATTGTGCGCACCATCGTGGAACTGGCGCGTGTGCTGGGGATGGACGTTGTGGCGGAAGGAATCGAAACGCTGGAGCAGGATGCGCTGCTGCGAGAGCTGGGCTGCCGATATGGGCAGGGGTTCTTGTACTCTCGCCCTGTTACTGCGGAAACCATCAGCCAGATGTTGCGGCTGCCGGGACGCGTTCTGCCAGAGCCGGAGGCGGATGCGTGTAGTCCGCCGGTGGGCGCGCCTGGATCGCACTGAGGCCGAATACCGAATCGGGATTGGCGCGGGATCGCTCCTGAAGCGGGAATACCCTGCCGCTTGAATGAGAGGATTCTCAGATTTGTTCGCGTCCGGCGGCGTATGCTCCTTTGCATGCAACCACCGGCGCATAGCCCTTCTTCGCCCGCTCCCCCTAACTTTGCCGGAATCCTGGCCGCGATTGCGTCGCCAACTGTCGACAATCCCGAGCTGGCGAAGGCATGGGCCGAGAATGAGCTCGGCGACGACGTGGTGACGCTGAGCTACGAGCGCGCGTTGAGTCAGCACGCAAGGTACAAGCCGCAGCCCTTCCCAGATCGAGGAGATGTTCCCATCGATTGGAAGCCGGAGCCCGCGGCGCGAGTTGACGGAGCATTGACTTCGTTAGCCAATCGAGCACCGCAGGATGCATTGGCAATTCCGGCGCCGCAAGACGCATTAGATCGCGATTTTCGCACTACCAGCGTGACCTTTCGCCTGAGCAAGGGCGAGTGTGAACGCCTGCATCAACGGGCCGCCGAGGCAGGGCTTACGGTATCGGCCTACTTGCGCTCGTGCACCATTGAGGCTGAGGCGCTGCGCGCGCAGGTGAAAGAAGCTTTGGCCGGATTGCGGTCAGCAGCACCCGCGGAAACTAAGGAATCGGGAACCCAAGACGCTGCGGCAGCCAATCAACGGGACGACAAAAAGCGGGCCGGCGAACTAGTCCGAGTCCTCGCTCGCATCGGCAATCTTTGCCTCGGAATCTCGATGGGCAAGCGAGCCTGAGCTGCGGCTGATTTGCGCGACGAAAATCATCTCTAAATTGCGCGACTGTGGGGCCGATTTGATGGCCTTGTCTCCGGTTGCAGGCCGGATCACTCGGCCTGGAGAACCAGGCACTTTAAGTATTCGGTCTCGGGCAAGTTGAGCACGACCGGATGGTCGGGAGCTGCGCCGCGCCGCTCCAGCAGCCGCACGCGTCGCGATGCGTCGGCCGCAGCGGCAGCAACCGCACCTTCAAGATCGGCCCAGGCTACATGATGCGAACAGGAGCAGGTGACGAGAAGCCCGCCAGGCCGCAACATCTTGAGCGCGCGCAGATTCAGTTCCTTGTAGCCGCGCAGTGCGCCCTCAACCGCGCGTTTGGTTTTGGCGAAGGCCGGCGGATCGAGGACGATGGCGTCAAATTGTTCGCCTGCCTGCGACCAGTCGCGGAGAATCTCAAATGCGTCGGCTTCAATCCAGTCGACCTCGCCGGAGAGCTGGGAGCGATTGGCCTTGAAGTTGCGCTCCGCCACTTCAAGCGAGGCGCGTGAAACGTCGATGCCGGTAACGTGGCGGCAGACCTGGGAAAGATGCAGTGCGAAGCCGCCCTGATAGCAGCAGACGTCGAGCGCCCGGCCCCCGGATTTGGATTTTGCGACGCCCAACCGCTCGACCCAGTCGCGCGCCGCGGCATAGTTGGTGCGTTGGTCGAGAAATGCGCCGGTCTTCTGTCCCGCGTTGGCGTCGTAGTAAAAGGTGAGGCCGTTAAGGTGAAACTCCGTGGCAGCAATCGGCTGTTCAGGGTCGGCGAGCCAGAGAGGATCCAGGCTGGGTGAAGGCAGCCCCTCCAACTCGCGGATGCGGGGATCGGGGCGCTCGTGAATCGCGGCGGGTGAAAGCTCCTCGCGCAGCACGCGCACGCAGGTATCACGCACGCCTGCGGCGAGCAGCCCCTTGGTTAAGAGTTGGAGCACAATGAGGTCGCCGTACTTGTCGACAATAAGGCCGGGCAGCTCGTCGGCCTCGCTGAAACACAGGCGGCAGGCATCGTTTGCTCTGTCGAGTAGCGGCTTGCGGCGAGCGATGGCTGCGCGCAGTCGCGACGCGAGAAGCTTGAGCCATGCGGACTCGACGAGCGATTCGCGCGAAACGAGGCGCAGCGCGATCTGCGAAGTTGGGCTGTAGAGCGCGGTACCCAAAAGCAGGCCGCGCTGGTCGGCGACGGGGAGGAGCGCTTCTTCCGGTTTCGACAGCGTGACGGAGACCACGTCGGATGCGTAGACCCAAAGATGACCTGCACGGAGACGATCTGCCGCTCGGCGGCTCACAACGGCGCCGGGCGGAGCGGGATGGGCCGGTGCGGGGCGGGCCTGACGCTGGGCAATCGGTCCCGGCGCGGGTGGGCGTGGCGCGACTAAGGCTATCGGGGTGCCTCGACGAGATGCAGCGGGCGCGACCTTGTCGTGCGCTGAACGCACGACTGGCGCGGAGGCGCGATCGCGCGGGGCAGCTCTTTGAGACGCAGAATCACGTTCACGCGCTGAGGTGGACGTGGCAGACGCTTTTTCGCGGCGTGCTCTCGGCTTTGCGCCCGCCTTCGAGTTGTCCCGTTTCGTCATCGGCTCCCTTCCCAGTATCAATGCTGGGAGCGGCCCCGAGAGCGAAGCGGAGCGGCGAAACGCTATTTTGCCTGCAGCGACTGCAGATACCGGCTCAGATTGCCGATCCTGAGCAGGCTCACGTTGTTTTCCGCGCTGGTATTGTCCATCCGGTCGAGCATCGGGCCCCAGACCGGCATTTCGGCTGTGCCATGCGACGGATTGGCGGCGCCGAATTCAAGCACCGACATGATGTGAGTGGCGGGAAATTTCCCTCCATTGTTCTTGCTCAGGAGCGCCAAGTCGGTGGGTTGCTTCTTCAAAGCTGCGGCCACCGGGCCCTGTCCCCGTCCGTCCACTCCATGACATGGGGCGCAATAGTTCACATACATCTGCTTTCCGCTGGTGGCGGAGGTCTTGCTGACTGGAATAACTACCGTCCTCGATGTCGATTGATTCGCATATCCGATGCCGGCCAGCAGGGACACGGCAAATGCGGCGAAAAAGATGTTTCTCACCATGTTTTCCTCGGTTCCTAACCTCCGGGGGAGTTTAATTTCCTCCTTTTTTTCGTTCCGGGATGTGACGTCCGCCACATTGAATGACCCTCTTGATTACCAGCGTGCTTCCGGGACGTTGCCGCTCCCAAATTGAACTGGCACTATGAGATGACTCTTCGGCCGCATTTCCGACGCAGGGCCAACCGGTGGGCGATTCATTCGCACCGAAATGAAGCGGCCTATAATAAAGCATGGCGACTGTCCGGCAGACCATTCCGGCAGAGGATTCGAGCACCCCTGTGGCTCCGGAGCAGACGCCTGTCCTCACCCCTAAAACCTCGCTCCGACCAACGGACGAGCGCTCCATCGGCGAGCGCTTTGAAGCGCTGCTGAAGCAGGCACAGGCCAACCGGCCAAATGAAGACATCTCATTGATTCGAAAGGCATGGGAGTTCTGCGTTTCCCATCACAAGGGGCAGACGCGCGCCTCGGGCGAGCCCTACATTGTGCACCCGCTCGAAGTAGCCGAGGTGCTGGTGGAGATGAAGCTTGACGCGACCGCGGTGGCGGCTGCGCTGCTGCATGATGCCGTGGAAGATACGCCGGCGACCAGCGAGGAGATCGGCGACAAATTCGGCGACCAGGTGGCGCACATCGTCGAAGGTGTAACCAAGATCGACAAGATTCAATTCGCGAATCGCGAGGACCGCCAGGCCGAGAATGTGCGCAAGATGCTGCTGGCCATGGTGTCTGATGTGCGCGTGGTGCTCATCAAGCTGGCTGACCGGCTGCACAACATGCGCACCCTCGAGCATCTGAAGCCGGACCGGCAAGAAGCGATTGCACGCGAGACGCTGGACATTTACGCTCCGCTGGCGCACCGGTTGGGCATGGGCAAGGTGCGCGGCGAGCTTGAAGATCTGGCCTTCCGTTACACCGACCCGGTGAGCTACGAGCAGGTTTCGGCAGCCGTAGAAGCACGGCGCATCGAAGGCGAGCAGTTTTTGCGCACGGTTGAAGACACGCTGGCGGAGCAGTTGAGGGAAAACGGCATCAAGGCGCGCGTGGAGTGGCGCATCAAGCGGCTTTATTCAATCCACCAGAAGATCGAGCGAACCAAAGTTTCCTTCGACCAGGTTTACGACCTGCTGGCAATTCGCGTAATCACTGAGGATGTGGCCTCGTGCTACGCGGTCTTCGGATTGATTCACACGCTATGGCGGCCCGTGCCGGGGCGCATCAAGGACTTCATTGCCATTCCCCGCGCCAACCGCTATCAATCGCTGCATACCACGGTGATGGGCGCCAGCGGCCATCAGTTTGAAGTGCAGATTCGTACCGAAGAAATGCACCGCATCGCCGAGGAGGGAATCGCGGCGCACTGGAAGTACAAGACGGGCGGCGTGGTGACGGCGCGCGACGAGGAGCGGTTGAACTGGATTCGTCAGCTTGTCGAGTGGCAGAAGGAGATGACGGATCCCAACGAATTCCTCTCCAGCCTGAAGATGGACCTTTATCCCGATGAGGTGTACACCTTCACGCCCAAGGGGAAAGTGGTGGTGGTCCCCGCCGGGGCAACGCCGGTGGATTTTGCCTACACCATTCACACCGACGTGGGCCACTCTTGCGTGGGCGCAAAAGTGAACGGGCGCATGGTTCCGCTGCGCACCAAGCTGCGCACGGGCGACATCGTCGAGATCGTTACGCAGAAGGATCACAAGCCGAGCCGCGACTGGCTCACGTTCGTCAAGAGCCCGCGTGCGCGCAACAAGATCAAGCACTGGCTGAATGAAGATCAGCGGCTGCGTGCGGTGGATATCGGACGCAAGCTGCTGGAGCGCGAAGCACGCAAATTCAAAGTGCCGATGGCGCAAATCGGCGACCAGGATCTGGGGCGCATCGCGAATGAGTTCGGCGTGGCCACGGCCGCCGACCTGCTGGCGACGCTGGGGCAAGGCAAAAACACCGCGCACCAGTTATTGGGGAAATTATCGCCGGGCTTCGCCGCCCCGCTGGAAACAGAGCCGGGCACGGCTCCCAAATCAGGCGAAGCGGCCATGTCGGACGCGGTGCGCCGGCTTCACCTGACTGGATCGGATTCGCTGCAAGTGGAGGGCCAGAACGACCTGCTGGTTTATCGCGCGCGATGTTGCAACCCCATTCGCGGCGAGGAAATTGTGGGCTACGTGACCCGGGGCAAGGGCGTCGCGGTGCATGCGCGCAGCTGCCCCAATGTTCAGAACCTGCTCTATGAGAGCGACCGGCGCATCAACGTGGAATGGTCACGAGCGGCCGAGGGAGCGGGGCAAGCGCAGCGCTATCCGGTCAAGATCATCGTCCACTGCGAAGACCGGACAGGCATGCTGAAAGAACTGACTGCCGTCATCTCCGACGAGAACACCGACATTCGCGCGGTGGATTTGAGCCGCAGCGAAGAGGGCGAAGCGATCATCGAGTTCGTGGTGGAAGCCGAGGACGTGCGCCACCTGAACCGCATGGTCCTGGGACTGCGCCGCGTGGAAGGCGTGCGGCAGGTGATCAGGACGCAAAAAGTGTAAAAACCATCTCCCGGTTTTCGGCACGCGGCTGCCTGTCGTTCAACAATCAACAAACAGACTTGCGATGTTCCCGGTGCGCCGGTAGTCCAGCGAATAGCGAAGCTGCCCGAGCCATTTGCTCCAAAAAAATATTGATCTGAATTCCGTGGTTAAGTGCTTTTCTTTCAGTTACTTATACCTTGGATCACTTCCTCTAACCCGCTGATTCTAAAGGCTTTATCTCGTAAAATCTTGCAAGCAAGGGAGTTAAAGAAGGTTTCGGAAGAGTTCAGAAGCCACTTTTTTCGAATTTCTGAAACAGCCGGCTTGTGCGGACTTCTGAAACCATTGTGCGCCAAGACGCGGTAATGATCGGCAAACTTCAGGAAAAATATATTCCGAGCGGAATCATGGAGATGCGATCCGAAGGCTGTTTGGCGGCACTTGACACGGGAAGGGTTGCGTCTGCGAGTGGCGGGTAGAAGTTAAAGGATATTGATGAACATTCTCGACCACATTCACGTGATCGACGGCGGGTTAGCCACAGAACTCGAATACCAAGGCGCGCGGATCGACGGGCCGCTTTGGTCGGCGCACGTTCTGGAAGACGAGCCCGACAAGCTGACCGCCGTGCATCGCGCTTTCGTTCAGGCGGGCGCTGAATGCATCGCCACGTGCAGCTACCAGGTTTCGCGGATGGGCTACGCCGAGGTCGGACTGACCGCCGAAAAGGCCGATGCGGCGCTGTTGCGATCCGTCGAGCTGGCGCGGCGCGTGGTTGCGGAGTTTCCTGAGAGGCGCGTGCTCGTGGCCGGATCGCTGGGACCATACGGGGCGGCGCTGCACAACGGTGGCGAATACCACGGCAACTACGATTGCTCCTTCGACGACCTGGTTCGTTTTCACCGCGAGCGCATTGAGGTTTTCGCAAATTCCAGCGGCAATCAGGCTCCCGATTTGCTGGCCTTTGAAACTTTTCCGTCGCTTGAAGAGGCTCGCGCTGTGGGCCAAGCCCTTGCGCCATGGCCCAATTTGCGCGCATGGTTCAGCTTCTCGTGCCGCGACGAAACGCACGACTCGCACGGCGAGCGAGTTGCCGATTGCGCCACGCTGGTCGCCTCGTTCCCGCAAACCGTGGCTATCGGCGTGAACTGCGTTCCGCCGAGGTGGGTGCCGGCGCTGATCGCGGAGCTACGCAGCGCATCAAACAAGCCGATCCTGGTCTATCCGAACTCCGGCGAAGGATGGGATGCGGCGGGACGCCGCTGGGTAGGAGTGACGGATCCGGAAGAATTCGGAGTTCGGGCGTCGGAATGGTTCAGGGCTGGAGCGCAGTTGGTGGGCGGCTGCTGCAGAACGCGGCCGGCGCACATTCGCGAAGTGGCGCATGCAGTTCAACGGATCGTCTGACTTGGTCAGGGTTTTGGTGAAGCCGTGCCTACTTCCCAGTTCTCGCCGAGCGCACGATAGACGTAGGCCGCCCTATAGGGCAGCAAAATTTTGGAAGTAGGCTCCGGCTTTCTAGCGGCGAGTAGCCACCATGCTATCGGCGCCTGATTGATGTCGTAGCCGGCATCGTGGAGCAGCCCGAGGCTAACGCGCCCGCTCTGCTGAAGTAATTTCGTCTGAATCTCCTGATAGCCGATAGTCGCCGCTTCCCCAACCAGGCCAGCGCCGGGCACGATCAAGCCAATAGCCTCCGCTCCGAGGCTTGTCGTGGAGAGCTCGTTTTGAATGTCTCCGAAGCGGAAATGCTGCCTCTCGAGTACGCATGCCATATTGTCCGCGAGCACCGCGGCAAGCTGGGAATCGTTTTGCATACGCTCGACAACCTGACGCGGGACGAAGATGATCCCGCTGGGCAGAGTCAGCGCATCGTGCCAATTCCTTTCGTTCACCAGCTCAAAGCGAAAGTGAATCTTCGCGGGGTCTGCGTCGGGCAGAGCGCGCTGATAGGCGGGAATGAGTTTGTTCCCTATTTCACTGACTCTCGCCTGCATCGTTGGGTTTTCGAAGAGAGGCAGCTTCCTGACATCAATTATTCCGAACGCCGACTTCATCATGCTCTGCTTGGCGCCGGGAGGTGTCGTGGACGGATCGAAATCCTGCTTTTGGCGGAGCCTTTTTTCGTCTTCTCCCACAGTTCCGAGGAAGAACTTCGCCGAATCGGCTTCGATAACACCGTCAGAGCGCTGCCTTCCCTTGTACTCCATCCAATCACCCGCCGCGATGCCGGCAATTGAGTTGAGTGGCGGGCCCCAGGTGATCGCAGTCTTTCCGCTGATTAGGATCCTGTATCCATCCGCGCGCACCAAAAGAATTCCCAGCTGGGCGTCGATTGAATTGGGCGCCGGCAGCGCGTCAATGACCGCCGAGCCGGCGATCTCGCCTCGGACAACGGGCTGGGCTTCGATCTGCGTGGACTCGAGCGCGTGGTTCTTCTTCTTGAGTGAGCCGTAAATCTTCATCGGCTCGCCGAGGTAGGGCGTATCGGGCGGGCAGCCTTGATAGCTCAAGACTTCCTTCGACTGGGACTGCCCAACGGTTGTTCGGCTATCAGGCCCGCACAGGATGCGGAAGCCATTGACGTCGAAATCGGAGTTCGAAGCTACCCGAGTGACATAGCCGTCGAGATCGGGAGTCTGTGTGGACTGGGACACAGCACCGGGTACGCCCGCCAAGCCGAAGAGCAAGACGAATGCTGTGTTTTTCATGGCCGCAGTATAGCAAGGCAGAAGATCCGTTGGTGGGCGGCTGCTGCAGAACGCGGCCGGCGCACATTCGCGGAGTGGCGGAAGCGGCGACAAACCGCTAATGCGCCTGCAGCGCGTTGAGCGCCGGATTGTGCCAGCTTTCGCCGAGAATGCGGTAAAGATAGACAGACCGATCAGGGATATCGATCTCGGCAATTGGTTTCGGTTTCATCGACGCCAGCAGCCACCACGCAACCGGCGCCTGATCGATGTCGTACCCGGCGTCATGGAGCAAGTCCAGGCCGACGCGCCCGCTTTGATGTTGCTCCCTGAGAAGGAGGTGCGCTTGAAGGCTCATGCCTTCGGTCAAGATCGAGGGACCGACCAGAGGCACGAACGCGCCGGCCACGCCTGCTGCAATCGCTGCATATCGTTTGGTCTGCATGCGGAATTGCTGCTTTTCAATGGCGCGCGCGATACCGTCCGCAAGAACTGCCGCAAGTTCAGAATCGTTTTGCATCCGCTCCACGACCTGATGCGGAACCAGGATGACGCCGCTGGGCAATGCAAACAAATCGCACGGCATCGTGCCGCAGAAATGCTTGTTATCGACCAGATAAAACCGAAACTGAATTTTGGCCGGATCGGAATCGGGCAGCGCGCGCTGGTAACTGGGAACAAGGCTGTTCCCGATCTTCTCAACGCGTGCCTGCATTGCGGCATCGTCGTATGGAGGAAACTCCTTCGGGTCGTAGCCCATCGCGAACGCGTCCTTCAGCAGGTTCTGCTTTGCATCGGCGGGTACAGATGAAGGATCGTATTCATCCTTCGCGCGCAGCTTTTGTTCCTCATCGCCAATCTCATTGGGACCGATGCGAACAGAATCGGCGATCAGCTCTCCCATCGCGTAGCGCTTTGCTTTGTATTTGATCCAGTCCCCCGCCTTCACATCGGTAACCGACTGCAAGGGCGCGCTCCACTCAACCTTGGTCTTGCCGGTCACGCGAATCCGATAGCCGTCTGCGCGGAGCCTAAGCTCGCCGGGCTGTCCGGCCGGCGCCGATTGAGGCGGGGCTGCGTCGATCACCCCTGAACCGAAGACATAGCCACGCTGCGGCGGCCGAAGCTCGATGCGGATTGCGTAAACAGAATGACCGTCTGCGTCCTCTGTGCCGTAGATCGCTATATGTTCCCCGAGAAAGGGCGTCCCGGCCGGGCAAACGACGGGCGGCTTGCTTACACTGCGGACGGTTCCCGGCGGCAGATACTCAACCCCATTGCAGAACACGCGAACGCCGTTCACATCGAAGTCGGAGTTCGACGCGGCGCGGGTGACGTAGCCCTCGAGAGCGGGCTCATCCTGCGTCTGGGATTGCAGTGCCGGCACGAACAACACCGCCAGTAGCAGCCAAACAGGGGATGCTTTCATGCCGACCAGTATAGGCTGGAGAGGCTCGCTGCACGCGCATTCAACCTGGCATTTGCGAAGGACGGTTTGAGCGCTAGGAAACCAGTTCCAGTGCGGCTCTGCCTTTGCGCGGTGGGATGAAGTGGTCGGAGCGGAAAGCGATGGCCATGCCTTCGCGGCTGAGCAGCTTGCGAATCTGGCCACGGGCGTGTTCGGCCCAGGGTCCGCGATTATCGAGTTTTGTATAAGCGCGCCAATGGCGGAGCGCATTGCGAGGTTGACCGATGCGATCGTAGGCGAGGGCCAGGTTGTAATGAGCGTCGGCGTAGCGCGGAGCGAGGGTAACCGCCTTCAGGTAGGCGGCGATGGATTCGTCGATGCGCTCAAGTTCGTCGAGCACGTTGCCCAGATCAAAGTATGCCAGCACGTATCCGGGGTCGGCCTCGGTGGCGCGGCGATAGAGCTCCTCGGCGCGGCCGAACTGCCGCAGATGGAAAAACAACGTGCCCAGGTTGATGCAGGCCGCCGCATACTCTGGATCGATGGACAAAATCTCCTGGTAGAGGCTGATGGCGCGTTGCTTCTCGCCGGCCTCCTCAGCCTGAACCGCAGCGTGGAAACGATCCTGCAGGCCGCGCAGGTCGGGCGCTGCTATTGGGCTTAGGGCCGACAGCCTCGAAGCATCGTGCGCTGCTTCGCCCATACGCTCAAAGTCGAAGAGCAACTGGCGGCGGACGGGGTCAACCATGGCCCCGCGGTGGCGGAAGGCGAGGCGCGTCCCGGTGCGCACGACCCGCGCTTCAAGGAGCGGATTGCTCATGCCGGCAACCGCTTTCATGGCTAGAATGGATTCGCGAATCGAGGCTGCAGGCACCTCGTCTTCGCGCAGGCAGCGCAGCGTGCGCAGTTGCCCGAGGTCCTGAAAGGTATAGAGCTCTTGTTGAGGGATGAGCCCGGCTCGTTCCCAGGCTTGCAATTGGCGGGCACTGATTTCGAGGATGCGCAGAACGTCCTGACGGCGATAACTGGTCACGCTTGGATGCTCCCCCAGGTGAACCTTTCGATCTCGGTTGCGCGCTCAGCTCAAAAAATCCGGATGCTGAACTCAAAACTCTCAGCCAGGATTCGGACCGCAGCTGTCGAACAGCTACGAGGAATCTTTCCCTCTGCGATTATGCCAAGACTGCGCGCGAATAAACGCACTGGAACCGATGCAGTAACTAAAAACTCGTGGATAACGGGTACACGATTTGGTTCATTCGGCGATTGCCGAAGCGAGAGCGCAGCAAGCTCGATGAAGTTTGCCGGTGCCGGAGATGGGATGCAGGCAGGAGTGTCAACCGACTGGAACTGGATTTCCGAGGATACCCAAAATGGTCAGCTTTCGGGCGTCGTGTGCCAGTCCTGGAAAGCAAGAACGGTTTTAACCACCGGCGCGGCAAATCGGCTTGCGCCATGCAATACGATTTTCATTGCTTGTGGAATTTACGATATGTTAGGCTCCCGGACGCGAGCATGTATAAACATCGAGGCCCCGGGCCCCATGTCGAACGCCATCTTTTGCTTCGCATCAAGTGACCCACCGCGGCTGGTGTCTATCCGGGGTAGTACAGAAGCTTTGCTCGGATATAGTCAGCGCGACCTGCTCACCGCCAAGATCAGCCTCCAGGATCTTTTCCACCCGGGTGACTCCGGGATCGCGAGGAGCATTTTCTCAAATTGCCTGGAGACCCGGTCCGGCTCCGTCAACGTCCGCCTGCGTCACGCCAACGGCCGCATTCGCTGCGTAAAAGGCCGGTTCACGAAGAAACCGGCCCGCACCGGCGACCACGTGGTCCTGGAGTTGACCCTCGAAGACGCGCGAACCGTGGTCGAGCCCGGCGATGCTTTTCTGCTGAAGAGTTTCAAAGCTCTCGTCGGAAATACGAACGATCACATTTACGTCAAAAATCGAAATCACGTGATCCTGGCGGCCAGCCGCGCGGTCTCGTTGCTGACGGAGAGAATGAAAGACCCCGACGGGCTGGTGGGACAGACGGACTACGGCGTTTATCCCGAAGCGATCGCCGATTTGTCGTATCAACTGGAAGCCCAAGCCATCGCCGAGAACCAGCGCGTGAACCAGGTGCAGCAGTTGACGGCGCAGGATGGATCGATCCATTGGATCGACGATCGCAAGTATCCAATCACCGGACCGGACGGCGCGGTTGCAGGCATCTTCGGCATCGCTCCGGATATCACCCCGCAAATTGAGGGAAGATTCAAGCTGCGCGAAAGCCAGGATTTGCTGCATCTGTTCATTGAGCATGCTCCCGTTGCCCTGGCCATGTTCGACCGGGAGATGCGCTACGTTGCGGTGAGCCCGAGATGGCAGAAGGTGCACAGTCTGGAAGGCCAGGAGCTGATCGGCCGCTCTCATTACGAAATATTTCCGAATCTTCCCGAAAGCATGAAGCAGGCGCACCGAGCCGCACTGTCCGGCGAGGTGGTAACGCTGGGCGAAGTAGCTCTTCCGAGAGCAGCGGGCGGAGAGCAATGGCTACGAAGAGAGATTCGACCTTGGTTTGGCGGCGACCGCGAGGTCGGAGGAATCATCATCTTCTCCGAGGACATTACCGAACGCAAACGCGCCGACACGGCGCTTCGCGAGAGCGATGATTTGCTCAAACAGGCGGAGAGGATTGCGGGTCTGGGCAGCTATCTGTTCGATATCGACGCCGGCAGATGGACCAGTTCCGACGTCATGGACGATATCTTCGGAATTGACAAGGACTACGATCGCACCGTTGAAGGATGGGTGGCCCTCATCCATCCCGACGATCAACCGCCGATGCGCACTTATTTGAAGGATGAGGTACTCGGCCAGCGTAAGTTGTTTGACCGAGAGTATCGGATTGTTCGCCCGATGGATGGAGCGGTGCGCTGGGTGCACGGGATTGGACGGCTGGAATTCGACACTCAGGGGCACCCGGTGAAAATGCCCGGCACCATCCAGGACATCACCGAAGCCAAGCAGGCCCAGGAAGCGCTGCGCGAGAGCCAACATCTGCTGCAACTCTTTATTGAGAATGCGCCGGTGGCCCTGGCGATGTTCGACCGGGAGATGCGCTACGTGGCCGCGAGCCGAAGGTGGCTCGAGGAATATCGCGTGGTGGGCAGCAATATTATCGGGCTGTCGCATTACGATGTGATCCCGGACATTCCAGAGAGATGGAAGGAAGCGCACCGCCGCGGACTGGCCGGCGAGCGGTTGCACGCCGAGGAAGATCGCTTCGATCGGGCCGACGGTACGATGCAATGGGGCCGATGGGAAATCATTCCCTGGCAAGCCGGGGACGGCTCCGTGGGCGGAATCGTCCTGTTCACCGAAGACATTACCGAGCGCAAGCGCGCCGAGAAGGAATTATTTGAGAGCAGGGAGTTGCTGGAGATTTTCATCAAGCACGCGCCTGTGGCACTGGCGATGTTTGACCGCGAGATGCGCTACATATCTGTAAGCCGGAGGTGGCTCGAGGACTATCGCCTGGAGGAGAGCGAGATTATCGGGCGGTCGCACTACGAGACCGTTCCTGACATGCCGGAACGATGGAAGGATGCGCACCGGCGCGGAATGGCGGGGGAGCGGGTCCAAGCCGAAGAGGACCGATTCGATCGCGCCGATGGCACGGTGGAATGGAGCCGATGGGAGGTTATCCCATGGCGGGCCGGCGACGGCTCCGTGGGCGGAATTGTCCTGTTCGCCGAAGACGTGACCGAACGGAGAGCGGTCCAAGACCGGTTGCGCCTGGGCGCCTCAGTGTTTACCGGCGCGCGCGAAGGCATCACGATCACGGATCGCAAGGGAAAGATTCTCGAAGTGAACGACGCCTTTACCCGGATCACCGGGTACGCGCGCAAAGAGGTGCTCGGGCTGAATCCCCGGGTGCTCCAGTCGGGCCTGCACAGCAAGGATTTCTATGAGCACATGTGGAGTTCGTTGAATCGCGAGGGGCATTGGTCAGGGGAGATTTGGAACCGCACCAAAGGCGGGGACATTTATGCGGAGATGCTCACGATCAATGCCATCCATAATTCCGCGGGCGAAGTAGAACAATATGTTGGCCTTTTCACCGACATCACGGAGCTGAAGGAACAGCAGCAGCGGTTGGAGCACATCGCGCGTTACGATGCGCTGACTGGGCTTCCGAACCGGGCGTTGTTCGGGGATCGGCTGCGCCAGGCCATGGCCCATACCCACTGGAAGAAGGGAATGCTGGCCGTAGCCTGCTTTGACGTCGATGGCTTCAAGGCCATCAACGATCGCTATGGCCACGCAACCGGCGACGGGCTGCTGACGGCCCTGGCGTTCAGGATGAAGCGCGGCCTTCGGGAGGGTGACACACTTGCCCGCCTGGGCGGAGATGAATTTGCCGCCGTGATCCTGGATCTCGAAGACACTAATGCGTGCCTGGCATCGCTGAACCGTCTGCTTGCGGCGGCCGGCGAAGAAGCGCAAATCGGCGAGGTCATGCTGCGCGTCTCCGCTAGTGCGGGCGTCACTTTTTATCCGCAGAATGAAGATGTGGACGCGGACGTGCTGCTGCGCCAGGCTGGACAGGCCATGTACCAGGCCAAACTGGCCGGCCGCAACTGCTTCCGCATGTTCGATCCCAGCCAGGACCAGATTGTTCGAGGGCGCCACGAGAATATCGAGCATATTCGCCAGGCCTTGGCTGCACATCAATTTGTGCTCTATTACCAACCCAAAGTAAACATGCGAACGGGCAAGGTAATCGGCGCGGAAGCCTTGATTCGCTGGCAGCATCCGGAGCGCGGCCTCTTGCCTCCGGGCATGTTTCTTCCGGTCATTGAAGATCATCCACTGGCCGTCGAACTCGGCGAGTGGGTGACTGAGAGTGCGCTTACGCAAATGGAGTCGTGGCGGGCCGAGGGATTCGAACTTCCCGTGAGCGTGAACGTGAGCGCGATTGAACTGCAAGTGCCCGATTTCGCCGACCGGCTCCGCGCCCACCTCGCGGCGCATCCACACGTGAAGCCCGCGGACCTGGAATTGGAAGTCGTGGAGACCAGCGCCGTGCAAGATGTGATGCGAACCTCTGAGTTACTCACGGCCTGCCGCGAGATCGGGGTGTCCATCGGGCTCGACGATTTCGGCACTGGCTATTCATCGCTGACCTATCTGAAACGCCTGCCGGCCAACGTCTTGAAGATTGATCAAAGCTTTGTGCGGGACATGCTCGAAGAGCCGGAGAATTTGACCATCCTGGAAGGCGTTCTGGGATTGGCGGCGGCTTTTCACCGGCAGGTGATCGCGGAGGGAGTGGAGACCGCCGAACATGGGTTGATGCTGCTGCAAATGGGCTGCGATCTTGCGCAAGGGTTCGGTATCGCTGCATCGATGCCGGCGCAAGAGCTTCGCGCATGGGCGGCGGCATGGCGTCCCGATCCGCGCTGGGCCGAAGTACCCGTTGTTCGCGCGGAGAACCGGCCGGTGCTGCTTGCCACCGTCGAACATCGCGCGTGGCTTGGCGCCCTGGAAGCAAGTCTGCAAGGCAAGCGCGCTGTTCCGCCGCCGCTCGATGCCAGCCAATGCCGTGTGGGCATGTGGCTTGAAGACACAAAGCGGTCTTCGCGCAGCACACATTCCGGAGTTCTGGCGATTGAGTCGCTGCATCGGCAGGTTCACGAATTGGCTGCCGACATAGTTGCTTCGCAGGCCGATGGCCCCAATCCCGAGGGGCTGGCGCAATTGCGCCAACTTCACTACCTGCAGGACAAGTGCCTCAAGCGCCTGAAGACCTTCGCTTGATCGGTCCATGAAGACAAGCAGTTTGGCGGGCCACTCGCCCCGCGATCGCGCACCCTCGCAGGCTTCAACGATCCGCAACAAATGAGGCCGCCCGCACCTTAGTGATGCGCCACCGCAGTCTCAGTCAGAACATCCGCAGGCATGGCCTGGGGCTCGCGCAGCGTGAGCACAGGGCACCGAGCATGAGAGAGGACGCGATAAATGGTGCGTTCGCGCGTGAGGTTTTCGAGTGCCAGGCGGCGCGTAGCTCCAAGCACAATTAGTTCAGCGCGACGCTCCGACGCCAAAGCAAGAATCTCAATGAACGGATTGCCGTGGAGAACGACCGGTTCGATAGCCGAGCAGCAACGAGCGCCGGTTTTCTCGGCGAGGATGCGCAGCTCAACCATGGCCCTCGACTCCAACCCGGTGGGCATTCCCTTTCGCGCCATCACGTGGATCGGCGGAAGCACGTGCAACAGGATCAACTTTGCATTCCGCTGGGCGGCTACATGGCAGGCAAGTGCTGCACTCGGGCGAGAGGTCTCTCGAAGTGTGGTGGCATGCAGGACGATTCGCTCCTCGTCGCTGGCCACCGGGAGATGAGCCTCGGGGCCCACGGTCATGACCGGGAGGTTGACCGAGCGCAGCACTTGTTCTGCAACAGAGCCAAGGAGCAACTTTCCCAGCTTGCTCCGGCTCCGCGTCCCCAGCAGCACGCGGTCGGCATCGAACTGGCGGACGGCGGCTGCAATCTGCTGAGTGGCGTGGCCCTCGCGCACCATTTTTTCGCACCGGATCCCGCGCCTGGCGGCCACTTCGCACCATGGCTGCAGCATCTGCTCCGCCGTTTCCAGCGCGGTTGAGGTGTTGTAGTACGGCATTCCCGAGGCATCGGCAGAGATGACTGCGACCGAAGCCGTAAGAACATGAAACAGAATCAAGCGTGCACCGGTTTCGGCCGCCTGCTCGAGAGCAAAGGGGATGAGATGGTCAAGATCGCTCAAGTCTGTGGCGACAAGAATTGTGGCCGGATGCGTCCAGCGGCCCATATCGGAGTCCCGCATGGCGAACACCTCATACCCGAAAGCGTGTCACCGGGAAATGGGCTGGGATGTGCCAGAGCGCACCGGGGATTGTGATACGAATCACGCGGTCGCGTTACTTGCAGGGCCTCTGCGGGGACTGCGATGATCGCTGCGACAGTTCTTTCGAGGAGACATCGCCGATGAAACAAAAAATCCTTCTGGTTGCAACCATCGTGGCATGGTGCAGCGGTGGTTGGTCGCAGACGCCCGCGTCTGCTGCGGTTTGGCCGCCATCACCGGATCATCTGACCATGGCGATTTGGCCAGGCACGCCGCCGGGGGTGACCGGGAACCTGCCGCCTGAAGCAAATACAAACGCGGCCGGAACCAAGACGATGGCGGGAAGGCCGTATATCAGGCTGGGCAACGTGTCCACGCCGACGATTACGGTCTACGAGCCCAAAGGGAAAAACACAGGCGCAGCGATTGTGGTGTTTCCGGGCGGAGGGTACCAGATTCTTTCGATCGATCTCGAAGGCACTGAAGTCTGCGACTGGCTGAACGGGATCGGCGTAACTTGTGTCTTGCTGAAGTATCGCGTGCCCGACAGCGGACCGTATCCGAAATCCGCGGCGGCCTTGCAGGATGCACAGCGCGCAATGGGCCTGGTCCGGCAGCACGCATCGGAGTGGGGCATCGATCCGCATCGCGTTGGGGTACTCGGGTTTTCAGCTGGCGGCTATCTTTCGGCGGCCATCAGCAACATCTATGACAAGCGCGTTTACGATCCGCTCGATGCCGCCGACCAGTTGAGCTGCAAGCCCGATTTCTCGGTGGTGATTTATCCCGGCTACCTGTCACTGTCGGAACAAAACTTCATCGCCAATCCAGCCATTCGGCCCACCGCCGGAACACCAACTTCGTTTATTCTTCAGGCCGAAGACGATCCGGTACATGTGGAGAATTCCGTGACGTACTTCATGGCGCTGAAGAATGCGAAGGTGCCAGCCGAACTGCACATCTACGCGCAAGGCGGGCACGGCTACGGGTTACGGCCCAGGGATTTGCCCATCATGGGTTGGCCCAAACTGGTGGAGACGTGGCTGCACACCATCAAAGTCTTACCGGCGGATTGAGGAAATAGAATCAGGGAATGCTGATTGCAGTCATCACCGTCTCCGATCGCTGTTCGCAGGGGTTGATGGCCGACACCGCGGGTCCCGCGGTAGCGGAACTGCTCATACGCGAGTGGCCGCAGGCGGAGATTCGAGCGGTACTTCTCGGCGACGATGAAGCCGCTATTGCAGCGGCTCTTGAGGAGCTGGTTCGGGCGGACGCAAAACTCGTGCTGACTGTGGGCGGCAGCGGGTTGGGCCCACGCGACCGGACACCGGAAGCGACGCGACGCGTGTTCGATCGCGAGGCGCCGGGCCTGGCCGAGGCGATGCGCGCAAAGGGAGCCGAACGGAACTCCTACTCATGGCTTTCGCGCGGCGTTGCGGGAATGCGCGGAACGACGCTGATCGTGAACCTGCCCGGCAGCAAACGCGGGGCCACGGAAAGCCTGGAAGCGATTCTGCCGTTGTTGCGCCACGGGCTTGAGGTCGCCGGCGGAGCGCAGGACCATCCTTGAAATCCGAAATTCGAAGTGTCTTGGAAACTAAGGGAGTTTGGATCGACCAGGTTCAAGGTAAACATTTTCCTGGAATCGCATGATTCCCTACCCCCCTCAAGGCGGCTTGCGGGTATCCAAGAGCGAGAAGGCGCTCAGTTCATGCGGGCTTTGCGCGCTTTTCCACTACGGCGCGCCGCTGGAAAACCCCGGAAAAGCGTACAATTCACTGCGATGAGGCAAGCCAGCAAGGCCCAGAAGAATCGCCGCCACGTCAGCGCAAACATTCACGACGTGGCCAGGCGTGCCCGTGTTTCGATCGCCACTGTGTCGCGCGTGGTCAACGGCATTTCCACCGTCGATCCTGATCTGGCGAAGCGGGTGTGGAAGGCCGTAGAGGAAGTGGGCTACCTGCCCAACACCCAGGCTCGCGCGCTGGTTTCTGGACGCAGCCGAATCCTCGGCCTGATCGTTTCTGAAATTACCAATCCGTTTTTCCCTGAGCTGGTACAGGAGTTCGAAAACCTGGCCGTAGCCCAGGGTTACGAAGTGATGATCGGATCGACGAGCTACGATGCCGCGCGCACCGAGGCGCTGATTCACCGCATGCTGCAGCGCGGAGTAGACGGAGTGGCCGTGATGACCTTCGGCATTGAAGAGGCGCAGGTGCAGAAACTGGTGGAGCGCGAGTTTCCGCTGGTCTTTGCCGACGCCGGGCCCGATTTGCCCAACGTGCGCGTGTTGAAGGTGAACTACGGCGAGGGAATTCGCGAGGCGGTGCAGCATCTGGCGGCGCTGGGACATCGCCGAATCGCATTTATCACTGGACCCTTGCGCATGCGCACGGCGGTAACGCGCCGCGATGCTTTTAGAAAGTCGATGGCCGAGCTGGGCCTCGCGGTTCCGAGCACATACATTGTGGAAGGCGATCACTCCATGGAGAAAGGCAAGGCCTCGATGGAAAAGCTGTTGGAACAGGCGGATCTTCCGACCGCGGTGATCTGCTCGAATGACATGACCGCCATTGGCGTTCTGCACGCACTCGACGAAACCGCATACAAAGTTCCTGCGGATATTTCGGTGGTGGGATTCGATGATATTCGGCTGGCGCAGTTTATGCTGCCACCGTTGACTACGGTGCGCATGTCGTGCAAGGAGCTGGCTGAAGCCGCTGTCGAGGCGTTGCGCGCCGGAATTGAGCTTGAGCATGCGCAGTCGGCGCAGAAGGAATGGCCGATCGCGACGCGGCTGGTGGTGCGCCGGTCGACGGACTTCCCGCGCGGCACGTTGCCAGCCGTAGAAAAACGGAAGCCGAAGGCGGCGCGGCAAGAGGCGCAGGCGAAGTAGCCGGAAGTCAGCGGGACAATAGTCGCTCTACTGCGGCGTGATCAAGTGGTGAGCGATGGCGAAGAGCGCAAGCTCCAGGCGCGTGGATACGCCCGTCTTGTCGAAGATGTTCGAGAGATGGCGCTTGACAGTCTCTTCACTGAGCGAAAACTGCTTGGCAATATCGCGGTTGCTGCAGCCTTCGACAATGCAACCAACCACTTCAAGCTCGCGCGGCGTGAGGCCGTAAGTTTTGCGCTGCGGCACGGCGGCCTGCTGCATGAGCTCGTGCAACGCGGAAACCAGGTTAACAACACGCTTGCCACCGATCCAATAATCGCCGGCGTGAACGGTGCGGATAGCAGTTTGCAGGTGGCTGGCGAGAGCGTCCTTGAGGACGATGCCGCGCGCGCCGATCTGAAGGGCTTCGATAATCTGCTGCGTGGTGATGGTGGAGGTGAGAAGCAGAATTTTGGCCGTGGAGGGCCCGCTCATGATGGCGCGCATGGCCTCGAGTCCGGGCAGCCGCGGCATGGCGACGTCGAGAAGCAGAACATCCGGCTGAAGCTCGAGGGTCTGCGTGATGGCTTCGTCCCCGTCGTTAGCATCTCCGACAACATCAAAGCCGTCGTTCTTTGAGAGCATGTTGCGCACGCCAATGCGCACGACCGGATGGTCGTCCGCCAGCACGATTCGAATGGTTCGTTCCATTTCGGCCACACGCCTCCGCTGTTCCCGGCCCAGACGCAGCAAAGCGCGCTGGATCAGGCGGGCAATTCAGCCTCCAGCATACGCTCCAACCCTTGGGCCGCGGCGCGTAAATCGCTCAGTAGAATGGCGCTGTTATCCAACTGGTTATCCTTGGCATTGAGCGGCGTGGCCTCTAAAAGCGCGCCCAGGCGAGCGGCTTGCAGCGCGCCGGCCATTCCGCAGCCGCCCTTGATGGCGTGGCCGATGCGTCGAATCTCTGCCAGGTCGCCTTTGGCGATCGCAGTTCCCAGTGCCTGAATCCGGCCGCCGAGATCGGAAACAACGGCCGAGTAGATTTGCCGCACCGCGGATTCGGGCATGACTTTTCGTAACTGAGCCAGAACCTCGGCGCTGACCACGGGCTCATTGGGGTCGAGAACCGTGTGCGAGTTTTCCGATTTATAGCCGTCAATGAGTTTGCGCAGGCTTTCAGCATTGAAGGGCTTCAGCAGAAAACCGTCTGCCGCCTTTACAACTTCCGGCGTCGCGTCGCTGCCGCTGATGGCGTAGATACGGGTATCGGTGCGGGTGCGCAGTTGCGCAATCAATTTGGTTCCACTCAGGCCAGGCATCTGCGCATCCATCAGGATCGCGCCCGGGCGGCACACATCGTTGGCGAGCATCTCCAGCGCAACGTCTCCGCTCTCAGCGGTGTGAACGGTGAATCCAGCCATGGTGAGTATCGTGGCTGCGACTTCGCGGCTGACCAAGTCGTCGTCAATGAGCAGAACGACGGGCAGACGCCTCTCGTTGGAGCGCTCGAGCATGCATCTAGTTTGCATCTGCCGCGCGCCGGTGAGGAGAGAAATCTTTGCGCACGTGATTTTCTTGGTTCGGAGGCGAATTGGGGCTGCAAGTGCGCCGCTTAATGCCCAGTTACGGCTGATCCGGGCATCCCCAGCGCCGTGGCAGCGGGCAGGTCCTGGCCATTGTCGAAATCGTAAATGGCGGCCAAAAACTGGCTGGCGCGTTGCTGCCACCGTTCAATCTCCAGGTCATAGCGGACGGTTACGTTATTGAGCCAGTAAGGGCGATTTTCAGCCAGCCACGCCTGGCTGTACTCGCTCTTCAAAGCCGAGTAGGCGTCGCGCAAGTCCTGGCAACGCCCGTTCTGCCCGCTGATTTCGCTCAGCAGATGGCTGGTAGCCGCGCTTTGTGTTTTGTCGTGCTGCTGGGCGAGAGCTTGCGCATAGGCCGCAGCGATTTCCTGGGCGAGCTGAAACTTAAGGCCGATGAGATCGAGGCGGCGAGCGCCTAGATCCATGGCGTTGAGGGCATCAGGCTCGCTGAGGTTGGGATTGTTTCGGCGCGCGTCGGCAAGGAGAACGATCGCCTGTTCGGCATGCATGCGCAGATCGTGCGCGACCGGCAGGAGCTTCGATGAGACCGTTTGCCCTTCCGCGCTCCACGGATCGAGCCAGAAAATCTGGTCGCTGGTCATGCCCAACGTGGCGCCGGCCAGATCTTCTTGTGCAGCCATCAATTCTTTTTGAGCAGTGCCAATTTTGCCGCTTGCGTCGAGATGGAAGACTGGACCATACGCATCCTGGTAATCGGCGATCGAGCTCTGGCCCGGCTGCCACGCAGCGACCGCGCCAAAGAGCACGCCGTACCAATCCATATTGAAGAGGCCCTCGCCATCGTCGTTCCACACCGTCGTGAGCGCGCCGGTCGATCCGAGATTCTGGCCGGCGGCGATGAAGCCCTGAATGTTCCAAAGAGCCGTCTTGTTCCGCGGGTAAACCTCGTTCCAGTTCGAGTCACCGGGAGCAACCCAGGTTTGAATACCATTTTTGGCAAAGGGCTGGATGAGCTTGCCGAAGTCCGTGTCAGCCGAATAGTCCCAGGGCACGGCGATCATATCTTTGGGCAGGCTGGAGACGGCGTCGGGATTGGCGTCGCCGATGTCGCCCCAAAAGAGAAGACGGCGATTGAGCGGCGCAAGCGCGTCGTGAATTTGTTTTAGGAAGGCAACGTAGACCGGCGCGTAGCCTTGCTGCGCGACTGCGTCGTGTGTGCGGCCCAGGCCAAGATCGAAAGTCTCATCGGCGCCAATGTGGATGAAGGGCGACGGGAACTCCTGCGCGATGTCAGCAAACCAATCCTTGATGAGAGGGAGCGTGCCGTCCTGCCCGGGGCCCAGCACGTAGCCGTGCGGCGTTTCCGCCTGGTCCTGGTAGAGCTCCCACTTGAGCACATGATGCAGATGGCCGAAGGCTTCCTGATCCGGCACGATGGTGACGTGATATTGACGCGCGTAGGCCACAAGGTCCGCGGCCTGTGCGGGCGTGAGCGAGCCGCCTGGCGGCGCTGCGAGTGGATGATCTGGATAGAGGAGCGTGTGCTCGAAATACGGCGAGTAGATATTGATCTTGAAGGAAGCAAGCACGCGAATCTGCTGCTTCTGAAAGTCGAGCGTGGGAAATGGACCGCGAGAAAGATCGTCGCTGATGCCGCGATATTGCATGGCCGGCCAGTCACGCACCGTTCCTGTGGGAAGAACGCGGGGCGCACCTGGCGAAGGCAGCAACTGCCTGAATGTCTGCACGCCGTAAAAAACTCCTGAACCGGTCGCGCCGATTACCACTGCGGATTGCGGACCGATGACCAGAACGTAGCCCTCCGATTCCATGACCGGATCGAAGGCGAGGTTGTTCCCGGCGAGTGCGGCCTTGGCCAGGTCGGAGCCATTGCGAAGAAGCGTAATGCGATACGGCGGCGAAGCGGCGCCGGATTGATCTTCTGATGGCGCAATGCGCTTGAGCGCTTCTTCAAGATCGTGCGCGGCGAATTGGTCCTCAACGTCGCGGCCGGGAATGGCGACGAGAACTTTGTCGGGCAATGGAGTCGTTTGGCCGAAGTTCGTTTCGCGAGGCGCGGGAAGCAGGGCTGGCTTGGTTTGCGCGGCAGCCAAAGCCGAGCCGGCAAGGAGCGCAACGAGAGCACGACGGGCCAAAGCGGATGAGGTCAATCGAACATTGCTCTGCAATTGCGTCTGCCTCCGGCTTGAGCCATAGGAGTCTCGTATACGATGCGACCATTGTAGACTGGTGCATCGCACGATTCCGTCTCTCGCCACGTAGAGCGAGATGACCGAAATGCTGATGAGCGGGAGGAAGACCTTTTCGTGAACTCCGCAGGATTGATGGACACGACCGTCTCGACTGCGATGCGACGCTATAACGCGTTTCTGCTGCTCGTGGCCGGCCTGGGCGGGCTGCTCTACGGCATCGACGTCGGCATCATCGGCGGCGCAGTGCCCTACCTGCAGGCCACATCGGGGCTGACCGCCTCGGAGCTTTCGTTTATCGTGGCGGCGGTGCTGCTGGGCAGCGTGTTTTCCACGCTGTTCGCGGGCGTGCTGGCTGATTGGATGGGCCGCAAGCCGCTGATGATTTTGAGCGGGTGCGCATTCGTGGTGAGCATTCCGGTAATTGCGCTCTCGCATGGGTACGAGCCGCTGTTTTTGGGGCGTTTGCTGCAGGGCATGAGCGGCGGGTTGATCGGCGTTGTGGTTCCTCTTTACCTGGCCGAATGCCTGGCCGCATCGAACCGCGGCAAAGGCACGGCGATCTTCCAATGGATGCTCACGCTGGGCATTGTTGCCGCAGCGCTGATGGGAATGTACTTCAGCTATCGCGTGGATGCCGTCGCGAAGTTGGGCGACGCGGCGGCGCTCTTCCGCTTCAAGGATCACGCGTGGCGCAGCATCTTCTGGGTTTCGCTTCCGCCCGGGATTGTGTTTGTGCTGGGTAGTTTGCTGATGACCGAGTCGCCTCGGTGGCTTTTCCGGCGTGGGCGAAAGGAGCGGGCGCACGCGGCGCTGTTGAAGTCGCGCAGTGCGGAGCAGGCGAATTTGGAACTTGAGGAGATGGAGGCTGCGGCTCACGCGGCGCGGGCGGAGGCGGGTCGACAGGTTCGGGATTCGCTGCTGCGGCGCAAATACGTGATTCCGTTTTTGCTGGCATGCGTGATTCTGTTCTGCAACACGGCCACCGGAGTGAACTCGATCATTGGATACAACACGGGTATTCTGCTGCAAAGTGGATTGAGCGATCTGCGCGCACATTGGGGCTACGTGATTTTTACGGTGGTGAATTTTCTGGCGACCATCATCGGCATTATGCTGGTGGACCGAAAGGGTAGAAAGTTTTTGCTGGTGATGGGCACGGGCGGCGTGATCGTCGCGCTGGTTGGCGTGGGAACGATTTTCAGGTCGACGGAAAAGCTGAGCGTGGATTGCCGCGCCACCGTGCAGGCGATGGTGGGGCCGAGCCAGGAACTGGCGTTGCATTTCGATCCGGCGATGGCGAGGAGTTTGCTGGCGGCCGAAGATGAAGCGGACCAGACTGGCACGAGCGGGCGGATCGACAGCGGCCGCGCGTCGCTGGCGATCATCTATTCCTACGGAGACTTTACGGCGGCCACCAACTATGTACGTTCGGACGATGCGGCTGCGGCGCCGATCGAGATGACGCGCGCGAGCGCCGTGCCTCAAAACAAAATCGAAGCGCTTTTCAGAAATCCGTTTGCCGATCTCAAGGCAGCGCAAACCGCGCCGCTGGTGATTCAGAAAGCGCTGGTCGGCAGCGTGCCCGACGCGGGGCACGGATGGTTGGTGGCGGCGGGGCTCTATGTGTTTATGGCGTTCTACGCGATGGGGCCGGGCATCGTGGTGTGGCTGGCGCTGAGCGAGCTGATGCCGACGCGGATCCGGTCGAGCGGGATGAGCATTGCGCTGGTGATCAACCAACTCGTGTCAACAACGCTGGCCGCGATCTTTTTGCCGTTCGTGAGCAAGCACGGCTACTCGCAAATGTTCTTTCTGTTTGCCGGATTCACGGTTGTGTACTTCCTGGTGGCGGCGTTGCTGCTGCCGGAGACGAAGGGCAAGACGCTGGAGGAGATTGAGGCGGCGTTCGAAAAGACGGCGGGGAACCCGTAGCGGGTGGCCGGCATTCATGGCGTGGGAGAGGCGCGCAAACGGGGCGCAAAAGAGCCGTTTTGGGGCGGTTTAAGGCCAATATTAGGAGCAAAACTGAAGAAATTCGATGAAATCGATTGAAATTTGTGAACGATTTTTTCAAAGATTCGTTGATGTTAAAAGAGTTAAGTGCGTTTTTCGATTCCAAAGTGCTTAAAAATCACGCCCCCTGCCCGCAACCAGGCATTCTCCGCACATGAGGTCGGCGGTTTCCAGAGCCCCGGAAATCGGGTTCGAGCGGCGCAGCGATGGTTGGACTGTGCATGATTCGATTGTGCGCCGAAGAGTGGAAATGATCGGCAAACTTGGAAGAAAAGAGATTAGAGAATAGAGATCAGAGAATGAGGGACATACGCGAGGCGGGCGGATTTATTTTGGCGGAGGGGGCTTGACAGACTGGCGGGCTGACGAAGCACGCAGCTAATTATTCAGGGAGCCGACGTTCGCCGCGACTGCCGGATTTTCTTTTTCTTCCTCGGTCACCACAGAGAAATAGCTCAGGTCTGCCTGCCCGAAGGACGTGGTCATTGCCACGTCGGAGGCATCCCGGCCGGTGGCCATGAGGATGCGGCCGATGCGGGGCTGATTGTTGCGGGCATCGAATGTCCACCATTGATGATCGAGATAAACCTCGAACCAGGCGCTGAAGTCCATGGGATCGCGTCGAGGAACGCCAATATCGCCCAGATAGCCGGTTGCGTAGCGAGCCGGAATATTGAGAGCGCGGCAAAAAGTAATGGCCAGATGCTGAAAGTCGCGGCAGACGCCGACGCGCTCGGTATAGACATCGAGCGCCGTCTTTGTGGGGCGCGCCTGTTGATAGTTGAACGCGACTTTCCAATTGACCCAATCGCAGATGGCCTGGACGCGACCCCAGCCGGGATCGAGGTGCCCGAAGAGTTCGAATGCAATGTTGGAGAATCGATCGACCTCGCAGTATCGGCTGCTGAGCAGGAAACAAAGGAGATCGTGGGGCAGATCGCTCACCGGGATTTGGCGGGCGGAAAGGTTGATTTTGTCGGGCAGGCCGGAGTCGCGAATAAGCGTTTGGCCCGACAAGCGCAAATTACCTGGCGGGGCTGTGAAGCGGACGCAGCGATTTCCGAAGGCGTCGGTGTAGCTATTGAGCTTCACCTTAGGCTCTGTCCGCACTTCATCCGGCTCGAGCAGGTCCTGGGCTCGCGAGGGATGAACGTTAAGCAGCGCGACCATGGCTACTTCGGCGGGGATGTTGAACTGAAGATCGTAGCCGAGTCGGATCAGCATAATGTCTGGGTTCCTCATGATGCGCGGGGCTGAAAGACAAAGAGCGGAGCGTCAGGGAAAATGAACGGACCGGGTGCTCAAGTTATTCAGATGCAAGCAACGGTAAGGGCGAAGGCGAAATGCGGGGGCGTGCGAATCGGATACGTGCCGTTGAAGCATCATCGCACAGAAAGGCGGGGAAAAGGGATTAGGGAGTAGGGAATAGGGAATAGAAAAACGGTGGACGATAAGCGGCTGTGTGATCCCCGGTCCTCAAGTGCGAGGGACCGGGCGCACCCATTTTCGTGGGGGGTGACGACGCGAAGGGCAACCGCAGATCCTTCGCCCGCCGCAGCGACCTCAGGATGACAAATCGAGAGAGGGAAGGGCGGGTGCGGGCGGGGACGCCCGCACGACAGCCGGCGAGACGCCGGCGGTACAAGTGCGAGGGACGGGGGGCACCCGGCGGGGGTAACGTCTGCGCGGTTTGAGGGGCACCGAGGGGGCAGTTAGCGAATCAGCGAGGGCCTCAGGTCTGGGGTCATGTCGTAGTCAGGGTTATCAAACAAAGGTGAACGTTGAAGCCGAAACGCTTGGCCAAAGATGCTTCCAGAACAAATCTCTGCTATTACCTCGGAAAAGACGGGAGTAGCCTTCGGGGAGATGTGAATGCATGTCACCAACCTGCTGAGATCGCAGGCCACTTCCTTTCCTTCGCCTGGTTGAGGAAGGGGTAACATCGCGCGAACCTCTTGCTCATATGCGAATGAAGGTCTTTTGCACATAAGAATGTGAGGATCCGCGCCTTTCACGATCTTCGCCTTGTCGAAATCCTTATATTCGATGCGGCCAATAGTGATGCCCGGCGTCGGATCGAGAACATCCCGCAGCTGTCGAACCGTCGATTCGATGGCTATTCCGCAGCCAAGCGCAGAGTAGAATCTCCACATGGCCTCGGACTCATGGTCATTAGCGTGCCAGCAACTTACGCCAAAACCGCGCCTGATTTCTCGAAAAGAGAGCTTCTGACGAGCATCGGCCTCAATCAGATCGAATACGTTATCTAGATCATGTCCTTGGGCCTTTGCCTGTTCTTTGAGGATTGGGAGTCTGTCGAAGAACTGCGCACGTTGGATCTTTGCGAACGCCTCAGCGTCGCAACGAGGCATAAACCCCTCGTATGGATCATCGAGGTCCGAGAGCGGCGCGAAGTACAGCGCTCGGCGCGTGAGCATCAAGACGAGCTTCGTTAGGTCGACGTATCGCCAAATCTTCTGTTCGAGCGAGAGTTCGGGGGTCGGGAGAGGATTCATAGGACCAGAATAGAGTAGAACTGGTTGCACAAACATGAACTCGCAACAAGAGAACTCCCCTCAGGGGCTGAAGCCCGCATCTCTAGTGGCATCTTTCAGCACGGCTGAAGCCGTGCCCTTTCAAAACTGACTCACGCAACCGGTTCTTGAAACAGCAAGGGCGCCCGCAACTGCGGACGCCCTTGATGTTTGGAGGAGGGATTTGTGTTTTGCCCGCCCTAGCGACAAAACTAAAACGTCGCGAAGGTTGGCACCCATTATGCCGCCGGCCGAGCAACGTGAGTTGCAGTTACTTGCTGCCGCCTTGGGCGCCGAGCTTATCTTCAAGCGCGGCCTGCGCTGCTGCCAGCCGCGCCGTAAGCAACCGGAAGGGCGAGCAGGAAACGTAGTTGAGGTCGATCTTGTGGCAGAACTTGACGGATTCCGGATCGCCGCCATGCTCGCCGCAGATGCCGACCTTTAGCTTTGACCGCGTGTTGCGGCCCTTGGCTACGGCCATCTTGATCAGTTGCCCGACGCCAACCTGATCGAGGGTGGCGAAGGGGTCCTGCTTGAAGATACCGAGCTTGAGGTACGCGGGCAGGAAGTTGTTGATGTCGTCGCGCGAGATGCCGTAGGTGGTCTGGGTGAGGTCGTTGGTGCCGAAGCTGAAGAACTCGGCCTCTTCGGCAATTTGATCTGCCGTGAGAGCCGCGCGCGGCAGCTCGATCATGGTGCCGACCATGTAATCGACCTTGGTTTTCTTTTCCGCAAAAACTTCGTCGGCAATGCGGCGAATGATGGCGGACTGGTTGCGCATTTCTTCGATTGACCCGATGAGCGGGACCATGATCTCCGGATGCGGATCGCCGCCCTTGGCCTTGACTGCAACTGCAGCCTCGATGATGGCGCGAGCCTGCATCTCGGTAATCTCAGGGAAGGTGATGCCGAGACGGCAGCCACGAAGGCCAAGCATCGGGTTCTGCTCGTGCAGCTCCTCGACGCGAGCCAGCAGTGTGCGCAGCTCCTTGAGCTTGGGCGACTTGGGCTTGGTGGCCTCGATGCGGGTGATTTCGACGAGAAGATCCTCGCGCTTGGGCAGGAACTCGTGCAGCGGCGGATCGAGCAGGCGAATGGTGACGGGCAGCGATTCCATGGCCTTGAAGAGACCTTCGAAATCTTTGCGCTGCATGGGCAGCAGTTTCTTCAAAGCGACGCGGCGATCTTTCTCGTTGTTGGCCAGAATCATGGTACGCATGTGCTCAATGCGATCTTCAGCAAAGAACATGTGCTCGGTGCGGCAAAGGCCGATGCCTTCTGCGCCGAACAGGCGCGCGTTTTTGGCATCGCGCGGGATGTCGGCGTTGGCGCGGACGCGCAAGCGGCGAACCGGATCGACCCAGCTCATGAACTTGACCAGATCGGGATCGTTGGGTTGAGCCTCAAGTGTTTTGAGGCGGCCCTCGATGACGCGGCCGGTGGTGCCGTCGAGTGAAATATAGTCGCCCTGCCTGAAGGTCTTGCCCTTCACGCGGAGCTCCTTCTTGGCTTCGTCGACGACGCAGTCGCCGGCGCCGGCCACGCAGCACTTGCCCATGCCGCGGGTGACGACAGCAGCGTGCGAGGTCATGCCGCCGCGCGAGGTGAGGATGCCGTCGGCTACTTCCATGCCGGCGATGTCTTCAGGCGTGGTCTCACCGCGCACCAGGACGACGGATTTGTACGAACCGTTGTTGTGATGCTTGACGGCGTCTTCGGCGGTGAAAACGATTTGGCCGACAGCGGCGCCGGGCGAGGCCGGAAGCCCAGTGGCGAGCACTTCAATCTTTTCGCCCTTCTCGACGAGGCGCGGAACCAGGAAGTCGTAAAGCTGGTTGGGCTCAACGCGGAAGATGGCTTCCTCCTGCGTGATGAGGCCCTCGCGCACCATGTCAATGGCCACGCGGACAGCGGCGAGGCCGGTGCGCTTGCCATTGCGCGTCTGCAGCATATAAAGCTTGCCATCCTGAATGGTGAACTCAAAGTCCTGCATGTCGCGGTAGTGCTTTTCCATGCGCCGCGTGATGTCTTTCAACTGCTCAAAGACCTTGGGCATGGCTTTTTCGAGCTCGCTGATGGGAAGCGGGGTGCGGACGCCGGAGACGACGTCTTCGCCCTGCGCGTTCATGAGGTACTCGCCGAAGAAGACGTGCTCGCCGGTGGCGGGATTGCGCGTGAAGCCGACGCCGGTGCCGGAGCCTTCGCCGAGGTTGCCGAAGACCATGGCCTGTATGTTGACGGCGGTGCCGATGGAATCGTCGATATGGTTGATGCGGCGATAAGTCTTGGCGCGATCGTTCTGCCAGCTTCTGAAGACGGCGTCGCGGGCGGCTACCAACTGCACCAGCGGGTCTTGCGGGAAGTCCTTGCCGGTTTCCTTCTTCACGAGCTTCTTGTATTCGGCAATGATCTGCTGCAGAGCGGCGGGCTGCAGGTCGTAGTCGAACTTGATTTTCTTGGCGACCTTTACGCCGTCGAAGATGTGCTCGAACTTCTTCTTGGGCACGTCGAGGACCACGTCACCGAACATCTGGATGAGGCGGCGGTAGGAATCATACGCAAAGCGCGGATTGTTGCTGCGCTTAGCCAGCGCTTCGACTGCCTGGTCGTTGAGGCCGAGGTTCAGAATCGTGTCCATCATGCCGGGCATGGAAAACTTGGCGCCGGAGCGGACGGAGACCAGCAACGGATTGTCGCCGGTGCCGAGCTTTTGGCCCTGCAGCTTTTCAAGCTTCTCGAGCGCGTCAAGCATCTCGGTTTCGATCTGCGGGCTTAGTTTGCCGCGCATATATTCGCGGCAGGCCTCAGTCTGGATGGTGAAGCCTGGGGGCACTGGGAGGCCGGCATTGGTCATCTCGGCCAGGCCTGCGCCTTTGCCACCGAGAACGTCTTTCATTTTGCCGTTGCCGTCAGCCTTGCCACCGCCAAAGGAATACACATACTTGGTCGTTGTTGAGTTCTCCGCTTGAGCAGATGACTGCTCGACTACGCCCTGCGCCATGAGATTAATTCTCCCTTGCTTTGTAGGATCTTCTTAGGATTCCGCTGTGCGGTACCTATGAAAGGGTAACGGAACGATGGCCCTGCGCGCCAATGAAGATGGGTTGAATCCATGCGCGGGGCTTGGCCCTGACTTATTGGGACTGCGACGAACGGCCCTTTTTGAGTCGTAAATAGGAATAACGCGAGAGGGATGGGAGTGCATGTGATTTGAGGCACAGGGGTGTGGAGGGTCCGAGGAGCGGGGCAGGCGCGGGTGGGGATTCTCATAGAATGAGACGGTTAGGACGGGAAGCAGGGGCTGCGGCCCGGCAGCGGGGTTCTTTCGGAGAGGGCTGCAGAATTAGTGGGTCGCCGGGGCGGGATTCTGCTTGAAGCTGGCGAGGTCATCCTGGATGAGCTTGCGGAGTGCAACCTGATCGTTGGGATCGGACTGGTCGAGGATGTCCCAGATGCGCCAGCCGCCATGCTCCGGAACGAGAGTGAATTTGAGCTTCATTGGTTCGGCGGCAATTGGCCCTTTCGGAGGCGCCAAATAGAAACTCACATTGGCGAGAGCCCGATGTGTCGACTCGACGTGCACATCGATTCTGAGGTCCCAGATTCCATTCCAGTCCTGGCAACCGCAGATCGGATCCGCATCCATGGCCGGAACGCTGTCGGGCCCGTTGGCCTTGACGTCGGCCTTCTCAAGCGCAAGAAGCGATGGGTCGAAATAGAGGCTTGCGCGAGGGCCGTCGAAATCGATCCCTTTGCCTTCGCGAGAGTAATGACTGTAGATACTCACCAAAAAGGCTTTGGCGGAGGCGGCATCCTGGGCGTCGGAGGGCGTGCAGAGAGCTGTTGCGGCGGCGAAAAGCGCAATGAAGCGGACAGATTTTGCTCGCATGAGTGAATCGCCTCACGACAGGGACGAAAGTTGGAACTCATTTTACGCCGAGGCGAAGTTCGACGATGAGGAATTTCCAATGGGCGGTCCGTGGACGCAATTCCCAACCTCGATCAGGCTGCGGATCCCTGCAATTGCAAATCGCCGGCAAGGGATCCGGCGTGAGACTGCGCGACCAGAATGCGGTCGAGGCCGACAATCTGAAGAATTTCCTGAACATGACGGCTGGGACGCAGCACGGTAAGGGTGTGGCCCGCCTTGCAGGCGTCGGCGTAAAGCTGGATGAGGGCCGCAAGGCCGGCGGCATCAATACGCTCCACTGCGGCAAAGTCGAGGGCAACGTTCTCGCGAACGACGGTCGGCGCCAATTCTTCGATGAAGCCCTGTTCCTGGCCTCTGACCAGCTCCTTGATGCGCAACACGATGCTTCTTGCCGATTGAACCGGATTGGTATTCATAAGAAACTCCTTGCCCGCGATGCTGCGCGGACGCTCGACCCTGAGATTGCCGAGCTGCGGGGCGATGGGGTTCTGCCCGTATGCCTTGCAATAAGCACGCGGCGGACCAATCCAAAAAAGCGCCGCGGTTAGGGAATATGCTGAATCTGCAGGGCGTTCATGCGCCCTTGCTTTCGTTGAGCGCGGTCGATGGTGTTCAGTCTCGTTCCGCGCGTTCGCAAATGAACAACACGATTCGATACGCAGGAGTGGGAAGGAAAGTTCCGTGGGGGTGATGGCGGACAATTCGCACGGAGAAGAGTCGGCGGGGCTGGCTGCCGGCCTCACTTTGGAAAAGGCGCGCGCGTTGGCGCTTGAGGGAGGATTTCAGGAGGCGGGGCTGGTGGCGCTGCCGTACGAGGCCGGGGTGCGGGACGCAGAACGATTTCGCGCGTGGGTTGCGGCGGGCCGCGCCGGGACGATGGGCTATCTGGAGAAGAAAGCCGAAGACGGGCGGTTGCTGCGGGAGCAGACTGCCGTTCCCTTCCCCTGGGCGCGGTCGGCGCTGGTTTGCTTTGCGAGCTATGCATTTCCATCGGCACCGCTCTCAACCAAAAGTTCAGAGCCGCGGAACGGCTGGATTGCGCGGTATGCGTGGAGCAGCAAGACAAATGAACGGGGCGAGCGGCTGCCGAGCGATTATCACAAAGTGCTGCTCAAACGGATTCGCGCGGTCGAGGCGCGGCTGCACGAGCAGTTTGGAGAATTTGAGTCGCGCGCCTATGTGGATACCGGGCCGATTGTGGAGCGTGCGCTGGCGGCGGCCGCCGGGTTGGGTTGGACCGGGAAGAATACTTGCCTGATTCATCCCAAGCTGGGGTCGTTTGGGTTCCTAGCGGCGATCCTGACGTCGCTGGAAGTGAGCGAGTCATCCCCCGCCCAAGCAAAGCTTGGACGGGGCACCCGCGAGAATGCGGAACGGCGGCTGGGGCTGCCGGTTCCGGACCGATGCGGGAGTTGCACACGGTGCATCGATGCTTGCCCGACGGATGCATTGGCCGTTCCCTACCAGATGGACGCGACGCGATGCATTGCTTATTTGACGATCGAGCACAAGGGTCCGATCGCGGAAGAACTCGCCGCGAAGATGGGACGGCAGGTTTTTGGCTGCGACATTTGCCAGGACGTTTGCCCGTGGAATGGGAAGGCGCAGCGCAGCGGGCCGATCATCGCGGACGCCGAGCTGGAGCCGCGGCCGGAGTTGGTGAATCCGGCGCTTGAGTGGCTGGCGAATTTGGATGAAGCGGAATTTGAACGCGAATTCAACGGCTCGCCGGTGCGAAGGACGGGATTCATGGGGCTGAGGCGCAACGTGGCGATTGCGATGGGCAACAGCGGACGGGCGGAGTTCGCCGAACGGCTTGAGACGTGGGCGGCGGCGGCGGACGAGGGATTGCGCGCGGCGGCGCGGTGGGCGCTGACCAAGTTGCGGAACCGGTGACGGGCGCCGAGATTCCGCGCTGGTGCTGCGATGCGGCATTGGCTGGCCTAACGGTGAATGAGCGCGGGGATCACGATCAGAAAAAGACCATCCATAGAGCCGTGCACGAGCATGCAGACAAAAAGATTGTTGCGAAACATGTAGAGGAGAGTCAGTACGAGTCCGACGCTCGCCGGAATCAGGAGCGCGGTCGATAATCCATAGACTCCGACATGGCCGAGCGAGAAGAGCGCCAGGGACACGACGGCGCCGAACCAGCGATTCCCGGTAATCAGACCGATCTCCTCGATGGCAAAGCCGCGGTAGATGAACTCCTCCGCGAAGGCTGCTGTAAGGACCAGACAGATGCGCACAAAAAGCGGGACCGACGCGATCTGATGAAGGTCGAATTTGGGAGCTGCGACGTGTACGCTGATGGCGCCGGACAAGACCAGGGCGGCCACCAGCCCGCCAAGAGCAATGAGGAGGTCAAGCCAGCCAAGGCCCTTCAGGCGGAAGAATCGTGGACGCAGTTTTTGTGCAGCGAAGGCAATCCCGGCCAGGACCACAACCACGGACCACTCGACAACTATCGTGCGGAAGTCGTCACGAATGCTCGTCAATCGGCTGCCGGTGCCGCTTACAAACAGCGTGACGGCGAAGGGCCAGCCGAGTGCGACGAAGACTGCGATGAGTGCGTAGATGCGAGCGAGGGGTGCGGCCAATGGAGCCGGCCCTTTGACTTCGGCAATCACAAATTCTCCTCCGTCTGGCCCGGTCCCAGGAACCGGGAGCGGAACGACGAGTCCTGTCGAATTCGAGGCGGTTCTGGCAACAAGTACGCAAGCGGGGCCGCAGAAGTTCTCGCCTTCGCCCAATGCGTGACTCCTGGCCTGTAAATGAGCCTTTTCCTGCCGCTGCCTTAAAGGAATGAGGGAGCGCCAGGGACTATCCTAGGGAAAAGCACCTTCCTGCATTCGCCCGATTGCGCCGTGGCAGCAGGAATTCATTGTCTCCGGAGAAAGACGACGCACGTGGCAGAAGCGATGAATCACGCAACCGATCCGGCAAGTGAAATTCACGATGCTGCTGAGGCCGTGGCTGCCGCCACCTCGGGCCCGGAACAACCGGTCACGCAATCCAAGTGGTACCAGTGGCGCAAGAGCGGCACCGCGCTGATCGCGTATCTGCTGGATAGCGAAGTGCACACCTTTGCCTTCAGCGTGGCGGCGAACGCGATCATCTCGTTTATTCCGTTCATCGTGCTGCTGTATACGCTGGTGTTCACGGTTTTTCACTCGCCGACCAAGGGCCCCATGGTGACGGTGGTGAACAACATGGTGAACTACTTTCTGCCATCGCTGACCAAAGAGCCGGATTGGATCACGAAAACGATTGTGGCGGAAGGCGTGGAGCCCATCTTGAAGCATCACGGCGCGCAGGCATTTTCGCTGCTGATGATTCTGATCGCGTGTACTGGTATTTTCCTGCCGTTGGAGGTAGCTCTCAATCAGGCATGGGGCGTGAAGAAGAGCCGCAATTATCTGTTCAACCAGACGATTGCTTTTGGGCTGGCGCTGTTGATGCTGGGGCTGGCCGTTGCCAGCATATTTGCAAACCTGGCCGTGGATAGTGCGCTGCCAGTGATCTTTCTCGAGCATACCGACAATGACTTCTACCGGTTCGTGTCCGGTGGAGTGGATTATGCGTGGCTTGCAGTTTCGACGGGCGTGGCTTCAATTTTGTTTTTCTTTTCGGTGTACTACATTTTGCCCAACCGCAAGGTGCCGTGGAGGCCGGTGCTGCGCACATCGGTGATTACCGGCATTGTGTGGCTGCTGTCGAGATCCGTCTTTGCCATGGTGCTGCCTCACATCGACTTGACAATTTATGGCCCGTTTTATGTCTCGGTGGGCCTGCTGTTCTGGGCGTATATTTCGGGGCTGATCCTGTTTGCCGGAGCGCAGTTCAGCGTGGCGCGGCTGGGAAATGCGAAGAATTAGCTTCTGCTGACCCTGAGTTTTGCCGTTCGCTGCCACGATTCCTCTTCGCTTTGTATTCGCCACCGATTCGCGCTAATCTCTTGAGAGCAGCATGTCCCCGTCCAAGCCCAATTCGCCTGAGATTTCCGACCCATTTGCCTGCTTTCACCCGGTAACAGCGGAGTGGTTCAAGGCCGTCTTTGACGCGCCTACGGCCCCGCAGCGGATGGGCTGGCCAGTGATTGCGCGGGGCGAGAATGCGCTGATCCTTGCGCCCACGGGTACAGGCAAGACGCTGGCTGCGTTTCTGGCGTGCCTTGACCGGCTGATGCTGGGGGGCAGAGATCAGAGAGCAGAGAACAGAGATCAGGAAAACAGGGACGAGGGGACCAAGGGGACAAGGGGGCAAGACGCTGCGAAAAAGGGCTGCAGGATTGTTTACGTTTCACCGCTGAAGGCGCTGGCGGTGGATGTGGAGCGGAATTTGCGCTCGCCGCTGGCGGGCATGGCCAACATGGCGCGGCGGATGGGTGTTCCCTTCCACGAGCCCGAGATCAGCGTGCGCACCGGCGACACGCCGCAGCGCGAGCGGGCACGTTTCGCGCGGCATCCTGCGGACATTCTGATTACGACACCGGAGTCACTCTATTTGATCCTCACGTCGCAGGCAGCCGAAGCGCTGCGCACTGTGGAGACCGTGATCATCGACGAAATTCATGCGCTGGTGCCGACCAAGCGCGGCGCACATCTCGCGCTGACGCTGGAGCGTCTGCAGGCATTGACCGCGAAGCCGCTGCAGCGGATCGGGCTTTCGGCCACGCAGAGGCCACTGGAAGAGGTAGCGAGATTCTTGGGCGGCGTTGAAGTGCAGGGAACGAGGGAACAAGAGAACAAGGGAACAGAAAAACAGGGACCAAGGGACCAAGGGACTAAGGGACTACGGGACTTGGGGACTGCGGAAGCGGAGGAGAACTGTAAGCCTCCGCAAAGCCGGGAAGAGACAACCGCAGATCCCCATTCGACTGCGTCCGCTGAAGCGGACTTCGCTCAGGGCAGGCTTTCGACTCCGATCGCTGCGGTGGACTCCGCTCAGGATGACAGCGCTGAATTGAGTGAAGTGGTCGATTCAGCAGCAGATTTGGTCGCAGAAATTGAGAGCCCCCTGCGCTATCGGCCGGTGACGATCGTGAACGCCGCCGCGCGCAAGCAGCTCAAGCTGCGCATCGAGGTTCCGGTGGAAGACATGGCGCGGCTGGGCGAGATGGAAGAGATTCCTTCGGGGCCGGCCTCGCAAACGCCGCGGCGGGTGTCGATTTGGAATGCGATTCATCCGCGGCTGCTCGAAATTATTCGCGAGCGAAACTCGACAATCCTTTTCGTAAATGCTCGCCAAACCGCCGAGCGGCTGGCGGGAGCGCTCAATGATCTGGCAGGCGAACCGATTGCGCGCGCACATCATGGGTCGCTGGCGGCGGCGCAGCGCTCAGTGATTGAAGAGCAGCTTAAGGCCGGGCAGATCAAAGCGCTCTGCGCAACCTCGACGCTGGAGCTGGGCATCGACATGGGCGCGGTGGATCTGGTGGTGCAGATCGAGTCGCCGCCATCGGTGGCCAGCGGCATGCAGCGCATTGGCCGCGCCGGTCATCATGTAGACGCGGTGAGCGAAGGCATTCTGTTTCCCAAGTACCGCGCGGACCTGGTGGCATGCGCCGCGGTGACGCGCGCGATGCATGAGGGACACATTGAGTCGACGCGGTACCCGCGCAATCCACTGGATGTGCTGTGCCAGCAGTTGGTGGCGATCGTCGCATCCGCGGGAAAAGCAGGGAACAAGAAGACAGGGAGCAGGGAACAGGGAATAGGGAATAGAAAAAAGAGATCAGAGAACAGAGATGAGAGATTGGTGGGCGCGGCGAATCTCTTCGACGAGGAAACTGCGCAGAAATGGGATCGGTCAAACTCCGCTCAATTCTCGAGCGCGGCTAACCCGGCTCCTGTCGAGGTTTCTGTCGATTCGCTGTTCGATCTAGTTCGCGGCGCGGCGCCGTTCGCGGCGCTCTCTCGCTCGGCGTTCGATGGCGTGCTGGACTTGCTGAGCGGGCGGTACCCTTCAGACGAGTTTGGCGAACTGCGCCCGAGGCTGACGTGGGATCGTGTACGCAATGTGGTGACGGCGCGCGATGGAGCGGCGCGGCTGGCGATCCTGAACGCCGGAACCATTCCCGATCGCGGGCTTTATGGCGTGTTTCTCGCGTTCACCGAGGGCAAATCGGTACGCGTGGGCGAACTCGACGAGGAGATGGTTTTCGAGTCGCATCCGAACGAGACGTTTATCCTGGGCGCGTCGACGTGGCGCATTACAGACATTACGCATGACCGCGTGCTGGTGACACCGGCTCCGGGCGAGCCGGGCAAGATGCCGTTCTGGAAGGGCGATGGGCCCGGCAGGCCACTTGAATTTGGTCGCCGCATCGGCGCCATGGTGCGCGAGCTGCAGGCGCTGCCGCAACCGGCCGCGCTGACGCGACTGGTGAACGAGCACGATCTCGATCCCGGAGCGGCGGAAAATCTGCTGCGCTTTCTTGGCGATCAGGCCGAGGCAACGGGGCAGGTTCCCGACGACCGCACGATTGTTGTGGAGCGCGTGCGCGACGAGCTCGGCGACTGGCGCGTGTGCGTGCTGACGCCCTTCGGCAGCCGCATTCACATTCCCTGGGCGATGGCTGTGGCTGCGCGCATCCGCGCCGCCGGGGGGCCGGAAGTGGAAACACTCTGGGGCGACGACGGATTTGTGCTGCGCTTCCCTGACACGGATGAGCCGCCCGACTCGGATTGGATTCTGGTTGAATCGGCCGAGGCCATGCAGCTTGTGCTGCGCCAGTTGGGATCGACGGCGCTGTTTGCAGGACGATTTCGCGAGGCGGCGGGCCGCGCACTGCTGTTGCCGCGCCGGCGCGCCGACCAGCGCTCGCCGCTGTGGCAGTTGCGCAAGCGCTCCTACGATTTGCTCAGCGTGGCCTCGCGCTACCCGCAATTCCCACTGCTGCTCGAGGCATATCGCGAGTGCCTGCGCGATGTTTTTGACATGCCTGCGCTGGTGGAGATTTTGCGGGAAGTTGAGCAGCGGAAGCTGCGCGTGCACGTGGTGGAAACGCGCAAGCCTTCGCCGTTTGCCGCTTCCCTGCTCTTCAGCTACGTGGCCAACTTTGTTTACGAAGGCGATGCGCCGCTGGCCGAACGCCGTGCGCAAGCCCTGACGATTGATCAGGACCAGTTGCGTGAACTGCTCGGCGAGGCCGACCTGCGCGAGCTGCTCGACGCGGATGCGATTGCGGAAGTGGAAGAGGCGGCACAATGCTTGGCGGAGAATTATCGCGCGCGTTCTGCCGACGGGATCCACGATTTATGTTTGCGGCTGGGCGATCTTTCGCGCGAGGAGATCGCGCGCCGCATTGTTTCGGCTGATCTTTTGACGCATATCGACCGGCTGGTTCGGTCGCGCCGTTTGCTGGAACTGCGCATCGCGGGCGAAAAGCGGTTGATCGCTGCTGAAGACGCGGCGCGCTATCGCGATGGCCTTGGCATTCCGTTGCCGCCCGGTTTGGCGGCCGCGCTGCTCGAGCCAGTGGCTCATCCGGTGCTCGAACTGGTGCGTCGCTACGCGCGCACGCACGGTCCATTCACGCTACGCGAGGCCGCGGAGCGGTTTGCGCTGGACAATGAGGGTGTGGAGGCGGTACTGCGGCAGCTTGCGCATGAGGGCCGCGTGCTGGAAGGCGGTTTCCGGCCCGGCGGCCTTCACCGCGAGTGGTGCGATGCGGAGATTTTGCGGCAGATTCGCCGCAAGTCGCTGGCCAAGCTGCGCCGCGAAGTGGAGCCGGTGGAGCAGCACACGCTGGCGCGCTTCCTGACGCATTGGCAAGGCGTGCTGACGCCGAGGCGCACTGGGACTGCGCACCTTGATGCGCTGCTGGACGCGATTGAGAGCTTGCAAGGCGCGCCGCTGCCGGCGTCGCTGCTTGAGACATCGATTCTGCCCGCGCGCATTGCCGATTTCACGTCCGCGGGCCTCGACACGCTGATTGCGGCGGGCGAGGTGGCGTGGGCGGGTGTGGAACCGATCGGCGAACGCGATGGGCGCATTGCGCTGTTCCTCGCCGACAAGCTGCCGTTGCTGGCGCAACAACGTCCGCTGACTGAGCCACTCACCGAACGCGAAGAGAAGTTGCTCGCAGTGCTCGAGTCGACGGGAGCCAGCTTTTTCGATTCGCTGCATGAAGCTGCGGGCTCAGGGTATCCCGGCGAGACGATCGAAGCGCTGTGGAGTTTGGTTTGGCGTGGACTGATTACGAATGATTCGCTGCACGCGTTGCGCGCGTATATTGCGCGGCCAGAGAGCGCACGGACGCCGCGACGTTATCAGACGGGCGCGGTGTTTCGCTCAAGGCGGACGACGCCGCCGACGGCGCAAGGAAGATGGTCAGCACTGCCGCTCCGCTCTGCGGGGCAAAGCGCCGAAGACCTGCGGCGAGCAACGACGGAGCGCAGCCACGCGCTGGCCCTGCAAATGCTGAACCGCTACGGAGTGCTGCTGCGCGAGCAGGTTGCGGCGGAAAATGTGCCGGGGGGATTCAGCGCGGTGTATGACGTGCTGAAGGCGCTCGAAAACAGCGGGCGGATTCGCCGCGGTTACTTTGTGGGCGGATTGGGCGCCACGCAGTTTGCGCTGCCCGCCGCGGTGGACCTGCTGCGGCAATTGCGGACCGAGCCGCCGGCAGAGAAGCCCGAGTTTGTGCAGCTGGCTGCGACCGATCCGGCTAATCCCTATGGGTCGGTGCTGCGCTGGCCAGACTTGCCAGTGGCCGAGGAGGATTCTGAATCGGCTCCGAGAATTTTGACTCGCGCTGCGTATGCGGAAGTGATTCTGCGAAACGGCGAGCTGGTGGCGTGGCTCAAGCGCGGCAATCCAAATCTGCTGGTCTTTTTGCCAGCGGAGGAGCCGGAGCGCTCGCAAGTGGCCGCGGGGCTGGCGCATTTTCTGTGTGGGCTCGGACAGCAGCGGATGCGCGCAAGCAATCACGAGGGAGCGCTGATCACGACCATCAACGGGCAGCCGGTGGCGGCGCACCCAATGGCGCGCTTCCTGATGGACGCGGGATTCCATCCTGGGCCGCTGGGGATGCATCTGCGGCGTATTCCGCTGGCGATTGCACATGCTGAGCCGCATCGGCCTGAAGTGCAGTAATTTCTTTCGGCGTTGCAAAGCCGTATCTTTTGGGCAAGATCTGTTTTTGAAGTGCGACAGATTTTGGGGAGATCAACGAAGGCATGCCTGAAGGCGACACCATTTTTCGGACCGCGCGCAACATCGGCCGCGCGCTGGTTGGGAAACCGGTCATCGGCTTCCGGACAACATTCCCGCTCCTCATGCGCTTTAACGACGACACGCCGCTCGTGGGACAGACCGTGGACCAGGTGGAAGCGCGCGGGAAGTGGCTGCTGATTCATTTTTCCGGCGGCGGAATCCTCACCTCGCACCTGCTGATGAATGGCCGCTGGCACATTTATCGCCAGGGCGAGCGCTGGCAGGCGCCGCGATTCAACATGCGCATCGTGATTGAGAACAGCGAGTACCAGGCAGTCGGCTTTCGCGTGCCGGTGGCGCGCATGCACACGGAGAAATCGCTGGCTCGCGATTTGCACGTTGCTCGCACGGAAAACGATGTGCTCAGTAAGGAGTTCGACGCAGAAGCCGCAGTGGAGCGGCTGCTTGGCCGGCGGCTGGAGGCCCTGGCGGATGCGTTGCTGGATCAAACTGTTCTGGCAGGCGTCGGCAACGTTTTCAAATCGGAGATCTGCTTTGTGCTGGGCCTCAATCCGTTCTGCGCGGCGGCAACGCTAACTCGCGAGGAAGCCGCGGCAACGATTGACTGCGCGCAAAAACTGCTGAAGGCCAACGTGCTTGAGGACTCTGGCGACCTGATCGTGACATTTCGCGGGCAGCAGCGGCGCACCACGCACGCTTCCGATCCGAGTGCGAGTTTGTGGGTTTACGGGCGCGCGGGCGAACCGTGCCGGCGCTGTGGAGAGCCGATTCGGCGCCGCATTCAGGGCGAAGATGCGCGCGTGACTTTCTGGTGCCAGCAGTGCCAGGCGATGCCGGATGGGAGCGACGTGGACGGTTGAGCTTGGGCGAAAACCGGGACTGGCCACAAAAACATCATGGCCAATGAGAAGCATTCCTCAGGGGCTAAAGAGGCTGCGGAAAAAATCGTCAAAGCTGAGAAACTCATCCCTCGGCGGCTAAAGCCGCTCTCATTTTGCGGCACTTGCGGCAGTCGGGGATAAATCCCCTACCTACCAGTCGTGCCCTGACACTTCTTGCTTCTCCGAAACAGTTTTTCCGCAGACTGTAAAGCCCCCGATGATTGTCGGTCTTTTACGGCACGGCTGAAGCCGTGCCCCTTCAAAACCTGACCGGTTCTACCCCTCCAAAACCTGACCGGTTCAACTGGTTCTAGTTTGATGGCTTGCCGATGCCGAAGATCTTCTGGAAGATATTGCGGTGGTCGTCGCCGCTGATACCTTTGTGGTCGCATGTATCGGTTGGCGCGGTGCCATCGAGGAAGGCAGCGCTGAAGTCATCGGGACAGGAGGCGTCGGCGAGCAAGTTGGTAGCCTTGTCGATGGTCTGAATGTCCACTCCATCGGGCGGCGTGAAGTCGTTGGTATCGGAGTACTCTGGCAACTGAACGGCTTCTTTCATAAACTCCGCCCAGATGGGAGCCGCGACCCGCGCGCCCTGGATGCGGCCCCGGTTTTCAGGGTCAAGCTCGGTGTAATCGTCGTTACCCACCCACACGATGCAGAGCAAGTTTGAAGTGAAGCCGGCAAACCAGGCATCGTGGCTGGTACCAGTTTTACCCGCTGCCGGAGCGGTGAATCCCATGTTGCGGACGCCAGCACCGGTTCCACAGTAATCTCGTCCTCCAACCGTGCAGGGATCGCTCCCGTTGCCTCCGAGAACAGCCTCCATCATGTACGTGGTGAGGAAGGCGGCGCGTGGATCGAGCACCTGCCTCGTTGTGGGCGTGTAGTCTTCAACGATGTCGCCGGTGGGCGTGCGCACGCTGGCCAGCATCCATGGATCGATGTGCACGCCGCCGTTCGAGAAGACGGTGTACGCGCCGGCCATATCAAGCGGCGTGGCATCGTAAGAGCCGATAGCCATGGAAGGCGTGCCTTGCGCGCTCTTGATTCCGGCATTGCGAGCCAGTGCGGCCACTTGATCGAAACCCACCAGGCTGGCCAGGCCGATGGTGGCATTGTTGTCGGATCGCATCAGAGCGAGGCGGGCGGTCATCTGGCCGTAAAACTCGCTCTCGAAATTATGCGGCGTGTACTCAAAATCGGTCCCTGCGCCATAGGTTTGCTGCGAATCGTCGAGAATCGTCACCGGAGAAAACAGTTTGGTTTGGCCGGGCAACATCGTGCCTTCGACCGCGGTTTGGAACGCAGCGGCGTAGACAAATGGCTTGAAGATCGATCCCGTGGGACGGTGCGCTACCGCGTGATTCACCTGCGAGGTGCCGTAACTGCGGCCACCCACCAACGCCAGCACCTGGCCGGTGTGGGGATCGAGCGCGATCAACGCCACTTGAGGGTAGACGTAGGGTTTGCCGATCTTCTTGTCGTGCGCGTGAACGGCATCAATTTGCTCGTCAACGACATGGATGGTGGAATTCACCGCTTGCGACGCCAGGCGCTGCAAGTCGGGATCGAGCGAAGTGTAGATGCGCAATCCCTCGCGGTTAAAGTCGCGATCGCCCAATCGCTGTGTGAGCTGATCGTGCACCAGGTCAACAAAGTAAGGCGCTTCGCTTTCATCGACGCTTGAAGACACCAGATGAAGCGGCTCGGATTTGGCGGCCTCGGCTTCATCCTTGGTGATGGCGCCGGTTTCGACCATGGAGTCGAGGACAAGATTGCGGCGCTCGATGGCACGCTCGGGATGATGGAAGGGATTCAAGCGGCTGGGACTTTGAATGAGCCCGGCAAGCAAGGCGCACTGCGCCAGGTCGAGCTGGCTCACGTCTTTACCGAAGTAATCCTGCGACGCTTCACCAAAGCCGTCAATGGAAAAACTGCCGATCTGCCCGAGAGGAATTTCGTTGGCGTACATGGCGAAGATCTGCTTCTTATCGAAGCGATGTTCGAGGATGATGCTGATGACAGCCTCGCGCAATTTGCGCGAGTAGGTGCGCTCGGGCGTGAGGAAGAACCCGCGTGCGAGCTGCTGCGTGAGCGTGGATGCACCCTCGGTGTAACGGTGCAAGTGAAAGAAGTCGTTGCGAAACGCACCCAGGATGCGAATGTAATCGATGCCGCCGTGCTCAAAGAAGCGGCGGTCTTCAATAGCGATGACGGCGTGGACGAGATTTTGCGGAATCTCATCGTAGGTGAGCAGGCGGCGCTTGGTTCGCTGCGTGCCTTCGCTCAATCCGGTGATGAGCAGAGGCTCGAGTTCGTAGCTGGAAAGCTGCTGGCCATGTTGGTCGGTAATGGAACCGACTGTGCCGCCACTGATGTGAATGATGGCGCTGTCGGGCGCGTGATAGGACTGGGGACCGGGCTGCACAGTGATTTGCTGCGCGCCTTCGCTGTAGGTTCCCAGCTGCGAAGCCTGCGGCGCACCATCGCCCGTGTAGCCAGCCTCCCGCAGCTCGTTGGCGATCCAGCGCACGGTAAGCTTTTGTCCGGGGCGCACCTCGCGCGGCGCAGCGTAAATCTGGGCAGTGCTGGCAAAGATCGGCTGCTTCAGGCGCGCGTCGACAATGTGCTCATACTCGACGTAAAAATAGGCGAAAACGGAAACGCCGATCACCGCCGCGACAACAACAACTGCGAGCAGCCCAAGCAGAATCCGCCTGCGGAGATGATTGTCCGATGAGTTGGGGATTCGGACTTTTAACGCCATGACCGCTCCTTAAAACAGCTCTCGGCCTTCAGCCCTCAGCTCACTCCCGCTGAACCAGCCGATGGGAAAGCGCTGCGTGCCACACAGAGAAACCGCGCAGCTAAACGCTGGCCTCAAGCAAAAGCTCTTCTTCAACTCGCCTCTTCACGGTTGCCACGACCTCGCTCAAGGCTACATCCACGCTGGTACTGGTGGCGCGCGTCACCAGTTCCACCTGGCCCCCGGCCGCCTTTTTGCCCACGTTGATGCGGTAGGGAACTCCGACCAGGTCCGCATCTTTGAATTTGACGCCAGCGCGCTCATCGCGGTCATCGAGCAGCACATCCAGGCCCGCCCCTTGCAATTCGACGGCAAGTTTTTCGCCAGCGGCGCGCAACGCAAAATCGCCCACGTTGGTGATGGTGACGACGACCGTGAACGGCGCGATGGAGGCCGGAAGCCAGAAGCCATTGGCGTCGTTCGATTGCTCGATGGCCGCCGTGAGTATGCGCTCGATGCCGATGCCGTAGCTGCCCATGATGGGCGTGACTTCTTTTCCGTTTTCGTCAAGAACGTGCGCGCCCATGGACTCAGAGTATTTGTAGCCAAGCTTGAAGATGTGACCAACTTCGACGGCCTTGCCGACGACGAGCTTGCCTGAACATCCCTCGGTCGGGCAGATCTCGCCTTCGTTCACGCTCCGGATGTCCGCAGTGAGCGTCCAGGTGAAGTCGCGGCCCGGCGTGACATTGCGCAAGTGGTAGTCGAGCTTGTTGGCGCCGCAGACCATGTTCCTGCGGCCTTCAAGCGCGTGGTCGACGATGACAATTGGCGATTGCCCGCGGACTTCGGATTGAAGAAAGGCGAGGCGGTGCTTTCGCGAGGCTTCGCCATGCTCGGCGTCGAGGACGTCTTGAGACAGCGCTTCTTTATATTTCTCTTTGCCGGCCGGATCGAGGCCAATGGGTCCAAGAAATCCCGCAGGCGCGTGAAAGACTTCGTCGATCTCATCTGCCTGCATCGCCCGCAGTTCAGAGGCGAACAGAATGGCCGACAATTTTGCTTCGTTGACTTGATGGTCTCCGCGGAGGAACGCGACTGCCGGCTTCCACTCGCCGGCGATGGAGGCCATGTAGGCGACACACTTGATGTCGGAGGCCGGCGACATTTCGAAGAACGCGGCAACATCCGCGATTGAGCCGCAACCCGGCGTGTGCACCATCTCTGGCGCTCCACCAGCGGTTGGCGCCAGTTCGAGGACTGCATCGAGGCGCGACGTCGCTTTTTCAAGATTTGCTGCGTACTTGCAGACCGGGCAGCTTGCAATGAGGTCTTCGCCGGCATCGGTGTAGACCATGAACTCCTGCGACTGCGAGCCGCCCATGGCGCCCGAATCGGCCTCGACGGCGACGAACTTGAGCCCGCAGCGCGTGAAGATGGAGCGATAGACGCGGTCATGCAAATCAAAGCTGCGATCGAGCCCGGCCTTGTTGATGTCGAAAGAGTAGCTGTCTTTCATGATGAACTGGCGCACGCGCAACAGGCCCGCCTTGGGCCGCGGCTCGTCGCGGAACTTGGTTTGAATCTGGTACCAGATCTGCGGCAATTGCTTATAGCTGCGTAACTCGCCGCGCGCGATCGTGGTCATGATCTCTTCGTGCGTCATGCCCAGGCACAGGTCCGCGCCCTTGCGGTCTTTCAGGCGGAACATATTTTCGCCCATGGTGGTCCAGCGGCCGCTCTCTTCCCACGGCTCTTTGGGAATAATTCCCGGCAGGTAAAACTCCTGCGCGATCTGGTCCATTTCATCGCGCACGACGGCGATGATTTTGTTCAGCGAGCGCTGGCCGAGGGGGAGATAGTTATAGATTCCGGCGCCAAGCTGGCGAATGTAGCCGGCGCGGAGAAGAAACTTGTGGCTGGCCACTTCGGCGTCAGCCGGGGCCTCGCGCAGAGTAGGAATAAAGAGCTTCGACCAACGATGCATAGATTGGGGTTGCGAGCTTTCCCGTTCGCGGGGGCGAACGCAAGGCAAACTGGAGCAGATTTCATTCTAAATGTTGGGCGTGTAGGTCTGTTTGAAAAGGCTCGCTTGTGGCTCACATCGCTATGTTCGACCGTGTGGCATACTTTCAGGCATGAATTGGCACCACATCCCCTGGGGAGAGATCGTGTTCGTGCTGGTCAAGCTCCTCAAGATGGGCGGGATTATTCCGGGGGCGCTGGCGGCGTTTGGCGTGCGGAAGCTTTACCAGAAATGGCGGCAGAACAAGGCCATGGCCGGATGGCCCGCTACGGACGGAACGATCCAAAGCGGAAAGGTTCATAAGCAGGGTATGCGCTACTGGGTCGAGCTTACCTACACCTACTACGTGGGCGAGTACCGGTCGGGAAAACACGTCCATCATTTTCGCCGCGAAGAAGAGGCCGATGAGTTCGTGCGCCAGGTCAAGGACAAGCGCATTCAGGTTCACTACGAGGCGTCGAACCCCGACAAGTCCGTGATTCTGGACCGCGATTTGGAAGTAATTGCGCTGCTGGCGCCGCAGTATCGGTGAGGTTTTCGTTGGGGTGGCGACCAGACGGTTTTCGCCTAGTCCGATCGGTTTTTGCTGTGATGCCGGGGCGGACGAAGGAAAGCGTTACGCAGGAGGCGCATGGCGACCAAAAGCGGTATCAGGGCCGCAAGAAAAACAATGCTCGACGCGCCTTCGAATTTCTTCTGAAAGGGAACAGTTATTAGAAACAGGCACAATAGCAGCGAGAAGCACGACAGGATAATCAGGCCTATCCGCTGAACAGGTTTGGCGTTCGGGTCACCCTTCCAGAGGAACGCATCAATAATTGCACTGTTGCGGAAAGTGTCCGGCCATACAGTATTTCTTTGCCTCGCCTCGACATCTTCTCGGATTTGCCTAAAGCTAGGATCGTCGTCCATTCGTCGCCAATTCTCCTTCAGGCTCCGTTAGATCAGTTCCACGCCCCACAGATCGTGCAGATGCACGACACCTTCGACCTTTTGCTCGGCGTCGACGACGATAAGCGAGGTGATTTTGCGTTCTTCGAGGATGGCCAGGGCTTTGGCGGCGAGTTCTTCGGCAGCAATGGTGCGTGGATGTGCGTTCATCGCCTCGCCGGCCGTTTTGCCCAGCGCCGCGCCGCCTTCGCGTTCCAATAATCGCCTCAGGTCGCCGTCCGAGATGACGCCGCGCAGGAGGCCTTGCTCCTGCACCGTCGTCATTCCCAGTTTCTTCGACGACATCTCGTAGATGACGTCGGTCATGGGAGTGGACGGCGTAACGATGGGAACGTCCCCGCCGGTGTGCATGAGGTCGCGGACCTTGGCGAGTTGCTTGCCCAGCTTGCCGCCGGGATGAAGCTCCGCAAAATCCTCCGCGCGGAAGCCCTTGCGCAGGCTGACCGCAACCGCCAGGGCGTCGCCGAGCGCCAGCATGGCGGTGGTGGAGGCAGTGGGCGCGAGATTCAGCCCGCAGGCTTCGCGCTCAACACTGCAGTCAAGTGCCACGTCGCTGGCCCGCGCCAAGGTCGACTGTAAATTGCAACAAAAGCTGATGAGCGCGTCGCCTTTGCGCTTGAGAGTGGCGAGCAGGCGCAGAATCTCTTCAGTTTCGCCGGAGGCCGAGAGGGCAATTACAACGTCGCCGGGCATGAGCACGCCCAAATCGCCGTGCACCGCCTCAGCGGGATGAAGAAACAGCGCCGGCGAGCCGGTGGAGCTGAGCGTGGCGGCAATCTTCTGCGCGATGATGCCGCTCTTGCCCAAGCCGGTAACCACCACGCGCCCGTTCGACTTGCCGCAATCGAGAATCATCTCGACAGCGAACGCGAATGGCTTGGCCATGGTGCCGTCGAGGCGCGCGGCCAGACCCTCAAGCGCCGCAGCCTCGGTGCGCACCAGCGATGCGGGCTGGAACGGCTCGTCTTTTCTGGAGGCGCTTTTTGGCCCGGTGGGGTTCATTGGCATTTGATGGTAACAAAGACAGGGCTCAGGGTTCAGGGGTCAGGGGTCAGGGGCCGGAAAAGTTACGAACGGGCGCGAGGCCGGGGGTCGAGAGATCAAGGGCTTCGGGCGGCCGCTGCTTGCGGGTTGATGTTCGCTGTCTGGCTTTGGCTGATCCCTGAACCCTGACACTTGATCGCTGTCTGCCGCTCGTACAATAGTTCTACGAGGTCGATTCCGTTGCGCAGAAACACGATTGTTCTTATTTCTGTTCTTTTTATTCTGGCTATCTTTGCCTGGGCGGGCTGGGCTAACTGGGAGTATCGCAAACAGGCTGCCGAGAAGATTCGAGCCAGCGCCGGTCAGGGCGAGCTGGTTCCGGCAGCGGGAGGCGATGCGATCGATTTCGTTTCCCCGCTGAACGGCAAGCCTGCGCCCGACTTCGCACTCAAGAACCTGAGCGGCAGCAAGGTTTCGCTCTCAAGCTACAAGGGCAAAGCGGTGATGATCAACTTTTGGGCCACGTGGTGCGGCCCGTGCAAGGTGGAGACGCCGTGGATCGTGGAACTGCGCGACAAGTACGCGGCGCAGGGTTTTGAGGTGCTGGGCGTGGACACCGAGGGCGACGACCTGGCGGCAGGCGATAAGGCCGGCTGGGCCAAGGCCGAGGCGGCGGCGAGCAAGTTCGTGAGCGACGAGAAGATTCAATATCCGGTGCTGCTGGACGGCGACAGCATCAGCAAAGACTACGGCGGGCTCGACGATCTGCCGGCGTCGTTCTTCGTTGACCGGAGCGGCAAAGTGGTGGTCGCCACAGTGGGCCTGACGTCGGAGAGCGACATTGAGGGGAACATCAAGAAGGCGCTCCAAAACTAGCAAGTCAGCGAGTTAGCGAGTCAGCAACTCTATGGGCGGCCTGAGCTCGGCCGGAGACTTCAATCGGTGCTTGAGATGACCAAGACGATTTACATGGCCGCACTGGCGGTTGGGCTCGGCGCGCTCGGAGCTGCGCAGGCTCACGGCCAGTTCATCTCCGATTCGCCGCGAAACAGCTCTCCGCTTAAAACGGAGGCGGTGCAATACTTGTTTCCCGAACAGGTCACGGTTCCGGCGGGCAAGTTGAGCCCGATCATATTGCACTTCCGCGTAGCGCAGGGACTGCATATCAACTCGCACACGCCGAGCGATGAATTCCTGATCCCGACAGACTTTTCCATTCCCGGCAGCGAGGGTCCCGACGGGACGAGCGTGCGGCTGGTTGCGGCGACGTACCCCGCCGGCACCATCATCTCGCTGGCGTTCGATCCCAAGACGAAGCTGAGCGTGTACACGGGCGAGTTCGCCATTCAGGCGCGCATCGTGGCGGCCGCGGGGAACCACCTGGTACAGGCTAAACTGCACTACCAGGCCTGCGATAAAAATGAGTGCATGCCTCCCAAGACGATCAACGTGCCGATCGACGTGATCGGGACTAAATGAGCCATCGTCGCCGGCGACCGCTCCAGGCTGCCTTGACGGCATGCGCATGGCGCACGACGATGATGCCTACGATTGCCGCCGAAAGAATTTAGTCCGGACATTGATAGTCGATCATGTTCACGCGATAAGACAGCGCGTCCGCTGAGGGAATGGCTGCCCTTTTGAACCCAATAGCAGGATCCGGGGCCGCTTTGAACGTTTGCGTGACGCGACATTGCTGTTGAGCGCGAATATTCAGATTCGACATCGCTTCGATATCGGAATTCGATCCCGACCCGGTGACCAGGATGACATTACCGCGAAGCAAGTCGGACGGCAGCGACGATTTGTTCACCGCGAATACCTTGTAGCCTCGTGCGGCGTAGACCTGAGGACTGAAGCTAACATCGGGAGCCCACTCAGAGCTGGCCTGGAGGCCGAGATCGTAATTCAAATAAAAGAAGAAGGGCTCATTGTCGCTGACGACTGCGGCATTGCTCCACCTCATGTGGTTGGCGACGGTGGACGCAACCTGGGGCCACGGTTCCAGGAGGTTTGTTGTGGCGTAATGCCTGCCCGAGAAAATGCCGGCCCAGCCAAAGATCACGAGAACCACGAGACCGGTTACAGCGCAACGGGAAACACGCGCACAGGACGAAGATGCTGCTAATCCAAAAGCCGGGAAAAGCCAGCCCAGCAAAAAGAGGACGTATTTGATATTTATGTGCCCGGTTAGCGTGAGCAAGATGGCCAGGACGAATGAGTAAAGGAGCCATCTTCGACCGGCGCTGAAGCAGACGGCGACAACGACTAAGATCGCGCCAAGAGCGATGGGCACGCTAAAAGGCCAATACCACGGTGCTACGGCAGCGGAGCCAAAAAGCGCGAAGATGGGATAGCCGACGACCGCAACCAAATTCCTGATCGGAACGGGCTCCGGACTGGATGGCACACTCAGCAGCGCGATCGGGACGAGGGGCAGAAAGCCAATGGCGACCGCGATTCCGCAGGCTGCCAGTCGCCCCGCGTTTTGCGCCGCGAACCGGCGATGGAACAGGAGCAGATCGACAAAAAAAATCAGCAGGACCACAACGGCGAAGTAATTTGTCCAGACCGCGAATAATGCAGTGAGCGCAAATGCGAACCAGAGCGCGTTATTGTTGCGGCTGCGGACGAGGCGAAGATAGATCCAGGTTCCGAGCGAAACGAAAAACAGAAAGACGCAGTACCAACCCGTGATGCGCCCGTATTGAAAGGCGAATGGCCAGACAAGACCAAGAACAAACGTGATCCAAAACGATCGGCGCCCGCCGATTTCGCGGGCCGAGAGTGCGATCAAGAGGATCGATGCAGCATAAAACAGGTTGGCAAAGACGCGCAGCCAGCGGAAGGAAAATCCCGTAGCCATAAGCCATGCGTGCAAGAGAACGTCAGAAAATGGCGGATGCTCGTGTTGGCCAGGACCAAGAATGAAGATTTTTATGGTGGGAATAACGGGGTGAGCGGCACTGTTCACGATGCCCGATTCGTCGTCCAGGATGGTGAATACACCGTTTGTAGCGAACATTACCACCAGATAAGCCGCGAGCATCAGCACGATGACGGTTTTCGACCTGGAAGACATCATCGAAGTTCTGCTACCAGGCTCGTTCGGAGCTGATTCCATTCTCAGTTTCCAGGAGCAGATTTTGTGGAACTCACTTCCCGAAGGGACTTCTTTTCGATGTTAGCCGAGGAGCCTTTGAACGGAATGGCGCAGTTGAGTTTCCCGGCCTGGAGCGAGTGCCGACGCAGAAGTAGCCGACAGGCTCGAACTGGTATCAGGGTATGACGACGAGCGAAGCACGGACAATCATGGCTGCCTGCCGGACCCGCATTCTGACTGCTTATTGCGTTGAACCGTTGTCGTCGGCGGGCAAGAACTGGTAGCTCACAAAGGCAAAGTGCTGGCCGTCGGGGGCCCAGTTGGGCACGTTGTCGGTTCCGGAACCGCCGACAATTTTGACCAGATCGCGAATCTTTCCATCGGCAACGTTGAGGATGCGCAGGGTCACGTCCTTGTTGGCCGCGTGGGTGGTCACGTCAAGGTCATAGGAGAGGATCAGGATCGATTTGCCGTCCGGCGAAGGATGCGCAGTCCAGTTGCGCTTGTCGTCGAAGGTCACCTGCTCGGGCGCGCTGCCATCGGGCTTCATGCGCCAGATCTGCATTCCGCCTGCGCGACCGGAGTTGAAGTAAATCCACTTGCCATCGGCTGAAAAGTCGGGATCGTCGCTCACGCCGGTGCCGTTAGTAAGCGCGGTCTCCGCTCCGCCCTCCGGCGAAATGGAAAAAATGTTCAGAGAGCCGTTGCTCGGACGCGTAAATAAAATCGTTTTTCCGTCGGGCGACCAGCTATGGAAGTAGGAGTTGGGGTTCTCGGTGACCATGCGCGGCGCGCCGCCCGTTGCGGGAATGATGTACACGCGGCGGCCGGGATGGTCCGGCGTGGTGCAGGTCAGCGCGATCCATTTGCCGTCGGGCGAGAGGCCGTGGCTGCCGGTGCAGTCGCTGGCGTTGCCGATATCGAGTTGCGTGGCCTCGGCCATCGATCCGTCGCCTTCAGCAGCTGGCACAGTCCACAGCTTGCCGGCGCGGTCGAAGATGAGCGTTTTGCCGTCGCGGCTCCAGTTGGGCGCTTCCATCTGCCCCTTGCCGGTCTGGATCACGAAGGCCATGCGCGCATTGTTGTCGATGGCGATGGTCTGGAGAGTGCTGTAGAGCGCCATCGCAGCCGGCACGGCAGGAGCGGTCAGCGGCTCGAGCTCCACGTGCGCGAAGGTGGCCTGTTCGATCCCGTTTGGGTTGTGCGCGCAGACTCCTAGCCCGGCGTAGAAATCACCATCGAAATGCAGCTTGATGGATGCTCCTACCTGGTGCAGCGGCTCGCCGTGTGCGCTCAGGAAAAGCGTGATCGTGTCACCGCGTTTTTCGAGGCGCAGGCGCTGAGGCGCGCCGATGTTGAAGGCGATGTCCTGCGTGGTGTCGCCCTTGTTGCGCCGGTATTGGAGGGCCGTTTCGCCTGAGCCGTGAATCGCTGCGTCGGCATACATCGAGTCCGAGTCGAGAGTCTGACGGAACATCAGCAGCGCCTTGCGATGGGGATTGGAAGTGGGGCCGGCGTCGGCCAGCTTCACGTCGGCGGTGAGCGAGACGTCACCGGAGACTTTCTTCCAGACGAAGTGAAATGCGTCGACGTTGACCCACAGGTTTGCGCCCGCTGAGCGGACGGTGTAAACGCCGGTTGCACTGTCGAAGGCTGCGACTCCGGGCGGCACAACGCTGCCAACGTCGGACTGATTCTCAAAAATACCAAGCGGGCTGCCGGCCGTTTGGGCGGCCGCACCTCCGAATCCGATGAACCCCAAAACCGTAGTCAACGCCACGATTCGTGCCGGCCTTCTCATGATCCAATGCACAGTAATTTGCTCCCTTGTGAACGGAATCACTCTACGGCAAGAGGGCTGCCGGGAGCCAGCGAGAGCAAGGAACCGGGCCCAACTCGGACAGCCTCTGGCCTCTGTTTGGCGCCTCGTGGAAGGGATGAGGGTGGGTTGAACTTGTGATGTTGTGGGGCGGGATCAGGAGCCCGCCCCAACAGGAATTGCTATGAACGCTACGGAGTTGTGACCGGGTTCTGGTCAGTCGCATCCGCAGACGTGAGGGGGTTCCAGTTCACAACCAGCGGCCAGTTATAGAACGTGCCGAAGCCGATGTTTTTGTCGTAGATGTTGAACGTCAGGCTGAGTGGATCGGTGACGTCGGTGGTGAGCAAGCCGGGCCCGCCGGGATTGCCGTCACCGCCTTCCGATAATCCTGTGGTGCTGAAGTACGCGTTTGTTGCACGGCCTCGCACGCACTCCGCAACTCCGGTTACAGGCGTGACTGTGGCAGAGCCCTGGAAAGAAGGCAGTGTGCCAAACTTGAGCGGCGGCTGCCAGGAGTTGTCGCCCGCGTTGATTGAATAGGTCTGTGTGGGCAGCGAAATGTCGAGGGTGTAGCTATTGCCGCCCTGGCAGGCGATATCGGCGGAGATTTTGCCCCCGGCCACAAGCGACACCGTTGCTGCCGGGTGGTTGCCGCCGAGCGACATCTCGTAGCCGCCTTCAATCGTGTCGCCGTTGTTCACTTCGAGCGGAGGCAACAGGCCGAAGGGCCCCAGCCCCAGAGACGCCACGACGGTTCCGCCGGTGTTCCAGTTATCCGGGAATACCGGATCGCCGGTTCCCCACCAGTCGGTCCATCGCTTGTAATTCATGGTTGGGAAATCGTAGGCGTAGGCGCCGCCGGCGACGGTGATGGGGCTGCCTGCGTTGGCAGGGGTGGGAAGTACCTCAACATCGGTGTTGACATTCGCCTGACCCAGCATAAATTTATCGACGAATGCGGTTAACGGCGCATTCTCGATGGGATTGGTCGCGCAGTGCGCGTGGCTGCCATCGATAAAGAAGCCGAACCGGTCTCCGATGCCGAGCGAGTTGTAGATGCGCTGCGTGGCCCGTGACGAGACATAGGCCGATCCGTTCGACAGCCAGTACTGCGAGGCGTTTCCGGTTTGCAGCAGGGCTCTCGGCGCGACCATGGCCATCAACTCGTGCTGATCGATGGGCAGCTTGTAGACGTTGTCGCCGGCGAACTGCAACATCTGCCCGGCAAACCAGTCGTAATTTGTGTCGTCGACGTCTTCTACTGTTCCCTGCGCTTCGATTTCATGCGAAATGCGCCAGGCAGGCGCGCCGCCGCCGCCATTCTCCTGAGCGATGGTCAAAGCAATCCGCTCGTCGTATGCGCCGGCATAGAGCGCCATTTTCCCGGCAAAAGAGCAGCCGGTTACCGCCAGGTGCTTCATATCGATGGGCAGCGGGTTGTTGGCCTGGTGAGTGGCGATCTCCATGCCATCAATGAGCCTGCTCACGCCCCAGGACCATGCGGCATATTCACCCTGATTGCTGGTGCCCGTGCAAATTCCCTCGCAATATTCGGGATAGAGCTGGTAGAAGGGGTCGGTGGTGTGGTCGCTCGGGGACGTAAACGCATATTGAGCTACCTGCGTGCTCACATAGCCGACCGTTGCAATGGGCAAGCCCGAAAAAACGCTGGTCGGAAGACTGCCGTAATCGGGGGGAGTTGGGGGAGGGAAACTGAAGACGCCGAAAGGCGGAAAACTGAACGAAGCAATCTCCATGGGGATGAGCGCCGGAAACGGGCCGTTGCCCATGCCTTGCGGAATGTAAACGCCCGAAGTCAGAGTGAGCGTCTTACCGTTTCTGGTGACATTTACCGTCAGCGAACCGATGCTCGATCCTGACGCCGGAGGAGTGTAGCTGGCGGTAATGGTGCAATCGTGGCAATCGGGCTTTGTGCCAAGCTCATACTGTTCATCGGCGGCCATGATCTGGCTGCGCCGGCGCTCCCAGTTGCCAAACGATGTGTCGCGCCATCCCTCGTTGAACATAAATGGATCGGGCAAGGGGCGAATGATGGGTAGCTGAGCGAACGACGGGAAGTTCGGAGCGGGGTATTTTGCTCCGGTATTTTCAACGCTATAGACCAGTGGCGTGCTCGAGTCGCCAAACGTCTGCTCCCTTTCTTGCGCAAACGCCGCGAGCGTCGCCGTGGACAAAATGAGCAACAACAGGAACGCAAGAGAGGTTTTGGCAAGACTGGAGCGGTTGAAGGCTTTAAGCCGCGCGACTGCCGGCTCGGTCAAAATCAAGCGGAGACTTATCATAGGGCACCTCACTCGGGGAGAGTGTCAGGGGGGATCTTCCCTCTGTCCGGGTTAGCGGCGAATCGTGCTCAACGTGCCTCGCCAGGTTGCGGCACGGCGAATCGGGGGAATGCAGCAGGCTGTCGAACGACGGAGACTTGTTCGTAATTGGCTCTGGCGCGATTTAAATCGCGTCGCAAACTATAAGAAGAATTTGTGTGTATTGTCAAGAGAAGAATTACGGCGCAAGTTACACATTTTTATACGATTTTTTATTAAATTCGAGGCAACCATTTCAATAGGTGTCTTTTCTCGCCACGGAAGACTTCCTGAAGATAAATAATTTACGCCTGCAAATGAGTGGCGCACCCCATGGAGTACATCGTCCTGGTTCGCGCGCCACTTACGCCCCGGCCTTCTTTTCGATCCTGGCCCACGAGTCTTTCAGCGGCAGCGTGCGGTTGAAGATTTTTCTGGTTTCGGAGGAGTCGGGGTCCAGACAGAAATAGCCGACGCGCTCAAACTGGAAGCGGTCTTCGAGTTTGGCGCTCGCGAGCGAAGGCTCGAGCTTGGCGCCGGTCAGAACTTCGAGCGAGTTGGGATTGAGATTGTCGAAGATGTCGCCGCCCTCGGGAAAATCGTACGGATCGGGCTTGGAGAAAAGCTTGTCGTAGATGCGAATTTCGGCGGAGATGGCATGCGCGGCTGAGACCCAATGCATCGTGGACTTGACCTTGCGCCCGTCGGGCGAGTTGCCGCCGCGGCTCGCCGGATCGTAGGTGCAGTGCACTTCAGTTATGTTGCCGGCTGCGGACTTTTGGACGGAAGTTGCGGTAACGAAGTAGGCGTTGCGCAGGCGGACTTCCTTGCCAGGCGAAAGGCGATAGTACTTGGGCGGAGGAACTTCGCGGAAATCGTCCTGCTCGATATAGAGCTCCCGCGAGAAGGGCACCTGGCGCGTGCCGGCGGCGGGATCTTCGGGATTGTTGGCCACGTCGACGAACTCGACTTTGTCGGCCGGATAGTTGTCGATGACGAGCTTGAGCGGGTGCAGCACGGCCATGGCGCGGCTGGCACGGTGGTTCAGGTCGTCACGTTGGAAGTGCTCCAGCATTTCAACGTCGGTGCTGCCGTTGGTCCTCGATGCGCCGATTGCAGTGCAAAAAGCGCGAATGGCCTCGGGAGTAAAGCCGCGGCGGCGAATGCCGGTGATGGTAGGCATGCGCGGGTCGTCCCACCCGTTCACATGCTTTTCCTGCACGAGTTGCAGGAGTTTGCGCTTCGAGAGCAGCGTGTAGGTCAGGTTGAGGCGATCGAATTCAATTTGCTGCGATGGGAAAATGCCGAGCTGGGCAATAAACCACTTATAGAGCGGCTGGTGGTCGGCGAACTCAAGCGTGCACATGGAGTGGGTGACGTGCTCGATTGAGTCCGACTGGCCATGCGCGAAGTCGTACATGGGATAAATGCACCATTCATCGCCGGTGCGGTGGTGCGTGGCGTGGAGGATGCGGTACATCACAGGATCGCGCATGTTCAGGTTGGGCGAGGACATGTCGATCTTGGCGCGCAGAACACGCGAGCCGTCGGGGAATTCACCCGATTTCATGCGCACGAAGAGGTCGAGATTTTCGTCGACCGTCCGGTTGCGGTAGGGCGAGTCTTTTCCGGGTTCGGTGAGCGTGCCTCGATGCTGGCGAATCTCGTCGGCCGTCAGGTCATCGACATAGGCTTTTCCGGCCTTGACGAGCTTCAGTGCCCACTCGTAAAGCTGGCCGAAGTAGTCTGACGCGTAGCAGAGCTTGTCCCAGTTGAAGCCCAGCCAGCGCACGTCATTCTTGATGCCTTCAACGTACTCCGTTTCTTCTTTCTCGGGGTTGGTGTCGTCGAAGCGGAGATTGGTTTTGCCGCCGAACTCATCGGCCAGTCCAAAATCGAGAAAAATAGCCTTGGCGTGTCCGATGTGGAGATAGCCGTTGGGCTCGGGCGGAAAGCGCGTCTGCACGATTGCGTCGCCATATTTTTTGGTGCGCACATCCTCGGCGATGTGATCGTGGAGGAAGTTCGAGGGATGGGTTGCCGGGGTTTCGATGTTCGAGCTTGTCGTGGCTTCCATGTTTCTATTGTCCACTGAAGGGGGCGGAGTTTGGCCGGTCCAGCAGGGCAGGCCGCCTTTCATGCGGCTTTCTTACGGGTAGACATGGGCTGGGCTACCAAACGCACGCCGAGCGCCGCACAGACGCGGCTGATGGTCTCGAAACGCGGCGCGCTATCGGGGCGAAGGGCCCTGTAAAGTGCTTCGCGGGTAATTCCGGCGGCCCTGGCAATCTCCGTCATGCCGCGCGCGCGGGCAATGTCCCCGAGCGCCGAAGCAAGAAGGGCAGCGTCATTTGCCTCCAGAATTCCGGTCAGATAGACGGCGATGCTCTCTTCGTTATCGAGGTACCTCGCCGGATCGAATTCAGGCAGGTCATCTACTTTGACGGTTTTTCTCATCATTGTTCCTTTCCCATTTGAGCATCGCGGCCAAGGCCTTCGCCCGCTTGATATCTTTCTTCTGCATGCGTTTGGAACCACCTGCAAGCAACACCACAATCTGCGTGCCGCATTGTATGTATTAGAGGCGCCAGCCCGCGCCAAAGTCGATGCGCAGCTCAATCACGCCGCCGCCAATCGCCTTGAAGTCGCCCAACAAGCCAAACGCGAGACGCTTGATTCGTTCGGCCACCGCACCGCGCACTTTGCTGTCTTTCAGTCCATCGAGCCATGAAGTGAACTCGGGAAGCGGTCTGACGGAAAACATGATTAAAGTGTAATCGTTCGATTACATGGCGTCAAGCACGGCGCTGCGCACCAAGACATCAGGTCAAGATCATGCGGAGGCTCCAAGCGGCGCAAGTCTCGCGACGGCCTCGCGAATGCGCTCAATGCAAACATCGCGGCCGAGGACAATCATGGTTTCAAAAAGCGGCGGCGCGTTTTTGCGCCCGCAAACGGCAACTCGAATTGGTTGGAACATGGGCCCGGCCTTGAGGCCGAGTGAAGCTGCGGCTTCGCGCAGAGCTTTATCGAGCGAATCGTGATCAAAAGCAGTTGCCGGTAAAATTTCCAGCGCGGTCTCGAGAACTCGCCGAGCCAGCGCCGGATCGCCTGTCGATTCCCCCTTTTTCACGGGAATCAGCTCGGCGGGATCGTACGGCGGAAGTTGGTCGAGGAAGAAAAAGTCGGCGGCCGGCACGGCATCGCGCAGCAGCTTGATGCGCTCGCGGATGAGCGGCGTGACGGCTTCCAGCTTTTCGGGTGTTGGTTTAAATCCTGCCGCGAGAAAAAACGGCTCAAGATCGCGGCTGAGCTCCTCGACGGGCAATGCGCGGATGTGCTCGGCGTTGAGCCAGAGGGCTTTCGGATCGAATGGGGCGAGATCCGAAGAGCTCAGGGCTGCCTCGTCAAAGTTGACGACGGCGTTGGCTCGGTTGACGCCTTCAAGAGTGAACAGGTCGCGAATCTCATCCAAAGACATAAACTCGCGGTCGTTTTTGGGTGACCAGCCAAGCAGGCAGAGAAAGTTGATGAAGGCCTGGGGCAGAAAGCCGGCATCGCGATAGGTGGTGACGCTGACGACGGGGCCGTGCTTGCGTTTGGAGAGTTTTGCTCCGTCGGGCGCGACAAGCAGAGGAAGATGCGCGAATCGCGGAGCCTCGACGCCCAGGCCCTCAAAGATAAGCAGGTGCTTGAAGGTGTTGGTCAGGTGATCCTGACCGCGAATGATATGCGAGATGCGGAGATCGGCATCGTCGACACAAGAAGCGAGATGGTATGTGGGCATGCCGTCAGAACGAAGGAGTGCGAAATCTTCCACTTCGTCGGCGGGCTTTTGTTGCGCGCCATAAACCCCGTCGACGAACTGCAAGATGCGGTCGCTTCCGCGCGGCACGCGATAGCGCAGTGCGAACGGCTCGCCGGCGGCGGCGCGGCGATCGGACTCTTCGCGCGGCAGATCGCGCATCTCCGGATTGAAGAGCCATGCGCCCTGGGCGCCCGACGATTGATTGTCGTCACCCGCGTGGGCGGGCGTGAAGTCGCGATAGGCCAGTCCCTTGGCGAAGATTGCCTCGGCCTGCTGTTTATGCAGGGCCAGCCGCTCAGATTGCTTGTATTCTTCGTCCCAATCGAGGCCCAGCCAGCGCAGCCCTTCGAAGATGGACTGAACGCTGGCGTCGGTGTTGCGCTCCACATCGGTGTCGTCGAGGCGCAGCACCATCGTGCCGTGATTGTGTCGGGTGTAGAGCCAGTTGAAGATAAAGGTGCGCGCGCTGCCCACGTGCAGGAAGCCGGTGGGTGAAGGCGCGAAGCGGACGCGCGGTGTGGCGCCGGGGGGGATTGGATCAGGCATCGTAAGATTTTGTTTCCACTCCCGATGCTATCGCAAGGCTCCCCGGCCGGATGTGTTCAACGCCTGATTACTGCTGCGGCGGCAGAGGGGGCATCGGCGGTTGCGGGTACGGCGGCGGATACACCATGGGAGGAATGGGCATCACCTTCCACTGCGCGAAGGCCAGCACGTAGACGAGGATCAGGTTGCCGAAAGGAACAATGTTCAGGAGCGAAAGCCAGGGCGAGAAGCCGGCCTTCTTACAGATGAACCAGAAGGGGATGATGATGATGGCCAGACCGACCAAAATGATGAGCGGCAGGATGGCCATCATGGCCACGACCATGTGCTGGATATCGTCTGCACTCGGCCCCTGTTGCAGTAGGAAAGCAAGAGTGAACATAGCAACGCTCCAATGTGGAATTGGGTTCGCAGCCAAGGTACAGCTAAATAGGTGAATCTTCAATAAAAATCGGAGGCGCTAGGCCTTCTGCGCTGAACCAGTCTTCCATTCGGAAAATGCAACGACCCAGAGCACGATGTACTTAACCAGCGGGAACAGAGTCAGCAATGAGAGCCAGGGCGAGTAGCCGGCCTTCTTAAAGATCATCCAGTAGGGTGGAAGAACGACTGCAAGCATTACGAACCCAACGAGGGCAAGAAAGATGAGATGCCAAGGCTGAAGTAAATCACCCATTGCGAATCTCCTTAGTGCAATTTGGATACCTTATTCTGGCCGCTGGAACGGGGGGTTGTAACAACGCCCGGTCCTTCCGGCTTGACGGCATCGGACAAACCTACGTGATGTCCTCGGTGTCGTAGACCGGCGTGATCGTCCGCTTTTTGGGCACACCGTGGACGGAGCTCAACAAATCCTCGACCACATCTTCGAGCTGGCGCTGGCTCTCGACGACTTCGCTCATGGATTTGAGCTCTTCGGGCTCCTGCACGCGCTCGACGAGCACCACTGCGTGGCACTGGGCCACGTGATCGAGATTCAGACCCTCGGGAGTTTTTGCCTTGATGCTCACCTGATCGATGTCGAGGCTAAGCAGATCGGCGAGGCGCGAGCGCATCTCCGGAGCGATGGGTCCGATTTTGGGCGCGGCAAGGATCAGGGTTGCGTCAACGTTCACGATGCCGTAGCCCGCATGCTGCAGCTCTTCGAGCGCAAGGTTGAGAAAGATAGCGGAGTCGGCGTCTTTCCAGCGCGGATCGCCGGGCGGGAAAAAACTGCCGATGTCGCCTGCAGCCACCGAGCCCAGCAGCGCATCGGTGACGGCGTGGAGCAGCACGTCGCCGTCGGAGTGGCCAGCGAGGCCCTGGGGATGGTCGATCGCGAGGCCGCCAAGACGCAGAGGAACGCCGGACTTGAATTCGTGCGAGTCGTAGCCAAATCCGATGCGCGTATCCATCATTTATTTGCGTGCCTCAAGCGCGCGTCTCTCCGAAGTTGTTTCGTCCGGCGCAGCGGCGGTAATCCAAGGGATTGATCCAGGCTGCTCCTGGGTCAGCTAATTAACCCTGTTGCGCCCGCTGCCGCAAGTAAAACTCGGCCAGCGCCAGGTCGCCGGGCTGCGTAATCTTCAGATTAACCTGAGAACCGTGCACCACGGCTACGGGAATTCCGGCACGTTCGGCAAGCGAAGCCTCGTCAGTGCCCACAAAGCCGTCGGCATTGGCCTCAGAAAAGGCCCGCTGGAGCAGCGCGTAGCGGAAGCCCTGCGGCGTCTGCGCCTGGACCACAAACTCACGCGGGATGGTTGCGGTGACGAGCGCTCCGTGGGCGGTCCGCTCCACCTGCTTGATGGTGTCGACCGCGGGCAGGCCGACAATGGCCGCGCCAAATTCAGCAACCGCATCGATGGTGCGCTCGATGGTGGCTGCGTCGATCAGGGGCCGCACGGCGTCGTGGACCAGCACAATGTCGTCGGGCTGGGCGGGCAGGGCTCGAAGCGCGTTGGCGACTGACTCCTGACGTTTTTCGCCGCCTTCAACCACATGAACGTTTCCGGCGAATCCATATTCGGCCACCTGCGCCTCGGCACGCTCCATCTCCGGCTTGCGTACTGCGACGTAGACCGCGGTGACCCGCGGCGCCGCGGCACAGGCGCGCAGAGAGTGAATGAGGATGGGAACGCCTTCCAGCGCCAGAAACTGCTTGGGCTGCGGGTTGGGTTGCGGGCCCGACATCCGCGTGCCCAGACCGGCAGCCGGAAGAATGACAAAGACTTGCATAACTCGTGGAGTATAGCACCGCTCAAGGTTGCGGCCCGCGCGCCCCGAATGCAATCGGTTCGATCGCCGGTCAAGCTGATTTGATTAAGAAAGGAACTTCCGGATTGACGACCAGCGCTCTACTTGTTTCCGAGCAGGTCCTGGCTAACTTTGTAGCTGCCAGGCTTGCCGGAGATCAAAATGGGGACGACAGCACCCGCCTTCTGCTTTTTGAAGAAGGGGATCAACGGCTTGAGCAGGATGGATTTGAATCCGGTTGCGGCATGAGACACATCGGACTGCATGCGCAACGTCCCGAGCAGGTGCACGGACCCGCCATGAAGATTCATTGAGCCATGCAGGTCCACGGAAGCGCCGGGGATCTCGAATTCCAGGTCCTGGCTTGTGACGATCCCTTTTTCAATCGTGGCTTTGCCCTTGAGCGAAGAAACCACATCGGCTACGTCATCCTGGTTTGCCGCGCCTGGTGGGGTGGCCGCCGAAAGATCACCTTTCGAGGGCGGTGATTTTTGCGCGCGGTTGCTGAAAGCCGAAAGCTCCTTTTCAGTTTTGCGGTTTGTAAGGCGCTCCGCGGGTACCAGAAATGAACCGACGACGTGAAGACGATCAAGGAAGTGTACGCCGTGGCCTGCGGGATCGACGTGGGCGTGACTTCGCAGCCAGACGATGCCTGCGATTGGAGAATCGACGTGAAGAAACGGGCGCAGAACATCCTGTGCGCGCCCGGCGCTGACGTCTATGTCCACATCGATGGTCTTGGGAGAGCCAGTCACGCCTCCCTGGAAGCGGACGGCTGTCGATTCAAACTTTGCGTCGATTGCATCAAGAAGGACATCGCCGCTGAGGGCGCTAATGATGCAATGCGCGGAGGTTGTGACCGGCGTGGGCTGGCCGCCATCGACGGTGAAATCAGGCGTAAACGTTGATGCCTCCGCCTGGAATCGCGAAAGGGTGCCTTGAAAACTTCCCTCTGAGGACAATGATCCGCCGATGTCGCCAATATCATGCAGGTCCACATCTGCGAATGTGAAACGCCCCGACAAAGGAGTGGAGCCTAGATTCCCGGGATTCAATGGCCCGAAACTGCCTACTGAGAATATGTGGCCGCGAGGCCGGGCATTCGTCATGTCGACTGAATAGGAAAGCACGCGGCCCTTTTGCAGGTTGCCAATGGTAAGCATCCGGATCGGAAACGAATAAATGCCGCCTTCGGCGCGAATGACATCCAGCGTGGAATCGTGAATGCGTAGTTGATCGACGAATGTTTCAGGACCGCTGAAACTGGAACTGCTGCCGGGCGGAAACTCCCTTCTACTGGCCGCGCTTCCCGGCGCCGGGATGACGATGTGCAATCCCGTGAGGTCGACCTGGCGCACCCGTTCGCGAAACATGAACAGATCGAGCCAGGCGCCTTGCACGACCACGCTGCTGACGGTTCCCAACGGAGTGGCCCCCGGAATGGGGGTCCGATCCAGTGTGATTCCGGTGGCCATAAACCCGGGATGGGGAAAGTACGTGCGGTGATAGTGCGCAATGGTGACCTGGGCGCCGAGCACCTCTTCGAGCATGGGTTTGATGATGCGGTATCGATAGGGCCATTGCGCCTCCGCGAAGAACGCGATAACTACACCGATAAAAAGGAGCGCGAGCCCACTGGCAAAGACGATCTTCGACCGCCGAGTTTTCTTCTCGGCCGTTTGTTGCGCGGGGGCGGAGGCGGATTTCGTCATAGGCGCGTCCTCGCGGAACAGATTCAGGCTAGCCGCTCAGCCTCTCATTGTGTTGGGATGCCTTGGACCGCCGGACTCGTCGTATGTACAGAGAAGTTATCTCGGCATTGCACCGGGCAGCTTCCAGCATCTAGCCGCTCGCTGCTAGCCTTGCGTTCCCACGAACATCATCTCGCTGGTGGGATGGAAGCCGAGCTTCTCATAAACAGACCGGCCCGCAGGGGAGCTGTGCAGCGTCATCACATGAATCTGCCGCTTTCGCGCTTCGGCCATGCACCGCTGCAATAATTCATGGGCCAGGCCGCGCTTGCGGAATTGCGACTCGACGAAGACATTCAAAATGTAGCCTCGCTTGTCGCTTTCGGGGTGCAACGGATGCGGCGGCCAGTCGAGAACCACCAATCCCGCTGAAGCAACGGGGGCACCATTCTCTTCCACAATCCAGCCCAGGTAGACGCCATCGCCAAGCCGTTCGCGCACCCAAGGCTCGAAGGCGCGGCTCATTGTGTCGAGGACACGGATATTGGGGTTGGGCATCGACTCAAACATGCCACGGCGATGCGCGGTGATGAGGGCGGCGTCGGCAACGGTAGCTTGGCGGGTGTGCGGCATGCGCCCAGTATAAGACCTATTGACGTTGACGCACGGCTCTCGATTCAAAGCGGACTGCCGGACGACAGCGGCTCGCCACGCGCTATCATCCATTCGTGCGCAAGCCGTCAAATTCGACACCGAAAGCGAGCGTGCCGCTCGATACTTCGCTGCTCAAGCCAGGCATGCGGCTGGCCGTGGCGCTCTCCGGCGGCGCGGATTCGGTGGCGCTGTTGCGGATTCTGGCGGCGCGAGGCGCGGAACTTGGGCTTGTGCTTCACGCGGCTCACCTGCATCATGGGCTGCGCGGAGCCGAGGCTGACGCGGATCTCGAATTCTGCCGGGAGCTGGCTGCTAACCTGGGCGTGCCGTTTCACGAAGCGCGGGTTGACACCCGCCAGGAAGCGCAAGCCAACCCAAAGTCGGGCAAAGCGGCGGAAAGCATCGAGGAAGCGGCGCGGCGGCTGCGCTACGCGTGGTTTTGGCGGCTCATGGCGTCGGGCGAAGTTGAGGCAATGGCCACGGCGCACACGCTCGACGACCAGGCGGAAACGGTTCTGGCCAAATTTCTGCGCGGAGCGTGGACCGAAGGTCTATCGGGCATTCATCCAAAACTTGAAGGCCCGGAGGGCCGCGGCTGCATTGTGCGACCGCTGCTGGCCGCGACCCACGCTGAAAACGAGGCGTACCTGCGCGAGCTCGGCCAGGATTGGCGCGAGGACTCGTCGAATCGCAACCTGACCTTTACGCGCAATCGCATTCGGCACGAGCTGCTGCCGCTGCTCGAAGGCTGGAATCCTCGGCTGCGCGAGCACATGGCGCAGATGGCTGCATTGGCCTGCGACGAAGAGGCATGGTGGCAGGCGGAGCTGGCTCGGCTAGCTCCACAGTTGCTCTTGCCGGGGCGTCCGGTGCGCGGAGGCGGCCGTGCGGCCGGCGCGGGCCTCGATTCCGGCCTGGCCATCGAAGTGAGCCGGCTGGATGCGCTTGCGCCAGCGCTGCAAAGGCGGCTTATTCGCTACGCAGCGGATCGGCTGGGCGCCGCGCTCGATTTTTCTGCTACAGAGGCAGTGCGGGCACTTGCGCTCGAAGGGCGCGCCGGCCAGAAGCTGGCTCTGCCGAACAACCTGCGCGCCGAGAAAACCGCCCGCGAATTGCGGTTTTCAATCAGCCACGAATCATCTCGGGGAGACAACAGCGCGGGAGCGGCCGGAGCACCCGCCTATGAAACTCCAATTCCCGGGGAGATCGACGCACCCGCCTTCGGGCTTCGGCTCCGCATCGAGGTTGGGGCGATCAAGACGCAGCGCGGGCCCTCGAATGGCAGCGAGGCGCCGCCAAAAACGGCCACTCTGCGCAACTGGAAGCCAGGCGACCGGGTGAGGCTCCGCTATTCAGCGTCTCCACGGAAGGTGAAGGAAGTTCTGGAACGCCTGCGGGTTACGGGGTCGGATCGGGCGGCGTGGCCGGTTCTCGAAATCGACGGGAAAATCGTCTGGATGCGGGGTGTGGAGGTGGAATCCGACCCAGGATTGGTCATTTCCGCCGAACCCTGATTCGCGAATGACCCAGGCAGCACGCCGAGGGCCCTGGATTCGTGCCCTTGAGGGCTCAGGGAAGGCGCCCGAAAGCGACTGCAACAAACAGGTGACCCTCGATATCCTTCCCCTTTCGTACTATGGTTGGTCCCTCGAAACTTCCACCACCCCCGGAGTACAATCGGGATACTGCTTCTCAGGCGGCACGGCTTGCGTGTCTCTGGGGGCGTTTGGTGGTTTTTGCCACTTTAGCGGGCGCGGGGGCGTCTAAGGTAAGGTGGCCTTCGGCCAGGGTTTGAAAATGGAGGTCGCGGTGGGTCTTTCTCCTTCGCCGCGAAAAAGGAGACGTTGGTGAACTCGAGCGTTAAAACCATTATGTTTTGGCTCTTCATCCTCATCTGCCTCGTGCTGTTGTGGGGCGTGGTGGAGAGAAGCACCAACATGGGCAAGGAGCCGGAGTACGCTTACTCCGACCTTTATGACAAGGTGGTCAACAACCAGGTGCTCGACGCGGCCATTCAGGGCGACGAGCTGAAGGGCCACTTGAAGGTCTCGCCCAAAGACGAGTTCCACACCACTCTGCCTTCGAATTATGAAGACCTCTTGAAGGCGATGATCGTCTCCAAGGTCAACTTCTCCATCAAGGAACCGCAGAACAACGTCCTGATTCCGCTGCTGATCAATGCCGGCCCGTTCGTGCTGCTGATTGCCGTGTGGTTCTTCATGCTGCGGCAAATGCAGTCGGGCGGCAACAAGGCGCTATCGTTCGGCAAGAGCCGAGCGCGCCTGCTCTCGATGCAACAGAAGAAAGTCACGTTTAAAGACGTGGCCGGCGTGGATGAGGCCAAGGAAGAGCTGAAGGAAATCATCGAGTATCTGCGCGAGCCGCAGAAGTTCCAAAAGCTGGGCGGGCGCATTCCCAAGGGCGTGCTGCTGGTTGGGCCTCCGGGAACGGGCAAAACGCTCCTGGCGCGTGCTGTAGCCGGCGAGGCGAATGTTCCGTTCTTCTCGATTTCCGGCTCCGATTTCGTGGAGATGTTCGTGGGCGTGGGCGCAAGCCGCGTACGCGACCTGTTTGAGCAGGGCAAGAAGAACGCTCCCTGCATCATCTTCATCGACGAGATCGACGCGGTAGGGCGCCACAGGGGCGCAGGCCTGGGCGGTGGTCATGATGAGCGCGAGCAGACGCTGAACCAGCTGCTTGTCGAAATGGACGGGTTCGAGTCGAACGATGGCGTGATCCTGGTGGCGGCGACCAACCGGCCAGACGTTTTGGATCCGGCGCTGCTGCGGCCTGGCCGCTTCGACCGCCGCGTGGTTGTCGGCCTGCCCGACATTCGCGGGCGCGAAGAAGTTCTCAAGGTCCACGTCAAGAAGGTTCCCGTTTCAGACGACACCAACCTGAACGTGCTGGCGCGCGGGACGCCGGGATTCAGTGGCGCCGATCTTGCCAACATGGTCAACGAGGCGGCGCTCAACGCGGCGCGCTTGAACCGCAAGCAAGTGACCATGTACGACTTTGAGCTGGCGAAAGACAAGGTGCTGATGGGCGCCGAGCGCAAGTCGATGATCCTGAGCGACGAGGAAAAGCGCGTCACCGCCTATCATGAGGCCGGCCATGCGCTGGTTTCGCTCAAGCGCGAACACTCCGATCCGGTGCACAAGGTAACCATCATTCCGCGCGGCATGGCGCTGGGCGTCACGGTGCACTTGCCCGACGACCGGCATAACTACACACGCGAGTACCTGGAGACACGGCTGGCCATGATGTATGGCGGGCGCGTTGCCGAAGAGGTGTTCCTGAACCAGATGTCGACGGGCGCCGGCAACGACATTGAGCGTGCGACAGAGCTGGCGCGCGCCATGGTCTGCGAGTACGGCATGAGCCGTCTCGGGCCGCTCACCTTCGGCAAGAAAGAAGAACAGATCTTTCTGGGCCGCGAAATTGCGCAGCATCGCGACTTCAGCGAGGAGACGGCGCGGCAGATCGACCTCGAAGTGCGGCGTCTGATCGACGAGGCCTACCAGTCGGCACACAACATTGTGGAGGCGAACGCGGACGCCATGCATCGCATCGCCGCCGCTCTGTTGGAGCGCGAGACGATCGATAACGAGGAGTTGAAGATGCTGCTCGAGGGCAAGACTTTGCCTGCGATGCGGTCTTCGCTGGCCGGGCCGGGAGACTCCGACGGCGGCCAGCCACAGCAGGTTCTGAAGCCGGAAGGCCGCGGAACCGGCACGGGCGGCGGATTGCCCGAGGGTTCGCCTTCGCCGGCGTAAGAAAACAGTTCACCGTTCGTAGTTCTTAGTTCACAGAAGGGCCGCTCGCGAGAGCGGCCCTCTTTTGTTTGCTTTATGGTCGGCAATCGCATCGCTTACCACGGCAATGAATCGAAGCCAGGAATCGGGAACTTCGCACTGAGATTGCGGACCTCGCCTGCGATTCTCGCGATCCGAACCTCATCGCCGGGATTCGCAAGAGCTTCGGCGATCCATGAAGCAATCTGCCGCATTTCGGCTTCCGTCATCCCGCGCGTCGTGCAGGCCGGCGTGCCCAGCCGAATTCCGCTCGGCCGCAGCGGAGGATTCGGGTCGTCGGGAATCACCTGCTTGTTGGTCGCGATGCCAATCTTCTCAAGTGTCTGCTCGGCGCTCTTACCGTCCAGGCCGTAGCTCGCCACCGTGTCGGCCACCAGCATGTGGTTGCTCGTGCCTCCCGTCACCAGAGCCACTCCTGCGGCGGAAAGCCCCTCGGCCAAGGCCCGCGCATTCTTGAGAATCTGTCGCGCGTAGCTTTTGAAGCTGCTCTCCTCGGCCTTGCGAAAGGTAATCGCCGCTGCTGCGATGCTGTTCATGTGTGGCCCACCCTGAAGCCCGGGGAAGACCGAACTGTCGATCTGCTTTGCCAGCTCTTTCCGGCAGAGAATCATTCCGCCGCGCGGCCCACGCAGGCTTTTGTGGGTTGTGGTGGTCACGATGTCAAAGCCTGCATCGAGCGGATTCGGAAGCACATCGGCCGCAACCATGCCCGCCACATGCGAGATGTCGGCCATGGCCAGCGCACCCACTTCGGTAGCGATCGATCGAAAGGCCGAATAGTCGTAGTCGCGCGGATACGACGTGTAACCGCAGAGCACGATCTTCGGCCGCGCTTCGAGAGCCAGGCGCCGCACCTCGTCGAAGTCAATGGCCCCCGCCCGCCCGGGTTCCGTTTTGTAGCGGATGAAGTTGAAGAGCTGTCCCATATGCGATACGGGCGCCCCGTGGGTCAAGTGACCGCCGTGTGAAAGGTCCATGCCCAGGATCGTGTCTCCCGGCTTCATGAACGCCAGATATACGGCCTGGTTCATCGGCGAGCCGGAAAGAGGCTGCACATTCGCGTGCTCGGCGCGGAAGAGGCGGCAAGCGCGTTCGCGCGCCAGGTTCTCCAGGCGGTCAGAGAATTCCTGGCCGGCGTAGTAGCGGCGCCCCGGGTATCCCTCGCAATATTTGTTCGTGAGCACCGACCCAAGCGCGGCCAGTACCTCAGGGTAGGTGTAGTTCTCCGAGGGAATCAGGTCGATTCCTTGCTGCTGGCGAATCTCTTCACCGGCAATGGCCTCGAAGACCTCTGGATCGGAAGCAAAAAAGAAATCGCGGAACGCGGTCATGGGCAGTCCTCTCGTTGCGGTCGCTGAAGATCTGAGAAGAATATGCCCAGGCGATCGGCTTGCGCGGCTCCCTTGACGCTTAGAAAGCGCCTCTGAAACCGCTGGAGAACTGCCTCGCGCTCCCCGATGGTGGTCCATCTGAATCGCCAGTTACGCGAGGGATTCTGGCGCGGCCAGCGCAAGCGCCGCTCCCGAGAAGACAGACTATCACAAGGCCGGAAAGCGCAATTGCCAGTTGCCGGAATTCGCAGGAGCGCGCCTTCGCCAGAGGTAAAAGGAGTTCACAGTTCGTAGTTCTTGGTTCACAAAGAGGGCTGCTCTTCGGGGCGGCCCTTTTTGAGTCTGGGGCAAGCATTGGTCGCGGACGTTCTCTCACTCGCAAAGGCGTAGAATCGTGCCCATGTGTTTCATGCTCTACGCTGGCACCCCTCACCAAATTCCACGCAGGAGTTGGGATATTGATTTGCCGGATATTTCTGTCCGGGCCTTGAGAGAGGGCGAGGCACAGGTCACAAAGCATTTCAGCCTCCCTGAAGTCCAGAACATCGGTTCGACCTCGTGCTGCGGTTGCGATTTTCCATGGGTAATGTTTCAAAATGGCGGCTGGCCAACTTCAGAAGAAGAAGATCACGATGAAGAGCTGATGACAAGCGAACTCGTTAATCGCACGGCGCTTGTTGGGCTCCTGCGCACAATTCAAACTGATTCGGTTGAACTATATGGCGTCTGGGCGGGCGGCTATGCACAAGACCCGCGGAGCCGGGAGAAGATCGCGTTAAAGAGGATCCTCGATTCTGATTTTCGCTTTAAAGAGCGTGGCTTCTATGAGGTGATTCTGGGACCGGAAGTTAGTTCCTAACAGATGTTCATTGCCGGTCGTCCCTGTATACTTCCCCCGCAGACCTTATTGCCGCTCGCTTGCGAATTTAACTTGAGAGTGCGGACGGCTTCGTCGCTTCCCAGCAAAATACATAGAGGAGCACTCCGCATGAACGCAGCCGTTCGCTGTTTCGCCCGCCTTTCGGTTCGCCGTCTCTTTGTTTTGCCGCCGGTCTCTGTTGTCTTCGCGGGATTTTTCGCGCTCGCAGCCCACGCTGCTCCCGTCCTGATGATCTCGATCGACGGCCTCAAGCCCGAGTACATTACGCAGGCCGACGCGCATGGGATGAAACTTCCTTACCTGCGCACTCTTCTCGAAAAGGGGACCTACGCGGACGGCGTTGTCGGTATCTGGCCCACTCTCACCTATCCGAGTCACACCACACTGATCACGGGCGTCTGGCCCGCCGAACACGGCATCTACAACAATCACGAATTCGATCCCTTCCAGCGCTATTTCGAAGCGTGGAACTGGTATGCGCCCCAGATTCGTGTTCCCACCCTATGGCAGGTCGCGCACCACGCCGGCCTGCGTACGGCCAGCATCGGATGGCCGGTGAGCGTCGGCGCGACGGATGTCGATTACCTGATCCCCGAGTACTGGCGCGGTCCTGAAGCATCGAGTCCATGGAATCCCGACGACCGGTTCCTGATGGCCGCGCTCTCACGGCCCGATTCGTTGATTCAGCAACTCGAGCCCGCCGCCGGCCCTTACATGACCGGCAACGTAACCACGCCCGAAGGCGACGAAACGAAGACCCGCTATGCGCTCGAAATTCTGCGGCGCTACAAGCCTGCGTTCATGACGCTGCACCTTAGCTCGCTCGATGAATCGCAGCACGAGCACGGACCCTTCAGCCCGGAGGCCTGCGCCGATCTCGAAGCGCTTGACGGCATGGTGGCGCGACTGGCAACGCAGCTCTTCGCAAGTAGCCCCAACGCCGTGCTGGTGATCGTCTCCGACCATGGGTTTGAGGACGTTTCCCATTACGTCAACCTGGCCATTCCGTTCATTCAGGCCAAGTTGATTGATGTGACGATGGTTCCGGGCAAAGCTCCAGCCGTCAACTCCTGGAAGGCCGAGCCGTGGATGGCGGGAGGCATGGCGGCAATCATGCTCTACGATCCGAACGACAACGCAACGAAGCAGCAGGTGGAATCGATGTTGAATCAACTCGCAGCGGATCCGGCGAACGGAATCGCGGAGGTTCTGGATCGCGATGCTATCGCCAAGCGCGGCGGGTTCCCTGACGCGGCGTTTTTGGTGGTCCTCAAGCCCGGCTACTATACCGGGACCGCATTCAGCGGCAGTCTCGTGACTCCGATTCCCGGCCACCGCGGTTCGCATGGATTCTCGCCGGAAGATCCCGAGATGCGCTCGTCATTCTTCGCGGCAGGAGGCGGGATCGCGCGTCATCGCGATCTGGGGTTGGTAGACATGCGGCAGATTGCGCCCACGGTGGCGGGCATCCTGCACGTGCGCATGCCCACGGCAAAGGCCACGCCGCTGCACGTTGGGCCATAAGCCAGGCGCGGATCCCATCGCCCGCAAAGTAGAGTCAGGCCCAACGAACTTAGACCTTTACTTGGTCTCTCGTTCCCTTGGTCCCTTGGTCTCTGTCTCTAGAAGATTTTGTAGCTGATGCCCACACTTCCGCCGTAGGGCGAAAGAAGGGGTGTCACGCGCCATTGCTCATACTCGAAGTCGAAGGCGCGGAGTGTGAACCTGCGCGAGAGACGATAATCCACGCCGCCGCCGTAAGCAATGACAAGAGTGTCTGCTGTGAGCCAATTGGCGGTGCCTAAGCCGATCAGGAATTTGCCATAAGGCGTGAGCCGGTGAAACGTGACGATGGGAACACGCGGACCAATCAGGTATGTGTTCTCATCGATTCCCGGGCATCCTGAAGTTAGTCCGCACGGCGGATGATACTCATTGAATCGGAGCCAGCGGCCCTCGCCCTCAATTGAAACCCAGCGATTAAAGCGCGCGTCGAAATACACGCCCGTCCCGTAGAGACGGTTGGGACTGGTTTCCGCGATTCCCTCTCCTGCGTAGTCGGGCTGAAACAAGGAGCCGAGCCCGCCGGCGCTCAAGGTGAACCTGCTGGAAGTTGCCGTGGGCACAACCTGACCCCGCGCGGCAACCACGGCAAAGGAAAATACGATCAACAGCAAAGCCAGGGTCAATCTCTTCATAAGCACAGCGCTCTTCCACTTCCTGTGAATCTTTGATCGAATGGGCGGCCGAGCCTGGATTTGCACTTCAAATCCACTCCGCACACCCCTTTCAAACAGCGCATCGCACGCACCTCGGCGAGACACATCCTAACTTACTGCTGCGGGTTTTGCGCCGCGGGTTGTTGCCCCTGTGGTGCGCCGCCAGCGGTGGTTTGCTGGTCAGGTGTGGCAGCGGCTCCGCTGCCTTGCTGAGGCGGCGGGGCCGGCTGCGCATTATCGGGTGCGGCGGCCGGCTGATCGTTGGCCGGCTGTGCGCCGGCGGCGGGAGCGGCAACCGCGGGCGGAGCCGGGGGCGGCTCCACGCTGGCCTCATCATAGTGCTGCAGCTTGTAGAAGATCGGAGTCACCTCGAACGGCATCTTGTCGCGTGCGTTCATCGGCGCGTAGCGCTTGGCGCTCAGCATGTGCACGGTGTCGTCCCAGGGATCGGTCTTCAGCCAGCTTCCCAACGGCAGCGCGGGGGTCTGCGCCAGGTCGTCCCAGTTCAGCTTGGGAGCGTCGTGTTCGAGAGCAGCCATCCACGGCGTGCCATCCGGCCGCATCAGCGAATCGCCCAGCATCGGCGTATTCAGCGCCTTCAATACCTTGGCCCGATCCGCCAACTGCTCGTAGTAGAGGCCCGCGTTCGCCAACCGATCCTTGTACATGGAGGCCTCGAGATACTCCATGCCCCTCTTCGACGCGGATTCGTTGTCCACATCGGAGTGGTTCATGTCGATCCTCTGGAATGTGGCCGTGTCGGGAAACAGCAGGCGGTCGTTGAACGCGTAACGGGTGTCAATGTGGTGTCCCATGGCGATGTGCGCCAGTTCCATGGCCACCACCGAAGCGATCGCTTCTTCGCTGGGCAGGGAGTCGATCAGGCCTTTGCTCAGCAGGATGGTATTGCCCACCGTCGTAGCTTCCACGGTATCGGTGAGCAGCACGCGCGTATGTATCTGGTCGGTGAAGGCCAGGTTGTTAGGCACCACCAGGTTGATCACAATCTGGTCGAGCACCTTGTTCTCGTATCCGCCCTGATCGAGAGGCGCAACCAGGCCGGCTTCCACCAGGCGGTCGATCACGTTGTTTTCGGCCTGCGTGATCCACATGCGCGAAGCCTGCAGCGGGCCCACGTCCTGTGAGTCGTTGCTGTTGTCCACGGCCTCGTCAACCTTGACGCTCACATTCTCGCTTTCGCGTGTGGGCAGCTTGAGCGAGTAGCCCCAGAAGTGCGTTTGCGCCTTGAGGCCCACCGGCTTTTCTGCCTCGGAGCGCTGCGTCTCTTCAACGTAAATCGCCACCGGCAGCCAGATTCCAGGCTGCACGTTCATGCGCCAGCTGTCGAAATGGAAGTAATGCTTTGAGGAGTCCTCGTCCGTGGGGCCGGTATAGGTTCCGTTGAAGCGGACCACGTTGCCGCCTTCATCTTCGACCCAGATGCGCCCGTAAAACCGGCCGATACCCTTTACGTCGGCCTTGGGATGCACATCGTAAACCCACGTGCGCACCGAACCAAGAAAATCGCGCCGGACAAAGCTGAAGACATAATGCTGCTGGTCGAATCCCGACGGATCGATAAACATCATCTGCATAAATCCGTTGGGACTGTAGGTAAACTTCTCCAGGCCCAGCGCCTTGCTGAGTCCGGTCATGGCCGCCAGAGAGCCTTTGAAGAATCCGTGCTTGACTTCCGCCTTCGGCTCATAGGATTTATCGAAGAACCCCTTGCTGAAGTCCACGCGGCTAAGCATGTACTGGTCGTCCGTCGGAACCTCGTACAGCTTCACGTCCGGGCGGTTGTCCTGAATGTAGGTTTCGACCAGCGGGGTGCGCAGCTGAATGTTCTTGATGAGTACCTTTTCCTGCGCAACTGCCCTTTGCACCAACGCAGCCTGTTCGGCGGTGAGCTGGCGCGCCTGTTCGTACTTGGGCTGTTTCTTGGCGTACGCAGATGAAATGCCGATGGTCAGAATCAGGAAGGTTAGGGGGATCTTCCGAAACTTCATTTGCAACTCCTATGAACTCTTTGCGGCTTTGTTCCCGGCCTTGCGAGCCCTTTCGGGCGCAGCGGCTGAGTATTGAGCCATTTTCTTCCTTACATGGTAAGGCTACGTCACATGCGGGGCCGTTCTATGCCAATTGGAACGTAATGGTTATCTTGGTCGTTACGTCCACCGGCTGGCCATTGTTGGTAGCGGGGCGGAATCGGATTTGCTCGGCAACGCGCCTGGCTTCCTCGTCAAGCCCGTGGCCCAGGCCTTGAATTACGCCGCGCACCACGACTTGCCCGTTCGCCAGGAAGGTCACGCTCAACACCACATCCCCTTCGACGCGAAGTTGACGCGCTTCGCTCGTGTAACGCACCGGTGGTTTTGATAGCACTTCCACCTCTGTGGTGCGGACCACTTGCGTGTTCATCCTGGGCGCGGAGGTCTGCGTCACGCCCGGAATCCCTGCTGAGGCGACCCTGCCATAGCTCGCCGGGCCTGTGCCAGTGGCGCCGGGAATGCCCGCCGAGGCTACGTGGCCCACCGTACCGGCGCTGGAACCGTACTTGGTGCCATTGCCGAGGCCGGTTGACCCAACCACTCCGTGCGGCGCCACCGCCGGTCCATTCATGCCGCCGTAGGGATTGCCGATGGCGGCTACCGTGGCTGGACGAGTGGCATTGGGATTGGGCGTTGCACCGAAAGTTTCCCCAAGATGCACGGGGGCAGTGGAGGGCTTGACCATGTTGTTCTGCGCGGGCATGGCCGCGGCCAGGGCAGCTTTGGGTTGCGGCTGCTCAATCACTCTTTGCGGCTTCGGCTGCACCACCGGCAAATTCACTTTGGCTTCCATCTCGATCGGCTTCGGTTCCGGCTTGGGCTTGGGCATTTCGATCTGCCGCGGCTGCAACTCCACTTTGGGCGGTTCCGGCGGAGGCGGCAGTTCCTGCGGAGGTGGCTGCCTGATCTTCATCGCGGGCGGGGGAGGGGTGGCCGGGACAATCAGTTCCGTCATCTCGTAGTGCTGCTGAAGGACCTGCTTAGCCGTCATGCCGACGATGATGGCCGTTACGGCGATCGCAATGTTGATGCCGCCGGCCATAATGAAAGCCAGCGGACGGGTCTCGGGCTCAGGAAGCAATCCGAAAGTCCTTTGTCCAGGGGTATACGACGTCGCCATGTCTCTAAACCTCGCTTGCGGCCGCCCCCACCCTTGAGGGGACCACCTTGGGAAGAATTGCAAAATCGGGGAACGCAAACCTGCAAGTGTATTAGATGCTGCGTTCTTCCAACTCAGTTACCACATTCAATCGTGCACCAACTCGGCCCGTGATCCAATCGGGTGAGAACTTGGGATGGCGTCGAAAACAATGGGCCGTGCGGCGCCATCTACCTTCCCATAGTCCCGATGGCTCCGCCTACCCCTCCCATCGAATCCAAATCCAGTTTCCTTGAGGGAAATTTGGAGAAAAACTATTACCATTATACGGACCGGTTAGTTACTCACCGATCACCCAAATTGTGTATGGACGGGTACCAATGGCACGGGGGAATCCGCCTGAATACTTACCCGGACGGAGCGGCTGCCCGCGAGTAATCCCTTCCTTTCCTTCATAGTCCAAGGCATTTACAAAGAAAAGGCCGCGGGTTTCGCGACTGAAGGTGCGCTGAGGATCAAACCAAATCGGGAGCGCAAGAACGACCCCTCGATTGTAACCCCAAAACGCTCTGATCAAGCTTCCGTGGCTGGCTTGGGAAACTCGTTCCGTGCGGCTCGAACGTCCGCTGGATCACGCAACTCTTATAGACTCAACTTAAACCAACTTGTAGCGGGGAGAAACCTTTTTCTGTGAAGATCTTCGTGACCGGCGGGGCGGGGTACATCGGAGGTACTGTCGCCGAACTCTTCGTTCAAAAGGGGCATAAGGCTGTCGTTTTCGACAATTTGAGCCACAGCCGCCGCGAGCTGATTCCGGAGGGAGTTGAGTTCATCGAGGGCGAAGTGGCCGACCGGCGTGCCATCGAAGACATTTTTTCCTTCGCACGCAAGCAAGGAGAGCCGTTCGACGCCGTACTCCACTTCGCCGCGCTCATTGAGGCCGGCGAATCGATGCTGCGACCGGAAATCTACTTCCGCAACAACACCGCGGCAACCCTATCACTGCTTGAGGCCATGATCGCCAACGGTCCGAAAAGGCTGGTCTTTTCGTCCACTGCGGCCGTTTATGGCGAGCCAGAATCCATTCCAATCGACGAGGGTGCGCGCCTGGCGCCAACCAATCCTTACGGCCAATCCAAGCTGCTCGTGGAGCAAATGCTCTCTTGGTTCAATCGCATCCACGGCCTGCGCTATGCCTCGCTACGCTATTTCAACGTGGCTGGAGCGCACGAGGGTCGTGGAGGTATTACGCGCGGCGAGGCCCACGAGCCTGAGACTCACCTGATTCCGCTGGTTCTCGATGTTGCGCTCGGACGCCGCGCCTCTATTCGCATTTTTGGCGACGACTACTCTACCCCCGATGGCACATGCGTTCGCGACTACATCCATGTCTCCGATCTGGCCGAAGCGCACGTGCTGGCGCTTGCAGCTCTCGACTCCCGCGCCGAAAATGACGCCTACCCCGAAAATCGGGAGCCGCTCATCTATAACCTTGGTAACGGTCAAGGCTTCAGCGTGCGAGAGGTGATTGAGTCCGCGCGCCGCGTCACCGGCCACCCCATCCCGGCCGAGCTTCATCCCCGGCGTCCTGGAGACCCGGCCGTGCTCGTGGCGAGCTCGGCAAAAGCCATCCGCGAACTGGGATGGAAGCCGCGCTACACGAAGCTCGATGAAATCATTCGCACCGCGTGGGCGTGGCATCAGAAGCGCAACGCGGGATAGGTCGGCCCTCTCGGCGGATTCCTGCAACCACCCGCCCGGTTGCGCATCCCAAAGATGGACCGTCGAATGAAGGGTTCATCTCAGATTGCCGTGAAGAGTCGAAAAAGCTTCCTCAGAGCGTTCCTCGATTTCTTTGTTCTGTTCAGCGGGGTCTCGACTGCGTCCAATCTGGCGCGCACGCAAGGTCGCCCGCCGCGCACGCGCGGGATCTTCCTCTTCCGCCGCGCCAAGGAAGCCTCCGGAGCCGATGCAACCCCGCGCAGCTGAATTGCTAGAATCGAATTATGCCGATCACGCGCCAACAGGCTCTCCAATACTTCGAATCCCCCGACCTGATCGGACTGGGATTCGAGGCCGACGCCGTGCGACGCCGCCTGCACCCCGAAGGCGTAGTGACCTACATCATCGATCGCAATATCAACTACACCAATTACTGCACCGAGTACTGCACCTTCTGCGCCTTCTACCGTCCGCTGCCCATCAACGGCAAGCCCCACCCCAACTCGAGCGATGGCTACATTCTCGAATTTGAAACCATCTGCGACAAGATCGCCGAGACTCTGGAAATGGGCGGCACCGGGGTGCTCATGCAGGGCGGCATTCATCCCGATCTCAAGATCGACTGGTTCGAGCGGCTGTTCCGCGGCATCAAAGAGCGCTTCCCCGCGATCTGGCTGCACTGCTTGTCGGCCTCTGAAGTGCTTGCCATCGCCGAGTACTCGAATCTGGATCTGCGCACGACGATTGCACGACTGCGTGATGCCGGTCTCGACTCCATTCCCGGCGGCGGCGCCGAGATTCTCGACGACGAAGTTCGCCATCGCATCGCGCGCTTGAAGTGCGACACCGAAGACTGGGTGAGCGTGCACCGCACCGCGCACCAGCTCGGCATGCGCACTACCGCGACCATGATGTTCGGTGTGGGCGAAAATTTCGATCAGCGCATCAATCATTTTGAAGTTGTACGCCGCCTTCAGGAAGAAACCGGCGGATTCACGGCTTTCATCCCCTGGAGCTTCCAGCCTGGAAACACGGCGCTCGGCGGCCGGGGCTGGGACGAAGCGACGAGCGTCGAATATCTAAAAGTGCTCGCCATCGCGCGGCTGTATCTCGACAACATTGAAAACGTGCAGGCCAGCTGGGTGACGCAGGGATTGAAGGTGCTCGAGTTGGGCCTGCATTTCGGCGGCAACGACGTGGGCTCTGTGATGCTTGAAGAAAATGTGGTTCGTGCCGCCGGCACCTCGAACTGCACCACCGAAGAAGAGCTGCGCCGCATCATCCGTGACGCCGGCTTCAAGCCCGTGCAGCGCGACACGCTCTACCGGACGATGTTTCTGAATTAGCCGCTAGCCAAAAACCTCTTTCCTTTGCTTGCGCGAATCGAAATCGGCGGGACTGTGCGAGAATTCCGCTGAGGGAATTCAGCGCTAGTGTTTCCATCCAACGGCCCAAAGCGTGTCTCCGTGTGCAGAGAACAGCGCGGCGCAGTAGTTGTGCAAATCGCCCGGCACAACCAATGGCTGATGTATGTTTTCATGTTTACTGCTTTTACTGCCGCGTTTCTGTTTTTCGCATATATCTTCATAGCTCCCTTCTTCCGGAACCCGCTTTCTTCCAAGGAACTTGTCCTCGTTGTGCCCATGGGGTTCATCCTGCTCTGGTATTTCATTGCAGTCCGCGTCGGAACGTGGCGAGGGTTCGGTGTCGAGCAGATCGTTATCGAAAACGGAATGTTTTCGTGGACGCGCATGGCGCTCTTCTGGGAACGAAAACTCGAACTGCCTGCAGCCGAAATTGCAGCGGTAAGGACCGTGACGCCATGGCACGATTTAAGTAACCACGTTGAATTCATGGCGCGAGGCAGAATCTACCGAGTCGGCGACATGCTCCGCCGCGACGAAACTTACGAAGTGGCCGATGTCTTAAGACGCGCAGCCCGGCTTCAGGAATAAGAGAGAAAAGCAGCCAGGACAAAGACATCGGGCGCGCCAAGGCTTTTCGGGCGGATTGGAAACGGAGGCAATCATGAAACAACTGGTCGGAGTTGCATCTCATCACGATTGGGAAGTGAAAGAACTTCGTTCAGACCCAGAATTTGCGGTGGAGTACCTGAAGGTGGCTCTCGAATCTCTCGATGACCCCGACGACCGCGGCGTAAGCCTCGTCATGCTCCGCGCCATCGCAGAGGCCTATGGCGGGCTCGGCGCGGTAGCCGCCAAAGCCGGGATCAGCCGCGAGTCGCTCTATCGTTCGCTGTCGCCTAAAGGGAATCCCACGCTCAAGACGCTGGTCGCCGTGCTCAATACAATGGGCCTGCGCCTTTCGGTCGTGCCAGAACCCAAGGCTGCGCGCAAACGCCCAACCAGAAAACCGGCGAAGCCGGCAAGAGCCTCGCGCACTCGTGCCCGCGCCGCCTAACGCGCACCTTCTTTAAACGGGCGCGCATTCCCAGGCCCCCACATCCATCGCGTACCATGCAAGAGGCAGGTCTGCGTCCCCTCCCGCCCGGCCCGCCAGGCAAGCCTTGTCTTACACATCTCGCTCCGTACGAAACCTGGAGGGTTATCTTGGCGCGTATCTCTGTTCGTATCTTTCTGAGTTTTCTGGCTGCGACAGTTCTGGCCTGCGCAGCGGCGCCGGCCTCGGCGCAAATCGTAACCGAACTTGTGAATCCACAAGGCGCAACCGCGCCCTGTACCGGGATCGGTCCCATCGCGGCTCCTATAGTCAAAAAGTGCATCACTCTTTTTGAGCAGGCAGGCTTCATCGTCAACAACCAGCTCGGATACTCGGGCCTCACGATAAGCACCAAGAGCGAGACCGATGGCGCCATCACCGGCGTCGATCCGCAGTCGCCGGCCGCCGCCGCGGGTTTCAAGGTCGGGGACTCGGTCATCGCAATTGACGGCAAGCAGGTCGCGCCTACGCCGGGCATGATCGCCGCCAAAGGCGTGTTCGGGCAACGAGGCCAAACTTTGCACCTGACCTTGAAGCGCGCCGGATCTCAAGTCGACGTCAGCCTCGTCCGCGCCGCCGAAAGTGCGCCCGCCGGCCCGACGACTTCCGGTTTCATGATCTCGGTCAAAGACATGATCAACTGGCAAAACCAGTTCGCTCCCTGCATCGGCGCCGGCCCGGCTGCCCCGGCGGCGCTCGAATTCTGCTACAAGCATTTCGCGCCGTACGGCTTCATTAAATCCGCGGAACTGGGCTCGACCGGATTTCAAATTGACGAGGCAAACAAAAGCAAGGCGCTGGTGACGACGGTGAATCCAGGCTCTCCGGCGACCAAGGCTGGCGTGCAGCCAGGTGATGAAATTGTCGCCATCGAGGGTCAGCCTTTAACCGCCAGCAAGGGAGAAGCTGCCAACGAAATGCTTTTCGGCAAAGTCGGCGATTCGCTGAAAGTGACAGTGCAGCGCGGACAGAATGTTTCCACGATTCAATTGGTTCTAGCTGCCAAGCCGAAAAAATGACCCAGCGCATCGGGACTGCTTCGTGACGGCAGCTTCGCCGGGCGTACCGAACGCCGAATCATGCCAGAGCCGGCTTCCGTCTGGTTTTCCGCACCTCTACGCCCGCCCCTTGCATCTATCTTGGTGACATGACACAAACCGCTTCCGTTTCTCTGCGCACACTCGGAAACTCCGACCTTGAACTTACTCCCATCGGCTTGGGCACCTGGGCCATCGGCGGCGGCAACTGGTCGAACGCCTGGGGCCCTCAGGACGACGCCGATTCGATCGCCGCTATCCATCGCGCGATAGATTTGGGCGTCAATTGGATTGACACTGCGGCCGTTTATGGACTCGGCCACTCGGAAGAAATCGTCGGCCGCGCTGTCAAATCGCTTGCGCGCAAGCCTTACATCTTCACCAAGTGCTCGCTGCGCTGGGACGCCAACCGCTCCGTTTACAACTCGCTCAAGGCCTCTTCGATCGCCGAAGAAGTTGAAGCTTCGCTCAAGCGCCTTGGGGTCGACACCATCGACCTTTACCAGATTCACTGGCCCAAACCCGACGACGAGCTCGAAGAGGGATGGGAGACACTGGCGCGTCTGCAGGAAGAAGGCAAAGTTCGCTGGATCGGCGTCTCCAACTTTTCCGTCGACCAGATGAAGCGCGCCATGGAGATCGCACCGATGACCAGCGTGCAGCCGCCCTACTCCATGCTGCGCCGCGCCATCGAAGCGGAGATTCTTCCGTTCACTCTGGCCAACGGCATCGGCGTGATTAATTACTCGCCCATGCTCTCAGGCATGCTGACCGGCAAAATGACCGCCGAGCGCGCGGCGACCCTGGCCCCTGACGACTGGCGTCGCGGAAACAAGGAATTCAACCAACCGCGGCTTAGCCAGAACCTGCGCCTCGTCGAGCTGCTGCGCGAAATCGGCAACGGGCACGGCGTGAGCCCCGGAGTGGTGGCTGTGGCATGGGTTCTGCACAACCCCGCGATTACCGGCGCGATCGTCGGCGGGCGCAGCGCGAAGCAAGTGGAAGAGACCGCCGCCGCACTGACCTTCCGATTGAGCGAGGAAGAATTCAAGCGGATCGGCGAGTTCCTGGCCACGATGCAGCCCTGAGCCCCGTCGACTCATGCGCATACAAGCAAAAACCCCGGCCGTGGCCGGGGTTTTATTTTGCGAAACGAATTCGTTACATCGCCGCGACGAAGTCTGGAACCATGACGGCTGCGTGCTCTTGCAGCAGCTGCGTGGTGCGGGCGGCCATACCGGTGTACATCGATGCGGCGCGGAACGCATTCACGCGAACGCCTTCGCTGGCGTGCCGGAACGCATACTGTGCCAGAGCCAGCAGCACGCAGAAGCGAATCTGCATCGCGTCGCTGTGCAATGTCTCAACCAGCAGGCGATCGACTGAATCGCAATTCTTGGCCGCGAAATCCGCCATCTCCTGCATCACCCGCGCATTCTGGTAGATCACCCAAAGACCTTTGGGACCTTCCATACGCTGCCAAGCATCTTCAGGGGTTGCGCTCAGACCTTCCTGCCACAGGAAATGATCGCTCAACTCGCGCGCACTCCACTCGGGGCGCAGACGGGACAACAACTGATCCCACGTTTGCGCGTTGCGACGCTGCACGCTCTTGCGCCACTTCACAAGAACTAAGGCGGTCGCAACCACGGCAGCAATTTGGAGTACGAGCAAAAACATCAGTTGATCCCCAAATTCAGATTATCGGCACCTGTTGCTCTACTGTCCGAACTCTGAACATTTCTCTGTACACCACTACTTGTAGCAGAAAGCAAATTGTTTGTCTCCGGCAAAAAGGGGCAGCGGCATACCACTTTTGGGGGATAAATCCTCTCTACCAGACGCATTGCGAATGCGGCGGTTGATGCACCGTCGTCGCATGGGGCGCTCAGGCCGCTGATCCGTCCCAGAGCGCTGCGTCGAAAGCCTTCCATTACAATGGAATACAGAGAGAATTCCTTGCAAAGGAGCCACCCGGGAGTGGTCGAACGAACATTCAGCATCATTAAGCCGGACGCGGTTGCCGATGGGCATGCCGGCGCCATCCTGACCGAAATCGACAAGGCTGGCTTCCGCGTTGTCGCGATCAAGAAGGAATTCATTACAAAAAAGCAGGCCGAGGGCTTCTACGCTGTTCATAGCAATAAGCCCTTCTTCTCGAGCCTCACGGACTTCATGGCTTCGGGCCCGATCTTCCTCATGGTTCTTGAGAAGGAGAACGCGATTGCGGATTTGCGCAAGCTGATGGGGGCCACCAATCCCGCGAATGCCGAAGAAGGAACCATCCGCAAGAAGTTTGCTCGCTCTCTCGGAGAAAACGCCATTCATGGCTCCGACGCCGCGGAGACAGCCGCCTTTGAAATCGGCTATTGGTTCGCCGGCTACGAGCTGATCTAACTCTCCGATCAAGGCTGCGGTCAGGCGGATCAGGCTTCAATTCCGCCGGGTTTACCAGGCATGGAGGATCACGTGACTCTATGGTCGGAGTTTCTAGGCAACAACCATCGCACGATTAATAAATGGGCGCACTATTTCCCGGCGTACGAAGCGCATCTGAACCGCTTCGTGAATCGGCCCGCGTTCCTTCTTGAGATCGGCTCGGGCAGGGGCGGCTCGGCGCAAATGTGGAAGCGCTACCTTGGCCCTCTTGCCCAGATTGTCAGCATCGATATCAATCCCGAGTGCAAAGATTTCGAAGAGGATCAGATTGCGTTCCGCATCGGGAGCCAGTCCGACCTTACGTTTCTGGCCAAGGTACTGGAAGAGTTTGGAACACCCAACATCGTCCTCGACGATGGAAGCCACCACATGAGCGCCGTGACCGAGACCTTCCGCTTCCTCTATCCACGTACGGCTGCTGACGGCGTGTACATTGTGGAGGATCTCCATACCGCCTATTGGAGCGAATTTGGCGGCGGATTGAAACACGAAGGAACTTTTATCGAACTGGCCAAGGGGCTTGTTGACGAATTAAATGCAGATTGGACGCGGGGAGAGCTTGCTCCAACAGAGTTCACCCGCGCGACGCTCTCGATGCACTTTTACGACAGTATGGTGGTCTTCGAGCGCGGCAGACATTTGGAAAAGAGAAATCTGCGCATCAGCGGACGCCAGAATCTCATCCGCGGGATTGTTCCCTGAACATTGCTCCTGGAACCGGGCCTCGCGCGAGAAGATCGGAAGAGGAAACACTGGAAGGGCCGATTGGCGATGACGGAAACCGAAAACCCGCTGGCTGCTCTGTTTCTGGAATTCTCGCGAAAGAAACTTTTTGGTCAGTATTGGCCGCGGCTCAGGGAGTGCGTGGCCTCGCTCAACTCCGAGCAAATCTGGTGGCGCCCCAACCAAGCATCCAACAGCGTTGGGAATCTGCTGTTGCATCTCGACGGCAACGTGCGCCAATGGCTGGTTGCGGCCTTCAATCAACAAGAAGACGAGCGCAATCGTCCAGCTGAGTTCGCTGCGCAAAGTGGACTCTCGGCTTCCGAATTACTCGCCCGCCTCGGCGCCACACTCGACGAAGCTTCCAAAGTCCTCGATCGCCTCACCGTCGATGAGTTGCTCGCGCCCTACGAGATTCAGGGCTACCACGTGCGGGGTCTCGACGCGGTCTACCAGGTCGTGGAGCATTTCGGCCTGCACTACGGCCAGATTGTCTACATCACTAAGAGTCTGAGCGGCAAAAACCTCGGCTTTTACAAAGAGCTGGGCAAGACCGGCCGCGCGGAATAGTGTCCGATTCTATTCAGCGCGCGAAAATTTTCAACTTTACGGACGCCGCGCGACGGCCACGCGGGAGATGCCCTGCAAATCCTTCGTAAATTCAATCCCGGTAAATCCGGCGCCTGCGAGTAAATCTCGAATCGCCGCCTCCTGCCCGAATCCAATCTCCAGCGCCAGAAAGCGCTCGTGAAACAGCGCTTCAAATGCCGCGGGAATCAGGCGGCGATAGATTGCGAGGCCATCGGCACCCGCAAAGAGCGCCTGCGCGGGTTCGAAATCGCGAACCTCCACGGACAACGAGTCGCGGTCGCTCTCCGCGACGTATGGCGGATTGGAGACGATCAAATCGAATCGCTCGCAAGCAACTGGAGCCAGCAGATCTCCCTCGACGAAGCGCACTCTCTCCGCCACTCCATTTCGCGCCGCATTGGCTCGCGCCACATTCAGTGCAGCAGCGGATTGATCCGTCGCATCGATCCGCGCCGCCGGCAAATGGCTGGCCAGTGCCACGGCAATCGCTCCCGATCCAGTGCCCACGTCCACGATGCGCTGCTGCTTGAACCCGCGCGCCAGTTCGATGACCTTTTCCACCAGATGCTCGGTTTCAGGCCGTGGAATCAGCACTTCGCGGTTGACCTTGAAACTCAGACCATAGAATTCCGCTTCGCCGGTAATATATTGGATCGGCTCTCCAGCGCGGCGGCGCTCAATGGACGCGCGGAAAGTTGAGGCCGCGTGTGCGGGCAGCGTCTCGAATTCGTGCGCGATCAGCCATGCCTGATTGACGTTCGGCATCGATTCTCGCAGAGCATGAAGCAGCAGCGCCTCGGCGTCGCGGCGCGCGCGTTCTGGATGCGGCCCGGAAGCAAGCATGGATTCGGCTTCGGCAATCAAGGCGCGAATGTTTGAGCGATCAAAAGACGTTGGCTGCACGAAACCGTCCTAAAACGGATAGCGATCGAGGGCGATCGCATGGCGCGAAACCTTGCGGCTCAACGCCACCGCATCGGCCGGCGCAGATCGTGCCAGCCGCCGCAAAATCGACAGTTGCGTTGTCAACGCGTCGCCTTCGCCACATGCCGCAAGCACCCGCCGCGCCCCACGCTCGGCCAGCGCGATTGCTTCTTCGGCCAGCAATCCTGTCATCGCCGCTGCAACCTCAGCCGAGCTGCGTCCTGCACTTGCAATTTTCTGCGCGCGCAACAGCGCTGATTCGAGCGCGTAGGTCTGGATGATCATGTCGGCCAGATCCGCCATGACCTCCTGCTGCTCCTCAAGCGCCGTCATGAATCTCTGGCTGGCCACGCCCGCCGCGAACAGCGTGATCTTCTTCACTGCGGCCAGCACCGCCGTCTCGTGCGCGAGAGGCTGACCTGCTTCCGCATCGCCGCCGAATGCCGGTGGCTCCATCACTTCATCCATCACGCGCTTGATGGCGCCGAGCAGCGGCAACTTCCCGCTCATCGCGCGCTTCATCATCCATCCTGTAATGATGAGCCGGTTGATCTCATTCGTTCCCTCAAAAATGCGATTGATTCGCGCGTCGCGATACGTCCTCTCCGCCGGATACTCCTCGACGTATCCGTATCCGCCCATGGTGGCGATCAGCTCATCGGCCACAAGCGTGAGCATCTCCGAGCCGTAGACCTTCAATATGGAGCACTCCACCGCGTACTCCTCAATTTTGCGCGGGACGTCGACGGCGGAATTTCCGACAGCCCCGGTCGCCTGCTCCGTGTTGAGCCGTGCATCCATCATGCCAGCCGTGCGGTAAGCCATGCTCTCCGCGGCATAAAGCTGCGCGGCCGCGGATGAAATTTTGCGCTGGATCAATCCGAACTCGGCGATTGCCTTGCCGAACGCCTTGCGCTCTTTGGCGTAGCGGATCATCTGCGCGAGTGCGTGCCGGGCCCCGCCAATGCAGGCCACTCCTAATTTGAAGCGGCCCACGTTCAGCACGTTGAACGCGATGTGGTGGCCCTTGCCAGCCTCACCCAGCAGATTCTCTTTCGGAACTTTGCAGTCCTGCAAAGCCAGCGGACACGTCGACGAGCCGCGAATGCCCAGCTTGTGTTCTTCCGCGCCGACTGTAAGCCCAGGTGTCCCGCGCTCGATCAAGAACGCCGAAAACTTCTCGCCGTCGATTTTGGCAAAGACCGTGTACAAGTCAGCGGTGCCGCCGTTGGTCAGCCACTGCTTCTCGCCGTTCAAAATGTAGTGGGCGCCATCGGGCGAAAGCACCGCGCGAGTGCGAATGTTCATGGCGTCCGAACCTGAACTGGCTTCGGACAATCCATACGCGCCGATCAGGTCACAAGACGCTAAACCCGGCAGGTAGCGCTGCTTCTGCTCCTCGGTGCCGTACCAGACCAGCGGCAGCGTTGCGATGCCGATATGCGCGCCAAAGGCCGTCGAAAAACTGGCCAGCACGGAGATGTGATCGGTGATCAGCGTCGAGCTGACCTTATCCAACCCCAGGCCGCCGTACTCCTCGGGAACGTCGATCGCGGTGAATCCAAGCTCTGCGGCCTTGCGCAGCGCAGCCGCCATTGCGCCCGGCTCTTTTCGTTCGATTGCCGCCGTGCGCGGCAGAATCTCTTCGCGCGCGAATCGCTCCGCTGTCGCCGCAATCTGCCGCTGCTCTTCGCTCAGGTCTTCGGGAGTGAAGATTTCATCGGGCGAGCGCGATTCAAGCAAGAAGCTGCCGCCGGCTGCAGCAACAATAGGAGATGCGGTTGCGGAGATCGGCACAAAGGCCTCCTTGCAAATGGCGCGCGACAGGCCAACTTGATGCGCCAACCTTACTTCACCGCCTCCAGTCTCCGCAACCAGCACTCACCTTGTGGCTTCGAACAGGAACCACGCCCGCCGCTCGGCTTCGTCGATCCACACCTCGATCAAACTGGTCGTTGCGTAGTCATTGGCATCGGACGCGACCTGGTGCGACTCGCGCAGGCTCTTCACCAGCGCTTTGTTGTCGGCACCGAGCTCCTCGAGCATGCCGTGGGCCGGAACAAACTCGTAGTCGTTGTCCTTGATCCGCTGCAACCGCGCAATCTGCCCGATGGAGCGAATCGTCTGGCCGCCGATCTTGCGCACGCGCTCCGCAATCGCATCGGAGATGGCGAAGATCTGATCGGCCTGCTCGTCGAGCAGAAGGTGATAATCGCGAAAATGCGGGCCGCTCATGTGCCAGTGAAAATTCTTGGTCTTGAGGTAGAGAGCGAAAACGTCGGCCAGAAGCGCATTGAGCGCGTCGGACAATTCCGTGACCTGGTCGGGCGTGAAGTCATCCGGGTTGCTGGCCTTGGCGGCTTTATTGGATTGAATTGCGTGGGTTGGCATCTGATCTCCTTTGCGCGAACGCAGCTTGGACTCGCTGAACGGAAAGCTGGCGGGGATCCGATTCGTGGCTCGCGTACGTAACTTTGATGCCAAGGATAGACCGCAGATTCAGCCGAAGCGGCAAACAGAGGATGAAAAGCTGTGGAGAATTCCACAGACGCAAACCGGGCACCATCATTGCAATGTCGCCTGATTCCTGGTGAGACTCAGCGGTTCTTGCGCCCGAGCAGCCACCGAGCCGTAATTGCTGCAATGGTCAGCAGGATGGGGATATAAAGCCACTGGTCTGGCAAGACTACGGCGCGGCTTTTTGTATTAACCGCGAGATGAATGCGGTTAACGTACAGGAGCACCAGAATGCATCCCAGGGCGACGTCGGCTATGAGGGCTGTTGCTGTTCTCTTCGACATCCGTTCAGCCACGGTTTGTTGCGTTTTCCCCGCCTACACCTTCACCGCCGGATGCGCCGCGTAGTGCAGCAGCACGGCCACGGCGCAGCTGGTGAGCCGCGTCTCTGCTGAATCCGCGCGGCTGGTCAGGATTGTCGGAACTCTCGCGCCCAGCACGATGCCGGCCAGTTGCGCTCCGCCCAGGTACTCTAGTTGCTTGGCCAGCATATTGCCGCTTTCGAGATCAGGAACGACGAGAATGTCGGCCTGGCCCGTTACCGGCGAAACCAGCTTTTTGATCTGCGCCGCCTTCGCGCTCACCGCGGTATCGAAAGCCAGCGGCCCGTCGAGAATTCCGCCCGTGATCTGGCCACGATCGGCCATCTTGCACAGCGCGGCGGCATCGAGAGTGGATTGGATCTTGGGGTTCACGGTTTCTACAGCCGAGAGAAGCGCCACCTTCGGCTCGGGAATCCCGAGCGCGTGCGCCAGGTCAATCGCGTTCTGAACGATGTGAATCTTGTCTTCAAGCTCCGGCGTAATGTTGATGGCCGCGTCGGTGATGAGCAATGTGCGCGCGTAGGCCGGCGTATCCATGATGAATACGTGCGAGATGCGGCGCGCCGTGCGCAGCCCGGTGTCGCGCTGCATGGCCGGCTTCAAAAGCTCGTCGGTATGCAGGCTGCCTTTCATCAGGGCCAGTGCGTTGCCCTGGCGGCACATGACTACGGCTTTCTCGGCGGACTGAGACTCGGTTTCGGCGTCGACGATCGGATATGCGCTTATGTCGGCGCCGATCTTTGCCGCTAAAGCCTTCATCGCTTTTTCCGGGCCAATGAGCGTGGGCTCGATGAGACCGGCAGCTGCGGCTTCAACCGCGCCGCGCATTGCGACCTCGCTCATGGGCCAAACCACCGCCGTCGTAATCGCCGGAAGATTCTTGCAACGCTCGATGAACTTGTGAAACACGTGATAGTCCGGCGGATGGCCGACAAGTGGGTCAACGGCAACGGATTCAGCCAATGTCGCAAGGTCGCTCATAGATTGGTTCTCCCAGCCGGCCACGCCTACAGTTTGCCGGGCTTACTTGGATATTGTCGCGTGCATTCCGCGAAACCCATGTGCCTTCGATCACACTTCGGATCGATGTCCCTGCATGTGGGACCCCCTGACCCCCTAAACACCCGTCAGCAGCGCAACTTGCCGCCACTTCCCTCGGGCTTTCTTGGTCGTGCGAATCCCCGCTTCTGGGGCGGCGATTCGCGTTTCTGTCCCGCCGTTGACTCGGCGTGAAATTCGGGCCTATACTCGGGGGTACCGGGCCTTCCCCCCAAGCCATCAACGGTGAGCGGCGTCCACCTGACGCCCATATCCCTAAAGGAGAGTCTTATGAAAAGACTTCTCGTGATCGCCATTGGTGCTCTGCTTTTCTGCGGAGTTTTGGTCCCAACATCTTCAGCCCAGCTCGGCGATTTAGGCAACGCTCTTTCGGGGAAGAAGAAGCAGCAGACGGACCCCAACGATATCAGCAACGTCGATAAGGATAAGATTGCCCGGATCGAGACCATGCCCGAGGTCCAGGACTCCATTCAGCAGGAATGGGATACGCTTCGCCGCAATGACATGCAGCTGGCCTATGGCATCAATCTGACCGGAAACATGGGCTTGTCGCAGGATGCTTCTGCCGGCGACGCGTTTGACCGGCAACGTCTCTACGCCAACCCGGTCGTGCAAAGTTACGTGAACCACATCGGGCAAAGGCTGGTTCCGAAGAACTCCGCCAACGTCTACACATTCCGTGTCCTGTACGATCCCATCCCCAAGGCTCTCACGCTCTCCACTGGGACCATTTACCTATCCACGGGCCTGGTATCGATGCTCGATAGCGAATCGGAGATGGCGTATATTCTGGCGCACGAAATCGCCCACATTGAGCTGAGGCAAGCCTATCTGCGCATTCGCGACAAGCATGTGGCCGAAGAGTTGGCCAAGGAGAAGGCCGAAAAGGAAAAGGTGATCACCGACGTTGGCTCCATGGTGATGGGGGCCGGATTGGGCGGCGCCATGATCCCCCTGCGCCTCGGAGGTTTGCTCGGGGGCAGCGCCGGCCTGGCAACCGGAATGGAAGTGGGCCACTACTTTATTCATCCGCAGCTCGAACCGGTTCTTTGGGCCTCGAAGGAAGAGGACGATGCCGACGATATGGCGGTGAATCTGATGCTCGAGCAGGGCTACGACCCGCGCGAAGTTGCTCGTCTCTTTGCTTCGCTCAACCAGGTTGTAACCGCGGACTCGCGCATGGGACTCGGGTTTATGGGTAGCGCGCCACGCATCAAGGAGCGGCAAGCTCACCTGGATGGGCTGCTCGGCGGACAGTTGAAGGCGGAAATTGAGCTGCGCACCAAGGGCAAGGGATTCAGTCCTAATTCCCCCGATTTTGGGCCTGCGGTTTCTTCCATCAAGCGTGACAATGGAATTCTGGCGATGGACTACGATTTGTTCGCCGTGGCCAAGCGGAACCTGCAGGGTGCGGTAACGGACCGGCCCGACGATCCTTACGCCAACTTCTATCTGGCCAAGCTTGAGCGCCTCACCGCGCGCACTGCCGACGAACGGCAAGACGCACTGAATCACCTGACAACCGCGTTGCGCCTGGATGCGGACCGGGGCGCAATTCCCTCCGCTCACCTGGAATATGCTGTGGCCCTGATGGAGGCAGAAGATCCAACCAATCACGATCAGATTTCGAGCGAGCTGAAGGCCTATACCGTCCTCTCCGAGCGCGATCACGGTGGATTGCCCGCCGATATGCCGCTGATCTACGACTATCTGAGTGCTTCAGGCGACTCCCGCTGGTACTTGCCTCCGCAGTGGTATGACGCCCAGTTGACCAATAACCCCGGCTTCACCACCACTTCTCCTGAGGCGGTTATTCGCAAGGCAACTCTGCTTGAGGGGCCTGCAACAGCTCCATCGCAATCGCCCGCTTTGGCGGCCGTCGCTTCGCCTAAATCAAAAACCTCCGCTGCACACTCGGCCAAGAAACAATAAGTGCGCGTTTTGCACGGCGGCATTGGCTTCTCTCATTGGGATCTGGTCCATCAGTTTGCGATAACCTGAGTTCTTATGGGCCAGATCCGCATCCTTCCCGATCAGGTTGCCAACCAGATCGCCGCCGGCGAAGTGGTGGACCGGCCCGCTTCCGTAGTCAAGGAACTGCTTGAGAATGCGCTCGATGCCGGGGCCATGCGCATTCGCGTGGAAGTAGAAGGCGGCGGACGCAAGCTGATCCGCGTCTCTGACGACGGACAAGGCATGAATCGCGACGATGCGCTTCTGGCCTTCGAGCGCCATGCAACTTCAAAGCTGCGCACCGCGGACGATCTGCTCTCGATTGCTACACTCGGCTTTCGCGGCGAGGCGCTTCCATCGATCGCTTCCGTGGCTCGCGTCACGCTCGAGACGGCAACCGGTGATGAGGCTGCCGGCACGCGCATCGAAATCGCGGGCGGCAAAATGTACCGCGTGGAAGACGCCGCGCTGCCGCGAGGCACAACGATCGCCGTCGCTGATCTCTTCTTCAATACCCCCGCGCGGCGCAAATTTCTCCGCGCCGAATCCACTGAGCTGGCCCACGTCACCGCGCTGGTCACGCACTACGCGCTGGCGCATCCTGAAAAACAATTCGACCTGCTCTCCGCAACTCACACCATTCTCAGCGCACCGCCCGCGGCACGCACCGCTGAGCGCATCTTTCAGATATTCGGCAAGGAAACACTGAGCCAACTGCTTCCGGTTGCCGCCGAGGCGCAACTCGAGCGCGCCGGCCTGCCCGAGCCTCCTCCATGGAAAAAAAATCCGGACGACCCTCCGCGCCAACCGGGCACCCTCCGGCTCACCGGCTTCTACTCCAAGCCTGAATTGCAAAAGCTCAATCGGAATTCCATCTATGTCTTCATCAACAAGCGCCTCATCCGCGACCGCCTTCTTTTGCATGCCATCACCGAGGCCTATCGCAACGTAATTCCGCCCACCAGCTTTCCCGTGGTGCTGTTGTTTCTTGAAATGCCGCCCGAAGAAGTGGACGTCAATGTCCATCCCGCCAAAACCGAGGTCCGTTTCCGCCAGCAAAGCCACATCCACGATTTCGTCCGCGACAGCCTTCGCACCGCGCTCATCAATGCGCGTCCTGCCGCCGAATTCCTTGCCGCAATCGGCTCGCAACCAACGGCCAGTCCATCGCTCATGCCCCCGGCAGCATCTCCCCTGCCCGGAGTTCCGGACTCCGATCCAAATGCTATCGCCGATGCCGAGGCATTCCGCCTGACTCCGCGTGCACCGTCACCCACTCCTGGGACGTTGCCTTTTGATCCCAACGGTCAATTTGCGCCCACTTTCGCCGCGCCCACTTTCGAGCCTCGAGGGTGGGCCGAAGCAGCGGGCGCCCTCCTCGGGCCGGAAGCAGATCGAACCGCCGGCGATTGCAGCCCAACCGTCAATGGTGCAATGGCTTACGGGAGCAATTCAGCCGTGGCCGCAGCTCTTGTCGAGGCCGAACAAGCGGCCAACTCGCTCAATCATCTCGGCTCGCTCAAGCCGCTCGGCCAGCTGCGCGATTCTTTCATTTTGGCTGCCGGCGACGATGGCCTGTGGATCATCGACCAGCACGTTGCACACGAACGGGTGCTTTTTGAAAAGATCCTCCGCGACCGCCAGGTGGAACGGGTTCAGCGGCAGCGCCTGCTCATGCCCCTGCTTGTGGAATTAAAGCTCGAACAGATGGTCATATTCGCTAGAATCGCCGAAGAGCTCGAAGTGAACGGTTTTGAGGTGGAACCCTTTGGCCCTCAAACACTTGCGGTGAAAGCCGCGCCCGTTGGGCTGGAGGGCATCGAACTGGAGAAAACGCTCGCCGAAGTCATCGATCAATGCACCGCCGACTCAGGTGAACCATCGCAAAATGAGGCACTTAGCAAGCTACGCTCGCGCATCGCCGCCTCCATCGCCTGCCATTCTGCCATCAAGGTGAATACACATCTTGATCCAAAACGTATAGAATGGTTATTGTTAGAGCTTGCAAAGACCAGTCACCCAACCAGTTGCCCGCATGGACGTCCAATCGCTCTCCTGTACTCCTGGAAAGAAATCCAGCGGGCTTTCAACCGAATATAGGGTCCATTAGAGACCCGTCGGACGCTTGGTAGGTGGCAGGACGCGCTCTCAGGGGCGCGGGATTTTGGCCGTGATCGCCAACCTGGAAGCGAGGTTTTCTTTGACAGCAGAACAATTGGAAGCATCGCGCGCCGAAAGGATGCGCCTGAACGGACGCGGGCAGTTGACTCTTGATGAGGCCCGCACATGGATGGAGGAGACAGGATTGTGTCTCTTTCTACCGCGGCGACAGTTCGCCTCGTTCGTTGCCCCCACCTTCGTTGAAGCCGTAGCCGGCGAGCACACACCGTCCCCCGGGGTTAAGCTCATTGCCACCGCTGAAGATCTTCTGGTTCGCTTGGAATCAGAAAGCGTGGCGGTGCGCCTCAATCTCCTTGGCCAGCCCGGCGAACAACCTGACTTTGTGGTCGCGGCCTGGGTATTGCCCTACGTCTACGCTCTGCGTGGCGATCGGGATTGGCGCCGCAGTCCGCAATTGACCGGATCGCGCCAGGTCTCGCCGCTCGCCGTCCAGGCCTACAAGCATCTTGAAGCCGGCGACGCCACCATCCCTCAGTTGAGGCATTCACTGGGCCGCGAGGTCTCGGAATCCGCTGTGCTGCGCGCCATTACCGAGCTGTGGCAACAACTGCGCATCATTCCTGTGATCTCGGCTCCGGGCAAAACGCCGCAGTGGCAGCTTCTGCGTACCCGCTACCAGAAGGCCATCGCCGAGGGCGCGTCCACTTCGCAGGTCACCGCTATTTCGGTGCTCGCGTCTATTTATCTGCAGGCCGTGATTGCCGCCAGCATGGAAGAAGTGGAGATGTTCCTGGCTCCCTTGACAGCGCGCAGCAAGGTGCGCGAGGTGCTGCGTGGGTTGGTTGCTACCCGCCAGGTGCATTCACTTGCGCTCGGCCACGCCCCGCACTTCTACGTTGCCGGAACGCTCCCCGAGTTTGCTCCTGCGCCCACGATGTATGCCAGCTCATCCATGCCGGCGTCGTCGCACTTCCTGCGCTCGTACGAGCATGAGGAATCGCAATACCCGGTCGCACCCAGGCCCGTTCCACAGCTTGCATCGGCGCCTGTTGCGCCTGCCAAGCCTGCCGAGCCCGCCATCGAGCGCCCGTCGCAACCCAGGGAGACGGCTTCAGCCGCACGGCCGCGCTTCAGTCATCAGCCCGCGACCGCTCGCGAACGCAAACCGGCGCAAAAGTCAGCCGCCGGCCGCATCGCGCGCCGTCCCAGCCGACCCACTCGTGACGCACGCAGCGCTTCGCCTCGCGCCACAGGCAGCTCACGCCACGCGCAGGTTTCGCGCTGGGCAAAGAGCGCTTCAACCAACGGCAACGGAAACGGCCACGGCAAGCGACACGCGTCGCAGGCGTCCAAGAGCTCTTCCAATGGGAAACGCTTCCACTCCAACGGTCTTGCCACAAACGGAAAGGCTACTACCAAATCCGTTCGCCGCGCGGACGCTTCCCGGAAGACTGCGCGACCCGATGCACGCAGCAGCAGCCGCAAGCCGGCACTGGCTGCTTCAACCAAAGCAGGCAACCGCTCGCGGTACGGCTTTACGGCTTCGTCCAATCGGCGATCGAAGAAGCGTGGGTGAGCGCGCCTGGGCGAGCAAACCGGAATGAGCGGACCCGTAAAAACGAATTTTGGTGAGCGGGTCTCGATGAGCGCGCCTGAATGACCGCGGATGACAAGCGCGCCACTGCTCCCGACGGCGCCCCGAAAATCATTGTCGCCATCGACGGCCCTGCGGGCGCTGGAAAAAGCACCATCGCCCGCCACCTGGCGCGGCATTTCGGCCTGCTCAATTTAGAGACTGGCGCCATGTATCGCGCCTTCGCCCTCAAGGCTCTTCGCTCTGCCGTCCTTCTGGACGATGCCAAGGCTCTCGACGAGCTGGCCCACGAAACTGAGATCCGCCTCGAGCCCGGCGACGCAGAAAATGTCGTGCTGCTCGACGGCGAAGACGTTACCGGCCTCATCCGCAACCCTCTCGTCACTGAAGCCGCGTCGCGCGTCAGCGTTTTCCCCGCGGTTCGCGCCTGGATGGTCGGCCTGCAACAGCAAGTCGGCGCGCGCGGCGGAGTGGTCATGGAAGGCCGCGATATTGGCACCGTCGTCTTTCCCAACGCCGAAGTCAAAATCTTTTTGGACGCAGCGCCCGAAGTGCGCGGCCAGCGACGCTACGAGCAAATCGGCCAAAAGGGCGCCGCTCCCGCCCCTCCGCCTGACGAAATTCTCCGCGACCTGCGTGCCCGCGACGAGCGCGACCGCAATCGCAAAGATTCCCCGCTCAAGCCCGCTGCGGACGCCGTCATTCTCGACTCGACAGAAATGTCACTCCAGGAAGCGTTGGCCGCCGCCGAGGCGATCGTCGCCCTTAAGCTGGACCTTGCCTCCGGAATTTCTCCAAAGTAGATAGGCACTCAGCGGCGAGGGTCATTTTTGCTGACTCCCACTCTGAGCATTCGGCATAGCCACCGGTGGCCCTGAATAGTGAACAAGAACAATCCGCCAGGCTCCATGTTCCTTGTGGTACACCTGGCTCTCGCGCCCTTCATTTGTGATCGCAACTCCATCCTTTGTGGTCGCGTGAAAAGTCCAGGTCATTTCGGACCAGGCGGCGTCCTTATAAACATGAATCGCCGGGTCGTGCAAAACCAGTTCGCGTTTTGAGAACATGCCGCCCATCATTCCCGTGTAAACGTGATCTGCAATCTGTTGGAATCCGTGTTCCGTGCCGAGAGGATGAATGAAGGTGACGCCCGGGTCATGCGACCAGATTTCGGATGCCAGCGAAACATCGGCATTGTCGACCGCGGTGGCGTATTTCTCGAGAACCGCTCTAATCTGCGCTTCGTCGCCCCCATTTCCCTGGGCGCAAGCAGCCGCGCATAAAACAACCGAAAACAAGACCGGCGTTAAAACAAAGATAGAAGTGAGGCAGGATCGCAAGGAATCGGTTCGCATATCCCAGATATATCATCGGCTCCAATTTCAAGCGGCGTGTCGCCCCAGCTCGCTCGATGCCTTGCAGCCTGCGCGCACCCGAATGCTATAGGCTCTTAATTGTATGGAGCTGACCTGCAGCCGCTGCCACCAGACCGTTCAGCCCGAGGATTGCTTTTGCCCGTTCTGCGGCCTGCCCCAGCTCCTCTACACGGCAGACGGATCGGCCGCGCCCGGCCAGCCCGATCGCGTAGATGAGCCAATCCGCGATGCAGGAAGCGTCGACTGGAAACCGGCTTTGCGTCTGGCCTTCATGCTTGCCGTTCCCGCTGGCGCAATCTGCTCCATGTATTCCCCACTAAGCATTCTCGGACTGCCGCTGATGGCTGCGGCAGGCGCGTGGGCGGTTGCGCTCTACATGCGTCCTCGGCGTCCCGCCTGGATCACCATTGGAGCCGGCGCGCGCATCGGCCTCGTTACCGGCATTCTTGGCAGTTGGACCGCGGCTCTCACCACGGCAATTTCGTTGTACGCCATGCGCTTCTGGCTGCATCAAGGCCAGGCCATCGACGATGCATGGAACTCGCAGATCATTCTCTCAACCCAGCTCCTTGCTTCGTGGGGTGTCGACGCGCAGCAGGTGGCAATGAATCGCGCCATCATGACTTCGCCCGAAGGACACGCCGGCGCCATCCTGCTCGATACCGCGGTTTTGGCCCTCATCCTGCTCGGCTTTTCCGTCGCCGGTGGGGCGCTCGGTGCGCGCTTCCTCGGCCGGCCGCGCAGAATCGAGCAATAAGCACTATAAAACCAGTGGTTTCTCCGAACTTGACCTCTCTCCGGTCATTCGGTATCTTAAAACCCATGAGTTTGGTGCTCACCAAGTCGATGTGTCGGGCGTGTTGTACGACGTCACACCGGCCTTGTTGTTGAGCGGATTTCAGACTCAGCCGATTCACCTTCCAGGCCGCGTGACAGCGTAATTGCTGACGCGGCTTTCGTGTTTTTGGTGGTGAATTCCAATCCAAACGCAACCCCAATTCAAGTTTCTTGACACGGTAATGACAGCTCTTCCCCAAACTCGACTCGACGTCCCTGCCTCCCGGTGGGGCGATTGTTGTTGCTGTTGTTGTCGATAACACCTCCTTTTCTTCTCCCAATTTCATAACCGGCGCGTTCCGAATCAGTGTGGGCATTTCCGCATGGTCCGCGCTCCTATCCCTTAGCTTGCGCGCGCAAGCATGGCCAATTCTTCAGGAGACGCAAATGACCATTCAGATAAAGGTGCACCAGTTTCTTCTTGCTCTATTCGTTGCCGTTGCCCCCCTCATTGCGATCGCTTTCGGCTCGGCCCCGGTCGCCGCGCAAATTGTCGGCGGCAGCATCAATGGCACCATCCACGACTCCACCGGCGCCGCGGTTCCGGGCACGACTGTCAGCGTGCGCCAAACGGACACCGGCTTCACGCGCACACTCACAACCGGAAGCGACGGCCGCTTTGCCGCGCCGTCAGTGCCTGTAGGGCCCTATTCGGTCTCTGCCTCGCACGATGGCTTTCAGCCCCAGGAGCAAACCGGCATCGTGCTCTCCATCGGGCAAAGCGTGCAGGTGAACTTCGCGCTGAGCGTGAGCTCGGTGCATGAAACAGTCGTTGTCAACGCCGGCGATCCCGTTGTGAACACTAGTTCGCAGCAAACCTCTGGCTTGATCGACGAGCGCCAAGTGAAGGAATTGCCGCTCAACGGCCGCAGCTTCGACCAGTTGCTCACCCTCAACCCGGCCACGGTGAATTACACCGGTGAGCGCTCGGGCGGCATTGGAAGCTCCAACTCGTCCGTCGGCAACATGTTTTCGGTCGGCGGCCGGCGGCCGCAGGACAATCTGTTTCTGCTGAATGGAATCGAGTACACCGGCGCTTCGCTCATCAACGTTACGCCCGGCGGCACCAGCGGCCAGCTTCTCGGCGTCGATGCGGTGCGCGAGTTCAACGTGGTCACCGATACGTACGGCGCCAGCTACGGCAAGCGCGATGGCGCGCAAGTCTCGATCGTCACCACTTCCGGAACCAACACACTGCATGGCTCGGCATTTGAATTCATCCGCAACAGCGCACTCGATGCCCGCAACTACTTTGATCAGGGAACCATTCCCGAGTTCCAGCGCAACCAGTTTGGCGGAACGCTTGGCGGACCCATCAAGAAAGACAAGCTGCTTCTCTTCGGCAACTATGAGGGCTTCCGGCAAGCCTGGGACCTGAGCGACGTCACGCTCGTCCCCGACAACGAAGCTCGGCAGGGCAATTTACCCAACTCTTCGGGCGTAGAGCAGCACGTGGGCGTGAACGCCTCAGTCGTCCCGCTCTTGAACTTGTGGCCGGTGCAGAATGGCCCCGAGCTTTTGTCCAACGGCAATCCCAGCGGAATCGGTGAAGCCTTTAGCCATCCGCCGCAGCACATCAACGAAGATTTTGGCACCACGCGATTCGACGACAACCTGAGCGACAAGGATTTGCTGTTTGCGGCCTATACAGTCGATGCCAGCTCAGCAACTACACCTTCAGCAAACCCGCTCAGCTACGTCAATGAGAGTCTTCGTGAGCAAGTGACAAGCGTCCAGGAACAGCACGTCTTCTCGCCCTCGCTCTTGAACACCGCGCGCATCGGCTACTCGCGCGCCAGCTACTACTTTATGGGGCTGGTTCCGGTCAATGGAGTCAGCGGATGGGTCTCCGGCGATCCAGTCGGCGCCATCGTCATCAGCGGCAGCACCGCCTCAAACGGCGCTTCGTCAATCACCGGCGCCGGCGCTAACGTGGGGAGCAACAACACCACGGCACGGAATCTATTCACAGAAGACGATCACATCTATTGGTCGAAAGGCCGCAATCAGATCGAGGCCGGCGTGTGGCTGCAGCGCGTGCAGGCCAACGATCTGCTGGCGCAGGATCAGTACGGCCAGGCTTCGTTCTCCACCGAAACAACTTTCCTTCAGGGTACCGTGGCCACATTCACTCTGGTTCCCGCGCCCACTGCGCTGGGCTGGCGGTCGCTTGAAGGCGCGGGATTCTTCGAGGACACAATCAAGGTGACACCGCGGCTTGAAGTGCGCGCAGGCTTCCGCTCGGAATCCACCGATGGATGGAACGAGTCGCAGAACCGCGCCTCGAATTACGCCATCGTCAACGGTGCTCTGCAAACCACGCCGCTCGTCGGTTCTTCCGCACTTTGGACCAACCGCGCCGAGTTCCTGCCCAATCCGCGGCTGGGCTTTGCCTGGGATGTGTGGGGCAATGGCAAAACCGCGGTGCGTGGCGGCGTCGGCCTTTATCACGGCTTGCTCGACACGCTCGATTACCGGCTTGACCAGACCGCGCCTTTCAACACCGCGGAATCCATCAAGACTATCGCCGTATCGAGCCTGAATTTCACGCCCGGCGTTCCGCCGCCCTCGACCGCGAAAATTTCGCCGAGCAACGTGCAGCCGAATCTCTCAACGCCCAGCCGTTGATAACCTGGAGCCTGCGCATCGAGCAGCAAATTGCCCCGAACACTTCACTCACCGTCGGCTACGTGGGGTGGCACGCCTATCATCAAATTCTTTCCGAGGACATGAACGAGCCCACCCCCGTCTACGCATCGACGGGGCAGGTCTACTACCCGTCGACCGCCGATGTGAATCCGAACCTCGCCAATTCCACCTCGTGGGTCTCGCAAGGCACGGGCCTTTATAACGCGCTCGAGGTCGACGCGCATCACACCTATGCCAACGGCTTTCAGCTTCGCGGCAACTATACGTGGTCAAAAAACCTTGACGACGGATCGGCGTGGAACACCAGCGTAAGCGGAAACACGCCGGCTTTCGTTGAGTTTCCCCTCAACCCGAAACTGGATTGGGGACTGGCAGCGACCGACGTTCGCCAGGCAGCTTCGATCAACGGCAGCTACGATCTGCCCTTCGGTCCCAACCGGCCCTTCCTCAACAGCGCTTCAGGACCGGCGGCCTTTTTCGCTGGCGGCTGGACCGCCAGCGCCATTGTCGCCATCCAGACCGGCTTCCCTTTCTCGCCTCAGCTCGGTTATAACCCTCCCGGCAACGGTGACTCGCGCAATCCGATCCGTCCCAGTTGGAACCCGAACTTCACGGGCAACCTCTACCCGCGCACGCAAACGGAATACTTCAATCCCAGCGCCTTCATCCAGCCCACGGTCTCGATCCCCAACGGCACGGGAGGCAATACGATCTACGGTACCTATGGCAATGTAAAGCGCGATTCGCTTACGGGTCCCGGTCTTTCGGAGCTGGATTTCTCCGCCGTCAAAGACACCAACATCACGGAGAGACTCAACCTGCAGTTCCGCGCCGAGTTCTTCAACATTCTTAACCACACCAACTTCATCACGCCGAATGAAGTGGTCTACTCTTCTGCCACGCAGTTATCGCCCACCGCGGGCGTCGTGACCGCAACGTCGACTACCTCGCGGCAGATTCAGTTCGGCGCCAAGCTGCACTTCTAGCGTGGCTTGACAAGGGCGAAACCCAATGGGAGGGCCGGCGAAGTTCGCCGGCCCCGAGCCACTACTCTGACAAGCAGGTGTTGATGATGAGGTTAACTACAGAGTGGCTGCCGGGTAGGCGACCAACCACCCCGAATGCCACTTTGGTAAACCCGAGCCGATCTGACTGTATGCTTTCAATTCGATTCCCTAATTAGATTGTGTGTATTTTTCGTTGACACAGCACATTTCTTCTCTATTATTGAATTAATGAAAAATCGGGGCTACCTTGGAGAATTCGAACTCATGCTCCTACTCGCAGTAATACATCTTGGCGAACAAGCATATGGTGTTCCGATTTCGCGCGAAATCGAGCGGCACCGGGAGCGGGATGTCTCCGTTGGTAGCGTGTATGCGGCCCTGGAGAGACTCGAAACAAAGGGCCTGGTCGATTCCTGTTTGGGCGATCCAACCCCGGAACGCGGCGGAAAGGCGAAGCGGTACTTCCGAATCACAAAGGAAGGACTCCGCCAGGTGCAAGAAACGCGCCGCATATTGACGAGCCTTTGGCGGACGATCCCAGATTTCAAATTTGAGAAGCTACAGGAGCGCATATGACCTCAACTTCCCCACCGCGCCTTGCCACTTGGATGCTTCTGCATCTAATGCCTGGCGATCACGATGAAGCACTCGCCGGCGATCTTCTCGAGAGTTTTCGTGCTGGGCGTTCGAGTGCGTGGTATTCCCGGCAAGTTTTGGTTGCAATTTTGATCCAATGGGCCAGAAGCTTCTTTCGTAACTTGACTGTTCTGATTTTTGCCGTAGCTTGGGCTACGATCTCTCCCGTCTGGTTGCTCCTAATGAGAAGGCTGGACCACTGGCATAACTTGATTGGGCCTGTTTGGCGGCTCCCGTGGCCTTGGTCTACGGTGTGCGGCATCGGTCTGCCGGTTGCGGAGGACCTTCTGTTTGTTTGGACAGGCGTTCTGATTTGTCTTCTCATGCTCCTGAGTGTGTTTGGAACCGTAGGACATTGGCGAATTGGCCGATCCTTCGCTCTAAGTGTTGCTGGCTTCGTCTTGGCTTGTGTTTGCGAATTTGCGATCGCGTTGATGCACGGCCCAGCCACGACAGGGCATGCTGTGGATTGGAGAACGCTGACTCTATCAGGCGTGATTACCAACTTCGGAGTCTGGGATGTTTTCTCGCGCCTCCCTTACCTAATCGCAACAGCGTGCGCACTTTGGGGATCCATCCCAGCCGTTGACCGCCGTTTCAAGCTCGCCGAATGAGCGAAATTTATCGCACTTCGATGCGGTAATTTTCGCCTCGGAAGATTTGCACGGATTACTCTCCTTTGACACATGCGGCCGCGCCACAGTCAATAGGATTGCTGCTTTCTGAAATTGGGAAGGCTTGGCGTTCGGTCGAATAACCGGTAAACCGAAAATTACTCTTCGACTAACAATCCACCCGCCTCCGTCTGAGATCATCGGAAAGTGCGCCTCCGGGCGCGGAGGCCTGATCGGAAATGAATGAGGGGGCGGGAATGAGGGAAATCGTTACCTATGTCTTTGGGCTGGCGCTGCTTGGGCAATGCGGCTCTTTTCGTGCCGCAGGCGCTTGCCGTCTGGCGCAAAAAAGAGTGACGAGGGCGTTTCGCTCATCACCTTTGGCGGCTTTTGCGTTTTGCAGGTCATCGGCGTCGTCCACGGCTTCTACGAACACGACAACTCCCTCATCATCGGCCTCGGCGTCAGCTTTCTCACCTGCGGAACGGTCACCCTCCTCACCATCGTCTATCGGCTCCGCCGCTTGCGCGCCCAGTAAGTGCGCTGACCAATACTGCCATCAGCCAGCCGCATTTTCACCCGCAAAACTGCCGTCCGTACTTGTCGATAGCCCTTCAGCCACCAACCCGCCCGCCTGCTCCGACATCTCAGCTCAAAGCCGCCTGATTTCGTCCGATTACGTGCTGTGGAAGGATCGGAACGACAGTCGTGCATAAGCCGGGTTATACTGCTCTTCCCCGGCGAGTATGCCGACACGGATCAAAGCAGTTTCCCGCTGGGCGGCCGCCACAGTGACAAGGAGGTCCCGATGCGCATCACCGACACCATTGGAGCAATCCTCAAACACAAAGGCTCGGTCAAGATTCTCTCTATCGCTCCCGAGCAATCGGTGCATGAGGCGCTCTCGCTCATGTCCAAATACGATATTGGCGCACTGATGGTCATGTCCGGTCCGCGCCTGCTCGGCATCCTCTCCGAGCGCGACTACGCGCGCAAAGGCATCCTCTTAGGCCATCACTCCCGCGAAACCCAGGTGCAGGAGATCATGACCAGCCCGGTTCGCTCCGTCACTCCGCTGCACACTGTCGACGAATGCATGACCGTCATGACCGATCACCGCATCCGCCACCTGCCGGTTTTGGAAGTCGACACGGTCGTCGGCATCGTCTCGATCGGCGACCTGGTCAAGTGGGTCATCTCCGGCCAGGAGCACGCCATTCAGGCGCTCGAAGGCTACATCACCGGCGCCTATCCCGGGTAAGCGTGTATCGGATAAAAGCGTATATGCCGCAACATCAAAATGCTCTTCAACTTCGATCCTCCTGTCACGGAGTCGGAAGTCCGTGCCTCGTCCCTGCAGTACGTGCGCAAAGTGAGCGGTTTTAATAAACCGTCGAAGGCCAACGAGGCAGCATTCAATGCAGCAGTCGATGAGATCGCAGCGGCATCGATGCGTTTACTCAGCCGGCTTGAGACCCAGGCGCCGCCGCGCAATCGCGAAGAAGAAGCGGCCAAGGCGAAGCTGCGGAGTCTGGCGCGGTTTGGCTCGTGAATCGGGCGGAGGCGTTTGCTTTCCCTGAACCTGGGCTTAGAAGTTTGCCCCGCTGAACCTGAACGCAAAACCTGCGCAGCACGCTGGATCACCCCAGAAATATCCCCGCAATCGACGCCGAGATCAAGTCGTGAAAAACACCGCGGGCGACACCCGGAATCGCCGGCTGAGATGCTCGATGTGCGACGTGTTCAGCTTGCGCTTGCCCGACAAAACCTCGGAAACCACGCTTTCCCCTCCCAAATCTCGGGCCAGATCGCGTTGCTTCAACCCATGCCGGTCGATCAGAAATCGCAGCACGTCGGCTGGCGATGCGTTGGGAAACGAGTAGCGCCCCTCCTCGTATCGCTCGATCAGAAGCGTCAACAATTCGATCGCCTTCACCTGGGCGCGCGTCGGGTGTGGCTCGGCTGTCAGCCGGTAAAGAGCCTTCGTATACGCGGCAAGCTGATCCTCGGACTCAATTACGTGCGGAGCACCGCGTTCAATCATCCTCGCCGGATTTGCTAAAACTGTAGCCATTCCGCCCTCCGTCTCGGCGTCAATTCGCACCATCGGTCGTACCCCTTGTGCGTCATGAACGCTCCGATGTACACATGCCCCAGCGTCGGCCGCCCGTCAATCACCTTCGCATAGTGCACGGCGGCAATGAGCCGGTATCGGTTGTGCCGTATATTGAAAACCACAAAACTGTCGGCGTTGTCGGCATCGGGAAAGGTCTGCCTCAGTTCCGCAAAACTCCGCCATCGGGCCGTTTTGACGATCCTGACCCATGCGCCGATCTCTCGGGCGGTCTCACGATACCTCTCGCCCGCATCCTGCAGGCGTTTGATCGTGACGATATGCACTCTTCAATCGTACTTCGCAATTTGCGAAGTGTCAACTTCCTCACCCCAGAAAAATCCCCGCAATCGACGCCGAGATCAAGTTTGCCATCGTTCCCGCCATCATCGCGCGCACGCCCAGCCGCGCCAAATCGTTGCGCCGCTCCGGAACCAGCGCGCCGATGCCGCCGATCTGCATTCCGATCGACCCCAGGTTCGCAAACCCGCACAACGCAAACGTTGCAATCGTGAATGAGCGCGGCAGCAGCGTCGCTTTCTCTGCGCCCAGTCCGATGTAGGCCACCACTTCATTTAGCGCCATGCGCGTGCCCAGCAGGTTGCCGATGGCCCCGCAATCGCGCCATGGCACCCCGATCAGCCAAGCCACCGGTGCGCCGACAAATCCCAGAATCTGCCCCAGGCTCGCGGGAATCCAGTGCGTGTAGGGCATTCCATGAAACCAGCCGAGGAGCATATCGAGCAGCGCCACCAGCGCCAGAAAACTGACCAGCATAATACCGACATTCATCGCCAGCTTGCCGCCGTCGATTGTCCCGCGCGCAATGGCGCCAATCAAGTTCTCGTCGGCGTGCAATTCGTCTTTGGGTATGACGACCTTACCCTCGGTCGCCGGCACTTCCGTCTCAGGCACCAGCATCTTGGCCATAAGGATCGTTCCCGGCGAGGTCATGATCACCGCCGACAGCAAATGCCGCGCCTCCACGCCCTGCGCGATGTACATGGCCATGATGCCGCCCGAGACGTGCGCCATTCCGCTGGTCATGATCGTCATTAATTCGCTTCGAGTCGCCTTCGACAAAAACGGCCGGATGGTAAGCGGCGCTTCCGTCTGGCCCATGAAGATGCTCGCCGCCACGTTCATGCTCTCCGCGCCGGAGATGCGCATCGTCTTCAGCATGATCCACGCCATGCCGCGAATGATGATCTGCATCAATCCAATGTGGTAGAGCACCGCGAAAAATGCCGAGATGAAGATGATCGTCGGCAGCACCTGGAACGCAAAGACGGCGCCTGCATTGGGGTGCAGCTTATCCGTGATCAGGTCCCCGAAGCGCCCGGAGTTGGGCAGGCCGAGCTGGCCGAAAAGAACTTGCGTCCCGGCGAACGTGGCCGATAGCATGTTGGTCACCACGTCGCCCGCCCAGTTCATCACGCTCTGCCCAATGCTGAAGCGCAACACCAGAAACGCAAACGTGATCTGCAGTCCGAGCCCCCACGCAATCGTGCGCCAGCGGATGTGCCTGCGGTCGGTTGAGAAGAGATACGCTGCCGCCAGCACCGCCAGAATCCCCAGCACGCCTGTAAATCGGCCCAAGAAGTTGCTCCTTTGGGAGCCCAGAAAATGCTCGAAGTGACTTTCGATTACCTTACAGCATCCCGCAAATAATTTTCAGCATTTTCTCGGGTGAACACGCGCCCCACTAGCGGCACCACTTCGTGGGGTGGACTCTTGGAGAAGGTCACTGCTCGCTTGAGAATCTCCACCGGCTCCGCCAGCATCTCCGACCTCGTCGCGTAGATCGTCGCAAACGGCTGGCCTTTCTCGATCTTCGCTCCGCGTCGCGCATGAAACAGAATTCCCGCATGCGGATCGACCGGTTCACCAGGCTTCTCGCGGCCCGCGCCCGTCCGCTGCATCGCCCAGCCCAGCGCTGTCGTATCCATCTCAGCCACGAACCCACCCTCCCACGCTTCCACTTCCTGCGTCGCGCCGGGTTTGTGGAATCCCTTCATATCGTCGAAGACGCTCACATCGCCGCCTTGTGCGTCGACCATCTTCATAAACGCCGCCAGTGCCGCGCCATCGTCCAGCGCCGCTTCTGCCAATATGTAGCCGGTTTTCGGCGATTCCGCTTTTCCGCCCAGATAGATCATCCATCCGGCCAGGATCAACGAGAGCTCGCGCAAATCGAAATTCGTTTCTGGACTCTGCGCCGGCCGCTCGCCACGCAGCAGCTCCACGCACTCCACCAGCTCAATCCAGTTGCCCGCCGCGCGCCCCAGCGGCTGGCTCATGTCGGTCAACAGCGCAACCGTTTGCGTCCCCGCGGCCTCGGCCGTCACTACCATCAGCGCCGCCAGAAACTCCGCGTCCTCCACCTTGCGCAGAAACGCGCCCGAGCCGGTCTTCACGTCGAGAACCAGCCCGTCGAGGCCAGCCGCCAGCTTTTTACTCAAGATCGACGCGCAGATCAGCCCCGGATTCTCGACCGTCCCCGTCCGGTCGCGCAGCGCGTAGAGCTTGCGGTCGGCAGGAGCCAGTTGGTCCGTCTGCCCGATGATCGATGCGCCGCACATTTTGATCACCGCCTCAAACTCGACCAGCGTCAGCGCCGTCCTGTATCCGGGAATCGCTTCGAGCTTGTCCAGCGTGCCGCCGGTGTGCCCCAGCGCCCGCCCGCTGATCATGGGCACAGCCACGCCGCACGCCGCCGCCAGCGGAGCTACGAGGAAGCTGGTCTTATCGCCCACGCCTCCCGAGGAATGCTTGTCCACCGTCAGCCGGCCCAGACCCGGTTGGCGAAAACTTCACGCCGGAGTCGCGCATCGCCATGGTCAGCGCCCGCGTCTCACTGAGCGAAAGCCCTCTGATCCACGACGCCATCAGCCACGACGCCAGCTCAGCTTCGGGAATCGACCCACTGGCCGCGCCCGCCGCCACAAACGCGATCGCGCGCGCGTCCAACTCTCCGCCGTCGCGCTTTTTGCGGATGATATCGATGATGTGCAGAGGTGAATCAGCGTTCGATGGCATTGATCTTGGCCTTGGCGTGCAAGGCAATCAGAATACCGCAACGCGCCGGTTCAGTTTGCAGGGCCATGCCGGCACTGGACACAAATCGCGCTTGACATCGCCGCTCCTGTTTCCCTAAGATTCGGCAACCCCCCTGATCCATCTTCGCTGCGCGCTATTGGCGTGGAGCGGAGCCCCCGGAGAGGCCGCCGCCACCAATGCGCAACCTGTCGTAGACGGATCCGAAACTGCTTATCCGGAGCGCCGCGCCAGGCCTCGAGAGGCCATGTCAACCTAAAGGAGATCTGCGATGAACTGTCCTGCATGTGGAAAGACAAATCCCGAAGGAGCCATGTTCTGTGAGCAATGCGGAACCAGTCTGCGCGCGCAACCCGCCAGCCCCGGCGTTGCCGCACCTCCGCCGCCTTCTCCGCCCTCAGCGGCCCCTTCCGCTGCCGGGATCACGACGGCGCAGATTGCCCAACAAGGCCAGGCGCTGCTCGCAGCCATGTCGCTGGGTGAGAAGATCTCAGGGGCAGGCGCGATCGTTGCCATCATCGCTTTCTTTTTGCCGTGGGTTTCCGTCGCGATCCCAATACTGCTGACGGCGGATACGGCGACCAGTCTCAGTGGTCTCGAACTTGGAAAGACCATCGGAGCCGTGTATTTCATTCCGCTGATCGCCGCCATTGCAGCCGCACTCTGCTATTTGTCGAGTAAAGCCGCGCCGCCGCGGAAACTGCTCTTCGCCGGATTCCTGGTGTTCATCGGCGCTCTCTGCGGCCCGGCAAACCTATTGGCGCTGATCTTCGTCTCCCAGGTGCACGAGATGGCCGGATTTGGGCTTTGGCTGTTTTCGCTCGGCTATACGGCGATTGCCGTGGGCGGCTTGTTGACCATACGCGGCTTCAGCAAAAGAGTCTATTGAGCCAAATGAAGAAGCGCGCTGCTCGCGCGAAGAACACAGTGATTTGGTTGACTGATGTGTACATTATAAGGTACAGTGTACGAAGTAAGGTACTGGATGTCAGACCGGCCCCAGCCGCGCAGAATTCTGCTAATTTTCTTTCGAACCGGATTGGGCGTTGAGCCCGTGCGGGACTGGCTCAAGTCGTTGCCTGAAGTCGAACGCCATGAGATTGGGCAAGATCTAATGAGGGCGCAATGGCGTTGGCCCGTTGGCGTGCCGCTTTGCAGGCCTTTGAGCGACGGATTGTGGGAGATTCGGACTCCGCTGACTACGGGACGCATCGCGCGTATCTTGATTTGCTTTTATCGAGGGCACCTTGTTGCGCTTCACGGGTTTTTTAAGAAAACGCGCGAGACTCCCGGCGCAGACTTGGCAGTTGCACGCAGGCGGAGGAAGGAGTTGGAGAGATGAGCCGGAAGCACATGGGATCGAGCGTCGACAACTTTCTCAAAGAAGAGGGAATCTTCGAGGATGCGCAGGCTCAGGCCATTAAGGAAGTGGTTGCCTGGCAACTCGCCGAAGCCATGAAAGAGCGAAACATCTCCAAAAGCAAAATGGCCGCTATGCTCAAGACCAGCCGCACTCAGATCAATCGGCTGCTCGACCCGAAGAACGATATCACATTGCTTAGCTTGCAGCGCGCCGCTGCGATCGTTGGCAGGCGTGTGTCGATCGAGTTGGTGTAGCGCCCGACTTCAGCTTCATCCCTACTTCAATTTCATCTCCGTCCCCAACGGCAGCAGTTCGCTGAAGGCCATCGTCCGCGTTCCACTCGCAACCGGAAACACCACCGGCGCGCCCGGTTCAATGAATTCCGCCAACACCTGCCGGCACGCACCACACGGTGGGCTGGCCTTTCCATTCAGATTCACGACCGCTACGGCCGCAATTCGAATCTTCGGGCCGAATTGGGAGATTGCTCGCGCCACCGCCGCACGCTCCGCGCAGATCGTGAGCCCGTAGCTCACGTTCTCCACATTGGTCCCCGTTACTGTCTCGCCGTTGTCGAGCAGCAGCGCCGCACCTACGCGGAATTCCGAGTATGGCGAATACGAATTCTCCGCCGCCTTCAGCGCCAGTTCACGCAACGTCTCAAGTTCCTGTGGATTCACGTTCGTCATCGTCCGAATGCCCCACATCCGACCAGAAGTCAGAATTAGAGGCTAATCCATTTCCGCCGTTCATGTACACCGTAAGTGTTCCCTGCGCTGGCGCTGCGGTCATTCCTGACGAAGCATGTTCGCGCAACGAAATTGACGTTGCGGCCGAGGTCGTTTAAGGTTGTCTGGTTTGAATGAAGCTGCGTTTCCGTTTTGCGCGCCGGAAATGGGAAAACTCGCTAAAGGCCAAACATGAAAAAACTCCGTAAGATTGCAATGCTGGGAATGTGCGTCTTCGCTCTGACGGCATATCAGGCCCTTTCCGCCGCGCCTTCCCATGCCGCCGATGCGCCCGCTGCGCCACGCAGCATCGCGCCGTTCTTCACCCCGGCCACATCGGCTCCCAGACCGCCGGATGCCTATGGCTTCATTCAGCGCTGGCTTCTTCTCGAGCCGATCGTTAAGCCGAATCGCACCAACACCGTTTTTACTGGCACGTATGTCCGCAATACATTCAACACGGAGTATTTTCCCGGCCAGTTCACCGTGATTCCGCGCAACGGCGATAAGGTAACCGTTGCCGGCCAGGAACTCGCCTGGCACGCGCTGGATACGCCCAACTTCAACGTCAAGCTTTTCCGCTTTGCCTACGGCCTTGGCAAGCCGACGTACGGCGTTATCTTCTGGGCCGTCACCGTCGTCAACAGCCCGCGCGAGATGAACAATGTTCGTCTCGCCGTCGGCTCCAACTCCGCGTCGATGTGGTGGCTCAACGGCGATGAAGCCGTCGACCTCTTCGGTGACCGGCGCATGGTGATGGATGACGTCGTCTCCCGGCGGCTCACGCTGAAGAAGGGCAAAAACGTCATTCGCGGCGCCGTCATCAATGGCCCCGGCATGAGCGATTTCTGCGTTCGTTTCATCAATGACGACGGTAAGCCAGTCAAGGACCTTTCCGTAAACCTTCAGTAATGCCGGAGTTCATCGGTCGTCCCATGTCGGGTGTCAATCGTTTTGTTTCTGGAGCTTCTATGAAAAGCAATCTTCTGGCCGCGGCGGGTCTCGCTCTGCTCTCTCTTTGCGCGTCTGGGCGCGTGCTGGCGCAGCTCAATGGCGAACCCTACATTCACGATCCCTCGACGGTCATTCAGTCCGACGGCAAGTACTACACCTTTGGCACCGGCGGCGGCGGCTTGATCTCCGACGACGGCTGGACGTGGCACAGCGGGGCCGTCCGCCCCGGCGGCGGCGTGGCGCCAGACGTCATCCGGATCGGCGATCGTTACTACGTGGTCTATGCCGTGGGAGGTGGTGGTCTGGCTGGTGGGCACGCCAGCAAGGTCAAAATCATGTGGACCAAAACCCTCGATCCCAAATCTCCCGACTTCCAGTTTCATGACATTGGCGTGGTCGCTTCGAGCGACGGCGTCGAGGACTGCGATGCCATCGATCCCGCGTTCTTATACGTGAAGGGCCGTCTGTGGCTCAGCTACGGAACCTACTTCGGCTATATCCGCATCGTCGAGCTCGATCCCAAGACCGGCAAGCGCATCGCGGGCAACAAGCCGGTGAACGTCGCCATCGATATGGAAGCCTCTGACATGATGTACCGCGATGGCTGGTACTACCTGCTGGGCACGCACGGCACCTGCTGCGACGGTCCCAACTCCAGCTACAACATTCGCGTGGGACGCTCCAGAAGTATTACCGGCCCCTACGTCGATAACATGGGCATTCCGCTGCTTAGAGGCGGCGGCAAGCTCGTGGTGGCAGCCGGCGGCCGCGTCTTCGGGCCCGGCCACTTCGGCTTGCTTGACCTGGGCGACGGCGTGCAGAAATTCTCCATGCACTACGAGGCCGATATGGACCGCAGCGGCCGCAGCGTGCTCGACATTCGCCCGCTGCTTTGGAAGGACGGCTGGCCTGTGGGCGGCGACAACTTCCAGGCGGGCACCTACGAGATCCAGTCTGAACGCAGCGGCTTTGCGCTGGAGCTGGCTGTCGACTTTGTGCGCATTGACAACCCCCGTCGCGGCGGCGGTTTCATGCGCCCGCCAACCGGACCCGTCACTCCAATTCCCGACCAGACACTCGCTCAGGATTCAGCGGTGTGGCCCGCAGGCGACATTGGCGTTGACCTCAGCGACTACATGATCCGGCCCCATCAGAAGTGGACCATCACCGCGATACCCGATGCCGGCGGCTATCCCGGCTCGCCTTACTTCAAGATCACCATCGCCGGCACCGATCGCGCGCTGGCCGCAACCGCTGACGGAGAAGTTATTTCGGTTCCAGCCTTTACCGGCGCTCCCGAGCAACTCTGGCGCATCGACCAGTTGACCGATGGCACATACCGCATCATGCCCAAAGCCGTGCCCAATTCCGTTAAGCCCGTGGCCCTGACCGCGGTGGGCGCCAGCACGCCGACACTTGCCACATTTGACCCTGCGACCGACGCGGCGCGCTGGACCTTCAAGAAGCCCTGAGGTCACACGGCCGATCGCGCACTGAAACTTCGGGCGAACAGCCACACCACCTCCAGGGCTATCGGCCACACGATTACTACCGCAACAAACCAGCCTGATCGCGTGGAGAAACTCCCGGGCGCACCGGCGTACACCACCAGGATCAACGCCATGTTGGCCAGATAGGCCGTATCGAGCCCGGCGATGCAGGCCCGCGTGGGCGGAATTCGCCGCCGCCGCAGTAGAAGCAGAACCCCGCTCGCGATCATCACGCCGAATCCAAGGCCCAGCACGGCGAAGCGCTGCCAGTCGCTCGTTCCGGCCAAGTGCAGCAAAAAAGGCAGCTCGACCAGAATCGTCCCGCAAACCGACAGTCCGGCCAGAATCGAGATTACGCGCCTGCCCGTCGCACTGGAATGCCGTCCGCTAAAAAGCGCACGAAGCCGCAGCCAAATCATCGGAAACGCCAGAAACGCCGGAGCGCCGGCAAGAAAGTGCCACCAGTTGCCTTGATTGCCCGGAACCCGGAACGTCACAGCGTCCCATGCTGATGTGTTGAACGCAAACGGCAAAAACGCCACCACCCCCGCCGCCAGCCACACGACAAGCGCAATTGCGTCCATCCATGCCGGACTCTGCTCGTCTTCAGGCCGCGAAGCCCCGCTGCCTTGCGCAACGCTTGAAAGATTTTCCAAGATTGACCCCTGGCGTTTGTACGCAGAAGGCCTCGACGAGGTTCCGAGGCGCGATTTCGATGGCTGTGCGATCGCTGGCGCTTTCTGGCTTTGGGATCGCCAAGGGGCCGCTCGGCGATTTAGTCGTGGCTCGCCGTCGCTTCCAGCGGCACGAAAATCCGGAATACGGTGCCGCGGCTCCGCTTGCTGCGCACCGCAATCGTGCTCGAATGCTTGTCCAGAATGCCCTTCGATACCCACAGCCCGAGACCGGTCCCTGCCTCGCCTTTGGTGGTCGCGAATGGATGAAAAAGACGATCGCGCATCTCACGGTCCATGCCCGAACCGTTGTCGGCCACGGTGACGGCTACGCCGGGGCGGCCCGCTCCGTCGAGGGATGGTTGAACACCCACCACCAGACGGCCGAGGCGTGGCAGCGCATCCAGTGCGTTGCCGATCAGATTGGTAATCACCTGCCGGAATTCTCCGGGATGGTAGAGCACCTGTGGAGCTGGGCAATAGCGGCGCTCCAGATCGATGTTGCGCATCTTGATTTCCGTCTCGTAGAAGAACAGGACCGACTCGATCTGCTCCTCAAGCGAACACAAGGCCGGCGCAGTGTGCTGCCGATAAAACTTGAGACTTCGCGCGGCAATATGGGAAAGGCGCCGCAACTCTTTGTCGGCTTCCTCAAGCAATTCCCTTGAATTGCCTGTTACGTTCGCATCCATTCTTGCCAGGTAGAGCAAATTCGTGACAGCCTCAAGCGGATTGTTGATCTCGTGGGCGATGCTTGCGGCCAACCGGCCAGCGGCCGCCAACTGCTCGGATTTTCTGAGCGCTTCTTCTGTCTTCCGTGCCTCGGTAATCTCGCGCGCGTACAGGATGATGCCCTCGTCGGGCAGCGGATAAACGTGAACCCGGAACCAGCTCGCCAATGGCTCGTAGTAGTATTCAAATTCCAAATCCACTCGTTGTTCCATCGCCCGGCGTAAGCTGGATTCCACAAGGGTGCCCCGGAGATCCGGGAGCACTTCCCAGAGAGATTCTCCAAGAAGCTTTTTCCCCAGCCGCTGGGCGGTGATGGTGCCGGCGGCATTCATGTAGGTAAAACGGAACTCGCGGTCGAACGTGTAGAAGGTGTCCGGAATGTGTTCCAGAACCTCCCATGCAAAGCGCTTTGTCCTGGAAATCTCGAGGTTAAGAGCCGCCTGCTGTTCCACGGCCTCTTTGCGCAACCGGGCCAGCTTTAGCTGGGCGTCGACGCGCGCTACAAGCTCCCGGGCGCTAAATGGCTTGGTCAGATAGTCGTCAGCGCCCGCGCCAACCCCGTCGATCCGTGCTTCTTCTCCGGCACGTGCCGAGAGCATGATCAACGGAATGCTGCGCGTGGCCGGATTCTGCCGCAAGGCGGCCAGCACCGCGAATCCATCCATCTCCGGCATCATGATATCGGTCAGGATGAGATCGGGAAGCCGTTGTTCCGCCAAGGCAAGCGCGACCTTGCCGGTTGCCGCTTCTTCAACCTGGAAGCGCCCACGAAGCAGACCGGACACGTACTCCCGCATGTCGGCGTTATCGTCTGCCAGCAGGATGACCGGCTTTCTCCCGGCTGGGCCGTCAGCCGGTTCACGGGCCTCATCTCCGGCCGCGGCTGGAGCAATCTCGTTCTTCAGCGTATCCCCGTCGCTCAGCCAGCCCAGCGCCTCCTGTACATAAGCGACACCCGAACCTTGAAGCGAAGACTCCGCGCTTCCGCTGCTGACCACGCGACCGCGAGACAAGTGCTTCTGTCCGAAATGCAGAGTGATCGTAAACTCGGTTCCGGCATTGACGGCGCTTTTCACTTCGATTGAACCGCCGTGCATCTCAATCAGCTCCTGAACCAGCGCCAGGCCAATGCCGCTGCCCTCGTGGCTGCGCCGCCGCGCGCCGTCGATGCGCGAGAAACGCTGAAAGAGATTCTTGAGATCGCTCTCCGAAATTCCCGTGCCCGTGTCGCTCACTGAAACCAGCACGTCTTGCCCGGCCGCCCGCACTCGAACTCGGATCTCCCCTTCAAAGGTCGATTTGAATGCGTTTGAAATGAGATTGAGAATGATCTTCTCCCACATCTCACGATCGATGTAGACGGGCTCCGGCAAGGGCGGACAGTCGACGACCAGTTCTAATCCGGCTCGCTCCACCGCGGCGCGAAAGACGCTCGCAAGCTGGCTCGTGAACTGGGAAAGGTCGGTTGGCTCAAACGTCGCGCGCAGCTTTCCCACTTCAATCCGCACAAAATCGAGCAGCCCGTTCACAAGTTTCAGCAGCCGCAGGGCATTGCGGTGCAGCATCTCCAGATTTTGCGGGGAAGGCGGCGACTGGCTGGTAAGGGCATCTTCAATCGGGCCCAGGATGAGCGTAAGCGGAGTGCGCAGCTCGTGACTCACATTGCTGAAGAACGTGGTCTTGGCGCGGTCCAGTTCAGAGAGTTCTTCGGCGCGTTTTCTTTCCTGTTCATAGGCGCTGGCGTTGTTGATGCTGGCGGCGATCTGGCCCGCAATCAGATCGAGAAAACCTCCGTAGAATCCATCGAACTCCCGGTAAGGATTGAGCGCCGCAATAAAAACGCCCACCGGCTTCTCCTGCCCTTGCCGGGTAATCGGAACCAGGCGTGCTCGCGCCGGCGGGCGGTCCCAGCATCCGTGCGGAAGTCCCGGAAAAAGTTCCAGGAGATTGTCCACCGTATATCCCCGGTTGGCATTCAGGATCTGGTGAATCGGCCATGCGGCGGGCGTCTCGGTGGGGTCGATAACCAGAGATGCGGCCGGATGCCCCGCATCCATGCCTGTTCTGGCTACCAGCCTCAGGGTTGAACTTCCCTCATCGAAAAGGTAGGTCAACGTGCACGGCATGTCTTTCTGATTGGTAAGACCGCGCTCGATCGCGGCAAACATGTCGTGTCCGGAAATAGCGCCTGCCAGCGCCTCGGCCAGCGTGCTGAGAGAAGCAAGCTGGCGCTCGCCGATCACGCGCACCGTATCTTCCATCACAACGCACAACATCCCCACGATCCGTCCGGCAGAATCCGAAAGAGGACTATAGGAGAAGGTGTGGTAGGTCTCCTCGGGATACCCGCTGCGCTCAAGAATCAGCAGAAGGGTCTCGTCCCATGAGGCCTCGCCCGTCTCCATCACCTGCCGGATGCGCGGGCCGATGTCCTTCCAGATCTCGTGCCAAACCACTGCCGCGGGCTTACCCAGGGCCCATGGGTGTTTCTTCCCCAGGGTGGTCCGTCGATAGGCGTCGTTGTAGAGGAATGTGAGATCGGGGCCCCAGGCCATCCACATGGGAAAGCGCGATGTGAGCAGGATTCGAACCACGGCCTTGAGGCTGTCAGGCCATGCAGCCGCAGGCCCCAAAGGAGTGCCGGCCCAGTCGAAGCATTCCACCAGCCCCGGCATCTCCTGCTGGGCGGGGGATTCAACGCCGGCTACGTTGAACGGGTCGCCTGGATCGATCTCTTGCTGCATCGAAACCTTTTTCTCCAACCAATGCACCCGATGGTGCAGCAAAGCCCTCTTCGCGCCAGCACCGACGGCCGGTTTCCTACACCGGAATCAATGCAATCCTTGTTTACAGGTAAGGGCGGGGAATGCGACCAACATTTCGATGCTTTGGCCGGTAGTGGAGTTGCCCATTACCGGTTCTTCGGTCGCTGTAAGGCTCCTGGCCCGTCGGCACAACCCAAAACGGCTGCATCCGCACAATGAGCTGAGCGTCGGCGTCCGAGGTTGTGCCGATGAGCCTTCGGCCGGAGGCTAGCCGTTGCCCCCGAGCAACCGCTCGACCGCATCCTGCAATCGCGCCGTGATCGCTGCCTCCGTCTCTTCGGGCCCAAAGGAAATAGCCTCGCCGATATGAACCTCGATCGTCCCTGACCGGAACCAACTGCGCCGGTGGGTCTTCAGCTCTCCCAGCCCGCGCATGGCAACGGGCAGCACCGGCACGTAGCTCTGTTTCACCAGCAAGCCAATTCCCGATCGAAATTTGGCCATCTGTCCATCGGGCGAGAGCGTTCCCTCGGGAAAAACCAGGACGTTGTAACCGTGATCCAGCGCTTTGCCCGCGTGAGCAAAGCTCCGTTGGAAATCGCGCTGGTGCGGCAAGGGAAACACATTGAAGAGCGCGGTCACCAGGTAGTAGGCGGGGGGCCCGAAGATGTAGAAGCCCTTGTTTCCCGGCTTCCAGGGATTGCGCCAATGCAGAAAGTCATCGAGCATCTCGCCCAGCATTGCTGCTGCCATCCGTCGCCGATAAGGCCCAGGCAGCGCATAGAAGATCAGATCTCCGTCATAGGATGTGACGTGGTTGGAGACGATGATCAACGGTCCTTCGGGAAGCGGTTTCGTGGGTCCAACCACTTTGGGCGTCACGAGCAGCCAGGTCACGGGCCGCAGCGCCGCTTCAACAAACGCTTCGCGAATCCACTGGAACGGCTTCCACCAGGGCCACTCGGGATAAATAAATCGCGGACGCCTCAACTCGCCCGATACCTCTGCCGTCTTTGCTGCCGGCGCCGCCTGCTGCGCTTCAGCCTCTCTGTTCTCCGCTCTCGGTTGTCTGTTCTCCGAACTCTGCTCCCTATCTTCAATCTTTCTGTTCTCTGCTCCCTGGTCTCTGTTCCCTTGTCCTTGTTCCCTCGTTCCCTTGTTCCCTCGTTGCCTGTTCCCCTGTTCCCTCGTTCCGTCGTTCCCTTGGTCCCTGTTCCACTGTTCCCTTGGTCCCTGCTCGCCAGCCACAACCCTGCGCAGCTCTCCGAGCGTCTGTACATCTTCCAGCAGACTGGTCCCCGAAACAATCCCCACCCGCTCCTCGATTGCCGCGGCCAACTGCACGCGCCCCAGGCTGTCCAGATGCAGGTCTTCGGTCAGCCGCAGCTCGTCGCCTACGCCCGGATGCGCCTCTCCCGTAATCTGCGCAATCAGCGCCAACAGCCAATCGGCCGATGGCCCGAATGCATGGTCGCCATTCATTGCTGCTTTCCCTGCGCTTGGCGTCGCGGCCGCGCTCTGCAGGCGCGCGAGCCACTCCGCAACCGGCTTGCGCCTCACTTTTCCCGTCGAAGTCCGCGGCAGGTCAGGCTCCGGCCACAGAACCCAGCGCGTGATGCGCTGAAAGTCCGGCAGCGTGGCATTGGCGCGCTCGATCGCCGTCAGCGCGCAATTGCCTGTCCCCCGGCAGGCCAGCACCGCGCACGGCTCCGGCCCCGAGGGCGTGTCCATCGCCACCACCGCGCACGCCGCAACGTCGGGCTGTTCCTCAATCGCTGCTTCTATGTCCTCGGGGTGTATGTTCACTCCCGATGCCGTGACGATCACCTCGCTCTTCCGGCCCAGGAAACGGAGTTCGCCACTCTCCATCCGCTCCGCAATGTCCCCTGTCGCCAGCCACTCGTTCTCGCGCGGGCGCAAGGCTCCGTTTTCCCACGTGGCTCCGGAGATGACCGCCCCGCGCACCAGCACCTCGCCGTCGGGGCCAAGCTTTACTTCAGTCCCTGTGACCGGCTTACCGATCGTTCCCTCGGCCACATGAAAAGGATGATTCAGCGTGATCATGGCTGTCGTCTCAGTCATCCCGTAGCCTTGAACGAGCACGAATCCCAGCGCATTCCAGAACTGCTCCAGCGGGCCCGGCAGCGCCCCGCCGCCGCAAACAAAAACCAGAAACTTCAGTCCGAATTCGCCATGCACCTTGCGGAAACGCCACCAGCGATGCCATCCCGGAGGCTTCTCCAGCGTCTTTGCCACGCGTTCGTCCAATCCGTCGTGCGTTGCTTCAAGATGGGCCTTGAGCACAGCCAGAACACGCGGCACCGCGGCCAGCACCGATACGCGCTCGTCGTGAATCTGCTCGATCAGCCGCGGCGCTGCCAGCCTGCTCTCGAAATGCACTTCGGCCCGGAGCAACGGTGGAACCCAAATGCCCAGAGCTTGGCCAAACACATGGCTCAGCGGCAGCGTGTGCAGAATGCGCAGCGGATGAACCAGCCACTCGTAACCCATGTAAGGTCTGGCGCCGTCTTCGATGGGGACCATGCTGGCCAGCACGTTGCCGTGAGTCAGAACGATGCCTTTGGGGTCGCCCGTAGTGCCCGACGTGAAAAGAATCTGGAGCGGGGTCTGATTCATGAGTCCGGAGATGGCCCCCATCTCCGCTGCGGGGAGCTCGCTATGCCAGTCTTCGAAGGTAAGTTTGGGAAAGTTCGAGCGGTCGCGCACTGCGGCGAGTTTGGCAAAAAGCACGGCGTCGCAGATCACCAGCTTCGGGTTCACGTCCGCTGCCACGCGCGCGGCAAATTCAGCGGTCCCGAATGCATCGAGCGGCACAGCGAGCACACCTCGCAGCACGCACCCATGGAAGGTGGCGAGCCATTCGGCGCTGTTCTCGCCCCAGATCAGGACGCGGTCGCCCTCGACGATTCCGCGCGCCGCAAGCAGCGCGGCGAAACGGCCCGCCAGCCGCGCCAGCTCGCCGTACGTCGTCACGCGCCGGCGGTTCCCTTGGTAGCGCACCACCGCGATCTCGCGATCCAAGCGGCGAAAATCGTCGATCAGCGTGGCAAGGTGGTCGCGCATCAGGCCGTCCCGCTGCAGTCTCGATTCCGATCCGCATCGAAGGCAAACAAAAAAACAACTGAATCGAAAATGCTTTCGTTCATGGTAGCAGTGAGATTTCGATCATGCGGAAACAAGGTCGACAAGCGCCGCATAGGATGTCGCCTCAATGAAAAACTTTCTCGACCGTCTTGCCTGCCTCGGTCTCGCGCTGGGCCGAGCCTTTTGAGTGCCGGGCAGCATGGTCGCTGCCTCCAACCTTCGCGCCGCCTTCTGGGCTTTGGATGCCGTGGGCTTCGCGGTCGCTGCATTCAATCTCACGCTTCGCTACTTCCGCCGGGAAAAGCCCGCCCTGGCCCTGGACTTCCTTCCTTCCTTCTACTCACTTTCGCCGCATGGATCCGGTTGCTGCGTTCGGAGCGCCCCAGATCACGGACCCTGCCGTCGTACACTGGGTTGGTCAGGCATTCCCAATGAAAAAGCTCGCCATCGGGATCTATCTTCTTGTGACCGTTGCCCTGTTGGGCTGGGCCTACTACCAGGCCATCTACGTCGCCCCCAACGACGCCGCGCAAGGCGAGATGTTCCGCATCTTTTATTACCATGTGCCCTCGGCGTCGGTGGCGTTCGCGTTTTTCGCCGTTAGCCTTGCCGGATCCATCGCCTATCTGGCTACGCGGCACAATCACCCCGGCCGCGCGCAAATGTTCGATGCCTGGGCGGTCGCCGGCGCTGAGGTTGGCGTCGTCTTCTGCACCGTCGTATTGGTCACGGGGCCGCTGTGGGGCAGGCGTGCCTGGGGTATGTGGTGGACGTGGGACGCCCGCCTGACCACCACGCTGGTTCTTTGGCTCATTTATGTCAGCTATCTGCTCCTGCGCCGCTTCGCTGCCGGGCCCCAGATGCAGACTCTTGCCGCCGTCCTGGGAATCTTCGGCGCGCTCGACGTTCCCATCGTCTATATGTCGAACCGCTGGTGGCGCACGCAGCACCCCGCTCCGGTTTTTGGCGGTGACCAGAGTTCCGGAATGGACTCCACCATGGTCGGCGCGTTTCTCTGGAATATGCTTGCATGGTTTCTCTGGGGCTTGATCATCCTGGCCTTCCGCTACGCTGTGGAGCGGCGCCATCAAAAGATCGCCGCGGCAGAAGCGGAACGGGCATTGAATGCGTAAGAGAGGCCGGCCGCGCCGGAAAGGAGCCCGATGAAAAAACTCGGTATTGGATTGATCGTTGCCGTTCCCATCGTGCTTTTCGGCTGTGCGTGCTTCCTCGTCTTCACCGCGCCATCTGAGCCGCCGTTCGATTGGCGGCAGAGCATGTCCCAGGCCGATCATGATGCGATCGTTGCCACTCTGAATCATCTCTACACAAGGGCCGCCTACACCGTTACCTGGGCCATCCAGCTTGGCTACGCGGCATGGCTCTGCGTCAAGTGGCAATCGCAAAACCGCAAGTCGGCATAGGAATCAACCTGTCATCCTGATGACCCTCAGAGCAGCGAAGGGGACGAAGAATCTGCGGTTGCTTTTCTCGCCGTCAATCCACTACGACCATGGGTGGCTCAGGTCTGAATTTTCAGACGCGGGATACCACGCGTCTTCATCGTCACTGTCCAAACCCACCAAACAGCTTCCTCTTGTCACTCTCCATTGTGCCCACCGTCACTTGGCAATGTGAGTTCAACCGCGCGCCCCGCCGTTATGTCCTCTCGTAACTCTCCAAAAGGCCACGCCATCTACCACTTCCGCATCTGCATCCAACTTTTCGTGGTATTTCAAGATTCCTCTCATTCCGTCGATGATGCATGGGTAGATCGACTGCTCAACGGTTTGTCGGCCTTTATTTAGCTTTGGAATCTCGCGTTGCGGTGCTCTCGTTGGCGCCGTCTCTTCTTCGTCTCGCATCTTTTGGGCGAAGGCGCGAGCCAACCGGAAGGCCTATCGCAAGCCGGGCTCTTACAACCGCTCGGCGCCGAAGGGGACCTGAATTATGCATGACTTCCTGATTGCTCTGGCCTTTATTGGTATGGTGATTGCTCCTGCCATCGTGGCCGCGAATTGCTCAACCGAAATCACCGACGAATCCAAATCAAAATAGTCTTCGCCGCTCTTTCTCTGAGAGTTTTTACCTCGATCTACGTTGTTACGACATTGATCGCTCCTGCACTCATAAAACCTTCCCCGGATCTGCGTTGTTGTAACCTCGACCACTTCTGCACTCTTAGAACTCGATCTGAGTCGTCCGATTCCCAGCAATCCAGCCGCTCTCTACTCTCTGCTCCCTATTCCCTGTTCCCTATTCCCTGCCTCTCAACATTGCCCTTCCCCTTTCCACCCGCTAAACTAATGGATCGAGGCTCAACATGCTCGTCGTCATGAAAGCGCAGGCTACGCCGGAAGAGATTCAGGCCGTCTGCGACCATATTGTGGAGTTGGGATTCCGTCCTCATCCGCTTCCCGGAGCCCAGCGCACCGCCATCGGCATCACCGGCAATCAAGGCGAAGTCGATCGCGGCAACCTGGAGTCGCTCTCCGGCGTTGCGGAAGTCATTCGCGTCTCCAAAGCCTACAAGCTCGCCAGCCGCGACGTGAAGGAAGAAGACACCGTCGTGCGCTTCACGGGCACCAGCGCCTGCATTGGCGGCCGCGATCTGGCCGTGATTGCCGGTCCATGCTCGATCGAGAGCCGTGAACAGGCCTTTGCCATCGCCTCCGACATCGCCGCATCCGGCGCGCAGTTCTTCCGTGGCGGCGCCTACAAGCCGCGCACCTCTCCTTACGCATTTCAGGGCCTCGGCCTCGAAGCGTTGAAGATCATGTCCGAGATCAGAGAAAAGTTCGGCCTGCGCATCGTGACTGAGGCGCTCGACGCCGAATCTCTCCACCTCGTCGCGGACTGGGCCGACGTGATTCAGATCGGCGCCCGCAACATGCAGAATTTTTCGCTGCTCCGCAAGGCCGGAAAACTTCGCAAGCCTGTGCTCATCAAGCGCGGCTTGAGCGCAACGCTTGAAGAATTTCTGATGGCCGCCGAATACGTGATGAGCGAGGGAAATTACGAAGTCATTCTCTGCGAGCGGGGCGTGCGCACCTTTACTGACCACACGCGCAACACGCTTGACCTGAGCATTGTCCCCGCGCTGCGCCACGTAAGCCACCTGCCCATCCTCGTCGACCCCAGCCACGGCACCGGCCGCCGCGATAGCGTTCTGCCCATGGCGAGAGCCGCCGTGGCCGCGGGCGCCGACGGCGTCATGGTCGAAGTGCACAACCATCCTGAATCCGCTCTCTCCGATGGGCCGCAATCCGTCTATCCCGCGCAGTTCGCAACCATGATGAGCGAGATCGAAATGATCGCGCCAGTCGTCGGCCGCCGTCTCGCGCGAGGCGTCTCCGTTCCCGCAGCCGCGAGCAAGTAAGCCGTGGACGGTGGGCACAGATCGAAAAATTTATTGCCGGCTGTCGGCCTGCTCGCGCTCTGCTTCACCGGTTGCCGCACGCACGACTTTCCCCAATACCCGCCCAACTACCGCGAATACGTCTACGTAACCAACGGAGGCAGCGACACCGTCACCGTACTCGACGTGGTCAATGTTCGCGTCGACCGCGAGGTCGCCGTCGGCCACAATCCGATCGCTGTCGCCGCGAGCCCCACGCGCAACGAAATTTATATTGTGAACTCCGGCGCCGCCAACGCCAATGGCTCCGTCTCGGTGATCGATGCGGAACACAACGCGGTTGTCGCCACGATTTCAGTCGGCCGTCAGCCCGCGTCAATCGATTTGAAGGCCGACGGCACCATCGCCTACGTCGCCAACTCCGGCTCCAACTCAATCTCCGTCGTCGATCTCGCAGCGCGCCGCGAAATCGCTCAGCTCCCCGCCGGCAACAATCCTGTTGCGGCGCGCCTGGCGCCAGACGGCAAATCTCTGGTTGTGGCCGATCAGCTCGGGAACGCAATCACCGTCATCGATCCGGCTTCCGCGAAAATACGCGCCCAATTTCCCATCTGTCCGGGAGCTTCGGAGGTGGTGATTCTTCCCGACTCCTCGAAGGCTTTCGCGCCCTGCTCGGCCGGCCATCAGGTGATGGTCGTCGCCCTGGCCCAGCCCGATGCTCATCCCGCTCAACCCGATCGCCTTGAAACGCTGATGGACGTCGGTCGCGCGCCGCTCGATCTGGCGCTCAAGCCCGACGGCGGTGAAATCTTTGTCTCCAATTCTCTTTCGGATTCCGTCTCCGAGATCTACAACACAACCGACGAAGTCGGAGACACGTACATGATCGGCAACAATCCCGTCCGCGGCATCGTCTCCCGCGACAACTCCTTGCTTTATGTGGCGAACCTGAACTCGCAGGAACTCACCGTGTACTCGATCGACGACGGCAAGCGCATCGGCGCCATCTCAGTCGGTGACAGTCCGTCGGCGATGGCATTCTCGGCCGCAGGTCATTTGCTGTTCGTCGCCGATCGCCGCTCCGGCGACGTGGCTGTGGTGCGCACGTCAACGCCGCGCGCGTCCGCTACTCCGGAAATTGCTCAATCGCTTTTCACTCTGCTGCCGGCCGGCCGCGATCCCAACGCTATTGTCGACAAATCCTTCACCGTGCAGTAAAGTCTACGGCGTCGCACTCGCGCCCGCGGCAGGCGCATTGGCTGCCGCGCTCTGCTCCGGTCCCACCAGAACGCCGTCATCGAGCGAGGCAGCCACCAGCCGGTCGCCCGCCGCGCGGATCAGCACAATGTCGTACCCCGTCTGCCACCAATTCCACGTCATGGTCTTGGGATCGATCGCGTACACCTGGTCGCTGGAACGCGAGCTGACCAGAATTCTTTTTGACTCCCGGTCATAACTCAAATCGTCCACGTCGCGGAATGGAAGGCGATGAACCCACATCCACGACTTGCCCAGGTCGCGGCTCAAGTAGACTCCCTCGCGGGCTCCTAGCCACAGCGTGCCGTCGGGCGAAAACACCACCCGATGAATGCGCGTGAGCATCGTGGGCAACCCCATCGGCCACCAGCTTTTTCCGGCGTCCCTTGAAATCACAACGCTGTCGGCGCGCGCCGCGACCATCGTGTCTCCATGCACGGTCACTGACAGGTAATCGCCCTCACCCATCACCGGCCCCCCCTGCCAGCTTGCGCCTTGGTCCCGGCTCGTCACGACTCCGTAGCTTGTCGCAGCCACCCACACGTCGCCAGAAACGTCCAGCGCGTTCACCCGGCTTGCTAACTCAATCGTTGGTGCCTGCACCTGCTTCTCAATGTTGACCTTGGTATGCATGTGGGTTTGTGTGATGGTCTTCGTCACGGTGTTCGAAATCGTGTTGCGCGGAATCCATGTAAGCGCTCCCGATGCAGTCCCCGCCCCATCTGCTACCGCCGGCGTCTCCGTCGGCACATTTCCCGAACCGTTTGCTGCCTCATTCGCTGCCGGCGTCTCCGAGCCAGAGGGCGCCGGATCACCTTCATGCTTGCCCGCCGCGGGCACATCCTGGGCTTGATCGCCGGTCGCTGCCTGCGTTCCTCCATCGCCCAGCACGAAAATTCCGTGCGACGTTCCCGCCACAACGTGCCCATCCCTGGTCTCTGCCAGCGCGAATACATCGTTGCCGGCCAGGCCTGTGCCCAGTTGCTCCCAGTGCGCGCCGCCATCGCTCGAACGAAACACTCCGCCATACTTCTTGTCGTTCACCACGCCCGCGTAGAGCACTTGGGAATTGCCACGGTCCACAAGAACCGCCGCCACCTTCCGCTCCGAGATTCCCTCGTTCGACGCCGTGAATGTCGCGCCAGCGTCATCGCTCGCCAATACGCCGCCGCGATCCGTCGCCAGCAGTACGCGATTCGAATCGCCGGGATCGACGTAAACCGCATTCACCACCACATCGGAGTCCGTCATGGGCTTGAAGGTCTTGCCCGCATTCTCCGTCTTGTAGAGCCCTTCGGTGGTTCCCGCATACACCACATCGCGCTTCTCGGGGTCCTGCATCAGGCTTCGTGTTCTTCTGGCTTCTGACGGAATTCCCTGGACCTTGCGAAACAAAGTTCCGGCGTTTTCGCTTTTGTAGATTCCGCTACATGCGCTCAGATAAACCACGCGCGGATGCTCGGGATCGACGATGATCGAAAACACATCGGAGTCCACAATCAATCCTTGCTTGATGTTGTGCCAGGTCTTGCCGCCGTCTGTTGTCTTCCACGGCAGGTGCCATGTTCCCGCATACACCGTGTCCGCATTTGCTGGATCGATCGCCAGCGATTCAATCTCATGAATTTCATGGCTGTCGGGCGGGCTGATCTGGTCCCATGTCGCTCCGCCGTCGCTCGAGCGGAAGATGCCCTGCAATGTTCCAGCATAGAGAATCTTCGGGTCGGAAGGCGCCTGCGCCAGAGCGTGCACCGGCTGGCCTTTGAATTGTGCCTGCTCGCTCCAGGTCCGGCCCGCGTCGTGGCTGATCCACAATCCTCCGTCGGTTGAATTGTTCCATGTGCCTACATAAATCGTCGCCGGATCCACACTGTCCACCACAATGCTGTCGAGCACGAATCCGTCATCGCTGCCCAGCTTTGCCAGCCGATGCCAACTCGCACCTTCGTCTACGGATTCGTAGAGCCAGCTATTGGTCGTGCCCAGCAGCAGGTGCTTCGGCTCTCCCGGAAACGATATAAGAGCACGCGCATCGCCGCCCGCCGGACCAACGATCGTCCACGCGTCCTGCGCCCGCAGGAACACCGCGCCCAATAAGAATGTACTCAGGAGAAGAATCTGGGCCGGAACCCTGATCCCTCGCCATTGATCTCGAACCCACTGCCAACCGTTCATTCAGGCTTAAAGCACCCTGCTCCAGAATAGACAATTCCACGCCTGAAAGGCCAAAAAGGCTGACCAGGTTATGCCCCGGTCAGCCTCGATGACAGTTCAAGTAGACTCTTGCCGATGAACTTCCGCGAGCCCTCCCTTGGGGGGAGAACTCGCGGATTTCTGTTGTGCAGCTGCGTCGCGCTATTGCGCGGCTTTGCTATGGTGACGCTCTCCAAGCGGCTTGCGCGCCTGCGGCTTCACCGCTGTTTCGTCCACCGGAGTCGTGCCCGGTACATCGGTCGAGAACATCGCGCCCGCCGGCACCAGGTAGTCTTCCACCGTCTGTCCGGGAGTCGAGCCCGTGGCCGCGCTGATGCGCGAAGCGTCGATGCCCTGCTCCGTCACCAGATAGTCCTTGGCGTTCACCGCGCGCTGCGCGGCAAAGTCCTCAACCCTGGCATGCTTGTGCGTCGCAGCATATTTTTCCTGCTTCGCCGTCTTGGCCGCTTCGTCTGCCGATGCTTCGCCAACCACAACCGCCTTGGCGTCGGTTTGCTGCTTCAGATCCAGTGCCACCTGGTCCAGGCAGGCCTTGGCTTCGTTGTCCACGCGCAGCGGACGCTTCGCGTCGTTTGAGAAGTTGATCGAGCACAGTGCCTGCGACTTGGGCGCAGGAGGCGGCGGAGGCGGAGCCAGAATGGTGATCGTGGTGCTCGCCGACGCCATCTGGTTCTTGTCGTCTGACACGCCGCACGTGATTCCTACCGCGCCCGTCGGCGCGCCGGCAGAGGAGTACTCAGCCGTGGTCCCGGTGCCCGTCACCGTGCCCGCCGTGGCCGTGTAGTTATAGGTCAGCGGACGATTCTGCGGGCTCACGCCCACTGCCGTCACCGTCGCCGAGTCGCCAGGCTTGATCGTGCTCGGGCTCGCCGAGCAGCTCACCGTCGGCGGCTCGAACTGCTTCACCGCGTATTCGGCGGAGCATTCCGCGCTCTGGCCCGGCTTCAGGCCTTCCTTGCCCTTCTTGCCTTCCTTCACGTCGGCCTTCGCGGTGTAGGAACCCGGAGCCAGTGAAGCTGTGTTTACGCTCGCCGACGTGCCGTTGCCGGTCACGCCGTCGCCGCTCCAGCTATAGATCACGTTGTTCTTCTTGTTGGTGTCCACCGAACCGGCCGTAGCCGTTACCGTCAGCGGATCGCCCGGATAAACCGTCGGCGCGCTGGCGTTGCACGAAAGCGTAATCGGCGGCGCCTTCTTGCATCCCATCGGCAAGAGGGCAAAAATCGCTACGGCGAGAACCGGCAAAACAGACTTAAAAGCTCTTGAATACATGTTTTTTCGCTCCACAATTCCGTTGTTGCATGGTGGTTGACAAAACGTTTTCGAAAAGGAATTCACGGTTCACCCCTTTCAGCTTCGCAGAACTTGCGCAGCTTTTAACGTTCAATTGGGCCTCATAAAACTAGCACATAGCGCCGCGGTTGAGTACGTCTTGTCTTTCCGCATATCGCACTATCAGCCCCCTCAAGCATGTTCAAAAACGCACGCTTCTCGCGGGCCGCAAAGCCGCTCGCGATGAGTCTCATCAAGGAATTCTGCCCTCTGATCCGATTTCCACTGGAGGGGCTTATTCTGCGTTGAGAGTTTTCAGCAGACTTCGGGGTTCGCGCTGAATCTTCTCTTGTAGAAGCGAGATGGCGTAAATCAGTTGCTCCGGACGGGGTGGGCATCCGGGTACATACACGTCCACCGGTACCACCTGGTTCACGCCCTGCAGCAATGCGTAGTTGTTGAATACACCGCCCGACGTGGCGCAAGCGCCCATCGAGATAACCCATTTAGGTTCAGGCATTTGGTCGTAAAGACGGCGCAGCACCGGAGCCATCTTTTGCGCCACGCGCCCAGCCACGATCATCAGGTCCGATTGCCTTGGGGAGGGACGAAACACCTCCGCGCCGAAGCGCGCGATATCAAACCGCGCCGCACCCATCGACATCATCTCGATCGCGCAGCAGGCCAGGCCAAAGGTCATCGGCCAAACCGAGTTCTTCCGCACCCAGTTCACCGCAAAATCCAGTGACGTGAGAAAGACCCCCTCCGGCTCTTCGTAGCCGTAGTTGACCTCTGTTACTTTAATTCGGTTTTTTGCGCTGCTATCGAGTGCGCCAAAGAGATAGCGGTCGCGCTCTATTGAAGCCGCCATAGTTCTACTATAACTCCGCCCCCCGAGCGTGGATGGTCAGAATTGACCAGGTAACCACTATTGAATGAGCCCTGAAGTCCCATTGCGTGCGGCGTTTTTTTAGGCGCACGGAACGAGTTCCCTTGCCCCGCCTATGCACTCGAAAACATAAAGAAGCAATGAGGAATTCGCAGAAACTTGCGTTATTTCGCTGTCTTTACGAAAATGATACGAAAGTCCAAAGTGGCCTTCGATAAGATTCTGTTCGGCGGCGGCTCTTGCGCGCTTCCGGACGCCTCAATCCTGCACCGTCGGCTTGGCCCTCCATAGCCGCACCAACAGACCTTCGCTCAACTCGGAATCTCGAAACGGAAGATCTCATGCCCTCTCGCTGCCTGAAGCTGCTGTTCCTGTTCCTCTTCACGGGCCATCTTGCCTTCGCTGTGGCCCCGGCCATCTCCAACCCCCAGGCTCCGGTCACGCAGGCGCAGATCAGCGCCCTCACACAGGCCGTGCAAAGCGCTCAAACCGCTGGGGACAACGCGTGGATGCTCACCTCGGCCGCGCTGGTGCTCCTCATGACCGGCCCCGGGCTTGCGCTCTTTTACGGCGGCCTGGTGCGCCGCAAAAACATCCTCAGCACCATGATGCAGAGCTTCGCCATGATGGGACTCATCAGCGTTCTGTGGGCCATCGTTGGATACTCGCTGGCCTTCGGCCACGGCAACGCCTTCATCGGCGGCCTCGAGCATGCCTTCCTGCGCGGCGTCACGCTCAGCCCCAACCCTGACTACGCCGCCACCATTCCCGAGCAGACCTACATGATCTACCAGCTCATGTTCGCCATCATCACGCCGGCTTTGATCACCGGCGCATTCGCCGAACGCATGAAGTTCAGCTCGATGGCCCTGTTTCTCTCTCTTTGGTCGCTCTTTGTCTACTGCCCCATGGCGCACATGGTCTGGGGCGTGGGCGGCCTGCTCAACGCCACGGCCGGCCACATTCCTTCGCTCGATTTCGCCGGCGGAACCGTCGTCCACATCACCAGCGGCGTATCCGCGCTGGTTTGCGCGCTCTACTTAGGCAAGCGCCTGGGATACCCGCACACCGCCATGCCTCCGCACTCGCTCGTGCTCAGCTTCATTGGCGCATGTCTGCTGTGGGTTGGCTGGTTCGGCTTCAATGCCGGCAGCGCCCTCGGCGCCGGCCCACTGGCCACCAGCGCCTTCGTCAACACCCACTTCGCCACGGCCACCGCCGCCATCGGCTGGACCATCTTTGAGTGGTTTCATAACGGCAAGCCCACGGCTCTGGGCGCAATCTCCGGCGCCGTCGCCGGCCTGGTTGCCATCACCCCCGCTTCGGGCTTCGTCCAACCGATGTCGGCTCTCCTCATTGGCCTCGCCGCCGGCTTCTTCTGTTCCTTTATGGTTTTTCAGGTCAAGTCGAAATTTGGCTACGACGATTCTCTCGACGCCTTTGGCGTTCATGGCGCGGGAGGCACTCTTGGCGCCATCCTCACCGGCATCTTTGCCGCGAGCGTCATCAACCCCATCTTCGGCGCCAGCGTGCCCACCGGCGCCATCGACGGCCACTGGAGCCAGATTCTGAACCAGCTGGCAGGCGTCGGTATCTCATGGGGCATCTCCATCGTGGGCACGCTCGTCCTGCTCTTTGTCGTCGACAAGGTTTTGGGCCTGCGCGTCACCGCCGAGCACGAACAAGCCGGACTCGATCTTTCGCAGCACGGCGAAGAAGGGTACGATTTCAATACATAGCTGCCGCGTTTTGGCTTCCAGACCGAAGTACCTGACCGATTCCTCTCGTTCTCGCACTTCCCAGCTAGGAGCTTGCGGCCAGGAGCTAGAGGCTTTTTTACACGAGACGGTAGCCCAAGAGCCCGCCCCTCCTGTTACGCTATCGAACGAGGCATTTTTCCTATGCTCAAGATTGAAGCTGTCCTGCAACCCTCAAAACTGGATGCCGTAAAAGACGCGCTGCTTGAAGCAGGCATTGAAGGCATGACCATTCTCGAAGCCCGCGGCCACGGCCGCCAGAAGGGCCACACCGAGTTCTATCGCGGCCGCGAATATACGGTCGATCTCCTGCCCAAGGTGAAGATCGAGTTGGTCATTCACGACGACTTGAAGGAGAAGGCGATCCAGGCCATCATCAGCGCCGCCCGCACCGGCCGCATCGGCGACGGCAAAATCTTTGTCAGCAGGCTTGATGAAGCCATCCGCATCCGCAACGACGAACGCGGCGAGAACGCGCTGTAGGCAGGTTTGCGCGGGACTGCATGCCCTTGTATCGGCAGCATGAAGTGCTTGAGTGTCATATTGCGTCGCAACAACATGATGGAAGACCTTAGATGATTCCCCGCATCTCCAGTTTTCTTGCCATAAGCCTTGGCATTGCCTCTTCCCTGGCAGCGCAGGACACGCGCACCGTCGTTGAGCCATTTTTCCCGCAGCTCTGCACCACCGTCAGCGCGCAACTTTCCGCAGTGGGTCACACCCTCGCGCCCGCCGACGAGCAGAAGCTCGACACCGCGCGGCTCCAGAAAGCGATTAACAAGTGCGGCCGCGGCCGCGCCGTCATGCTCCGCGTCGACGAAACCAATAACGCCTTTCTCAGCGGCCCGCTGTTCATGAAGTCCGACGTCACCCTCATCGTCGGCACCGGCGTCACCCTCTTTGCCTCGCGCGATCCGGCCGTCTTCGCCGTTTCACCCGGAAGTTGCGGCATCGTGAGCCATGAGGCAGGCGCTCGCGGATGCAAGCCGCTCATCTCCGTCGATCACGCGCCCAACTCCGGCGTCATGGGCGACGGCGTCATCGACGGCCGCGGCGGCGAAAAAATGCTTGGCTCGCAATACTCTTGGTGGGATCTGGCTGAACAGGCGCGCGCCGGCGGCGGCCAGCAGGTTCCGCGCCTCATTGTCGCAACCGATTCCGACAACTTCACGCTATGGCGCATCACGCTCAAAAATTCGCCCAATTTCCACGTCGTCTATAACGGCGGCGACGGATTCACCGTGTGGGGATTGAAGATCGACACGCCGCAGCGGCTTGCCCGCAACACCGACGGCGTCGACCCCGGCGATGGGGCCAGGAACGTCACCATCACCCATAGCTACATCCGCACCGGCGACGACAACGTCGCCATCAAGGGCGGGCCGGGCGGCGCAACCAACATGACCATCAGCCACGACCACTTCTATTGGGGCCATGGCATGTCCATTGGCAGTGAAACCAACGGCGGCGTCTCGAAGATTCGCGTCTTCGATCTTTCGCTCGACGGCCCCGACGATGGCATCCGTATTAAGTCCAACGGCTCGCGCGGCGGCCTTACGCAGGACGTCGTTTACGACGACGTCTGCATTCGCAACTCGCCCAATCCCATTACGCTCGACACCGCCTACTCCGCCAACGGCCCGCTCCAGGGCGATTCACCGCCCACCATGCGCGACATTACCCTGCACAATGTCCGCGTCTCCGGCGGCGGCAAGTTCACCTTCAACGGCTACGACCCCACGCACCGCATCGCGGCTGCGCTCGACGGCGTGCAAATCACCGACGAAGCAAAATACACCTACGAACTGAATCACGCGGACCTGACTCTCGGTCCCGATCCAACCAATCTGGCTTTACCCGCAGGCTCTGATTTGACGAGTGACGATTCGACCATCAGCGGCAAGCCCGCCGAGGGTGACCCCGCCTCCTGCGCCGAAAAATTCGTCCCCTTCCCGCAATAGTGCATTTGTACCGCCGGCGTCCTTGCCCGCACATTGGGTGCCCAGGTCCCTCGCACTTGGGGACCGAGGAAAGCACGCCGACCCGCCCCTCATCCCCCGCCCCACCTTCGGCAGTTTCGGAATCCGTGCGAACCGAAGGCACACACTCACGTGGCTTTTTCATCAGGAAAAAGCCACCGTTCAATACGTTCGATAGGGGCTCTGTGCATTCCGAAACTGCCCGAAATCTCCCCCCTCCCGGCATTTATCGCTTATTCTTGTAGCAATTCCTTCTTGCTTCGGCAGGCCAACGCAAAAATTTCTTATGAACCCAGTCGTTTTAGCGGTCGACGATCTTCGGGAGCAGTATCTCAAGGAGATGGCGCTTGTCCGCCAGACCTGCGAGCGCACCGGCGACGGCACGGCTGCCATCCGCCGGCGATCGGCCGTCGTCGACCGTATCCTCATTGAAATGTGGCGCCGCGCCTTTGCCGGCCTTCCTCCGCAAAACTCCGCTCTCCTCGCTCTCGGCGGTTACGGACGCAAAGATCTCTTCCCCTTCTCCGACATCGACGTTCTCTTTGCCTTCGCCGATGAAAAAACCGAGGAGCAGTCGCGCGAGGCGGTTCGCTCCATCATTCAGGGCATGTGGGACGTGGGCCTTCGCGCCAGCCCCAACTCCCGCACAGTCAAGGAATCCGGTCGCTTCGACCCCGACAATCTCGAATTCACTCTTGCCACCCTCGATCGCCGCTTCCTCGCCGGCCAGTTTCCTCTTTACCAGCAGCTCCACCAGGTCACCTTTCCCGGCGTCGTCCTCAGCGAGTGGAACTCCATCGCGCAGAAGCTCGGCGAAATCGCCCGCTCACGCCACGCCAAATACGGCAACACCATCTTCCATCTCGAGCCCAACCTGAAAGACTGTCCCGGTGGCCTGCGCGACTACTCCCTCGCCGTCTGGTTCGCCATCCTCTTTCATCTCAAGGCCACCAAAGAATGGCCTCGCCAGCGCGGCGGCGTCTTTCAAAGCGCCCGCGGTGATGCCGAAGCCGCCTTCGACTTTCTTGCCGCCGCCCGATGTTTTCTCCACTTCCGCCACGGTCGCGACGACAACACGCTCGACTGGCAATCGCAGGACGAAGCCGCTGCCCGCTCCATCGGCCTTGAAACCCGTGGCACCGCCGACCCCAGCTACTGGATGCGCACTTACTATCGCCATGCCCGCGTCGTCTACCGCCGCGCCGCGCTTCTCATGGAGCACCTTCCCGCTCCGGTCAGCTTCTACCGCCAGTTCCGCCGCCGCCGCGCGCCCATCCCCGGCACTGACTTCCTCCTCGACCAGGGCCGCATCGACATTCAGCCCGGCGCGCAATTTAATGACACTGCCGCCATCCTGCGCATCTTCTCGCTCATGGCCACGCACGGCTACACGCTTTCGCAGGCCGCTGAAGACCGCATCACCGACGCGCTTCCCGTCCTCGCCATCTCCATCCCCGAAGGTCCGTACCTCTGGAACGCTCTGCGCGAAGTGCTGCTCGGCCCCCACGCCGCCCACGCCCTGCGCACCATGCACGCGCTCGGCGTCCTTGAAATGCTGATCCCCGAGTTCCACGGCATCGACGCACTCGTCATCCGCGACAGCTATCACCGCTACACCGTCGATGAGCACACCTTCCTCGTCATCGACAATGTTCATTCCCTGCGAACCCCCGCCAACGAGCACGAGCAGCGCCTCGCCCAGCTGCTCCCTGAAATCGATCGCCTCGACCTTTTCTTTCTCGCGCTTCTTTTGCACGACACCGGCAAGGGCCGCCGCGCCGGCGAGCACGCGCAGCAGAGTGTCGAGCTGGCCGACAGTTTTCTCGCCCGCCTCGATTTCGACGCCGAGGAGCGCGACGCCGTCCTCAAGCTCATCCGTCTGCATCTCGATATGTCGCAGGCCATGCGCCGCGACATCTTCGACCTCGACAACGTGCGCGGCTTCGCCGACAAAATCGGCAACCCGCAGTTGCTCAAGATGCTCACGCTCATGACGTTTGCTGACATCAAGGCCGTCAACCCTGACGCGCTCACCCCGTGGAAGGCCGAGAATCTTTGGCAGTTCTACATGTCCACCTCAAACTTCATGGACCGCTCGGTCGACGAGGCGCGCTATCACGCCGCCATCGATCCCACACTGCTCAACCGCATCCGCTCCATGGTTCCCCCGCCGCAGCACGACGCGCTCAAGCAGTTTCTCGAGGGGCTTCCCCAGCGCTATCTGCAAACCCGCCTGCCCGAGCAGATTCGCAATCACTTCCTCATGGCGCTCGATCTTGACAAGGACAACGTTCAGCTCGATCTGCGCCCCAGCCGCCAGCTCTACGATCTCACCGTCATCACTCGCGATCGCACCCGCCTCTTCGCCGATATGGCCGGCGTACTCGCCGCATGGGGCATGAACATCGTCCGCGCCGGCGCCTACTCCAACGATGCCGGCGTCATTGTCGACAGCTTCCAGTTCACTGACATTTTTCGCACCATCGAGCTCAACCCGTCGGAGCGCGACCGCTTCCTCTCGAACGTCCACGACGTCGTCGCGCAAAAGGTTTCCGTTGAGCAACTGCTCGCCGCGCGCAGCCATCTCCACCACGGCAACTACAAGCTCGACGTGGCCACCAAGCTTGAATTTGATTCCGAGTCCTCGTCGCACGCCACGCTTTTGCAGGTCGTTGCGCAGGACATGCCCGGCCTTCTCCGCCAGATCGCCCTCACCTTCGGCGCGCATCAGTGCAACATCAAGGTCGCGCTGATCGATACCGAAGGCGAAACCGCCATCGACGTCTTCTACCTCACCAGCCACGGCGAAAAACTTTCGCCCGACGCGCAGAGTTCCCTCGGCAAAGACCTCACCGCCGCCCTCGACGCCATGCGCTCTCCCGCCTAGCTTTTTTGTAGCGCCGGCGTCCCGCCGGCTGTCGTGCGGGCGTCCTCGCCCGCCGGGTGCCCCAGGTGCCTCGCATTTGGGCACCTGGGATGCCACGAACCCAGTTCCACCCGCCTTCAATCCACCACAAGTAATGGGTGCCCCATCCATCGCCTTCTTTCCGGCGATGGGTGGGATACCACCAACCCAGGTTCACCCCGCTTTCAATCCACCACAAAATGGGGTGCCCCATTCTAAAACTCCGCGCGCAGCGCGGAGTTTTAGGGTGGGAACCACCTACCCTCTACTCGCTTCCGCCACTCTCACTCAGCCGTGTTCGCCGCCACGCGAAGCACGCCGAGAAACGACTTGCACTGCTCGAGAGCGGCGTCGTCGGAACACCAGACATCCCCGTACGTCGTGTCGCTATCGTAGCTGGGAACAACATGGTCGCAGGGAAAACTTGCATCGGTGGTTTCGCAGGTGTGCGACGAGGTGTGCACACACTGAGCGCCGTCTTTGCATTGCAGCAGAAAGTTCACGGGCAGGGTGGACGTATCGGACAGCGCGCTATCCAGCGCGAGATCGGAAATGTTTGCGCTGAAGTCGAACTCTTCGGTCTGCGGCGTGTTGGTGATGTGTACGTGGCCGGTCAATATCTTTCCGCTCAACTCGAACCTCGCGCTGCTCTGCCCGAACTGCAGATTCAGAGCCTGTGCTGGGCATGGGGGCCGCAGAAGAAGGACCAGCAAGCCGGCCGCCGCAATTCTCGCTGCCTTTGCGAACGGGAATCGCAGGCTCATCTGCGTCAGTTGTCTCTCACGTCTCCGCGATAACCCGCCGGCTATTCGAAGGGTCGGGAACCCGGTGATGAAGCGCCGAGTCATGAAAATGAAGGGCCTGGTCATGGTTGTCTCCGTTTCTGGTGGCCAAAGCCACCCGTCAATGGATTCGGAGGTCCGCTGGTTCTGGACCGTCGCCTGTCAGATTTAGGATTTTGGGGAATCGTGATCCGGAAAACTGAGGAGATTATGCAATGGAAACTCCGAAATTTCCAGAGTTTTTCTCACCTTCAGCGGCGGACGATGGCCCCGAGTTACCCATCGATCGCCATCGAGTTGGTCCCAGGCACGGCCGCGATTGCATCGGCGGCCAGTGTGAAATCTCACGCCAAGAGGCGAAGATCCTTCAAAGTTCCCGATCGCCGATCATTCGCGCGCAAACCTGGAATGTCACTTTCACTCAACGGTCCGCACGAATTCTGAAATCGCACCGTCTACCCCGGACCCGTTGTATGATTGCTACCATCTTCGATCGAGCCTGGAGGCGACGCATGTCGATGATGAACCGATCGGTTGCCGCGATCGTGATGCTCTCGTTCCTCTGCGTCTCATTGACGGGTCAGCAGCCACTGACTCAGCAACAGAGTCGCCACGTGAAAAAGGTCATGAATAGCCTGGCTCATTACGACGAAGGAATCAGGCTTGATGTCCTGCTCAACAACGGCGCCCACGAGCTCGGCACGCTAAGCCAGACAGGTCCAACTTCCTTCGATCTCCTCGATCCCGTCACGCACCATCCTCAGACGATCGCCTATCTCGATGTGAAGCGAATCCGGCCCAACCAAAGGGACTATGCAGCCCAGCAGCGTGGAAACGCCACCAGCGTATTTACGATATGTGCGGTGGGTGTAGCCGCTTTCGTCACCGTGGCGCTCGTGCTCTTCGTCACCACGGGTGACAGGTAGAACGCGCTCGAACCCCACTCCACCTCAAAGCCCCGTCATCCCGAGCGTCTTTCAGGGCATCCGAGCAAACAAACATCGGCTTCACTCGACGACCACGGTGGCATTGATATTCTGCGTCGATCCTCCACTCACCGTGAGCGTGATCGGAATCGTGTAGGTGCCTGGCGCCGCAAAACTCGACTTGCCCCCGCAGCTACTCAATGCGCCTGCACCAATCCAAAGCAGGATCGCAATCATCCACAGAACCGGGCGCGAAGCTGAGTGCTTCCCCTTGCGGCGTTTAAGTCCGAACAAGGCCGCCAATGATCCCGGCACCCAGAGGAGGGCAGCCAGGGCTAGGCTGCCGAACCTCCCGTTCTCGCCTGGAATGCGAAGTTGGGCCGTCGCTGTAGCGTTCGTGCTGACCGTCAGTGTGTCGGTAAACGGTCCGGCGCCATTCAATGTCAAAGTCGGCGGCGCGAATGTGCACGACACATGGGCCGGCAACGTGCCGCAGGAGAAATCAATGGTGCCTGTGTACCCGCCGTCGGGCGTAATCGTGATGACGAGTTGCCCCGAACTTCCCGGCTGAATGCTCAAACTCGCAGGTGTCACCGCCGCTGTAATTCCGGGCGTGACCACCGTCTCCGTCAGCGTGTTCGATGCGCTGGGCGCGTCGGTCCCGTTCCCACCGTATGAGGCGGTGATGTTGTACACCCCTGTGGCCGGAAACGATGTCTGGAGGACGGCATTTCCGTTGGTATCCAACATCACTGTTCCCAGCGTGGTTGTTGCGTACGAAAAGGTCACCTGTCCGGTTGGGACAGCGCCAGAGGATTGGGTTACGTTGGCGGTAAGCGTCACGCTCTCGCCGGTCCCCGCCGCGGTGTTTGACGACGTGAGCGTTGTCGTTGTCGGCAACTGCAAAGGCACGGTCATCAGCGGCACAACTACCTGGGGGGTCGGCGGGAACTGCTCCGAATCCGCAACCGTCAATGTGACCATGTAGAAAATAGGAGCTGTCGGGAAGTACTGGAGCACATTCCCGTCCACAATCGCGAGATCCAGGTTTGCGCTCGGCGTGGAGCTGGCAGACCACTTATACGGTGGAATACCTCCAGTTGCCATCAGTGGAACACTCGTCAAAACTCCCACGGTGCCGTCCGGCAAACCCGGGTCGCCGTCCCCCAGAGTAGGAGGCACGATCTGCAATGTGGATTGGACCTGAAGTGCCATTCCAAACGTTGACGACAATGGGGGATTGGAGGCGTCGGACACCATCACGAAGAAGTTGTTGTAACCGCCGGCAGGAATCGTGTATTGGGTTGGAGTTCCAGCGAGGATTCCACTGCTCGAGAGGGTCAACCCAGGCGGCACGCTGCCTGCGTCCGTGACAAAGCTGAAAGTGTACGGCGCCGTCCCTCCGGACGCCGCGAGTTGAGCCGAGTAAGGCTGCCCCACTGCGGCATTCGGCGACAAAGGAGACGGGGTCGTAAGCTCAAGTGTCCCGCCGATGACGACGTTGAAGGATTGCTGGAAGGTGGCTTGCGGGTCTTCTGAATCCGAGACCGTAATCGTAAACGAGCTAGTGCCCGGCGTCGTGGGGGTCCCCATGATCGCCCCGGTGGTTTGATCGAGTTGAAGTCCCGCGGGCAGTGTCCCCTTGGTGAGTGTCCAGGTGTAGGAAGGCAATCCGCCTGTTGTGAGGGCCGCAAGAGAACCCGGATAGTTTGTCCCGACGACGCCATTCGGCAGGCTGTTCAGAAGGTTGAGTCCAGACACGACATTGAAGGCGATTGACAGAAGCTGCGGCGGCAACGGGTTCGGCTTGGAAGAATCCTCCACCTGCACCACGAGTGAGTATTTGCCGAATTGCTGCGGCGTACCTTCGAAAGTGCCATTTTCCTCGTTGAACGTGAGCCCGGGGGGCACGGTGCCGCCTGGTTCGATCGACCACGTGTACGGTTCCGTTCCGCCGAATGCCGTCAGAGCCAGGTTGTAATCTTGTGAGACCGTCGCCTGCAGCGCGGCCATGCTGGGCGGCACAATCTGCAACGACGAGTTGTTATTCACAGCCAGCGTGGCGAAGCCGCTTTCCTGTCCGCCGCAGGTGAGCGCGTAGGTAAAATTCCCTCCCGCGGTCGGTGTAATGGTGGTGCCCCCCTCGTAGACGACGCCGGACATCTCGCCCGGCTGTTTACCGGTCCAATCTGCGGCGTCGGCGCCGGCGGGATTGCCGACGATCGATGCGGAGCACACCTGCGCGGTCTGCGAAAAGGCGTTCACAACCGACCAGTTGAGGCTCGTCGGATCGCCGGGCGACACCGTTGAGGGATCGAAGGTGAGTTGAATCGGCGCGGGAAGCGGCTCCGTCAACGCGATCTTGAAGACAACAGGAAAATCAGCCCCGCCCTCCTGGATGCCCCAGAAAGAACCGTCCGAAGTTTGCACCAGTGCCCGCGGGCCCGCTCCGTCGACTTGCGGGTTCTGCGCGACGGTCGTGGTATTGTCTTCGGGGCCGCCGCCTGTGAAGGTATGAAGAGTCGTCAGCGCTCCTGCGGTCGTCAGTTGGAACACCGTCCCGCATCCAAACGGAGCGCAATTCTCCGAGGTGGTGTTGCCGCCCGCAATGGTTGTGCCGTAGAGATTCCCGTCGCTTCCCAAAATGAGGGCAGGGATAAACTTTTCAGCATCGACCATGCCGTCTGCCCCGCCTGTGAAGGAGTGCAAAATCGTATATTGGCCTGCGGTTGTCACTTTGAAAGCCACTCCGCCGGCGGTCTGGAGGTAGTTGTTGTTGCTCGACGCGGTCATTCCATAAAATGCACCGGTGCTGTCCTGCACCAGCGGGCCACTGGGCGTGTCGCCTTCGCTTCCGTTGGCGGCCAGGGTGTGGATCAGCAGGAACTGCCCGCTAGGACTGATCTGGACGATGGCACCGGGTTGGTCGCCCAACCCGCCGGATTCAACGTAGCCTGCGACCGCTCCAGGAGAAACGGCGAGCGTCAGGTAGAAATTCCCGTCGCTTCCCTGCATGATCGAGGTCGGGTAGCAGCCATTTGTACAGATGTTCGTGGGGGTGGTAATCGGAAAGGTGTAGACGGTGAACACACCGCCCGAGGAGTCGAGCTTAGAAACTCCCACCGCGTTGGTGAAGTAGATATCGCCGTCATCGCCCTCAACGAGCGACTGCGGTTGGTAACCGAAGCTGGGAACTCCGTTCAAACTTCCGAAGCTGGCCAGCGTTATTGGGTTCGGCTGCGAGCCGTCGAGCGGGATTTTGAAGATCGAGCCATTTCCGCCATTGCCGCCATAAATGCAGGTTCCGTAGAGGCTTCCGTCCGTGCCGACGATCAAATCTGTCAATTGGCAACTGCTGGAACTATTGAGGGACGGGGAATTGCTGTTGGTTCCTGCAAATGTGTAGAAGACGCTCGCCACCCCGTCAGGAGTGACCTTATAGATTGTGTCGCACTCTCCCACACCGGGTACGCACGGTAATTCAATGGACGTAGAAATCCCGTAGAAATTCTGGTCACCGGCCTGAAGCATGCTCGTGCCGTAAGCAAACGCGACGACAGTATTGGTTGCGGTCTGAGCAGGCGATTGAACGGCGGCGCACGCCATTAGAACGGCGGACGCAACGCCGAGTGATGCTCGCAGATTCAGGGAAGAACGGAACATGTGAGTCGCTCCCGGCGGCCCGGTAAGATGCCCGTTGACCGCTATCTACACACCCTTGAGCCGTATGTTTTTAAGGGGCGGCTCCGGGGTGCGACCGATTGTAAAGGGGGACAGGTGAGACTGATACCAAGATACCTTACGGGGGCTATCAGCGCCACGTACCTTAAGCCTCGCGAAAACAAAATGTGGCCCATCGAGTTAACCTCTCTGGGCCGATGAAAGCCCCCTCGCCTCGCCGCAGGGCAAACGGATTCGCGGTCGTCCTTCGCGAACCGCACTCACCACAATCAATGGGGTGCCCCATCCTGTCTTCGCCAGGGTGGGGTAGCACGAACTCCAACCTCGCTGTTTACCGGCTCTCACTCTTCCACAAAAAGGGGTGCCCCCGGCCCCTCGCATTTGTAGCGCCGGCGTCCCGCCGGCTGTCGTGCGGGCGTCCCCGCCCGCACAGCGACACTCTCACTCTTCCACAAAAAATATGGTGTCATCCCGAGCGGAGCGTGTTCGGGGCCCCACGCAAGTGGGGTAAGCGGAGCCGAGGGACCTGCTTCTGCTTTTGTTTTGTATCAGGGCATGGCTTTAGCCATGCCGCCAACTCGCTAACTTGCTGACTTGCTGTCTTGCCAACTCGCTGACTTGCTAACTTGCTAACTCGCTCATTCCGCCGGTTTGTGCACCAGGTACTCATCCACCAGCACGCTCACCAGCACCGCCGTCGGAATCGCCACCATCGCTCCGGCAATGCCGCCGATCGCTGAGCCGAGCAGCAGCGCAACAAAGATCGCCAGCGCCGGCAGTTGGACGCGGCTCCTCATGATGCGCGGGGTCAGCCAGGAGTTTTCGATTTGCAGATAGAGCACGAAGAAGATGGCCACGCCCAGCACGCGTCCCCCGCTATCGATAGCCGCCACCAGCATGGCCAGCACCAGAGAAACGGCCGCGCCCAGAACCGGGATCAGGTTGAGCAGGCCGGTAATCACGCCCAGCACGTAGGCGTAGCGCACGCCCAGCGAAAGGTAAACAATGGTGCTCAATGTGCCGAGAATCAGCATCAGGCTCAACTGGCCCACCAGCCACTTCTCCATGCGCGTGGCCGCTCGCCGCAGCGTCTGGTCAAGCCGCTCCCGCGGTTGCGCCGGCAGAAACGAAAGAAACCAGCGGTACGCGCTGTCGCCCTCCAGAATGAAGTACAGCGTGAGCACGAAACCCGCAATCACCTCGGCCAGAGCTCCCGCCCACGCCTTGAATGAAACCAGCACGTAAGACGCCCCGCCGCTCAGCCCGCGCTGAATCCAGGCGATCACGTCGTCGGCGTCAAGCCGATCGGCAAACGGGATGGCTTTGATCTTGTCCAGAATTCCGGGCAGGCGGCCGGGCAATTCGCCGGTCAGGGATTGAAGATCGTTGATCACTGGCGGCAAAGCGAAAAATCCGAAAACCGCGAGTGCGCCCGCCACCGCAAGCAGCAGGATCAGGATGGCCATCGAACCATGAAATGGCTTCCATCGGCCGATCTGAACTCGCGAAGTGGCCCGCACCACTGGCGACAGCACCACTGCAAAAAGCGCCGACACATAAAGCAGCGCCAGCATGCCGCGCATCAGCCAGGCCACATAGAGGGCCAGCGCCACGCCGAAGAAAAACAAGATGTGTCCGCGAACGCTTTGCTCCGTCCGCGCAGATTGATTCATGCTCACCGATCCTTACATGCCCGTTTCAACGGCCCTTGGCTCTCGGTCTACGATGCGAGTTCCGCCGGCAACGTCCACTGACTCCTGATCAGTACTCTCTGTTCTCTGGTCTCTTATCTCTGTTCTCTGGTCTCTATCTCTGTTCTCTGTTCTTATCTCTGTTCTCTTATCTCTGTTCACTGCCCACTAATGATCCCGCCAACGATTCCGCCCAGCAGTCCCGCGCCAGTTGCCTGCTGCGCCTCGGGATGCGGGAGGTACTCGTAGATCTGCATTGCCAGTCGCGAAATGGGCAGCGTCTGCAGCCAGATCGTACCCGGACCCACCATCCGCGCCAGAAAGATGCCATCTCCGCCGAAGAACATGTTCTTAATCCCCGGAACCGTGGTGATCTGGAATCCAACCGTCGATTGAAACGCGCCCACGTGGCCCGGGTGCACAAACAGGATCTCGCCCGGTGCCAGGTCCTTCTGGACCAGCTCGCCCGACAACTCGATCCACGCCGTGCCCACGCCGCCGACCTTCTGCAGCAGGAATCCGCTGCCTCCAAAGATCCCTGCGCCAAGCGACTGCTGGAAACCGACCGAGATCGTCACCTGCGGTGTCGCGCACAGAAATCCATGCCGGTGCACCATGTACTCCGGCCCCTGCCCCAGCTGCACCGGCACAATATGGCCCGGCACCCGGGTCGCAAACGAGACCGAACCCTGGTACTGAATGGCGCGGTACTCGGTCATGAAGATGCTTCCCCCGCCCGCCACGCGCTTGATGACCCCGAAAAATCCCCCGCCCCCGCCCGCCTGAGTGTGCGTCGTCATCTGCACGCTGGCAGTCATCCACGAGAGCTCGCCGCTCTCTGAAAATACGCTCTCGTTGGGGTCAAGCAGCACCTCGAGCACCGGCATGGTGGTGCCCAGAATCCTGGTTTGCATGAGCAGTCCCTCCCTGTTATTGCGTAGTGTAACTGCCCGCAACCGAGCGGCCGAAGCAATGTTTCAACAGAATGTTTGTGGATTGGTTCATCGCGCGCAGGCCCGCAACGTGGGGTTCGGATTCCGCCCGGCCGCAGCCTACTGTTCGCCGCGATGCGCGATCACATAATCCTTGATTCGGTCGTAGACGTCGCTCGGAAGCACCCCGTGCTCCACCAGGTCCTGCTTGCTTCGGTAAGGACGGAAGCGCACAATCCGCCCAGCCCAACTTGGCGTCATGCCCGGAACTTTGAGCAGTTCACTCAACGTGGCGTGATTGATGTCGACGCGCGCCTCGGGCGGCGGAGGGGCCTTTAGCCTTGTTGATGCTTGCGGCTCGGCACCCTGCGCGACGATGAGTTCTCCACCCGCCGAACCAGCAAGGCAGGCCGCCAGCAAAATGACCACCGTGATTGACCCTCTACGCCGCACCGCTTCGATCACCCATCAGGCTCCGCCCGTCATGCATTTGTCCAGATGCGCAAGCACTTGCGGCCACGCGTCTCCGTGCCGCTTCTTCGATTCCTCGTCGGGAAAACCCGCGTGCGTAAGACGAATCAGAGTGCCGCTGTCTTTCGCAATCAACTCCACAGTCACCCGGGTCTCCGCTCCCTGCGTTGCCGCAGTGAGCCACGTGAACTCTATCAGCTGAGGCCTGTCCACACGCAGAAACCGTCCATAATGCGGATGGCGCTGGCCTTCGAACTCGGTCTCGAAGAAGAAGGCAGCTCCAACTTCGGGCCGCATCGAGACGGACCCGGGCGCCGCAAACCAGCGATCGAACTGCTCAGTCCATGCCATAAATAGCGCATCCGGAGAGGCCTTCATCACGCGCTCGACGGTAAAGGCAAACGGTCGTTGCGATAGATTGGGCGTACCCATGGGCCTCAATTCTCCCTTTCTGAATTCCGCAGCGCGGTTAACAAACCATTTGACACCATCGGGCCTTTCCCCTTACCTTTGAAAACAGATGCAGAGCCTCCGCCATCACGGCCACCACCATCATCATGGGACAACCATGCCGGCGGACTGCCTTGGCCTGAGCTAATCGGCCAGAGAGATCGAACAGAATCACCCGAGCCCGCCGGCGACATAAGCCAGCGGGCTTTTTCATGTTCATTCCAAAATCTCAACGAAGGAAAGATACCGTGGAACAGATTGATTTCGAAAAGATGGATGGCCTGGTGCCAGGAATCGTGCAGGACGCTCGCTCCGGCGAGGTGCTGATGCTCGGATTTTTGAATCCCGCCAGCTACGCCAAAACGCAGGAGTCGGGCTTTGTGACCTTTTGGAGCCGCACCCGCCAGAAGTTGTGGATGAAAGGCGAAACTAGCGGCAATCGCCTGCGCGTGGTTTCAGCTTCGACCGATTGCGACAACGACACGCTGCTGTTTCGCGTGGAAGTCGAAGGCGACGGCCTGGTTTGTCACGAGGGCACAGTGAGCTGCTTTACGCGGCCCATTGCGATCAGCGCGGAGGTGAGCCGTGGGTAGCAAGCTTCGACTCGGAATTCCCAAAGGCAGCCTGCAGGATGCGACCATCGCGCTCTTCAAGCGCGCGGGTTGGAACATCTACGCCGACGGCCGCTCCTACTTTCCTTCGATCGACGATGTAGACATTGAATGCATGCTCATTCGCGCGCAGGAGATGGCGCGTTACGTCGATCACGGCGTGCTCGACGCCGGACTCACCGGAATCGATTGGGTGGTCGAGAGCGGTTTGGATGTGTCCAGTGTGACCACGCTGACCTACGCCAAGCAAAGCCGGCGCAAGGTGCGCTGGGTCCTCGCCGTTCCCGAGGCCAGCGGCTACGAAAAGGCCGAAGATCTCGAAGGCAAGATCATCGCCACCGAACTTGTCGAAGTCACCAAGCGCTACTTTGTTTCGAAGGGCGTCAAGGTAAAGGTCGAATTCAGTTGGGGCGCCACCGAAGTCAAGCCACCCATGCTCGCCGACGCAATTGTCGAAGTAACGGAAACAGGCAGCTCGCTGAAGGCCAATCACCTCAAAATCATTGACACGGTGATGGAGAGCGAGACGCACCTCATCGCCAGCAAGGCTGCTCTCGCCGATCCCGGCAAACGTCAAAAAATCGACCAGATCGCCCTGATGCTCCGCGGCGCCATCGATGCGCAGGCGCAAATCGGACTCATGCTCAACGTCAAGCGCGGCGACCTCGATGCTGTGCTGGCCGTACTGCCGGCTCTCAATTCGCCGACCATCTCGCAGTTGAGCGATTCGGAGTGGGTTGCAGTCAACACGATCCTCGAGGAGCGCGTGGCGCGCGACGTCATTCCGCGGCTGAAAGCGGCGCGCGCAACGGGAATCGTCGAGTATCCGCTGAACAAAGTGGTGCTGTAGTTTTTTGTAGCGCCGGCCTCTGGCCGGCTGTCGTGCGGGCGTCCACGCCCGCACCGGGTGCACCATCGAAAGGCTGAACAAATGCTTTCAAACGAAGACCGGAAAGAAGCACAACGGCGATTCAAGGAGCAGAAGCCGGACATTGGCATCTACGCTCTGCGCTGTACGGCAACGGGACACGTGTGGGTCGGAGCCACCAGGAATCTTGAGGCCACCCGGAACCGCTGCTGGTTCTCTTTGCGAAATGGCCTCGATCTCGATCCGGCCTTGCAGCAAGAGTGGACCGCGCACGGAGAACCGGCATTTCAGTACGAGATTCTGGACCGCGTCGAGAAGGACGTGCATCCTCTCGAAGTCGACGACTTGCTCAAGAAGAAAGTGATCGATTGGGCCGCCAGATTCGGCGCGCAAAAGCTCAGATGAGGCGCAGGGGTTGGACTGCGGGATGAGTTCCAAAATTGGCAAGATGCAATAGGAGCAAGGATGCGGGAACGATGAAGCTGATCCAAACCACAGGACGAAACGCGCGAGAGACAGCGAAGACACTCGCGGCCCTGGAACGCCGCGGTGGCGCGGCGCTCGACAAAGTCCTGCCCGCGGTCGAGCGCATCGTCGCCGATGTTCGCAAGGGCGGCGACCGCGCCCTGCTCGGCTACGCGGTGAAATTCGATGGGCTTTCTGGGCCAAAAGCTCTCCGCATCACCCAAAAAGAAATGGCCGCTGCATGGAAGGCCCTCGATCCCGCCCTTCGCGATGCACTCACGACCGCTGCCCATCAGATTCGGGCATTTGCGCAGCGGCAAATGCCGCAATCCCAAATCCAGCGGACGTCTACCGCATCGAAGATCGCTGGCCTGAAAACGGGCCAGCTTGTGCGTCCGCTCGGCTCGGTTGGGTGTTACGTGCCCAGCGGCCGTCACCCTCTGCCGTCCACGTTGCTCATGACGGCAATTCCCGCGCAGGTTGCGGGAGTGAAGCGCATCGCCGTGGTTTCGCCGAAGCCGGCTCCCGAAACTTTAGCCGCTGCGCACTTGCTCGGGATCACCGAGTTCTACCGCCTAGGCGGCGCACACGCTATCGCGGCCTTGGCATACGGAACTCGGGGCCTGCCGCGCGTCGACAAAATCGTCGGGCCGGGGAATCTCTACGTCACCGCGGCCAAGCGTCTCGTCGCATTCGATTGCGCCATCGACATGCTCGCCGGCCCTACCGAAATCGTGATCACCAGCGAGCGCGGCAACGCGGCCGATATTGCCAGCGACCTCGTCGCGCAGGCGGAGCACGATCCAGAAGCGTTAGCGATCTTCGTCACGACCCGCGAAGAACTGGCGCGCGCGGTAGTCGCCGAAACAAAGCTCCGCAGCCGCAACAATCCCGTTGCACGCGAGGCACTCCAGCGCAACGGCCTGGTGATTGTTGCTAGTTCAGTAGTCGAGGCGCGCGCCATCACAAATCGTCTTGCCCCTGAACACCTCACCGTAGATGCGGCGAGCGACTTGAAATGGGTTGAGAACGCGGGATCCGTCTTTGTTGGCCGCTGGTCCGCGCAGCCCATGGGCGACTACATCTCCGGGCCTAATCACACGCTCCCGACGGGCGGCATGGCTCGTGTCCGCGGCGGCCTGAGCGTCAACGACTTCGTCAAGCTCATCACCGTGCAGGAGTACACCGCCAAGGCAGTCCGCTCACTCGGGCCGCCCGCTGCGCTGCTGGCCGAAGCCGAAGGGCTCGTAGGCCATGCAGAAGCAATTCGAACGCGACTGGAGCAGCATCGGCCTGCGCGGCAAAAGGATCGTGGCCGGAACCTGAATAGGAGTGCCAATGGCTGAAAGGATCATCACGAAAGCCGGGGCTTTGAAAGGGCACGACTTTAGTCGTGCCGAACAACCCGCCGATAAAAATGGGGCTTTAGCCCCTGAAGCAATCCCCGCCCCGCGCGCTCGCGTGCAGCAAATGAAGGAGTACCACCCTCCACTCGGCAGCCGCGAAGCCATGCGCCTCGACTTCAACGAGAACACTCTGGAGTGCTCGCCGCGCGTACGAGAAACGCTGGCGCAGATTTCCTTTGGCGCGCTCACGCGCTATCCAGAGCGCGAGCCCGTCGAAGCCATTGTCGCCGCGCACCTCGGCCTGCGCGCCAAACAGGTCGCGCTCACCAACGGCGTCGACGAGGCCATTCACGTCCTCTTCGAGACATTTCTCGACTCCGGCGACGAACTCCTGCTGCCCGTGCCCACCTACACCATGTATGAGGTCTACGCTTCCGCAACGGACGCGCGCGTCGTCACGGTGCAGGCTGCTGACGATCTCCAATTTCCATTCGACCGGCTGATCGCTGCCATTACTCCCCGGACCAAGGTGATCGCGGTTGCCAATCCCAACAGCCCATCGGGCTCTGTCGCCACGCGCCAGCAGCTTCTGTCGCTCGCGGCGCGCGCGCCCCAGGCCGTGCTGCTCGTCGACGAAGCCTACTTCCATTTCTACGGCAAGACGGTGATGGACCTCGTTGGAACGGTGCCGAATCTCGTCGTTGCGCGAACCTTTTCAAAAGCCTACGGCCTCGCGGGATTGCGCCTTGGCCTGCTGGCCGGCCCCGCCGACTTGATGCGCTGGATTCGCCGCGTGCTTTCACCGTATAGCGTGAACTCGCTGGCGCTTGCGTGCCTGCCGCCGGCGCTTGAAGATACGGCATATCTCGATTGGTACGTGGGCGAAGTGCTCGCGGCGCGTTCAGAATTCGAGACTGCGCTCGACAAAGTCGGCGTTCGCCGCTGGCCCAGCCAAACGAATTTTGTATTAGTCGAGATCGGCCCGCAACACACCGAGTTTGTCCGGTTGATGCGCGATGCGGGCGTGCTCGTCCGTGACCGTTCCAGCGATCCCGGTTGCGACGGCCGTGTGCGCATCACCATCGGGACGCGCGCACAGATGAAGCAGGCCGTTATGGCACTCAACAACGCGGTGGCTTCGCTGCGCACAGAAAGCAGGAAACGATGACGGCGAAGAAGAACCCAAAAAAGTCAGGTGCCCCGGGTCCCTCGCGTTTGGAGACCCGGGAAAGCACGAATGCGAAAAAGAGATCGGCAACCATCGTGCGCAACACCAACGAAACCCGCATCGAGATCGAGCTGACCATCGAGGGACAGGGCCAATACAAAGTCTCCACCGGCATTCGCTTCTTCGATCACATGCTGGAGCTGTTCACGCGTCACGGCGCATTTGACCTCGATCTCACCTGCAAGGGCGACCTCGACGTCGATCAGCATCACACCGTCGAAGACGTGGGTATCGCGCTCGGCGAGGCATTCAGCAAGGCTCTCGGCGACAAGCGCGGCATTTTGCGCGCCGGCTACTTCGTCATGCCGATGGATGAGACCCTCGCCATCGCCGCCGTTGATCTCAGCGGCCGCGCCGCGTTCGCTGTCGACACAAAGGTGAAGACACGCCTCGTCGGCGATCTGCAAACCGAGCTAGTGGCCGACTTCTTCGAAGGTTTCGCGCGTGGCGCGCGAGCCAACGTCCATGTCAAAACCATGTACGGCCGTTCGAACCACCACAAAATCGAAGCCATCTTCAAGGCCTTCGCGCGCGCGCTCCGCGTAGCCTGCTCCCGCGACAAGCAGCTCGGCAAAATGCTGCCATCGACCAAGGGGTTGTTGTAGCACTCAGTTGAAGATCGATTTGTTTTACGGCATGACTTACCGTTTGCTGAAAGACTCGATTGCGAAGAAGTTTTGTATCAGGGCATGACTTCAGTCGTGCCGAATGAAGACCAGAAATGATTTTGGGGCTTTAGCCCCTGAGACCAAAAACATGCGCGTCACGGTCATCGACTACAAAGCCGGCAACCTCACTTCGGTGCTCAAGACGCTGCGGCATCTGGGCGCCGAGACCGTCGTGACCGACGGCGATCTGTCGCTGGTCGAATCAGCGGAGCGCATCGTGCTGCCCGGTGTCGGTCACTTCGCGGCAACGGAACGCCTCGATGCAACCGGCCTGACCGGCGCAATTTGCTCGGCCATCGCGCGAGGCGTGCCATTCCTGGGAATCTGCGTGGGAATGCAGTGGCTTTACGCGGGATCGACCGAAGCGCCCGGGCAATCGGGGCTCGGGCATTTTCCGGAATCGTGTACGCGCTTTCCAGAAAGCACGGAAAAAGTTCCCCACGTCGGCTGGAACTCCCTCGAAGTGCGGCCAGGCGCTAGGTTGCTTGCGGGCGTCGAGCCGGGTGAGTTCGTCTACTTCACGCACTCATACAAAGGGCCGGTCACGAACGACACAGCCGCGGTAACGCACTACATCGAGCCGTTCGCCGCCGCCGTCGAGCGCGGCAATGTCATGGGCGTGCAGTTCCACCCCGAAAAATCAGGCGACACCGGCCTGAAGATCCTGCGCAATTTTCTTGCGTGGCAACCGATGGGCGCCTCATGCTGACCAAGCGCATCATCGCCTGCCTCGACGTCCATGCCGGCCGCGTAGTGAAGGGCGTGCAATTCGTCGATCTGGTTGACGCGGGCGATCCGGCTACTCAAGCCGCGCGCCACGCGCGCGAGGGCGCGGACGAAATCGTTCTGCTCGACATCACTGCGACGCACGAAGGCCGTCAGACCCTTCTCGACACGGTGCGCCGCACCGCGCGCGATCTGTTCGTTCCATTCTGCGTCGGCGGCGGCATCCGCTCCGCCCGCGATGCCGAGCAGGTCTTCGAGGCCGGCGCAGACAAGGTAAGCATCAACTCCGCTGCCCTGGCCGACCCTTCACTCATCAGCGCCATTGGCGCAAGCTTTGGCGCGCAGGCTGTCGTCGTCGCCATTGACGCGCGACGCGACCCCGCCGCTGCGGACCCCGTCCGCGACGCCCAAGTCTATGTGCAAGGTGGCCGCCGCCCCATTGGCCGTACCGTCGTGGAGTGGGCGCGCGAAGCCGAGCAGCGCGGCGCAGGCGAGATTCTGCTCACGTCGATGGACTCCGACGGAACCCGCGCTGGCTTTGACTGCGAGCTGACAGCCGCCGTCAGCGAGGCCGTTGGCATTCCGGTAATTGCCTCGGGCGGCGCAGGAACAGTCGCCCACTTCACCGATGTATTTGCACGCGGCAAAGCCGATGCTGCGCTCGCGGCCAGCATCTTTCATTTCGGTGTTTCCACTTCCCGCTCGCTTAAAGAAGAACTCGCGCACGCGGGCGTTCCGGTGAGGCTGCCATGCTGATTCCTTCCATTGATCTGATGGGCGGCCGCATCGTCCAGCTCGTGCAGGGCGAAAAGCTGCGCCTGGCCTTCGACGACTTCGAATATTGGATCGAGAAATTCTCTCGCTTTCCCTTAGTCCAGTTGATCGACCTCGATGCGGCGATGCGGCAAGGCGACAACTCCGCGCTTGTAGAGCAGATCGCCAAGCGGCTCCCGGTGCAGGCCGGCGGCGGCATCCACACTATCGATCGCGCACGCCAAGTTCTCGACGCCGGTGCGAGGCGGGCCATTATCGGCTCGGCGCTCTTCACGGCCGAGGGAGCAGTGAACACAAGCTTCGCCGCCGAGCTCGCCTCGGCTATCGGCGCCGGCCGAATTGTCGCCGGCATCGACACCAAAAACGGCCGCATCGCCGTGAAGGGCTGGAGGGCGCAGGTTGCGCTCACGCCCGACGATGCGATTCCTCAGCTCGAGCCCCACGTTGCGGCATTCCTCTACACGCACGTTGACACAGAAGGAACCATGCAGGGCTTCCCGCTCGAGATCGCCGCGCGTCTGCGCAATCTCACCCAGCGTCAACTCATCGTGGCCGGCGGCATTCGCAATCAACAGGAAGTTGACGCGCTCGATGCAATCGGCGCCGACGCTGTCGTTGGGATGGCCGTTTATACGGAAATTCTGGCAGTGTGATCTCCGCTCTTCCTCGCTGCGGCGCCAATTCCCGCGTCAACGTTTCTGGCGCGCGTCCTATCTTCCTACACCGAATCGACCATCTTCTTTGAATCCCCCACTGCGTTGCTGGTTTCAACCCGCGCGGCGCGCAGCAATCGCGCAATCTGCTTCAAATGGAGCTGAACCGCATAAGCACGCAGCACCTCTGCTTGCGAGAAGTCGATGCCGGTGTGACGAACCTCATCCATCCGGGCTTCAAGGTCGGCGATGTCCTGCTCCAGATTGATCCCTTCGGCCGGCACTCCAAAATGCCACTTGTGAATGCAGCCGGCCACGTAATTGAATCCGCTGCGAATGTCGCCGGCCAGATGCGAGAGCGCCGGCTCCAGTTGCTGCGCGTATCGGTCTTCGTGGCTATTCTTCACTGCCAGTTCCAGGGCCACCAGCGCATCGTAAAGTGAGCGCCCAAACTGCGAGAGTAAACTCAGACCTTCGCGCCATCCGGGGCCGCTCGGCTCGTTGCGCGCAGCTGCGAGCAGCTGGCTGTTGCTACGCAGCAAAGCCAGCGCATCCTCTCGCAGCGCGGAAAGATTCTTTGACGGCGCTCCGCGAAAACCTTCCAGAATCGCCTCGAATAAGCTGCCCAGCAAAAGGAATTCCTGCGCGAGCCCGTCGCGCAGCCACAGTCGTGCGCGGTCGGGGAACACGAGCGTGGTCACCGCAAGCGCCACTACGATTCCCAACAGCACCTCGCCCACTCGATCCAGTGCCAGTTCCCATCGCGGTCCCGCTTTCGGCACCAGCATGATGATGGTGATGGTCACTGCCGCCAGGCGCGAACTGTTGCGCAGACTCAGAAGGCCGCACACCACAATTGCCAGAACCACCGCCAGAATGTAGTTCCACGGAGGCGCGCCGAATACAGAACAGGCGAAGCCGAACCCTGCGCCCATAAAAGTACCCAGCAGCCGATCGCGTGAAGCCGTCACCGTGGCGCCCACATTCGATTGCAGGACGATAATCGCGCTGATCGATCCCCAGTAACCGTCGTGCAGGCCAAAGCGCAGCGCCAGCCACCAGCACAGAGCCGCGGCCAACGCAGTCTTCGCCGCATCGATCAAAAGCCGGCGCCGCTCAAAGGTCAACAATCCTTGGCCTCCGCCTTCGACACGCAGCTTCACCGAGAGCTGGTGCTGCGACCACGTCTTTTTTGTCTTCAGGCGCATCGTCAATTGAATGGTATCGCTCTCGCGCATGCCGCGTCAGCGCTACGATACGATGGAATCGAGGAGCGCGCCTCCGTCGAGCGCTTTTGAACCGCATGTTGCGAGTCGGATATCCAGCCACGTTGCCCGTTGAGCTTTTCCGCAATTTTCCCAGCGGAATCGAGCTGATCCCGGTGTCGGACAACATGGACTACGATGTTGCCATTGACGTTTGGATTCCTGATCCATATTCGACCAGGGCCATCCGCGCTTGGCCGCGATTGCGCGGCGTAAAGCTGGTGCTGGCCATGATGGCGGGAACGGAATGGATTCCCGAAACCGTCGGGCCGCACGTAACGATTTGCAATGCGCATGGCGCGCACAATATCTCCACTGCGGAGTGGACCATCGCGTCGATTCTCGCCATGCTCAAGTACTTTCCGCTCTATTTCGATATCCAGCGCTCGGGCATTTGGAAGCGGCGCTTTGAGGCCGCCACGCACTACGCGCAGATCACCGGCGACACGCACACCACCTATCCGCCTGTTTTGCAGGAAGAGCTGACGGGCAAGACTGTGCTGCTGGTTGGCTACGGAGCCATCGGCAAAGAAATTGAGCGCATGCTCCAGCCGTTTGCCGTCAAAATCATCCGCGTCGCGCGCTCGGCTCGCTCGGAGCCGGAAGTACACGCGGTCAGCGAGCTTGACGCCTTGCTGCCGCGAGCGGATGTCGTGATTCTCATTCTTCCTTCAACAGCAGAATCGCGCGGCCTCATCGGCGAGCGCCAGCTCAACTTGCTTCACCAGGGAGCGCTGCTGGTGAATTCCGCGCGGGGTCCAATCGTCGACACAGATGCGCTGGTCAAGGCGCTCAACTCCGGACGCATTCGCGCCGCGCTCGACGTCACCGAACCCGAGCCATTACCTGAAGGTCACCCGCTGTGGAGCTGCCCCAATCTGTTGCTCACGCCACATATCGGCGGATCCACTCCGCAGTTTGCGCCGCGCTCCCTGCGTGTCGCCGCCGATGAGCTGCAGCGCTACATGAAGGGCGAGCCGCTCAAGAATGTCGTTCAAGCGGCGGTTTGAACAGAGGCTGCCGCGCGCCGCCAATCGCGCAGGCCGAGCACCGCGAGCGGCACAAACGCCGCGTAAAGCAGCGCCGTGATCCGCAGATCCTTATAGAGGTACTCGCCCACATAAATCGTGTCGACGACGATCCATAGCCACCAGTTGGCGATGTGCTTGCGCGCCTGCCACCACGTCGCAACCAGGCTGTAGCTCATCAGCGCCGCATCGAGATATGGCAGCGCGGCGCCCAGCTGCTTGGCGATCATGCCCAGCGCAAAGCTGCCGGGTACGCCCAGGGAGATGGCAACCAGGAGGCTCGAACGCGAAAGGGGCTCGACGCGCACTTCGCCCTGCTCGCGCATGCCACGCTGCCAATGCCACCAGCCATACACGGTGAAAACAACGAAGAAAGCCTGCAACAGGGCATCGGAATAAAGTCCGGCGCGATAAAACACAACAATATAGATAAAGATCGAAACCAGAGTAATCGGCCAGCAGATGAGCCAACGCCTCGTGGTCATCCAAATTCCGAGCGCGGCTGTCGCAGCACCCACGGTCTCCAGTCGATTCGCGGCGAAATAGGCGGTAACGGTCGGCCAGATCGTCATTGAGCCGTCCTCTCGCGCACGCGAGCCGCAGCGCGGTCGCGAAGAAACTCGATCAGGCGGCCACCGGTGTCGCTCGAGAACCAGCGCGCATGGCCCACAAGCCAGCCATCGTAAGCCATTTTTGCTTTCTCTTCCGAGCGCAGAATGCCGAGAAAATAATCGGCCTCAGAAAGCGCGAACTCAGCATGGCAAAGCGCGACCATCGGCGCCAGCGCTAAAGCTTCTTCCGTTGAAAGTGCCCGACCAGATTCATAGCCATCGAGCATCGCCTCGAGATGATCGAGGTGTATGGGCACATCGTCCGGGCGAGAGGGATCGTTGACAAGAGCCAACCACTCCACAATGTTGCGCTCGACGGCATGGGCGATATCGTGCACCGCGTTGGTCCGATCCGCCAAACCGAAATCAATAATCGCTGTGGCCCGCGCATCACGATCGGAGTTCACACCTGCATCGCTCCAAAACAGATTCGACGCATGAAGGTCGTTGTGCGTCCAAAGCGGCGCCAGCGCAGGTAGAAGCGGCCTAAGCTCGGAGTGAAACGGCGCGAGAAGTTCGAGAGCCCGCTCTGCGCAGGCGTGCACAGCTTCATGGCCGGCCAGCGACGGCCGCGCTGCAAGGTAGCTCTCTATTGCTGCCCGCGCATCGGCTGCCGCGAAAATCGTAAAGCTGGCGACGAGCGGGCGACGCTTGCGCGCTGGCGTAACGAAACCTCGCGCAGCAACATGAAGCTGCGCCAGTGCCGCACCTGCCGAGCGCGCATGGGCCGCGCTGCGAAACGGCGTCCACGAGATGGCATCTTCGTAAAGATCGGTGCCCTGCGGAATTTCATGAACTTCGTAAACCCATTCGCCAACTTCGATGGTGGTTTCGCCGGCGTCTGAAGCGAATACGCGCGGAACGGCCGCCCCCTGCGCCAGTAAATGAGCAAGAAAGCGATGCTCCCCAAGAAGCCCTTCACGATCGCGCACCGCGCGGTGATGGCGCTTGACGAAAACGCGCTGCTCTCGTCCACCACCGCCGCGCACCGCCACAACACCAGCCGCGGAAAACGGGCGCGGGCTTGCGGAAAGAATCCGAGTCGGCTCGCCGAGCGCGGAAAACCGGCCAAAAAGATCGCGAAGCTCATCGAGCGTCAGCGCAGGCCAGTCTGCCTCAACCAGCGAACCATCCATGCCGTGCGCTTTTGAGCTTTCGCTCATTGCTGACTCTCGGTTTCTAGCTCTCAGTTTGATCGCGCTGATCTCGGTTGCCTCAGCTCAATCTCCCACTGCGCTGGCTGAAAGCTGAAGGCTGACAGCTGAAGGCTGGTTGCTCAAAACGTGTAATGCGCATCCAGTCGCACCGTCGGTGGCGCGCCCAGCCACACAAACGTGTCTCCGTAACTCGCGCCAGTGTCTGACCAGTATCGTTTGTTGCCGATGTTGTCCGCGTAAATGTGGAATACGACGTGCCCCTGCTCGCCGCCGGGAGTGTAGCGCGCACCCAGATTGAAGAGGTTGTAACTGGGTACGCTCACCTGATCGTCGCGCGTTGCTTCTTTGCGCGAAGTGTAACTCCAGCCAGGCATCAGGTGCAGGTTGCGCAGGTGAGGCACAGTCACATCGGCAAACAAACTGGAATGCAGGTGCGGCACATTGATCACTTGCTTATTGTCGAAGGTCGGCGTGCCCGTGTCGGTGGAGACTGCATTCATGGCCGCGGCGGAGCCGTTGATGCGCAGCCAGCCAGCGGCTTTGCCCTCCGCATTGAGCTCCACGCCGTTGTGTGTTTCATGGCCTTGCGACACAAAATTCAATCCGCCTGCGCCATCGCTCTCCGGATAGAAAAACGGCGCGCCCATGTGAAACAGCGCCACAGTCAACAGAATCCGCTGTCCCGGTTCGTACTTCGCGCCCACCTCGGCCTGCCGCGTGAAGAACGGAGCAAGAAACTGGCTGCCGTTATCGGTCCAGAACGGCGCCTGCGGGCCGAGCGACAGCATCACCCCGTAGTTTGAATACAACGTAAGGTTCTCCACCGGATTGTAAGTCACGGCGAATTGCGGCAGCCACACCGCCTTATCGTGTGGCTCCGGTGCGCAAGCATCCGGAAGAGTTACGGTCGACGGATCAAGTTCGGTTGGATCGCTGCAGCTTGCATACGCGGAGTAGTTGTGGTCGCGCAGTGAATCGTAGCGCGCGCCGGCAATTAGCTGAATGCGCTTGGGAAGATGAATCCGATCCTGCATTACGCCCGACGACTGGTGGCTGTCTTCCCACAATCGCCGCGGCCCCGCGGATTCATACGTCGGCTCAAGCGAATCTGGATCGCCGGGCGCCGGCAGCGTCGCGATCGGCTGGTAGATGTTCTCCGAGCCCACGTAGGTATAGACCGCGCCGTCTTGCACAACCCCATCGGCCGAATATGGATCGGCCGCCGTGTAGAAGCCCGGCTCCTGCACGCTGCGCAAAAAAACCACGCCGCCGGCCGTCACATCCTGCGTGATCGCGCCCGTTTTGATATGGCCCGTAACCATCGCCTCCGCCTCGGCATCGATGCGCAACTCGCCGGGGTCGCGGTAATCGTAGATGTCGTAGGTCCCGTCAGGCGCAAAGAAAAATGGATTAGGTGCCGCGCCGGTGTTGCACTCCGCCTCGTAGTAACAGCCGTATGCGTAGATCACATTGTCCTGGATCAGCGAGTGGCTCAGGTTGGCCGCTGCGAACCCGAGCCACGTCCGCGAAAACGTGCGCTCCACCCGCACATCGGTGTTGAACGTGTCATACGTGTCCGGCAAACTCCACGGCTGATCGCCCAGCATCGTCGACCGGTAGATGCGGTTGATGTCCGGCAGCACCGTCCCGCCGAGCAGTTGGTATCCGCTGCCGTCGCGTTCGGTTTTGTGCTGATACTCGAAATCGCCTTTGACAATTGTGGCTGCGTTCAGCCTCCAATCGGCCGCGCCTGCGCCCTCCGCACGCCAGCCGTTGGTGTCATTCATGTAAGGAACAATCCGTTCGCCGGCCAGATTCACGCGCGCGCCCACTTGCTTCCGGCTGCCAAACAGATGCCCAAGATCGACCGCGCCATAAGCCGCGCCGCGATGATCGGTCGCCAGGTCGAGTGCCTGAATGTTGGCCGGACGCTTGGTCACGTAATCGATCAGCCCTCCCGCCGAAGCCGCGCCGCTCTCCACTCCCGCGATTCCCTCAAGGAATTCAACCGCCTCTTTGTTTTCGAGCGGCACATCCTGTTCGCCGGCAATCGTCATGCCGTTAATCTCCAGCCCCGTGGCCAGGTCGATGGGAAAGCCGCGAATCTGATAATCGCCGTAGTAGCCCACTGGCACGTAGTCGTCTTCCACCGAGGCCTCGTTCTGAATAACATCAGAGAGCAATCGCGAAACCTGATCGTTGAGCAGGTCCCGTGTGACGATCGTCGCCGAAAGCGGAATATTCCTGATCTCGCCGCCGCCCAGCGTGCCCACCGTGACGGACTCCGGAAGATACTGATCTTCCAGTTCGCCGTGAACGATCACCGTTGTGGTCACGGGAGCCGGCTTTTGCTGCGGCGCACTTGCGCCCTGCTCAGAAGATCCGGAGTTCTGTCCGTTTGTCTGCGCCGGTGACGAGCCCGTCGGCGTTTGCGGCGCCGTCTGTGTCGGGTTCTGCTTCGAACTCTGCGCAAACACGCACGCAGACAAAACCAATGTCAGGCCAATGGCCAACAAGAAGTCCTTCACCTTGGCGCGGCGAAATAACCTGGAAATTGATCGGGTTTTGCCGGCGTTCGATGCAGCTGTGTGCATGGGTCCCTTCGTTCCGGTGTTGCCTGAAACAAAGGAGCCCGCGCTGCAAAATGAGGAAAACGCCGCTCGGTTGGAGAAAACTTCCCACGCCGGTATTATCCGGATCGGGTTCGAGGGTATTTCTCAGCCCCACAACACGTGGAGCACCCCTGTTTCAGTGTTTCGATTGAAACACCGTCGCCGCCCGGTTGGCAAATAAAGCGTGAGACGCACTTCCTGCGAATCCGCCGGAGATGGATCATCGCGCGAAAATCAGAAGCATCTCAGCGCCAGACCCCGAATGACCCATCGTCAACCGGCGCTACCCCGGCCAATGTCGCGATCGACGGGCCGGAAAGAACCTGCAGCATCGCCCGCTGCGCCCACACCCATACGGGATACGCCGAGCATCGTGCTTTTCTTGGGCACGACCGGCCATGCTTCAGGCAGGTGTTCAGGCATATCTCGCCATCGATCGCTTCAATCACATCGCGCATCGAGGCCTGGCGGCCGCGCGGCGTGATGCGGAAGCCGCCTGACTGCCCTCGCTGCGATGTAATGAGCGAGGCCCGCGCCAGGCTTTGCAGCACCTTCGAGAGAAAACTCTCGGGAGCCCCAGTTGCGCGAGCCAGCGAACTAAGTGAGACACGCTCACGCGATGACCAAAGAGCCAGTTGAATCAATGCGCGAATAGCATAATCGGCCCCGCGCGTCAGTTGCATCGATGAGTTGACTCGCTTCATTGTGGTGTCCTCCCGAATGCCCATCTCTTCGGCCGGGACTGCTGCTGGCCTCGCATCTCGCGGAGCGCAAACGAATCGTGCCGCAAAATCCAGGCCCAGGTTAGCTGCCAAAATTCGGAGCCCAAAAACGCAGCCTAGCTGAAACCGTCTCGTCTCGCAGTGCCATCCATCACAAATCCCAGACCCGATCGGCTTTCTGGATGAACTTCCTCCACTTCAATTTGGACCAAACCGGTTCAAAATCTTCCGTTTGTGTCTCGCGTGGCTTCGCGCTAATCTCCTCGGCCTCGCCCGTCGGCGCCATTGCCGTTCGCCGAATTCTTCAAAAATTTCCTCTGCATCCGGCCGCAATTCCGGTAAACTTCGCGCACAAGCGATTCCTCCCTTGTCTGTCTTTTTTGGATTCCCCCTTTTCCCCGGCCTCTGCCATTTTCAAATCTCATGTGCCGGCCTTTCCCCCGGCAGAAAGCAGGATTGCCTTGTCCACCAGCGCCTTCAAATTTGCCAACCCGAAATTTACCGCCGACAACTTCGTCACCTACAGCGCAGCCCAGATCGACGCCGACGCTTCAGTCCCAACGTCAGATGAAATCCAGGTCCTCGAGCCGATTCCCAAGCCGCGCATCAACCCGCCCATCATGTCCCTCGCCAGCGTGCTCTCCCAGGCCACCGTCAACGCCATCGCCGCCACGGGCCAGCTGGTCATCCATTGCGCGGGCGACACCGGCGGCATCGAGCGCGCCGAGCCGCAGCTCGCCGTCGCCGACGCTCTCGCCGCCGACGCCGAAGGCAAGACCTGGGCCAACGGCCAGCCGGCTTTCTTCTACCACCTCGGCGACATCGTCTACTTCTTTGGGCTCGAAACTTACTATCCCGAACAGTTTTACGAGCCCTACCGCAACTACCCCGGCCCCATCTTCGCCATCCCCGGCAACCACGACGGTTTCATGTTCAAGGGCGAGCCGGCCGGCTACTCGTGCGAGGCCTTCGTCGACAACTTCTGCACCGCGGCTCCCACCCAGGGCGCTCCCGGCTTCGATCGCACCACCATGACCCAGCCCGGCGTCTACTTTACCCTCGATGCGCCCTTCGTCCGCATCATCGGCCTCTATTCCAATGCGGGAGAAACTGCCGGCTCGCTTGGCAACTCCACCATCGGCACAGATCAGCTCACGTTTCTTACCAGCGAGCTCAAGCGCTACGCCGCCGATCGCAAGGCCGACACAAACAACAAGAATCCCCAGGCCCTCGTCATCGCCGTGCATCATCCACCGTTCACCGGCAGCAGCCAGCACATGCCCAGCGCCGCCATGTTGAAAGCAATCGACAAATGCTGCGCGGGCACCGGCCAGTGGCCAGACATGGTGCTCTCCGGCCACGCGCATCTCTACGAGCGCTACACCCGCATCATGAAGAGCGATGGCCGCCAGATTCCCTACATCGTTGCAGGCAACGGAGGCTACTACGACCTCTCGGGGTTGAAGAAGAACAAGCAGGGACAAAAGCCGGTCGCAGGCAAGCAGACGGAATCCGATGGAGCCGGCAACACCCTCGCCCTTGCGAGCTACAGCGACACGCAGTTCGGATTCCTGCGCATCACCTTCAGCGCGTCGTCCATTGCGGTTGAATCCATCGGCGTCAACACCACCACGCGCCCCGACAGCACCGTGCCGCCCGCCACCAGCAGCATTGATTCATTCACTCTCAATCTCGCCAAACACACGGTCGCGAGCGGGCTCAGTTCGAAAGCCTCGACAAAGGGATCTTCGAAAGCCTCTTCGAAGGGTTCCACGAAGGTCTCGAGTAAGGGATCTTCGACAGCCTCGACCAAGGGTTCTCCGTCTAGTCGAGCTTCGGGTGCAGCTTCTGGAACCCGGTCGTCTGCTGGTAAGCGTGCGAAAAAGCCGCCAGCTTCGCGTCCTGGTAAATCGCGCCGAGGAAAGTAATCGAAACCGGCGTTCCAGGGCCGCCAATATTATCGTGGTTGCCGTCATCAATCGGCGGCGCCGCCGGTGCATCAGCGCCGCGCAATCCGTTCGGCACAATCACCGCCGGATTGCCCGTCAGATTCGTCGCGATCAACTGCTCGTCGGTCGATGGCGTCACGATCACATCCACCTTTTCGAAAAGTTTTGCAAACTGCCGCACCCCGAGAGTTCGCGCACGGTTGGCCTGGATGTACTCGACCGCCGGATAAAACCGCGCGATGCGGAAGTCGTTGGGCCAATCCTCCGCCCCCTGCTCCGTCAGCAGCTTGTCGCGGCCGCTCATGGTCAAATCGTCAAACGCCGCGGCGGCCTCTGCGGTCAACAGCGGCACCATCGCGTCCCAGGGCAACTTCGGCAGCTCCACCGGAATCAGGCTCACACCCATTTTGGTCAGCGCGTTCAGCGCTGCCTGTTCGTATTTCTTGTCGTAATTCCGCCGCGCGTAGTCGTCCTGCGCAGCCAGGTTCGCGTCTTCCCGCTTTTGCGTCTCCTCCGGCGTTTCATTGGGCGCAGCTTCTTTTGGTTGCAGAGGCGGCAGCGGATCGAATTCGCCCTTGAAATATCCCACGCGCAGCGCGCGCCAGTCGAACTCCGGATCCCAATGAAAGTCGATGCTGGCTCCCGCCGACAAATCCTTGCCGTCGGGCCCGTGGATCACATCCAGCACCAGCGCACAATCTTCCACGGAGCGGCAAATGGGCCCGAGCTTGTCCATCGTCCAACTCAGTGCCATGGCCCCTGTCCGCGGCACCATGCCAAAGCTCGGTCTCAACCCCGAGCAGCCGCAGCGCGTCGACGGGGACGAGATCGATCCCAGCGTCTCCGATCCCAGCGCAAATCCCACGCAGCCCGCCGCCACTGCCGCCGCCGAGCCCGCTGACGATCCGCTCGATCCCTGAATCGGATTCCACGGATTCCTGGTGCGCCCGCCGAACCACTTGTCGCCCATGGCCAGCGCCCCCAGCGAGAACTTGGCCACCAGCACCGCCCCTGCCGCATCCAGCCTCTCGACCACGGTCGCGTCTTCCTTAAAGTGCTGCTGCTCGAATCCCCCCGCGCCCCACGTCGTCGGGTAGTCCTTCACCGCCAGCAAATCCTTCGCGCCCCAGGGAATTCCGTGCAGCGGCCCGCGATAGAGCCCATTCTCCATATCCTCATCCGCCGCCTTCGCCTGGGCCATGGCCCGGTCTTCCAGCAGCGTAATCACAAAATGGAGTTCGGGGTCATAGCGCTTCAGTCGATCGATGTACATTTGCGTCAACGCCACCGACGTAATTTTGCGATGCCAGATTAAATTCGCCATTTGCATTACTGTGGCAAACGCCAGGTCTTCAATGTTCGCGGGGGCTTTGGGCTCGCCGCTTTCCGAATCGTCGAAATTCGGCCGCGGCGTCGTGCCCTCGAATGCCACACTGCTCTCCGCCGGCTTCGCTGCCGGCCCCGGATGAAACACATACGCCGGCGGTACATCGTTCCCGATCTTCAGCGCTCGAATCTGTGCATACGCATCGCGCTGATCGTTCAGCCCTTCGAGCATCATCCTCTTCTGCGCGTCGGCAAATGGCCCCACTCCAGCCAGCTCTCCGGCTCGGTCGATCATCTCCGGTGTGACCTTCGGCAGCGCCGGCGTCGTGCCGCTGCCAGTCGCACCCGCCGCGGAACTCGTTGCTCCACCCGCTGCTGGGCTCGCTCCGCCACTGGCTCCGGCAGCCGGCTCCTGCGCCTGAGCCGCCAGCGTGTACAGAATCCCCGGCAGCAGCGGCGACGCAATCCCGGCCTTGGTGCATGCGTTCAAAAACACTCGGCGATCGAAAGTCATGCGTCGGATGGTAAATTGTGCCCCCGCTTCCGGCCAACGAACTCCGGCCCCTGGCCCGAACAAAAGTCACAAAATATTTCCTTGACATATTCCTATATGAGCATGTATTGTTCTTTCCATGGCCAGGGCTGCAACCACTTCCGACGCCTTCAACGCCGTAGCCGAACCCCGGCGTCGCCAGATTCTCCTCTATCTCGCGCACGATGAGCGCCAGGTCGGCGAGATCGTAACCGCCATCGGCCTTGACCAGCCGTCCGTCTCCAAGCACCTTGGCGTCTTGCGCAGCGTCAATCTGGTGCGCGTCCGCCGCAACGGCCGCCACCGTCTCTACCGCACCAACGCCGCGGCCATCCGCCCCCTGCACGAGTTCGCTGAAACGTTCGAACGCTACTGGCAGCACCAGTTGAACCGCGTGAAAGAACGCGCCGAGCGCGTTCAGGCCGAGATCGACCACGGCTGCATCCCATCGAAATCAACCATTCCGAAACCCTGAGGGCCCGCAGTCCATAACCCAAATTCCAAACTTTCCCATGGAGGATGTATGACCACAATGACAGTTCCCGATCTCGAATCTCTCAGCTTCAAAATCGAACAGGAGATTCGCGTGCGCGCCTCGCTCGAAGTCACCTTCGCGGCGCTTCTCGATCAACTTGCTTCAGGTTTCGAAAAGGACGATGGCACGTCCATGCCTTTCAAGCTCGAAGCCTGGCCCGGCGGCCGCTGGTTCCGCGACTTGGGCGACAATAATGGCCATTGCTGGGCCACAGTGCAGGCCATCAAGCGTCCTACGCTGCTTGAGTTCAGCGGCCCGCTCATGATGTCTTTCCCGGTCGCCAACAACGTGCAATATCGCCTGACCGAGGAAAACGGCGAAACGCTCATCAAGTTTCATCACACCGGCTTCGGAAACGTTCCCGAGGATTTCAAGAAGGGAATGAAGGGCGGCTGGGCAAAGATCAACGAAACCGTTCGCCAGCGCGCCGAGAAGTCCAAATCGTAAGCAGTGCAGTCCAGGTCGCTAACAGTGCCGCGTGAGCGGGCGAATGAAGGCAACTCCAAACGCGCGCCGGGATAACCCATTCCCGCTCACCCAAGGAGAGTCATATGTGTCCTGTATGTGCGGCAACAGCCGCAGCCATCGTCGCCGGCTCGACCGCGGGAACCGGCGGAATCGCAGCGTTTTTTGCGAAATGGTTTCGCCGCAACCGGTAGGCCGGCAATTCCGAGCGGAATTCTGCGCAAGCTCTTTTCTGAAGAGCTCTCTAACACATCACAGCCAAGGAGGCTCGCATGGCCACCGCCACATCGCAAATCCAAAACCCGAAAACAGTTCCGCACGACGAGTGGATCGCCGCCCGCAAGGAGTTTCTCAAAAAGGAAAAGGAATTTACGCGCCAGCGCGACGAGATCAGCCGCCTGCGCCGCGCCCTGCCCTGGGAGAAAGTCGAAAAGAACTACGAGTTCGACGGCCCCGCCGGCAAAGTCTCGCTGTCCGATCTGTTCGGCGGCCGCAGCCAGCTCGTCATCTATCACTTCATGCTCGGACCAGGTTGGAAAGAAGGCTGCCCCAGTTGCTCCTATATCTCCGACCATTTTGACGGCATGACCATCCACCTAGCCAACCGCGACGTGACGCTCGCTGTGGTTTCGCGCGCACCCAGTTCTGAAATCGAAGCCTTCAGGCGCCGCATGGGCTGGAAGTTCCGCTGGGTCTCATCGAACGCGAGCGACTTCAACTTCGACTATCAGGTTTCGCTCTCGCCCGATGAAGCCGGCAAAAAGCAGGTCTACTACAACTACGAGATGATGGAGTTTCCCGCCGAGGAGCGCCCTGGCCTGAGCGTCTTCGCAAAAGATGCAACCGGCGCGATCTTCCACACCTACTCCAGCTATGCGCGCGGCCTCGACATTCTGGTCGGCGCCTACAACTTCCTTGACCTCGTGCCGAAAGGCCGCGACGAAACCGGCCTCAAACACACCATGGCATGGGTTCGCCATCACGACAAATACGGCGAAAATTACTTCGTCGACCCCCACCAGCCCTATGTGCAGCCGGAAATCGTGCAGCCCGAGGTCGTTAAGCCAAAAGCCGGCGGCTCATGCTGCCACGACTGAGCACTGCCGATTCGAAGTCCGCGCCGTCGTCAGCGACCCAAACTAAATTGTGAGTACCCTGGTCTCGATTCTGAGACCGGGGTAACCACGAACCTCATCTTCCCCGCGTAATGTCGAGCCAGGGACCGCCCCCCCTACTTCCCCACCTCTCCCAGCAGCGCCTCAGCCCGGTGCAGCGCGTCGCGCCGCTTTTGCTTTTCGCTCGGAATGTCCGCCGGAGCCCACGTCGACCCGCCAGTCCGCCGCGATGTGTCGCTCAGCCGCTGCTCAAACTCCTTGTCGAGCTGCGCCACATCGGCGTTCGCCCGCGTCAGTCGCTCGTGGAAATGTTTCAGCGCCTCGTCGATCCGCTCGGGATAGTAACTGATCAAATCGCCGGTTTGCATCGCATCCCTCAGAGCAATCGACGGTCCCGCCACCGGCCCCGTCTGATTCAGCGCGTCGTCAGCCCCGCGCAGCCGGGTCATCGCGCCGGCAAATCCATCGAGTTCACCCCGCTCGGCAACCCGGCCCTTCGCGCGCTTCACCTCCACGATCACTTTCGCGCCCACGCCACTCGCAGGCACCGGAATGACAGTCGTCAGCGTATTTCCTTCAAACGTCCATCCTCCCGGCTCACCCGGCTTCGCGAACGCGACCGTCTTCCCATTCACCGTCACGCTCTCCGGCGGCCAATCCGCCGGCAGCCGCACTTCGTACCCGCGCGTCTTCTGCATCCCCGGATAAGACCCCTCCACCGGCCCGATCTCCACGCGCAGCGTGTCGCCGTCCTCAGTAGCTTTAATCGGTGTGCGCGCATAAACGCCCTTCTGGTATTCAACCGACACGCCCGAATCCTCATACACCGAGTAGCTTGAGCTTGCGCCCGGCGCCAGCGGCCACACATTCACAATCAGTGGATCAACCGGCTTCTCGCCTGTGTGCAGCATCGCCGGCTGCATCGGCACAATCGCCCCCGCTCGCACATACACGGGAATCTGGTCGATCGTAAAGCTGCGTTCCACACTCGTCGGCCCCGAAAAATGTTTTCCCGTCGGCCACTCGATCCAGTCGCCCCCCTGCGAATCGGATTTGGGCAGCCACACCTGCTCCGTCGCAAGTCCCGTAATCTTGTCCGCCGGCGCTGTCACCGGGCTCACAATCATCTGGTCGCCGAACATGTATTCGTTTTTGCTCGTATACGCGGCGTCCTCTTCCGGCCAGTCGTAATAAAGTGGACGGAAAAACGCCACGCCGGTGTCATATGTGCGCCTGGCCTCGGTGTAGAGATACGGCTGCATCGCCTCGCGCAACTGATACGCGTTGCGCATCACCTCGGAGTACGGCTCCGGATATGCCCAGATGCGCCGCTCCGAGTCGGGATTCTTGGTCGTGTGCGTCCGCAAGATCGGACTGAAGGTGCCGAACTGAATCCACCGCGTGTACAACTCCGGATCGACCGCGCCCGGCATGTGTCCACCGATGTCGTGGCTCCAGAACGCATATCCCACGTTGGCCGCCGTCGCCGTAAACCACGGCTGAAACGCCAGCGAGTCCCACACTGAAATCGTGTCGCCTGAAAATCCAATCTCGTAGCGATGATTCCCCAGCCCGCCCCAGCGATGAAAAAGCAGCGGCCGTTTGCCTTCGCGCTGCTGATCGGTAAAGTGGACGTAATTCAACCACCACGTCGGATTCACACCGGGCAAATCCGTCGTCGACTGCTGTTGCCAGTCGAGCCACCAGAAGTCCACGCCTTGTTTCTCCAGCGGATGCAGCACAAGGTTCAAATAATTCGTCGCCCACTTCTTGTCCGTCGGATCGAACGGAAGATATTTCTTCGTCGCCGGATCTACGCCCATGGCCCGCGCCATCGCTGGATACGCCTCTTCCCAAGGCTGAATCCCCGACGCCGGATGCAAATTCATCGTCGTCTTCAGCCCATCTTCGTGCAGCTTTTTCAAAAATGCATCGGGATCGGGAAACAGCACTTTATTCCATGTGTAACCCGTCCATCCAAGCTGTTGCCCCGACTGATCCACCGCTCCCATGGCTCGCAGCTGCTCGTCGCTCATGTGCCAGTCCATGTCGATCACCATCACATCCAGCGGCGTGTCATTCTCTCTAAAATCTTTCACCAGCTCGTCGAACTGCGCGTCCGTATACGCCCAGTAACGCGACCACCACACTCCGAACGCGAACCTTGGCGGCAGCGGAATCCGCCCCGCTACGCGCACAAAATCGCCCAACGCCTGTTTGTAGTCGTGTCCGTAGCCGAAGAAGTACCAGTCGACATAGGAACCCGGCTTCTCATTCGCTGGCCGCTCCATCACCCATGGCCATGGGCTCTTTTCACCCTCGGGAAAAGTGAAGTCAGCCGAATCGAACAGCGGCCGCGTCGAATCGTCCACCAGCACCCATCCATCGCGCGACACCAGCCCCTGCCCAATCGGCTCCTCCGTCTTCGATCCCCGCGCCGTGTCCAGTGTGCGCGTGGTGCCCTGTAAGTTGGCGGTATCAGGATCGCCCGGATGCCACACTATATCCTTGCCGTCAACCTTGAACCGAATCGAGAGATTCTCTGCGGTGAAGCCGTGGTCAACGATCTCGGGAGAACCGGCGAAGTGTATCGCCTGCGTGTAGGAGAGCGTCAGCGAAGCGGTTTCGATCGTCAGAGTGCTGCTTCCTTCGCCGATCTGGGAGTGGCCGGTCTTGAATTCGGGCACCGGCAGCCTTCGATTGATGAACACAAACGAAGCGTGATCCTCAAACTTTCCGTCCGCCGACCACTCCATCCGAATCAGTTGCGGCGTCAGCACCGTAAACCGCGCATGGCCGAATGTCACTACCGCCCCGGGGTCCGCCACAGGATTGTCCACCGCCGGAACCGCTCGTGTGCCTGCCGCCGATCCGCTCGGCGCGTCCTCAGCCTGCGCACGCACTAATCCCGCGCCGCAGCATCCGATCGCTAAAACCGCAATCGCCAAAATCCTCGATGACACACGCACTTCAGCCCCCAATCTTTCTCCATCGGGAAGGGTACCACCGCCCGCGCTCGCCGCGCGCGGTCTCGCGAGCGGTCAATCACCAGGCATAACTAAGGGGTTAACAGTCGCCGGAGCAAGGGATTAAGAGGGAGCGAGTCCGTTCTCTCCGGGGCGTCTCGGTCCCAAACGCGCGCGCTCGTTCGGCGATCAAAGCTCTTTCATCAGTTGTTGAGCGAAAAAACGACGTTGACCGTTGTCTCAACTTCTGCCGGCTCGTTGTTCACAATGAACGGTCTGTAGCGCCAGGTGCGCACGGATTGCATGGCCGCCTGCCGCAACTCGGCTGGCCCGCTCACAACGCGCAGATCCTTGACGGCCCCGTCCTTCGCAATCGTGGCGTCCAACTCCACGGTGCCCGAAATGCCCTGCGCCTTTGCTGCCGGCGGGTAGATTGCTGTCCTTGACTCCATCAGCCGCTCGGCTGCTGCCTCCGCTGAAACAGCGACGGGCCGAACTGCTCCCGGTCCAGATGCTCCGGGTCCGGTCGCGCCCTCTCGAGCGCTTGATGTTCCCTCCGTGGCGGCAGGACGTTTTCCTCCATCGGGGCCACTCTCAATGCGGCCTGCCCCTCCCGCATTGCCGCTGCCAGAGTTCGCGGCAGAAGGCACGCTCTCCGCGGCCTGCTTCTTGCTGCCTTGCGGAGTCTCGCTTGGCGCAGCAGCCTGATCGTGTGTTGCTTCCGTCTGCACCGGCGCAGGACTCGCTGCCTGCGCGTTGTTTCCCGGCTGACGGTTCGAAGCCGGTTGCCTCGCAGTTCCTGCTGGAGCCTGCCCACCGGCCCCTGCCGGGCCTTGTCCTCCCGGTCCTGCCGAAGCTTGGTCGACCGTCACCTTCACCCGATCAGCCGGGTCCTGCGTGTTCGGCTGGGGCTGTGTAACGCCCGTCGCCGAAGCTGGCTGCTTGGTTTGCTTCGCCAGGAACGGGGCTCCCGAGTGGGCCTTTTCGATCAGGAAGGCGAGCACACATAGCATCGGAATCGCGAGCACCACCGAAGCAATCGTCAACCACCTGCCCGTCCTCTTCTGCCCTCCTTCAACTTCGGCAAACGATTGAAACCCTCGGAACAGCGGGACCTCCGATTCGAGCGCTTCCCCGGTCCCGGGTTCAATTGCAGCCACCCCAGCGTCATCCTGCAACCGAGTTGATCGGTCAACTTCATTGGCCGCATCGCCGGCTTCTTGAGTGTTCGCAGCCTCTTGCGTGTTCGCAAAAGAACCATGCAATTCACTTGGTTCCCCGGTCATCTCCGCAACAGTCTCTTCCGCGGCAAGTTCAGCGGCGACGCCAGGCAAAGCTGCCTTTGAAAGCGGAGCTACCATCGGCAGCTCCTCCACGTTGAGCGTCACAACGGCCTGCGTCCCCGTGTACCGAACCTGATCTTCCGGAGTAAAGATGGCTAGTAGTTCGTGATTGCCCGGTGGCAACACGTTCCCCGGCGCGGGAACGTAGAGAAAAGTCCCAGGCACTGGCGACTTGGCGTTTAACTGCTCATCGCCTAGAACCGTTCCATAAGCAATCGAGGCCGGGCTCACCCAGGTGATCGTTGCGGGCATCGGTTCGATGACCGTGAGCGATACGCTCGCCTCCACCGGCGTGTAGTTCATTCGATCGGCAGGAGTGAAAGTCACTGAGAGTGCGTGGGTTCCGATCCCCGGCATTTCTCCGGCCGCCGGACTGTAATCAAAACTTCCTGGAACTGAAGCCTGGGCATTGAGCTGTGCAGGTCCCAGCGGAGTCGCGTGACTGATCGCCTCCGGCGCAGTCCATCTGATGGATGGCGTTGCCTTGGCGACACGAAGCGGAACGGAGGCTTGCACCGGCGTGCAATCAGACTGATTCGAAGGCATGAACACAACGGAGAGTGTGTGCTCGCCCGTCGACAGCATTGCCCCTGGACCGGGGTTGTATAGGAAAGTTCCAGGCACCGATGCGGTTGCGTTCAGTTGGGTATCGTCCAATGCGTTGCCGTACGTAATGGATTCCGGCGTCCGCCATTCAATCGCTGCTACTCCCTCTGCTGCTCTCTCGCCCACCACCATCTTCTTGAGCACTTCAGATTGATTCTGAACTGCGCGGGCAGATGTCCGCGTCGAATCACCGTTTTGAGTCAAGCGCGCAATCTCAATCGCAACATTGTCGTTGCCGCCTGCATCCCTGGCCAGATCGAGTAGTGCGCGGCAAGCCCCCTCGGCACTCTGATTCTGGTTGGCCAATACGCGCTCAATCTCCTGTTCCGATAACGATCGCCAAAGACCGTCAGAACAAAGCAGCAGCATATCGCCGCCTTCGAGCTCGATTTCGCTCGTTGCCACCTTGATGTTGAGCCCCTGTCCCAGGTACGGCGTCGATGTCGATTGATGGGAATGACCGGGATGCGGCTCTTCATCGTGTGGCGTCGTCCATCTGCCTTCGAGCATTGCCGGCGCCGCGGTAGGTTCGACCCCGGTAGATTCAAGGTTGACCAGGGTGAGCTTGCCTTTGCGTACCAGGTACGCGCGACCGTCTCCGACTTGCCCGATGGTCACGCTTGCCCGATCGGCGCTCGTGCGTAGTAACCCCACAATCAACTTCACGCCCATGCAGCGATAGGGGCTCTCCGGCACTGCTGACGCTGCCATAAGCTCCGTGTTCGCCTGCCGTACCGCTTCCTCCACCGCGATCTCCGGAGGGAAAAACGCCAGCATGCTCTCGAGCCTGGACGAGATGATATCCACGGCCAACTGTGAGGCTTGGCTACCTTCGGCGGCGTCGCCGATCCCACCTGCAACCATCAGCAAATTGCCAAACTTCATCGCCGCGTGATGCGCCACCGCCTCGCAAACCTTCCCGCGATCCGGCACGCCGGCAATGCTCACTTTGACGCACTCTTGATTTGTCGCAACATTCATAACAGCAATCCTGCGATCCTTCGTCTGCCGCGATCCCCCACTTCAGGGAAAAGCTGCACCGGTTTCAACGACGATCTGAAAGGTTACTTGCAGCCGCCATTTTCGGGGGAGACACGAAAAACCGGCAGTTTTTCGGATCCCTGGCTATGGGTGTTGGGAACCTACTGACCTTTTCGGCTTGCGCCATCATACGGCATGGCGAGACTTGAGAGGCCTCGCCGGATTGAATTTTTCTGTCTATTTCTTTCTCTATGCTTATCGAGCTTCGAGTGCTTTTCTATGTGTATCGAGCTTCGAGTTCGCTTCTTCAGGACTTACCGAACCGAATCGTTCGATGCCGGACCGCTTCGCACAGGTTGTTCCGCGGCCTGGCGCGCCGGGCTGCGGCAGAGCCCCCGCGCCGTAGGCGCAATGTTCGTTAGCCCCGCGCTTCAGCGTGGGGAAAGCTTAGATAAAAATCATCGGGAGTCCCGTAGGGACGGGGCAACAATTCACGCCGGTCTTCAAACCGGAAAGCTGGCAGTCGCAAGCGTCCACGCCTGCACATGCCGCTATCATTGGGTCAAGCCGACTTTCATCGGCCACCCTTCCATGACCCCCTCCATTTTCATCTCGGCAGGCGAAGCCAGCGGCGAACACTACGGCGCCGAGTTGGCCTCTGCGCTCTCCCACAAATCTGGTCCAAGACCTGAAACCACGGAGTGGGGGATGGGTGGTCCGCGCATGGCTGCCGCCGGCGTCAAACTCATCGTCCGCGCCGAAGATATGGCCGTCATGGGGCTTACAGAAGTCGTCCTGCACCTGCCCCGCATCTACCGCGAATTTCGCAAGCTGAAGCGCGCCATTCGAGAGCATCCGCCCACCATCGCCGTCCTCATTGACTTCCCTGAAATCAACTTCCGCCTCGCCAAAGAATTTCATCGCCTCGGCGTACCGGTCATTTACTTCGTGAGCCCGCAGCTCTGGGCCTGGAAGCAGCACCGCATTAAACTGGTCCGCGAGTACGTTCGCCGCATGTTGGTCATCTTCCCGTTTGAGGAGCGGTACTACCGCGCCCGCGGCGTCGATGCTGAGTTCGTCGGCCATCCCCTCGCCGACCTGCCCCAGCCCTCCATCACCCGCGAGCAATTCGCCGCCGAAAATAGCCTCGACCCCGCTCACTCCTGGATCGGCCTTCTTCCCGGCAGCCGCATGCGTGAAATCGAAGACCACCTGACGACAATGCTTGCCGCTGCCCGCGCCCTTGCTCAAAATCCCGGCCACGCCGCGCCCGGCGCCCCCCGTCCCGCTTACGAATTCCTCATCCCGCTCGCGCCCACTCTCACTGCTTCGCAGCGCGCTGCCGTCCAGCGCATCGTCGAAAAGCACTCCCAGGGCCTTTCCGTCCACCTCGTACAAGAAGCCCGCGCTGCTCTCTTCCACGCCCGCGCCTCCATCGTCGCCAGCGGCACCGCCACCGTTGAAGCCGCCCTCATCGGCAACCCTTTTGTCGTCGTCTATCGCGTCTCGCCGCTCACGTATGCTATTGCCGAGCGCATGGTTAAAGTCCCGCATGTGGCCATGGCCAATCTCATCGCCCAAAAGCGCGTGGTTCCGGAGCTCATTCAACACGACTTCACCGCCTCAAATATCGTCCAACACCTCGAGCCCCTGCTACCCGACGGCCCCGCTCGGGAGTCCATGAGAATGGAGCTTGGCGCAATTCGGGAAGCGCTCCGGGCACAATCCGTCAATCCGCTCGGCCAAACCGCCATCGAACGGGTCGCCGCCATCGTAGCCCGGGAGATTGATTCACTCGATTTCGCACCAGCATCCCCGGCCAGCACCTGAAGCCAACGCAAAGAACCACGAACATCGAACCACGCAAGGACCGAACGACACGAAGACCAGAAAACATGAGCGATCGAATGAAGACATTCCCGAAGAATTCCCCCTTTATTGACACCCCCCAAACCGGCCGCCTTCGCCCCGCCCTCCTCGCCCTCGTTGCAATCGCCGCCCTTCTTGCCGCTGCCTCTGTTCCCGCAGCCGCCCAAATCAACCGCCCGGCCCTCGACATCACCGGCTACGTCATTGACGCCGAGCTCGACACGGCTACCCATCACCTCACCGCGACGGCCCAGGTCACCTTTACCGCGCCGGCCAATCTCGCCGTGGTCACTTTCGGCTTTCATCCCGCGCTCAAGGTCACCAAAATCTCCGACGATTCCGGCAAGCTGCTTGAAGCCGAGCGCACCGCCGACGGCTCCATCCGCGTCACCGCCAACACTCCGTTCGTCGAAGGTCAACCCTCCCATTGGACCTTCGTTTACGACGGCATCATCACCGGCAATGAAGACGGCCCCGTCGAAGGGCTCAAGCTTGCCGCCATTCAGGAGCCAATCAGCTACCTGCTTTACCCGTCCCGCTGGTTTCCCATGACCGGCTTTATGACCGATCGCTTCACCGCGGAATTGCATATCCGCGTGCCTCAGGGCGTGAGCGTCTTTTCGAGCGGTTCCACAGGAGCCCCAAAACCGGTCACCCTGTCCACCGGCAAGCCCGGCGACGAATACGACTTCAACTGGACCAAGCCCGGATTCCCCGGAACCGTGATCGCCGGCCGCTATTTGCCGCCCGTCTCGGTTGGAGCCGGCAACGTCAAGGTCTACGTCACCATCGCCCATCAGGCTTCGGCCAACCAGATCGCCCAAACCTCAACTAGCGAGTACAACTACTTCACCAACACTTTTGGCCTGCCGCCCACGCCTCGCATCAACATCATCGAGCTGCCCGACGATACACTGCCCGCCGTCTACGCGCCCGAAATTGCCGCTATCATGGGCGCCCGCATCGGCGACAAATCCGGCATCCGCCTGCTCGCCAACACCATCGCTCACCAATGGTGGGGACTCGAGATCAGCCCCAAATCACTCGACGATGCCTGGATCACCAACGGCATGTCCCGCTATGCAGAGCTGATGGTCATCGAGGATCAGAGCGGCGAGACCGCTCTCAAGACCGCCATGCAAGACGTAGCCGCCGGCGCCTTGGCCTATGACACTTCGCCTCTTTCCAGCGTCGGCCGTCTCGATCCCTTCTCTCCCCAGTTCCAGTCCATGACCCTTGAAAAAGGCGCCATGATCTTCCACATGCTCCGCTGGGAAGTCGGCGACAAAGCCTTTCAAGCTATCCTCCAGGCCGCGCTCACCCAGTTCGCCGGCGGCTCCATCCGCACGCAGGACTTCGAGAAGGTCGCCGAGGAGACCAGCCAGCAGCAGCTCGTGCCCTTCTTCTCGCAATGGATTGACGGCACCGGCGCTCCCAGCTTCACCGACAAGTATTCCGTCTACCGCCTCGGCAACAACAAGGGCTTCCGCACCATCGGTGAAATCGATCAGGACCTCGATCTCTTCCGCATGCCCGTCGATCTGCGCATTGAAACCGACGGCAAGACCGTGAACCAGAAGATCGAGGTCGTCGGCACCGACACTCAATACGTCGTCGACACCTTCGGCCGCCCGCGCCAAATCAGCGTCGACCCCAACGATTGGGTCCTCAAGACCACCCCCGATCTCCAGGTCCGGATCTCCATCCTGAAAGGCCAGCAGCTGGTGGCCCAGAACGACCTTCTCGGTGCCCTCAATGAATATAAGAAGGCCCTCGATGCCAACTCGCTCAGCTCTCTGGCCAGCTATCGCATCGGCGAGGTCCTCTTTACCCAATGCAACTACCAGGCCAGTGTCAATGCTTTCCGCGACGCCCTGCGCGGCGACGACACACCCCCCTGGACCGAAGTCTGGAGCCACATTGCCATCGGCAAAATCTTTGACCTCACCGGCCAGCGCGATCGCGCCGTCGGCGAGTACCGTCTCGCCGTCCAGACCAATGACAACACCCAGGGAGCCGTGAACGAAGCCCGCCAGTACCTGCAAAAACCCTTCAGCCAGCCTGAAGGGGCCTGTATGCACTAAGGATTTCTCTTCCCAAAAGAAATTGGGTGCCCCCGGTCTGGATTCTCAGACCGGGGATCGCACCAACCCAACCCCACCTCACCATCAACTCACCACGACCTCGCGTGCCCCGTCCAAGCTCCGCTTGGGCGGGATCGCACAATCCCCGATCCACCCGTCAACTCAGCACAAGAATGAGAGCGACACCCCAGAACCAACCTCCGCTCAAATCCGCGTCCCGTAGGGACGAATCGAATAGCCCAGGGTGAAACCCTGGGAACGCTGCGAGCCAAATCAAGCCCGCCCCGTAGGGCCGGGCGAATGCGCTCTTTATCATTCCCTTGCCGCCCTACCGCCCCTTCCGCCGCAGCACCGCCGCTGAGATCAGCGTAATCAGCAGCCCCACCGGCAGCGGCTCAATAAACGTGTAAGCCATGTTCACCAGCGGATTCTGATAAAGCTCCTGCGAGTGCCTGATCTCTGCCACCTGCGCCGCAATCGCGGCCGGCGAAAGCTCTGAATTCTCCACCCGGTGAATCTGCGCGGCAAAGTAGCTGTCCATGAAATGGGGCATGAAGTTGAAATAGATAATCTCCCACATGGCCACGTAGAAGACCGTGGTGATCAGCGTGATCAGGATGCCGCAGGCGAACGCGCGCCCAAACGAAATCCGCCCGCCCAGCACGTTGTCGCGGTAGCTGCGAATGCCGAAGTAAACCGGCAGGAACGACGCCACCATGGTGGCGTATCCCAGAATCAGGCTGTGCCCGGAGCCGATCTTCTGGGCGATCAGCAGTTCGCCCCCCATCAGCACCGAGATCATGATGCCGGAGATGATGCCGTAAGTCAGGACGATCTTCTTCATGTCAGGCTCCCTTGCGATCGGCGATGGAGCTTCGATTGAAGATGGGGACGGCGCTTCATGACCGGGTTGCGAAAAAGTATATCCCGCCGAGAGCACGAGCTCGCTTTCTCCCCTGTGTCGTCATCCTGATCCCGCCTGGGCGGGAGAAAGCCTGCCCTGAGCGAGTTTGTCCTCGACAAACGAGTCGAATGGGGATACGCAGTTGCTTTCCCCGCTCCCCAACCCACCACGATCTGGGGGTGCCCCATTCTAAAACTTCACGCGGAGCGAGGAGTTTTAGGGTGGGAACCACGAGCCCTACCCACTTCTGAGCCGTGTCATCCCGAGCGGAGCGCGCTTGGGGCCCTAATCACGCTTGCCGTGATTGGGGTAAGCGGAGCCGAGGGATCTGCTTTTGCTTTTTGTCCCTGTCCACCACTAGATCCGTGCCCCGGCCCTTCGCATTGAGGGATCTGGGAAACCAGGGAATTGTGCACCGTGGGTCACGTTGCACTTGTTGCACTACGGCCTGAGAATAACGCGCAACAGGCTGCCCAAGAAGCCGTGGGAATTTGCCGCATAGAGTCCAATGAGGATCAGGACAGCCGCCCAAATCAGGGTTACCCAAAGCGATGGCTTCCTCCGGCGCCCTGGGTCCTTTTTCATGACAGCCATACTAAAGCAAAAAAATATCCGGGCATAAACGCCCGGATACGGACTACCAATCAGTAGTCACAAATCACTGATCCTGATATCTCTTCAGTTTGTCGCCTTCCGGCTACTGGCTATCGCCGTCTGGCTGTTTTCGCTTCCCTAGCGAGAGAACCTGCAATTCCACCTTGGCCAGGCCGGCTTGGGAAATTCCCAGCCTCTTGGCCGCGCCGTAGGAAAGGTCGATAATCCGCCCCTCCTCCACCAAGTCGCCGCGATCTGTGATCCGCACCACAACCGACCGGTGGTTCCTCAGGTCTACCACTCGCACAATTGACCCGAAGGGAAGCGACGGGTGGCAGGCCGTCATGGCGTACATGTCGTAGACCTCGCCGCTGGCCGTCTTGCGTCCGTTGAACACTCCGCCGTACCAGGAAGCCACTCCCTGAATCCTGTCTTTCCAGTTCTGTGCGGCGGGGGTTGGTGCGTTCTGTGGGATCCGGGGTTCCTGGTCAGCGAGCATTGCCGGGTTCGCCCGCAGCGATTCCGGGGTTGCGCTCGTTGCAGGGGATGCCGCAGGCGCCGTTAAGGCTGGTTTGGGAAGACTCGCATCCGCTTGCACCGTGCGCGCTGAATACAACACCACCAGCGCCACCATTGCAACGGCGGAGACACCGGCTACGAGGCAAATCCATAGCGGCGCCTTTCGTCCTAAGTTGCGTGTTTTCCTTGTTCTAACCATCTTCGTATTTTACTAGACCGACACTGGTTATGATGCCTTGTTGTCAAGAACGATAACGCGGTTTTGTTGAAAAATCGCCGCCCCGCCTCGGAGGTGGCCGCAAGTTTCTTATTACGTTTGGGTTAAGAATTGCACCAAAAATGGTGCAACTTTTCCTATTTTGGGCATCGATTCCTGTGCAAAAACCAAACAAAGGCAGGCAACTCATCCCACAATCGGTGCATCATCCCGATAGGCTCACAAACCAAAGGAGTTAGCCATGAAATCGACGCTGGCGTCTGGTTTTCTCGTCCTGATCGGTTTATTTGCTCCTGCAATCTCGTCCGCTGCTCAAAACCCGGCCCCGGCTCCTCCGGGACCTGTGCCTCCCGCAATCCTTCAGGCCAGATCCATCTTTCTTTCGAACTCTGACTCAGATCGCGACCTCTTTCCGGGGATCTACTGTGAAGGTCGTGAACTTCCCTATCAATTCACGGGTGATGACACTCGTCCTTATTCGGAGTTCTATTCCGCGCTCGCGGCCACTGGCGATTATCGTCTCGCGGCCGATCCATCCCAGGCCGACCTGGTCCTGGAGCTTCAGTTGCGAGCTCACCTGAACCCGGCAACAAGCACGCCGGGCCCGTTAGCCGAGCTTCGGCTGGTCGTCTACGGCAGCCAAAGCCACTACATTCTCTGGACCATCACGCAGGCCGTCGAGCCCGCGTACTTGCTTAAGCATCGGGACAAGAACTTCGAAGACGCAATCACGAATCTTCTTAACCAATTCCTCCAGGTCGCAGGCAAACTGCCGGTTCCGGCGCACTGAAAATAAATTTTTGAAGTTTGCCGATAATTAGCCAGGTTTTTGCTACCGTTGTACTAGGGTCTGTCGTCTGCCATCCGATTTTCAAGGGTTGGCGGCCGATAGGCCCTTTGTCGTTCAGCGGAAAAGTCAGAAGCAGCAGGGGCCTGCACGCCCCTGAATCGCAGCATGAGATCGGGCCGGCATTCAGGCCCTGCGGCAAAGCCGGGACGCTGCAAACAGCCCGCTTGAGCAGGCAAGGACGGTAGCCCTAGGCGCAAGCCTGGGGTCAGCGAACAGAATCCCGAGCAGGAAGCCCGCCTTGGCGGGCGAAAGAACAGATCAACCGGGGCCTCGGCCCCTTAGGAGCTCATCATGCGCTTAAGCAAAGAAGGTTTGGAACTCATCAAGAGGTCTGAAGGATTTCGGGCCCAGGTTTATCGTGACGTCGCCGGTTTTCCGACCGTCGGTTACGGGCACTTGATCCAGCACACTGAATCGTTTCCGGTTGCCATCACCGAGCCTCAGGCCGCCGCGCTGCTCACAAAGGACGTTCAAGCGGCGGAGCTGTCTGTCTCGCGCCTCGTCAAGGTCGAGCTCACGCAAGGGCAGTTCGACGCTCTTGTCGACTTCTGCTTCAACCTCGGTGCAGGGCGGCTGGCCGCCTCCACGCTGCTCCGCGAGCTCAACGCCGGTCGCCACGATGCCGCTGCCGAGCAGCTGCTCTCCTGGGATCACGCCGGCGGCGCCGTCATTGCCGGCCTCAAAGCGCGCCGCGAAGCCGAGCTCAAGCTCTGGATGGGTTCAGCCGGTTCGTCGAAGAACGAAGCGGCGTAATTCTGAGCGGGCAGCACCGTCCCCGGTTTCGGAATTCTGGCTTTGGATTTCACGGGTCGGTGGCTGTTTTTCAGATTGGCTGAAGGGCGGGAGAAACGTGCAAATCGCGGAAGCTCGGGCATAAGTCATTATTTTTCAAAATCTTAGCCTTCAAGCCATTTGTTTTAAATGACCTACAAGAGCTTGCGAGATAATATGCACAAAATAAACGGCTTAAATTACCCCACCCGGGGGGGGCGAAATCGAAAATGCCGCTGGCTCAATCCGTCCGCCAAAACTCAAAGGTCATCCGGGTCGGGCTTTAAGGCGTCTTGCACTTCCAGCCGCTCGCCCGGCTTCAGGTAGCCTTTGCGCCGGAACCAGTCTTCCATCGCGCTCTCTAGCCGATCGATCGGCACACGGATGCCGATCTCCAGAACGCCGTCGCCGGCCGGGAACGTGTCGTCAAAGACCGCCTCGTTGGTGAAGTTGCGCATGGCAAAGTTGTCGATCTGCGCAATCGGGCAGGCATACCGCACTCCGGCCGCATCGATTCGGTTCACCGTCACGCGCCGTGCAAACATGGCTTTACTCTAGCGCCCTGTCCTTGGTGTTTGCATCGCCCAATGGACGGTCATCCTGAGCGAAGTCCCGGCTGGCCGGGACGGAGTCGAAGGACCTGCATTTGCTTCCGACTTTTGGGCAGCCGCCTTTCGGCGAGCAACTTGCGCACTGGCCGGTGGCATCGATAGGGTGAATGCTTCAGTTCTGAAGTTTGGGGAGGAAGACCGAATGAGGCTTTTACTGCATTGGATCCTGAGCGCCCTTGCGCTGCTGGTTGTTGCCCATCTTGTTCCGGGATTTCACGTCAATGGCTTGCTTCCGGCGCTGATTGCCGCCGTCGTAATCGGCCTGCTGAATGCCACGGTTGGCCTCTTTCTCAAGGTCGTCACCTTTCCGCTGAGCATTCTCACCCTGGGAATCTTCCTGCTGGTCATCAACGGCGTCATGATTCTTCTGGCTTCCGCCGTTGTCCCAGGCTTCCATGTCACCGGCCTTGGCCCAGCCTTTTGGGGCGCAATCATACTCGCGCTTCTCGGCATGCTGATTCGGGCAATCGTCAGGGACAAGTAGCCGGAAACGGCCAACCTCCGCAAATCGGCGGACGCAGCAGGCCTCCACAGGCTTCCGAAAAACTGCGTCGGAGAAGCACGAAGTGTCAGGGCACGACTTTAGTCCCGCCGCAAGCGCCTCAAAATGAGAGCGGCTTTAGCCGCCGAGGGATGGCTTTCTCAGCTTTAACGACTTTTTCCGCAGCCTCTCGAGGGAAGAATCTCTCCAACTCGCCCTCGCTCTGGGCCGCGCGCCCCAGCAAATTCGCGGGGTTCGCTCGCCTAGTTCGGCGCGCCGGCTTCGCTGCTGGCCGGCTTGTGAGTCATAGCCGGCTTCTTCGCCGCCTTAGGCTGTTTGGCGATCGGCTCTGGCGCCTTCGGCCCCGGCAGGGTTTGCGGTATCCGGATGGCTCCGGCGCTGCCAAAGCCCCCTGAGCCGGGAATGCGCGCCGGCATCACGATCACCTTCGGCGGCTGGTTCAGCTCCACGCGCTCGTAAACCCCCCATCCCCCACCGGCCACAACAAAAACAATGGCCGCCGCAGCCGCGCCGCGCATCCACCCGCTCTCGGAGCGCAGGGTTCCGGGCCAGGAGAGAATGCGTCCCCGCCGCGGCGCCCCATCAAGCGCAGTCGATTTTAGAGAGTTGTGAATCCGCTCTTCCAGTCCTTCAGGCGAGGGCAGGCTCGCAACCAGCCGCAGCGTCTCTTCAACAGTGCTCGCCGACGTCTTTTCATCGCGAGAGTTCGAATTCATCGCAAACTCCTCTCCCCCGAATTTCGTTCATGGTCAAGCAGCTCGGCCATAAGGTTGCGCGCCCTGAACAGCCGCGATCGCACGCTGGACTCGGTAATCCCCAGCACCGTTGCGATCTCCACGCTGCTCAGCTCGTCGAAAGCCGAAAGCAGCAGCACCTCCCGCTCCTTGGCGGGCAGCCGCTCTACGCAGCCCAGAACATGCGCATGGTGTTCTGCCGCCGCAGCTCTCTCCTCGGCCGAAAGGCCAGTCGAAGGCAGCACCCGGGCCAGCTCGGCGACGTCATCCGTCTCGGGCCGCGTCTTGGCGCGGCGTTTACGGTCGAGCACAATGTTCCAGACGATGCGAATCAGCCACACCCGGTGATCGCGCACTTCGCCCAGCGAGTCGCGATGGCGCAGGACGCGCACAAACGCCTCCTGCACGGCATCTTCTGCGTCAGCTTGGTTGCGTACAACGGAATAGGCCACGCGGTAGAGCGCGCTGGCGTATTGGTCAACCATGGCCGCGAGCGCGTTATCTTCCGCGCGCCGGCGGGCTTCGTCATTCACCGCGCTCGTGGGACTCTCCATCCACCCTGCGACAATAGCCTGGCTGGTGCTCATCACTCACCAGACGCAGCCAGAGATCAAACTGCTCGGGTTCGCCCCGAAGCCTGCCCCTGACACCCGCTGCCTAAGCCCGCCTCACGGCCCTCGAATAACGGCCCGGATCCCAGTCGGATCGTGTCTTGCCAGCCTACTTGGGGCCCAGCTTCTGCGACGCAATCTGCCCCGCGGCGCCATCCTTGTCCGCGTCCTTAACCTTGGCCCACAGTACCCGAGCCATGTCCTGCTTGCCCTCGGCCGCATAAAGGTCGGCCAGGTCAAGCTCGGCTACGCTTGCCGATACCGTGGCTGAAGGCTTGGCAATGATCTCGTTATAAAGGGCGATGGCATCGTTGTCGCGAGAGGTTTGCCGGTAAAGCCCAGCCAAAGCCAGCTTGGCCAGGTTCGCCGTATTCCGGTCCCAGGAGCTTTCCGCCCCCTTGAGCGCCGTCTCGGCATCGCCGTTCTGCCCCAGTTCTTCATCGGTGATACCCGCGAAATACAGGGCCTTCTTCCCTTCAGGCAGCCAGCTGAAGTCATGAGCGATGGCCACAAACTCGCGATTCGCTTCCTTGGATCGCGCTGCAGCGGTGGTGTAGCTGCTGGGGTCCGGCGGAGCGCCGGGAACGGCCAGCGGCGTGGTGTATACATCCACCGCTGCGCCCAGCGCCGTGTTTGCCGCGGACGAGCGAATGTGCCAGAAAACCAAGCCGCCAATCACTGCGATCAAAACGATTCCGACGCCGATGGCCCACCGCACCGCAGCGGTCCGGTGCTCGCCAACCCAACTGGCGCTGTCTGCGGCAGCTTGTGCAAATTTGTCCTTTTTCAGGGCGTGACGTGTTCGAGTATCCACGAGAGCTTTCTTGTCCTTTACCGGAGTTTTTGCTGGTTCCGGTCACCTTGCGGGCGGGTCTATACAGCACAAAATTGTGCCACTGGAACCGCTCTAGTGTATCAGCGCGGTTCGAGCACAGTCCATTGCACGCGGGCCGCGCACCTTTGCCCGCAACCCCATTCACCGCTGAATCTCGATCAGCAGTACCCACGCATCCAGAAGCGCGTTGGCAATCGACAAAACCGTCCCCGCCGCAAGCCAGTACAGTCCTCCGCCCCATCCCCACGCCAGCGAAAGCCCTCCGGCCACAAACGCAATCGCAGAAAGCTCCGTGAGCACGAAATGAAAAACCTTCGTCTTCGCATCGACATAGAGGTTCCTGCGCGCGGCTCCATATTGCGAGAACGTTGTAGCGGCCCACATCACAACGCCCAGCGCCGTCAATTCGTAGCCGAGAATTAAGCGGCTCACCCCCGGCATCAGGCACAGAGACGATGCGAACAACACTGCCATCAGGCTCAGCAGCGCCTTGGCCGACCGCGACACCAGCTGCTTCAGCTTAACGATCTGCGCGAGGTTGATTGAGACGGCAACGAAGATCAAGCCCGCGAGCGTGGCCGACGCGCCAAGCTCCGCCGAGAAAAACCCCGACCACGCCGCCGGATTGTATGCCGATCCCATGTCCGCCCAAATCGCTCGAATGTGCGCCAGTCTACCAGAACGCTCCATATGAAAGCGCCCGATCGCGCCTTCGCAGCACCGCCTTCCAACCCGAGGCAAGTCAACTCCAAAATCTCAGGTGTCATCCTGAGCGAACGGCGCCCCACACGTTTTTCAGCTCGCGGATTGTGAGCCGAAGGATCTGCTTTTGCCCTTCGACTCCCGCTTTTCGCCCGCAACGACGCCTGCTCCAAAGTTCGTTATAAACTCGAAGCATGTACGAGGACTTCCATGTCGCAGACCGCTGGAGCGGTGAAGACCTTCACTGCCGCTGGAAGGGGACGATTGTGGCCATCGCCACCCGCCACGCCGATGCCGTAGATATCCGATTCGACGTCAACGGCCGTCCCATGTGGATCGCGTTGCCTTGCATCGCCTGGGTGGAGCAGAAGAAGCGCACCGGCAAGGTGATCACCGACCAGTTGGCGGCCCAGGTTGCCGGACGGTATTTGAAACAACTGGTTGAGGAAGGCTATGACTCCCGGCGCGAAATCTACACCATGACCGTGCCTGAGGTGCTCGATCACCTTGACGCCGTCGTGGCGGAAGCAAAGACGAATGGCTCCATGCCCCAGCTTCAGCCGGGACCACCGGTGATCGGCTAAGGCTGGAAGCACGTCCAATCTATGCACGCCTTCCAGTCGCATCCTCATGACTAGAACTGCCTTTCTTCTTCTTCTCGCGACCATGACTCTCTTCGCCGGGAGCTTTGCAGTTGCCGCGCAAGCCCCGGCTCCCAATGCGCCACTGCCCAATGCCAGCGAGCTGCTGAAACGCGCCCTCGCCAATGAGCATAAGCAGGCGGCCGCGCGCGAAAAATACGATTGCCGCATCACCGATCACACCATCGAGACCGACAGCAGGGGCAATACCAAGAAAGACACGTCGGTGGTCTCCGATCTCTTCTTTGTCAATGGCATTCCTGTTGAGCGCACTCTCCAGAAGGACGGCAAGGATCTCTCCGCCGACGATCAGCACAAGCAGGACGATCGCGTAATGAAGGAGACGCTCAAATACAGTAACCAGGCCAACGCCCAGAAGGAAGAGGACAAGGATAATCAGGAGCTCGAGGATTTTATGGAAGCCATGATGCTCGCCAGCGGGCATAGGCAGGTTGTGGACGGCCGCAGCGTTCTCTTCTACGACATCGTGCCCAATCCGAAATTCGATGCGAAGAACCTCAACCAGCATCTTGCCCAGGTGATGCAGGGCAAGGTTTCCATTGAGGAGCAGACCGGCGAGCTGATTGATATCAACGTCACCTCGGTGGCCGATTTAAAGATCGGTGGCGGGCTGCTGGCCAATGTACACAAGGGTCTGTGGCTGCACATACACAATCGTCCGTCTCCCGACGGCGTCTGGCTCACAGATTTGGCTGAGGGCTCCGGAGATGCCCGGGCCGCGCTATTCCTGCATCCCTACTTCCGTTTCAAAGAAACTTCCGACGGCTGCCATCTTTACTCCGCCACGGCCACTCAGGTTGGCCCCGTAAATGTTGTCAAGCACCCGTAGCCCGCTAGAACTGGTTTCGTGAATCCGGTTTTGAAGGGGCACGACTTTAGTCGTGCCGTGAAAGCCGCATAAACATTGGGGCTTTAGCCCCTGAGGGGAGTTTCTTCATCACCTCAGACCATGTATGCAACCAGCACTAGCCCTCCGCCGGAACCTCAGTCATATCGCCACGCCTCAGCAACCGGCTAAGAATGACATACAGCACCGGAATAAAAACGAGATTCAAGACAGTCGACAGCAACATGCCGCCCACGATCGTCGTTCCCACCGAGCGCCGGCCCAGCGCTCCGGCGCCGGTCGCAAACACCAGCGGCAGCACGCCCATGATGAATGCGAACGAGGTCATCAGAATCGGCCGCAGGCGCAGCTCGCCGGCTTCAATCGCGGCTTCGGCGATGGAGCGTCCTTTGCGCCGCAACTGCTCGGCAAACTCGACGATCAGAATCGAGTTCTTTGCCGAAAGTCCAATGAGCATCACCAGGCCGATCTGGCAATAAACATCGTTGGCCAGCCCGCGCAACGAAACCAGCCCCAAAGCTCCGAGCACCGCCATCGGCACCGCCAGCAAAATGATGAACGGCAGCGCGAAGCTCTCGTATTGCGCCGATAGCGTCAGATAGACGACCAGAATCCCCAGCCCAAAGATGAGCAGCGCTTTTCCGCCCGACTCGATCTCGTCGAGCGTGAGTCCCGTCCACTCATAGCTCATGCCGTGCATCATGTTGTCTGTCGCCAGCTTTTCCATGCTCACGATCGCTTGCCCTGAGCTGTATCCCGGCGCGGGAGAGCCGTCAATCTCCACCGCGCGAAACAAATCGTAGTGCGTAATCACCGGCGGCCCGGCGCTATCTGAAACCGTAACCAGGTTATCGAGAGGAACCATCTGGCCGGCATCGGAACGCACGTAATAACTATGCAGGTCGCTGGCATTCATGCGGAAAGGCTGGTCAGCCTCCACGTAAACGCGATACGTGCGGTTGTTGTAGTCGAAGTCGTTGATGTATTCCGAACCCATGAAGACGTTGAGCGTGGTTGCGATCTGCGTGATTGAAACACCCATCGCCTTGGCCTTCTCGCGGTCGATCGTCACCAGCTCCTGAGGATCGTTGGCAGAGAAAGTGGTGATCAGGTCCGTCAGATCCTTGTGCGTGCCGCCGGCGTTCACAATCTGGTGCGCCACGCGGTCCAGGTCGCTCAACGTGTTGCCGCCCTGGTCCTGCAGCATGAATTCAAAGCCACCGTAGCTGCCTACGCCCTGTACCGCCGGCGGTTCAAACGCAGCCACCAGGCCGCCGTTGGGCACGAACATCAGCATCTGCAGTTTGGGCCCAACGTCCTTGATCACGTCGGCCGTTGTGTAGGCTTTTTCGCCGCGCGCGTTCGCTGCTTTTGTGATCCCGAACATCATGCCGGCATTCGATGCGCTGCCCGAAAAACTGAAACCAATAATCTGAAACAATCCGCCCACATGGGGATTTTGCGCAATGATCGCGGCTCCCTGGTCAGCCAGGGCCGTGGTGTAGGCAAGCGAAGAGCCCGGCGGAGCTTGCACAACCACCAGGAAATAACCCTGGTCTTCCTGCGGGATGAAGCCCGTGGGGACCGATCGATAGATCCACACTGTTGCCGCCAGTCCGCCAAAAAACACCAGCAGAAGCACATAGCGCAGTTGCAGCGCGACATGAATAACGCGCGCATAGGTGCTGGCCAGCCAGCTGATGAAAGCGTCAGTGCCGTGGATGAATGCGGCAAAAGCGCGTGACACCAGCCGAATGTGTAGAAAATCCAGCTGGCGAGGCCGCGCCTCTTCGCCGCGCAGCAGCAGCGCCGACAGCGCCGGCGATAGCGTAAGCGCATTGAACGCCGAAATCGCGATGGAGAAGGCAATGGTGAGCGAGAACTGCCTGTAAAGAATTCCCGTCGTGCCGGGAAAGAATGACACCGGGACAAACACCGCGATCAGCACCAGCGAAGTCGCGATGACCGCGCTGGTGACCTCTTTCATCGCATGAGAGGTGGCCTCGCGCGCCTTGGAGTGTTCCATGTGAATGTGGCGCTGCACATTCTCGATCACCACAATCGCGTCGTCGACCACAAGGCCGGTGGCCAGCGTTATACCGAAGAGAGTGAGCGAATTAATTGAGAAATTGAAGATGCGAATGAACGCGAAAGTCCCGACCAGCGAGACCGGTATTGTAACCGCGGGAATGACCGTCGCGCGCCAATCGAGCAGGAACAGAAAGATGACCGCAATGACAATAACGATGGCCGCAGCCAGCGTTTTGAGAACTTCACGGATCGATTCGCCCACCGCTGTTGTGGAGTCGAATGCAATTGCGTAATGCAGGCCGGGCGGGAAGTTCTTTGACAGCTGTTCGAGCGCGGCTTTGGCGTTGCGGTCAACCTCCAGCGAGTTGGCGTTCGATAGTTGAACAACTCCGAGGCCCATTGCATCGTGGCCCAGGAATTTGAGCGCAGTGCTGTAGTTTTCGGCGCCCACCTCCGCGTGACCAACGTCCTTCAGTTGCACCAGTCCGTTGGACGAGTTCTTGACGATAATGTTGTCGAACTCCTGCGGGTCGGTAAGCCGGCCAACCACGCGCACCGGAATCTGGTAAGCCTGTTTCGGGTCGGCTGGCGGCTGCCCGAGCTGTCCCGCCGGAACTTCGACGTTTTGTTCTTCGAGCGCGCTTACAACGTCGCTTGCCGTCAGGTCGCGCGCGGCCAGCCGCACGGGGTCAAGCCACACCCGCATGGCATACTTGCGCGCGCTGAAATTGATCACATCGCCCACGCCCGGCACCCGCTTGAGCGCGTCCACGACATAGATGTCGAGATAGTTCGAAATGAATTCGCTCGAGTAGCGTCCGTCGAGTGTGTAAAAGCCGGCGCCAAAAACAAAATTGTTTTGCGCTTTCAGAATGTCGACGCCCGTTGAAACCACCTCTCCCGGCAGGCGGCCCTCCACGCTCGCCACGCGGTTCTGCACGTCCACGGCTGCGGTGTTCAGGTCGTACCCGGTCTGAAAGGTGATGTCGATCTCGGCGCTGCCGCTGTTCGTGCTCGTCGACGTAATGTAGCGCATTCCCTCTACGCCGTTGATGGCTTCTTCCAGCGGGATCGTGACCGCCTTCTCCACTGTCTCCGCATCGGCGCCCACGTAATTCGCGGTCACAGACACTACCGGCGGCGCCAGGTTGGGATACATCTCTACCGGAAGATTGGGAATGCAGATGGCTCCCGCGAGAATGATCAGCAGGGCGCAAACCGTGGCGAAGACCGGCCGACGAATAAAGAAATCGACAAACACGTGAGAGCCCTCTTTCCTACGAGACCTTGGCGGGCCGCGTGTGTCTGCTGTTCCTTGACCGAGCCCTATGATGCCTTCTGTGATGGGGGTGATAGGCCGCCATGTGCGGCGCGGCTCCATCCCCTGCCGGCGCTTCTTCCGCCTTGCTCTGCGGACCACTGCTTTGTCCCGGCGCGGCCGCCGCTCCCGGCGGTCCGCCCATCGGCATCACCGGCATGCCATCCACCAGGAACTGCGTTCCCGAAACAATCACGCGATCGCCCGCATTCAGCCCTGAAACAATGGCCACGTTATTTCCCACGGTGTCGCCGAGCACCACTGAAGTTCGATGGGCTGACGCCATTCCATTCTGCTGCTTCACCACGAAGACAAAGCTTTCTTCACCCTGCCGCGTCACCGCCAGCAGCGGAACCACGGCCATCGGTTTTGTGCTCCAGATTACGTCGGCCTTCACCAGCTGTTCGGTGCGCAGCGTTCCCGCCTTCGCATCCACGGGAGCCTTCACCAGAATTCCCTGCAAAGTGCTGTCCACTTCCGGCGAAACAAAATCGATGTGCGTCTTTTCGAGCAATTTGCCGTTGTTGTCCGTCAGGTTCACCGCCATCCCTTGATGGATATCGCCGCCCCGTTCACTGGGAATGTAGATATATGCCTCGAGATGACCCAGTTCGTCCACCGTCGTCAGCACCGTGGCCGGCGATTGGTTCGGAGAAACGTAATCTCCAATATGTACTGGAATGTCGCCCACGACTCCGTCGAAGGGTGCGCGAATGGTGTAGTAGGCCAGCAACTGCTCCCCTGCCTTGCGCGCTTCCACGGCCGATTCATAATCCGCTTTGGCATTTTCGAACGCCTGCTGTGCCTGTTCGAACGCGTCGCGGCTGGTCACGCCGGCTTCAAACAACTTGTGCTGGCGATCCAATTCCACCGTGTCGTAGTCGTCGAGAGCCTTCTTCTGCAGCTCGGTTGAGCGCAGTGAATCCACTGTGGCCTTCTGTTGCCGGGCATCGATTTCCATCAGCAACTGGCCCGATTTGACCTGCTCGCCAGAGTGAACCCGAATCTCCGTCAACTGCCCGCTCACCTGCGGCATCAGCGTCGTTGACCGGCGCGACTTGATGGTGGCCACATACTCGCTGCTTTGCGCCACCGGCGCCAGGGTCACCGTGATCGTCTGCACGGGCAGGGCCTGCATTTGCGGCCCACCTGCGCCCGCTGCCGGCTTTTTCTGGCAGCCCGTCGCCGCCAGTCCCGCCGCCACAACCCAACCGATCGAATAAATGCGCTGGAGTCTGCCTTTGGTCACTCGAATCTTCCTTTGGCTACCGTGACCGCCGCACTCTCAATTGGAACCTTGGGGCGGGCAGGCCGGTCTGCAGGCTGTGGTCCGTCTCCGCGACGCTCGGTTGCGGCAATCGTATTGCTCATCAGATACGCGGAACTGGTTTATTGACACAATAGAACTGCGCGCGCCACGCGCTCGATACGCACGCAACTGCTTGAATCTCCATCGAGGATAGCGCACTCAAGGCTCTGCGGCGATGACGCTTCTGGTTCCGGACGGGCCGCGAAAAAACTCATTGTTTTGAAAGAGCACGCCAACCGCGCCGCAGGCGTAAAGTCGCTAGCCCCAGACCCGCGGAAAAACTCCTTCAGAGAGGCGCGAAGTGTCAGGGCACGGATTCATCCGTGCCGCTCGCGCAGCTAAATGAATGAGGGCTTTAGCCCCTGAAAAGCTCGCCCCAAAATGAACCCGCCTTTAGGCCGCCGAGGCCCAATTGGCCCTCTCTCTTTTGACACCCCAACACCAAGTTGATAGCCTTTCAGCTAAGGGCAGCCGCGGCCAATCTCACCTTTGCGCAACGCTCTCTCAATCGTCCCCGTCGTCTAGCCCGGCCTAGGACACCGCCCTTTCACGGCGATAACACGGGTTCAAATCCCGTCGGGGACGCCAGAATAATCAATAACTTAGAAAACAACAGCCAGTTTCCAGTCAAACTGGCGTCGTCTGTAAAGTCGCCTACGCGTCCACACGGTTTCCAATCTTTGCTCAGCCTTGGAATTCACTTCTCTCGGCAGCTGGTTTCATGTTCAGGTGAACTGGATTTGTAAAAACTTGCCGACATTTCGGCGGTAATCGGCGCCGGCGAGTCCGTCATCGACGCTCACCCTGTCTGTGAGGCCAGATGAACTGCGAAACTGACAGCGCAACAAGCTCCTGCGAGGCCCGATTAGACCAACCGTGAGCCGGCAACACGGACCCCTTCCGTCTCTGCTGATTCCCGATTCGCGAAGTATCGGCGTTGGAAGTACAGTGCTAGATTCACAAGGGCGATCATCACAGGCACTTCAACCAGAGGACCGATTACTGCGGCGAACGCCGCGCCGGAGTTGATGCCGAACACCGAGACGGCAACAGCGATGGCCAGCTCGAAGTTGTTGGAGGCGGCTGTGAACGCGAGAGTTGTCGTCTTTGAGTAATCGGCGCCAAGCTTCCGGCCCATGTAAAACGACACCAGGAACATCACCATGAAGTAGATCAAGAGCGGTATGGCGATCCTCAGAACATCCAGAGGCAAACGCACGATGTAACTGCCTTTGAGAGAAAACATCACCACGATGGTGAAGAGCAACGCGACCAGCGTTATCGGTGCGACACGTGGCACGAAGTTTCGGTCGTACCATTCGCGCCCCTTGGCCCGAACCAGCACGGTCCGTGTCAGGAAGCCAGCGATGAACGGGATGCCCAGGTAAATGAAGACGCTCTCTGCGATCTCGCCGATGGAGACTTTAACCACGGCCCCGTGCAGGCCGAACCAGCCCGGTAGAACTGTGATGAACACCCAGGCGTAGACCGAGTAGAAAAAGACCTGGAACAACGAGTTGAACGCTACCAGCCCGGCCGCGTATTGTGTATCGCCCTTCGCCAGCTCATTCCACACGATAACCATGGCGATGCAGCGTGCGAGCCCGATCATGATGACCCCGGCCATGTACTCGGGATATCCGCGAAGAAACACGATAGCGAGTAGGAACATCAGAATCGGCCCGATTAGCCAGTTCTGAATGAGCGAGAGGCCCAGTACACGCTTGTTGCGGAAGACCTCGTGCAGCTCTTCGTACCGGACACGCGTGAACGGCGGGTACATCATCAGTATCAGCCCCGCCGCGATCGGCACCGAAGTCGTGCCAATGCTGAAGCGGTTCAGAAACGGCACGATGCCGGGAGCAAGCCAGCCGAGGGCCACGCCGAACGCCATCGCAGCGAAGATCCATCCCGTCAGAAAGCGATCCAGAAAGGACAACCGACTCTTTTTCACCGTTGCTCCTAAGATCTGCCGATCTGGTCGATTTCGCGCTTGATGGTCATGTCTTCAAGTGTTGCCAGAGGCAATGAAAGAAACAGCCCGATCCTGCGGTCGAGCACGGTGAAGGCATCGCGGAACGCACGGGCGATCTCCTCTGGAGTTCCCTTGACCGCAGCCGGATCGGCAACTCCCCAATGCGCCGTCATTGGCTGCCCCGGCCAGTAAGGACACTGCTCCTTCGCCGCGTTGTCGCAAACGGTAAAAACGAAGTCGAGCTTCGGCGCTTCCGGCCCCGAGAACTCGTCCCATGACTTGCTGCGCAGGCCAGCCGCCGACAGTCCCACTGATTCGATCTGCTGAAGGGCTTCTGGCCGTGGCTGTCCGGTCGGATGACTGCCTGCGCTGTAAGCCGTGAACTTCCCCTTGCCTTTGTGGTTGAGTATCGCTTCCGCCATGATGGAACGCGCGGAATTGCCGGTGCAGAGAAACAGAACGTTGTAGTGTTTGCTCACGGTTTGTTCCCTTCTAGTTGCAGCAGCCCGGCTCACAGCAGGCATTGGCTGGCTTGGTCGCGCGAACGAATGCGCTCCTGAACTTGCCCTCGACTTCGGGTGCAATGGCGTCCACGTCAATTCCAGATTCAGTCAGAAACTGCCGCGCATCTTCGATGTTGTAAACACGGGTTGTCTCTAGCGAAATGTCTTTAAAGCCAGCCGCGCCAAGTTTTGCCTGATAGTCGTTTTCTTCCAGCGCCCCAGCGATGCAGCCCACCCACAAAAACATGCTCTTGCGGACTTCATCATGGACTTCGCCGTGCACCACAACATCAGAAACCGCAAAGCGCCCACCCGGCTTCAACACCCGAAACGCTTCGCGCAACACGCGGTCCTTATCGGCAGAAAGATTGATGACGCAGTTTGAAATGACCACGTCAACGGAGTTGTCCGGCAGCGGAATGTTCTCTATTTCACCCTTCAAAAATTCGGCATTCTCAACTCCTGCTTGCCGCTGGTTATCACGTGCCAATGCCAGCATGTCGTCCGTCATATCCAGGCCATACGCCTTGCCTGTTGGCGCAACTCGCTTTGCAGACAGCAGCACGTCAATTCCACCGCCCGAGCCAAGATCAAGAACAACTTCACCCGGCTTCAATTCAGTCAGCGCCGTCGGATTGCCGCATCCAAGTGAAGCCAGCACTGCGTTATCTGGCAACGTACCTTTCTCTGCGTCGTTGTATAAGCCCGTAGTGATCGGGTCACAACAACTCAACCCAGAGCCGCAACAAGCAGTTGCACTTTGCTCACGCACCGAGCGTGCAGCCGCGCCGTATTTTTCCTTAACCAGTGTTTTCGTATCCATCAACCCACCTCACATTCGTCAAGGCGAATGTATGCCCCTGGAACATATTTGTCAACGCGGATATAATGTATGCATGACAAAGCGTCCCAGGCCGTTTGATTTGGTTAAGCTGTTCGCCGCGCTGGCAGACCCAACGCGTCTACGGCTGTTGAATCTCATGGTTGGGCGTGAAGTGTGCGTCTGCTACTTCGTCGAGATTCTTAAGCAGGGACAGCCGAAAATTTCACGGCATCTCGCCTATCTGCGAAATGCGGGTATCGTCAGCGCCAGGCGTGAAGGGAAATGGATGCACTACAGCATTGAACGTCCAGACGATGCAGCGGCAAATTCGGTTCTGGACTCGGTGCTGGCGTCATTCAGAGAGAACAAGGATATGCTGGCCGATCTAATGCGGCTTCAACGAGCCTGTTGTGAACCTCAGCCCTTCGTGTCCCTGCAAGGTGCCCCGCTGCCCGTAGCTTTAGAAACTGCACAGCAGCGGGCCTGGCAACTGGAATGCCGGCCCGTTTCTTAGAGCGGCTCGGCAACCTGCGTTTCGTCATCAGAGCGACCAGCGGCTCATGCAAGCCGCGGTTCGTCGACGTTCGGCACGGCGATGGCGCGGGTTCAAATCCCGTCGGGACGCCAACAAAATCTCGGCAAAAGGCACTTGCCTCTTTCGAGTTTTCGCGTGCCAATCTATTCGCTCCCCAAAGCAATACTCACGGCGTCCTAGCGGGCGCAACCACATACTCATATTCGAGCGCGTCGCTTCCCGTGTTCTCCACGTTGTGCCGGGTTGCAGGTGGAATGTAGATGAGCGCCGGAGCAACAAATCGCAGCCCAGGCTGGCCGTCGATCAACGCCTCCCCTTTTCCGTGCAGAATCACCAAGGCTTCTTCGTTTTGGCCCGTAGTGTGCCAACCAACTGTCTGCGCGGAATTAAGGCGCACAAAACCGCTGCGCATTCCTGCGGTTTGAGGCGCACCTTTGAGCATCGGGCAATCCACTTGCGCGCATGAGAGCGGAATTGCCTGCGGGCGCGGGCTTCGAAGTTGCGACGGCACAGGTACCGTCGCAAGGAAAACCAACAGGATGACTTTTTTCATGCTGCCCATACTATCCCGTTGAGACCAATCCTCAGCAGGTCGCGAACTCGTTCCCTTGGTCCCTGCTTTCTTGTTCCCTCGTTCCCTTGGTCCCTGCTTTCTTGTCAAGCCCCCGCACCTCAAAATAATTCCGCCAACCTCCCGTAAGCCCTTCATTCTCTGATCTCTGTTCTCTAATCTCTTTTCCCCCAAGTTTGCCGATCATTATCCCCTTTAGGCGCATACTTCTCGTATAAGCGTCCATCCAGGCCTCCTCGGCGGCGGAAAAAATCCGCCGCTTTCGCATCTCTGCGCTTCAGAATCCGGCGCAAGCCGCGAGCTGGCTCGGAAACGCGTGCATAAGTCGTTTGAGGAGACACATCTGCGGCTAAACTGCCCGGAATCAGCCGGTTGGCGCACCTTACTTCCGCCAACCCCATGATTCCATGGCAGTTATTTTCAGAAGTGGGGAGGGGGCACCCCCGTTACTACTTGATTAACTTCTCGGGCCTTTGCGTTGTCTCGCCCCCGGAATCCCCGATCCCAGACCTCCCGCCGCTCAAAACGGGCCGGGCCGCATTCGGGTACGTTTCGTTTTTTGACTTTTTTTACTTCGGGTAAGTTCGCTGGCCCACTGATGGGAAGAACTCCGCCAACCCCCGCCAGCGCCGCGAGCTCCGCTGCCCTGCCCTAAGTCTTTTAGAAGGCTAAGGTTGCGTGTAAACCATTTGGAATCATGGGGTTACAGGACCCTACAAAAGGTACAAGTCATTGAAAACAAATCTCTTACGCCAAAAAGGGGGGGAGGGGGGTACACAGTGATCTGCGGCGCATCGCGCGACAGAAAAACGGCGAGTTTAGGCGCACAGCACTCGCCGACGCGGAACTCAGGAGATACACAACGGGCCACCGGCCACGCGAACAGGCGCCGGTTGAGTACGCCGGCGCGTCGGATGCGCGGACCTTATGCAGTCGCCTTGGTCGGCTACTTGAGCGCGAAGACCACGTTGATTGTCGTCTGAACCTCAATCGGTTCGTTGCTCAGCTTGTACGGCTTGTAGCGCCAGGTCTTCACGGCATCAACGGCTGCCTGCTGCAACATGGGTGACCCGCTCACCACATGCAGATCCTTGATTGCGCCGCTCTTTGAGATGGTTGCCTCCATTACGACTGTGCCGGAGACTCGCGCAGCTTTGGCGATCGCAGGATAAACGGGCGCCGTCTGCCGAATCAGCATGCCGGTGGCAACGCCAGAGGAAATATCAAACGGTCTGGAAGGTACCACCTTGATTGAGGGCTGCGTATGTCCATTCAAAACGCCATCATTTGCGCCGCCCAGGCCTTCCGCACCGCCCATACCCATGCTTACCGGGGGAGGCGCATTCTCGGCCGATTGCCTCCCGGCGCCTTGCGGAATCACTGTGGGGGCCGTGAGTTGATCGTTCATCATTTTTGTTTGTCTTTTCGTCAGTCCTGCTTCCGGCTTCACCGCATCTGCTCCACCGGTAGGCAGTCCAGGCGATGCCGGTTGCGCTGCGGCCGAGGGCTTGTTCTGGTTGGCAGGCGCACTATCCGGCGGTGGATTCGAAATGTCTGTTTCCGACGGCGTTTCGGTTGTCTGCGGGGCGGTCTGAACAGATTGCGTCGTTGCGGGCTTTGCCCCGTGACGGAACAGTGGGCTCATCAGGGCCGCCGCGAGCAATATCGCGGCGCCGCTGGCGGATGCAATGATCACCAACTTCTTTTTGGCCGGCTTCGGTTTTTCCGCGACTTCCAGATTCGTCTGGGAAAACGCCTCGAACAGCGCTTGGTCGCCTTCCAGTTGCAGGGCCTTCATGGCTTCGGGCGAATTCAGCTTTCCGTTAGCCGATGCGGTCTTTGGCACCACCGGGATCGCCGCAACCGCTTTGGCAGTGAGGCTTGCCTCGGGTCCGTGATGGCCATTCGACCCGTTCGTTCCATTGGATGGTTTGCTGGTGATCTCGTTCGGCTTGAACGGGGCCGGCGCCGGCGCGGAAGGACTCGAAACTCGCGGTCTCTCCACGACGGGCGACAAGATTGTTTCGCGCTCGGCAGATTGCTTCGGCGCTTTTGGGGCATTGCCGAAGGAGTGGGTCGCTTCCCACGCTTCCCATTCGCTCAGGTTCACCGGTTTTGGCGTAGGAGCTGGTTCGCTCGCATCCCATTCGATGAAATGGTTTTGCTGAGAAACAATGACGGGGGCGGACGGAGCTGGGTCTGAAACGCGCGGCCTCTCCGCCGGGGGCGGTGCACTCGAGCTTCGGTCAGCGGATTGTCCGCGCGGGCTTTTGGGCTCGCCGAATGAATGCGTAGCTTCCCATGCTTCCCATTCGCTCGGCTTGACGGGCGAAGGCTCTGGAGATGCCTCGCCATCCCACTCGCCGAAGTCCTCGGGAAGAGTTTCAGGGAGCAGTGGAGTTAATTCTTCTGGAGATGCCATTTACCGTCCTCACCTTTCTCGTAGACCGCACCTTTGTAGGTGCGTGTTTCGCGGGGCCTTGAATCGGCGATAGTGAATTCGCTTGTAGGCTCCGTGGGTACTGAATCCGTGGGGGCAAAACTGGTTGCAGTTGAGACACGCGAAGACGGAGCCTCGACGGCTTGAGTTGACGATGAAGCGGCGTAAGGAGATCCCTCCACCTCGAGCTCGACCGTAGCTTGCACTTTCGTGTATTTGTCGGCCTCCGCCGGCGTGAATGAAGCGGAGAGGGTATATCTCCCCGGCGCCAGAACGTGGCCCGCGGACGGTGTGTATGAGAATGTTCCAGGGACTGACGCTGTGGCGTTCAACTGAGCCGCGCTCAATGCGGTTCCGTACGAAATCGCGGATGGAGCCGGCCAGTTGATGACGGCTGGCAGCTTCTCGGTCACGGTGAGCGAGACGACTGCGCGCACGGTTGTGTAATTCAAGGTGTCGGCCGGTGTAAAGATCGCCGAAAGCTCATGCGCTCCCGGCGCCAGCTTTTCTCCTGCCGCGGGTGTAAATGCAAAAGTTCCCGGCACGGTCGCCCGTGCGTTAAGCTGATTGGCACTCAAGGCAACGTCATGGGCAATTGCATCGGGCGTTGGCCATGTGATGACGGGAGTCGCCTTGGCCACGGTCAGTGAAACCGCGCCTTGCGATATTGAGTAGCCCAAAGTATCTGCCGGGGTAAAGACCACGGTTAATTCGTGCTCTCCTGCAGCAAGAGCCGCCCCCAAGTCAGGTTTGTATTCGAATGATCCTGGAACCGAAGCCCGCGCACACAGTTGTGCGCCGCTGAGTTGCACGCCGTACACAATAGGATTCGGCGTTGGCCAATGGATCGCTGACTTTGCTTTGGCGACAGACAGCGATACGGTGGCCTGTGCCGGCGAGTAGTTCGCGGTGTCCGCTGGAGTGAAAGTAACTGAGAGCGAATGCATCCCCGGCGGAAGCATCTCCCCCGCCGCGGGAGAGTAGTCGAACTTTCCCGGCACCGGCGCGGAAGCATTGAGCTGGGTTTCATCCAGGGCGACGCCGTAAACCAGCTTGGCAGGCGTCCGCCAGGAAATGGCTGGCGTTGCCTTGGTCACAGCAATCGTCACTGACGCTTGTTGCGGGGCGTGACCGTTCGAGTCTGCGGGGGTGAAGGTGACCCACAGCGAGTGCGTGCCGACCGGCAGCACATAGCCGGGGCCCGGTGTGTAGACCAACGTTCCGTCAGCCGACGCTGTGGCGTTGAGCTGGGCAAACGTGAGTCTGTTTCCGTAGGAAATCGGCTCAGGCGTCGGCCATTTGATGGTTGGCGCCGAGGGTGCCTGGTCCGAAGAAAGGTTAGCGGTGCTTATTGGCTCATGAATTCCTGAACTCCCTGTCCCGGCGTCTCCGGGGGGGCCCAGGGGATCCAGTTCCCAATTCACTTCTGATGGAATGGGCAGTCCATTAATCGAGCTGGCCATCTCCAGGCTGACGCGCGAAGTGCAAGTTTCAGGAAGGCCGCCGTCGCCGTGCTGCAGCGCGCGTGCGGCGTCTTGATCGTCAGGAATCTTCCATCGCACGGGCCTGCCCAAAGCCTTGGAGATGACGTCTTCGTTTGCCGCTTCCAGAAAGCGCGATTCGGATCGGTTGATCACGATTTCCAGATTTTCGTTTCCTTCCGGGAAGAACTGCGAGATCAGGCGATTTGAATTGCGCAATTCTGAGATGCCGGTTTGGGTGACCAGATAAATTGTCGACGCGTCTTCAAACAGGACCTTGGCCGCGACATCGATCCTCGATCCCACATCGACGACGACATAATCGAATTCTTGCCGTGCGATAGCGATCAACTTATTGATCGTACTTTTGGAAACCTCAATGTCAGGGACCTTGGTTGGAGCCGCCAGCACGTATACCCCAGACCGGTGCTTGACCAAAAGATTGTGAAAAAAACTAGCGTCGAGCCGGTCAATATTTCTGAGGGCATCCTCGGTCGAGTAACCGGCTGAAATCCCCAGGCAAAGTGCACAGTCGCCGATGGGGAGGGCCAGATCGATGAGCAGAACTTTGTGTTCCGGTCTCTGGGCCAGTGCGATCGCAACATTGCAGGCCACTGTCGTTACGCCCGATCCTCCTTTGGATCCGAGAAAAACATGTAGCCCTCCCGGGGCAGTCTCTCCCGGAGTTTTCCCCATTCCCCGCGCCGTCTCGTGAGGATCGGCGGTTACTCTGAGCAGGGCCTCGGCAACTGCGCCTCGCTCGAACGGCAATAGAAGGTACTCGCGTGTGCCGGCACGCATCAGGCGGATGGCAAGTTTCGGATCATTCTTCTCCGAAAAGACCATGATTGCCGCTGCATCGCTGGGACCTGTTTCTTCCACCAGTTCCAGAACCAGATCCGGATCGCTATCCAAGTCAAGGATGACGATGTCGAATGACGCCAACAATCTTCGTAAGTGTTCGGGTTCAGGAGGGTAGGAGTTGAACTCTCTTATGACAGTCCTGCGAGTATCGGCGAGGGCTTTGGCCACCAACAAACGGCTTCGCTCTTCAGGGCCAACCAACGCAACCGATAAAGGCGTGGTAGCAATTGTGTCGCCGTGTTTCAAGTCGATACCCCTTGACACGACAGTTGGGCTCACGGTCTGAGGTGCTCTTTGTGAAGAAATGCTCATGCAGACACCAGCGGTCTTTCCGTTCAGATCTCAAGTTGACAGTTCTTCCGGAAGTTGAACTCGCAAGTCCCTTCCTCCATCGACGAACCGAGCTGGCGCGATTCAGGGGAAGAATTCTCAATGCGAACATCAACTTAGGACTGACTGCAAACAAGTTGTTGCTGGTCGATGGTAACCACTTTTGAGTCGCTTTTGGAGTATTGGTAACCAAAAGTAGTCATTACGAAAGTATAGGAAGGTGGTTTGGAGCTGGTGGGTGGGGTTCGTCGAGCCCCATCGGAAATAGATTCCCTGAAATGGAATGGATGGACCCCCCTTGCCACCGGGAGTCAATCCATCGGTCAACGGGGCGCTTTTGATCTTATTAAATACAAAAGAATCAATCGTTTATATCAACTTATCGCCGAGTATAGCGTCGACTCGGGTAAGGTTCTTATCAGTGAACGAGAGATCATGGAGCGCGGCCACGTTTTGCTCGATCTGTTCGACGCGGCTGGCTCCAATCAGCGCTGAAGTCATGCGCCCATCGCGTAGCACCCACGCCAGAGCCATTTGCGCCAGTGTTTGCCCGCGCTCTTGAGCCAGCTCGTTCAAAGCCCTAATTTTGGCGAGTTTTTCTTCGTCGATGTCGCGCTTCTTTAAAAAGCCATGGGGCTTCGATGCGCGCGCGTCGGCTGGAATGCCTTTTAAATAGCGGTCGGTCAGCAATCCCTGCGCCAGCGGGCAGAATGCAATGCCGCCTACGCCTTCCTTGCCCAGCACATCGAGCAGGCCACGCTCAGGAGTTCGTTCGAACATCGAGTATTTTGGCTGATGAATGAGACACGGCGTGCCGAGCTCACGCAGAATTCTAATCGCCGCTGCGGCTTGCTCGGGATTGTAGTTGGAAATGCCAGCGTAGAGTACCTTGCCGGAGCGCACTGCCTGATCGAGCGCCGCCATCGTTTCTTCAACCGGCGTTTCAGGATCAGGACGATGCGAGTAGAAGATGTCGACGTATTCCAGACCCATGCGCTTCAGGCTCTGGTCCAAGCTCGCAATCAAATACTTTTTTGATCCCCAGTCGCCATACGGTCCGGGCCACATGTCGTATCCGGCCTTGGTGCTGATGATCAATTCGTCGCGATAGGGTTTGAGATCGAGGCGCAGAATCTCGCCGAAAGTGGTTTCGGCGCTTCCCGGAGGAGGGCCGTAATTGTTGGCGAGATCGAAATGGGTGATGCCCAAGTCGAAGGCACGCCGCACCATGGCGCGCGAGTTTTCGAAATCGTCGGCGCCGCCAAAGTTGTGCCACAAACCCAATGAGATTGCCGGCAGGCGAATGCCGCTGCGCCCGCACCGGCGATATTGCATCGTGTCATAGCGCTTTTCGTTGGCGGAATACACGGTGACTCCTTCACGCGCGAATCAACAGGCCCGGCTGTTGCTCTCTCTAGCTTAAAACCGCCGCGATCGAAACTTCCTTCCGGCCATCCGCTGGAGAAGCCACGAGATTGCCCTCAATCGGCGCGCCGTCGACAGTCAGCGCGACTCTGTTTCCTGTACCTTTACGTTCCACTGCGATCTTGTAAGTGACTCCGCGAAAGACCCGCGTTGCGGTAAATCCCGGCCAGCTCGTGGGAATCACCGGAGCAATCTCGAGGCCGTCATAGGTAGGCCGCACGCCCAGGATCCATTGCGCGATAGCGTAATAATTCCACGCTGCCGTTCCCGTAAGCCAGGAATTCTTGGCCTCACCGAATGTCGGTGCATCCTTGCCGGCAATCATCTGCGCATACACATAAGGCTCGCAGCGATGCACCTCGCTGATCTCTTCACGCGCTGAGGGATTGATGCGCAGGTAGTAATCGTACGCTTCATCGCCACGGCCCAGGCGCGTTTCGGCGATCATCACCCAGGGATTCACGTGACAAAAGACACCGGCATTCTCCTTGTAGCCTGGCGGATAGGATGAAATCTCGCCGAGGTGGAGATAGTAGCGAGTGTAGGCCGGCTGATGGACCACGAGCCCGTGCTTGGTCGCGAGGTGTTGGCGCACCGAGGCTAGAGCTTTGGCGGCTCTGCCGTCATCGAAGCCAATGCCGGCCAGCACGCAGAATCCATTCGATTCGATGAAGATCTTGCCTTCTTCGCGCTCGTTCGATCCAATCTTTTCTCCGAAGCTGTCGTAGGCGCGCAGAAACCATTCGCCGTCCCAACCATGCTCCTTAATCGTCTGTTCCATTCTGTCAGCCGCGGTCAGGAAACATGATGCGTCATTCGGCTTGCCGTGACGGCTCGCGATTGCCGCCAGCTCGTGCGACGCGTGAACGAAAAGTCCGGCAATAAACACCGACTCAGCCACCTTGCCGTCCTTATTCGTCGTCGTCTGGAAGGAATTGCCGGGCGTGTCGGAAAAACAATTCAGGTTGAGGCAATCGTTCCAGTCCGCGCGCCCGATCAGAGGCAAGCCATGCTGCCCAAGCCGCTCCAGTGTGTAGCGGAAGCTACGATGCAAATGATCGTAGAGGGGCTCCTCGGTGCCGGGCTTGTTATCGTACGGAGCCTTCTCGTCGAGAATGCTCCAATCGCCGGTCTCCTTCAGATAGGCAGCCACGCCAAGGATGAGCCAATGCGGATCGTCGTTGAATCCACTTCCAATATCGTTGTTCCCGCGCTTCGTCAGCGGCTGGTACTGGTGATAAGCGCCGCCGCTCTCGAGTTGGGTTGAGGCAAGGTCGAGAATCCGTTCCCGCGCTCGCGCCGGAACCATGTGCACAAATCCCAGCAGGTCCTGGTTCGAATCGCGGAAACCGAGCCCTCGGCCGATTCCCGACTCGAACGACGACGCCGAGCGCGACATATTAAATGTGGCCATGCACTGGTATGCGTTCCAGATGTTCACCATGCGATTGGTGTGCACATCCGGTGTGTCCACCTGGAAGATCCCGAGAAGCTTGTCCCAGTGCGCGCGCAGGCGATCGAAAGCTGCATTGGCCTCTCTTGCCCCGAGATACCGTGCGATCACCGGCTTTGCCAGCTCCTTGTTGATGGTCTGCGAATTGGGAGGGCTGAACTTCTTATCTTTCGGGTTTTCCTGGTACCCGAGAACGAAGACGACCTGCCGCGACTCTCCGGCAGCGAGATCGAGCTCAACCTGATGAGCACCGATTGGCGCCCATCCATGGGCGATCGAGTTGGTCAGTTTGCCAGCGGCCACAGCCGCCGGATTGTCCCACCCGCGGTAGGGGCCAAGAAACGCGTCGCGAGAAGTGTCGTAGGCCGCAGCCGGTTCGGAGCATGCAAAGAAAGCGAAGTGATCGCGGCGTTCGCGATACTCCGTCTTGTGATAGATGACACCGTCGACTATCTCTACCTCGCCGATGTTGTAGTTCCGCTGGAAATTCGTGGCATCGTCCTGCGCGTCCCACAGGCAGAATTCCACGCTCGCAAAGGCAGAAATGCGCGCCCGGGTGGTCCTCCGATTGGTCACAGTGAGCTGCCAAATCTCCAGGTTCTCGTCCAGCGGGACGAAATACCGTGTATGGGCCTCGATGCCCGCGAATGTTGAGCCAATCGTGGTGTAACCCATCCCGTGGCGGCAGCTGTAGTCCACCGCGGCATGCCGCGTCGGCTGCCAGCTTGGCGACCAGAAACGCCCCGACGCTTCGTCGCGCACGTAAATGTAACGGCCCCCGCAATCCCACGGCGCGTTGTTGTACCGGTAACGAGTGAGTCGGCGCAAGCGTGCGTCGCGATAAAACGAATAGCCGCCCGCGGTGTTGGAGATGATCCCGAAATACTCCTGGCAGCCGAGGTAATTGATCCACGGCAGCGGTGTATCCGGCCGCGTGATGACATACTCGCGGTTTTGGTCGTCGAAGTGTCCGAACTTCATGGTCGCTTCCTTTTCTGAACCAGGGCAAAAAACGACTTAATGCAGGATGGCCCGCTGAAACGTTTTTGCAGGGAGAATATTCCGCGGTTGAAATGAAGCGCGATTATAGTCGAATCAAGAGAAGAGGAACAAGAGCTTTTCCCCCGCGCTCCCGCCTGGGGTAAGAATTCGTTGCCGGAGCTCATAAGGATGTGAGAGACTGATCCGTCTTTCCATCCGAGCACGGCGGTTGAAGCGAATGAAAGATTTGGCGCGTTCTTTGAACAGAGACCCGCAACGTCCTCGTACCCGCCCTTTCTGGCAACGTTCCCAATGCATCGCGGGGCTGGTTTTTTGTTCCCCGCTCCTTCTTTTTGGAGCCGAGAATCCGACCCTGGCAATCAAAGTGGACCAGGTCGGCTATCTTCCCAACGGGCCGAAAATTGCCCTCGTGAGCAGCCCGGCTACCACGTTTGAGATCAGGCGATCCAGCGATGCAAAACTGGTGTTTCGCGGCGTCCTGGGGCCGGTTGCAACCGATCCCCTTTCAGGCGATGCCGTGCAGGCCGCTGACTTCTCCCAAATGCGCCGCGCGGGAAGCTATTACATCCAGATTCCGGGGGTAGGGAAGAGCTGGAACTTTTCCGTGAGTGGAAATGTCTTCGAGCGTACCTGGTACCTCGCCATGCGCGGCTTCTACGGCCAGCGCTGCGGCACTGCGGTTGATCTTGGACCGGAGTTTCCCGGATACTCCCATCCGGCCTGCCACCTTCGAGGCGAGTTTCATCCCAGCTCGGGCAAATCTGGACCGCGCGACAACATCGGCGGCTGGCACGATGCCGGTGACTATGGCCGTTATATGGTCAACTCGGGTGTGGCCACGGGAACGCTGCTGTGGGCATGGGAAATCTACGGACCCCGGCTCAAGTCGATTCGACTCAAGATTCCTGAAACCGGCAACGGCACTCCCGATATCCTGAATGAAGTCCGCTGGAACCTGGAATGGATGCTCAAAATGCAGGACTCCGATGGCGGCGCCTGGCATAAGCAGACCAGCACGCACTTTCCGGGCTTCATCGCTCCTGACAAAGACACACTGCCCAGCGAAGTCATTGGGACTGGCTCGGCGCCATATAAAAGCACCTGCGCCACAGCGGATCTGGCCGCGGTGGCAGCGATCGCCGCGCGGGTCTATAAGCCCTATGACTCGCAATTTGCCGGGCAGGCGCTCGATGCCGCGCGCCGTGCATGGGAATGGACCGAAAAGTATCCGAATGTGATCTTCAGAAATCCTCCGGGCGTAACCACCGGCGAGTATGGCGACTCGAATTGTTCTGATGAGAGGCTCTGGGCGGCCGCAGAGCTTTGGCGCACCACTGGCGAGGCCACCTATCACCAATTCTTCCTCAACAACTATGCCGCGTATCTTCCCTTCCTCGACTCGCCGCGCGCTGAAAACTGGAGCATGATGGCCCCCATGGCGCTGCGTACCTACGCTCTTTCCCGGCGCAAAGGCGCCGATGCAAAAGCCAAGGCGGCCATTCGCAGTCGAATGTTGACCGCGGCGCGCACCATCGTAGAAAGCACTGGCGCCAATCCCTACCATGTCAGCCTCAAGCCAACAGATTTTGTCTGGGGCTCGAACGGAATCGCCGCGCAGTATGGTGTGGACTTGATGATCGCCAATCTGATATCGCCCAATCCTGAATTTGTGAATACCGCGCGCGACGATCTGCATTATCTGCTCGGCCGGAACACCTTTTCGCTCTCCTGGGTCACACAGGTTGGCCAGCACTCTGTTCTGCATCCACATCACCGGCCGAGCGCATCGAGCGGGCAACCGTTGCCATGGCCGGGACTAATGTCCGGAGGCCCAAACGCTGGCCGCCAGGATTCCGTACTAGCCGCGTTGCCCGCGGGCCTACCGCCGGAGAAAGATTACGCCGACGAAACTGCGTCGTATGCAAGCAACGAGATCGCCATCAACTGGCAGGCAAACTTGGTCTTTCTGCTGGCCGGTCAATTGCACTAAGAGGTTTCACCCGCCCTCTGCCGCCGGCGATCGGAACCATGCGGCGGGAGACACGGAAAACGATCGACGATTGAATTCGAGGGTTCGATGCATCTGCAAGCTCTGGATGTCGGCATCATTCTGACCTACATAATCTGCACGGTGCTGGTGGGCTACTACGTCTCGCACCACGGCTCGCGCGACATGGCCGCGTACTTCCTCGGTGGCAACAAAATGCCGTGGTATGTGCTGGGTCTCTCCAACGCTTCAGGAATGTTCGACATCAGCGGTACCATGCTGCTCGTCTACTGGATGTTTGTCTACGGCCTCAAAAGCGTCTGGATCCCATGGCTGTGGCCAACCTTCAATCAAGTCTTTCTCATGGTTTATATGTCGGCGTGGTTGCGCCGTTCGCAGGTCATGACCGGCGCGGAGTGGATCAAGACTCGTTTCGGCACCGGTCGCGGCGCGCAGTTGTCGCACCTGATTGTGGTCCTCTACGCATTCATCAGCATCATTGGATTCTTCAGCTACGGATTCAAGGGAATCGGCAAATTCGCCGCCACGTTTCTACCATGGCACCTTTCTCCGAACGAATACGCACTGATCCTGATCAGCATTACCGCGATCTACGTGATCAAAGGCGGCATGGTCAGCGTGGTCATCACCGAGGTGGTGCAGTTCTTCATCCTCGCCATTGCCTCATTTGCGGTCGGCGTTATCGCCATGCTGAAGGTGGCTCCCGGCACCCTCCATAAGCTGGTGCCCGCGGGCTGGGACAATGTGTTCTTCGGTTGGCACTTGAATCTTGACTGGTCGACTTTGCTCCCAGCTGCCACGGCCAAGATTGCTGAAGATAAGTATGAGCTGTTCGGTTTCTTCGTCATGATGCTCTTGTTTAAGGGCGTGCTGATCTCCGCCGCGGGCCCTGCTCCCAATTACGACATGCAGCGCATTCTTTCCGCAAAGAACCCTCGCGAAGCATCCCTGATGAGCGCCTGGGTCAACGTCGTGCTCACCCCGCCGCGCTACTTTCTCGTGATTGGACTCACCGTGCTGGCGGCAGCCTTCTTCGGCCCCGACCTCCGCGCGATGGGGCCAAAACTCGACTTCGAACTGGTGCTGCCGATGGCACTGGGCAGGTTCGTCCCTGTCGGTCTGCTTGGCTTTCTGATCGCCGGCCTGCTCGCCGCCTTCATGGCTAACTTTGCCGCCACCGTAAATGCCGCGCCACCCTATTTCGTCAATGACATCTACAAACGCTATATCCGTCCCAACGCTTCTCCTCGCACCTACGTCCGCCTCAGCTATCTCGCCTCGTTTGCCGTTGTCGTAATCGGTGTCCTCATTGGCTGGAACGTTGCTTCCGTCAACTCGGTCGTGATCTGGATCGTCTCTGGTTTATGGGGCGGGTACACCGCCTCCAATGTTCTCAAGTGGTATTGGTGGCGATTTAACGGCTTCGGCTATTTCTGGGGCATGGTCGCTGGAATCGCGTCCGCGCTGGCGCTGCCCTCCTTCGTTGCCAAGCTTCCCCCGGTTCAGCATCTGTTGTCCGCGCATTCCATCAACCTTGATGTCTCGGTAGTCTTTCCGCTCGTGCTGGTTCTCTCGCTGATCGGATGCTTCGCTGGAACCCTGCTCACCAAGCCCGACGAAGAAGAGGTTCTGAAGGATTTCTACAGGCGGGTGCGGCCATGGGGCTTCTGGGGTCCCATCTATCGCAAAGTTCTTGCCGAGGACCCGGGCTTCAAGCGCAACACAGATTTCATGCGCGACATGTTCAATGTTGCAGTCGGGATCGTCTGGCAGATCGCGTTGGTCGTGCTTCCTATGTATATCGTCATCTGGGAGTTCAAGCGCGCCGCCATCACTTTGGCCATTATTCTGGGCATATCGGCAATTCTTAAGTTCACTTGGTACGACCACTTGCAGCGCCGCGAGGTCGAGACGGATAAGGCCGCCGCTTCCCCGCGTTCCTCCTCCTGAGTCTCCCGAAACTTGTTAGAAGAGTAGAAAATGGTCAGAAAGACGAAACCGAAACGCGAACCCAAGCCGGGACAACCCGTCAGCCTGCGTATTCTCGGCGAGTATCTCGATCTGTCGCCGGCAACGATCTCGCTGGTGCTGAATGACGCGCCCGGCGTGCGCGCGATACCGCAGGAGACGCGGGAGCGCGTGAAGTTGGCGGCCGAGAAATTCGATTACCGGCCCAGCTTCTACGCTCGCTCTCTGCGAAAGCGGCAAACCTTTTCCGTTGGCGTTTTGGTTCCGGAATTGAGCGATAGCTATTCCGCGCAAGTGCTCACCGGCGTCGAAGAGTCGCTTATCGAGGAAGGTTACTTCTACCTCACGGCCAGTCATCGCCGCAAGCCCGACTTGATCGAAGAGTACCCCCGAATGTTGATGGAGAGATCGGTCGAGGGCTTCATTCTGATCGATACGGTCCTGCAGCACCGCTTTAAGCTGCCGGCCGTCGCGGTTGCGGGGCATCGCAAAATTCCCGGAATCACGAACGTCGTCCTCGACCAGCGCCGCGCGGCGGAGCTCACGCTGCGCCATCTCTACCAGCTAGGTCACCGGAAGATTGCCTTCATGCGTGGTGGCAGCCACAGTTCTGACGCCAATGACCGCTGGGACTGTCTGAAGATCGTAGCCCGGGAGTTCGGCATCGCCGTTCGGCCCGAATTAACTGTCGATCTGAAACTCCTGGTTTCTACTCCGGAACTCGGTTACGGACCCGCTTGCGAGTTGCTTCAGCGTAAAGTCGAATTCACAGCAATCGTCTGTTACGACGACACGGCAGCCATCGGAGCCATCCGCGCTCTGCGCGATAACGGGCTTCGCGTTCCTGAAGACATCTCCGTAGTCGGCTTCGATGACATCCAGAGCGCCGCCTTTCACAATCCCAGCCTGACCACAATCCGCCAGCCCCTGCATAAAATGGGCACCATCGCCGCACGGGTGCTTTTGCAGCGAGTTCGCGGCGAGAATTCGGTTCCGCACACGCTGTCTGTTCTGCCGGAACTGGTTATTCGCGAATCCACCTGCCCGCCGCGCGACGAACCAAAGCGTTCGAAACGTCGTTCATAGCTTCCGTCGCTGGGCGCCGGCGCCGCGAACCAGCCTTCTGCAGATGCCTGCAACCCGCGGATTTCATTGCTTCTTGCGCGCGAAGACTGCTATAGTCCTGCTTTGAACGCCGCGCCTATCACGGACGCAGTGACTCAAACTACGTGGTCCATAAGACGAAAATGCAGCCGCATCGAGGCGCTGCAAGGTTTTTGGATTCTCACTCTTGGGAGTTCGGCGGGGGCGTAAAAAGACAAGGTGTTCCTGGAGAGATCGATTTGGCGAAGACTCCCGCGGGCAAATCTGCGAGCAAAACCAGGAAGAGGGCATCGGCGCCGGTTGTTGGCCGCAAGCCCACGATGAGCGACGTGGCTCGGCTGGCGGGCGTCGGCACCATGACCGTTTCGCGCGTTCTGAGCGGCACTGTTCGCGTTTCTGCCGAAACTACCCAGCGGGTGCAAACTGCAATTGAGCAGCTTAGTTACCGGCCCAATGTCCTGGCGCGCGCATTTCGCGGCCAGCGCAGCCATTCCATCGGTCTCATCCTTCCCTATCTTTACGATCCCTTCTTTGCCAGTTGCGCTCATGCGGTGACCACCGTGGCCCGGGAGCACGGCTATTCGGTCATCATGACCACCTCGGATGAAGATCCTGAGACTGAGTTTGCTGAAGCCGACGAAATGCTGCAGCGGCACGTCGACGGTTTGCTCGTGATTCCGGCTCGAATCCGCCAGTCGCGTCTTACCCGTTCCCTCTTCGGCAAAACTCCGGTTGTAGCCTTTGACCGGCCGGTTCCTGATCCGTCGATTGACACCGTCCTCGTGCAGAACGCCATCGGATCGCGCCGCATTACCGAGCATCTCATTGAGCACGGACACCGGCACATCACCTTTTTCGCGCTTAGCCGCAGCCTGTTTACCATGAGCACGCGTTTTGCCGGCTACCGGCGCGCTGTGCAGGACGCTGGGCTCGAATCGTGCGCTATCTTCGACTGTTGGTCTGAAGAATTCGTTGAGCAAGTGCTCAGGACAAAAATGGCGCAGGCGACGCCGCCCACCGCAATCATCACTTCGAACACACTGGTCACGCGCTACGTCCTGGGTGCCGTCTCGCGCCTTGGTCTGCGGATTCCCAACGATCTAGCCTTCGCGGGATTCGACGACTTCGATCTCGCCGAATTCACTTCACCATCGCTCACCGTCGTCCGCCAGCCCGCGCAGGAAATGGGTCGCGTCGCAGCAAACCTGCTCTTCGATCGCATCGCGCGCGGTGAAATGCCTCATACCGGCAACCGCATCGTTCTTCCCGTCGAAATCGTTTTGCGCCGTTCGTGCGGTTGTAAGCACCGCACCCCCGTCGTCATTCATTGAAAGCGATTTCACAAGACGCCCGCATCAGTGGACAGTGACCGTCTGCGTGGCCAAGTTCCAGCCGCGAAGGGCGATCTCCGGCTTCTCATCGCCGGCCGGAAAATTCACGTTCACCGTACGGTCCTCGCCCGGCAGGAGCGAGATGTAGTTGTCGCCGTAATAAGCGGGCAAGATGCGTTGTCCCGTCGCGGCGTCTTCCAGCGTAAGTTTGATCATTAGCGCCGCCGCGGAGCCCGCATTCTTCAAGCGCACCGTCACCGCGCGCTCACCGTTTGCCGCTCCCGACGTGGCCGAGGCCGATAGCGTTGCAGGCACGAGCGAATTCAGCTCACGATAGGTTGTTTCATCCGCGGCCCACCAATAGAAGTTGCTGCTCACCGGATTGCCAGACGCATCGCTCACTTCGAGCCGTACAAAGATCGTGTGTCCAGCGGCCAGCGTTGCCAGATCGGGTTTCGTCACCGGGGTGCGATCGTCGGCAGCGGCCTGTACCTGGTTCGTGTGATCGCTCAAAATCTTGCCGTCCAGGCCCTCCACAAGCGTGCGCACGTTAAAGGATTGCGCCCCACCCAGGTTGATCAAGTCCACCGAGCCATCGGTCAGATTGAGCTGGGCATGAATCGGCTCGCATGCCTTCTGGGTTCCGTAAAAGCTTGACTGCGTGTCGTAATCCCAGCTCAGAAAGTTCCACTCCATGCTGGGCCACGACGGTTGCGTCATCCAGATCATGCGCGCGGAGTTCGGCTGCCACAAATGCGCCGCAAACCCCTCGAATATCGCGCGATGGCCCGCATAGTCGATCATCTGGGCTTTGCGCTCGAAGTCTTCCAGGCTGACTGGCGCGCCAAATTCCGTTTCCATGTGAGCCATATACGGCTGCACCGCGCCGTTCCCGCTCTGGTGCCAATCGTGATAAGCCCATGTGTCGCTGATCGGCCATCGGTCCGGCTCGGGGATGAAGGATTTCATGCTTTCCAGTGTCGGCACGCTCGGAATCCCAAGTTCCACGCTGAACCCGCGATTGATCCGGTAGTACGTTTCGAGCGGCTGGAATTGATACGGCCCCGAGTTGCGCAAATTCACCTGGTTCGAACTGCCGGTGTAATAGCGCGTATGGTCAAGGGTGCTTACCAGTTCTGCCAGCCCTTCGTTGATCGTCGGTTGCGGAACGCCTTCATTGCGCCCGCACCACACCACGATCGACGGATGATAGCGATAGCGCAGGATCGTGTCGCGCGCGTTCTTCAGGAACAGCGCGGGATCTTCGGCTTCCAGGTTGTAGGTTTGCGTCGATTCCCAAAAGTCGTTCCACACCATCAATCCGTATTTGTCGGCCAGCGCGTAAAAGCTCTCCTCCGTATTCTGGCCCATCCAGTTGCGGATCATGTTCACGTGCGCGTCGCGATGCAGACGGAAATAGGGCTCCAGGTGTGCCGTGCTCACGCGCTTGAGCATGTCGTCCATGCCCCAGTTACCGCCGCGCGCGGCGATTCGAACGCCGTTCACTTTGATGACCAGATCGGTTCCCGGCCAATCACCATTGACGGGGTGGACCGAGGGCGAATCCATCGCTCCGGGCTCCAGTGTTTGCACCCATGAGTGCAGCATCCAGTCTGGGAGCGTTTGACCGGGTAGCACCTGATTCGGCGTCCAGTCGTAAATTTGCCGGATGCCCTGGTGCGTCCCGTCGACCAGCGGCAGCGCGTCGTCGTGAGTGCGGCTGGGCAACACCTCCACCCGCCGTAGATGTCCCGACGCATCGAAGAGTGAGAGCTCGTAGCTCACTTCCCTCATTCCAAATTCAATTTGTTTTGTCGCGCTCGTCTTCGCCCCGGTGGCAAACGAGACATGCAGTGTGTGCAACGCGGGATCGCCATAGCCATTCGGCCACCACAGCCGAGGATTTTGAACCTTCAGTTGCGCAAACTCCGCAGGCCCCAGTCGAACGACCGTCTCTCCCCGGTCAAGATGCACGTGCTTCACTACCTTTACGTCGTCGAAAGTGGCAGTCAGCTCACCGTCCGTCGCTGCGGTGCCCGTCGCATTCAGAGGTACTTCAATCTCCACGTCGGCCTCGCTGCGATCGGGCTTGGGCAACGTTGTAATCACGTTCAGGTCGCCGATCTCCACCGGCCCAGTTGCCGTCAGTATCACGGCCTGCCAAATACCCGTGTCGCGGTCGCGAATCCCGGGGATCCAGTCCCATCCTTCAGCGGCAGCAAAGGTTGGCCCGTCCAGCAGTTCCATTCCACCATTTTCTCCAGGCCCTCCTTTCAGCGACTGCTCGTTCGGAATCCCCGGATGTGGCGGCGGAGAAACACGCACGGCCAGCGCATTTTCACCACCGGCGACATCATCCGTCACGTCGAATGTTCCGCGCAAAAAAGCGCCCGTAAATCCACCGAGTTTTTTCCCATTCACCCAGACTTCAGCAGCGTAATTCACGCCTTCAAAGGTGAGCGCGAGCCTGCGCCCGTGTAACGCAGTCGGAGTCTTGAACTCCACGCGGTACCAATAGTCCTGGTGAGCCAGGCTCTCGGGAATCACAAGGTTATTCAGCCCGTAATCGGGATCTGGATAAATGCCGCGGTCGATCATTGTCGTCAGCACCGTGCCCGGCACTGTCGCGACCAGCCAGTCCTTGTCCGCAAAGCCGACCTTGGAAATCTCTTCGCCGGCGGCTTTCACTTCCGGCGCCGCCTGCAGCCGCCAGCCTCCGGCAAGCTCCCACGGATTGTCGCCCTTCAACTCGGAGCGCAAGTCCGCCGCGCTAAGCTCTTTCGCAACGGGTTTTTGCATTCCGCCCTTGCCATGCGGCAACGTGGAGGGATCCTGCGGCGCGCTGTAACCGGCTTGCGAGCGCGTCTGCACTGGCCAATGTTGCGAGGCCTCTTCATAGGTGGGCTCGTTAAAGTCCGGGGGCGCATCGGCCATCGTCTTCACTTGCTCGGCCGTCAATGCTGCGCGAAAGATCTTCAATCCCGCGATCTTGCCGCCGAAATGGCGATCTGCGACATTTGCCGAGGGCGGCGGCGCCATCTCCAGAACCGCCGCCACGCTGCCTTGCGCAAGCGTGCCCGCCGCCACCTCGCGACCATCGGCATAGAGAACCACGTGTTCGCCATCGCTGGTTGCAACGGCCAGGTGCCACTTCTGCTCGCCAAGCGGTTGATCGCTGGTCACAAATCCCGCTGAGCTTTGTGCTCGCCCCAGCCATAGGCCCAGCCGATTGCCAGCAATTCCGATAAAGCGCGCATCCTCCGCCGCGGGATCGCCGATTCCAGCAAGCAGCGTCGTCCCTTGCTGCGGCTCCGGCGACTCGAACCAGAAAGCAAGCGTCCATGAAGCCCGCCCCGCCAAAACTGGGTCTTGAATTGCGGGCTGGCCTGATCCCTGACCATCCATTGCCACAGCCCAAACGCCGTCAAGCGAAGTCGACGGCGACAGTGCCTTGTTCAGGCCCGGGCCATCGGTCAGAAAGACCGCATTGAAGGGACCGAAGGCTGTCGCGGGTAAAGTGGGTGCTTGCGCGAGGATTGGAGCCGCAGGCGCGGCCGCAAGCAGAGCGAAAAAGAACCAGATGACCGCGAGAATAGGAAGCCGGGAACCGGCTTCTGGCATGATCGACAAATGCTTTGGCATGGCAAACCATCCTATAGAACCCGTGAAGCATTGCGCAAAGGCCAGGTCTTAGAGATTTCCGGCGGTTACCGATGTCGAGTTAGTTGGAAGATAACGATATCACTACAAGGAGCTGCTTTGGCAACGCGAAAATAATGGGCGAGGAGTTTGAGAGCTTTTGACAGAGGCCGCCGGACCGCAATGATCTTGATTTCTTGTGGCTTATCTATTGATTCTTTTGCAAAGATTTCGGGCTAATCCGCATCCGTTGTGGTACAAATGGTAACAATCTCATTCCGCTTGAAAACAGTCTCATCGGTTTGATATTTTTGGGTGCTCGGGATGGACGTTGCTGCGGAGAGCCTTGTGCTTGCTTTCGATGTCGGCGGAAGCCACGTCGCAGCCGCGGTCTGTGGCGCCCTGAATCTGCGCCTCGGCCCCGTTGCAACTGCGCCGCATGACTCGGTGACCTCAGCCGACGGTTTCCTCGATCTCCTTTACGACCTGGGCATGAAAGCTAATGGCGGCGATTCGCTCATGGGAGCGATGCTCGCGGTTCCCGGACCTTTCGATCTTCAGGCGGGCGTGAGCTTGATGCGTCACAAACTGCCTTATCTCTATGGGGTCGACCTGCGCCAGGGGCTTGCCAAGCGATTCGGTTTGCAGCCCGCCCGGGTACGCTTTCTCAATGACGCCGATGCATATCTGCTGGGAGAAATTGGCGGCGGAGCGGCGCGTGGTTTCGGTCGTGCCGTAGGGCTCACCCTGGGAACCGGAATCGGTTCAGCGTTTGCGGTCAATGGCCATCTTGTGACGGAAGGTCCTGGTGTGCCCAGTGGCGGAGAAATCTGGAATCTGCCCTACCGGGGCGGGACCGTGGAAGACTTCATCTCGTCGAGGGCCATTGTCGGAAACTACGAGCGCAGCACAGGTAAGAAGCGCGAAGTCGTGGACCTGGCAGCGGCAGCCGAGTCGGACCCGGCCGCGCAACAGGCCTTCGCCGAATTCGGACAACATCTCGGGGTAGTCATTCGCACTCTGCTGGCTGAGTTTGATGCGGACGTGATCGTATTGGGAGGCGGAATCTCTCGATCGGCCAATCTTTTCTTGCCCGACGTGCGGTCCGAGATCGGAGATTCCACTCTCCAGTTACGCGTCTCGGAGCTCAAGGACAAGGCCGCGCTGGTCGGCTGTGGCGTAGCCGCCTTCCGCACCGCGACCGGCTCACCGGATCCCGGTAAATCCACGCCGGTGCAAAACGCTGCACTCTGAGAACCCTCTCCGATCAGACCCGCGCTACTGGTAGAAGGTAACGATGCTCTGCGCGGGAAGCGTGTAGTTGAATTGCCCACTCGAAACGGGAACCGCAGATTGAGCCGCCAAGCTTAGAGACGCAGTGGACTCGTAAGGCGTAAGCGAAGTCACGCCGCTCCCGTTGCTCAGCGAAAACGAAAGAGCGACCGAAGTCGTATTGGAGTTGATGACCACGATCGCGTAATGCGACGGCGAGGCGTTGCTGTAAGCAGAGACATACACTCCGGCGACCGGAGTTGCAGTTGCCGACACGCGCACAAAGCCGGGCTGGATGAACTTGGAGTACTGGCCCATCACGTCGCCCATCGGCTGCACATTGCCAGCGTCATCGACCAGGCCACAGGTGCCAGCGGCTGTCGCGCAACTGCCGCTGGACTGACCGAAAAGTCCCCACCAGACATAGGCGTTGTATTGGCCGGTGACCATCGAGTTATGGATCGATTCACCATAGGTCGTCAAAGCCTGAGCCCAGGTAAGTGTCGCGTTACTCAAGGGGCCGAATTCGGTCATCCAGAGTTCCTTCGGGCTGTCCCCCGAAGGAATGGAGAATGGCGCCGGCTGGACCCCATAGAGGTGACCGCCGATGATGCTGATAAGTCCTTGCGCGCTCGCATCATTCAGAGCCGTTGCGGAATCGACCGGGTTGAAGCTATCCGACTCCGGCATGATCAGCTTCGTCGAGTATGCATCCGAGGTGATGATTGAGGCGTTGCCTGCTATCCAGGTATCCATCTGCTGCGGAGTCCAGACAGAGGATTCGTAGGTGACGTTTTCCTCCGGCTCATTCTGCATCGAGATGGCGTAGAGATGGAAGCTATCGGTGGTGTTGAAGAATTTGACGAAGTCCTCGAGGTAATTGGCGTAGTCGGCATAGTGATTTGGATCGAGGTATCCGCCGCAGTAGCCCGATCCTTCGCCGCAAGTGGCGTTGAAGGCCTCGTTAAAGACCGTGCCACTCACGGTGGTGCTGGTGCCACTGAGCTTCCAAATGGCCGGGGCCGTCCAAGGCGAGGCGAAAACGATGGCGTTCGGGTTGTTGGAAACGGCCTCCGCGCCGTTGGCAGCCTCTTCCACCCAGTTTCCGCCATCACTAGGGGAGGAGGTTTCCCAGGGGTAGGGCGTAGAGGACGCCGAGCCTGTTGGATCGATGCGCACGCGCAGGATGCTGAGGCCGAGGCCGTTCGTCGGGCTGAACAGTGCCGTGGCCACCGCTGAGGGCATTTGCCCGAGCCAGACCGTCGCGCCGCCAAAGCCGCGAATCGTTTGGTAGGTCGTTCCGAAATCGACCGTCACCTGGTTCGGAGTCGCGCTGGTTGTAAAGGTCCACACGTAGTTCGAGGCCAGCGCGGCGCCGTTCGAGCTCTGCGCGCCGGTTGTAATGGTCGCAGTATAAGACGTGCTGTATGCCAGCGACGAACTTGGCGTAAATGTCGCGGTCGAAGTTCCGGTGTTGTAGCTGACCAAACCGGAAACTGAAGTATTGCCCGGTCCAGTTAATGTGAACGTCGATGCTGTGATGGTTGACGAATTCATGGGCACGCTGAAAGTCACTGTCAGTGCGTTGGCGATGTTCACACTGGTCGCGCCGTTGGCCGGCACGGTGGTGGTTACGGTGGGAACCGGCGCCGTGGTCGTGGTGAAGGACCATGAGTAGGGGGCTGCCAGCGCAACTCCACCGGAACTCATCACGCTGCTGGAAATCGCCGCAGTGTACATCGTGTTATAAGCAAGGCTCGAGGAGGGCGTGAATGTTGCAACATTCGTGCCGCCGGCGTAACTGACGGTGCCCTGGATAGAAGTGTTTCCCGGCCCGGTCAGGGTGAAGGTCGACGGTGAAATCGTTAACGCATTCATCGCCTGATTGAATGTCGCCGTCGCGGTTGTCGTGATGGCCGCATTGGTACTTAGATTGACGGGGGTCACCGCGGTCACCGCGGGCGGCGGAGCTGTTGCGGTGGTGAACGTCCAGCTGTAATTGGCGGCCAATGAGGTTGCCAATGCGCTTTGCACGCCAGTTGTTATTGTGGCCGTGTAGGTCGTGTTATAGGCCAGCGGCGAAGTCGGTGTAAGTGTTGCGGTGAAACTGCCAGCGTTATAGGTAATGTTCGCTGCTACCGCCGACCCGGCTTGCGGCGTCAGTGTGAACGTCGAGCCTGTGATGGTCGCCGAGTTCATGGCCTCGCTGAACGTAGCGGTGACGGGCGATGTAATCGCGACCCCAGTCGATTGATCGACGGGCGAGACCGAAGAAACCGTCGGCGGCGGACCTTGCGCGGTTGTGAAGGTCCAACTGTAGGCAGGAGCCAGCGGAACTCCACCGGTCGATGCGACTGCCGTCGTCAGGGTGGCCGTATAGGTCGTGTTCGTGATCAACGGCGCGTTCGGGGTAAGTGTCGCCACGTTGCCGCTTGAGGAATAGCTGACGGTTGCTGCAATGGCCAGTCCGCCCTGCTGCGTCAGCGTAAAGGTTGACGATGTAATCGTCGAGGCGTTCATTGCCTGGTTGAACGTTGCCGTGACGGTCGATGTGATGGCAACACCTGTGCTCGCATTCGCCGGGGTCACGGTCGTGACTGTTGGCGTGGCCGCCGGGGCCGTGGTGAACGACCAGGTGTAATTGGCAGAGAGCGCGGTTCCCGCGGTGCTCTGCACGCCCGTAGTGAGCGTCGCGGTGTACGTGGTGCTGTAGGCGAGCGGGGCACTTGGTGTGAACGTTGCACTAAGACCGCCATTACTAACACTGACGGAACCGGCGACGGCGACTCCGCCCGGAGCTGCAAGCGTGAAGGTCGAGGTGGTAATGGTCGACGCGTTCGCACCGATGTTGAACGAAGCCGTCACGCTGGAGCTAATGGCAACGCCCATGGCATTGTTGGCAGGCGTAACCGAGCTGACAGACAACGTGCCGGTAACGCAATTACTTGTACACGTTGTTGTCGAGCCTCCGCCGCATCCGGCGATCATGAGACTTGCAGCCACCAGCCACCAAGCCATACGAATCCGCATCATCGACTTCTCCTCAGGAGCATTCTTATGGCTGACCAACCCTGTTTTGACGATACTTTCGGACTCGCCATCAATCGCTTGCAAGTGGAATCAATTATCCGCGCGTGCATTGAGCCGTCAGCGGGCGCTTCGGAACCAGTGTAAGTGAGTAAATCAAGACGCAGTTCGACTGCGTGTTCCGCGGCCCACCCATAGTAAATCAATTTATTTTGCCGCGCAACGCCGATCGAAATTCGGTTGCAGACCAACATCGCGCCGCTAACGCGGCGCGATGTTGGTTATCACTAAAGCCCGGTTTTGTTGTGGTCCTATTGCACCGTTACGTTGATGTAAAACGGAATCGAGACCTGATTTTGAGTGCCATATACCTTGATTCCGTTATTGGATGTTGATCCACTCCCAGGAACAATGCAATTGTCACCGCTGCCGCCGGGCTCGGAGACGCACAATGTACCCACCTCGTCTGCCGTGATCGTCACCGGATAGGTTCCGGTTGGCGTATTCAGCGCGGCGAGAGGGGCGAGAGTGGTCGTGTTGCATGCTGTAACACTGACCGCCAGGGCGCTTCCGACAATCATGAGGAACAGCATCAAGAGCAGCCTGCCTTTTTCAAAAGCTCTACGGCGGAAGAATAGCCCGAACATTCCGAAGCTAAAGATTGCCGCCAGCGTTACGGTGGCAGTGCGAGCGTTCTGGCTGGTGGTTGTGCCCGCCGTTACATCGGTGTAGAAAGTCACAGTCACCTGTCCTGGCGTACATTGGACAGCGCCGTCCGCGACTTGTGTTGTTGTTGCGCCAGAGGGGCACGGGATATCCACAGAGTTCGGTACAAGCGGGTCCGGCGTGGGATAGCTGAACGAACACTGTGTGTGCGGCGGCAAGCTGTCACAGGACAGCGAGACCGGGAAGTTTGTCGCGTTTAACTGGGAGTTTAATCCAGCGATTCCGTAACCAAGAATTGAGGTGAGGGTTAGATTCATGCTCGCCGAAGACCCGGCGTGCACCGTCAGCGTGGGAGCGGCAGTCTGAGATGCTGCATTGCCGGTCTGCGTGATTTGCAGCATGGGTCCGCGGACAGATTGGAGTAGCGTTGACGTGGTCCCGGTCAGACCGAGGAAATTCGCATCCCCGCTATACACCGGGTAGATGTAATGCGTGAAGATCACAGGTGAATAGCTAATGCCCTGAGGCACATACCACAAGCAACTTGTTGGGAACGACGCCTGGGCGCCTGTCGGCGTACCGGCGTTCTCGATGGTCAGCACTCCGGCGCCGGATGAAGCCGGGCATGCTACGCCTGAATATCCGCTCGGGGTCGCGTATCCGGCAAGAACGCAGGTTGCGGGGCCGATTCCCCCTGCAGAGGTTCCGGGAGGACATGTGGTCGAGTTGTCCATGACCGTAATCGACCCTGTGGGAACGCCCGCAGCAGTGTTCACTTTCATTATGAAGTTGTATTGGAAGGGCTGTTCCGATCCGTCGTAGGGAACGGTTCCACCGCCTGTCCCCGCGGGAACAAACGGCAGATCGATATCTGTCACATCAGGGAAAAGGGGAATCTTAATCCCCGCAATTGCAGACTTGGCCACGTTAACGGAAAGCGTTCCCGTCGACCGGCCGTAGACTCGATCGCCGCTGTAATACACGGTGATGGTCTGCGTTCCCGCCAATACCGGCGAAAGAACGAAACTGGCGGCGCCAGTGGTCAAGTTTGACGTAGCCGTTGCCAATATCGGCGCAATGGTGGGAATGCCCGCGTTTGATCCGGAGCTCGGAATGACGACATTCCATGTCTGGTAGGTGATTGTGACCGACCCCGTGGGAGTCCCACTGCCGCTCTTCGGAGCGACGGTGATTGAGAGTGGAGTATTGATGACCTCCGCCGCTTTGGCTCCGCCGGCAACGTTCGTAGCGGAGTTGGACAGAGCCAACGCCGTTCCTGTAGCAGCGATGGTCGTTGGAACGTTAATTGCCGAGCTGATGACGCCAATTGTGCCGGTCACAGCGCCCTGTTCTCCAGCTCCCGGAGCAAAAGTAACGTTCACTGTGCAGGTGGCGCCCGCCGCAATCGGGCTACCGGCCTCGCAACCACCGGTCGATGTGTCTGCCGCCGTGAAGTCAACGGGCAACTGAAGGTACGAAGGCTGTTGAGCATTCGCTGGATTGGTATTGCTATAGCCAGTCACTGTCAACGTCGAGTTTCCGGTGTTGGTTATCGTGGCAGTTGCATTTGTTGAGGATGTGAGGGTGGCTGGAGTGGGCAGAGTCAACGTGCCGTTGGTGCTCAGCTCGGTGACGGCACCACCCGCGGCCTGAACCAGATAAACATTGTTCAAGCGGTCGAGAGCAACTGACGAAGTGCCGGTTACCGCCGAGGCAAGCGCGGTCTCGTCAGCCGGATTCAAGGCACCGCTTATATAAGGAATGCGGGTGGTTCCGCTCGCAGACGAAATATAGACGGCTCCGGAAGGATCGACAGCCAGGCCCGTCGCGCCGCTTAAGTTATTCAGCAACGTGACTGGAGCACCCGCGCCACCGACAAGCTCGAAAAGATTCACGCCGTCGATCACGTACACATTACCGGCTGCATCCGTAGCCACAGCGGTGGGCGCGGTAAAGCCGGTGGTCAGCAAGGTTTCAACCTGGGCGAGATTGGAGGTTGTCGAAGCGCCAACACCGCTCAGCTTGACGACCCGCCCATTGCCCGGATCAGCGATATACAGATTGTCCATTCCATCAACAGCCAACTGCAGGCCGGAAGTCCCTAAGCCGCTCACGAGCGTGACCTGGCTCGCAGAGTTCAGCCCCGGCGCGGAGCCAGTGACCTCGTTGAGGCCAAAAGGCACTTCGTAAACGCTGCCGGTGCCGCTATCGGCGATAAACACATCGCCGGTGCCATCAACGGCAATACCCGTTGGCATCGTCAACCCGGTGCCGACAGAAGATGGCGTGGAGGAAGCTCCGGAGCCCGCGGTATACATGACAACTTTGGCTTGGCCGGGATCCGCAATATAAAGATTGCCTGCTGCGTCTGTCGTAATCTGGTTCGGGGTCAGCAAGCCCTTGCCGATTGAGGACTGCAGAGCGGGAGAGGTCTGGATGTTCGCGCCAACCCCGATGCCATGCAACGCCATGCTCGCAAGTGTCACGTAGTTGGAGCCTTGGACGGTTGCACTCGCTGGCGGAGACACCACAGCCGCCGGCGGCGTGTAGGTTCCAACCACGGCGCTGGTCTGAACTTCAAACTGCGTTTTGCTCAGGCCGCTGGATAGAACGGTTAATTGCACGCCGTTGAGCGGATAGAGGGGATCGGTTTTGGTGGTGTCAGTGAAAGTGACGATTTCCCCTGCCGAGAAAGTGTTCGCAGCAGTGAGGATGAGAGTCGTGCTTCCCGTTGCTATCGAGTATGCGGTGATGGCGTTGCTTGAACTGCTCAGCACAAACTTCTGCATCAGCAACTTGGCTGAGATGTTTCCCACGGAAGTCGGAGTAAACGATACATTTTCGAGGCAACTCTTGCCGTTCGAGTAGCCTGCGCCGCCAGTGGTACAGGTGCCACCGGTAATGGCGAAGTCTGGCGTTGCCACCCCGTTTTCGGCAATAACGAAGGTCGAGGGCGTGGCGTTGCCGTTAAAGCTGAAGACAACATTTGACCCGGTGGTAAGCGTCTTGCCAACGGCGGAGGAGCCGAACTCGGCATAACCAAGGCCGACCTTGGCCACGTCCGCCTGGCCGTTGGGTTGGGACTGCGAGGTCGGAACGTACATGAGATTGCGCGTCGAATCGAGGACCACCTGGCCCGTAGCAGGCACGCCGGAAACCAGGACCGCCGAGGAGGTTTGCGGGGTTCCGGATGGATTCGGGACCATCACGACGCCAACTTGCGAATCACTAATGTAAAGGTTGCCGGCAGCATCGCTCGCGACACCTTTCACGGCAGGCAGATTGGGATCCACGCGAACCATCGTTGCTTCGGCGGCTGTCGTTTTGGTCGACTGGTATTGCTCGTTGGTCGCGGTCGAGGGGATTTCAAGAACTCCGGCGACACCGCCGGTGTCTTCAACAAAATAAATATTGCCTTCCGGATCCTGCGCTACGGAGTTTGGGCGAGCGGTCAGGCCGATCGCGGGTACCCGCGTCCATCCGGCGGTCTTGGGATTGGCCCACGCGCCGCTGACCGACAAGACTCGGATGTCGGCGGCTTCGTTGCCGCCGGTGTCACCAACAACGATGGTGTTGTTGATGCCGATGGCCATACCCCAGGGCTGAAAGTAGCCGAGGCCTTCACCCGTCAGATCGGAGACGTTGTACTGCGCCCACGCTTCAAACTCGTTGTTGTTTCCGGAGTTGGTGCACATCGTCGTGGTTGGGTTACTGGGCGATAGGTCCTTAGCTCCTCCGTCGTTGAGGCCGGTCCAGGTTTGCGTTGTCGCATTCCACGGGAACATTACTATGCAGTTGTTGTAGTTTGCTTCCAGGTAAAGATTGTTACCTGGATCGAAGATAATGCCGGGGTTGGTGTATTGTCCCCCCAGGCTAGCCGACGGGGTCGCACCAGCAACCACAATGGCCGGTCCTCCGCCCACGGGAAACTCATACAAAGCGCCATTCGGCCAATCCACCACCCACCAGTCACCTGCCTGGTCGAGCGCCGTGTCCAGAATGGTCCCCCACCCGGTGGGGTGACTCAACCCGGCGGCAGAACTGGCGGTCACCAGCGGCGTCCCTTGCCCTTTGGCTAGTCCAGCCAGGCACAAACTTAACAGCGTCAGTGAAAACGCAAAGCCGGCAAACCGGCGGAGTACGGTGAACGACGTGGTGCCCATTGCATTCCTCCCAAGAAGAACTTGAGTCTAACGTCCGCAAAACCCTCTCGTCCGTTTGCGGATGGAGGCTTTTGCCTTTCTTTGGCTCACCGGGAGCCGCCTCCAGCCCCCGGAAAGCACCGCCAAATTCGGCCCGGTTTCAGCAAACCCCTATTGCACGCTAACGGGCAAAGTGAACATCGGTGTGGTCAGTGAGTTCTGTACCAGCGCTTCCGGATCGTATGTAATGATCTGCACGTTGTAGGTTCCGGCCGGCGTCGTCACCTTTGGCGCTGGTGGCGGCGTTGAGTAACCGGCGTTGGTGCAAGCAGTGATCCCCATGAACAAACCGGAGAGCATCATCGCGATACAGATCACGGCCATCGAACGGTAAAGTTTTTTGCGACCCGCGATTAACCCAACCAATCCAAGCCCGAACATGCCGGCCAACGCCCAGGGCGACTGACGCCCAACCGAAGCGGTAGTACCGCCATTGACCGCTACGTCGGTGCTGATGGTCATTACGATCGTGGTCGGAACCGCGCCAGCCGTGCCCACAGCCTCTGTCCCCGTGCTCGGATTCGCGTAACTAAACGTGCACTCGGAGTACGGTGGCAAGGTTGAAACAGGGTTGGTCGCAGCCAGTTTGATCGGAGCATCGGACGAATTGCACTCCAAACTTACGTTTTGACCGAATCCGACCAGAGGCATCAGAGTTAGTGTCACTTGAGTGGGAACACCGGGTGTAATGGTGGCCCCTCCCGACACAGTGATTTGAACGCTCTGAGCAATTTCATAGAAAGGCTGCAACGGAACGCTTATCGGAGCGTAGTTTACGTCGCCGCTGTATGCCGCGGACAAATTGTAGACACCGAGGCCGAGATTCTGGAGAAGGAAGGTCGCAACGCCACTGCCATTCGGCGCAATGGCACCGTTAACTCCCTGGGTTGGATCGGCAGGTTGTCCGCCTTGAGTAAAGGTCACGGTGCCGGAGGGCGTTCCCACGGTCGAACTCACAATTGCCGAAACGTAGGCTTGATGCGCCCAGTACACGTAGGTATTTCCAGCCCAAACAGTCACCAGGCCAGGATTGACTGTGCAAAGGTTCACTGTCTGGCCGTTCTGAACAACGGTTGAGGAGCTGCCATTCAGAAGGGTGGTGTAGTTGAGGCATTGACTATTCGTCACCGGCACGCCAAACACGATGGTTGGGATGGCGCGCGCGATTGTGAATGTTCCCTTGGCGGCAGCTCCTGAGAAGCACGGGGTAGATGTTGCGCAGGTGTTCTGTGTGGCCCCTGCTGTACCCGCACCGCTGTAGTCCGCATTGATGGTATAGGTTCCGCCGAGTAGCGCACTGTAACTAAATGTGGCGACGCCCGCACTATTCAAGGTTTGGGTTTGTTTGGGCTGATTGCCGGTGGCGCTGCCGACTGAAAGCGTTACTGTGCCCGTCGGTGTGCCGAAGCCTGTACCGGCGGTCACGGTCACCTGGATTGTATTGCACCCTGGATAGGTCGCTCCCGCACACCCAGTGCCAGTAACAGGGGTAACCGCAATTGCAGCCGCTGCCGCCGGCCGAAGATCCTGGATTACCAAGCCCGACACGGCGATATTGACGCCCGAGGTCGCATTGACTGCATTCGATACGACAGCGACAGAAGCGGTCGTCTGGCCTGGGGCAGGCGCTTGGAGAACCATACCGAGATAGCAGGAACCGCCCGGAGGAGTGTTCGTCGTGGCGCTGCAGGCGGGCGAGTTTTGCGTCGCAGGCCCTACGGAGTAATCGGCAGCATCGGCCCCCGTGAAAAGATCGACGGTTGGGTCGTCGGAAACCGTCAGTGGCGCATTCCCCAGATTGAGAATCTGCGCATCGACTTCGACAGGAACGTTGGGATTGGCTTCTACGTTACCGGCGTTGAAATCGTATGTGCCACCGATGCCGAGTTGCGCCAATCCGGCGGTTGATCCAGACCCATACGATGCGTAGGCATTCTGGGTTCCGTCAAGAGCCACACCCACTGGTATCGCGGGGCCGCTGCCCAGACCGCTAGTCAAGAGAATCTCACTGTTGATATTCAGGGCGCCCGTATTCGTGTTGTACGGAATCCAAGTCAGCCCATTGGCTTCCGCCGCAAAGACAGATCCAGACGGGTCCACGGCTAAACCGGTTACTGGCCCTTGTAGACCACTTGCGACCTTGGTCGCGCTGCCCCAGGGTATTGTGATTTCCCAGAGGTTCGATCCATCGGCCACCCACACATTTCCCGAACTGTCAGTGGCAATCGCCGACGGGCCTGTGAATCCCGATCCAAGAGTGATCTGCGGATAGCTTTGCTCCATCACCTGTGTCTGCGGATTCGGAATCTCGACGACTTGCTTCTTAGCCTCATCCGCAACAAAAACATCCCCTTCGCCATCGACGGCGAGGTTCAAGTTGCCGGTCCCCAAACCGGAGGCAATCTGGGTTTGCTGTCCTGCGGCCAACGCGCCATTCACATATGGAATCAGGTAGACGTTCCCGGAGTCTCCGATATAGACGTTGCCGACGCCATCAACCGCAACTCCGGAAGGAGCCGATAACCCGCTGCCCAGGACTTTACCCGATGTCGGGCTGGTGGTTCCGGCAGGATACGTCTCGATGGCCTTTAGAGCCGAATCGGCAACGTATGTGTTGCCGTAAAGATCGGCCGCCACTTGCTTGGGTTCGTTCAGCCCAGAGGCGATGGGTTGGACGATTGCCGATGAAACCACTGAAACCGCCGCGCCCTGCCCGGTACCGCTCAGGTATGCATTGCTCCCTGCGATAACAGCGTTGCCCGAGCCGAGCAACTGGACTTCGCCCTCAACGGGGCCGGCCTTGGTGGTGTTCAATTGCACGTAATATGGGCACCAGCTGTATGAGCTGGTTGTCGTCATATTGGCGCTAAATGCCGGATACGAATTGTTCGCCGCGCAGGGCGACACCGGATTCGTCGGCGGCGGATTATCCAACATGGGGTTGTTGGCGACAGCCGTGAAATTTGTATTGCTCGGCTGCGCCAATGCAATGCTGGTTGGCGTCGTAGGTTGGTTGAACATGAAATACATGGCCGACGTCTGGTTGATTGAGGCCGTCGCTGATGTCGAGCCGCTTGCGTCCGCCGCGATTGTACTTGACGAAATCTGAAAAGCTGTGCTGCTCAGGCCGGTGCCTGATACGTAAAAGTTGAGACCGTTCAGTGCGTAGAGGGGGTCGCCCGATTTCGCCGAGATTGTGACCACCTCATTTTCAGTGAACGTGTTGTTTGCGGTGAGCGTAATCGTTCCGCCCCCCGCTGCTACCGAATAGCTCTTGATAGGCACCGCGCTCGGGCCGCCGACAGGAGAAGTCCCCAAGCTCAGGGCTCCGGGCTTCCACAACACAATGGTCGAATACAAACACGTAGCTGTCGCAGCCTGCTGGGTCGTGGTGTCGCACTGCGGGCCATTTACACCGGCCGGAGCCCAGTTGTTGTAATAGCTGGTGGCGATCCAAAGGAACCCTCTTTTGTCCACCATCGGCGGATATCCGCCATCCACGGGCGAAACCATGGCTGTGTCATTCCACACTAGTTTCGGGCTGGTTGGGGTCCCCTCGTTGGGGACCATGAAAACGCCATCCGCCTGCCCACCATAAGAGATGTTATTCGCCTCACCGAAATACAAGTCTCCTTGTGGGTCAACGAACATGCCAGTGATGCCGTTCCAGCCGCCTTGGTCGATCCGGGGCAGCGCACCTTCCGCAGTTCCAGTCCCATCTCCGACGATCGGTGGCGAGCCGGCGGCAATCTCGCGGATGCCATGTACATTGTTCGGATAGTCTCCCTGGTTTTCAACGAAATACAGATTGCCGGCGTGGTCGACTGCAAGTTGGGTAGCCCCGGCCTCCAGACCGGTGATCAACGGCGTGACGGAATTTGCGACTACGTTACCGCTCTCATCTACTTGGTATTTAAAGATTGCCGAGGTGTCCGACGTACTCACATAGAATGTGACGCCGTCATCGCCAACCTGAAGATCCTGCGGGGGAATCGACTCGGTCTGGCCGCTGCCGTTGACGTAGGTGGGACCCGTCCAAATGTCCTTGCTGGTGAAAGTCCATGTCCCTGCAGCGGCGTTGTATGGTACGCGGCAGAATTGAACGGCAGAGCCAAAGCGATCCGTAATATAAAGGTTGTCCCATTTATCGAATGCAATAGCGGCGTTCCAGTACGACCCCTTGTACTCGAGCAGCGAACAGTCGGAGGCATCTTTATTTGATGGTTCAGGCCCCATGATTTCGGTCGGAAACGACGCGCCCGGCGCCATGTCATAGATCACGCTGCCGGCGGAATCCAGGAAGAGAATATGCCCATAGATCGGATCTTGTTTCATGGAATAGATCTGGATCCAATTGCCGGTGCTGCCGTGGCTGAAGGGAATGACCGAGCCCACCGAGACCGGGGCCGGCGCCTTAATGGGCAGCTGGGCCTTGGAGGCAGCGCCCGCCAACAGGCCGGCGACTAGAACCAGGCAAGCGATCCGTGCAACCCTGCGAAACATAACTGTCGATTCGATGGCCATACACTTCCTCCCACAAGCTCAATCAGAGATCCTGTTACCAGCGGCTAACCCGCCTGCCCGCTTGCACGGATTCGGCAGATGGCGGAGGCCGCAGTTCTTAATTCTGCTCACTCGGCCGTTCCGCCCTCTCCGGCCGTTTTCCAGTTCCACTCCGAGGCCACAGCCAGATTGCGCTGCGGTTTCCCGGATAAATACCAATCAGAACGTAAACTTTGCTTCCAGTTCCGCGAGCCTGTTTCCAACCTTGATGTTCGCAACACCGAAATCCTGGTACTGGAGCATGCTTTGCGTCAGTGCCCGACCGACCACTCCATCCTGGAATCCAAGATTCAGGTTCGTGGTGTTGTTGTTGTTGAACGAAACCAGAGGATGGTTGAATACGTTGAAAGCGCCCATGCGCAACTGAAGTGTTTTCCCTTCTCCCATGGAGAAATCCTTCAGCACCGTCACATCGTGATCCAGATATGCCGGACCGCGCAGGTAGGGCAACCGGTAGGAGCCGTTGCTACCGGGCTCCGGGATACCAAAAGCCAGCGGATTAACAAACTGGTGCGTATGCGAGCCACCCCTTGGGCTGACACCCTTGACCAGCGACGGCATCAACTGCACGTCCGGCGTGCCAAGCCAAACCACCGGATTGACGTTGGTGACGCAGAAAGTGTCCCCGTTCTTATCGGGCGTGATGCCGAATTCTGTCTGGCAACTCGACTCAGAGCTCGGGGTTGTCTGGTTTGGATTGGGCACCTGGACGGCCGTCGCGAGACCACCGTATCCGAAGTTAAAGTTATTGCCGTTTTCAGAGGCCAGCGGGAATCCGCTCATGACCTGCGATATTCCGGACACCCGCCAACCGTTGGCAAGCTCCTTGAACAACAAGTTCCCGCCCTTGTAGCGAGTACCCAGGTCGACCAGATAATGAATGTTGAAGACCTGCGTCCGATCGTACGGTACCGGGTTGTAATCGTTGCGAAGGTTTACCGGGTCGACGAGTTGGTTGTTGTACGAAGAGGCGGTGGCCAGATTCTTGGCGAAGGTATAGTTAGCGCCCCACGTCACCATACCTGAAGACTTGTCCCATTCGATCTGCGCGCTATTGTAGTTCGAGTAAAAATCGTGCTTGAGCTGGTAAATATGCTGATAGAACGGGTACGGACGGTAGACATCGAATTCCGGTGTGCCGAAGCTAGCGATACCGCCGCTCAGGTTGGGATTTCCGTAGATGGTTTCATAGACGGTGGGGATATATGAATATTGGACAAAGAAAAGATTGTCGTTTGCCCCCGCCATTGCCGGGTTATTGTTCGCCGGGCAGCCGGTCTCAATTCCGCAAATGATGTTGAGATCGGATGCGGTGTTGTAGTTATTGCTTCCGCTGTAGGATCCCAGATTCACACTCTCATTGCCGACATATGCAACTGACAAGTGCGAAGGTCCCATGTGCAGAAACCTTACCCCCGGGAGAGCCTGATCGATTCCGCCATTGAATTCGTAATAGATCGGACGAACCTTATCGTTGGGTGAAATCACATAGGCGCTGAAATCGGGCGGCAGGATCGGCGACTGACTGTCGATCTCGTTGAAGGTCAGTGGTCCCTGCAGATTTGTCGTCTTATATCCTTGGGCCGTAGCCGCCGCGAGCGCATAGGGATTGAATTGCTCCTGGTTGCGGTACATGCCCCATCCGCCGCGCAGCACGGTCTGACCTTTCCCAAAGAGATCCCATGATGCCCCCACACGGGGAGTCACATAGATCGTTGCCGGCGAGTTGACGGAGTTCGATACGCCGGTCTTCTGTGAGGCCCACGTGACGCCTGGGAAGCTGGCGCTGTTGCAGTTGCGCGTGTAACCGCCGCATTGTGATTTATAAAGGGCGTCAGAGAACGTCGCCAGACCATTGTTATAGCGGTCCGTCCACGGTCCAAGATGCTCGAAGCGCGCGCCGAAGATCAAGCTGAGGCTGTGAAGTTTTAACGTGTCCATAGCAAACCCAGCCACGGTCGTATAACGCAAGTCGACAAGAGGCGTGAAATTGGTCTGCGTAAACGAATCGGCATACCCTTCGTATGTCAGCGCCGTGGGGTTGTAACAGCTTCCCAAGTACGCGGAGCCGGAGTTGCGCAGGTTGCCGGTCGGATTCGGATTCTCGCAGCCGTTATAGGGCGCCTGATTGGTTGACGAATATTCGTAATACGCATTTTGGACATTGAAAGTGTATTCGCCCTGAGGATAAGCACCGGGATCGGCGATACCGTTGTAGGTGCCCTGCTCACCGTAGAAACCGAATTGCAGGAAGTGGTTTTTCAACTCCCAGCTCACGTTGTCCTGGATGATCGGATCGACCTTCTTGGTGTGGATCCGGTTGTTATAGAACCCTCCGGGCATGAGAATGTTCGGATAGCCGTTCCCACCTCCATTGGCGATGGCAGGCACGGCATAGTCATTGTTGTTCTTGTACTCACCCAGATAATCGAAGCCCAGACCGCCATTTCCCGGAATGTCGAACCGATCAACCCCGAGCGGGTTCCCCATCTTCCCTGGCAGACTGACAAAGGACATCGCGGCGGAGAGTTCGTTGGTTACGGTCGAACCAAAAAAGCGCGTGTAGCGCGCGGAGAGCACATTCGAAACGTCACCCGTGGTGATATCACCGGGATATGGAACTCCCGCGGTCGGGTAATAGCCGAGAGCGACGGGATCCTCGTCAACTTCCCTTTGCAATCCATAAACCAGGAACAAGTTATTGTTCGGATTGATGTTGTATTGCAGCGTCGACCGGAACACGCCTCCGTTCTGGTTCTGCTGGAGTTGCTTAATGTAGTTGTATCCAAACGGATTGGTGAATGGATCCGCATTCGGCGCCGGATACCAATTCACAAGCGACGCGCCCGCTCCATTGATGTAGGGGTTGGCATTGTTATTTGCCACTGCGGTCCCATTCGGCAAGAAGCTATCTACATAGCACATGGGCAGAATGGCGTTAGGGTTGGGATTACCATCGGGACGCGCGCCGCAAAGCTCGGCATCGAGCGAGGCCGCGCTGAAATCCCCTTGGCGTTCGGCAGTCGTTGGCACCCAGGATGAAATCGCCTGCTGATCAGCTTCAAAGATCTGGTGGTAATACTCGAACCCTGCAAAAAAGAACAACTTGTCCCGGTTGTGATTGAAACTCGTGAACGGAAGCGGCAACGGGCCACCGAAATTACCACCGGGGTAAAAATATTGCTCGTTGGGGCGCGATTGACGGAGGTAATTGTCGTACCAGTCATTCGAATTCAAAACCGCATTGCGCGCCACGAGATAGCCTTCGCCGTGATATGAGGCGCCACCCGTCTTCGACGAAGAGCTGATCAGTGCCGGCCCCTTCGCATATTCGGGGCCATACGAAGAGTTGGAGGCTTTGACGTCTTGCACCATCTCGATGTTCATCTGTTGTACCGACCCCGAATTGGTGGCGATGTCGGTAAGCGAAACGCCGTCACTGACGATGGCAATGCCGGCCGGGCCGGAACCATTGGCAACATAAGCTGACGTGGGGCCGCTCAGGCCCACAACTGCGTTGTTAAATCCCGGACGGTTGAAAAGGCCTTGATTGCCTGTGGACATCGCGTATCCGGGCAACATCTTCACCAGTTCACCAGCATCGCGACCCACAATGGTGAGGTTGTTCAGGTCTTTGGAGGTAATAATGTCGCTGCGCTCGCCCGTGTCCAAGGCGGCCAGATTGGAATCAACCTGCGCTTCCACTGTCACCGCCGCAGCGGTCGACCCGACTTTCATTTTGATATCCGTGTAGCTCAACTGGTCTCCGGGGCGAACCGGGAATGGTTGGGACTGCCAGGACTCGAAATTGTCGGCCGTTACCGTGAGCTGGTAACTGAGACCAGGGATGACGCTGGCAAATGCAAAAGCACCGTCGCCGTTACTGGTCGTGGTGCGCTTGATTCCGCTTGCGATGTCGACCAATACAACCGAGGCTTTCGGAATCACGGCGCCCGTCGTATCCGCGACAACTCCGGTCACGTTTCCTGTCGCTTGCCCATGGAGCGCGATTGGCGCCAGCAGGAGCACTGCAGTTAGCATCACCAGCAACGAGGCAGTCGGCCTGTTCCCTGAAAAGAACTTCATAGTAGTCCCCCCGTCGGCTACATTCCCTTGTGTCTTTGACAGATGGTTCCCCAGTCCCCACCCAGCCCGAAGTTTTCGCGCACCCCTAAACTAAGCCTGTAAGTGCAACTTAAGCCTTTGAGTATTCGGGCGCAGATTTAGGTTCTGCATTGATGACAGGGAATTCTGAAGCTTGAGGTGAGACTCTGTCAAGTGAATTCTTTCCGGGTTTTCCAACGATGGGATCGATACCGCAAGTTTGCCGGTCCTTGAAGCTCCTCCGGCCTTTACGGAGCGGGTTTTGCGACTTGTTGAGGGGAAACGCTCACCCTGAAGAGCGCGATCTTTCTCACTCCAGTGGACTCTTGAGCCGTAACGATTCAATGGAACAACGCTTTCGCCCGCGAATTGTTTCGCGATGAGCTCGCTTCCATAATTGTTATCGCGCCAAAAGACATCTCCGTGACAAATGAAAAACTGCTTCGCTCTCCATGCGGATTTTCCCTGCAGAGTTTTTCAAAAGAGGCCTTCGCGTTCCGGCCTGAGGGATTCGAATCCGGCGCCACTGACCGCTCAAGCTGCGCTCTGGCTCTTGCAGGGGGGCGGCCAACGCTCCTCCAACTTTCGGTGGAGGCGAGGGCCGGAATTCGACGATTGCATTTCCGATCGGCTTAGGCGGTGCGCCGTTCCCTAGACGGCCGCGGGGGCCATGGCATGGCATGATTGCGATATCATGATCGGCCGTGCAGACCGGTTACTACGGCGTATGCCCAGCCGGAGCGCGGCGTGAGCCGGACTCTTTCCTGACGCCCTTCCGACCGGCGCCGGAATGGCGCGCAACAGGCATTGCCTGCCTCTTAATCCGGCACCACAAAAAGAGTGATGGATTGCGCGGGGAATGTGTAACTTCCGATCGTACTCGTCGTGCCGCTCGAAGGCGGCGTGACGCTCACGGAGGCCTGTTTTACGATCGCATTCAAATTGGCGTTGCTGTATTGGAAGACCTGCGCGGTCGTGCCATTGGCCACCGACAGGTTTTGCAGGCTGATCGTTGAGGTCAGCGCGCCGTATGTCTTGTTGATCACCATCACCGTGATGGTATTGTCGGAGCTTCTCTGCCCGCCATAAACCGACAATTGCCCCTCGCCATCGCCGCCGGCTCCCGTGCTCACCGCGTAAAGATACATATCGCCGAATGTCGCGCCATCGTTGGCCAAGTCGTAGTTGCGGTACATGGCAAACGCGTAATTGCCGGGACCTTGCTGGTTGTAGTTCATCGTCGGCCAGAACGCGCCCATGTCCAATCCCTGGCGGCCGAAGATGCCCAGAATATCGGCCTGCACCAGAGCGCCGTTGATCGATTCCAAGCCACCGAAGTTGTACTCATCGATTGCAGTCTTGGTGCCGGGGTAATCGTTCGTGACCCATTTCTGCAGCATGGGAATCAGTTGCGGAGCCTGCGCCGGTGGCGAGCAACTCGTGGTGTAGTTCGAGTCGGTAATATAGTTCGGTTGCGGATCGTTCGGGTCTGTGTAGGTCGGATCCCAGAAGACGCGCGTCGCATTCATGCGCGCTTCCTGTTCCCCGGTATCCCCCGCTGTCGTAAAAGCCACTGAATTGCCGCTGTTAGCCGGGTAGTCCGGCGCAAAATACCCGTGAATGTCGACGTAATCGAGCAAGCGGATGCCATACTGCTGCGAATAGCTGTTGAATTGCTTCAGATAGTACTCGATCATGGGCACGCCGCCGTGAGCCTCGCGATCAACGGGGTTGCTCCATGGCTCATAACAGGGCGAACCCGAGCTCCACCCGGACTCAATGTCCTTCTTGGAATAGAAGTAAGCTTCCCAATAGTCGATTACGGGGCCGCTGACCAGCGCCGTCGGATCCGCGGTCTTGATGGCTAAAGCCGTGCCGAGCCCGTTGTTGGTCACCTCATCATAGGTGAAGGCGACCGGATGAACGTCGCGGTGCACGGCGTCCCACCATGTTGGCTCATTGTCCAGATCCCACATGGCCACGCCCTTGCCGCTGGCGCCAGTGCCATAACTTGGATTGTTTGCGATCGAATTCACCCATCCGCCTGACCATGTGCCATTCGCCCAAGTTTTCAGCGCCGAGCCAGATGAGCCAGGGAGCGGAGTTGCCGGGTCGATAATGCTCGGCGCAGGCTCCGATGTGCTTGTGATCTGGGCGATTGTGTTGCTTCCGTAGATGGCGCAGCCGCTCGAGCTTGTGCAGCCTCCGTATCCTTCGGCGTAGTAGCCTTCGCCGCACATTAGTCCGTTATAGCTATTAAAAGCAGGATTGCCGGTCTGGCTCACCTGGTTGGGGTATGCCGTCTCTGTGAAGCTGCATGCATTGGTCCCATTCGAGACCCATCCCAGAACCGGCACGGTACCCAGGGCTGCTGCGCCCACATTGTTCACGCCCTGGAAGAATTGCGTGAAATTGGAGCTTGAGCCGGAGTTTGGGAACATGGATCCCTCGCCCGGAAAGTTCTCGAAATACCAATCTGCGGCGGAGCTGGTCCAGTTGTTCACGTAGTTGTAGCGCGATGTAGCGTCACCGCCCCAGCGCACGAGACCGGGGTTGGCGATCTTCTCCGATGCCGAATCCAGGACGTAGCCGTTCATTCCATAAACATATGGACTGATGGTGTGAGGGTTCTCGCTCGGATTCGTCGGCGTGCCCACGTCCACGGTCAGTGCCGGCCCGCTCGCCGTTGCAGGCGGGCTCAGCGTGACAGTTGCGCTGCCGCTTATGTTCGTGAATCCGGCCATGGTACTGGTGGCCGTGATGGTTACTGACGCCGGAGCCGGATACGGCGTGGTGTAAAGTCCCGCTACGCTCAACGTGCCAGGATTCAAACTGCCGCATGAGGAACAGGTCAACGACCATGTCACGCCACTCGAGTAGCTACCGCTGCCGTGCACCGTGGCTGTGAACTGCTGTTGCGTGCCGATCGTGGCTGTGCTGGGCGTTACTGTGATTGATGTGATTCCGGCCTGGTTGTAGTTTGCCGTCACGGTCGTGTTGCCGCTGACCGTCACATTGCAATTGATTCCGCCGGACCCGCTTGTCGAGTTACAGCCGCTCCAAGAGACAAAAGAATAGGTGTTATCGGTCAACGGCGCACTCAGCGTCACCTGCGCGCCGGTATTGTAGGAGCGCGTGAAGGGTGTTGTTCCCGAGCTTGCTCCGTTGTTGTCGGCAGGCGAGACGGGCGAGATGGAGATGCCGCTCGATGGCGCCGCGGAATTCACGGCCAGCGTATAAACCACGGCCGGACTCACACTCACGCTCGCGAAGCCCGCCACGGCGTTGTAGTCAGTCGCATCCGTAGCGGTAAAAGACACGCTCTGGCTGGTGGTCCCTATAGGGGGTACAGTCGCGGGCGTCGTCCACGCAAAGGTTCCGGGAACCGACGCCGTGCCGCCGCTCAGTGTCGACGAAGCCAGCGTTTGGCCGTAGGTGATCTCATTTGACGTGGGCCACGCCGTTACCGTGGGTGTCGCCTTATTCACCACCACACCGACGGAGCCCGCAACTGTGTTGTAGTCGGCCGTATCCGTAGCGGTGAAGGTCACGCCCTCGCTGACCGCCCCTGTCGCGGGTGCCGTCGCGGGTGTCGTCCAGGCAAAGGAGCCGGGGACCGACGCCGTGCCGCCGCTCAGTGTCGACGAAGCCAGCGTTTGGCCGTAGGTGATCGCATTTGACGTGGGCCACGCCGTTACCGTGGGTGTCGCCTTATTCACCAGCACACCGACGGAGCCCGCAACTGTGTTGTAATCGGTCGTGTCTGAAGGCGCGAAAGTGACGCCTTCGCTCGGGGTTCCTGCGCCAGGAGCCGTGGCGGCCGTAGTCCAAGAGAAGGTGCCAGACACCGACGCTGTGCCCCCAGCCAGGGTCGATGAAGCCAGCGTCTGGCCGTAGGTAATCGCGCTCGCTGTCGGCCATGCTGTTACCGTCGGCGTGGTTTTTGAAGTGCCGCCTCCGCCGGTGCCCACGCTGCCTCCGCAACCGGCCAGCCCGGCTATCGCCAAAACGGCGACAAAGAATGTCCTCCGCAGCGCCAACGGCACCATGCCCCAGCCCCTCTCCACAATAGCCTCTCCAATGTATCGGCGCCCTGTGTTAAATCCCCAGCCCGGAAGACTCCTCTGTCCCAAATCATTCCCGCAAAAGCGATAGTAAAAGTGGGCGCGGACTCGCAAACCGCTCCGATTTTTGAGGCGCTTTGAGCCCCCAGGCTGTTCAGCACAGATAACGGTATCATGAATATCGCTCACCGGCCGGTCCTGTTCGGTCCGGGGCCGGCCTCCTTTCCCGCAGTTCCACGAATCCCCGCAACGTATCGCCAGCCGCAGCAAATGGATTCTCCCTAAGCAGGTCAGCCCGCGACGCGTCCCGTTGCTCCGGTTTTTGCGCATCGCCAATCGGCTTTACTCAAACGTTTTTCACTTGACAACCGCGAATTTCGTCGAGTACGGTGTACCGTTACCAAATTTGTATGTTAATCCGCGCGCAGTTCTGGGTGAGGTTCGTACCTGCTCTGTGCATGGAAAGGTGCCGAGCTTTTGGGGTCGGCTTTTTCAGGACTCTTTTTTCCTGCACATACTGCCCTGCTTCTTGCAGTCCGATTCGAAGACAGACCATTCGGCCGTCGCCGCCGAATCGCGAGCGGGACGGAATGGGACATATACCGGATCAGAAGAACAGATGGGGTTCAAGAAGAAAGTTTGATTTTGGCCAAGGACGATACGGGACAAACCGGACCGTCAGCGATTCCCCGGTTCGGGGATGGAAACAGATCGGAGGAGAAGAAATGCAGATTACATTGAACAGCTTGACGAGTCCAGCGCGGTCTCTCGCGGCGGGAACATGGGTGGTCCTGTCTGCCCTGCTGGCCCTTTGCCTTGGTGCGACTCCCGCGATGGCGGTTACGCAGCCACCGCCCATCGTTGTCACTGGCCCCACCGTCACCATCGGCGACCTGAATTTCAACGGCGCGACTGGCGGCTGGCCCGGCGGCCAGGCCCCCTTGGGCGGCACCTTCGTGGTGGGCCCGAATGGCGATGTAATCGTGGGCGATGGTTACGGCGGTTGTTCAGCATGCGGCGTTTTTCTGATCACTCCTGCCGGCGTGCAGTCGGTCCTCGCCAATTTCGGAAACAGCAATGCAGCCGGTATGGATCAATACGGCAACGCGTATATCGCCAGAGACTACGGCCCAAGCATTATTAAGCTTCCTTACAACTCCACGACCGGCACGTACACGGGCTTTACAACTACACCCACCGCCAATTGTCTGGGCGGCACGCAGGACGCGGCCGCCTGCGTGTTCGCGTCCGGCTCGCAGGCACTCTTCGCCGGCGAGAATGGTGGCTTCTCATCCCTGCTCTTCGACGGCCAGGGCAACTTCTTCTTCTCGACCGATGCCAATCCAGCCAACAATCCGGACACGATCTACGAGTGCAGCGCGAGCAGTCTGCCGACTTGCAGTTCCCCTGCGGTGGTTTACGCCGATGCGTCTGGCGGCTTGGGCTCGGTGGCCATCGATCCGTGGGGCAATCTGTTCTTCTCAGATGGCGCTGACAACGGTGCGAATTCCGGAAAAACCAGCTACCTTCAGGAACTGCCATTCTCGGGTGGACACTATGCCGCCTCGCCGACCCAGATCACTTCCTACACGACGACTGCTGGATACAACGCGATCACCGGCGTCTCCGCCAACAGCTTGAACACAGTATTTTTCTCGGTTCCCAACGATGGCGTTTTTGCCCTCCCGAACTCTTCGTCCGGCCCCAATCCCGCCGGAATTTACAAGGTGTCCGGCCAGGGTGGCCAAGGTATAGCAGTCGACAGCGTCGGCAACTTGTATACGGTCGGAAATGTCAATTCCCTTGGGCACACCGGAGTCACGATGACTCTGCTGAACAACTTCTCCTTTGGTTCTTCACCGATTGGAACCGCCGCGACGGCGGTATCCGTGACCGCAATCGATAACGCAGGCAATTGCACCACTCCTCCCACGCTGGCTTTTAAGAGCGTTGAAGGCGGAGTTACATCGACTGAATTCGCAACCGTAGCCGGAACTTCCTGTTCAACGACCGTCGGCACCGGCAGCGGAACGTTCAGTCCTGCATTCGCCTCGACCGGCGCTTCCTATTCGGCAACCATTACCTTCACGCCCACTGCAGCTGGCAAGCGCAATGCCGCACTCGTCATTACGGATTCGACAAATAACGCCAGCGGAACCGCGGCTCTTGGGGGCATAGGACAGGGACCCTACGGCAACGTCGACCCCGGCGTCTCGACCGCTTATGGAACCGGGTTTACGAAACCTTATTCGGTCTCTGTGGATGCCGTGGGTGACATGGCAGTGGCCGACGAAACCGCGGGCCTTTTATGGATTCCAGCGGGATCACCGGCGGGAACCGCCCCCACCTCCATCGGCTCAGGATTCGTCGAGCCTTCCGCGACCGCGTTCGATGCCAGCGGAAATCTTTACGTAGCCGACTTCTCGAACAACAATGTCGTCAAGATTCCCTACGTCAGCGGCGCCCTGGCACCCGGGTCGCAGTCGACTTTGATTCCATCCACATTTGAGTTCAACGGAACGGCGCTGAACGAACCAAGTGGATTGGGCGTGGGCCCCGACGGCAGGCTCTATATCTCCGACCTTGGCAATAACCGCGTTGTCAGCTACAACCTCGACACCAGCGAAACCGCGGTCCCGATTACAGGACTGAATCATCCCTGGGGCGTCGTCGCCGATGCATCCAACAACATCTATGTCGCCGACACCGGCAACGGCAACATCCTTATCGATGCGGCCGGCGCTCAGTCCACTTTGACAGTGCCCGGCGTCGGAGCTCCATGGGGAGTCAGAGTCGACGCATCCGGCAGCTTGATCGTCTCCGACCACGCAACCGGCAATATCGTGTGGGTTCCCAACGTCAGCGGAACGCTGACCACCGCGAACGATGTAACCATCGAGAAGAATCCCAGCTCCGCGCTCGGAATCGCTCTCGACGCCGCAGGCAACCTCTACACGACCGACGCGACTGGCGCGACGGTGTATGCCATTCAGCGTACCGCTGCTTCGCTCAACCTCGGCACGGTCTCCGATGGCGTGACCAACTCCGGAACCGTTTACCTCGAAAGCGACGGTAACACCGCCGCAACCTTGGCAACGCCTGTTGTGACCGAGCCAACGAATACCATGTTCACCTTGGTCCCAGCATCGAGCGACGGATGCGACAGCGGAACCTCCGGGCCTCCTGGAGCGGCCTGCCAACTTACAGCCACCTTCGCCCCGCCGCCCGCGACTCCCAATGGACCGCAGACGGGTACGGCGATGATCAATGTCACAACTCCAGCCGTTACGTTCAATGTGAACATGAGCGGCACGGCCACTGTGTCGTCCATTCTGCCTCAGACCATCACGGGCTTCAATCCGCCCACGTCGCTACAGGTCGGCCAGCAGATCACGCTATCCGCTACCGGCGGCGCGTCGGGTAATCCGGTCGTCTTCACCATTGACCCCGGCTCAACCTGTCCAGCTTGCGCCACCATCGCGGGAAGCGTATTGACGGCAGTCTCTGTCGGCTCCGTCAAGGTTGACGCCAATCAGGCGGGCGGCGCTGCCAATGGCAATCAATATGCTGCGGCCACGCAAGTTCAAGCGCCCATCGCCATCGCCAACACGGTCGTCGCTTCCGACGTGCCCGCGCTCCTGATGCACCAGATCAATTGGAGCTATCAGTCCGGCTCATTCACCGACGGCCAGAATCCGGCCGGTGGAAGCTTCGCGGTGACGCAGAATGGCCTGATCTATGTCGGTACGACTTATAGCAACAAAACGGACATCGTAAGCCAGAGCACCGGCGCGTTGATTCAGTCGATCGCGATGAGCGGTGGAGGTGTATTCTCCATCGACAGCCACAACAACCTCTACATGGGGCACCTGTACAACTCGGCGGTCTTCAAGATTCCGTTTGTAAATGGCGCATATGTAACGTTGAGCGACTTGGGGTCGGCGCCGAACTGCACCGGCACCGACACAGCAATCTGTACCGTTGCCAATCTTCCCAGCGGTGGAACGAAAGCGGTCGCCTTCGATGCTTCCGGGAATCTCTACATGGTCACAGTTCCAGCAGCGCCGGGCGTCAACGCAATTTATGAGTGCAACGCGGCCTGCCAGGTCGGGGGAACAGCAACGGTGGTCTACACGGATACCACTGGGGCAGTCAGCCAGATTGCCTTCGATCCCTGGGGCAATATGTTCTTCACCGACGGAATCTACAACGATGCGAGCTTCGCCAACGATGACAAGGTGACGTCTTCCAACCTCTACGAACTGCCTTACACGGCGGGCGCCTTTGCCACGACGCCAGTCCTGCTGCAGACCTTAACCGACGCCTCTCCGGGCAACTACGACAATCAGTTGGATGGCGTGGCTGTTAACTCAGCCGGCACCGTCTACTATGCCGACCAGAACGACGGGATGTTTGCCATCCCGAACACCGAAACAGGCGGTCCCGACACAGCGCACCAGTACGTCGTGTCGGCGCTTGGCGCAAAGGGTATGGAGCTCGACGCCAACGGCAACGAGTGGGTAGTGGTCTATCACGCCGGCGGCGATAACCTTGGCGAAGCGCTCATCGGCGACTTAACCACGCCCAATGCTCAATACGACGGTGCTCCGGTTAGTACCACGGCGACGGTCGTAGACAATGCATTGCCCTGCACAACGGCTGCAACTTTGGCCATCGCGTCCTCCAATCCGGAATTCGGCGGTACTTCTGGGACCTCGTGCTCCACGATTTCGGCCTCTACCTTCAGCACCCCGGTCTCCGCCTCTTCCTATACGGCGACTCTCACCTTCACAGCAACGAAGCCCAATTCTCAAACCGCAACGTTGAATGTCTCCGATACCACGAACGGTGGCGTGGGAACTGCAACGGTGACCGGCTTCGCCTTGACGACTCCGCAGACGCTCACCTTTACGGCGCCAACCACAACAGCCTTCACCTACTCGCCGGGCGAAACCATCGTGGTAAAGGTTGCCAACGGGCCCTCGAACAATCCGGTGGCCTTTACGGTCGACACGAGCAGCACCGGCACAGGAAACTTCTCAGCCACAACCATAACTGGCACAACCTCTGTAGCTACCCTGACCGTTACGCAGGCCGGCAGCATTGTTATCGATGCCAACGAACTGGGCGGCCTTGTGAGCGGCACCTACTATGACTCCGCACCGCAAGTCCAGTTGACACTCACCATCAACAAGGCAGCGGAGGCGATCACCTTTACGCCGCCGACCTCGCCAGTTTTGTATTCGCCCGGGTTGACGGTTAACTTGAGCGCATTGGGCGGCGGAGCCACTACTCCAGTGACTTTCTCGGTCGATGCCTCGAGCACTGGCGCGGGCAACGTTTCCACCACAACCGTAACCGGCAACACCTCATCGGCGACGCTGACGGTGACAACGGCGGGTACGATCGTGCTCGATGCCAACCAGGCAACGGACGTCGACTACCTGGCAGCTCCGCAGGTTCAGGAGGTCCTGGTCGTCAATCAGGCCACCCAGACCGTCTCCTTTACTCCGGTAACTGTGCCTCTCCACTACATCGCGTCGTGCTCGCCAATCACCCTGTGCGCGACGGTTAGCATCCAGGCTACGGGCGGCGCGACCAAAAACTTGGTTGCTCTCAGCCCCGATCCGAGTAACGCTGTGATCTTCACAATCCTCAACGGTTCTGTGACGAATGGAGTCACGACAGCGACACTTGCTCTCGTGCCTGGCCAGTCCCTGAACTTCCCGGCCAATTTGGTCATTGACGGGAACCAGCAGGGCAACTCCAACTACGCAGCCGCGACGCAGGCGAAAATAACCATCTCCGTTCTTGGGGGATTGCCGCTGCAAAGCATCACATGGGCTAACCCAGGCACGCAGGTTGGCGGCGGTTCTTTGGCAATGAACGCGACGGCGAGTTCCGGATTCCCGGTCACCTACACCTCCGGCACATCGTCGGTCTGCACAGTCAGTGGTTCCACGGTTACGTTTGCCAAGGTCACCTCTGCCAGCGCCTGCACCATAACGGCTACCCAGCCCGGCGACAACCTTACATTCGCCGCGGCTGTTCCGCTCGTGCAGACGTTTAATATCAACCCCGCCGGACAGAGCCCGAACCTGGCGATGAGCCTCTCCCTTACTTCGCTGACCATTCAGCCGGGAACTGTCGGGTTGACGCAGATCACGCTGACCTCCGTGAACAACTTCGCGGCTAGCTCGATCGCATTCAACTGCAGCGGCTTGCCGACCGGCTACACTTGCTCCTTTAACCCGAATCCTGTGACGGTCTTTGCCCAAAACTCCACAACGGGGTTGCCTCTGGGCACAACCGTGACCACTACTCTCACCGTTACGCCGCCCGCTTCGGCTGCCGTCATCCGCCAGGACTTCAAACCGCTCTTCCCAGCGACTCTGGCAGTAGCGCTCTGCTTCCTGGGCTTCAAGAAGCGCAACCGGCTTTACATGCTGATGCTGGTGTTGGTCCTCTTCGCCGGCCTGGCCTTCGTCTCCGGCTGCGGTGGAACTTCGAGCACCACAACGACCAAACCCGTCACGTCCACAGCGACCATCACGGCGACGCCGGCAGCAGGGCTTGCTGGCTCGTCGGGATCGGTGCAATCCACCTCAACCTTGACGGTCACCGTCGAGTAAGCAGACACAACTGGGTCGTTCGCAAACTGGGGCCTCTCCACATAATGTGAAGAGGCCCCAAATCTTTTTGCGCATCGCTGCAGTGTCTCTTTTGACGACGCTATTCAATAAAAATGGCCTCTCGCGCTGGAGAGACCATGCCTTCACCCTCACTACTACTTCTCGAATCTGGAGCCGACGGTCAGACTTGAACTGACGACCTGCTGATTACGAATCAGCTGCTCTACCAACTGAGCTACGTCGGCCTGCTCTTGCGGTTGTCCTGCCCTTCGATTGTATCGTTGCACCGAAGCGAGGTAAAGCCGCGCCGCGCTCCCGCGGGACTCCGATCAGCGCTACAATTCTGCCCATGCAGGCAGACCCTATCCTTGAGTCCCGGCGATTGGCCGAGCATTATCGCGATTTGACCGATGATGAACTGCGTGAACTTGCCGCAGATTTCGCCGACCTCACAGAAGCGGCGCAGCAGGCTCTGCGCGGCGAAATGCAGAGCCGCGGATTGGGCGACCCGATCAGGGCAAGCAACGCGTCCGCGCCTTCGAATGCGCCGTTCCCTTCGCCCACTGCGCATCTCACGAACGCTGTGAGTGATGACCCGACAGTCAATCCCCTCATCGCCTTTGGGCGTGCGCCTGAACTCGTTCCCGATACTCCGAGTGCTAACGGCGACGACGCGGGCCCGCACGACTACACATGGAAGACGGTCCTATGCGAATGCGATACGGATGAAGAAGCAAGGCAGCTTTCCGAAGCGTTGCAGCAAGCGGGCATCGACTGCTGGATCGACGGAGGAAGAAGATCGAACGCTTACATCGGCTATGCAAGTGAGGGGTTGGCCGCCAATCTGCGCATTCTTGTCGCCGCAGATCAGCTCGATCAGGCGCGAGCGATTGCTGCTCGCCCCATTCCGCCAGAGATTGTCGCGGAGTCTCAGGAGGACGTTCCCGATTTCGTAGCGCCATCCTGCCCGAGCTGCGGCGCTCCGGATCCGGTTCTTGAAACCGTCGAACCCGCCAACTGCTGGAAGTGTGAGCAATGCGGCAGAGAGTGGACCGATTCAGTGCCGGCAGAGTCCAAAAGCGAGGCTTCTTCGCCCGAACGACCGGTATAAACGGAAAGAGCCGCCCGGCAACAGGGCAGCTCTCTCCTCAGGGAGAATAGTTCCAACGGAGCCAAAGCCATTAGAACTTTCTGGCTGCATACTAGGAGCGGGGGAAGGCAGTGTCAAGAGAAAATGTTTATGAAAATAAGTATTGATGTTTCAATACTTTAACAATGGAGGCCAGTGCTTTCGGGGGTCTCGATGTTCGCCGAAGATTCGCCTTAAATCTTTCGGCATTTCCCGTGATTTCGTAGTGTTTCTTCCGGTTTCCATCCATTTTTCCACAGCCCAAACGCGCCGTTAACGCTTCGGATGCGGCCTGTGAATGGCATCACTTTTTTCGTCCCATTTCTCCGCCAAATCCAAATGGATAAACTCCATATCGTAGACCGACGAGATGGGCCTACCTCGTGCCATTCGGTAAAGTGCCCTGCCACCCCCGAGGAAGCCTCCGAGCACGATTGCCGCTGCCGACCCAATGATGATGAGGACGGCGATTCCCAACAGCAGCTTGCTGGTCTTCTCGACTTCCGATTCCACGGGCTCAGGAACCGCGGTCAGGCTGGCCTCGTAGTGCACGGACTCGAGCAGCCTGTGGCTATCGTCGGGCACGGCATCTCCGCTTACCAGGACCACCAGGGGCCCGCTATGGCGCACCTCAAGCGACGCCTGGTCGGAGTTGGTTAATGGAGCAGGCCAGGGCGGCTGAGCGCCGCCACCCGCCTTCAGGTAGGCGCGAATTGCAGCCTCCTGCGCTTCGGCGATCTGCGGCGTGGGGTAATCGATAATCGTCAGCGTGGCCGGGCCTGAGATGAGCGAGTAATTGGCGGTCACTGCCTCGGCGCCTTTGTCAAAGTCGACCAGCGAGGCGGGTAACACGCCTCCCGATCCTGCATAGCCGGCGGGACCTTCTGCGTAGTGCGTGGTTTGCCCGTCGAGTTTCTGCTGCGGCAGGTTGGCCAGAATCGGGGGGACCATCGCCCGGTTTCCAGTCGGCACCGGCAAAAAGCGCGCGATTCCACGCAGCTCTCCGGCGGTCATTGGCCCGATACGCGAGAACGTGGCATCCACAACCGTCGTCCCCTGCCAGAACAAAACCCGGTTGTGGTCTGAAGCGGCTCCTGTGCCAATGTCCGCTTTGGACCAGCCATTTTGGCGAAAGTACGTGTAGGCGCCGTAGGCTCCACTCGCGTCGTCGAAGCGCAGTGCGCGCATGCTCAGCGTGTCGCCGTCGCGCTTGTAGGTCGCCAACACCGCGGCATTGAACCCGTACTCCTTGAGCGCTGCCGCATTCGCCGGATCTGCCTGCGCTGCGTCCATCATCACTTTCGACGGTCCGGTTGTCTCCCATCCGTCAAAATTATCGGGAAGCAGCGCCTTTGGCGATGGAGGCAGAACGATGGTGGTCGCGGACTTCTTTTCTGCCTGCGTCGGCTGCTCGCCCTGCGCCGCGGCAAAAACCGCGCCGAAGCCGAGCGCGAATAGTCCCGCCAAAATTGCCACTTTATGCATTAACCTGAATCCCCGTTTCACGAAGCGTGCCGTGTTTTTTCCGATGCCCGCCCAACCTTCAGGGTACACGGCCTCGGACCAGTGCCGCCGCACGCACACCCCACCAATCTCTTAGACACCGGGGCAACGATCAATGGCCAGGAAATCGGTGCGAGGCCGCAAATCGAGGGCGATTTCGGGGCGTTTTGAGGCCATTTCGTGCACCAAAATCGACTAAAATCGAGGAAATTGGCCGAAATTCATTGACGGATTTTTCGGATATTTGTTGGTTACAAACGAGTTAAGTACTATTTTTGCGTTTCAGGTGCGTAAAAATCAGCCTCTTGGAGCGGAGCGAGCGGTGCTGGCGCAGTTAGAAAGGCAGCTGGCTTGCTTGGCAACCGGGCTAAATGAGGCCAGTACTCGCGGTGTTTGTCTCGTGGTACCCCCCTCCCCCTATTTTGCGGGTAAAGAGTTTGTTTTCAGTGGTTTGTACCTTCCGAAAGCTCTTGCAACCCAATGATTCCAAAAGGTTTATACGCAACCTTAGCCTTCTAAAGGACTTAGCGTTTCTCCGTGATCGGCGGTTGGCGGGTCGCGAGTCGTTGACCATTCGGCGATCATGAAACCATTGTGCGCCACGTGGAGATAATTATCGGCAAACTTGGTGAAACAGGGAATAGGGAATAGGGAACAGGGAATAAAGGACTTAGATACGGTGAGGAAATTTATTTTGGCGGAGAGGGGTTGACAGCGAGTGCGAGTGCGAGGGGTTCGTGCGATCCCAGGTCTGACAATCCAGACCTGGGGCACCCGCTGTCTGTGGCGGGTGGGCTTCGCGAGAGGCAACCGCAGATCCTTCGGTCGCCTCAGCGACCTCAGGATGACAGAGTTCGAGGCGGGTCTGGGTTTGTGGTTTCCCGCCCTAACAAAGTTAGGACGGGGCACCCAGATTTGTGGTGGGTTGAGCTTCGAAATGCAGGTCCCCATTCGACTCCGATCGCTTCGCGATCTCCGCTCAGGGCAGGCTTTCGACTTCGGTCGCCGCGCCGGCGCGGCGACCTCCGCTCAGGATGACCGTGCGTGATTTTCGACTGCGATTTCAGGCTGGTCCGGCTGCGCGGCCTGCGATGGCCTGGTAGGGATACAGGATGTCTCCCAGGGCCTTGTACCTGCCGCCGTAGAAGATCAACGCATACTCGCGCACGCCGGTGCTCAAAGGGCCTCCGATGCAAATGCTGGCGAGCAGCGCGAAGCCAAAGGCAACGAGGCCAAAGAAGACTTCAAGGGCGACACCGACAAGCCAGGATGATCCCGTGGAGCCCGCGAACGCCGAATGGATTCCCCACTCCATGGCCCCAATGGTTCCTGCCAGCAACAGGCCCGGAATTGCGAGGGCAAGGAATGTTGCGATGGCCGCGATGGCAGGCAGAATCAGGCGCAGGATGGAGTAAACAAGAAACTGCCTCTTTTCGGCCGCAATGCGCGCACGCACCTGGCGCCACGCTTCGCCCGCGGTTGCGTCGTCCAGAGCGATGTGCGGCATCATCCAGTCGCGAAGAATCAGGTCGCTCAGGAATGCGGCAATCACCAGCAGAAGGATGACTGGAATGAGGGGCAAAATGAGAGCCAGGAAGAGGCCAATGTCGAAGTGGTCGCCTTGTTGATTGGCTTGGAACAGCCGCCAGAATCCGGCCGCGAAGGGAATGGCCACCAAAACGACCAGCGCCATGAAGCAGATTCCAACCACAATGTTCAGCCAGAAAAACCGCGCGGCCTGGGCTCGATAGAGCCTCCATCCTGGCGCGATCTGCTTTATGTTGCGAGTGAGGGAATGGAAGAACGCGAAGCGCAGCCGCGTGATGAGATAAAACACCAAAATCGCGAAGACGAATGCCGCGAGGGCAATCGCCACGAACATCGAGATCATTGCCGGGGTGGGATGAAAGAACGGCGGGAAGCTTGATGGTCCATGCCACCCACCCTGGCCTGCGCCATGATCTACGTGGGGCGCGGAAGAGTGAAAGTTGCTCCCGAGGCCTTCCGTGATAATCGCCACCAGACCGAGCTTTAAATAGGTGCTCCACTGGAAGGGCCTGAAGAGGAATTCCCTGGTGCGTTCGATGGCGAGCGAAACAGAATCGGCCGCGGAGACTGCTTGCATAACGGTCCTTTCGAGGGAGGGCCCAGCGTACCACAGAGTTACGCATTTCCCGCGCGCGAAGTTCCTTGGACCGCCCTGCGGCATCACGCCTAACAAGATTCCAAAATCGCGGGGTAGCGTAGCATCGATCCACGCCGCGGCTGCAAGCCCACGCTCTTGACACTCTTCGAAAAGTAAACTACATTGTAGTACTAATGAAGTCTCCGGCGTCCTTGGGTGAGTTTGAACAGGTCGTCTTGCTGGCGATCCTCCGGCTTGAAGAGCAAGCGTACGGCGTCACGATCCGATCCGAGATCGCCGCGTGCACCGGACGCGAGCCCGCTCCGGGCGCGCTCTACACGACGCTTGACCGGATGGAAGAAAAGGGAATCGTGCGCTCCTGGTATGGAGATTCCACCGCCAAGCGAGGTGGGCGTGCCAAACGATATTTCGAGTTGACCAGGGCAGGCCTTGCCGCCCTAGTGAACGCTCAGCGAGCCTACCGCAACCTTCTCGACGGGCTCGACTTGCTTGGAGGCGCCAATGCATAACGCTGCAATTGCCGAATGGATTTTGTGCCGGTCAACAGACAAGGAACGGGCTGCTTCCATGGCAGGCGACCTGGTCGAAATCGGCGAGCAGAAGGGGGCGATATGGTTTTGGCTGTCTCTGACTGGCGTCACGCTTTCGCTGGACTGGCGGCGGCCTCTAGCTTTTGTCGCGGTTTTACGCAGGAATGTGGACGTTCAGCTGGTTCGCCGTGGTGGGCTGCTCAATCTATTCGCTGCACTGTCCGCCGGGACGATGGGAGTCCGCGCTCGACGCGCTCGTCTGGGCTGGAAGCACACTCTGGGCAGCGTCCGTCTATGCGGGAATACGCTTCGGACCCGCAGACCGAACAACGCAAATCTCAATTATCTGGGCCGGGTTGGTAACTGCCGCAATTTATTTCTGGTGGCAACCGTTGGTGCTCGGTTCGTGCATTGCCGCAACCTTGCTGATTGCCTCAGCGTCGATTCTTAAGAGTGATCTTCGCCGGCCCGCCTTGTGGTCGTGGCTTCTGTTTCGGCCTGGTCGGCGCTCAGGGTTCTCGCACTCGCGCCCTGCGCGATCTACAGGAGTGGCTCGGTCGTCGGCTGCACATACGCATTTGGGGAGGGGACGATGTGCGCCAACATCCCTCGTTGACGTTGGTGTATCTCCTCATGATCGTCCTATCATTTCTGGTAGCTACTTCAATATGGTCGCGGTTGCACAGCTGGCTCATGCCGAGCCAAAGACTCAAATCGGAAGTTGACTGCTGAGATTTGCCGGACTCATGAAGAATCAATGATCCCGCCATCTCATTTGTATTACGCAGAAGCTGGGGGCAATCCGCTCTGCGCGCCACTCGTCAAACGCCTCGAGCGCGCGGTCGCATACGATTCGGTGCCGCTCTTTCTTGTCGCGAACCCGCCGGCGCGTCTCCTCGTCAAGCGGCTGGAGCAAATCGAAGGTGATATTGGCGGGCTGAAAGTTTTTGGGGTCGGCGTGCGTGATGTAGTGCATGAGCGATCCGAGAGCTGTTGCGCGCGGCACGGGCACCGGATTGTCGCCGTTGGCGAATGCGGCTGCGTAAATGCCCGCGAGCATGCCTGACGCGATGGATTCGGTGTAGCCTTCAACGCCGCAGATCTGGCCGGCGAAGAGGACTGGGGTGCTGGAAATAGAAGATGCAGGTCCTTCGACTCGTCCGCTCTCGCGGGCTCTCTCAGGATGACCGATCTGACGACCGAGCTTTGGTGAAAGTCGCAGGCATTCGTCAAGGAGGGCCGGCGCGCAGATGTAGGTGTTGCGGTGAATCTGGCCGTAGCGCAGGAAGCGCGCATTCTCGAGGCCGGGAATGAGACGCAACACGCGCGCCTGCTCGCCGAATTTCAAGTGATTTTGGAAGCCGACGAGGTTGTAGCTGTCGGCGCGCAGATTTTCTTTGCGCAGCTGCACCACGGCCCACGGCGTCTTGCCGGTCCGCGGATCGCGGAGACCCACGGGCTTCATGGGACCGAAGCGCAACGTGTCGCGCCCGCGCCGCGCTAGCACTTCAATGGGCAGGCAGCTCTCAAAGTAGTCGAGCTTCTCCCACTCCTTCTCCTCCGCTGGTTGGGCAGCGAGAAGCGCATCCAGAAACCGGTCGTACTCGGCGCGATCCATGGGGCAGTTGATGTAATCCGCCGTTCCCTTGTCCCAGCGCGCGGCAAAATAAACGCGGCTCATATCGATCGAGTCGGCGTCCACGATGGGCGAGATGGAATCGTAAAACGCCAGGTGCCCGGAGCCGGTCAACCGTTCGATTTCCCGGCTCAATGCATCGGAGGTGAGCGGGCCGGTAGCGATGATCGTGCACTTCGTGCTGTCCTGCTCTAGCGTGGTGACTTCTTCGCGGATGACGCGAATCCTGGGCTCGGCGGCGATGGCTTCAGAGATGCGCCGCGAAAACTCCACGCGATCGACGGCCAGAGCATGCCCGGCGGGAACCGCCGTTGCGTCGGCGATTTTGAGGAGAGCTGAGCCCGCACGCCGCATCTCCTGCTTGAGCAGCCAGGGCGCTGTATTGGGCGATTCGCTCTTCAAAGAATTGGAGCAGACGAGCTCGCCGAAGTCGGTGGTCTGATGCGCTGGGGTCAAGCGCGGCTGGCCATCGACCATGGCGCGCATCTCATACAGATCGACCTCGCAGCCCAGACGGGCCGCAGTCAACGCGGCCTCGGGCCCGGCAAGACCGCCACCGATGACAACAATTTTCTTCACGTTCTCTGGTCCTCTGCATGCGGCACGGGTGAATCCGTGCCGTGACACTTCGTGCATTTTCTGAGGCTGTCGTGCAACATGACGGGGGCTAAAGCCCCAATCGAAATTATCGGCTGTATCGGCACGACTGAAGTCGTGCCCTGACACTTCTTGCCTGGCACGGCCGCCTGTGGTTTTGCGCAGCCGGTCATGGAGCGGAAACACCGTCTGCGCCGCTGCAGGTGGCGAGCCGCTGGAGCGCCTCGCCGTTGAGGCGCACGGTGCGCCATTCATCCATGAACTCTCCGCCGATGGTGCGATAGAAGTCGATCGCGGGTGTGTTCCAATCCAGAACCTGCCACTGCAAGCGCTGGCAGCCGCTTTCGATGGCGATGGCGGCAACCCGCTTGAGGAGCTCTCTGCCAATGCCCCGGCGCCGGAAGCGGGGCAGCACAAACAGGTCCTCGACGTAGATCCCCGGCCGACCGACCCAGGTGGAGTAATTGAAGAAATAAAAGGCGAATCCGGCGGGCTGGCCGTCGTAGTCGGCAATCAGGCACTGGAAAAACGGGTGCGGGCCAAAGCCATCCCGAATGAGGCCCTCTTCGGTCGCCACGACCGCATCCGGGGCGCGTTCAAAGGTTGCCAGGGCGCGAATAAACTCGAGGATTTGCGCCGCGTCTGAGGCGGTCGCCTTGCGAATCGAAGTTCCCATATGGCGATTCTATTGTGTGATACGCGCCACATGAGGCCCCGCGTACATCGCACTACCATGACATTGGTTGGTTGACAGGGCGGCCAGCGAGCACGATGGAAAGGGACGTTTGGCCACGCAGGGTGTTTTGCCCGTCGTGGGACGATCGGGACCGATGCCCTTGTGCGAGGCGCCGGGTTGGATTTAACGTTGGTTTTGCTGGAATTGTGCTTTGCCAGCAGCGACCTGCGCTTTGGCGCCCGTCCCGTCGAGCACAGTCCCGTTGCGGCCGCACACATTTGTTGCCGGCGGGCACTCGGAATTGAAGATTTTTTAGAGACAGCGGGCAGTAGCAGTAGTCGTCCCGCAACCCTCAAGGAGATGAGATGAAACACACTGTTTCGCGCTGGCTGGGCCTGACCGCTATGGTGGGCCTGCTTGCATTGGCCCTCCCGTCTGTTCGGGCACAGCAGACCGCGCCCGACGACAAGATGGGCAAGATTCACGGCCGCGTCATTAATCCCACGGGACAACCGCAGGGAGGCGGCAAGGTTGGCCTTTCGACGGATGGCGGCCATACATTGTTATTCACCTTCCCGGTCGATTCGACGGGCTCGTTTGCGGGCGAAGCCAAGCCGGGAACCTACGAGTTGGTGTATCTGGCGCCTGATACTCCGGCCGGCCAGATGGTCGACTCCGTCCGCGGGATCAAGATTATTGCAGGACAGGATATTGAGCAGGACGACGATATGTCGCGGCAGGAGTTCATCGACAAGATGACGCCTGACCAGAAGAAGCAGCTCGATGATCTGAAGAAGGTGAACGCCGATGCCCTGAAGGCGAATGCGTTGATCGCGAATCTCAACGCCGACCTGAAAGTCGTGGGCCAGGACAAGAAAGATATCGATACGGCCGGAGCAACCGCGACGCAGACACTGGGGGCGAACGCTTCAAAAACCGACATAGCGGCGAAGATGGATGAAATCAAGACCGCCAAGTTCACTGACATTCAGAGCCTGATGACGAAAGACACGACAGCCAAGCCGGATGAGGCCTTGCTGTGGAATAACCTGGGGTATGCGCAGGCCGGGCTGAAGAATTACGACGATGCCATCACGTCGTATAAAAAGGCGCTGGACCTGGAAACAGCATCGAAGAAGCCGCGGATGCCCGTGATCGGCTCGGCCAACGAGGGTCTGGGTGAAATTTACGCGCGCACAGGCAAGGTTCCTGAAGCCAATGCCGCGTTTGACGCGGCAGCCAAGGCAGATCCTGCGAGCGCTCCGATCTACCTGAAGAACGAAGCGGTGATCTTCTACCAGGAAAACAACAACGCCGCCGAGGCGGCGGCCGCGGATGAAGCGATCAAAATCGACCCCACAAATGCCCTCCTCTACTACATCAAGGGCCAGGGTTTGATCGCCAATGCCACGGTCGATCCAAAGAATCCGAGCAAGATCGTTCTGCCGCCCGATTGCGTTGCGGCATACCAAAAGTACCTTGAGCTGGCTCCCAATGGCCCGTATGCCGGTGAGGTTGCCGGCATCCTGCAGCAGGCGGGAATCAAGAAGTAGCTGGCCAGGCTTTAAACCCTCAGAAGGCGTCCGCATTGCGGGCGCCTTTTGTGTCTGCACGGGGACGAATAGAATCCATTGCATGCGTCTGGCGATGCGGTCGCGGATTTTTGCGAGAGGTTTGTCGGCCCCGGCTGGGGTGGTTGTGGTGAGCGGCCTGGCGGGTTTGGCCGGAATGCTGTTCGCGGCGGTAGCGGCGTTGCCGGCGCAGCAGCCCGCCGCTAAGTTGGGCAGCATTCATGGGCGAGTGATCAATCCCGCCGGGTCACCTCAGAAAGACGGCACGGTCAGCCTCTCAGTGGATGGCGGCGTAACTTTGAGCTTCAACTTTCCCGTGGCCTCATCAGGGGATTACTCCGGCGAAGCGCCGCCGGGGGAATACACAGTTGTGTACCGAGCGCCCGACACACCCCAAGGGAAAATCGTCGACTACATCAGCGGCGTCCAGATTGTGGCCGGGCAAGATACAGCCCAGGATGTGGATATGACGCGGCGAGAGTTTTTTGGCAGGCTGTCGCCGGAGCAGCAAAGGCAATTGCTGGAGTTGAGAGAAGCGAATGAAGAAGCGGAATCCGACGCCAAGCGCGATGCGTCGTCGATCGCGGCCGATCTGCAGATTGTGAATCTCGATTTTGCAGCCGCGGAGAATGCGCGCACCACCGCAGCGGAGAGCCTGGGGGCGGCGGGCTCCGACGGCGGCGTGGATGAGATGACCGCGGAGATCGAAAATGCAAAGCTCACCGAAATTGAAACACTGATGACGAAAGACGCATCCGCCGATCCTGCGGAGCCTGTGGTGTGGATCGCCCTGGCGAGAGCGCAAACCGGACTTAAGAATTACCTCGATGCGGAGGACAACTTCAAAAAGGCTCTGGAACTGGCGCAGAAAGCCGAACCGCCGCGGCCGGAGGTGGTGGGAGCCGCTGAAGCGGGACTGGGCGAGGTATATGCCCGCACGCTGATGGTTGACGAAGCCAATGCGGAATTCGATGCGGCCGCGACGGCCGATCCGTCGAACGCCGCCCGATACTTACGCAATCAAGCGCTGGTCTTCTTTCAAGCGAGAGACTTTTCCGCGCAAATCGATGCCGCCGATACCGCCATCAAAGCCGATCCAAACCAAGCAGTTCTTTATTACATCAAGGCTGTGGGGCTGGCTGAAGACGCCCGCGACGATTATGAAACCAATAAGCTGGTTCTGCCAGCGGGCTGCGCCGACGCGTTCCGAAAATATCTTCAGTTGGAACCCAATGGCCCGCATGCGGCACAAGCTAGGACGATTCTAGAGAAGGCAGGCGAAGCTACGAGCACTTCCAGTGAGAACGGTTCCGGTGCGAGCGCATCGAGCGAGGGAAGTTCAGGCCCGGTGACGGCGCCCGATCCGGCGGCTGACGGCGCGACTTCGCCCAGCACGGCTCCGCAGTGATTGCGCGCGCTGGCGATTGATGGCAGTAGGTCAGTTTGAAAAAAATCTCCCTCGGGAGTGACGCCCGCGATCAATTTGCTCAGTTCATGTACGGGCTAAAGAGGCTGCGGAAAAAATCGTCAAAGCTCAGAAACGCATGGCTCGGCGGCTAAAGCCGCTCTCACTTTGTGAGACTTGCGGCACGCGACCCACGCACTGCGTGGGTGCCCCGGTCGTGCCCTGACACTTCGTGCTTCTCCGAAGTAGTTTTTCCGCAGCCTGTAAAGCCCGCACCCTTCAAACTGACCGACTACCCGATTGAATGCGCGGCGATTCACGAGCCGCAAGTGGGACCCTCTACAATCCATTCCATGAGACAGGCGTCCACGAGTTCAGCTCGCCGACGATCGAGATTGACGAGCTCCGCAGCGCCAAGCCCCGCGCTCCCCAGTTTCGACGAGGCCGCGGCGCTGGTGGCCACGTACGCGGAGAAGATCGCGCGCGTTCGTCGTGGCAATCATGGGGCGCGGATCGAGCGCGTGCGGCTCGACCAGGCGCTTGGCAGGGTGCTCGCTGAGCCGCTTCTCGCCGACGCTGACCAGCCCGCTTTCGCACGATCGACGCGTGATGGATTCGCCTGCCGCGCCAGCGAGGCCTCAAAGCATGGTCTGCTCGTGGTTGCCGGGTCGATTCGCGCAGGGCAGACTCCGTGCCGCGCAGGGCAAAATACGCGGAGTTCGCTTGCGCGCGCCACGGTGTGGGAAATCATGACCGGCGCGCCCGTTCCAGCCGGCGCAGACGCCGTGGTGATGCTGGAGCACGTGGAGGACGAAGGCGCGGCATCGGCGCGCACGATTCGCCTGCTGGCGGGGCGGACGATTCAGCGGGGCGAGAACATTGTGGCGCGTGGCGCTCAAGCGCGCAATGGCGACAAACTTCTTTTGGCAGGGACATTGATTACGGCTGCGCAGATCGCGCTGGCTGCTTCGTGCGGCGCGACTGGACTCGAGGTTTTTCGGAAGCCGCGCGTGGCCATTCTTTCCACTGGCGACGAGCTTGTGCCCGTCGATTCTGCTCCGGGCCCCAGCCAGATTCGCAACTCGAGCAGCGCGATGCTGGCGGCGATGGTCACGGCTGCGGGCGGCGATCCGTGGATTCTGCCGATTGCGCGCGATACCGCCACGCAACTCGATCGAGCTTTAGCTCGCGCCGCGGCTGCCGATCTGCTGCTTATCACCGGCGGCGTTTCGGCGGGCAAGTTCGACCTGGTCGAGCCGGCACTGGCACGCGCGGGCGCGCGCTTTCACTTCACCGGCGTCCGCATTCAGCCAGGCAAGCCGCTGGTGTTTGCAGAATTACCCAGCACGCGTCGGGGGGATTCCGTCCAAAACCAGAACGGCCTGAAGGGCTGCTGCTGCTTTGGGCTGCCGGGGAATCCTGTTTCGTCAGCCGTCACGTTTCTGCTTTTTGCGGCGCCGGTCGTGGCGGCACTGGCCGGGCGAAGCGCGCTCGGGCCGCGATTCGCCCTGGCGCGACTGGCCGAAGCGGTTAAAACCAAAACTGGCTTGACCAGGTTTCTGCCCGCTACATGCACCTTCGCCGGAACAATCCCCGAGGTCGCGCTCGTTGCCTGGCAAGGCTCCGGCGATCTGGCTGCAATGGCACGGGCGAATTGCTTTTTGGTCGTTCCCGAAGACGTCAAGCACCTGGCTGCCGGATCGATCGTTCGCATTCTGCTTCCCTGAGGAGTTCTATGCCCAAGCACTCGCCCTCTTCGAATCGCAAGCCGTCGCGGCTATCGCATTTTGCCGCAACAGGCCAGGCGACCATGGTTGACGTCAGTTCCAAGAAGCCCACGCAGCGCACCGCAACCGCATCGGCATTCGTCGAGCTTTCGGCGGCTGTCCTGGCGGCTCTGCCTTCGAATTCGAAGGGCAATCCGCTTGAAGTGGCGCGCATCGCCGGCATCCAGGCCGCCAAGCGTACCGCCGAGCTGATTCCGATGTGCCATCCCCTCGCGCTTACGCATGTGGATGTGGAAGCAACTGTCGTTGCGGGCGGCGTGCGCATTACTTCGTCGGCGTCCACGACCGGACCAACCGGAGTGGAAATGGAGGCGCTGACAGGCGCCGCGGTTGCGGCGCTCACCGTCTACGACATGACCAAAGCGCTGGATAAGGGCATCGTGATTCGCGATCTTCGGCTGGAGACGAAGACCGGGGGGAAGAGCGGGAGTTTTGCACGGAGCGCAAAGAGGCCTGGCTAGGGGGTTAGGGGTTCAAGAGGCACGGGCATCCGCACGTGCATTGCCACCCGCATCGATTTGACTCTAGACTTGTAAGGGCTGGCCACGGCTTGGCCGCCACGCCGTGCGGAAGTGGTGAAATGGCAAACACACCAGCCTTAGGAGCTGGCGCCCAAAAGGCTTGCGGGTTCAAGTCCCGCCTTCCGCACCATTGCATGGAGCAGACGCTCGCTTATTGCTCGCGCGAGATCTCTGCTTAAGACTGAATTCTGGAAAGTCGTCTCATTTGAGCCGCGCGCCCAGCGGCACATCCTCAAGGAATCCCGCGAGCACCGGCGCTCCGCCTTCGAGCGATGCAGCGAGCAACATTCCGTTTGACTCGAGGCCGCGCATCTTTCGCGGAGCGAGGTTGGCGACGATTACGATTTTTCGGCCAATCAACTTTTCCGGCTCGTAATATTCGGCAATGCCGGCCAGAATCTGGCGCTTCTCGGTTCCAAGATCGACCTCGAGGCGCAGCAGCTTGTCGGCCTTGGGCACGCGCTCGGCAACGAGGATCTGTGCCACGCGCAATTCTATTTTGGAAAAATCATCAATCGTAATAATATGGTGCGTCGCGGTGGATGCCGCGGCTGTTTCTGTCGTGGCGGGCAGCGGGGTTGCGTGTTGCGAACCCGGATTGATTGGGCTGGTGGCGGGTGCAGGAGGGGGCGTGGAGGCGAGACGGCTGCTGGCAAGCGACGCCGGAACCTGGTGAACTTTCGCGGTGGCCACCGGCGTTGCGGGATTGGCGGGAGCTGTGGTGGTGGGAGTGGTGGCGCTGGCCGCGCGCTGATTCTCATGGGGCGAGATTTTGGCCGCATCCGCAATGGGATTGACGGAAGTCGCCGCGGGCGCGCGAGGCGGCGCGACAATCTCCGCGTCGGCCAGTGGCGCAACAATGTCGCGCCCACTTGCCGACTCGACTGCACTGCGGTTGTTTTCGTCCTCAAGACTCTGCATACGATCGATCGCATCCTTCTCTGCGCGCGGGAAGAGCGGGGAAGGCTCGCCAAATTTGGTACCCGCCTTCAATCCGCCCCACGCCAGGTTCGCTAAAAAAGCATCCTTGGCAGCACTTGCCAACTCGCCCTGCCCGAGCTGCCGCCATACTTTGGATGCGGCGTCGGGCACAATCGGATAGGCCAGCGCGGTAATGATACGAATGGCCTCCGCAGCCGTGGCCAGGACGCGAGCCTGATGCTCCACATGTTTGGCTTCGGACCGGTCCTCAGGCCGCTTCCAAGGCGCGTTGGCCGTCAGGTAGCCATCGGTCTCAGCGACCAGGAGCCAGAGACTCTTGAGCGCCTCAGAAAAATTCAATTCGTCGAAGGCGGGTGCAAATGCCGCAATCGCCGCCTCAGCGTGGGCGCGCAACGTTGCCTCCGCCTCAGTGGATACGCCGACCGCCGGCACAACGCCGCCGAAGTATTTGTGCACCATGTTCACGACGCGACTGACAAGGTTTCCGTAGCCGTTGGCGAGGTCGCCGTTATAGCGCTGAACGAGAGCATCGAAAGAAAAATTCCCGTCCTGACCGAAGGGAATTTCGCGCAGCAGAAAATACCTGAGCGCGTCCGCTCCCAGAATTTCCTGAACGGTCTCGGCTCGGACGATGTTGCCGCGCGATTTGGACATTTTTCCCTGGTCGAAGAGCAGCCAGCCATTGGCGCGGACCGAGCGCGGCGGCGCGATGCCCGCGGCCATCAGGAACGCCGGCCAGTAGACGCAATGGAACCGGCTGATCTCTTTCCCAATCAAATGAATGTTGGCCGGCCAGAATTTTTTGAACTTTTTGTCGTCATCGGAGCCGTAACCGAGAGCCGTGATGTAGTTCGCCAGCGCGTCGAGCCAGACGTAGACCACGTGCTTTTCGTCGCCGGGGATCGGAATGCCCCAGGAAAAACTGGTGCGGCTGACGGAGAGATCTTTGAGTCCGCTGCGGACGAAGCTAATAATTTCGCGCCGCGTGGATTCCGGCCCCATGAAGCCGGGGTTGGCATCGTAAAACTCGAGCAGCTTGCGCTCGAATGCCGAGAGCTTGAAGAAATAATTTTCCTCGCTGACGGTTTCAGTCAGGCGGCCGCAATCGGGACACAGCGTGCCGGGCGGCCCGTCGACATAGGCCTCGTCGGACACGCAATACTGGCCCGTGTAGGAGCCTTTGTAGATGTAGCCGTTGTCGCGCAAGGTAGAGAAGAGATGTTGCACACCGCGAATGTGACGGGGCTCGGTGGTGCGGATGAAATCGTCGTAGGTGAGCCCCAGCCGATCCCACAAGCCGCGAAACTCGGCCGAGATTTTGGTGGCAAACTCCTGCGGCGTGCAACCGGCAGCCTCGGCGGAGCGCTCGATCTTCTGGCCGTGCTCGTCGGTCCCAGTAAGGAACCAAGTTTCGATGCCGAGGGCGCGCTGGCGCCGCGCAATGGCGTCGCACACGATGGTGGAGTAGGCATGGCCCAGGTGCGGCCGCGCATTCACGTAGTAGATGGGCGTGGTGAGGTAAAAGCGGGTTGACCTGGAGTTTGGTTCAGTCATTGAAAGCGCATTCCGAGGCGCGCGAGAGTCGAATTGAACGGACGGCAATCTCTTTCTATCTTAAGCTATTCGGGTGATCGGAACTCCGGCTGGCAGCGAGGAACGAATGTTAGAATCGCGTAGATAAATCAAGGATTTTTTGAGGTTCTCGCGTGGTTTCGGAACTTGAAAAACGGCTTGCGCGCAGCATCCGCGCAGCGCTGAAAGAAAAGTACGATCTGGAGATCGGGAACATCCCGTTGGAGACGCCGCCCGAGCTGCGCCTGGGCGAGATCGCGACGCCGATCGCGTTCGAGCTGGCGCGCAAGCTGCGGAAAGCGCCCAAGATCATTGCGCAGGAGATTGTAGGGGCGATTGGCCAGGTTGAGGGGTTCGCGCGATTCGAGGTCGCGGGCGCGGGTTATATCAATGCGTTTCTCGATCGCGCCGCAGCGGTGAGCGCGATGGCCGGCGTCTCATCCCAGGTTAGCGACAAAGACGAAAGCGTCGCGAAGGTGGGGCACATGGATCGGGCGGATTCAGACCATACGCATTCAGGTCATGCGCTGGTCGAGCATACTTCGATCAATCCGAACAAGGCTGCGCACATTGGACATTTGCGGAACGCGATTTTGGGGGACACGTTTGTGCGGCTGCTGCGCGCGGCGGACTACAAAGTTGACGTGCAGAACTACATTGACAACACCGGCGTGCAGGTGGCGGATGTGGTGGTTGGGTTTCTGCACCTGGAAGAGAAAACAGCGAACGATGTCAGAGCGCTGCTGGTTGAACTGGGGCGCGATGGCCAGCGCATCGACTACTACTGCTGGGACCTCTATGCGCGCACATCGCTGTGGTACTCCGACGGATCTGCCGAGGAGCAAGCGTCACGCAAGAAGATTCGGCTGGACACCCTGCACCTGATTGAGCAGGGCGGTAACGAAACGGCCGAGATCGCCGACGTGATCTCAAATGCTGTTTTGCGCCGTCATCTTGAAACCATGCTGCGGCTGGGCATCGAATACGACTTCCTGCCACGCGAGAGCGAAATTCTAGCCCTTAAGTTCTGGGAAGCGGCATTTGAAAAGCTCAAGCAGACGGGCGTTCTCTACTTTGAAAACGACGGCAAGAACAAGGGCTGCTGGGTGATGACGCGACCGGGCGCGGCGAGCGCTGATGGCGAAGTGGACGAAGATGCAAAAGTCATCGTTCGCTCGAACGGCACGGTCACGTACGTCGGCAAGGACATCGCGTATCACCTATGGAAGTTTGGGCTGCTGGGGCGCGACTTCGGCTACAAACGCTTCTTCACTTATCCGGATCATGAGTGCTGGATCTCGGCGGAGGAGGGTGAGACGAACCATCCGCACTTTGGCGGCGCGACGGCAATTTATAACGTGATCGACGCGCGGCAGTCGGACCCGCAGGCCAATGTCATCCAGGCATTGCGCGGCATGGGATATACGGAACAGGCCGACCACTATACGCACTTCAGCTACGAGATGGTCGCGCTGACTCCGCGGTGCGCGGTTGAGCTTGGCTACAACGTCTCCGAAGAGGATCAGAAGAAATCCTACATCGAAGTCAGCGGGCGCAAGGGCTTCGGCGTGAAGGCCGATGACCTGATCGACAAGCTGATTGCGGCGACCCGCGCTGAAGTGGACACACGCCAGACTTCCGGCGATGAAGCCGTTCGGCAGAAGATCGCCGAACAGATTGCCATTGGCGCGTTGCGCTATTTCATGCTCAAAGTGACGCGCAATTCGGTCATCGCTTTCGACTTCAAGGACGCCCTGAGCTTTGAAGGTGAAACAGGGCCTTACATTCAGTACGCCGTGGTCCGCATTCGCAATATTTTCCGCAAAGGCGGAACAACAGCGGAGGAAGTGCTGGCGAAGTTTTCAACTCAGGCGAGTGAGCAAGTCAGCGAGACCGCAAGCCGGCAAGGCACCGCTCGCGGCAGCCTCTCAGAGTATTTGAGTGGCGAGGAGAATGAAGACATTTGGGCGCTCTGGCTGCGGGCAGGACGGTTTTCTCTGGTTCTGGAGCAATGTATCGCGACGTCGGAGCCGGCTTATCTTGCCAAGCACGCGTTTCAGCTGGCGCAGGAGTTCGCCAACTTTTATCACCGGCATCACATCCTGACGGAAGAGGACCCGGCGCGCAAGACTTTTTTGCTGGCGACGGCCGCGGTCGCGCTGCGCGAGCTGGTCAGATCGCTGGCGCTGCTGGGCATTGAAAGCCCGGAAGCGATGTGAGAGCTCGACAAGTCGCACGGTGCCACAGCGAAATCACGTAATGTTTCCAGCGCACTGATCGCATCCATCACTTTTTCGTTGGCATTTTCCTGGCTTGCTTTGGCGCAGGTCGCCGCCGAAGTGCCGACAGTTGTTCCCGGCGCGAAGCCCGTGCAAGTCGAGCACGTCAAGGTTCACGCCAAGCCGCTCGAAGGGAATCTGGAAGGCGAGGCGATCGATCGCGAGGTGTTTGTTTTCCTTCCGGCGAGGTACGCAGCGAGCAAGTCTCGCCGCTATCCCGTGGCTTACGCGTTGCACGGATTCTTTATTGGCGCCGAGCAGTGGACGCACGAGATTCATGTGCCGCAAACCATCGAAGGCGCGTTTGCGCTTGGAACCGGCTACGGACATAAGAACCGGGGAGCTTAATGCTGCTGACGTTGCCTCGTTTTTCGTGCAGCGATTTGGGGCGGCACGATCTTTAATCTATCCATCATCACGCCGCAATAATCGGCTGCTAAAAAACCATCAGCATCGGTGAGTCGTCCTCGTTCCCCTGAGCATCGTGGACGGCGCGGACCCACTCGTGCCAAAAATCCCCGACAATCTGGAGGTTCGCATGTATCTTTTCCCTCGTCTCCGTACCCTGGCTGCGTCCGCGCTGCTGGTTGCCCTCGGCTCCTGGTGCGCTCGCGCCCAGGATCGCGATCATGATGGTGATCGTGATTTCGACAATCACGACGTCAAGCACGTCTTCGTGATCGCTCTCGAAAACCACGATTGGACTCAGCCCGCGACTGTCACCGGCGGCATTCAGCCCATTTTTCAGAACCCCAATGCTCCCTTCATCAACAGCCTGGTCAATGGCACAGCGACAGCCTTTATCGGCGGTCACCTCGTGAATATCAGCACGCAGGTTTCTTACGCGACGGCCTATCACAACGTCCTGGCTACGGAAGGCGGCAACAATCCCCACATTCATCCGTCAGAACCCAACTACCTCTGGGCTGAAGCCGGCACGAACTTCGGAATTCTCGACGACGACGATCCCTATAAGGACAATCCGCCCAACGCGCAAACTACGACCCAGCATTTGAGCGGGTTGTTGCAACAGGCCGGAAGATCATGGAAGTCCTACCAGGAAGACATCGACCTGACCACGAGCAATGGCACCCTCATCAACCTGCCGCTCGCTGAGGGTGGGTGGACTGTTCCCTTGGTCAGCCTCTCCGGCGTCTTCGGTCCCGGAAATTATCTGAACGCATACAACGATTCAATGCAATACAACTACGCGCCCAAGCACAATCCCATGCTGTTTTTTGCCGACACCAACGGCGGCAACAATGCTACGACCACAAACCCGCTGCGGCTTAAGTACGCGCCTCTGCAGCAGCTCGCCTTCGATCTCACAAACGATTGCGTAGCCGACTACAACTGGATCACTCCCGACCAGTACAACGAGCAGCACAGCGCCCTCAGCGGCGGCTTTGCCGGCCTAACCGGCGATGCATCGCAGATCAAAGCCGGGGACAACACGGTAAGCCGGCTGGTTCCGATGATCATGGCGTCGAAAGCCTACAAGGATGGCGGAGTGATCATACTCTGGTGGGATGAGAGCGAAGCCGACGGCGAGACCGGCGACAACGCCGACGATTTCAACCACACGGTCGGCGAAATCATCATCTCGCCGCTCGCTCGCGAAAACGAGAACGGCCTGCCCTACGCAAGCTCCATTCCTTACACCCATTCGTCAGATTTACGCACCATGCAGGAGATCTTTCACGTGAAAGCGACAGGGGGATCGTCACCTTATCTTGGCGACGCCGCCAATGTGAACGATCTGTCGGATCTCTTCCAACCCGGCGTGATCCCGTCGCGCCCGTAACCGCAACCGCCGGGCGCCATTTTCGTGGCATCCCTGGTCCCATCAATGGGACCAGGGGTACCAGCGGCCTCTGTTCTGCAAGCTTGAAATTCAAGGGTGGCGGCTGAATACCGAGCGCTAAACCCGCTTGCGCCTTTGGTGGGTCGACGGGATTTGCATATCTTCGCGGTACTTGGCGACGGTACGGCGCGTCAATTGAATTCCCTGGGCCTGGAGCATAGCCGCAAGATGATCGTCGGTGAGCGGATGCTTGGGATCTTCTTCTTCAATGAACTTGCGCACTTTGCGCTTTAAAACCAGCAGCGGCGTGTCCGCGCCCTCGGGGCCGTTGGCGCCTTCAGAAAAGAAAAAGCGCAGCTCGAGCACGCCCTGAGGAGTGTGCGCGTACTTGTTGGCAACGGCGCGGCTCACCGTGGAGGGATGAACACCAATCTCCTCGGCCACTTCCTTGATCATCATGGGACGGAGGCCTTCAACGCCCTTATCAAAGAATTCCTGCTGGCGACGCACAATCACTTCGCAGGTCCGCAAAATCGTGCTCTTCCTCTGCGCGATGTTCCGCATCAATTGGAGCGCCGAGCGGAACCGCTCCTTGACGTAATCTTTCACTTCCTTGTCGGTATCGGCGGAGACGAGCATGCGGCGATAGCGCTGGCTCAAGCGCAGGCTGGGCAGGTCCTCTTCATTCATGCTGACGACCCACTCGCCACCGCGCTTCACAAAGTAGACGTCGGGCTCGATCAACCGGGCCTGGTCGCGGTTATACATTCTTCCGGGACGCGGATCGAGCGTCCGGATGAATTCCACCGCCGCGTGCGCCTCGTCGGGCGAGACCTGCGCGGCGCGCGCCAGGTCCTTCACGTCGCGCTTCTGCAACAGAGGCAAGTGACGGTCCACAATCAACTCGGCAACCGTCATCGCCCGGCGTCGGTCGTCGATTCTGGCCTCGGCTTCGGCGCGGAAGCTGCCATGGGGGTCGGCGGATGGCTCCTCGTCTGTCTCCCCGTTCCCGTTGCCGTACAAATGGTCAAACTCTTGCTGTTGCGCGGCGATTTGCAGCGCGAGGCATTCGCGCAGATCGCGCGCCCCCACGCCCGCCGGGTCGAGATGCTGCACCAGATCGAGCCCACGCTTTATTTGATCGATGGCGGCGGCCAGCTCGGCGGCGTGGCCATTGGTGGCGGCAACGTCGAGCGCGATGCCGCAAAAAGCAGAGGCGAGCTCGTCTTCGCTCGCCGCCAAATATCCATCCCCATCCAGATTGCCGATTACAAACTCCGCGGCCTCAAGCAGCTTGGGATCGAGGCTCAGAGATCCCAGCTGCCACGCCAGGTGATCGGACAAAGTCGTTGGCTGGGAGAGAAAGTTTTCAAACGAGGGCTTATCGATGTCTTCGTACTCCGGCTGTGTGCGATAGCCGGGGTCGAGATAGTCCTGAAAGTACGACCCGAAATCGATCTCATCGAAAACATCCTTGGGTTTCTCGGCCGCTTCCTCAGCGGGACGCTCCAGAAGCTCCTCGCGTCCGGCAACCTGATCCAGCATCGGAACGGTTTCGTCAATTTCTTCCAGGACGGGATTCTCGACCATCTCGGCATCGATCATCTCCTTGAGCTCAAGCTTGTTCAACGCAAGGACGCTCACCATCTGCATCAGCCCCGGCGTCAGCACCTGACGTTGGGCGACTTTCAAGGTCAGTCTTGGTTGAAGTAGTGCCATCAATGCGTCTCTTCCCGTTTTGGCTCAATGCGAGTGTAGTCGTGTGACCTAAAGCTTAGTCCAGAAACTGTCTCGAATCGAATCACCAATTCGCGTTATGGTCCCGAATTGGACTTTTCCCATCTCGGAATGGTTAGAAGACAACAATGCCGCGGCGCCCTCCCTCGCCGCAGCAAACATCAGAATATGCCTGCTTTAGGCCGAGCGTCCAGAGGGCCGGCTAACACCCCTGCTTGCACTGTTGACGGCCCCTAGTTCAGCGAGAAGCCCTCGCCGAGGTAGATCCGGCGCACTTCGACATCGTTGCCCAGCTCGCGCGGCGTTCCGGTGCGGAAGATGCGTCCCTCGGCAATAATGTAGGCCCGGTCGGTCACGGTGAGCGTCTCGCGGACGTTATGGTCCGTGACCAGAACGCCGATGCCACTGGCCTTGAGATCGAAGATGATCTTCTGCAACTCCAGCACGGCGATGGGGTCGATTCCGCTGAATGGCTCGTCGAGCAAAATGAAGTTCGGCTGGATACACAGCGCCCGCGCAATCTCAACCCTTCGCCGCTCGCCCCCTGAAAGCGCATAGCCCCGCGTACTACGGATATGGCCGAGGTTCAACTGGTGGATCAGCTTTTCGGCACGGGTTCGCCGTTCCCGATTGCCCAGCGGTTGTGCTTCCAGCACCGCCAGGATGTTCTCTTCCGCGGTCAGCTTGCGAAAAACCGAAGGTTCCTGAGGAAGGTAGCTGATGCCGAAATTGCGCGCCCGCAAGTACATGGGCACGCGCGTGATGTCGGTTTCGTCTACCAGCACGCGGCCGCTCTCCGGTTGGACCAGCCCTACGATCATGTAAAAGCTAGTGGTTTTGCCGGCGCCGTTCGGCCCGAGCAGTCCCACGACTTCACCGCGGGAGATTCTCAGGTTCACATCCCGAACAACCTGCCTCCGCTTGTAGCTCTTCCCGATCCCCTCGGCAATCAGTGTTTGCATGCGTCTCGCTAAGAGCGTTTTAGCTTACTTCTCGTGCGCTTCCGGTGCGGTGGTGTCGGTTTGGGTCTCGCGGCCGCCGCCTTCGATTCTGACCCTATCATCGCGGCTATCGAAAATCAAAGCCTCGCCGGTCACGGTTCCGCGCTCGGGATCGGACAATTTGGGCGGTGCGCCGGCACTACCGGTAAGCACGTATTCTCCCGTGGCGCCGGAGTATACGAGCTGGTTTCCGGTTCCACGACGACCTTGCAAGGTGAGAGTGACATGGCCGGTGGCCTTCATGCGGTCAACTTGAGCCATGGCGCTGCCGCCCTGGCCCGCGGCGCCGCCGCCCTGGGCTGTGGCGCCGCTTGCATCACGACTTCCGGCGGGCCTCAACTCGAGTTCTACCGCATCGGACGACGAGGTCGCCGTTCCGGTTTCGGCAATCACCGCTCCCAGCGAACCCGCGCGCATCACCGCCTTGCGTGCCGCATCGGAATACTTGAGCTCACCGCCGCGCACGCGAATCACCGAAGGGGTGGATGAGGAGTGGCCGGCCTCTCCGCCAGCGTTCGATTTTGCGCCGCCGTTGCCCGCGCTCAGCATCACCACGCGCACCGGCTCTGACGGATCGTTGCTTTGCGCCTCCAATGTTTGCAGACGCTGGTTGAGGACGATCACTGGGCCGCTCACAAAGTTCGTCTGCTGCCATAGACGCGCAGCCCCAAGAAAGGTGGCTTCGCCGATCGACTGGTTTAACCTCGCTTCCTCCGCGACGACATGCGCCGGGCCTTTGCCGCCCAGAGTCATTCCGGGCGCAACCGCATCGCCGGCGCCGCCGCTTCCTGGCGCACCCGTGCGCACGTCCGCCCACGTGGCCTTCACATTGCCGCGCGCCCATGCGTCTCCCGATTGCCGCGACACGTCGACTCGATCGGCCGTCAACTGCACAGCGCCGTTTTCGACGCGCGGACTCATGGACAAATGCAGCCACTCGCCCTTGCCCTCGTAGACCGCTTTGCCTGCTGTGGCGTGGAGTGGCGGCTGCGGCTCAGCTCCTGCCTTCTGCGCAGGCTGGTCAATCAGCACCACATTTCCATCGAGTTCCGCGGTTCGCACGCCAGCCGGAGTAGCGCCATCCCCGGCACTTGTAAATTCTGCCTGCAGTCGATTGCCGGTTGCGGTTTGTCGCGCTCCTTGCGCTGTCGTCTCGTCGATCCGCGCATGGCCCTCGCCGGTGACAGAGCGCAAAACGGAACCGGCTGCGAAGGATCCCGTTACCTGGTCAGCGGACAACGCAGAGGGCGATGCCGGCGCATTGCCGCGCTGGCTGGCGCTGGTGATGGTCACTCCGCCCGAGCCGCGCATCGAATCCACTTCCAACTGTCCCTTTTCTTTTTGTCCGTGCGCAGTGCCGGTCGCGGAGCGAAAACCAATGTCGACGATGGGCGAGCGCCAAGTGCGACTGACACGCAGGGCAGCCGGCGGAGTAGTGTCCCCGCTGGCGGTCTGGCTGGATTCTTCGCTCTTCATCTCCACGCCGCGCTCGAGGTGTGCGCTTTTCAGTTGGCCCCTGGCCCCGAATGCCAGCTCCGCGGTGGGTGAGGTGGCGTGCATGGTGCGGTCCGCGCTGGCCGAATCCATGGTGACGCCTCCTTCCATGTGGCCATGGAGCGGTTCACTGTGCTGGTCAAAATTCATCCACGCCACCGGCGACGCCAAATGGCCGCCGTTGGCGGTGGCGATGGTGAAGCCACCCTTCGCGTCGAGGCGCTGGGCCGATCCATCAGCGCGAAACAGAATCCGGGCTGCCGCAGCCTCCGCCTTTCCACCCTGGTAATCCGCGCTGGCATTCACGAGATCGCAAGTTTGCGCGCCTCGGTCAAGCTCGGCGTGCTGCGCATGAATTTGTACTTGTTCCACGCCGCGATGCGTGGTCAACTCGACGGCCTGATTGAGCGTAAGAAACCCGCTCTGCGAGTTGTAGCTGGCTCCCATCGCGCTGCCGCTGCCCTGGGCGGTGGAGAAATTGACCTGCTGCGCGGTGGTGACCAACCCGGAATTGCGGTCGAACGTCACTCCGCTGGTCTTGACGTCAATCCGATCCGCGGGGCCGGCCGCTCCGTCGACGTCGGCAATCACGTGACCCCTGGTTTTGCCCGCAGTCTCCATGGCTGCCGCGGCACTTGGCGACGGCCTGGTCAGCAGCATTTCCACGGGTCCCTGCGCCGTGGCCAGGCCGGTTTTCTGGTTGTATTGAAAGGTGTCGCCGGAAATGTGGTCGATCTGGTTTCCATCGGCGCCGTAAAGATCGATCTGAACGTCGTGGAGCTCGACGAAGTCGTTTTTGAGTTCGACCTCGCGCGAGGCATGGATTCTGTATTGCGAATGCGCCCCAAAGGCGTGAACGACGGTGTAGCCGTCCGCCTCCTGCACGATACCCTTGGCGAGCCGTTGCGGCAGGTCGTGCCGGTTGAGGACGTTTTTCAACTTGGCGCGAACCAGGAACACGCCCAGCGCGAGCAGCAGCAGCGCAGCCGCAACCAGCACCAGCGTTCGGATTCGCTCGATCGTCAACCGCACGCCTAGTTTTCCATTCCCAGTCGCGCCGCGAGCCTTTTTGCCAGGCTCTCACCCAGCTCGCTCCACAGCAGACGCGCTGTGGCGCCCGATGCCTTCTCGACACCCGCGGTCAGCTGCACCAGTTGGCGCACATTCTCTTCCACATGCCGGGCGCCGACCAGATCCAGATCCGCATCTTCTTCGAGAAACGGCGCGTCGCTGCCGAAGTCAAGGCGGATATGGCCATCCTGCTCGTACGCGCCCTCGTCGAACAGCGGCCCGTAGCCTGTGACACGCACCAGCCTTGGACTGCGCGCCCACCGCGCGCCAAGATGACCGTGTTGGCTGGCGTTTTGGCTGGCACTTTTGGCGTCTGATTCGTCGTTGGGAGCGGCGGACGTGGCGAACGGGCCTGAGGTTGCGGAGAGAGTTCCAGCCATTTCCAACTCCCACAAGCTCCATCCGATCTGGAACTCATAGGCGTAATCCTCGTGCAGCAACTCAGTCGCCTCTTCAACGGCGACGCGCGGATCGGCGCCGGGGGCCTGGCCCGGAGCGAGCGGGGATTCAGGGGCGCCGAGGATGCGCCCGTACACGCGCTCGAACACCGGGGCTTCATTCCAGCTCACGGGCCACACCGTGGCCGAATAGACTTTCGCTTCGCCGCCGTGCGCGGCAAAGGCGCCCAGCACCGCGATCAGCTTGTCGGGGAGCGATTCCAAGCGCAGGTTCGGATACCACAGGCTCAAATAAAGCGTGTCTGCCATCAGTACTGATTCTAGACGCGCTGCCGGTGTTTCCGTCGCCAGCAGAGGCCCAGCGGCCTGCGGGATGTAGACTTTCTGTCATGCGAAAACATGCCCGCTGGATTCTCCTCACATTCTGTATTTCCTGGTCGGCCCTGGCGGCCGGCACCGCGCAGCAGCCTGCGCCAGACGGTCAGCAGCAGTTTGCCGATCTGGGAGTGTGCAAGCTGGCCAACGGGCAGCAGATTACCGGCTGCAAAGTGGGCTACCGTACCTGGGGCACGCTCAACGCCAGTCGCTCGAATGCCGTTCTCTTCCCTTCCTATTTTTCGGGCACGAGCTCAAGCCTGGCCGGCTTTGTCGCAGCGAACGAACTCGTCGATCCAGCGAAGTACTTTGTGATTGCGGTCGACGCATTCGGCGACGGAGTCTCGTCGTCGCCCTCGAATTCAACCACCCAGCCTGGGGTGATGTTTCCCGCGTTTGATACGCGCGACATGGTCGATGCCGAGTACCGGCTGGCGACGGAAACCCTTGGCCTCAAGCATCTGCACGCAGTGATGGGCATTTCCATGGGCGGCATGCAGACGTTTGAGTGGATGGTCAATTACCCGGACTTTATGGATGAGGCGATTCCGATTGTCGGCTCACCGCGCCTCACCGGATACGATCTGCTTCTCTGGCATACGGAAGAAGACGCGCTGCGTTCCGATCCGGCGTGGAAGAACGGCCACTACACCGAGCGCCCGCCATTGGGACTGGTTGAGGCTGTTCACGACATGCACCTGACGACGCCCGCGAATTATGCGCGCGCGCACCCACCGGAAAAGTTTGCGGCCGACTATGCCGCGTATTACACGAAGGGCATTCTCCCCTTTGACGCCAATGACTGGCTTTATCAATTGGAGGCGATGATCCACCACGATGCCGCGCACGGCGGATCCATGGCAGATGCTGAAAACCGCGTGAAGACGCGCGTGCTGGTCGTGGTGGCTACGCAGGACCACATGGTGAATCCTTTGCCGGCAGAGGAATTTGCCAAGGCCATTGGCGCTAGGGTCTACGTGCTCGATTCCGATTACGGGCACATCTCGTTTGGCTATGAGTCGGAAAAGGCAGGCGCGGTGGTGCGCGCGTTTCTGGATGGACAGTAAGGCTGAAAGCAGATTGCTGGTTCTACCCGGTTACGATTTCGCTGAAGTCGGCGATGGTGGAGAAATTGCGCAGAACTTCGGCGATCAGGCCGAGGTTGGCGCCGCGAACCGCTTCGTCGGCATCGAGCACCATTACCTTGTCAAAGAACTGGTCGATCGTGGGCCGCAGGGTTGCAATGAGAACGAGCGCCTCGCTGTAATTGCGCTGCTCCTGGAGTTTGGCGATCTGCGGTGCAACCTCTTTTGAACGGTCCCACAGGTCGATGCCCTCGAGCGGAAGTTTGCCGGCGAGCTTGCCGATCTTCTGCTCATCGGGATGAAAGCCTTTTTCCTCGGCTTGCTTGAGGATGTTCTTGATGCGCTTGCAGGCGGCGGAAACGGCGGTGAAATCGTCTGAGCCGCGGACCGAGGTGAGCGCGGAGGCGCGTGCAATGGCATCGCGGACATCGTCGGCCCCCATGGCCAGCGCCGCATTCACTACGTCGTAAGCGAAGCCGCGGACGTCTTTGAGGTAGAAGTGGAGGCGCTCGCGGAAGAACTCGCTCACTTGCGCTTTGCCGGCATCGCTCACACCAGAGGCGTTGATGACATCGCTCAGGGTCAGCGGGAGGCTCGACTCGGCGAGGATTTTGACGATCGCGTTGGCCGCGCGGCGCAGCCCAAACGGATCTTTCGAGCCGGTGGGTGCGTTACCGATTCCGAACATGGCCACGATGGTCTGAACGCGATCGGCGATTCCGAGCAGTTGCCCTTCCACTGAGACGGGAATCGGATCGTCGATTGAAGCCGGCGTGTACTGGTCGTAGATGGCGCGCGCAATGGGCTCACTTAGCCCCTGCGCCCGCGCATAAAGGCCGCCGATAATTCCCTGAAGCTCGGTGAACTCCTTTACCAGCTCGGTCGTGAGGTCGGTCTTGGCCAGCTCGACAGCCTTGAAGAGTGCGGCTTCGTCGAATGGCGCATCGGCGTTCTTCACGATCGTAGCCAGTGCATTGGCTACCGCAAGGTTTTGTTCGGTCTTCCAGTAGTAGCTGCCCAGCTCCTTCTGGAAAGTAACGTTCTTGAGGCTCTCCATGCGTTGGGCCAGAGGCGTTTTCTGGTCCATGTCCCAGAAGAAGCGCGCGTCCTTGAACCGCGCCCGCAGCACGCGCGCATTGCCGTGCCGAATGATGGCTGCGCCCTCTTCGTCAGTCTGCGTGTTGAGCACCGCCAGAAAGTACGGGGCCAATTTGCCGCCAGCGTCTTCCACTGCGAAGTACTTCTGGTGATCGCGCATCACCGTGACCAAAACCTGTTCGGGTAAATCGAGGTATTCGCGCTCAAACTCCCCGAGGATGACGGTTGGCCACTCGGTGAGGTGCGTGACGGTTTCCACCAGCGCTTCATCTTCGCGCCAGCGTGCTCGGTCAACCGTGCGCATGGCCGCATCCAGCGATTTGCGGATGATCTGGCGGCGCTCGGCGACGTCGACGAGTACGCTGGCTGCGCGCAGAGTCTCTTTATAGCTGCCGGGCGTCGCGATTTCGATGGGCGCTTCTCCATGCAGGATGCGATGCCCACGGCTGGAATTGCCGGCGACGATTCCTGCTATCTCGGCGGGGACGATCTCGGAATCGAGCATGGCCACAACCCAGCGGATAGGGCGGACAAAACGCTCGGGCTTGCCAGCGCGCCAATACATATTCTTGGCCCAGTAAAGGCCCAACACTTCCTTGGGCAGATCGGCGACGAGGACTTCACTTGCAGTTCGGCCGATGAGCTTGACGGTTGCGCCTACGTACTCGCCCTTCGAGGTTTCGATTTTCTTCAGTTCCTCGACAGCGATGCCAGCCTTTTTGGCGAATGCCTCGGCCGTTGCGGTCGGCGAGCCGTCGTTGAACGAGATCTTCCAGGACGGGCCCATGACCACCTTTTCGTTGTCGGCCTGCTTGGCCCGCACGCCTTCCGCAAGCACGGCGAGACGGCGCGGAGTGGAGAAGGTGGTGAGTTTGGCGCCCTCACCCAGCAGCTGCTCGCGCTTGAGCAAGTCGCCCACGCGCTTGCCAAGCTCGGCCTCGGCTGCGGCGATCATGCGCGCCGGGACTTCTTCAAGGCCGATTTCGAGTAAAAAATCTGACATTCGTTTCTCTTCTTGAGCTTCTAGCTTCTAGCCTCTAGCTTCCAGCTCATTTCGTGCGGCATTCGGCTTTTTCGATCTTTCCTTAATTCCCTAAAACCTTGACTAGCGGAACTTCCAATCCGGCACTGAAAAGCTGTGGCTAGAAGCTAGGAGCTGGAAGCTGCTCCTTGCTGTTCGGCCCAGGCCTTGGCCACGCCGACTGCCAAATTACGAATGCGCCCGATGACGCCGACGCGCTCCGTGACGCTGATGGCGCCGCGTGCATCGAGAAGATTGAAAAGGTTGGAGCACTTGAGCGCCAGCTCATAGGTTGGCAACAGCGGAAATCTTTTTCTTTCCTTTGGGCTGGAATTTTGATCGGTCAACAATTCGTCGGCTTGCTTGAGCAGAGCCTGCGCCTCGGCCTCGTAGCTGTTGAAGTGCTCCCATAGCCGGGGCACATCGGCCATCTCGAAGTTGTAGACGGAGAACTGGAGTTCCTCGGCGAGGCGGACATCGCCATAGGTCACTGCCGCTCCAGTTTGAGGATCGCGCGCCCAGACGATGTCGTAAATGGAGTCGACGTCTTGCAGGAACGCCGCGATACGCTCCATGCCGTAGGTAAGCTCGGCGCAGATGGGATCGAGGTCCATGCCGCCGCACTGCTGGAAGTAAGTGAACTGCGTGATTTCGAGTCCGTCGAGCATCACCTGCCAGCCTACGCCCCACGCGCCGCCGGCCGGCCACTCCCAGTTGTCCTCTTCAAATTTGAGGTCGTGATGTTTGAGGTCGATGCCCATCGCTTCGAGCGATTCGAGGTATAGCTCCTGCACGTTGACGGGAGGCGGCTTAAGGATGAGCTGAAATTGCGTGTGCTTGAAGAGACGGTTGGGATTTTCGCCGTAGCGGCCGTCGGCGGGACGGCGCGAAGGCTGCGCGTAGCCGACCTTGTAGGGCTTGGGGCCAAGTACGCGGAGAAAGGTCTCAGGACACATGGTGCCAGCGCCCACTTCAACGTCGTAGGGCTGCTGAATCACGCACCCGCGCTCCGCCCAGAACGCCTGCAGGCGGAATAAAAGATCCTGAAAGGTGAGTGATGTGGGCTTCACGCGCGCTTCGGGCTGGGCAGCGGACACAGGCAAGTCTCTCTCATCGGAACTCATTCAGCGGGACTAAGGGTAGATTTTAGCAGCCGGGCTTAGATCTCAGGCCCTTGCATGGGTGTGTCCGCCCATGCCTTTCGTACCCAGTAAACAACGGTTCTGCTTACAGAGATCGTGTAATGCGGTATGCAGTTTAATCGATTCAGCCCCGGGCCTCGCGATCACCTGCCTCGATTTCCGTGACAAAGGCGGAGCCTATTCGCTTTCAAGCAGCGACTTGACGAGGCCTGATTGCCGAATGATGCTTTGCAGAGTACCGCGCCTGAGCTCATCCTGGAGCGGCACTGGAACCGTGACGGTGGTGTCTTCCGTCTTGAGCTGCATGATTGAATGGCTTCCGCGCTGGCGCACTGCAACAAATCCGTGCTGTTCGAGAATCCGGCAAACTTCCGAGCCCGATAGGACCCGCAGTCTACCCAACGGGCACCTCAATCTGCGTGACGAAGACCTCTCCGTGCAACCGGCGTGCTACTTCCGATGGGGAAGCGGTCTCAAAAAAAAGCGTAAGGGCTTCGACGAGGTTGGCGCGCGCCTCCTCGATCGTCGAGCCTTGGCTTGCAATGTCGAGCTCCGGGCACAACGAGACGAAGCCGTCGTCTTCGCGCTCGATGATCGCCGTCATTCGCTGAAGGTTATGCATACATTAATCCTATGCGACTAGAAAGCGTCGAAGCCGGTCGCCGACTTGATCATGCGTGAGCGAATCGCCGCTCGCCAAAGCAGCTTCTCCGCGCCGGACAGCTTCGATAAAGCGGCCTTCCTCCTGAAAGTAGTGCGTGACCACATCCCGCACTGCTTCATCGGGGCTTTGGCATTGCCTTGCCGCGCGTTCAGCGATGCGGGCTTCGATATTCGGAGGGAACTCGACTTCCATGGGAACAGTGTAGGAGCAAATCAGGCTCGGGGCAAGAAGTCTGCTTATCTCTCACCCGCCCAGACGCGCGATGGCCTCGGCTGTTTTCAGTTTGCGTTCCAAATGCCGCTCCAGCGTCCCGAGCGTAAATCGGCGCAGGTCGTGGCCGCGCTTGCGTGGCCATGGATCGCCGGCAAATGCCGATGCTGGAGAGCGCAACATGCGCTGGGCGAGTTGCCAGGAGTCGGGGCTTAGGGGGCTGCTGCTGCCGTTGCGATGGAGCGCGCAGAACAATCCATCGGCGTAGCCGGAGTATGAAATCTCTGCCTGCTGCAAGGCTTCGCCGCAGACAATGCAGTGCGCGATATCGGGCAAAAGACCCATCAGGCGCGTCATCCAGAGCGAGAAATAGGTGAGCGCCATCCACGGACCTGGAGATTGGGGACCGCCGGGTTGGGGAACGGAGGATTGTTGCTGGACGGTCTCAGACTGCGCGGCCGCGGTGTGCTCAAGCACGCTCGCGAGCAGCCGGAACACTGCGTCCTGCGGATCGCGCTCCGGAAGCGCTTCGTCAATGACCTCGGCATAGAAACTGAGCACGGCCATACGCGCCTGATCGACGGGCGCGGAAAGCGGCGAGCGGAGAATCTCCAAGCTGATCGAGGCGCACGAGCTCCTGGCGGGGGCGCTCGGCGAACCAGGCTCGCGCGAGGGTCATCGGCTCCAGCGCGCCGCCAAAGCGCTTGCGGCTTTTGAGAGCGGCTTTGGCAACGCCTCTCATACGTCCGTAGTCGCGCGTAAAGAAGCTGACGATCAGGTCAGCTTCATGCACCGGCCAGGTGCGCAGGACCACGGCTTCTGAGGTGAGGACGCTCATTCGATCCCATCATCGCATCTTCGCGGCAAATGGAATGTCGGCTCGCGCTGAGGATGAAAGGGTAAGGACACATTAGACAAAGTAATGAATATGTTAGATATGCTTGCATTGTCAATAGATACATGCATATATTGAACAAGTAAGGTACAATAGAAAAGGTAAGGAGAACCCGATGCCAACAGCAAAAATCACCTCGAAGGGCCAAGTCACTATTCCCTCGGAAGTCAGGGAGGCGATGGGTTTAAACCCGGGCGACAAGATCGTTTTTTTTGCCGGTGAGAATGACGAATTCATCGTGCGGCGGGTCGGGTCTATTCGGGATATGGCCGGATGCCTGGCGGGATTCACTGCTCCGAAAACGGATGAAGAGATGAATCAGATCCTCGCCACCTATGCGGCTGAACTCGATGACGCCACCAAAAGCAACGGAACACGAGTCACGGATGGAGAAGCCGCTTGACTGGGCTGGACACGAACTTGCTGCTCCGTTATTTCCTCGACGATGATCAGGTCCAAAGTCCTGAGGCACGCCGGATCATCAATTCCTTCACCCAAGCAGAACCGGGGTGGGTCTCGCTGCCGGCTATTCTCGAATTGGTTTGGGTCCTCAACAGCAAGAATCGCGCCCAACGAACGGTGATTGCCGCAACCCTCGATCGGCTGCTCGCGCAGGATTCCGTCGTTGTCGAGCAGGCCGAAGTTGTGGCGCAGGCGGTTCGGCGGTTTCGGTTTTCCAGCGCCGATTTTGCCGACTGCCTCATTGCGGCCTCGGCACGCGCTGCCGGTTGCGGCCGAACCCTCACCTTTGATCAAGTCGCCGCGCGCGATGCCGGGATGGAGCTGATCGGTTAGTCTTTCGCTTCGCCACCACGAGCACGGACGCGCCTGCCGGCTGGCGGGAGACGCGCGTGGAGTGAAGAACTCAAGTTGTGAGGGGAAGCAGACGCTGCCGGGTTTCAGCGGCCGAAGTGCGTGGCGTTCTTCTCAGTAAAGTGCGCCCACTTCTCCGGCAGGTCGTCTTGCGCGAAGATGGCCGAGACCGGACATACTGGAACGCAAGCGCCGCAGTCGATGCACTCGACCGGATCAATGAAAAGCTGCTCGGCTTCGGCGTGGCCGGCTTCATCCTTCTTGGGGTGGATGCAATCGACAGGACAGGCGTCCACGCAGGCGGTGTCCTTGGTGCCGATACAGGGTTCTGCAATGACGTATGCCATCTCTCGTCTCTCCGGGGCGTTCCCGCGGCATAAGCGAGTGCTGCCGCACAAGAACTTCTCGACGCTGATAGTAGCATAAGGCCCCGCGCTCCGAATTCCACCGCAGCCGCTACGTTTTGCGATGCGGGAAGGGGGAAAGGCAGGGAGTAGGGAGTGGGGAATAGGGAATAGGGATCAGAGGGACTTGTTAGCGGCGTTGCGGGCGCGGGCAAATTCTTCGGGCGTGGGGATCGGAGTGAGATCGCGGCCGGCGAACATGTCGGCGAAGAACCCGATCAGCTCCTCGTGAATCAATCCGTTGGTGGCCAGGATCTCGTCGCTCTTAAGTTGATAGGGTGCGCCGGCAAAGTTGGTTACTTTGCCGCCAGCTTCTTCGATGAGCAGGATTCCGGCAGCGGTGTCCCATGGGTTCAGATTGAACTCCCAGAAAGCGTCCATGCGGCCGCAGGCGACATAAGCTAGATCGAGCGCCGCGGAACCGGCTCGCCGCACTCCATGGGAGCGCAAAGTGAACTCCTGATAGAAGTGGATGTTGGGACTGGCGTGGCGCTTGCGGCTGGGAAAGCCGGTACCGAGCAGCGCCTCAGCCAGTTGCGGGGTGCGAGAAACTTTGGCTGGCTTGCCATTGAGCCGCGCGCCTTGGCCGCGTTCGGCGGTGAATAGCTCGTCGCGCAGCGGATCGTAGATGACACCAGCCACCAGCGTGCCGTCCTGCCCGGGCTTGAGGCCCGCCGGCCGTTTCTCGAGACCCATCGACACACAGAACTGGGGAAAACCGTGGGCGAAGTTGGTGGTGCCGTCGAGCGGATCGACGTACCAGCGGAACTCACCCTGCATGCGCTCGCGCGTGCCCTCTTCGCCGTAGACTCCGTGATCGGGGAAGACCTCGCCGAGGCGCGTGCGGATCAGCTTCTCGGCCGTGCGGTCGGCCACGGTGACAATATCAACGTCGCCTTTGTATTCAGTTTCAACGCCCTGCGCGTAGAAGTCGCGCAGGAGCGCTCCCGCCTCGCGCGCGATCTCCGCAGCCTGGGGAATATAGGTGAGCTTTTGCGCTATTTGCGGATCGGCCGCGCCGTTCACAGATGTTCCTCGTGCGCTGCGCCGTCGGCTAGCTCATAGCGTGGGGTGCGGCGGCGGCCGGCTTCAGTGATAGTGCGAATCTGATTCTTGTAAATAAACAGATTGGGCTGGCCTTCGCGCGTGAGGCGCAACATAGAGTCGTCGAAGTACTCAATCCAGCCGCGCACCGTTTCGCCGTCTCTCAACTTGATGTTGACGACGATCTGGCGATCACTGAGAGAGCGCAGATAGAGGCCTTCCTGGCCGGTTTCGCCCGGCGGAGGGGTTTTGGAGCGACGGCGCGACGACAATGGGGAAGTCATATGGACATTTTAGATGCAAACGCAGGTGCGGGCGGAGAGGGAGGGTCGTTGGCGAAAGGGAGTGCGTGGGATTCGGAATATTCAGGCTTTAGCTGGCGCGTCTGAGAGGGGCTGAAAACCTTTCCTCAGGGGCTAAATGTGAAGTTTCAATAGGTTGTTGTCCATTCGATCAAGAACTGTGAAGCTGATGTTGCGAAGCAAAAGCGTTCTCAGGAGATCGAATGGACTACCACCATCATGCTCGACTGACGATATTCAGTCGAGAGGAACTTGCGAAGAGCGTTGTGGAGGGCCGGCTGGGCTTGTGTGAGGCGGCAGCCGAGCACAAGCTCAGCCGGCAGAGTGCTTCCAAGTGGGTCAAGCGGTTTCGCGAGGGCGGTTCGGCTGCTTTGCGGGACCGGTCTTCGCGCCCCCATCGATCGCCCCGCAGCGTTGACGGCGAACTGGTCGAGCGCGTCGAGCGGCTTCGCCGCGAACGCTGGACGGGCGTGCGGATCGCGCAGGCCACCGGCCTGAGCCGCGCCACCGTCAGCCGTATCCTGACCCGGTTGAAGTTGAACAAGGCCAAAATGCTGGAACCGAAAATCCCCATCGTGCGCTACGAACACGCCGCCCCCGGCGATCTGCTGCACATCGACATCAAGAAGCTGGCCCGTATCGTCAAGCCCGGCCACGGCATCACCGGCAATCCCCGCGATGAAACTCGCGGCGCCGGATGGGAGTTCCTCTACGTGGCCATCGACGACCACTCCCGCATCGCCTTCACCGCCATGATGCCGGACGAGAAAGCCGTCTCTTCGGCCAGCTTCCTCCGTCAGGCTGTGGCCTACTTCCAACGCCTCGGCATCCAGGCGCGCCGCCTCATGACCGACAACGGACCCTGCTTCTACGCCGACCGCTTCCGCGATGCCTGCCGCGATCTCAAACTCAAACATATCCGTACTCGCATCTACACTCCGCGAACCAATGGCAAGGCCGAACGCTTCATCCAAACCGCCATCCGCGAATGGGCCTATGCCAGGCTCTACCAAAACTCCGCTGACAGGCGCCAACATCTCGCCCCCTGGACACACCTCTACAACTGGCACAGACCTCATGCTAGCCTCAATCAAATGCCGCCCATCAGCCGCGCTGGACCTCTGTTCGATGTCAACAACCTCTTGAGACACGACAGCTAAAGCCGCACTCAATTTGCTGCGTTTACGGCACGACTGAAGTCGTGCCCTGACACTTCGTGCCTTACCGAAGCAGTATTACGCCAGCCTGGTGAGTCCCGAGTCCCTTAATCCTGCGTTTACGGCACGACTGAAGTCGTGCCCTGACACTTCGTGCCTTACCGAAGCAGTATTACCCCAGCCTGGTGAGTCCCGAGTCCCTTAATCCTGCGTTTACGGCACGACTGAAGTCGTGCCCTGACACTTCGTGCCTTACCGAAGCAGTATTACGCCAGCCTGGTGAGTCCCGAGTCCCCAGGCCCCATCTGCTTTATGGTTCTTAGCGTTTGCCCTGGACGGATTAGCGGCCGGCACCGAGCTTTTTGGCGGCTCGTCGATCGGCGATGGCGTGCATCTCCTTGCCCCAGTGCGAGCGGTTGATTCCGATCTGCATGCCGAGCATCATCAGGTTGCCGGTACCCCAGTAAAGCGCCAAGCCAGACGCGTAGTGCCAAAGCATGAAGCCGAAGAGAACCGGCATCATAAAGGCCATCATGCGCCGCTGGGCGGGGTCCATTCCGGGAGAAGGCGTGATGTATTGCGACAGGAACATGCTGATGATGATGATGATGGGCAGAACGTGGGTGGGATCGGGTTGCGAAAGGTCAGGCAGCCACATCCAGTGCGCCTGGCGAAGCTCAACTGTGTATTGCAGCACACGGAAGTAAGGCCACAAGAGCAGCATGGGCACGAGCATGGGCAGGCAGTTGCCGTACATGTTGACGCCCTCGGTTTTATAGAGCGCCATCATTTCGGCATTCATTTCGCCGCGCTTGGGATCGGTGGCCTTGAGATTGGCGTAACGCTTCTTGATGGCATCGACCTTGGGCTGGATGCGCATCATTTTGAGCGACGACTTGGTCATCATCAAGCGCGTGGGCAGGAGCGTGAGGTTGAAGATGACCGTGGAAATAATGATGGCCCAGCCCCAGTTTCCAATGCCATGCTCCACCATGAAGCGAAGCAGAAGGTAGAGCGGCTTGGCCACGATGGTCATCCAGCCGTACTGGATAAGGGGCTCGAGATTGGGCCCGTCCGCTTTGCCGTCGGCGCCGGTAGCGTGGATGGACTTGAGCACATCGGTGGCCTTGGGTCCGACGAACAGACGCAGGCGGGTGTCGCCGCTGGTGTCACCAATGGCCACGCCAAGTACGTTGATGTTGACCTTTTTACTGTTCGGGTCGCTCGCATCGCTGGGTATCTCGATGGCATTGTGCAGCGTGACCGCAGTGGAGCTATCCGGGCTATCCGGCATAAACGCCGAGGCGAAATAGAGGTCCATCACGGCGGCGTATTGGTAAGGCACGCTGACGGTGTTGTTCCCGCTCACTTTGGCGGCGGCGAGGGAGTCCTGTTTTCCGTCCACCGACCACGCAAAGTAGGAAGGAGTTGGCGTCTGCGATGGCAACAACCCAGTCTGCTGCAGCTCTTCCATGTCGCCCAAACCGGCGGGCCATGAGATCAGAGCTCGGACAGGAGCGCCGTTCTGTTTCACCTGGGTCTCGACCCCGATGACGTAGGTCGAGTCAAAGTGGAAAGTCTTTACGGCGTCGAGGCCATTGGAGGCGTAATGGAAGGTGATGGACGCGGGTGCAAGGACGCTCCCCGTAGCGGTGGGCTGCGCGCCCGAGACCGAAACCTGATAGAGAGCCTGATTGAGCTGTGAAGTCAGCGCCGGATCGTAAGTAAAGAGTGAAAGCGGCAGACCGAAGCGGGCGGAGGCTTGAGGCTGGACCAAGTCCAGGGGCTTGCCTTTCGAGTCAAAATACTTCTTCAGGATCCAATGCTGAACCTGCGCGCCTTGATTGGAGAACTGAATCTTGTAGAGCTCGTTCTCGACCGTAGTGGTGGTGACGATGGAGGCAGTGATTTGCGGCGTGGCGCCAGGAGGCTGGGCGGTCGCGGTTTTTAGCGCCGGCGTTGGCCCCGGCGTGGATTGAGCGGCTGGCGCGGCGGGCTGAGATTGCGTTGGAACGGGCGGCTGGTCTTGCGGCTTCGGCTTCTGAAAGAAGTACTGATAGCCGAAAATGGCGGCGATCACGAGGAACATGAAGGCCATGGTGGAACGCATATCGCCACCGCCGCCGCCGGAACCTTGCGATTGCACATTGGGATTGTGAACTTCAGGCAAAGGAAACTTCCTATCGGTTACTGAGTGCAGCCGGCAACGCAGCCGCTCTGCTTATGGTAACGGTTCGTGGACGGAAACCGTCCCGGCGCGATGTTCCGATTGGTGAATACGAGCCGGAGGGGTGGGTCGAACCCGAGCTTGCGGAACGGGGTCGAGTCCTCCGGGCGTAAAGGGATGACAGCGCAGCAGCCGCCAAACGGCCAGGGCAGAACCGCGCAGCGGGCCATGGGTGGCAATCGCCATCGCGGCGTACTCAGAGCATGTGGGCAGGAATTTGCAGCCTCCGCCGGGGTGCAGCGAATGCAGCGCCGGCGAAAGCCAGCGTTTGTAAAAGGCGAGGAGGGCGAGCAGAATGCGCGTCATGATGCGGACGGCCCCGGGTTCCCGGGCGCGGCTGCGGAGTGTTTCTCAGAGCGCACCGCCTCGGACTGGGCCTGTTCAAGGATACGCAAAACCTCCCGCTCAAGTTGCGCGAAATCCATGGTGAGGACGACGCGGCGCGGGTGCAGGATCAGATCGAAGCCCTTGGGCAACAGATCGACGTGGCGGCGGAGGGCCTCGCGCATGCGGCGTTTGATGCGGTTGCGCTCGTGAGCCTTGCCACTGACTTTACCGACGGTGAGGCCGACACGCGGAGCCGCTGGAGCAGGCGCGCCCTCAGTGGTTTGCGGGGCGATCTGCGGGGCAAGGAACCAGCTGATGGAAGTGGACTGGCGCTTGCGGCTGGCGGCGTAGGCACGCTGGTAGTCGGCGTGCTTGCGCAAGCGCGAATGCGCCAGGGTTTGGCGTTGGGCAGGCTTGGAAGTTGGAGTCATTGTAGCCAAAGGTTAAAGCCGCGCGGCAGGTTTGAATTCGGGCTGCGCAGCTCTCGAATCACGAACCGGCCAGGGATCAATCGCGGTGCGCGGGGCTGACGGAGACACGCTTGCGACCGGCGGCGCGGCGGCGGCTGAGCACGGCGGCGCCGGCTTTGGACTTCATGCGCGCGCGGAAGCCGTGGGTCTTTGCACGGTGGCGGCGGTTGGGTTGAAAGGTACGTTTGGGCATGGTGACCCGCTCCTGTTTTCAAAAGAGAATCTGCTATTTACGGCGCTTTCGGCAATTGCTTGCGGCCCTTTAGATCGAGGAAACTCAACGCTCCGATAAGCCGCGTTGAGTTTGCGATCGGGGCTTCACAATTACCGATTGCCGAAAACGCAATTGCAACCCTTTAAGTATATCTCAGGCGAAATTTTGAAGCCACCCAAGGCGCCTTTGGCGATCAATTTCAAAGGCTGCCCCTGGGGCTCAAGCCTCCGAATTATTGAGTGCGATTTCTGGCACGCGGCCCACCCACTGGATGGGTGCCCCGATCGTTTCCTTTCAAAGGACAACCAAATCGACAGACCGCGCTTTCACGATGTGGCAAGGGAGCCGGCGGATTCGTCGTATGCTCAAAAGAGCGCCGCAGTAAGAAAAAAAATGGCGCGAAAGAGTGCGACCCATCAGTAACACGGGTAACCAATCGGCGAACTTTCACCATCCTTGGTGCAACTCGAAAAGATCGCAGAAAACTTATGTGAATAGGGGATTGCAACGGTCTCGGTTTGTGCTACTATCGGGACCGTTCCTGAAATTTCATATGAAATTCTCGTATGAAGTTTCGAGCATTCTGCGTTTCGGATTTTAGTCGACGGCCTCGGTGTTGATCCTTCGAGGCGGATCAGAAGTAATCAGGTAATGGGCCATCTTAAATAGAGCGCGCGGCACGTTGCTTTGCGCCTTGAAGAAGCCGTTGCCTGCAAAGACAAAGATGAACCGCGCGGCGCAACGCCGCCGGAATCAGCAAGGATTGTACGATGGCATTTGCGACTACGCCGACCTCGGCACTCAATCCCTGGCTCCAGATTCTCGCAGCACTCGAGAAGAAGGTTATCCGGCAATCTTTCGAGACCTGGCTCAAGCCGACTCGATTCAGCCATGCCTCGGGGCGCAAGCTTTATGTGCGCGTGCCGTCGCCGGAGTTCCAGCATATCGGCGACAAGTACGGCGACCTGATTCAGGAAGCGATCGATCTGCAGTCGCTCGACTTCGACGACGTATGTTTTGTAACCGCCGAAGAAGATCCGTCGATCCCGCCTCAGCGCAGAGATGGCGGATTCGGCCCAGTGCCGTCGCATGCACCCACGGCGCCGCCTTCGAACGGAGCGCGCTCACCGGAGCAGGGCCGCTTTGATTGGTCGACTGCGGCGCAGCTGAACCAGCGCTACACATTCGACGCTTTCGTCATCGGCAATGGAAACCAATTTGCGCGCGCTGCGGCTCTGGCCGTGGCGGAGCGCCCCTCGCGCGCCTACAATCCGCTGTTTCTGTATGGCGGCGTCGGCATGGGCAAGACACACCTGATGCACGCCATCGGGCACGAAGTGAAACGCAGGCAGCCGGCCGCGAGCATCTGCTACGTGTCGGCGGAAAAGTTTACCAACGAGATGATCAACTCCATCCGCAACGATCGTATGACCAGCTTCCGCGACCGTTTCCGCACGGTGGAAGTACTGCTGATCGACGATATTCAGTTCATCTCGCAGAAGGAACGCACGCAGGAGGAGTTCTTCCACACCTTCAATGCGCTGCACGAGAGCATGAAGCAGGTCGTGATTGCCTCGGATCGGCCTCCAAAGGAGCTGACGGAGATTGAAGAGCGTCTGCGCTCGCGCTTTGAGTGGGGATTGATCGCGGATATTCAACCGCCCGATCTTGAAACCAAGGTGGCGATTCTGCTGAAGAAGGCGGAAAGCGAACAGGCGCAACTGCCGACCGACGTGGCGTTGTTTGTGGCGTCGAATGTGCGGACGAACGTGCGCGAGCTGGAAGGTGCGCTGGTCCGGCTGATTGCATGGTGCCAGTTGAATCGGATGGACATTTCACTGGCGGCGGCGCAGCAGTGCCTGAAGCAGTTCATCGATATGCAGGTGCGCAAGATCACGATTGAGGCGATTCAGCGCGCTGTTGCGGAACAGTTTGGCATGCGCGTTGCGGATTTGAAGCAGAAGAACAATTCGCGCAATGTGGTTGTGCCGCGGCAGATCGCGATGTACCTGGCAAAGCAAATGACAGAAGCGAGTTTGCCGGAGATCGGACGCCAGTTCGGCAACAAGCACCATACGACGGTGATGCACTCGATCGGCAAGATCGATGAGCAGCGCCGGACGGACAAGGACCTGCACCGGACGCTGACGAAGCTGCAGGATGTGCTGAGCTGCTAGAGGCAGGGAACAAGAGACCAAGGGAACGAGGGACCGAGAGAACGAGGGACCGAGAGAACAAGGGACCGAGAGAACAAGAAGGGCCGCCCGGAGAAATGGGCGGCTCTTCTGTTTAGGATTACAGACTGAAATTGCAACTGGAGCAACAGCGCCGCATCGGCGCATCCTGACGCGAAGTGAGGCATCGAAGACTGCATGGAATATCGATTGCTGGGAGGCTCCGGCCTTAAGGTATCGGCTTTGAGTTTTGGGGCGCTAACGTTTGGCGGGGTCAACAAGTTTTTCAAGGGCTTCGGCGAGACCGAGGTCGATGAGGCACGGCGGATGATCGACGTCTGCTTCGAGGCGGGCGTGAACCTGTTCGATACGGCCGATGGTTACTCCGAAGGACGGTCCGAGGAGATTCTGGGGAAGGTTCTCGCGGGCAGGCGAGGCCAGGCGCTGATTTCGACTAAGTCAGGGTTTCCCACGGGCCCGGGGCCGAACGACGAGGGCTCATCTCGCTACCATTTGCGGAACGCGCTCGAGGCCAGCCTGCGGCGGCTGGGCACTGACTATATCGACATTTATCATCTGCACTGTTTTGACGCGCTGACGCCGATTGAAGAGACGCAGGAGACCCTAAACGAGTTTGTGCGCGAAGGCAAGGTGCGCTACATCGCCTGCTCGAATTTTTCTGGGTGGCACTTGATGAAATCGCTGGCGGTGGCCGATCGTTACGGATGGACGCGATTTGTGGCGCACCAGGTGTACTACTCGCTGATCGGTCGCGAATACGAGTGGGAGCTGATGCCGCTTGCGCTCGATCAGAGGGTTGGCGCGCTGGTGTGGAGTCCACTGGGCTGGGGACGGCTGACGGGCAAGATCCGTCGCGGCCAGCCGCTGCCGAAGGTGAGCCGGTTGCACTCGGTGTCGGATGAAGGCCCGCAGATGCCTGATGAATATCTCTACGGCGTGATCGATGCGCTGGACAAAGTTGCCGAGGAAACCGGCAAAACAGTTCCGCAGGTGGCGCTGAACTGGCTCCTTCAGAGGCCGACCATTTCGTCCGTGATTGTGGGCGCGCGCAACGAAGAACAGTTGCGGCAGAACCTGGGCGCGGTGGGATGGAATCTGAGCGCCGAACAGATCGCCGCGCTGGACAAGGCGAGCGATCGCGAGCCGGTTTACCCCTACTGGCACCAGCGGAAATTTTTCGCAGGAAGGAATCCGCTGCCGGTGTGAGAAAAGCAGGGACCAAGGGACCGAGGGAACAAGGGAACGAGGAAACAAGAAAACGACAGGCCGGCGGGAACGGGGCAGCGCTCGATTCGCGGCTTTCAGTTCTGGGTGGTCCGGACTTGGCAGCTGTCGTCAGCGTTGGTGGCGAGGCGCGAGTTCTGCAACGCGATGACCGTGGCGCTTGACGACGTAGTGGCCGATGAGCCACCCGCATGCGCCTCCGACAAGAACATCGGCGGGGAAATGGTCGCGGCCGAGAACGCGGGTGAGGCCGACGCCGGTGGCTCCTGAATAGAGAAGAGCCTGAACCCAGGGGTTTGGATACTCGGCGGCGAGAGCGGATGCGGCTGAGAAGGCAATCAGTGTGTGGGAAGAAGGAAACGCGGAGTCGACGCCCGCGCTTGATTGAAAGAACTTCCCATTTGCATTGTCCTGATAGGGCCGCTCGCGCCAGAAGATGAGCTTCATCCCCTGCTCAACAACGACCCCATCGATCATGGCCTCACCGGCGAGAATGCCGGCTCGGCGAGCATGATCGTCCTGGTCGAGGCGGCCAAAGCCATAGAGCACAACCGGTGTGGCAACAAGGCCGTAGACCATGGCGTTCGAAGCGTTGATGTTTGCCTGGTTGAAGCCGGGATTCTTTGAAACCAAATGCGACATGACGTAATGATCGGTGCCGATAGCCACGCCGGTCGCAGCGGCGAGCGGGAGCAGCCACTTGAGGTCGTGTGCGCGCAGATCTTTGGGGCTGGTCCAAATGGCCGCCTGGTCGTAGATGAAATTGCGAGGCACATTGCGGACCGTGACATCGTCTTGAGGAGAAGTCTGAGGAGACGGTGCGTCGGGAAGCGAAGCGCGGTCTGGAACGTTCGCCCGAGGGGAATTGGGTGCGGACCCAGTTTGCGCGTGAAGGACCAGACCGAAACCGAGAGCCAATGCTGTGAGGAATGGCGCGAGAGAGAACTTGCCATGGTCTGTGACGGCTGCGACCTTCGGTTCCCGCCCTAACAAGTTAGGACGGGGCACCCGATTCCGTGATGGGTTGAGAGCGCAAAGGCAATTTGGATGGGGAACGATTTGGTTTTCTTGCATGGATTCTTGGAGAATGATCCGCAATACCGAGCTGTTTACTATCCGACTATTGCAAGCCGTTAAATGTCAACGAAATTGAGTGCATTCAGTCCATTAGGCGCCTGGATATGACGGCGCGTTCATCTTGGATAGCCAGGGCGCAAGCAAAGTCGAATTGGAAGCTGAATCGCACGAAGCGAGTCAGAGCGTTTGCGGGGGATCCTTCAGGTAGATTTCGACGTAGTCAAGATAGTTCTGAGCGTATTCGCGAATGAGTTCGCGATCCTTGTCGCTGATTTCGCGCCGCAATTTTGCGGGAACGCCGGCCCAGAGGGTGCGAGGCGGAACGACGGTGTGCTCGGGAACCACGGAGCCGGCGGCGATGATGCAGCCCTCCCCGATGCGGCTATTGTTCAGGATGGTGGCTCCCATACCGATGACGCACATGTCCTCGACCACGCAGCCGTGGACGGTGGCGTTGTGGCCGATGGTAACCCAGTCACCGACAACAACTGGATAGAGGTTGCGCTGTCCGTGGAGGACGGAGCAGTCCTGCACATTGGAGTTGGAACCAACGCGGATGGAATTGACGTCGCCGCGCAAAACGGCGTTCATCCAAACGGAGGATCGCTCGCCGAGCACGACATCGCCGAGGATTTGCGCGGATGGGTCGATGTAGCAAGTGGCTGGAATGGTGGGCGAATGGCCCTGGTAGCTTCGGAGCATGAAAACCTCTGCGGTGTCCTCTACTTGCAAGTTTAACCGGCGCCCTGACCGGGCCAGAGGCAGATGGCGGTATGGTTTTCCGCGGCACGGTTCGATGCCGAATTGAGCGGGAATATGGAAACTATGAGATTGGCCGCCGGCCCGGACCTCGCGTATGATCGTAGAAGCCTTTCAGGCAGGTTTGGAGGTGTTACTCTTTGGCGGAGGTTCGCGTTCAAGAAGGCGAGCCGCTGGAAAATGCTTTGCGCCGATTCAAGCGGAAGGTGCAGCAGGAGGACATCATCAAGGAAGTGAAGCGTCACTCCTACTACCTGAAGCCCGGCGAAAAGAAACGCGTCAAGGCAGCATTGGCGCGCAAGCGGAACCGCAAGAAGGCTCGTAAAGAGCAGGATTAAGTACATTAACCGCCGCGGGAAGCACAGTTCCGACAGCCTTCGATGGAAGAAAATCGAGGGCCGCTAAGACGACCAGTGTGAATCGGGATGGCGACCGCGGCGTTGTAATTAGCTCGAGCGTTTCTCCAGTTTCTGTCGACTTATTCTATTGGGAACCCTTTGGCATTTGCCCCGCAGATAAGTTCAGGGGACAGCTTGCCGGAATCCCTTCAGAAACTGAGAGCCGCGAAAGATCACTGACCACGCGTCTGGCGTGCGAAGTGTAAAGTTGCCCGCTAATGCGGGCAAAAGTTCGAATGCCGCCCTATTTTAGGTGCGGTCCGGGCCCCTTGTAGTGCACGACGAACGACATCAGGGAACCGCGACCGGCAAGATCCCGTTGAGCCATGGCCGATTTCGGTGGAAGTCCCTGTGAGGGAAGCCGGCCATGGAATTCACCGATCGAGTGCTGAAATGCGTTGACTGCGGCGCCGAGTTTGTTTTCACAGCAGGCGAGCAGCTCTTCTTCCACGATAAGCAATTTAAAAATGACCCCAAGCATTGCAAGCAGTGCAAGGCGAAGCGTGCCCGGGGAAGCCAGCGGGTGCGCCCTGAGACGCGCACCACGTGCTCTGAATGCGGCACGGAAACGACTGTTCCATTCAAGCCGACCCAAGGCAGGCCGGTACTGTGCCGGTCGTGCTTCCAAAAGCAACCGCCTGAACCGGTGCCTACGCCAGCGCAGGACTAAAGAGCAGGTCGCCCCGGAAATCCGACGGGAAGCCGGCGTTGCGGACCAGTGTGGCGAGCTGCGCCCAATGGCGCTGGCTGTGGAAGAGCGCGTGCCCCGCGATCTTTCTGCGCGATACGGAACGCTGATCCGGTGGGATCCAGTCAAAAGCGAGAATATACGGCTCGCTCCAGGTTTGTTCCGGAGCGGCGAGGACCTTGCGATAGATAACAACCGCCTGGGTGTGCAGATCGAAGAGCGCGGCCAGCGGACCCGAGGGGATTTTCTCCCTTGGCGTTTCTTCAACTCGAGCCAGGCGCTGGGCCCAGCGCAGTTCCGCGCCCCAGATGTGGCGCACAAACTCCTGAACGTTTTTTGCGCCGCCGATGCCGCAGGGTAGATCGAGCAGGTTAGGGTTTGCGTCGAGGTGAGCCTTCCAGTAAGCAGACGCCTGATCGTTCCATGCGAGCATCTCGTCGAATGTAATTCCCACGCTCATAACGATGTCTCCGTGGATCTTGAAGGGCTCGATTCGGGGGCCTATTTTGCGGGTCTAAGCGCGCGATGCCCGATGTCGCGGCGGTAGTACATTCCTTCAAAGGATATCTCGGCCATGGCTTGATAGGCACGGGCGAGAGCCTGATCGAGCGAATCAGCTGCCGCGGTGACGCCGAGAACACGTCCGCCTGCGGTGACGGTTTGTCCGCCCACCTGCGCTGTGCCCGCGTGAAAGACCTGAACGCCTGGAACCTGGGCTGCTGTGGCGAGTCCAGAGATGGGGAAACCGTTTTTGTAGCTGCCAGGATATCCGCCGGAACTGGCGACAACGCAGGCGGAGGCGCCGGAAGCCCAGCGCAACGGCGTGTTGGCAAGGCTGCCGTCGACGCAGGCTTCGAGAGCATCGACGAGATCGCTTTCAAGGCGGACGAGGATGGCCTGAGTCTCGGGATCGCCGAAGCGAGTATTGAATTCGAGCACCTGCGGGCCGCGCGCGGTCATCATGAGACCGCAATAGAGGACACCGGCGAAGGGCGTGTCCTCCGCTGCCATGCCTTCGACTGTGGGAATTGCAATGTGATGCAGAATCCACTCGGACATCGCGGGATCGAGGAGCGAATCGGTAGAGTAGACTCCCATGCCGCCGGTGTTGGGGCCGGTGTCGCCTTCGCCGATGCGCTTGTGATCCTGCGCCGGAACCAGCGGCGCGACGTGTTTGCCATCGCTAAGGCAGAGAAAACTGATCTCGTCTCCTTGGATGAATTCTTCAATGACGACCTGCTGCTCGGGCGAGCCGAGGAGCGCGCCTGTGAAGAGACCTTGCGCAGCTTCGGATGCCGTGGCGCGCGATTCGCAGATGATGACGCCTTTGCCTGCGGCCAGGCCGTCGGCCTTGACCACAATGGGCGGATGGAAAATCTCGATGGCCTTTTCGACTTCGGCCGGCGAGGCGCAGACGGCGTAGTTGGGCGTGGGAATGTTGTGACGTTGGAGGAAGCGCTTGGCGAAACCCTTGCTGGTTTCGAGCATGGCGGCGGCGCGCGTGGGGCCGAAGACGCGCAGGCCGCGCTGCTGGAGCTCGTCAACGATGCCGAGCGAGAGCGGCAGCTCGGGGCCAACGATGGTCAAGTGGGGCTTTTCAGCTTCGGCGAGGCGGACCATGGCGGCAAGGTTCTTGAGGTCGACGGAAACGCAGCGGGCAATTTGGGCCATACCGCCATTGCCGGGCGCGCAGACGACCTCCGTGACGCGCGGGCTGCGCTTGACCGCCCAGGCCAGAGCATGTTCACGGCCGCCGGAACCAAGGATGAGGACTTTCATTTTTTCCTTCCGATTTTCATTCGGGCAAAACTCAAGCAAGACCAAAAAGATCATCTGCAACGGAGGCGGGGAAAGTCAAACGGGGTGGCGCAGAATTTGGTGAGCTTGCGCTCGCCTATACTGATGCGGGATGCGCCAGAGGTGCGGCGCACGAGCCGGTTGCGAGAGCCAGAGTGGTTGACACGCGCATCAAGCCGTACAACGAACAGCAGGCCGAGAAGACCGCGCGCGCGGAGCAGACGCGCGTTTTCCGGCGCAACCAGGTGTTCGGGTTGCTGATTGTGGCGGCGGCGATTTTGGCGTGGTGGCTGTGGCACACCAATCCAAAGTGGATTTTTCCGCCGGGGTGGTGGCGGCTGTGAGGCAGGGGCCAAGCCACTCCATCGAGCGGAGACCACTCGATGGGGGCCCGGCAGGGAACAAGGGACCGAAGGAACGAGAAGGCAGGTCGTAGTCGGTGGATAAGGTCGCAGGAGATGAAAAAAGGTCGCCGCTGGTCGTGATTCTGGTGGGGCCGACGGGGAGCGGGAAGACGGCGCTTTCGCTTGGGCTGGCGGAGCGGTTTGGCGGCGAGATCGTGAGCTGCGATTCGGTGGCCGTGTATCGCGGCATGGAACTGGGCACGGCCAAACCCACCAAAGAAGAGCGGGCGCGCGTGCCGCATCATTTGATCGATGTGGCGGAACCGGATGAGGTGTTTACCGCGGGTGATTACAGCCGGCGGGCGCGGACGGCCCTCAGCGAGATTGCGGGGCGTGGGCAAGTTCCGATCGTGACGGGCGGCACGGGGCTTTATCTGCGGGCGCTGACGGAAGGGTTGTTTGCGGGGCCGGGAAGGCAGGAGTCGTTACGGGCACGGCTCAGGTCCAAAGCGCAGAAGTACGGAGGTGCCGCTTGGCTGCATCGGCTGTTGCGGAAACTGGATCCGGCGACGGCCGAACGGATTCATGCCAACGATGCGGCGAAGGTGATTCGCGCGATTGAAGTGTGCGTGGCAGCGCGGAGGCCGATGTCCGAGGTGATGGGGCGCGATCCGCTGACGGGGTTCAGAATGCTGCGGATCGGGCTGAATCCGCCGCGCGAGCAACTTTATGAACGGCTGAATCGACGCTGTGAAGCGATGTTTGCGGCAGGGCTGGTGGAGGAGACGCGCGGGCTGCTGGAACACTATGGGCCGGTGAAGGCGTTGGATTCGCTCGGGTATCGACAGGCGCGCGGCGTGCTCGATGGAACCACGAGCGAGCAGGACGCGATCAACGCGGCGCAGCAGGGGCATCGCAATTTCGCCAAGCGGCAGATGACGTGGTTCCGTCGCGAGCCGGAGGTCGAGTGGATCGAGGCGTTCGGCGACGAGGCAGAGGCGGTGCGGGCTGCGACCGCACTGGTCATCAAAGCATCCAATTTAGACTAAGCATTGTTGCTATCCCACCCTAAAACTCCTGGCTTGGCTTCGAGTTTCAGGATGGGGCAACGCTGATCGTGCGGGAACGGAGTGGCCAGTGGCAGATACAAATCCAGAGACGATTTATGACGTGGCCGTGATTGGCGGTGGGCCGGCGGGATATACGGCGGCGATTCGCGGGGCGGAGTACGGGCTGAAGGTTGCGCTCATTGACGCGAGTCCGAAGCTGGGCGGGACGTGCCTGCACGTGGGCTGCATTCCGACCAAGGCTCTGTTGTTCAACGCCGAGATTTGGGACTACCTGAAGGATGCGGACGAGTTTGGCATCAAGGGTGTCGAGGCGCGGTCGCTCGATTGGTCGGCGGTGCTGGCGCGCAAGAACGCCATCATCACGAAGCACGTGAAGGGCCTCGAGTTCCTGATGAAGAAACATAGGATCGCTGTTCTTCCTGGTTTTGGAAGAGTGACCGGGCCGGCACAGGGCGGCGTACACACGGTGGAAGTCGAACTAAACGGCGCGAAGAGCGCGGTGAAAGCGAAGAACGTGATGCTGGCGACCGGCTCTGAGGCGAAGCTGCTGCCGGGATTGAAGGCCGATGACACGATCCTGACCAACATCGAGATCTTGAGCCTGAGCGCACCGCCTAAGTCGCTCATTGTGATTGGAGCGGGTGCGGTGGGCGTGGAGTTCGCGTCGATCTTCAGAAGCTTCGGAACCGAGGTGACGATTCTGGAGTTTTTGCCGCGCATGGTTCCAGTGGAGGACGAGGAGATTTCAAAAGAGCTGGCGCGCGTGTTTAGAAAGCGCGGCATTGAATCCAGCATGGGCGCGAAGGTCGAGAAGGTGGAGAAGACGGCGGATGGCGTTCGCGTGAGCTATACCGATGCGAATGGGAACGCGCAGGTGAAAGAGGCCGAGAAGGTTCTGGTGGCCGTGGGGCGCGGGCCGCTGACGAGAGATATTGGCCTGGAGAAGACGAAGGTCGAGCTGGAGCGCGGGTCTGTGAAAGTGAATGAGGTGCAGGAGACGGCGGAGCCGGGCATTTTCGCAATTGGCGACATTGTGGCGGGGTTGCCGCAACTGGCGCACGTGGGCGCGATGAGCGGCATGGTGGCGATGGCGAAGATTGCGGGGAAATATTACAAACCGGTCCGGCGGGATCGGATTCCGAGCTGCACGTATACCGAACCCCAGATCGGCAGCGCGGGATTGACTGAGGCGCAGGCCAGAGAAAAAGGCCACGAATTAAAAGTCGGCAAGTTTCCGTTCGCAGGGAACTCGAAGGCGACGATTGTCGATAGCCACGATGGGTTTGTGAAGGTGGTGGCTGACGCGAAGTTCGGCGAGATTCTGGGCGTGCACATCATCGGGCCGCAGGCTACGGAGCTGATTGCCGAAGCGGTCGCGGTGATGGAGCTTGAAGGAACGGTGGAGCATTTGATGTTCACGATCCACGCGCACCCCACTCTGAGCGAGGCCATGCTGGATGGATATGGCGCGGTGGAGGGGATGGCGATCAACGCTTAAGGCCGCGAGTCGGCGAGTCAGCGAGTTAGCGAGTCAGCTACGCTCGGCGCGGGTTAGCGGGGTTACTCCCCCACCCAAGCAAAGCTTGGCCACCCCACAGACGAAGACCTGTCTGTGGGTGGGCCCGGGATGGGGCACCCCGGTCTCTGCTGGTCGATCACAGCAGCAGTTGCCAGTAGCCGACGTCGATCCATCGATCGAATTTGTAGCCGACCTCTTTGAAGTGGGCTACGGGGCGGAAGCCGAACTTTTCAAGAAGCGCCACGCTTGCGTCGTTGGGCAGGGAGACGCCGCCCATGGCGCAATGAAAATTACGGTGGCGCAACTCGACGAGGATCGCATCGAGTAGCGCTGAGCCTCTTCCCTTCCCGACCGCGGATGGATCGAGATAGGTCGAAACCTCGACCGAATGGCGATAGGCCGCACGCTCTCTCCATTTGCGGCCATAGCAATAGCCGAGAAGTTTTCCGTCCTCTTCGGAAACGAGCCATGGATACGCCTGGGTGGTGTCCAGGATTCGCATGCGCATCTCATCTGGGCTGACCGGGACTTCTTCAAACGTGGCAGGCGAGTTGAGGATGTAGTGGTTGTAGATCTCCGCTATCGAAGGTGCGTCATCGGGGCGGACGGTGCGAAGCATAGCGGCCTCCAGCAATCGTCTTGTGCGAGGGGGTCTTTATCCCTCAGGGGTTCAAACCCCCATTATTCTTTGCTGCCCTTTTCGGCCCGGCTAAAGCCGTGCCCTTGTTACAAGGCTAATTCGTGAAACACGTTTTCGCGATTTGGACCTCAGAGTTCCGTTGATTGCCTGGCGACCAGATCCTTGGCCTTGGCGATGAAGTCGGCGAGCGGCATGGAGCTTTGTTCCTGCTTGCCGCGGGTGCGCACGTTGACCAAGCCGGCTGATTCTTCCTTGTCGCCGAAGACGAGAATGTACGGCGTTTTCTGCAAAGCAAAGTCGCGGATTTTGGAGTTCATCTTTTCGTTGCGGGCATCGGTTTCGACGCGGAGGCCGGCGGCTTTGAGCTCGGCTTCGAGTTTCTGCGCATAGACCGTGTGCTTTTCGCTGATCGGGACGAGGCCAATCTGCACGGGCGCGAGCCAGAGCGGGAACGCTCCGGCATAGTGCTCGATGAGCACGCCGAAAAAGCGCTCGACAGAACCGAAGAGCGCGCGGTGGACCATGACCGGCTGATGTCGCTCGCCATCTTCGCCGACGTATTCGAGCTCAAAGCGCGCGGGAAGGTTGAAATCAAATTGAACCGTTGAGAGCTGCCAAAGACGACCGAGCACGTCAACGAGTTTGATATCGATTTTGGGGCCGTAGAATGCGGCTTCGCCGGGGATGGTTTTGTACGGGATGCCTTTCGCCTTGAGCACGTTGTCGAGCGAACGGCTGGCGAGATCCCAGTTCTCGTCGGAGCCGGCATAATGAGCGCGGTCGTTCGGATCCCACGTGGATAATTCCACCTTGAACTCGGAAAATCCAAAGGTGCGGAGCACCGCTTGGGCAAAATCGATGCAGGCGGCCACTTCGCTTTCGATCTGCGAAGGCATGCAGAAGATATGGGCGTCGTCTTGCGTAAAGCCGCGCACGCGCAGCAGGCCGTGCATGGTTCCGGAGCGCTCGTAGCGATAGACATTGCCAAGCTCGGCGTAGCGCGCGGGCAGATCGCGATAGCTCTTGGGCGAGTTTTTGTAGATGAGGATGTGGAAGGGGCAGTTCATGGGCTTGAGGCGATAGAGAGCGTCGTCAAGCTCCATGGGCGTGAACATGTTGGCGGCGTAAAAGCCTTCGTGGCCGGAGGTCTGCCAAAGATTGATGCGGGCGACGTGCGGCGTGTAGACGAGCTGATAGCCGCGGCGGAGACATTCGTCGCGCATCCAGTCTTCCATGATCTTGCGGATCATGGCGCCCTTGGGATGCCAGAAGATGAGTCCGGGGCCGGCGAGGTCCTGAATGCTGAAGAGGTCAAGTTGCTTGCCCAGGACGCGATGATCGCGCCGCGCGGCTTCTTCAAGGCGGGCGAAGTGCGCGTCGAGATCTTTTTGCGAGAAGAAAGCGGTGCCGTAGACACGCTGGAGCTGCGGATTCTTCTCGTCGCCGAGCCAGTAGGCGCCGGCGAGGCTCGTAACCTTGAAAGCTTTGACACGACCGGTGGATGGGACGTGCGGGCCGCGACAGAAGTCGACGAAATTGCCGTTGCGATAGAAGCTGACCTTGTCGCCCGGTTGCGTGAACTTAGTTACGAAGTGGGTCTTCATGAAGTCGCCGTCGCGCTCGAATTCGGCGAGGGCCTGCTCGCGCGGCTCATACTCGCGGATAAAAGGCTCATTGCGGGCGACAACTTCGGCCATTTTGGCTTCGATGGCGGCGAGGTCTTCAGGCGTGAAGGGCTTTTCGCGGTAGAAGTCGTAGAAGAAGCCGGAGTCGGTTGCGGGGCCGTGGCCGAGCTTGGTCTCAGGAAAAAGCTCGAGGACGGCGGTGGCGAGGACGTGCGCGGCGGAGTGACGCAGGACTTTCAGCGCGTCGGGATCGTTTTCTTTGACGAGCTCGAGACGAGTGTCGGAGGTGAGAGGCGCGGAGAGATCGACGAGGCGTGGGGCGGCGGAGTCTTCGGCGGCGTACATGGCGGCTTCAGACGGCTCGTCGTTGCCGGGGGCAGTTTTTTGGACTGCGGTGGGGGCAACGGGCGAGATGCGCGCGGCGATGGAGGCTGCGGCGAGGCGCGGCGAGATGGAGTTGGCAATATCGAAAGGCGTTGTGCCGGAGGGCACTTCGCGAATGGCCCCGTCGGGCAGGTGTACGGCGATCATGTTCGTGCTCATAGGTTTGGTGGATTCCGATGCGGCCGTGGAATGAGTAAGAGTGCGGCCAACATTTGAGGATAGAGGGTTGAAGGCGCGAAGTCGAGGGCAGGTGCAGCGAGATGGCGAGTTAGCAAGTTAGCGAGCTAGCGAGTTAGCGGGGGCGAGCTGGAAGGGCAACGGGCGGTGAAATAAGAAGCACACAAAAACTCACTGACAGCTGCTGAAAAAACGCAAAAGGACCGGGTTCACTCCAGATTGTATTCAGGAGCGTTCCCAGCCCTAGTGCTGTTTCGAGCTAGATTCTGCCGGAATCCGGCTGATCTTGTTTAGAGCGGCTGTACGTCAGCAGCCTGCCATCCCTTGGGGCCCTTGACAACGTTAAACTGCACCGCTTGACCCTCTTGCAAGCTCTTGAAACCGCTTGAGTTGATGGCCGAGTAGTGCACGAAAACATCTTCGCCGTTCTGGCGCGAGATGAAGCCAAAGCCCTTCGCGTCATTGAACCACTTCACAGTACCTTGTTCCATTTTGTTCGTATTTCCTGTATTGAATTGCGCTGGATGAATCGGAGCGAATACTGGCAGAATCTTGCTTTTGGGCGAGTACTGCTCACGCCCGAATCGGTTCTAACGCTGACTATATTCTACCATTTTCGTCAAAATAGTCAGCAGGAATTGTGCGCTCCATCTCACCCGTTGGTGTTAGGCGCTGGAAGCTGTTGATCTGCCGGGGCTTAACGGCGCATTGGCACCTATGATATGGTGGGGGCGCCATGCGGAAGGATCCTGTTCCCGAATTGCTGGCCCGCGCTATAGAAGCGCTTGAGACGGAGTTCGGAGCGCTGCCGGAGTTTGAGGCCGAGCCGGGGCCGGGCGCCAGCGAGCTGGCTGCAGTTCTCGAAGAGACGGCCAGGCGTCTGGGCGACAACTATCCCTACTTCCATCCTCTCTATGCCGGGCAGATGCTGAAGCCGCCGCATCCGGTGGCGCGAGCAGCGTATGCGCTGGCGATGAAGCTCAATCCCAACAATCACGCGCTGGACGGCGGACGAGCGAGCTCGGCGATGGAAGTGGAGGCGGTGAAGGAGATCGCCGCGATGTTCGGGTGGAGGGAATTTCTGGGCCACCTGACGTCGAGCGGGACGTTCGCAAATCTCGAGGCACTGTGGATGGCCGGCCAACTGGCGCCGGGACGACGGATTGTGGGCTCGGAGCAGGCGCACTACACACACCAGCGGATCAGCGGCGTGCTGAAGCTGGAATTTGCGAACATTGCGGCCGATGAGCGCGGACGGATGAGTCTCGATGCGCTCGAAGACGAGCTACGCAAAGGCGATGTGGGAACTGTCGTGGCGACGATCGGCACGACGGCGATCGGAGCAGTCGACCCGCTCGACGAGATTCTGAAGCTGAAGGAGCGGTATGGGTTCCGGGTGCATGTGGACGCGGCGTATGGCGGGTATTTTGGGCTGATTGCAGAATCGCTCGAGGAGCCGGCGCGAAGGGCATACGCGGCAATGGGGCTGGCGGATTCGATCGTGATCGATCCGCATAAACATGGCTTGCAACCGTACGGATGCGGATGCGTGCTGTTCAAGAATCCGGCGGAAGGGCGGTTTTACAAGCATGACTCTCCCTACACGTACTTCACGTCGCGCGAACTGCATCTCCACCCCAGCGAGCAAAAATCGCTCGCCGGGGGCCCCGGTCATCTCGGCGAGATCAGCCTGGAGTGCTCGCGGGCGGGCGCGGCGGCGGTGGCGTTGTGGGCGACCCAGAGACTTTTGCCGTTGGTCCCCGGCGGGGAATTTGCGCATGGTTTGGCAAAGGGGCGGCGAGCGGCAGTGGAACTGGACAGGAGACTGCGCGCAGACGTGAGGTTTGTGACTTTGGGGGCATCGTTTCCCGGGTCCCCAAATGCGAGGGACCCGGGGCACCCGCCAAGTTTGCCGGAGCTGGACATCGTGGTGTGGGCACCACTGCGTGGGGCAGACTTTCGGACGAGATCTGAGTATGCCCAGAAGGTGTTCGACGCATGCGCGGCACGCGGACTGCATCTGGCGCTGGTGCAATTGCCTGGAAAATGGTTTGGAGCTGTCGGCGGTGGGAAGAATGAAGAGGTCACTATGACGTGCCTGCGCAGTGTGTTGATGAAGCCGGAGCACGAAGCGTGGATGGGTGAGATCTGGGAGCGGCTGGATGCGGGAAGCAAAGACGTTTTGAGGGGGTAAAAAATGCCGCACGAAAGGACGATCGGAAACTGACGAGAAAACGTTATCATGAGCAGTTGACGGTCATAGGATTTATTCGCGCCAGTTTCGATGTGGCGCTATCCCGGGTTTCGTAGTCGAGCCCTGGGGCACCCACAGATATTGAAGACTCGAATTCGAAACGGAGTAAAGAAAGATGCACGATCCAGCAGAATTTCGTTCGATGCACCGGACGCGCTTTGGCGCGGAGCCGGCGATTTTTGTGGCGCCGGGGCGCGTGAACCTGATCGGCGAGCATACCGATTATGCCGAGGGCTTTGTGATGCCGGCGGCGATCAACTTTGCCACGCTGGCGGGAATTTCGCCGCGGACGGATGGAAAGATCGTGGTCTATTCCGAAAACCTTGGCGAGGAAAAGACATTTGACGCGACGGCACTGCCCGCGAAGGGGAGCGGACATTGGACCGACTATCCGATGGGCGTCGTGTCGATCCTCACGGGCGAAGGCCACAAGATTCCGGCGTTCAGCCTGAGCATCTGGAGCGATGTGCCGCTGGCGTCGGGGCTCTCAAGCTCAGCGGCGCTTGAAGTGGCGACGGCGATTGCAGTGCTATCGCTAGTGGGAGCGACCTATCCCGGGCCGGTGCTGGCGCGGCTTTGCCAACGGGCGGAGAACGAGTTTGTAGGCGCGAACTGCGGCATCATGGACCAGTTCATCAGCGTGAATGGAAAAGAGAATCACGCGCTGCTTCTCGATTGCCGCGACTTGAGTTACAAGCTGGCGCCGATTCCCGACCACGTGGCGCTGGTGATCGCCAATACCATGGTGAAGCATTCGGTTGCGGGCGGAGATTACCCGACGCGGCGGCGGGAATCGGAAGCTGCGTGCGCGGTGATCGCGAGCCACCGGCCGGGAGTGCCTTTTCTGCGCGACGCGACGCTCGATGACCTGGACAAGTGGGGCCATGAGATGGAGCCGAAGAGCTATCTGCGCGCCAAACACGTGATCAGCGAAAACCTGCGCACGGTTGCGGCGAGCGAAGCGCTGGCGAAGGGCGACATGAAGGAGCTGGGACGCCTGATGGCCGAGGCGCATCGTAGTTATAGCGAGGATTTTGAAGGCAGCTGCGTGGAGGCCGATGCGATGGTCGAGCTGGCGCAGGATCTGCCGGGGCTGATTGGAGCGCGGCTGACGGGCGGAGGGTTCGGCGGCTGCACTGTCAATCTGGTGGAACGGAGCGACGCTCAGGAATTCGCCAAATCACTTGGCGCGCGCTATGCGGCGAAGACCGGGATCGAGCCGCAGATTCACATTTGCCACGCATCCGGTGGAGCGCACAAGCTGGAGTAAGGCAGCGGGGTTAGCGGAGGTAGCGGAGCTGGCGGAGTTCGAGAAGAGCCGAATTGGCAGTGAACGGCGAAAGCGTTCGCGGCTTGGAGCATAACCGTTTTGAATTAGATTTGAAAAGATTTATCTGGCAAGGCAGAAGCCTGTAAGTAACTCACACGAAAGAACCATGTTCGCAACTGGGCCGGGACATTTTCTGGCGCGGATTCCTTGCTAAACTTGTGTGGTATTTGCCCCGATGAATTAAGCAACTGTTCCGACCCTACAGGGTTCGAATTGATTTGGGGCGGGCAAGTTGGACGACTGGTTGGCCGGACACAAAAATATATGGAACCCACTCCCTCGAAATCATCCTTACACGAGACCATTCCTCAATCGGGCCAGGTGGCCTACTTCAGCATGGAGATCGCGATCCGTCCGGAGATGCCGACGTACTCGGGCGGTCTCGGCGTGCTGGCAGGCGACACATTGCGGTCGGCGGCGGACCTGGGCATTCCCCTGGCGGCATTTTCGCTCATCCACCGGAAGGGATATTTCCAGCAGCATCTGGATGCGAGCGGAGCGCAGACGGAAGAAGTGCAGCCGTGGAATCCGGCAGATTATTGCACGGAGGAAGCGCCGCGAGTGACGGTTTCAATTGAGGGCCGCACGGTGACGGTTCGTGCATGGCGCTACGATCTGACCGGACAGTTCGGACACATTGTTCCGATTTATCTGCTCGACACCGATCTCGACGAGAATTCCGGTTGGGACCGTGGGCTGACCGATCACCTGTATGGCGGGGATACAAATTACCGCCTGCAACAGGAGATTGTGCTTGGCATGGGTGGCGTGCGCATGGTGCATGCGCTGGGATTGCGCATCAACGTCTACCACATGAACGAGGGCCACGCGGCGCTGCTGACGCTGGCGCTGCTCGAGAGCCAACTGGGCGGCGGGCCGGAGGGCGCGGCCACAGATTCAGACATCGAGATTGTGCGCAGGAAGTGCGTGTTCACGACGCATACGCCGGTCCCGGCGGGGCACGACAGATTTTCGACCGAACAGGCGATTCGGATTCTGGGCGGCGAGCGCACGGCGCGCCTGGAAAGGCTTGGGTGTTTCCGCGACGGCTTGTTGAACATGACACTGCTGGCGCTGCGCTTCTCGCGCTACGCCAACGGGGTGGCGATGCAGCACGGCAAGGTTTCGCAGGCGATGTTCTTGGAATTCTCGATCAGCTCGATCACTAACGGAGTGCATGCGCCGACGTGGATCAGCGAACCGGTGGAGCACCTGCTGGACGAGCAGGTTCCCGCGTGGCGGCGGGACAATCTTTATTTGCGCAACATGATCGAAGTGCCCGAAGGCAAAATGCTGAAGGCGCACGCGCGGGCGAAGGAGAATCTGCTGGCGGAAGTGGGGTCGCGGACGGGGCTGGTGCTGAATCCCAAGGTGTTGACGCTGGGGTTTGCGCGGCGGGCGGCAACCTACAAGCGCGCCACGCTGCTGTTCACCGATCCGGAGCGCCTGAAAGAGATTGCCGCGAAGGCCGGTGGCTTGCAGATTTTGTATGCGGGCAAGGCGCATCCCCAGGACGAGCCGGGAAAGGCGCTGATTCAGCAGGTTGTGGCGGAGGCTGCAAGGCTCTCCAACACCGACTTGCGGATTGTTTATCTCGAAAACTACGCGTGGGACCTGGGCGCGCAACTGACGGCCGGTGTGGATGTGTGGGTGAACACGCCGAAACGTCCCTATGAGGCGTCGGGCACAAGCGGCATGAAGGCGGCCATGAACGGCGTTCCCAGCCTGTCAATTCTCGACGGATGGTGGATTGAAGGCTGCATTGAGGGCGTGACGGGATGGGCGATCGAGGACGGAGCCAACGACGCTGAGGAAGCGCTGTCGCTCTACGCCAAGCTGGAGAACGCGGTGGTTCCGCTTTACCGCGATACGCCGGAAAAATGGGCACGGCTGATGCGAACCACGCTGGCGTTCAACGGATCGTACTTCAACACCAATCGAATGGTGAAGCAATATGCGCGCAACGCGTACTACCCCGAGTTGCCGCCGACGGCGGCGAGAGTTGAAGAGCCGGTGTTCGCGGACTGAGAAACGCAGCTACTAGCTGCTAGCTTCTAGCTACTAGCTCATTGTGCTTAGTGAGTGCTGCGGACAGGCTGGCGGCAAAATCTTGGAAAACAACTGAACAAACTGCGAAAAGCCGGCTCGGCTTCCCCGCCTACAGTTTCTTGCGCAGGAACTCAAAGATTCCATACCCAATAAACGCGCTGACGATGGCGATAAGGAAATTGGCGGGCGTGACGATGTCATGCAGCGCGAAGGCAAGAGTTTTGCCCTGGCCGTTGACGCCTGTGAATTCGCCCATGAGCAAATTCGAATAGAAGAGGAAGACAATAAACGCCACCTCGACCAGCGCCCGCCAGAGCCGCTTGAGCCGGGAATGTGGAGTGAGCGGCGTCATGAAGCGATGATAGCGGCGGCGTTTCGCACGGCCAAGCGAAATCGGATGGATGGCCGTTGACCGGGACCGCTCGGCACGCGCCAAGGCGCGGCGTGAGGGAAAGCCCCAGCGCCTATAATCTCCGTGACGTGCTTCGACAAGAATCAATGCGGTTGCGGTGGGTGCGGCGCGTTTCAGCCGGAGCGGCGATGGCCGCAATTTGCGCATTTTCTGCCTCGATTGGCGCGCACGGGCAGTCGAGCGCTGACGGAAGCGCTTCGGAGGCGGACGGCGGCTCACGGGTGCTGCTGGTGCTGCCTTTTGACAATCGCACCGGACAACCGAATCTGGAGTGGATGCGCGAAGCGGCGGCGGAGATCCTCAGCACGCGCTTTGCTTCGGCGGGGTTCCAGCCAACCAGTCGCGCCGACCGCATGTACGCGCTGGATCACCTGGGGCTGCCACAGGGCTTTCAGCCGTCGCGGGCGAGTGCGCTCAAGCTGGCGCAAATGCTCGACGCCGATTCAATTGTCGTGGGCAGCTATATCACCGATGGAAGCGGGATTGTGGCCGAGGCGACGCTGGTGGACGTGCCCAACCTTCGAATGTTGCCGGAAGTGAGCGCTCGCGGCGAGATGAAGGACATGATCGCAGTATTCAGCGACCTGGCGTGGAAGCTGACGAGGCAAATGGATCCTCGATTCAGCGTGGCCGAGGAGACTTTTACGGCGGCGGGAAAGAATATCCGGTTGGATGCGTACGAACAATACATCCGCGGGATTACCGAGCCGGACCAGGCGGAGCGGCTGAAGCACCTGCAGAATGCGGTCAATCTGAGTCCAGATTTTGGGCCGGCGTGGATGGCGCTTGGCCGGGAAGACTACAACGGGCAACAGTATCAGGACGCGGCCGATGCATTTGCCAAGGTCGATCGCGGCGGGGCCGATGGCTTGGAGGCGGATTTTTATCGCGGACTTTCCCTCATGTTCCTTGGCGACTACGCGCACGCGGAGCAGGCGTTTGCAGACGTAGCCCGGGTGCTGCCGTTGGCTGAAGTGGTCAACAACGAAGCCGTGGCCGTGAGCCGGCAGGGCAAGGACGGGACATCCCTCTTCATTCAGGCGGCGGCGACCGACCCTAACGCCGCGGATTACCACTTCAACCTGGCAGTGAGCCTGAAGCGCGCCGGGAATACGGCGGGAGCTTTGAATGAGCTGGCGCAATGCCTCAAGCTGCGCTCAAACGACACCGAGGCGCAGGCGCTGAATGATGCGTGGAAAGGAAAGCCTGGACCCGATGGGACCGGCGGAGCTCCAGGCGCGGATGCGGGCGCGGAGCCTCTGGAGAGAATTGTTCGCACATTCGATGAAACGGCGTTCCGGCAGGCGGCTGCAATGCTGGACGAGGTCAATGCCGGGAAGCTGGCGGCGCTGACGCCGCATGATAGAGCGCAAAGATTGTGCACGCAGGCCAGGAGTTTCCTCGATCGTGGGCTTTTGCTGGAAGCGGAGAGGCTTTATCAGGACGCCGTGGCTGCCGATGACAGGAGCGCGCAGGCACATGCCGGCCTGGCAGAGGTGCGGGAACGCAGCGGCAACGCTGACGCCGCGCGCAAGGAGGCTCAGGAAGCGCTGGCAATAGGCCCTGCTGCCGATGCATACCTTGTATTAGCGCAGTTGGATCTGCAGGCAGGCGCGGTCGATCAAGCAGGGACAGAGGCGGGCGACGCGCTCAAGCTGGAGCCGGCTAATCGGACGGCGAAGGATTTGATGCGGCAGATCGAGGCGAAGACGGGAAGATAGCGGGGCTGGCGGAGTTAGCGGAGCTGGCGGAGTTCATCTCCCGGATGAAGCCCGACCGGGTGGCTAGTGCGCCAGGTGCGAGTCCTTGATCCGGTTGGAAAGAGGCGAGCCATGAGACGGAACGTTGAGAAACTCCGAATCAGTTTGGGACTGGCGATCACGGCAGCTATATGGAGTCTTCTTGGTTTTGGACTGGGAATATCGGCCGCGCAGCAGCCGGCGCCCGCGCAACCATTTGTCGACAAGCTGGTTCTCGATGACACCATTCAGCCGGTGAGCGCGGATGAAGTGACGCGGGCCCTGGATCGGGCGAACAGCGATGGAGCCAGCGCGCTCCTGATCGAGATCAACACTCCGGGCGGACTACTGGATTCAATGCGCGACATGATTGGCGGAATTTTGCGTTCACGCGTGCCGGTCATTGTGTATGTCGCTCCATCGGGGGCGCGCGCGGGCTCGGCGGGGTTCTTCATTCTGGAGTCGGCGGACGTGGCCGCGATGGCTCCGGGGACCGAGGCCGGTGCAGCTCATCCTGTATTTGAGGGCGGGCAACCGGGCAGCGTCGAAATGCAAAAAGTGCAGAACGACGCCGAGGCATTCCTGCGCTCGTATGTCACCAAGCGGAATCGAAACACGGATGCTGCCATCGCGGCCGTGGAATCGTCGCACTCTTATACCGCGGATGAATCGCTGAACCAGCACCTGATCGACGTGATCGCGAACAACGATTCGGAACTGCTGAATTCGCTCAATGGGCGCGAAATATCGCGCATGGACGGATCGAAGTTGACTTTGCACCTGGCCGGCGCGCGGATCAACACCATTCGGCCCGTGTTGCGCGACAAGCTGCTGGGGTGGCTGGTGGATCCGAACATTGCGCTGCTGTTTCTGGTGGGCGGGGCGCTGCTGATCTATCTCGAATTCAACGCGCCCGGCACCATCGTTCCCGGCGCGCTTGGGACGCTCATGGTGCTTCTGGGCATCTTTGGCTTGAATCTTCTGCCCATCCGCTATACGGCGGTCCTGCTGCTGATTGCGGCCATGGTTCTGCTGCTGCTGGAAGCGAAGTTTGGCGGGCATGGCGCGCTGGCCATTGGGGGAATTGTTTGCTTGACGTTTGGAATGCTGACGCTGGTGGCGGCGCCGGTTCCGGAGATGGGAATCAGCCCAGTTGTGGCCATCAGCGTGAGTGCGGCGTTTGGCGCAATCACCGTGTTTCTGGTGCGACTTGCGGTGCGCGCGCGAAAAAGGAAGTCGCGCATCGGCGCCGACGCGTTGGTGGGCTCGCCGGCAACCGCAATGGAGGCACTCGACCCGCAGGGCCATGTGCTGGTGGAAGGCGAAATCTGGGAGGCCCAGGCGAACGCTCCCGTGGCCAAGGGAACGAAACTGCGCGTGACCGGGCACCACGAGTTGCTGCTCAAAGTTGAGGTGGCCTCTACTGCGAGTGAACATCGGCAATCGCAATAGAGGAGTAAAATCCGTGCTGAGTAGTGAAAGGAAATTCCTATGTTTAATGGCGATCTGACGATTCCGGCGCTGGTGATCATTGCCATCGTCGTGCTCTACCTGTTGAATTCGATCAAGATTCTGCGCGAATACGAGCGCGGGGTCATCTTCCGCCTGGGACGCGTTCTGGGATCACCGAAGGGGCCCGGCATCATTCTCGTTTTCCGGCCGATCGACCAGATGGTACGCATCTCATTGCGCCAGGAAGTGCTGGAAGTTCCGCCGCAGGATGTGATCACGAAAGACAATGTGACCATCAAAGTGAACGCCGTGGTCACGCTCTACGTTGTGGACCCCAATTCCGCAGCGATCAAAGTAGTGAACTACATCTACCAGACCTCGCAGTTCGCGCAGACTACGCTGCGCTCGGTGCTGGGCGAAGTGGAGCTGGACGAGGTACTGAGCCATCGCGATAAGCTCAACCTGAAAATCCAAACCATCATCGATCAGCGCACGGAACCATTTGGCGTGAAGGTTATCAGCGTGGAAATCAAGCAGGTGGATTTGTCAGAACAACTGCTGCGCGCGATGGCCAGGCAGGCTGAGGCGGAGCGCGAAAAGCGGTCGAAGATTATTCACGCCGAAGGCGAATTCAACGCTGCGCAGAAGCTGGTGGACGCCGCGGCATTGATGGCCACGCAGCCGATGACTCTGCAGTTGCGCTATCTGCAGACACTTTCCGATATCGGCGTGGAAAAGAACACGACGATCGTTTTCCCGCTGCCGATTGAGTTTATGTCGTTGTTGAACAAGATTGGCGCTACGGTGAAGCCGGCAGAGAAGCTGTAAGTCGAGAGCCCTGAGCCGTCAGCTTCTTCTGAGGCAGGCTCTAGAATGAGCTTGGCGGGAAGCTGAAAGCCGGGAGCTTGAAGCGTTTTTTCGATCAAAGGCGGTTGATGCGGGGATATGCGCGGAATTTTTGACAATGACGAAGCGGAATCCGAGGACCGAGAGGAGCTCCCGGAAGAACACGAGGAGCGCAGCCACGATAAAGAGGTAACGCTCAGCACTGCCGCGCAACTGGGGATCGTCTTCTGCCTGTTTCTGCTGTGCGGGCTGTGCTTCGGAGCGGGATATTGGGTGGGGCATCGCGGCTCGCCGGCAGCTCCGGCAACCGCCGCGAACCAACCCGCCGCGCCGACGGCCGCGCCGGACCAGGAACCTTTGCAGGGAAGCGACACGGTTCCCAAGCCCTCGGCAGATTCCCAGGCGCCACCGACACAGCCGCCGGACGAAAGCCGCGGCACACCGCCGACTCCAGCGAGCGATGCGAATCCCGCGCCGACGCCGCCCCATCCGACACCGGCAGCGACCACACCGCCCCATGCGCCTGCGAGTTCGCCTGCGCCCAAGCCGACAACTCCGCCACCTGCTCGGCCAGCGACATCGGTTCATACGGCGCCTCCCGAAAGGGTACGTGAGCCTGAGGAGCGGCATGCGGCACCGCCGGAGCCTCGGTATCGGCCGGCACCATCGCCCGCGCCTCCGGCGTATTCCAGCGCGCAGTCAGGGTACATGGTGCAGATAGCGGCGGTTCTACACGCTGAGGACGCAAACGTGCTGGTGAATGCGCTGCGCAATCACGGATTTGCGGCGAACGCACAGCGTATGCCGGATGGGCTGGTTCACGTGCGCATCGGGCCTTTCGCTACGCACGAGGAGGCGAGCCGAATGTCCATGCGATTGCTGGGAGAACGGATACAACGCGATGGTGCAGCCGTAAAAGCAGGGGTCAGGTTTCAGGGGTCAGGGGTCAGAAGGCAGCTACTAGCGACTAGCTCTTAGCCATTAGCTCCGGACTTGCGGATTCAAGCGACAGAAGCCAGCCGATTTGCGCAAACATTCGTCCGTTGATCCTAACCCCGCATCCACTCCGGAAGCCCGGAAGCGATGGCGGCACAGACGGCTTCGGAGAGTTTGTCGCGTGTGGCGTATTCGGCGGGATCGATGGGCGAGTGAAACACAATGTGCACTACGCCGGGAAGATGCGCTTGCTGTCGACGGGGAGAATCTTCTCGCTGCCGAAGATTGAAATGGGAATGCAGGGTGCGCCGGAGTCCTTGGCGAGGTAGAACGGGCCTTTCTTGAACGGCAGCATGCGGCCGTCGGGCGAGCGCATGCCCTCAACAAATGTGGTGATGTGAAGACCGGAGGCGAGCACACGCTCGGCCTCTGCGACGGAAAGTTGCGCTTCCGTTGCGTCACCCGTGCGGTCGACGGGAATGAAGTGCGCGAGCTTGAACGCGTAGCCGAGGACAGGAATCTTCATGAGCGGGCGCTTGAGGAAAACCACGGTGCGCGGAAGATTCGACATGAGCGCGGGCGCATCGAGATAGGAGATGTGGTTGGCCATGAAGATGCAGGCGCGGCCAGGGGGGATTTTTTCCTTGCCGTCGATCTGAACTTGGATGCCTGCGACCCGAATGGCGACGCGGGCGATCCAGGAGCCGACGGCGTAAAGCGGACCCACGTTGCCGGTAAGAAGCGTAAACGGAAAAAGGACGACCGCTGAAGGAAGGGCCAGGACAACGATGGTGACGAAGACGAGGAGCGAGACGATCATAGGGCGGTCAGGATGAGTGTCGTAAGGTGAGTATCGCACTAACGGTGGACGGTGAGCGGTGAACGGGGGCCAGAAGAGCAGCTTCTAGCTCCTAGCTTCTAGCCTCCAGCTTTTCGCAGGCGAGGGGAGGTGATTGCTTGAGAAAAACTAGGTGCGCATCCACTCGGGAAGGGCGGAAGCGATGGCAGCGCGGACGGCGCGCATGAGCTCGTCGCGTGTGGCGAATGCGGCGGTGTCAATCGGCGGATGGAAAACGACGTGGGCAACGCCGCGATGAATGCGATTGCTGCCCTTGGGCAGGAGCGCTTCGGTTCCGTAGATGGAGACGGGAACGCACGGCGCACCGGCGGCCATGGCGAGAAAGAATGGCCCCTTCTTGAAGGGAAGCATGCGGCCATCGGGCGAGCGCGTGCCCTCAACAAATGTGGTGATATGGACGCCATCGGCAAGGACGCGCTGAGCCTCGGCCACGCTGCGCTGCGCGTCGGTTGGATTTCCGCTGCGATCGACGGCGATGAACTGGCCCTGACGGAAGCCGGTGCCAACGATCGGAATGTTCATGAGAGACCGCTTCATGAATGCGGAAGTGCGTCCGGGGATGAGCGAGATGAGCGCGGGTGGATCGAGATTGGAGACGTGGTTCGACATGAAGATGCACGCGCGATCACGGGGGATGCGGTCGCGGCCTGCAACCTGGAAGCGCACGCCGGCGAAACGACAACTTGAGTACAACATGAAGCGCGTGGCCTTGTAGAGCGGCATCACATTGCCGGTCACCCAGCACCAGGGAATGAAGAGAATCGCCGAGGGAATCCCAAGGATAACCATGTTGGCGATGAAGATGAGCGACCAGATCATGGCTGCCTCTTGAGGATCGTATCTACGCTTCGCGGCTTCATTGTCGATCGCTACCCACCCTAGCCGCAAAAACAAGGGCGCGGCGAGGGTGGGGCACCCCTTCAGGTTGCGGGAAAGCGCTCGCGGAGGCGCGCGGGAAGTTTTTCGTAAATGCCGTCGAAACCGCCGTTGGAGAGGATGGCGACGACGTCGCCGGGCGCAAGCTGCGGCGCGATGTTGCCGACGATGGCATCCGCGTTGGCGAGAAGCGCTGCGGGTGTGCCTGCGCTATTGAGAGCGCTGACAACTTCTTCAGGGTGAAGGCGCTCGTGTTCGGGAATTCGTTCCTGCTGGAAAACGGCGGCGAGAACCACGCGGTCGGCGAGGCCGAGACTCGCAATGAGATCGGGGGCGAGAACCTTGCGGCGCAGCGTGTTGGAGCGCGGCTCGAGCACGGCCCAGAGGCGCCGCGAAGGATAGAGTTGACGAAGCGCTCTCAGGGTCTCGCGGATGGCCGTGGGGTGATGCGCGAAGTCCTCGATTAATGTGATGCCGTTAATTTCTGCGCGGAGCTCGAGGCGGCGCTTGACGCTTTTGAAGCTCGCGAGGGCTTCGACAATTGACGTGGTGGGAACGCCGGCCGAAGCGGCAAGAGCTGCGGCAGCCGTCGCGTTGAGCGCGTTGTGCTCGCCGGCGAGATGCATTTCGAATTCCGACCAGGCCGCGCCGGAGCGCAGAACTTCCCAACGCATTCTGCCGGATTCGTAGTGAAGATTGCGGATCTGCCAATTGGCGGCCTCAGTGAATCCGTAGCGCTCGACGGGACAAAAGGCGCGGCTGACACATTCGGTCACGTTGGGGCTGCCGTCGTAGGCGATGATGAGGCCGCGGCGGGGAACTAGATTGACGAGCCGCTTGAAAGCGGTTTTGACGGCTTCAAGATCGGCGTAGATGTCGGCATGGTCGAATTCGACGTGTGTGAGGATGAGCGAGGCGGGAAAGTAGTGGAGAAACTTGGGGCCTTTATCGAAGAAGGCGGTGTCGTACTCGTCGCCTTCAAGGATGAAATTGCGCGTGGAACGGAGCTGGAAGCTGGAGCCGAAGTTCTCTGCAACGCCGCCGATCAAGAACGAAGGCTCGAACGCAGGATTGGTGCGCGCCGCGACCTGGTAAATCCAGGCGAGCATGCTCGTGGTGGTGGTTTTGCCGTGGGTTCCGGCGACGACGAGGGATTCGCGGCCTTTGAGGAATTCTTCGCGCAGGAGCGCGGCCATCGATGTGAACGGAATGCGCTCGTCCAGAACGCGCTCAATTTCAGGGTTGCCGCGGGAGAGCGCATTGCCAACGACGACGAGATCGGGCACGGGATCGAGATTCGACTCGGCGTAAGGCTCGAGAATCGGGATGCCGAGCGAGCGAAGCAGATCGCTCATGGGCGGATAGGCCGCTTTGTCAGAGCCGGTGATTCTGTGCCCCTGGAGCTGGAGCAGGCCGGCGAGCGAGGCCATCGCTGTGCCGCAGATACCGATGAGATGAATGTGGCGCATACGTTAGCTTCCAGCCTCTAGCTTCCAGCTTCGAGCTTTTCCGAGCCGATGCAAATTTCTGCCGCAAATTCCGGCGCAAACCGCAAGAAGACTTTTACCTGTTTCCGTTTCCGTCATTCTCGTCCGTTCCAGGCTTAGTGTTGCCAGTTTTTCTGTTCCCTGTTCCCTATTCCCTGTTTTCTGTTTTTTTCACCGCCGATTCGAGGATGCGAAGGCTGGCAGTATCGCCGACAGTGAGCTCGGCTTCGACGCCGAAGGTGAGCGTGACATTTTCGCGCGAGACGTGGCCGCTGCGCAGACCGATGGCGAGGGGAATGTCGAGGCCTTCGAGCGCGTTGAGAATCGCCTGGTCGAGAAGAGTCGGCGGCGCGCCGGGCGATGCGCAGTCGAGCATTTCTCCGAAGACGATGCCACAAACGCCCGCGAATTTTCCGGCCTGACGCAGCTGCCAGAGCATGCGATCGACCTGATAGGGCTTGACGCCGGTGTCCTCAAGAAAAAGAAGCTTGCCTTCGGTGCTCGGCTCCCAGGGCGTGCCCACGAGCGATGCGAGAATGCTGAGGCAGCCGCCATAAAGCGTGCCGCGCGCGGTGGTTGATGCAGCGGGCTTGAGGGAGCGCAAGCCTTCTGCCGCGCCGACGCTATAGAGCTTACCGGCAAGAGCGGCATGAAAACTTTCAAGATGCACGCCGCTGGAGAGATAGAAATCGGCGGCGAGCATCGGGCCATGAAAGACCGGTAGGCCAATTTTGTCGAGTAGACGAAGCTGGATGCCGGTGAGGTCGCTGTAGGCGAAGAACGGCTTGGGATGCGCGGCGATGCTTTCGAGGTCGAGGCCCTCGAGCAGGTAGTTCGATCCGTAGCCGCCGCGAATACACATGACGGCGGCAGTGTTGGGATCGGTAAACGCGGCGTGAAGATCGGCGAGGCGTTGCTGTGGGGTTCCGGCGAAATAGAGTGGCTCGCGCACCAGAGCATTCGGAGCGAAGCCGGGCGCGTAGCCCAACGAGCGAAGCGCGGCGAGGCCGAGATCGATGCGCTCGGATTTCGCTGGAGAAGCCGGCGCGACGATACCGATTGCCGCATCGGGCGCAACAGCCGGTGGCTTGAGGAGCGCCGTCATCTCACCATGCCTCCCCGCGGGCAATCAGCACGGCCGGGCCGGTCAGATAAAGCTCCGTGCCGGGGCCGTCCCAAGCGACGGTCTGCGCGCCGCCGGGAGCAACGACGGTGAGCGGCGAAATGCAGCCCTTGATCGCCAAGGCAGCTGCGGCCGCTGCGGATGTGCCGGTGCCCGAAGAGCTTGTGGGGCCGACTCCGCGCTCAAAGATGCGAATCTCGATCTGGCTGGGGCTAAGGATACGCAGAAACTCGACGTTGGTCTGGCCGGGGAAATCGGGGTGGGCACATATCTCAGCGCCGATCTCCTGCCAGGATTTCCCGGCGACCGCGAACTGAGGATTGTCGACTTCAACAACAAAGTGAGGATTTCCGACTGAGACTTCCATGCTCTTGATCTTCACGCCACCAGCGAGCTCAACACTGCGCGGGGCAATGCGCGGCACATCCATCGCGGTGGTCACTTCCACTGCAAATTCTGCGTCGCTGCGGATGCAGTCGATGCGGCAAGTGCGAATGCCGGCGTCGGTCGCAATCTGGAGCGTATCGCCAGGTTTCGAGCCGAGGCTTTCGGCCATCCAGGCGGCCACGCAGCGAGTGCCGTTGCCGCTGATTTCGGCGATGGAGCCGTCGGCGTTGTGCAGGCGGATGCGAGCGGCCGCGGGGCCCGGTCCAGACTCATTTGTCCAGGCAAAAAACTCGACACCATCGGCGCCAATGCCGGTGTTGCGCTGGCAAAGGCGGCGGGCGAGAACGGCCGGATCATGGCCTGCGGCGGCTTCTTCTGTGACGATGAGGAAATCGTTGCCGCATGCGTGAGCTTTGGCGAAGGGGATCAATTCTCCTCCGGAATGCGGACGTGGAGTGGTGCGGCGAACGGCTGAGCGAGTTGTGCAGGAGGAAAAATCACAGTTTTTCTTAGCCCGATGCTAACACCGATGAGGGCATGCAGTTGCGTGGGCGTCGGGGGATGTGCCGAGTGATGCAAGAGCGGGGGATCAAAAGAAATCGGGCGCGCGATGAAGCCAACTGGTGGAAGCATAAATTGCCGCCGGCGGCTGATTTTGGGCGGCGAAGCTGCCAATTAACGTGAAGTCGGAGCGGTGGGCTCGGACCGATGTGTCGATCTCGTCGCCGTCGAATGTGACGACGATCGCGGCGTGGGCGGCGGGATCGGCGAGCGCGGAACGGTAGATCCCAAGGTCGCTTTCATTAATGGTCTGGCGAAGAGAAATTCCAGTGAATGCGACGATCTCAGGATAGATAGATGTATCCATGAGCACGGTGGCATGCGGATCAAGAGTCAGCAGGGACCGCAGGGCATGAGGAATGGAATCGTCGTAGGGCTGGCGCGCGTGGGCATTCTTGGTGCTCTCTATGTAAACGATGGGGCCGGAGCGCAGAAGCGCGAAGACGTTGAGGCAGGCAAGCGAAAAGAGGAGTGCGAAGGCAAGTTTGGGTAGAAGCGGAGCGAGGCGCTGCAACTTGATGCGGCGGAATGCTTCGGCCAGCAGTTGAGCTGCGAAGCCGAGGCCGAGTGCAAGAGCGGGAAGAAGCTCAAGGCCGTAGCGCGTGTTGTACCAGGTGTAGGGCCACCAGGCCGGAAAGAAAATGGGAACCGACCCATAGGCGACGGACCAGGCGTAAAAGGGGACGGGGAGCCAGAGCAGAAAAGTCCAGCCGAGTGCGCGGCGACTGGTGCGAGATTTTTCCGCGAGCCACATGCCGGCATTGCCCAGCGCGGCTAGCGCCAGAACCATGTTGCCCCAGAAATTGCCCCAACCGGGGGCGGCGACAGAGTCGAGCTCAGAAACTTTGAGATAGAAGAGGAGCGCAACCCACGGGCTGTGCCAGCCGGGATGCAGCGGCCAACCAGCTGACGAAGCGGTGTGGAGTTCGATGGCGTGAGCGGAGTAGGGGCCGCGCGCGAAGAAAAGCCAGTCGCCGAAGCAGACGGAATTGTAGGCGAACCAGAGGATTGGCGCGGCGCAAACAGCGAGGGTGGCGAGCCAGAAAGCCGGGGCCGCGAAACGTGCGCGTTCGCCCCGAGCAGGGTCGCGAAGCCATGTGAATGCAACGACAGACCACGCTATGAGCGCGATGATCCAGCCGTCGTACCGGGTGAATATGGCGGCGACGAGAGCCATTGCAATGCCTTGCAGGCCGCAGGCTTTTGGATGAGGATCGTCTTCTAAATGGGAGCGCCACTCGACCAGCCAGACCACGATCCAGATGAATTCGCAGAGAAAAAGCGGCTCGGTCATGGCCGTTGTCTGCAAGTAAAGAAGATTGGGATTGAGGGCAAAGAAGACGAGGGTGAGCGCGGCGGGCGCGCGGCGGAGCCAGTTTCGGGCCAGGCGATAGACGCCGATGCACGAAGCGATGTAGGCCAGGGCCGATGGAATCACGCCGGCCGTGCCCGAGGCCCACCAGGAGTAATTCTGCACAAAAGGAAGAAGAAGAATGTGCGGAAGCGGCAGCCAGACGGAACCGAGTTGCGAAAAACGGGGCGTGCGGGAATCGAAGACGCGGCGCGCGATGTGCAGATGGGCGATGGCGTCGCCGTAGTTGATCATCGCTCCGTGACGCCAGCTCCAAATAACTGCGGCCGATGAAGCCGCCACGCAGAAGGCCAGGACGATCCAGCCTTCCACATGGGAGATGCTCTTCTCAGTCAAGGTGCGTGATCTCGCGAAAGAGATTGAAGCGCGCATCGATCTCAGGACGCGTGAGCTGCTGCAGGCGCTCAGTGCCGAAGCGCTCGCAGGCATAGGATCCCATGACGCCGCCATAGAACATGGCATGACGCCAGGAGGCAGGCGTGAGCTCCGGCTGCGAGGCCAGGTAGCCGAAGAAGCCTCCGGCAAAGCTGTCGCCCGCCCCGGTGGGATCGATGACTTCTTTCAGCGGGAGAGCCGGCGCCTTGAAGGTCCGCAGCTCGTCGCCTTTCCCTTTTGGATTGGAGGTGTGAAACAACGTAGCGCCGTATTCGCCATGCTTGACGACCAACGTGCGCGGACCGAGAGCCATGACTGCGCGCGCGGCCTGGACGAGATTGTTGTTGCCCGCCAGCATACGCACTTCCGTGTCGTTGATGAGCAGAGCATCGAGGCCCTTCAGAACTTCAAGCAGGGCCGGGCGATGGTCCTTGATCCAGTAATTCATAGTGTCGCCGGCAACGAGCTTAACGCCGGGCATGGCCTCGCGTACGCGGCGCTGGAGAACGGGATCGATGTTGGCCAGGAAGAGGAACTCAGAATCTGCGTAGGCTGGGGGGATTTTGGGCTCGAAAGTGGCGAAGACGTTGAGCTCAGTGTTGTGGGTCTTCGCTTCATTGATGTTCTCGAGATAGGAGCCCTCCCAAAAGAAGCTTTTGCCGGCGGTGTGCTCGATGCCACGCGTATCGATGTTGCGTGCGGCAAAGACGGCTTCCTGCTTGCGGCCGAAGTCCTCGCCGACAACGGCGATGACACGCACATCGGTAAAGAAGCTGGCGGCCAGCGAGAAATAGGTGGCGGCGCCACCGAGGCATCGCTCTCGGCGTCCAGCGGGGGTTTCAATGGAATCGTAGGCTACGCTTCCGACGACGGTGATGGACATTTGTTGGTTCGCCTCGTGAGTAAGGTTAGCAGGTTAGAAAGCGTGGAAAATGGAGTTGGGCGACCTTAGGAAACTAGAAAGGTTAGAGCCACAGGGGCTAAAGCCCCGACTCATACCGTGGCTGATGTCGGCACGACTGAAGCCACCCCAGCGACGAAGACCTGTCGCCGGGGGCCCCGGCAAGTCGTGCCCTGATACAAAACTTGGCGGTCGCGTCGTCGAAGGCGGTCAGCCCCACCGCAGGTGGCTACCAGCCATGGTATTTGCCGAAGAGCAGCTTCAGGCGCTCTTTGGCGGCGGCGGGAATCGCGTCGGCCTGCGTGAGCACGGCGTATTTGGCGGCCGACGCGCACGCGCAGTTCCGGACGACTTCCGACGTGGACGGCAGTGCGGCGACGGCGGCCTTGACGACCTTGCATGCGTTGTCAGCGTTCTTGTGCAGCACGGCGACGATCTCTTCAATGGTGACGGCGTCGTGGCCCTCGCGCCAGCAATCGTAGTCGGTGACCATGGCGATGGTGGCGTAGCAGATTTCGGCCTCGCGGGCGAGCTTGGCCTCCTGCAGGTTGGTCATGCCGATGACATCGGCGCCCCAACTGCGATAAAGATTCGACTCGGCGCGGGTGGAGAATTGCGGACCCTCCATGCAGACGTAGGTGCCGCCGAGCTTGCCGACGAGGCCGACCTTAGCGCAGGCATCGGACGCGGCTTTGGCCACGGTGGCGCAGACAGGATCGCCGAAGGCGACGTGGCCGACGATGCCGTCGCCGAAAAAGGTGGCGACGCGGTTAAACGTGCGGTCGATGAACTGGTCGGGGATCACGAAGTCAGTGGGCTTGTGTTCTTCTTTCAGAGAACCGACGGCGGACACGGAGAGGATGCGCTCGACGCCGAGTTTCTTGAATGCGTATATGTTGGCGCGGAAGTTGAGCTCGGAAGGGAGAATGCGATGGCCGCGTCCATGGCGCGCGAGAAAAGCGACCTTGCGGCCCTCAAGCTCGCCGAGAACAAACGGGTCCGAGGGCGCGCCGAAGGGCGTGTCGATGCGCTCCTCGTGAACATTGGTGAATCCGGGCATGGAATAGAGCCCGCTGCCGCCGATGATGCCGATTTCTGCTTGAGACATTCGCTCACTCCCTTCGCATTAGCTTCCAGCTGCTAGCTTCTAGCCTCTAGCTCTTTCGTGCTGAGGGGGCCCGAGTAGATTCAGCAGTGCAGCTGCTAGCGCTGGTTGCATAAATCCCCTGAGGCGGCTCTAAGACTTCCCTCAGGGGCTAAAGCCCCTCTGTTTATGAGCCTTATGCGGCACGACTGAAGTCGTGCCCTGATACAAAGCCAATTACGCAACCAGTCCTAGCGCTAGTGGCTAGAAGCTAGAGGCTCGCAGCTAATTCCTCTGATCGATCAGCCTAATAGTTTCCAAAAACACGTCGCCGTCAATCATCAAGCTGTGGGCACTGATCTTGTCCATCGTATCTTGCGCCGTGTGGTGATAACTGTTGTTGGGGCCGTAGTCGAGATCGATGATGTCGATGGACGGCACGCCGCGCTGGACGAAGGGCAAATGATCGTCTTCCACTTCCATCTGCTGCTGGAAGAAATAGCGCTGGTAGCCGAATTTCCTTGCGGCTTCGGCGACGTCCGAGACCAACCACGGAGCAGAGCGGGTTTCCTGCTGGATGTCGAGATCCTTATCGCCGATCATATCCGCAAGGATGAAGGCCTTGATCTGATTGAGGGTGCCGTCGCGGCCCCACTTGGCCGCGAGATGACGGCTGCCGTAAGTGGAGTCCGAGGCTGACCACTGCTGGATGGCCTCTTCGCCATCGGTAAAGACGAGCCAGACCGAGTAGCCATCGAGCTTCTTGCCCGCTGAGTACGCTGCCTGTTCGCGGAGACGATCGCCAATGGCCATGAGCAGGCCCGTGGTGGAAGCGCCGTCGTTGGCGCCGACGAAGTTGATGTTCCTGAGCGGGTAATTGGTCTCGTAGTGCGAGGCGAGGACGATGACGCCGGGCTTGGTGCCGGGGAAACGCACGATGAAGTTGCACATCGGCACGGGACCGATGGGAGTGTCGGCGGTAAATGTATCTTGTTCGAGCTGATCGTGGTCGCGCAGGAAGTGCGTGCGGATAAAGTCCTCCGCCTTCACGTGGCCGGGGCCGGTGGGCCAACGAGGGCCGATGGCGGCGAACTGGCGGGCGTACTCGTAGGCGGCGTTGCCATCGAAGTGGGATTGGGCTGACGCGAAGAGTGGCGCAACGAAAATCGCGACGAGCAAGATTGAGAGCTGTGGTATCCCACCCTTGCCGCAAAAATCCGCCGCGGCGGACGGCAAGGATGGGGCACCCGGATTCGAATGTCGAGCCGCATCCCTGAAAGAGCAACCGCAGATCCTTCGACTCGCTTTGGCGCAAACAACGCGCCAAAACTCACTCAGGATGACAAACCTGTGAGAGAACTTCGATCGAGGCAAGAGAAAACTCATCCCGCGGCCTCCTTTTTCTTTCGCCGCGATGGGTGGACCCACCAGGCCACGCCGATGCCGACCAGATAGAGAGCCAGCATGGGGATGGCGTAAATGCACATCGTGCTGGGATCAGGACTGGGACAAATGACGGCGGCAACGATAAACACGGCGAGGATGGCGTAGCGAATGTTCTTCCAGAGAAACCTGGGGCTGACGATTCCAAACAGCGCCAGGAAGAAAATTAGGATAGGCAGCTCGAAGCTAACCCCGAGTCCCAAAATGATGGAAAGGAAAAAGCCGGTGTACTCCTCGATGGTGACGATAGGATGAAAATTCCTGCCGAAATCGAGGATGAGAATTTTGAGCGCACCGGGAAGGACGAAGAAGTATCCGAAGCTTGCGCCAGCAAGAAAAAGCCCAACGGTGGCGGTCATGAAAGGAATGACAAAGCGCTTTTCTTTCTGATAGAGTCCCGGCGCAATAAAAAGCCACACCTGGTAAAGAATGAAGGGGGACGCGATGATGGCTCCGCCAATGAGCGAGACCTGGAGATAAAGATTGAGCGGATCCATAGGGTGGGTGTAATTGAGCTTGATGCCAAGCTTGTCGAGCGGGGCCTGAACAAACCCGTACAAGCGCTCATGGAATGCGTAGGCGAATATGAACCCGAGGCCAAGGTAAATGGCGGAACGTACGAGGCGCTTGCGCAGCTCCTCAAGGTGCTCCATCAGGCTCATGCCGGGAAGCTCGGCGCGGTCGGTGACGGCCTTGCGTGCTTTATCGAGGGCTTCTTCCGGATCAACCATGATGGGCGGCCGGCTCCGATTTTTCAGCTTCAGGGAACAGGGTTCCCTGGGTTTTGGCCGGGGGATCGGCGGAAACAATCTCGCCGGTGGAGGGCGGTTGGATGCGCGGAATGACCGGAGCGGGAGCGGGTTCAGCCGTTTGGGCAGTGGGCGACGCAGGCTCTTGAACGGGCGTTGGTTCGGATTTGATGTTGGGGTCGGTCCCCTCGGAGTATGGGCTTTCCGTCATGACCGGAGCGCCTGGCTCTCGAGTTCCTGCCGCGCCCAGCGGAGCTTCGGCGGCCGCCTCAAGTTGTGCCGGCGCCGGAGCGGCGGCCATGGCGCGCTGCCGCGCTTCTTCTTCCTTCTTGCGGCGATCAGCCTCCTCTGAGGCGCGCATCTCTTCTTCCATCTGGAATTTGAAGTCGTTGGAGGCCTTGCGGAATTCGTACATCAGCTTGCCCAGCTGGCGGCCAATTTTAGGAAGACGCCGAGGCCCAAAAACCACCAGCGCAAGCGCCATCAGCAGGAGGGTGTCCCACATGCTCAACGTGGCAAGCTCAATTGGTGGCGTAAATCCCATGAAGGATCATGATACCTGTGCTTACGCGGCGCTCACAAACAGGGTGTGACGCGCGCCAGCTCACCATTAGCGCCGAGTGAAAGGGCGGGGTTAAATGCAGCCGCACGGATTGCGCGGTCCCCTCGATCGGCGGACGCCGCTTGAATGCTTCTCGCCGCGATCGGATGAGTCAGATAAGCTCAAGGTGTACGGGCGAAACTTCGCGTCCGCACGGCGCTTTTCGCGCTGCTGACAGATAATGCCGCAGGATTAGGGCTGTCAGAGAATCTGAATCACGAAAAAAGGCGATTTCTCGCAAATTGTCGCTCGATCGGGCTGCTTTTTTGCTCGCGCTGGATTCACATACCATGAAGGCGGAATCGCGCCACCAATCGAGATTCCCGTTACAGACAGGAAACCAATGCTTTGCAGCCCGACTGCGAACCGTCGTGCTTGCCTTGTTGCTCTTGCCGATGTGCGCCTCTCGGAACGCGGCCGCGTACACCCTGCTCACGCATGAGGAACTGATCGACCTGACCTGGAACGACTCGATCGTTCCTTTGCTGAAGAGCCAGTATCCAAACCTGACGCCGGCCGAGCTGGAACGCGCGCGCTCGTTCGCCTATGGCGGCTGCGTGATCCAGGACATGGGGTACTACCCTTTCGGCGATGGCTTCTTTTCGGATTTGACGCATTATGTTCGCACAGGCGACTTTATTCTGGCGCTTTTCCGCAACGCGCATAACGCCAACGAACTGGCATTTGCAGCGGGAGCGCTGTCGCACTACGTCGGTGACTCCGTTGGGCACTCCGAGGCGACCAATCACGCGGTTGCGCTCCAGTTTCCCAAGCTGGCGGAGCGCTATGGGACGAGCGTGAACTATGCGGAGGGCCGGCACCAGCATGTGCAGGTAGAGTTTGCATTCGACATCGATGAGATTGCGAAGCATCACCTGGCGCCGCTCGGATATCTGCGGCACGTCGGGCTCAGCGTTCCCACACACCAGCTTGCACTGGCCTTCTATCAGACGTATGGGGTCACTGACGATTTCGGCGCCGGTGCGCGGCATAAGTTCGACGTTGGCGAGTACCGGTTCGCAGTCCGGACATTGATTCCTCGCGTGGCCTATGCGGTGACGATTATGAACCACCACCGCGAAGTAGCAGAGCCAGACACTGCGGACGCCAAGGAGATGGATAAGGAATTGGCGGACGTAGCAGCACTTTACGGTTGGGACGCATATCGCAAGAAAGCGGGTTTTGGGACGCATTTGCTGGCAGGCATTCTTTGGGTCTTACCGAAGATCGGTCCCTTATCGATGGTTGCGATCAAAGGTCCCAGTGAGGGCGCCGAAGCGGATTACTTGCACAGCCTCGTCGCCACCACGGCAGCGCTTCGCGATCGCATGATCCTTTTTACGCCGGTGAATGCGCGAAGTCTTGAAGCGGTGAAAGCGGCGGCTTCAGCAGATGCTTTGGGCCCCACCGACCCTAAAAATCCGCTGCCCAATCGCGATCTGGACACCGGGCTGGTGGTGAAACCCGGCGGCTATTCACTGACCGACCAGACTTACGCGCAGCTTTTGCGCCGCCTCACGCGCGACCCGAATCAGCCGATTCCTCCGGGGATCAGACGCGATGTGCAGGCATACTACTCCAACCCGAACGCTCCGATCATCACCAAACGAAAGACCGAAGCGTGGAAGCAGGTACAGGCGGAGCTGCAGACTCTGGCTGCAATGCCAACCAGCGCAGCGCCCACGCCGTACCCCACTTACGGTGAGTCGGAACCTTCCTCTGCACAGAGTCCGGCGGGCCATTAACCGCCGTTTGCGACGCTCCTGAGTGGCACTGCAGGTTGCACGGGACGCGCGGTTGCGGCGGCGACCTGCGGGCGCTGCGATTGCGGATAATCGGCCGGCGCCTGGTGCATGGTTACGATGATGGCTTCAGCCGGTTTAGAGCCTGCGCAACGGTAAGAGTGCGGGGTTCCCGAGTCAAAGTAGACGGCATCGCCGGGGCCGAGCTTAGCCTCCTGCTCGGCGTGCCGAATCGCCAACTCACCCGCAAGAATGTAGAGGAACTCGAATCCTGGGTGCATGTGCGATTTGGGCTCAACGTGCTCGGGCACGGGAACGAACTCGGCAAAGTACGGGTCCATGTGCCGGTCGGCCACCATGTAGCCGAGGCTCTCGAAGTTGTAGGTGGGCGACTCCACGCCGGTTTGCGGAATGCGGACGCGGTCTTTTTTGCGGTGCACGCGGAAGATCGGCGCCGGCTCCGACTCAAAGAAGTACGAGAGATCTTTGGAGAAGACCATGGCGATGCGCGCCAGGTTGCGCAGCGTTGGCACCACGCGGCCGGTTTCCAATTGCGAGAGAAAGCTGGCCGAAAGCCCGGTGTTCCTGCCGAGTTCGACCAGGCCCATGGACTTTTTCAGGCGCAAACGCCGGATGCGTTCGCCCAAATGCTTTTCGGTGATAAAGCGCTCGGCGGTGTCGGCATCCGCCAGTGGTTTGTGCATCTCTTCGACGTTTTGTTCAAGCCGTTCAGTCATCGCGGCTCCTCACCTCACTAGGATGCAGGTTTGAGGCATTTGTTGTCTAATCAAAACGTTTTCCGGTCGCACGAAATTGCTGGGCAGCAACGGGACTTGCGCACATCGTCACCCCATCGACTGGCGCTCGCCGGCCGATGTCAGCTTGCGGCAGGCCCGGTCCGGGCTGGACTGCTGCTCGCCGGTTGGTATATACCACCCTCCCCGGTTTTGGGGTTAAGAGGTTTATTTTGAGGAACTTATACCTTTGATCATTTCCCGTAACTCATTGATTCCAAAGAGGTTGCACCCTCAAAGTCGTCAATCTAAAGAAGTTAGGAGCCGGTTTTGGGGCGATTTCGCCCGGAAAATGACTGTCCCCATCGCCAAGCAGCAACGAGCCAGCAACAGAAGTGTGCCCGTGGAAGCGATGCCGCCCTCTTTTGCAGGAGCTTTTCTGACCCTAAGTCAAGGATAGCGATTTGGCGGAAATGATCAGCAAACTTGGGAAGAAATATATTTCGAACGGAATGAGGGAGATGGGGCCTGGCGAAGGATCGTGGACTCTTGACAAGGGGGCGGGAGGTCGTCGTATATCGCGGGTCGATCGCGGCTTCGCGGCGCACTTTGTTTCTTGAAAAAATGAGGGTGGTTTGGATGTATGGGCTGAAGCCCGTACCCTTCACGGCGCCGGGCCTAAAGGCCATCTTCTTATTCTGCGATGATTCAGGGGACTGAAGGCCCTTGCTCCTTCCGATCTTGCGCCGGATGATTCATGAGCCTGGAGGCCTCTGCTCCTTCCGTTGGTTCGAGGATTGTGGGCCGAATGGAAACGCCGCGACGGGGTTATTCTGGAGAGTCCGGCGCGATAGAACGAGCCGCGCAGAAAGCCCGAAGGTATGTCAGAAGAGACTGCTTCCACTCAGGAATCCGCGAAAAACTTGCCACCCGTCGCGACCATTGCCGAGATCGGGCGGCACGAAGGGCAATCTGTCACCTTGCAGGGGTGGCTTTACAACTCGCGCGAGAGCGGAAAGCTGCTGTTCCCGATTTTTCGCGATGGGACGGGGTCGATCCAGGGAGTGGCGCACGTGAAGAGCGTGACGCCAGAAGTTTTTGAAAAGCTGAAGGGTCTGACGCAGGAATCTTCGGTGATTGTTACGGGGAAGGTGCGTGCGGACAAGCGCGCGCCGGGCGGATACGAGCTGGACGTGGAAGACGTCGAGGTGGTGCAGCGCGTGCCGGAATCGGACCCGTACCCGATCACGCTGAAGGAGCACGGGGTTGATTTCTTGCAGGAGCGACGGCACTTGTGGGTGCGCTCGCCGCGACAGTCGGCTATTTTGCGGATTCGCGCGGAGATCATGCGGGCGGCGGCCGAGTACTTCGACAGCAATGGTTTTATACGGACCGATCCGCCGATTCTGACGCCGGCGGCGTGCGAGGGCACGTCGACACTGTTTCCGGTGGACTATTTTGGCGATCCCGCGTACCTGACGCAGAGCGGGCAGCTCTACATTGAGTCGACAGCGCTGGCGCTGGGCAAGGTGTACAGTTTTGGGCCGACTTTTCGGGCGGAGAAATCGAAGACGAGGCGGCACCTGACGGAGTTCTGGATGATCGAGCCCGAGGTTTCTTTCCTGGATTTGGAGGGGCTCATGAGTCTCGCCGAAGAGTTCATCGCGCATATCGTGCAGAGTGTCGTGAAGAATCGCGCACCAGAGTTGGGCGTGATCGGGCGGGATGTGGCGAAGCTCGAAGCGATCAAGGGGCCGTTTCCACGTTTGAGATACGACGAGGCCGTAGAGATGCTGAACCAGGCACACAAGGACGGCAAGCTGGAAGCGCCGTTTGAGTATGGAAACGATTTTGGGTCGCCGGACGAGACGTGGCTGAGCTCGCAGTACGACCGGCCGGTGATGGTGCATCGCTACCCGGCCGATGTGAAGGCGTTTTACATGGAGCCCGATCCGAAGGATCCGCGCTACGCGCTGTGCGTGGATGTGCTGGCGCCGGAGGGATATGGCGAGATCATCGGGGGGTCGCAGAGGGTGTCGAGCTACGAACTGCTGAGCTCGCGCATTGACCAACATAAATTGCCGCGCGCGGCGTTTGAGTGGTACCTCGATCTGCGGCGTTATGGCAGCGTGCCGCACGCGGGGTTTGGCATGGGCATAGAGCGGCTGGTGGCGTGGGTGTGCGCGCTGGACCACGTGAGGGAGACGATTCCGTTTCCAAGAATGCTGAACCGGATGTATCCGTAAAAGCAGCGGAGCTAGCGGGGTTAGCGGGGTTAGCGGGGTTAGCGGCGCTAGAAAAGCAGCCGCAGATCCTTCGTCGCCGATGGCGGCGGCTCCTCAGGATGACAAGTGGCGGGGTTGGGTTCGTGGTATCCCACGTCTCAACATCGAGACGTGGGGCACCGGGCGGAGTCAGCCGGCGGGCAGCGGGTTGAGGCTATCCGCGCTGGCGCCGGCACACTGAGCGTTACTTCGTGCTCGAGACGTTTTCTTTGCCCTGGTTCGCGACCACCAGGTCGTTATCCACGGAGAAAACGCCGGGGACGGTGTTGGCACGAGTGTTGATGAGGGTCTTGTCCAACTGACTGTCGACCACGCCCATCAGCGTGACGTGCCCGTTGTCAACGATGATGTGAATCGCCGGCAGGGCCTGGTAGCCATACCGCGTTCCGAGGTCGGCATCGCCATAGATGGCTCGCTCTTCCGCACGTCGAATCTGCCAATCCATCGGGGACAGGGGAAGCAGCTTGATGTTGTTGACGACCTGCGTGACGCCTTTCACCTTCTTCACCGCAGCTTCGGCGTCAGACTTGATGTCCCACGGTGCCTCTGGCGGGCACGCACCCGTGAGGGTGACGACACTGCCATTCACGCTGAAACCCAGGTCATCAAAGATCGAATAGTACGGCAGCATCAGCAGGTTATGGCGAACCTCTTTCGCGAGTTGTGATTCATCCGCCGTGCCACCCGTAAAAACCTGATCGCCCGACGGCTTCTGCTGGCCCAGCGCGAGAACCGGGGCCAAAAGCGCAATGCTCAAAGCTACAAACCAAATACGTATCCGCGTACCCATCTTGGGACACCTCCTGCGGTGAATTGGATGCGAAAATGCGTACGGAGTCGCGTCGCCGGGTGAAAGAATTTTCGCAGTGGGAGACGGGTTGAGTTTCGAAATGGGACAGGGGCCGGCCTGGGCGGCTAAGACTTTTTGCGCGGCACCTTTGCACCTTTCTTGCGTGCCTGAGAAAGCCCGATGGCAATGGCCTGTTTGCGGCTGGTGACCTTTTTGCCGCTGCGGCCGCTTTTGAGCGTGCCGCGCTTGAAATCGCGCATTTCGGTTTCGACCTGCTTGCCGGCCGCGGGACTGTATTTTCTGGCTGAGGGTTTCTTTTTGGTCGCCATGAATGTTCCTCCTTGATGGGTACAAATCTCACATGGTCTGATGCATTATTCCCGCGATGAGACGAGCGGGCGGAGATCCGGGGCCGGCGGACCGGAGTGAGCCGCCTCGCGGGTGGACGTTGCGGAGCGCGATAGAGTGAAAGCCTGGGGGAATTTACTTTTGGGTGCGGCAGGAACAGGAAAGCGCAGCAGTATGAGAAGAGCAGGCTCGCGCGATGGAAAGAGGTCCACTCAGGCAGCGACGATGGGCCGCAGCGGACCACGGAAACTGCATATCCGGCGCCAGCGATGGGGATGGAAAGTACACAGCGTTCTTGCTGCCGCAGGGGTGATGGCGGCGATCGTGGCGTGGGCTGCGATTGCGCGGGCGCTGGCTCCCAAAGAAAACACGACGCAAGAACATTTTGACGTGCTGATCGTGCTGGGGTCGCCGGCGGATGCGGATGGAAATCCGACGATGACGGAGGTGGAGCGCGTAACCGAGGCAGTGAACGAATACGAGAGGGGCGTGGCGCCAAGGATGATTCTGACCGGCGGGGCGGCGCACAACCAGTTTGTTGAAGCCGATGTGATGGCGCGGGTGGCCGAGGCACAGGGGATTCCGGCGGACGCGATCGTAAAGGAACGAACGGCGCGGGACACGCTGGAGAATACCTGCGACTCGGTCAGGATCATGCGCAGCCATGGGTGGGAGTCGGCGGAGGTGATTTCAAGCGCGAGCCATTTGCCGCGGGCGGGGCTGATCCTGAGCCGGCTGCCGCTGAAGTGGCGGACGCATGCGGCGCCGGCGATGGGGGTGGAAAGGAGCGTGACGGGTCCGGCGATGACAGGAGTTGAGATTTTGAAGACGGTGCGCTACCTGGTGTGGGCGAGGCAGGTGGACGGTTGCGAAGTGCATTGAATAGTGGTTTGGGGTTAGTGCATCATTGAGGCCGATTGCTGGACGATCGGTTGTTGGCTTCCATGGCCTCGTCGAATTCACGCAGCGAGCGAGCTTCCCGCACCCAATAGATTCCGAGCAGGAGCGCAGCGGCTCCAGGGACGGCACAAACTGCCGACACCTTGAGCCAAAAGCTGGGACGAAAAATCTCGAACCCGCCGCCGGGGTCCGTCAAACCGCCGAGAAGAAACCATCCTGCGAGAATGAGCAGTCCTATGCCAAGGATTTGGAAGATTATTCCTCGGATTGCCATGGCAGAGAGTCTACCAGCTGTCTTCTGAAACCCTCTTGTCGCAAAGGCGCGCCGGCGCCGCTCGAGTTTGGCCTGGATGAGTCGGGCCGTTTTTGAGATTCAGATACGACTTCGATGACCGCGAGTCTAAGAAGAAATGCAATTGAACCGCGTTGTCCGGCCTCGGGGGGGTCCTGTAAGCTTGTTTGTGATGCATCTCCCATTCAAGTTATCTGCAACGATTGCCGTTGTTTTCATGCTGTGTGTGTGCGCGGGGACGCGCGTACAAGCGCAGGATTCGAGTCCTGAGCAGCCGAGCTCCCAACCTCAGCAGGGGTCGTCTTCTTCCTCTTCTTCATCGCAGTCGGCGCCGGACCAGAGCCAGGCATCGCCGACTACCGAGTATGGGGTTTACCTCTCTGTCGATCCGCTGGCCAAGGTTCGCTACGACAACCGCTACGATATGTCGCTGGGTTTCGCGTATGACCACATGAAAGCGGGTCCGACACTGGTGCAGGGATCGAACCTGGGCGGGCTGGACATGGAGGGCTCGTATTGGCTGACAAGGAATTGGGGAATCGAAGCGACGGGCCGGGGATACATCGGGACCAGCGGTGCGGCTCCCAACTCTGAACGCGCGCCTGACGGCAGCTTGATCGTGATCAGGGGCCCGGTGGTGAAGCAGTACTTCTTTGTCGGCGGAGCGGAGTGGCTGGGTCCGCATAACAAGCACGGAGCCATCATCGCTCATGCCATGTTTGGCGGGGTGTACGGGAACTTCCAGAAAGACCTGCGCGGAGAAGCGCCGGAAGTCGTGGGTTTTTATTACAACCAGATTGCTCCGGCAGGGATCATCGGCGGGCATTTCGATCTGAACCGGAACGAGCACTGGGTGTTTCGCATTACGCCCGATGCGGTGATGACCCATTACACATTCAGCGACGCGCCTCACTCCTCGCTGAGCTACGGGCAATTCGACGTGAACTTTGCCATCAGCGTCGGCTTGGAATACAAGTTCACCTCGATCAAGCGCTCGACGGATAAGAAGATCAACTGGAAGTCGGGCTGGTAGGGAATAGCAGCGGAGCTAGCGGGGCTAGCGGAGCTAGAAAAGCAACCGCAGTTCCTTCGTCGCCGATGGCGCCGGCTCCTCAGGATGACAAGCTTGGGGGAGTGCGATTTCCACCCCCGGGCATAAAAGCGAGATGCGCCGGGGATGGCGGAGTCCGATCCCGCCCTGGCAAGCTGGAGCGGGACACCCATCTGAGCGGTGAGCCAAGGACGCGCAGGCACACAGAAGGCCAACCGTTCGGCTCAGGGCGTCATCAAGAGAAGTTAGCGGGGATGCAAAGTTGATTGGTATCTGTGGTATTCTCCTGCGTTCAGTGGCGGGCGCAGGGAAGTTTCGCCTGAAAGTATGCCGTTTCGGATGGCGACACACAAATGCCAAGCCGGGGACGCGAGCCAGGGGTGAAGTGAAGCAGGTAGCCTTATGGATATGAAAGACACACTGGGCGTATTGCTGGCGGGCGGCGCAGGAGAGCGGCTGTTTCCACTGACGCGCGACCGGGCTAAGCCGGCGGTGCCATTCGGCGGGCACTACCGCATCATCGATATCACGCTTTCAAACTGCATCAATTCCGGACTGCGGCGGGTTTACATCCTGACGCAGTACAAGGCGCTGAGCCTGAACCGTCATATCCGCGAGGGCTGGACGGGAATTGTGGCGCAGGAGCTGGGCGAGTTTTTCGAGTTGATGCCTCCCATGCAGCGCACCGGCGCCAACTGGTACATGGGGACGGCGGATGCGGTGTACCAGAACCTCTACTCCATTGGTAGTGAGCAGCCGGCCCACGTGATCATCCTGTCTGGCGACCACATTTACAAAATGGACTACAGCCGGATGCTGGCGCACCACAAGGAGACGGGCGCGGAGGTGACGCTGGCCACGCTGCCCATATCGCCCGACGAGGTTTCGCGTTTTGGGGTTGTGGAGGTGGGCCCGACAGGCGAGGTTCGGGGCTTCCAGGAGAAGCCGGCGACCACCAACTACCGATCGCCATTCAACCCCGATGCCGTGGATGCGTCGATGGGAATTTACATCTTCAATACCGAGACTCTGCTGAAGGCTCTGATTGCCGATGCGGACGACGCCGATTCCAAGCACGACTTCGGGCACAATATATTGCCCAAGCTGCTGGGCCAGAAAAAAATGATGGCCCACAGCTTTGTCGACGAGAACAAAAAAGAGGCGCTGTACTGGCGCGACGTCGGGACGCTGGACGCGTATTACGAAGCCAACATGGACCTGTGCTCGGTGTCGCCGGTGTTCAACCTGTACGACAAGAGCTGGCCGATCCGCACCAGGCAACGGCAATATCCGCCGGCGAAGTTTGTGTTCGGCGAGCCGGGCCGGTCGGGCATGGCGGTCAACTCGATCATCACCGCGGGCGTGATCATTTCCGGCGCGTCGGTGTACAACTCGGTGTTGTCGCAGGATGTGCGCGTGAACTCGTACTCTGACATCGATGCGAGCATCATTTTTTCGCACGTGAATATCGGGCGGCACTGCAGGATTCGACGGGCGATTATCGATCGCGACGTGCATATTCCTGAGGGCACAGTGATCGGCTACGATCCGATTGAAGACAAGCGGCGGTACTTTGTGACGCCCTCGGGGCTGACGATCGTGACGCGCGATGCGTCGATGTTCGAGAACCCGGTGGACCCGGAGTTCGGGCAGGGGTACGCGCCCGAGTAGCCAGTTTCAGCCAGCGCCGCCTGAGCCGGGTGGCAAGAAGGCCCGAATATTCAATATTTAATTTATTTGAATATTGAATATTTGTGTTAACCTATTGAATATGTTGCGGCCGGCAGACATCGTCGTGTTGCTTAAGTTGTCCACCCTGGACCGGCGTCCGCCTTACGTCGATCTGGCTCGAGATCTTCATCTGTACCCTTCCGAGGTCTATTCGTCGCTCAAGCGGGCGGCCGAGTCGCAGCTTCTCCATCGGCAAAAACGCCATGACCGGCTGAACCGCTCGGCGCTTCTTGAGTTTCTGCTTCACGGGGTTCGGTACGCATTCCCTGCCCAAAAGGGCGCTCTCACCCGAGGTGTTCCGACCAGCTATGCGGCGCCTCCGCTTAACGAACAGATTTCTGCCGATAGCGACCCTCCGCCGGTCTGGCCTTCCGCTGACGGTCCTGTGCGCGGATTCAGCTTTGCGCCGTTGCACAAGAATGTGCCTCATGCGGCGCTCGAAGACCGAAAACTCTATGAGCTTCTAGCATTGGTGGACGCGATTCGAGATGGGAGAGTGCGAGAGCGGAACGTGGCTGGGCAGGAGTTGGCGAGAAGGCTAAGCGACTAGCGCGATGGCGAGAACGCATGTTGAGCTCCTGGAGATGGCCGCCCAAATACTCCAGCCGTTGTTGCCTGAGATCGTGTTTGTCGGAGGCTGCGCAACGGCCCTGCTTATCACGGATCCAGCAGCGGCGCCGCCGCGCGTTACATATGACGTGGACGTGATCGCCTAAGACGTGATCGCCTAAATTGTTTCTTACCCAGATTACGTCGCTTTCTCCGAGCGGCTCAGGGCTCTTGGTCTGGAGGAGGATACACGTGAGGGAGCGACCGTTTGCCGGTGGCGGCACGGCGAACTATCGCTCGATGTCATGCCGCTCGACGCAGCAGTTCTCGGATTCACGAATCGTTGGTATCCCAGCGCTCTGCGCAGTGCAGAAAGGTTCACTCTACCGAGTGGCCTGGCGCTGCTTGTGATTACGGCGCCTTTATTCCTTGCGACGAAAATCGAGGCCTTTCGCAATCGAGGCGAAGAGGATTACTTCGCCAGCCGCGATCTCGAAGACATCGTAGCTGTTGTTGATGGCCGGCCCTCGCTTGCAGATGAGGTGAACCAGTCGTCAGATGAGGTCAGAACTTATGTGGCACAGGCGGTCAAAACATTGCTTCGTGAGCGGGGGTTTCTTGACGCCCTGCCGGGGTATCTCCTGCCCGACGCGGCCAGTCAGGCGCGATACGAGCGGCTAATCGCTGCACTCCGCCGGGTTTCCCAGCTGGGATAGAGCTCGGGAGCCAATCGTCCGCGCGCTCATTCGCGGACACTCCTGAATTTCCCAAGGGGAACCGATGGACTGTGAATTGCGTATGAACGCATCATGGAGTGCGTGGGTGCATTAAGCTGGAGCGGGGCAGTTTGGGGTGCTGGAATGGCACGCTCTGACCGCCGGGACGCGGCCAGGAAACGGCCGCAGATTCAGACCCATTCCGCCGGGACAGCGGCTGTGACGCCGGCACTTGCGGTGCGGCGGACCCTTGGCGACGATGGTCGGGGACGCACGCAGCCGACAGGGCGCGCGGAGGTGAGGAAGCTGGAGCAAGCCTTGCCGCAAGACGGGATCGAACTCGTGCACCGCTGCATGGATGGAGACTCGGGCGCGTGGGCTGAGATGGTCCGCACGCATCAGAAGCGTGTCTACGGGCTGTGCTACCGGTTTACGGGGAATGCGGCCGACGCCGAGGACCTGACACAAGACGTTTTCCTGAAGATTTATTCGAATCTGGGCAGCTTTGACGCCGCTCGCGGCAGCCTGCCGGTGTGGATCTCGACCATGACGCGGAACCTGCTGGTGGATAACTTCAGGCGGACGCGCAACCAGAGGGCGACAAGTTCACTGGACGATGGCTGGGACCAGACGGAAGAGTTGAAGCCGGCCGACCGGCTGATGGCGACGGGGCCTTCTCCGCATGAGTTTGCGGCGCGCAAAGAGCTGGCCGGCATGGTGCAGGGCGCGCTAGCAAAGGTGAGCGTGGAACTGCGCGAAGCGGTGATCCTCAGAGACCTTCAAGACCTTGATTACAAAGAGATTGCCCAGGTGCTGGCGATTCCCGAGGGAACCGTGAAGTCGCGCATCAGCCGGGGCCGGGCGGAACTTGCAAGGCTGCTTGAGCGTAATAAACGAGAGGTGGTGTAGCGATGACAGAGCGCACACAATTTCCGAATTCTCCGGCCTGCGGCGCGTGGGAGACGCTGCTGACGGACGCTCTGGACGGGCTGTTGAGGCCCGAGGACGAAGCACAGTTTGCGGCGCACAAGGCCGCGTGCCCAGCATGCGCGGCGCTCTATGAGGAAGCTCGGAAGGGGCGCGAGTGGCTGGAATTTCTATCGCCACCGGAGCCTCCCGCAGGCCTTTTGGAAAAGATTCTGGCGCAGACGGGCCCTGGACATGCGGTACCGATGCCTGCGGTGGCCGGATCGAGAACGGTTCCCGCATTTGTGCCGCCGGTGTGGCAACAGCCGGGGTTCTTTGCCAGGACGCGGCAAGCGATGCAACCCAGCCTGCTTATGACCGCGGCGATGGCGTTCTTTTCCATCGCGCTCACGTTGAACCTGACTGGAGTGCGGCTGAGCACGTTGCGGATGGCCGATTTGCGGCCGGTTGCGTTGCGGTCGTATATGGAGCGGCAGTTGAACATGGCCTCGGTTCCGATCGTTCGCTATTACGACCATTTGCGGTTTGTTTACGAAGTGGAATCGCGGGTGCGGCAACTGCGCAGTGAAGACAACCAGAATGAAACGCCGAACGGCGATCAGGATCAGAAGCCGGGGCAGCAGACAACCCCGGGCGAAACCAAGCAGAATCCCGGGAACAATGGTGGTGGTCGCGTGGAGCCTCGTCAGCAGCCGGACAATTCAGTGGCACAGCCGACGTACGGCACCATGAATGACCTTGTAGATACTTCGTTTCACTTGCACGGCAACAGAGGGCGATCCGACAGCTCCGCGAGGAGAGTGCGGGAAGGGAGCAGGGTATGGATTGCGTAAACCATAGTGGTGTAAACGCCACGGCTTTTTGCCAGAATTGCGGCAAGCCGCTGTGCCAGGCGTGCGTGAAAACGGGAGCGGGGGGGCAGATTTTTTGCGAACCATGCTGGATGGCGTGGCATGGCGCACAGCCGCCGTTCGTGGCGCCGCCCGCGGGAGCGCCCAATCCGGTATTAGCGGCCCTTTTGGGCCTGATTCCGGGCGTTGGCGCGATGTACAACGGCCAGTTGATCAAGGGACTCATTCATGTGCTGATCTTCGCGGTGCTGGTGAGCGCGGCCCACGTGTACGGGATCTTTGGGCTGTTCATCGCGGGGTGGGTCTGCTACCAGGTGTTCGAGGCTTACCACACCGCGAAGGCGCGGCGCGATGGGGAGCCGCTGCCCGATCCTTTGGGGCTGAACGAAGTGACGAATTGGTTCGGCACAGGCGGACGAATGCCGCCTGCGGGACAAGCAGGGCCGACTTTCGGGGCGGGTCCGGCTAGCCCGTACCAGGCGCCAACCGCGGCGCCGAGCCAGTCGCCGAATCAGGCGCAGTATGAGCCGCCCTATCAGACCCCGTTTCAGACGACCTATCAGGGTCCGCCATTCCAGGGCCCGACGGTGCCGCCGGGTTATCCGTTACCGGATTTGCCGCCGGTTCCGCCATTGCACTGGAGGCGTCGCGAGCCGATTGGCGCGGTAATTTTGATTGCTTTAGGCGTGCTGTTCCTGATGGGGCACTTCGATTGGTTCTCCGGGCGGATGTTTGAGTTTACCTGGCCGGTTCTTCTAATTGGATTGGGAGTGTGGTTGATTGTGCGGCGCATGAGTGAGACCAAGGCGAGCTCGCAGTCCGGCTCGCAGGGGGGGCAGCAATGAATCGCTATATTCTGATTCGGCGTTTGCGAGGACCGGCAGTTCTGTTGCTGATTGGCGTGATGGCGCTGCTTTCGCAGGCCAACATTCTGGGCTGGGGCCAGAGCTGGCCACTGATCCTGATCCTGATGGGATTGTTGTTGCTGGCGGAACGCGCGGCACTGGCGACAGCGGAGTATCCGCCGCCTCCGGCCGGACCGTGGCAGAACACGGCGCAGGGAGCGAGCACGCAGCCGACAACGCCCGGCACGGCAATTGTGCCGGCTGAGCATGACCCCTACGGGGATGAGATTCATGGAGGGCAGTCATGAGCAGCGCACCTCCGAATATGCCTCCCGGCGCAAATATGCCTCCGGGTGGAGGGCCGCCTCCGCCCTACGATCCCAAGATGCAATGGCGGGTGTATCGCGAACAGCAGCGCGCCGCGTGGCGAGCGCAACGCGATGCATGGCGCGCTCAGCGTCACACGTGGAAGGCGAATTACGCCGGTGTTTACGGACCTCGCGTTCCTTCCGTCGTCGGTCCTGTGCTTTTGATTTGCGTGGGCGTGATGGCCCTGCTGCTTGCAACCGGGCATATCGATGCCGGCTCCTTTTGGGGATGGTATGGCCGGTGGTGGCCGCTGCTGCTGATCGCAGCCGGGCTGGCACTGTTGGCGGAGTGGGCGGTGGATTTGCGGCGGCCGACTCCAGTGCGCCGCAGCGGCAGCTTTGTGGGGATTCTTTTTCTGGTCGCGTTCCTTGGACTTTGCGCCGCGGGATGGCATCATATGCGGCCCTTTATCGGCGGCTGGAACGACAACAATGACTTCTTCAACTTCTGGGGGCTGCCCGAACACGACAAAGATCTGCCCGCAGATACCCAGACGGTTCCCGCAAATGCGACGATCCAGATTCTCAATCCGCGCGGGGATGTGAGCATTACGACGGGCGATCAGCCAAGCCTCGAAGTGGAGGCGCACGAGATGGCCTATGCCAACTCGGATTCCGACGCCGACAAGATATTCGACCGCGAGGCGCCGCAGATTACAGTGACCGGAACGGCAGTGATGGTGCAGTCGAATGGCAACGACCACGGACGCGTGAACTTGACCATTACCGTCCCGAAAAACGCCAAGGTAGAAGTAAACGCGGGCAAAGGGGACGTGGCGGCTTCAGGGCTGGGCGCGGGAATCGATGTGACCGGCGGCCACGGGGATACGCACCTGGACGCGATTACGGGCGCGGTAACGCTGCACTTTTCCAATGACAAGCACGACTTCTCGGCGCATCAGATCGATGGCGACATCAATGCCACTGGTAATTGCAACGACGTGACGCTTTCAGAGGTGAAGGGGAAGATTTCGTTCAACGGAGAGATCTTCGGCGAGACGCACATTGAAGACGCCAGTGGGCAGATCATCGTGCATACTTCGGTCACCGACTTGCAGATTGCCAGCCTGCCCGGCGACATGACGCTGGACTCGGACAACCTGCGCGTAAGCGAAGCCAAGGGCCCGGTGCACGTGGTAACACGCTCGAAAGACATTGACCTGAGTGAGATTTACGGCGACACATCCGTCGAAAGCAGCAATGGAACCATCAGCGTGGCGCCGGCCGGTGCTTACAACGTGGACGCCAAGAACGACAAAGGGGACATCGAGTTGACGCTGCCGCCAACGGCCTCGGCAATGGTGAGCGGGCAGGTCCACAACGGAGACATCGTAACCGATTACGAACTGACCGTGAGTGGCGGCCAAGACAAGACGGTGAGCGGAAAAATCGGAGCAGGCGCGACGCATATCGAGCTGAGCACGAGTAACGGCGACTTGCACATCAAGAAGGGATCGGCTTTCCCGCCCACGCCGCCTGCTCCCCAGGCGCCAAACGCGCCCGGCGCTCCGGCTGCTCCCAATGCGCCGCACCTGAAGAGCAATAAAACGCTGCCCCAGCAACCGGTTACGCAGTAGGGCAGGACTCAAAAAAAACGGCAACAAGCGGGCGCGGGAGGGTGAAACCTCTCGCGCCTGTTTTGTTTTTTCGATCCAGTAGCGTTATGCTCCATTGCGTGGGCGTCCGTTGCCCCTGGGGGTCAATCGGGCCATGATGCATGCACCGGTGAAAGTGATCACCGTGGAGCGTGAGTACGGTTCGCGCGGCGGAGAGTTTGCGCATCACCTGGCCAAGCACCTGGGCTGGCGACTGCTGGACTCGGAGCTGGTGGCGGGCGCGGCGCGCATGGCGGGCGTCGATCCCAAGCTGGCAGCCAAACTCGATGAGCGGCTGGACCCCTGGTACTACCGCTACGGCAAAATGTTCTGGCGCGACCCTGTGTATGCGCCCGCAACCACTGAAGACGAAAAGATTCTCGATTCCGAGCGCATGCTGGGGCTGATCCGGAAAGAGATTCTGGACGCGGCTCACGAGGGCAACTGCGTGCTGGTGGGCCGTGGCGCGGCGTGCGAGCTGGCCGGCAAGCCTGGGTGCTTTCATATTTTTGTGTATGCCACGGCTAGCGCCAAGAAGGACTGGTTCGCACACAAGTTTCCCGAACAGGCGGGCGAGGCAGAGCAGCAACTGGCGGCCTTCGACCGCAGACGCGCGGCGGTGATTCGCAAGTTTTATCAGCGAGAGTGGTGCTCGCGCGGGCTTTATCACATGCTGCTGAATTCCTGCATCGGAACCCAGGCGATGATCGATGCAGTGCAATGCGCAGCGGGATTGTGCGCGGCGGCGCCGGAGACGGTGGCGGGGTAAAGGCAGGGAATAGGGATTAGGGAATAGGGAATAGAAAACACCCGGAACATCTGAGGCTGCGCCGCGATACCTCACAGCATCTTGGTAGTCGGTCGGTTTGGAAAAGATCCCTCAGGGGCTAAAGCCCACGATCATTTTGCTCAATCTATGTACGGGCTAAAGCCCGTACCCTTCAAACTGAGCCACTATTCGAATCCTTCGGAGAGTTCCCTGCCGCAAACCTTTAGACGGCGATGCGCGGGACGCGCGGCGCGATGCGCGTGAAGATTTCCCATGGGATGGTTGCAGCGGCTTCGGCATGGTCAAATGCCGTTATGGTTTCGTTGCCGGATTCGCTGCCTTGCGAACCGAGAAGGACGACTTCGTCGCCGTGCTCGACGCCGGGAATCTCCGTTACGTCAATCACAATTTGATCCATGCTGACGCGGCCGACGACGGGCGCGCGCTGGCCACGAACCAAGAAACTGAAATGATTGCCGAGAGAGCGGGTAAGGCCGTCGCCGTATCCGGCGGAGATGAGCGCAACGCGCATGGGCTCGGCGGCGACGAAGGTTGCGTTGTAACCGATCGTCGCGCCGGCGGGAACTGCGCGGACGCCTGCGACTGAGGCCTTCCAGGTGAGCACGGGTTGAAGCGCAGTGAGAGCAGCGGTGAGCGAGGGCGGCTCGGCGAGGGTTGGCGATTCATCTGGTGCGCCGAACGCGGGATCGAAGCGCGGAACCAAACCATAGAGCGCGAGACCGGGACGGAGCATGGCTTTCATGCCGTGGCGCGCGGCCAGGTCGGCGATGATGGGCGCCTGGCCGGCGAGCAGCGTGGCGGATGCGCCGACGTTGAGCCACTCGGCGAAGAGGCCTGCGGTGGAGATGCGGCCCAGGGCTTCGTCGAGGCGCGCGAGCTGCTCCTCTGTTGCCTGGCCGTCGGCTTCGTCGGCGGCGAAGAGATGCGTCATAACGCCCTCAAGCCGCAGCGGCGAACCGGGGCCGAGGCGCGCGAAGATTTGCTGCGAGATCGCTAGGGCTGACGCCCTGGCGGCTCATGCCGGTATCAATCTCGAGGTGGATGGGAACGGAGCCGGGCTGCACTCCGGCGGCGCGAGCGGCGGCGAGAAGCTCGCCGAGCTGCCAAGGCTCCCATGCGACGGGAGTGAGTTGAAACTGAATGGCGGCCGTGGCCTGGCCGGGAAAGACGCCGCCGATGATGAGCACGCGCGCCTCGGGGCACAATGCGCGGGCGACGATGCCCTCTTCAACGCTCGTGACGCCGAGCCACTTGGCCCCCGCGTGAACTATAGCCGGAGCGCAGAGCGCGAGCGAGTGGCCGTAGGCATTCGCTTTAACAATGGCAAGCAATTCGGCGTGCGGAGCGGCGAGGCCCGAGAGAAAACGAAAGTTCTCCTCGAGAGCGCGGGTCGAAATCTCAACCCAGCAGGGACGCATTGTCATGGGGGTCGGCAAAGAACAGTTTATCGCGCGGACGGCTCATTCGATGAGCGCAAACGCGACGACGGTTTCTTTTACTGATCCAATTTCGTCCAGCAGCTCGGCTTCGAGCGCGTGCGGGACGGGCATCTCGCAGGCAGCGACTTGCACCGGAGTGGCGCCGATGAAGCAAAGCTCGCAGTGGCCGAGACCTTCGGCGCCGTTTTCTCCCGTCGCGCGAACGGGCGGCCCGAAGACGCGGCAGGTCATGGGGCGCCACGAATAAACGTCGCACCGGCCGGTTGCGGGGTCGAGAGCAGGACAGGCCGCGTCGTTGGCAAAATCTTCAAAGAGGGCCTGATCGGATTCTGACTCGCCAAGAATGCCAGTTTCGGGATCGCCGGGAAAGCCGGGACCGTGCTCGGTGATCCAGCTGCGGGCGCGGCGCTCAATTTCGGCGGCGAGCGTGGGGTTTGTGGCCCGAAGCGACGACATTCCTTCGCGGAGGCGCACAGCGTCGAGAGCGTTGATGGCGAAAGCTCCGTGGCAGCACTGTGTGCAGCCGATGCGGCAGGCGAGGAGGTCTCCCGCCTGGTGGGCGGCACGGACGAGCGATACTTCGACTATTTGCACGAGCTGGGCGTCGCGCGCCGGAAGAGGCATGGAGGAAGAATAATTCGCCGGGGTTGGGGCAAATGCGGCTAAAATTTAACCGTTATGTTGATCGCGCCCGAAGAACACGCAGCGATTGTAAGGGCTTCAGTATTCGCCGCCGTTGCTCTGCCATGCGTCGTCGGCGCGCTCCGTACTCATCGACTCTGGTTGCGAATCATTTGTGTGGTCATCGCAATTCCGGCAATCTTTGAAGCCGTCTTCGGAATCTGGGCCATCTGGCTCATTCGGCATTACGGAGCTCATTAACCTGCGTTGAGTCCCCATTCAAATTCAATGTGAGACGCCGATGGGAACCAGGTCAGATTGCGCGTTGACCCGGAGAAGAGCTAAATTGGGCGCGGAGGCTTCCCCGTGGCTGAATCCCGCAGCACTGTGATTCCCGCGTTTCGCTATCGCGACGCTCGTGCCGCGATCGAATGGCTCTGCAAGGTTTTTGGATTTACGCGCCATGCCGTTTATGAAGGAGCAAGTGGAGAGATCAACCACGCTGAGCTTGAGCTGGGCGGCGGAATGATCATGCTCGGCTCCATGAAAGACGACGAGCACGGCCGCAGATTCAAGACGCCGGAAGAGTTGGGCGGGGTGGAAACCAGCAGCACGTATATTGTGGTTGCCGACGCGGACGCGGTGTATGCGCGTGCGCAGGCCGCCGGGGCTACGATCGTACGACCCATTCAGGACATGGACTACGGCAGCCGCGAGTTTGCCGTTGCGGATCCCGAAGGCCACACGTGGAGCGTGGGAACGTACGATCCGTGGGCACAGCACGGATGAGGTGCCGGATCATTTGCGTAGATTGCTCATGGGGTCGAGCGTCATTGTGCGTAGAAAGAGGTTTTCGTTGAAGTCGTTTTTCCGGATTTGGTGGATAGCAGTGGCGCTGCTGACTATGGCCGCCGCACAGGCGCAAACGGGCCGGTTGCTGGTGGCGCAAAAGGGCGACCGAAGCCTGGCGATCGTCGACCCTGTCGCGGGAATAGTGATTGCGGACGTGGCGGAGAACGGCACGACCGGGCACGAGGTTGCGGGATCGGCAGACGGGCGGCTGGCGTTTGTGCCCATTTACGGGAACTCTGGCGTAGGCAAGCCGGGAACCGACGGGCAAAACATCGTGGTGATCGATGTGGCCTCGCAAAAGGTGGTGGGCAACATCGAATTCGACCACGGCGTGCGGCCGCACTGCGCGGTAATTGGCCCGAAGGACGGAATGCTGTACGTAACCACGGAACTGGATCAGGCGGTGACAATCATCGATCCGAAGACGCTGAGGATCGTGGGCGAGATTCCGACGGGACAGCCGGAAAGCCACATGCTCGCGCTTTCGCACGACGGGCTGCGCGGCTATACGGCGAATGTGGGGCCGGGAACCGTGAGCGTGCTCGACATAAAAGCGCGAAAGACACTGGCGATCATTCCTGTCTCTGGCAACGTGCAGCGGATCGCGATTTCAAGCGACGATCGCTGGCTGTTTACCGCCGACCAGACCGCGCCGCGGATGGCGGTGATCGACACGGCAACAAATAAAGTAGCTAACTGGGTGAAGATTGATGGGCTCGGTTACGGCGCCGCGCCCACAAAAGACGGACGCTGGCTGCTGGTGGCTCTGCCCGACCAAAACAAAGTGGACGTGATTGACCTGAAGACGATGACGCTGGCGCGTGCGGTGGGCGTGGGCAAAAGTCCGCAGGAGGTACTGACGCGGCCGGATGGAAAAGTGGCCTACGTTTCGTGCGCGGGCAGCAATGAGGTCGCGGAGATCGATTTAGCCACGTGGACGGTGAGCCGGGCCATCAAGACGGGCAATGGGACGGACGGGCTGGGCTGGGCGCGGTAGAGCAGGGACCAAAGGAACAAGGGACCAAGGAAACAAAGGCAGGGACAAGTGGTGCTTGCGGCCGCGCGTACAGGATGCAGGTCCCCATTCGACTTCGATCGTCCGCTGCTGAGGACGATCTTCGCTCAGGGCAGGCTTTCGGCTCCGTCCGCCGCGGCGGACTTTGCTCAGGATGACAATTCTTCAGGGAGGTCGCAAATGGCAACGCAATGCGGGCACACGGGAACGATCACGAAAGGCGTGAAGCCGAGGACGAAGGGATGCGAGGAGTGCCTGAAATTGGGGGATACATGGCTGCACCTGCGCATGTGCATGGAGTGCGGACATGTGGGCTGCTGCGACTCGTCGAAGGGCCGGCACGCGCGCGCGCACTTTAATGAGACGAAGCATCCGCTGATCCAAAGTGCCGAGCGCGGCGAAAACTGGCGCTGGTGCTATTTGGATGAGACGTATTTGCAGTAGAACCTCACAGCGATTTCATCCCACATCCCACTCGCGACCAGCGCCTGCACGCGGTGCGGCCCAATGCTTACGGATTTCTGGTTCTGTGCTATTCTTTGCGGCGAATCGGAATTTCGAAAGCCGGGGACCGTGTGAAGAACGCCAAGTTTCTGTTCGCGGTATTGGCAATATGCCTATTGGGCGGCGTAGCCGGTGCGCAGACGCCGGATACTGCTTCCTGCACCATCGACCCGCCGCAATTTAACACCAACGCTCCCAACATCTTTAACGATCGCCAGGAGCAGGACCTGGCCGACGCGCTGGCAGAGCTCTCGGAGCCGGATATGCGCATTGCGCCGGCCGTTCCAGGGGACGAGCTTTCGCGCATCGGAGAAAAACTGCTGAAGACGCTGCCGCCGACGGGCATTCAATATACATTCCGCATCTACGAGTCGGGCGATGTAAACGCGTTCTCGATCGCAGGCGGGCGGGTTTACGTGAGCCGGAAACTGATCGCCGCCGTGAAGGATGAGGACGAGCTGGCGGGCGTGGTGGCGCATGAGCTGGGGCACCTGTCGACCCATCAGATGGCAGTTGAGATCACGCGTCTCCTCAGGATTCGGTTAGGCGTGACGCAGGTTGGGGACCGCGCGGATATTTTCGCCAAGGTTCACCAGCTGTTGAGCACTCCGGCGAAGGAGAGGGAGGGCGAAGAAAACGAAACGCCTGGAGAAGAGGTCGCCGATCACATTGCCATCTACGCGCTGGTGCGCGCGGGGTATGCGCCGACGAGTTTTCCCGCGTTCTTTAACCAGGTCACGATGAACAAAGGCAAGACCGGAAACTGGCTGAGCGATGTCTTCGGAATGACGAACGTGGAGCAGAAGCGCTTTCGCGAGGCGACGAAGTTCGTCAATGAGCTGCCGGCGAGTTGCGCTGGCAGGCAGGCTTCGGCGAGCAAGGAGTTTCTTGCCTGGCAGCAGCAGGAGATGACAGAGCGGGTAAAGGAAGCGGCCGAGTCCGCAACCGGCGACAGGCAGATCAAGCTTGACCCGCCGATCAGGCCGAGCTTGTGGCGGGTGCGATTCAGCCTTGACGGAAAGTACGTGCTGGCTCAGGACGACGGCAGCATTGCGGTATTCAGCACGGAAGCGCAGAAGGTGCTGTTCCGGATCGATGCGCCGAACGTGAACGCCGCATGGTTTACGCCCGACTCCTCAAGCGTGGTGTTTAGCGACGACAACCTGCGGGTGGAGCGGTGGAGCGTGGCAACCGGGCAGCGCACCGACGTGAAAGAAGTCGTGGACTACGCGGGCTGCACGCAATCGCTGCTGACACCGGACGGGAAGACGCTGGTCTGCGTGAATGCGGTAGTCGAGGAGTCCAGTCCGCGGGTAGGCGTGAAACTGATCGACGTGGACACGGGCAAGGCGTATTTTGAAAAGCCGAAGTTCCTCGACATGAATTCGTTTTCGAATTATTCCCAGCTTTTGCGCGTGGTTTATGAAGCCCTGTCGGGCAACGAAGTAGCCGGCCTTGATGTTGATCCGGGGAGCCACTTTCTACTGGTGACAGCGGGGGGGCACGAGCTGGCCTTCGACCTTGCACAGCGACAGCCGATCACGCTGGGAGGAAAGCTGAGAGACGTGGGCGATATGCGTGCGACCTTTATCGGCTCCGATCGGATGTATGTGGTTGAAAACAGCTTGCAAAAAGGGCTCTACAAGGCGCACGTTGTCAGCTTTCCCGATGGAAAGGTTGAAAGCGACTCGCAAATCGGAGACATAGGAATGCGCGGCGCCACAAAAGGATCGCTGATGCTTGTGGGACCCTTGAAAGATTATGCAGTTGGAATCTTCGACCCGTCGAAATCCCAGGTTCTGTTCGCGTTCAAACTTCCCACGGTTGACGTGTGGGACAGGAAAGTTGCTTCTGAAGACTCCGTGGGAGGGTTGTTTCTGGGGCAATTGGACTCAACAGACAGCATGATGATTCCTCTGCCTATAGGGCCGTTGCCAGCGCCGAGTGCCGGCGCTTTCACGGCGGATGGGAAATATCTTGTGGTATCGCTGAAGAACCGTTCTGCGGTTTGGGACATGGACACCGGAAAGCAGGTGAAGCTGATGCGGCCCATGCGCAGCTTGTGGGTGGACGAGCATGACCATGTGTTTGGCCAGCTTCCTAAATACAGAGACTCGGACCCAGCAGAAGCGGAGCTCGCGCTGCCGGAAATTACGACCACCGATTTGGGAAAGTACGACGATAAGGAAAGGCAATATGGCGATTTCACCTATATGTTGAAGGCTGAGGGCGACGCCAACTGGACCGATCACCACGCAACGTTGCAAGTAAAGAAAATGGGATCGCAAACTACCGCATGGACGCGCGAGTATCCAAATGAAACGCCGGTGTGCTGGCCTGCGGACGGTGACCGGCTTGCGCTGGCCTGGGACTTGAGCACCCAGACGGCGAAGGATGAAATGAAGAAGTATCCGAAGGCGCAGCAGCAGGACAAGGCATTGACGACCCACAAGAAGGGACTGCTCATTGAGACCGTGACGCCGGAGACAGGCGCGTTGCTGGAAGAAGTGGCGCTGCCGGAGGTGGACCTGAGCCGCGGATGGAACGACGAGCGATTTGCCCAGGTATCGGGCGAGTATGCTCTGGTGCACGGCGAGCATGACAACACCGTGATTTACAAACTCGACACGGGAGAAAAAGTGGGCGAGTTTTTCGGAACGCCGTTGGCAACCGATTCAGGAGCGGGACTGATTGCGGGGGTGAACCGCGAGGACGAGGTTTTTCTGGTCGACGAGCGGACGGGCAAGGAGATCGAGCGCTTTACGCTGGGATCGCCGGCCAGGCTGGCGCGCATTGTGAACGGCGACAAGGAGAAGAATTTGCTGGTGCTGACGGCCGATCAGGTAGTGCACAGGCTTCCGTTACCGGAGGCGCAAAGCGCGGCGCGCTAGGCGAGTTCCACTTCGATCTTCTTTGAATCGGCAACAAGCTTTGTGATTTTGAAGGTTCGAATCTGGCCTTCGGCTAGCGGCTCGGGCGCGGCCGATGGCGAAGATGCGTTGCCTTTCCAGCGAGCTTTCAACATCGAGGAGAGCTGCGAGAGGTCGGGGGCAGCGGGGATAGCAGGGCCGGCGGGGTCAGCGGGGCTGACGGAGTTAGCCGTGTTGGCGGAGCTAATGCGGCAGGTGGCGCGGATGCCTTCGCCGAGCTCGACGATTGCTCTCGAAGAAGTAAGCTCGACCACGCGGCCGGAGACCTGGTCGCCTGCTTTGTGCTCCGCGATGTATTCATCGATGCTGGTGGGGATGAGTTGCTTCATTGAAAGCTTGATCTGGCGCTTCTCTCGGTCGACGGCGAGAACGACGGCCTTGACGCGCTGGCCCTCGCGCACCACGTCGCGCGGATGATTGATGCGGCGATCGGCAACGATTTCGCTGACGTGGACGAGTCCGTCGACACCCTCGGCGATTTGAACGAAGGCGCCGAAGTTCATGATTTTTGTGACGGGACCTTCAACCTGAGAGCCGGCGGGGAATTTGCGCTCGACTTCGAGCCAGGGGTCTGCGAGCGTCTGCTTGAGGCCGAGCGAGATGCGGCCCTGTTCGGTGCCCGCGGGCGGCTTGACGGAGAGAACCACGGCGTCGACACGGTCGCCCTGCTTGAGCAGGTCTGAAGGATGGCGAACTTTTTTGGCCCACGACATCTCTGAGATGTGGATGAGGCCTTCAAGACCGGGCTCGAGCTCGACGAATGCTCCGAAATCGGTGAGGCGCGTGACGTCGCCGGCAATGCGTTGACCTGCGACGTAGCGGTCGACGGCGCTCTCCCACGGCTCAGGCTGAAGCTGCTTGAGGCCGAGCGAGATCTTGTTGGTTTCGGGATCGATTTTAAGAATGCGCAGCGTCAGTTGCTCGCCAACTGAGAGAACATCTTCGGGTTTGGCGACGCGGGCGCGTGAAATGTCGGAGATGTGCAGAAGGCCGTCGAGTCCGGGTTCAATCTCGACAAACGCGCCGTAGGGCATGAGCGTGCGAACCGTGCCGGTGACGGTGTCGCCGACTTTGAGCGCGGCGCGGCGCCCAGCGACCTCTCCGCGGGCCTGCTCCTCGAGAACGACGCGGCGATCGACGACAACGTCTTCATCGGCGACGTCGAGCTTGGTGATGCGGCAGGTGATTTCAGTGCCGACGAGGGCTTCGAGCTCGGCCGCGTCGCGCGTGCCGCTGCGGCTGGCAGGCATGAAGGCGCGCACGCCGACGTCAACACTGAGGCCGCCCTTGATGACGGCGGTGACGGTGGCGGCGACGGCAATTTTTTCGGCGAAGGCACGCTCGAGTGCCGACCAGTCGCGGGGCTGCGCGACGCGATGGCGCGAGAGCTCGTAGTAGCCCTCCTCGTTGCGGCCGGTGATGGAGACGGGGAAGCTGTCGCCGGCCTTCACGCCCTCGGCATTGTCAGGGAACGAAGAGCGCGGCAGAACGCCTTCCGTTTTGTAGCCAACGTCGAGGACAACCTGATCGGCGGTAAGCGAGACGACTGTGCCTTCGAGCTGTTTGGATTCGGCGCGATGGGTATGGGAGCGCTCGAAGGCCTTCAGCTCATCAGCAAACGAGGACTCTTCGACAGGCTCGGAGTCAGCGTCGAGGCTTCGGTCCTCTTCGGGCTCGATGCGAGTGGGTTCGGTTGGAGAGATGGTTTCGTCGGTCATGGCGAGTATTTGTTCATTGTTTCATGATCGAACGGAATTCACTCGTTGGCATGCCAGGATAACTCGGTCGATCAGGTGTGACTCGAAGAGGGCTTCCTTACCACCCTGCGAAGGAGGATAAAGCCGAGGATCAGGAAGAAACTCACGAAGGCTGTGTCCAAGTAGCCGGACAGCAGCAATGCGAAATCATCGAGCCTCGGGTGATGAAAGTACGGATCGCACCGAGAGGTAAGACGTAAACCCGGCAAGTGCAAGATGACCCATTGGAAACCCATAAACTGTGCGAACCAACTCGCGTCATTGGAGAGACCCACATCGAGGGGAAAGGGGAAGACAAAGTAATTCACCAATTCGACCGGCAGCGCCGCAATAAGCGCGGAGACTGCGGCAATCCTTGCAGGCTGCTTCATGCCCGCAATTTTACGCTGCTCAATGAGAAGCTTCGCCGCGCGCGGCGTTATACCCTGAAAGCAGACCATGGAACCCGCTTCCCCACAGCCGCGGCGCGGTCTTGAGGCATTTGCCTTCCGCGATTTCAGGCGGTACCAACTGGCGCGCGTGGCCGTAATCCTGGGCGCGGAAGCGCAGTCGGTCGCGGTGGCGTGGCAGGTTTACTCCATTACGCATCGCGCCATCGACCTCGGCTACACGGGGCTGGCGCTTTTTTTGCCGGGACTGATTTTTCTTCTGCCGGCGGGCCACGTGGCGGATCGATTTGACCGCAGGCGCGTGATCCTGACGTGCTATGCATTGCAGGTGTTTTGTACGGGCGCGCTGATTGAGCTGGCGCGCCACAACACGCAGAATATTCTGGCCATTTATGCGGTGCTGTTCTTCGTCGGCACGGGACGCGCGTTTTCGTCGCCGGCGAGCTCGGCGCTGATTCCGCACCTGGTGCCGCAGAGGCACTTTGTCAACGCAGTAACGTGGGGCGGCGCGATCTTTCAACTGGCCAACATTACCGGCCCGGCACTGGGCGGATTGCTTTTCACGTTGCCGCTGGCGGGCTTTCTGGCCGACTCGCATCTGGAAGGTGCGGGGATTGTGTATGTGTTCACCCTCGGAACAGTGGCGTGGTTTCTCGTGCTGGTGGCGTCGTTGCATGTGCGGCCGGGGCGCATGGAGCACCGCGAACTTTCAATGAAGGTATTGCTCGCTGGGTTCCAATACGTGCGACGCGCGCGGATTCTGCTGGGATCGTTTTCGCTGGACCTGTTTGTAGTGCTGCTCGGCGGCGCGGTGGCACTGATGCCGATCTTTGCGCACGAGATTTTGCACCAGGGCCCCCGCGGCCTGGGAATGCTGCGCGCAGCGCCGGCAGTGGGCGCGGTAACCATGTCCCTCTTCATGGCGCGGTTTCCACTGCAACGGCACGCTGGGCGGTGGCTGTTTATCTGCGTGGCAATCTTCGGCGCGGCGACAGTCGTGTTTGGGCTGTCGCACACACTTTGGCTGTCGCTGGCTTCGCTGGCCATCGCGGGCGCCGCGGATACGATCAGCGTGATCATTCGCGGTTCGCTGTTGCAACTCGCTACGCCGCCGGAGATGCGCGGGCGGGTGAGCGCTGTGAATTCGCTGTTCATCGGGGCGTCAAACGAACTGGGCGAATTTGAGAGCGGGCTGACGGCGCAATGGTTGGGAGCGGTGCGCGCAACGGTGATCGGCGGAGTGGGCGCGCTGGCGGTGGCGGGTTTGTGGACAGTCATCTTCCCGAGCTTGCGTAAAGCCGATGAGCTGACGGCGGAGAGCCTGCGGCAGCATGTGCCCGCTCCGCAGGAGATTTTGTCGGGGTTGTGATTCTCAGCGCGCGCGGCCGCGGGGACGCGTGGCGCGATTGCGCTCGAAGAGGATGCGCAGGCCATCGAGAGTGAGCAGATCGTCAATCTCCTGGATGTAGCGCGAATCCGGGGCGATCAGGCGCGCGAGGCCTCCGCTGGCGACGATGCGCGGCGGCTTGGCGGGGTCAGCACCAAGCTCGGCGAGAATGCGTTCGATGATGCCGTCGACAAGCCCGATATAGCCGAAGTAAAGGCCGCTCTGCAGGTGGCCCACGGTGTTGGTGCCGATGACTTTTGCGGGGCGCTTGATGTCGACGCGGCTGAGGCGTGCAGCGCGATTGAAGAGCGCGTCGGCGCTGAGGCCGAGGCCGGGCGCGATGGCCCCGCCAAGATACTCTCCGCGAGCAGAGATCACCTCGAACTTGGTGGCGGTGCCAAAGTCAACCACGATGCATGGGCCGCCGTACTTCTCATAGGCCGCGATGCAGTCGGCGATGCGATCGGCGCCGAGCTCGGTGGGGTGGTCGATGAGCAGCGTCATGCCGGTCTTGATGCCGGGCTCGACGAAGAGAGGCTCAACGTTGAAGTAGGATTCGCAAACCTGGCGGAGGGTAGAGTCGACAGGCGGCACAACCGAAGCGATGATGATATCGGTGACCTGGCTCGGCTTCATGCCGTGCATCTCAAAAAGATTCACGAAGAAGACGCCGTACTCGTCGACAGTTTGCGCACGATGCGTGGTGACGCGCCAGTTCGCGGCGAGTTCGGGCTTCGTGCCATCGAGCTTGTAAAGGCCGAGCGTCGTATTGGTGTTGCCGACATCGAGTGCGAGCAGCATCGTAAAGGCAGCTCCTGGCTTCTAGCCTCTATCTCCCAGCTTCATGGTGCGGGAACGATCCCTCTCAAGGCGAAATCATGGCTAGAAGCTAGTAGCTAGAGGCTAGCAGCTAGTCCTTCTCGCGCAGCCCGCCGGTTTGCACGGTGACGACCCCATCGCCGGTTTCAACGCGCAGAAAACCGTGTTCATCGAGGCCGGCCGTCACGCCCTTGCAGGCTTGCGGGCCGTGCACTTCAACCTTGCGGCCGCGAATCCATGTTGAGGCCTGTTCCACCCGCGCCAAAACCTCGCTTGCCGCCGCTCGATTCTGCAGCGCAGAAGCCTCACGCTCCAGCGATTTTAGCAGGGCAATGAGCAGCACTTGTCGCGACAGACGACTGCCCGATTGCCACCCCAACGACGAGGACCTGTCGCTCGGAGCCCCCAATTCCAGGTCAAGCGAAGTTGCAGGCGTGGCGAGACCGGCCGGAAACTCGCGCTGATGCACGTTGATCCCAATCCCCACCACCACCACCACTGCGTGGGGCAGACCTTTGGATTGAGGGATTGCCTCGACGAGGATGCCACCGGTTTTGCGCGGGCCGATGAGCAGATCGTTGGGCCAGCGGAGATCGACGCTTAATCCGGACACGGCGCGAATGGATTCGGCGGCGGCCAGGCCGGCGGCCAGCGGAAGAAGCGGCAGGTGCGCGGCTGGGATCTGCGGGCGAAGAAGCACGCTGACGTAGAGGCCCTGGCCGGCGTTAGAAATCCAGGAGTGATCGCCGCGTCCGCGCCCGGCCGTCTGCTCATCGGCGAAATAGACTGAGCCGTGAGGAGCGCCATCATGCTGGGCATCGCCGCGGGCGGCGGCGATGGCGTCGGCGTTGGTTGACCCGGTAACGCGCGCAAAGTGCAGCTTGCCGGCGAAGATGGTGCCGGTGAGTTCAGCGTCGAGGGCGGCGAGATCGTACATTCAGTTTTGCCGAGGGGTGAGGGTGGGCGTTGCGGTCATCGCTGCGATCAAAGCCCGTGCCCTTCAAAGGCTCGGCCCGTTCGCGGACTGCTGCTCTGCCCCGACTCGGCGGCGATGGTCATGCAGATGTTGGCGGCGCGGGAGGAGTGAGTGAGCGCGCCCACGCTGATGAAGTCCACTCCGGTTTCGGCGTAGGCGCGGATGTTGTCGAGAACCATGCCGCCCGAGGCTTCGGTGGGAATCCAGCGGGCAGCCCCTCCGGCGGTTACGGCCCCGGCGGTCACAGACTTGATGTGCTCGACGGAGCGGCGGACTTCAGAGGGCGACATGTGATCGAAAAGAATGGCCTCGGCACCGTGAGCGAGGGCTTCGTCAAGCTCCTGTGCGTTGCGGACCTCGACCTGCACGCGCTGGCCGGGTTTGCGCTGAGCGAGGGCGCGGGAAAGAACGGCCGCAATGCCCCCGCCCAGCGCGATGTGGTTGTTCTTAACCAGAATGCCGGACGAAAGGTCGATGCGATGATTCGTTCCACCGCCGCACAGCACGGCGTATTTCTCAAGAGCACGCAGGCCGGGGACGGTCTTGCGCGTGTCGAGGACGCGAGCGTGCGTTCCCTGGATCACGTCGGCAAATTGGCGGGTGAGCGTGGCAATGCCGCTCATGTGCTGCAGCAAGTTGAGAATGACGCGCTCGCAACTGAGAAGGACGCGCGCGTTATGGCGGATGACGGCGAGTACCTGGCCGGCATGGACGCGGACACCGTCGAAGATTTCAGGATGGCTCACGACCTCAAATCGGGTCTGCGCTTCCGGGCTTCGGTCGAGGCGCGCGTAAATCTCAAAGAATCGTGGAATGGCGCCAAGACCGGCAACGACCAGCTCTTCGCGGGCGATGATGGAGCCGGCGGCAAGGAGATTGGCGTCGATGGTGAGATGCGTGGTGGCGTCGCGCGGAGCCTGGTCCTCAAGCAGGGCCTGCTCCAGTAATGCATCGACGCGGTGGCTCTTCCAATCCATTTTTCTTTTGCCTTTGGACTAGCGCTGTGGCAATGCGCTCAGCGCAGGATATGGCCTTTCGATTTCTACCCAGCGATCCCCGTCGGCTCGGCAGAGACGAACTCGATTTGCCGGACCTCAACCCCGGTTCCGTCGAGTTGCGGTTCTTCTACGGCCAGCAATTCGTTGGCCCGCACCGCCAGTCGAATATCTTCGCACGCCGCCTTAAGAAGTGAAAAGGCCTCTGGTTTTGCAGCCAGCGTGGCAGTCTTGATTTCCCGTGCGGAAGACACGCCGGCGCCGGCCCGGCTGCGATTGATGGCCGTCAGCGCCTCCATGGCAATGTCGAAGATTCCTTCGTTACCGCCCTCGGCCAGCTCAGGGAAGTCCGAGTCGGAGGGCCAGGAAGCCGCGTGAATGCTCGCGTGGCCGGTTTCTTCGGCGAAACTCCAGGACCAGACCTCATCCGTGATGTAGGGCAAAAACGGCGCGAAGAGCCGCAGAAAAACACTGAGCGCAATCTTGAGCGTCGCCAGCGCCGAGCCCTGCGCCTCGGCGCCGTAGGTACCCAAAGTTCTGGCGCGGCTCATTTCGATGTAGGAATCGGTGAACGCCGTCCAGAAGAATCGCTCCGTCTCGGCAAGCGCCTGCTGATGTTCGTAATTCTCGAAGTGCCGGGTGGCGTTGCGGGCGAGTTGGCGCAGCTTGGCGAGAAACACGCGATCCATGGGGTAGACGATTGGCCCCGGCACGCCCTCTTTTCCCAGGACAAACTTGGACGCGTTGAAGAGCTTGGTCACCAGCCTTTTGCCGACCTTCAGAACATTCACGTCGAAGGCTGTGTCGGCGCCCAATTGCGCGCCGGCAGCCCAATAGCGCACGGCGTCGGAACCATATTCGTCGAGCAGGTGCATCGGCGTGATGACGTTGCCGCGGCTCTTCGACATTTTCTTGCGGTCGGGATCGAGAATCCAGCCCGAAATGGCGACGTTCTTCCAGGGAATCTGGTTTTCGTGCAGCATGGCCTTGACGATGGTGTAAAACGCCCAGGTGCGGATGATTTCGTGGCTCTGCGGCCGAAGATCCATGGGGAAAAGCGAGCGGAATCGAGCGGAATCCTCGCCCCAGCCGCTGGCAATCATCGGTGTGAGCGACGAGGTGAACCAGGTGTCGAAAACATCGGCCTCGGCGATGAATCCGCCGGGCTTTCCGCGCTGATCTTCATTGAAGTCTGGAGGCGCAGTGTCGGCGGGATCGAGCGGCAGGCTTGCCTCTTCCGCCACAATCGGGTTTTCATAATCCGGCTCGCCCGCCGCGTCGATCGGATACCACACAGGGAACGGAACTCCGAAGTAACGCTGGCGCGAAATCGCCCAATCGAAGGCCAGATTCTCCGTCCAGATGCGATAGCGGTGGCGCATAAACTCCGGGTGCCACTGGATGCGCTCACCCGCCTCCAGCAACATCGGCTTCTTGTCGAGCAGGCGCACAAAAAACTGCCTCGTCGAAATAAATTCGAGCGGCTGATCGCCTTTTTCAAAAAACTTTACGGGGTGCTCAATGGGCGCGGGATCGCGTTCGAGAGGCGGCTGGCCTTGCAGAATCGTCTCATCGGGCGCGCGAAGCTGCTCCACGATGATTCGCCGCGCCTGTTTCACGTTTTTGCCGATCAGTTCCGCATAGAGAACGTTCGCGCGCTCGGGATTGACCGAGGGCCAGTTGGCCTCGCCAAACTGCACGGCAAGCAGCCGTCCATTGCGCCCCAGGATTTGCCGGTTTTGAAGATTCTGTTCGCGCCACCAGCGGACGTCAGTCGCGTCGCCGAAGGTGCAGACCATCAGGATGCCGGTGCCTTTTTCAGGATCGGCGAGCTCCGAAGGGAAGATCGGCACGGGTACGCCGAACAGCGGCGTGAGCGCGTTTTTCCCAAAGAGATGCTTGTAGCGGGCGTCGTCAGGGTGCGCGGTGACGCCCACGCAAGCCGGCAGCAGCTCGGGCCGCGTGGTGGCAATGGTGAAGATTTCCCCGCCGCCTTCGACTCCAAAGCGGACATTATGGAAGTGTCCCTGGACTTTCCGGTCTTCCACCTCGGCCTGCGCCACGGCAGTTTGGAAGTCGACGTCCCACATGGTCGGCGCTTCCACGCTGTAGACATGCCCCTTGCGCCACAAATCGAGAAAACTGCGCTGCGCGGCTCTGCGGCATCGCGCGTCGATGGTCGAGTATTCCTGCTTCCAATCGACCGACAAGGCCAGCTGCCCCCACAACTGCTTGAAACTTTTTTCATCCTCCTGGGTCAGGCGCAGGCAAAGCTCGATGAAATTGCGCCGCGAAATCTGCAGTGGCGGCGATTTTGGATCAATGCTCTCCGGAGCCGGCAAATTCAGCTCGGGCTCGTACTTCAACCCCGGATTGCAGCGCACGTGGAAGTAGTTCTGGACGCGCCGCTCTGTCGGGAGACCGTTGTCGTCCCACCCCATCGGATAGAAAACGCTCTTGCCGCGCATGCGCTCGAAGCGCGCGATCAGGTCGGTCTGCGTGTACGAAAAAACATGGCCCACATGCAGCGAGCCGGATACGGTGGGCGGAGGCGTGTCGATGGCGAAACGCTGCTGCCCGGGGGTCGCCTCGGCGTATCGATACACACCCAGCTCGATCCAGCGCGCTTGCCAGGCAGTCTCCGCCGCCTGGGTGTCAAAGTGCTTGGGCAACTCCGCAATGTTCATGGTTTTTATCGGTCGCTTCGGCGGACGGCGTTGCCCGCACAGATCTCGAACTCACTCCTTCTACTAGCCTAATTCACGCTGCGTGAGGCAATCTTCAGTAGATCCCGGGAATCAGGCGCTTGGTGCGGCGGCTATACGCATCGTAGGCACTCCCGAAGGCCGATTTGAGGGCAGCTTCTTCCACATGGATCCGGTAACTTATCGCAGCAAACGGCGGAATCACGGCGATGGCAAACGCGATCCAGTTATGGCCGTGCAACCCGACGGCAACGATTACCAGCAGAAGCCCTAAGTACGAAGGATGGCGCACGAATCTGAAGAGTCCATCGGTCTTGAGCCGCTGCTCGGAGCGAATGGCGACATTGGCGCTGAAGGCTCGGCCCAGCGTCACTACCGCTGTCCAGCGAATGGCGAGGCCGAAGATCAACAACGCCAGGCCGGCATAGCGAATCCACTCGGCGTTGCCAAACATATTTGGCGCGTGGGTGGCGGCGTAGCGCGGCCCCAGATAAAGGGAAGCGAAAATTACCACCCACAGGAGCAGCAGTGAGCCTCGATCTTTGATCTCGCCTTTGCCTGACCTCGTCTGGGTGAAAACGAAGATGGCGACTTCCGATAGAACCCAGCAAATGTAAAGCGCCTTCCCCAATGCTTGAACGGTCATCAAATTCCCCTAAGCCGAGCATCCCGATTGTCTCGCTCCGCTCCACGAAGATCAATTCGCGATCCTTTCCACCTGGACTCACAGAGAAGCAGCGCACCGAGCAAACCGCGATGAAAAGGCCGCACCCGATGAAGGTGCGGCCTTGGTGTTTCGCTGGTTCGCCTTGTTCTCTCGGTCCCTCGTTCCCCGCCCTTAGAACGGGTTCAGTTTGCCCAGTCCCTTCTTCTTTTTCTTCTTGCTTGAAGATTCGTCGCTCAGGTCGGCTTTGGGCTTCTTGGTTTTGCCGCCATTCGCAGCCACGTCGGTGGGTGGCGCGGGGTTCTCGCCGGGCTTGATGTCATTGACCTGGAGAGGCGCTTCAGCGGGCTTTTCAGCTGCCGGAACCACGGTGTTGGTTGGGCCAACGGGCTTTACCAACGCATTGGGATCGGCGGCAACCGTGTCGGTAGCTCCCCCCGTGCTGTTCGGCGCATTGACGACTTCCACGCCGACGCCAGTGCCTCCGGCGGGTGCTTCCATCTGCAACGGAGCGTTCGAGGGTTGATCGCTGCGCGGCGGCTCGTTGGGGCCGGTGGGCGTGACGGCCGGAGCCGGCGCCGCAGGCTTGCCCTGATTCAACGCGTCCATGAACACGGTCTTGTTCTGGTTGGTCACGTCGGGGGCCAGAGTGCGCTTGGGGTCGTCGAGAGTGGGCTCGCCGACGTGCACCGCCTCAACAACCGTGGGACCACGCTTGATGATGCCGATGATGCTGTCGGTAAAGTGGAGAGCCTGCCGGCTGCGTTCCTCGGCATCGCTTTCCGCGATGGCCGCCTGCGTGGGCTCTGGTACCGTGCGATTCATGGCCACCAGGCGGTCACGGGCATCCTCAACATGCGGCGCCATGGGATAGCGGGTGATGACCTTGGCGTAGGCTGCCGCCGCCTTGTCCTCGTAGGCGGAGCGCATGCGCTCCTTCACGGCGCCGTTCAGGCCTTGAGCCAATTCAATGGCGCGCGCCTCGCCGGCGTAGGCATCGCCAATGCCGATGAGCACCTGGTCGCTCTTGGAGTAAAGCGGATAAGAATCGGCCACTGTGTCGAGGCGGGCGATGGCGGCGATGTAGTCATCCCGGGTCTCGTAGTAACTGCCGATCTGGAACTCGCGTTCGGCCAAAACCTCCTGCACGTCACGCAGCTTCTGTTTGGCGCGCGGAATCAGGGCAGAATCCGGGAACATGTTGATCATTTCCCGATACTCCCGCTCGGCTTGTTGCGCATTGGTGAAGTCGCGGTCGGGCTTTTCCATCTGCTCGTAGTAGATGTCTGCCACTTTCATCTTGGCTTCGGCAGCTTCGGGGGCATCGGGGAAGAAGGTAATGAAATCTTCGTATTCCGCCTCGGCTTGCGTGAGGGCGGCCGAGCCACCTTCCTTGAACCACGTGTCGCCGACCGATAGCTTGGCGCGCATGCGGTATTCCGACTCGGGATAGGTGTTGAGCATGGTTTGCAGGTCAAGGCGGGCGACGTCATAGCGGCCCTTCTTCATGGCCACCATGGCTTTGTCGTAGAGCTCCTTGTCGGGCTGCTTGGATTGCACGCCGGCCAACGGGTTGGCGTTCAGGTCGTAGGCCTTTTTCTGCTTTTTCTTGGATGCTGCATCGGCTGAGCTCACGCCCAGAAACAACACAACAAGCGCCACAGTGACAATCTTCAAAGACAACCTGTTCATACCACCTCTTGGAAGGAGGACCCCGGGGGTGGGCCATCCATAGCTTGCACGCGTTTACAACCAAAAGACGCCTGTCGGGGGCTAAAGCCCCATGCTCGATGCGCCCTTTGCGGCCCGGCTAAAGCCGTGCCCTTGTTACAAAGCCTAATGCAACCAGTTCTAGTGAATTTTACTCTTTCCAGCCGCCGCCCTGCTGGCAATGATCCGGTCCTCGGCCTCGCGGGCCGCAGCCAGCAGCGCACCGGCATCGCGCTCGGGTTCACCGGCTCCGAAGACGGCGTTCCCTGCGACGAGCAGCTCCGCTCCCGCTTGGACGACAGCCGAGACCGTCTCGTGAGCCACCCCGCCATCTACCTCGATCCTGAAGTCGAGATCGAGATCGCTGCGGATCTCGACCAACCGGCGGATCTTGTTGAGGGAGAAAGGAATAAACTCCTGCCCCCCGAAGCCCGGATTCACGCTCATTACGAGCACGTGGTGGACCATGGGCAGAATATCGATGAGCAGATCGACGCGCGTGGCCGGATTGATGACCACGCCCGGCTTCATGCCGTGTTGCAAGATCATCTCAAGCGAACGATGCAGATGCGTGCAGGCCTCGTAGTGAACGCTGCACCAGTTCGCGCCCGCGTCGGCAAACGCGGCAATGAACTCGTTCGGGTTGTCGATCATCAGGTGGCAGTCGAGCGGCAGGCGGGTGAACTTGCGCAGGCTGGCCACGACCGGCGGACCGATGGTGATGTTGGGGACGAAGTGGCCGTCCATGATGTCGACATGGATGGCGGTGCCACCGCCGCGCTCGGCCGCAGCCACCTGGTCGGCCAGGTGGGCAAAGTCAGCGGAGAGGATGGAGGGCAAAAGCTCAACCATGATCAGATCGGCAGCAGATCGGCCACGAAATCTGCGCGCAACTCCTTGCGGGGACAGTTTATCAGCCGGTGTGGGAAGCGGGAGTGGCTACGCGGATGCGGGAAGCGGCGCCAGGGACAACGTAAGCACGGTGATGTCGTCCTGCTGGCCGAACTGGACTGCCGCATCGGCGATCTGCTGCGCCGCGCGCGAGCTAAGCTGGCGCGTGCGCTCAAAGCCGAAGAGCTCGCCCAGAGTATTGCGCGCTTCGACGACGCCGTCGGACAGGAACGTGAGCTTGTCGCCCGGCGCGAGCTGGAGAGAGGACTCGGCGTACTGGCTGCCTGCATCGACACCGAGAGGAAGGCCGGCGGGAATCTCGATCTCCTGGCCGTTTCGGTAGGGAGGCAATTGGCCGGCGTTGGCGATCAGGAGCACTCCGGAGGCCGAGAGATCGGCGCAGAGGCAGGTGGTGAAGCCTTCGATGCCACTGTTGCGGAGGGCCGCATTCAGTTCGTGGAGCACCGCGGCGGGATGCAGGTCGTCGCAGCGGTCGGCCGCGCCGAGAAGCAGCGCCGAGGTGAGCGCGGCAGCAACGCCTTTGCCGCTGACGTCGCCGAGGAGCACGCGTTGCGATCCATTAGCGAGCGCGCGGCAAAGGTAGAAATCTCCGCCTACTTCGTGCGCCGGCAGAAAAGCCGAGCTGACGGTGACGCCGGGCGTGACCTGCATTTTTTCGGGCACGAGCAAATGCTGCACCTGGCGGGCAGCGGTGAGTTCGCCGCGCAGCTCGGCGCGCTCGTCGGCGGCAATGCGCTGCTGATGAAAGATGTGGCCGAATAGGGCGACAATCAGACAAACGATGGCGAACGACATCAAGTCTTGCACCGGACCTCGCCAGGTTTCGCGGTTAAAGATCACCTGCTGCAACTGGAACCACCCCTCAATGACCGCCCAGACGGCGCAGAGCGCAGCGACCGTGCGCACGCGCCTGGTAAGCCGCGACCACGGCCAGAACGCGACAAATGGAGCTGTGCATGCGAAGGTCCAGATGCACCAGATGGGCTTGAAGCAGGTGACCTGCACAAAGAGGGAAAGCGGAAGCGCTTCGCGCACTGGAAGCAGGACCGGCAAAACCGATCCAAAGAATAGGAATACCCATGCGGCAAAAACCACCCAGTAAACGGCGGGAACCCGCCGCTGGCCCAATGCAAAGTTCACGCGCACCAGTGCCCACGACTCAAACATTGAAAGCCCGAAGAGAGTGGACTGCATATAGCTGGGATAGCTATCAAAAAAAGAGGAGCCCATCATACTCAGGCGCGTGATGCAAACCGCCGCGCAGTAGAGCCCAAGCCAGAACGCAGCTTTTTGCGAGCGATCGAAGAAGAAGAGCCCCAGCAGAAAAAGGCCTGCGGTGCCAATGACAAGATAGCCGGAATACGCAGGCACCAGGTCTCTGATGTTTTCGCCACGGTCGGCCTCGATAAGCTGCTCGGTGAATGGGACATCTGCGACATAGACATATGCGGGACGGCCGGGCGTGTCGCCGGGCGGAAGTGGATGCTGAGCCACGCGCACATCGATGGTGTGGGAAGAACCGCTGGCAATGGCGGTGATGGGGTAGAGCGGGTAGTCCTCCAGTTTCTTCACCGGCTGGCGGTCAAAATAGACCTGCTTGATCCCAGCTGCATTGGAACCGATCACGAGCGCCGGATTCAGGATTCCCGCCATGTTGAGGGCCCCGCGGCAGCGTACCCAAACCACGGTTGCGTCGCCTGTCAAGTGGTATTCGCTGTAAGGCCGGGCGTCGCCAGGGTCGGCATTGGCGGGAGTCCAGGCGGGCTTGTCGCCGAGCCAGTAGATGCACTGGTTGTCGGGGACTCTGACAATGGGGCCGTTGGGTCCGTTCTGCGCGTAAAGAGCGCATGGTAGCGCCAGGAACAGGACGAGCAGCCAGTTTCGCGCTTGGGAACTTTGCATGAGAATCGACGAACCCTGAAATTGACTTGAACGAATGATAGTCGGTGCTGGTCGGGCGCGCCATGGGTTTCGTCGAGGTTGGTGCCGGCAGTGTCTATGGATTTGCGGTGGGCGGCTGGTTCGCCGCAGGCGCGAGCGATTTTGCGGCCACGCGGCCAATGCCGCGAAGGATCGATTTGGTCGGCCAGCGATCGTCGGCATCGGGAAAAAAGATTTCGCCGGCGCGCTTGGCTTCAGGGCGGTAGTACCAGCGCTTGAGCAGCGCGAGATGGCCCTGGCGGATGGTGGATGAGGGTGCCGTGCCTTTGTCCACGAGCTCCGCGAGAGCTGCTTCGAGTCGGGATTCGAGAACGCCGCGAGCGAGCTTGGGCGGGGCGAACATTGCCTCGGGGGCTAAAGCCCCTTCATCGGTTTGGCTCTTTTCGGCACGACTGAAGTCGTGCCCTGACACTTTGTGCTCGGCCGAATTTTGGGTGGTCTCTGTTCTCTGATCCCTGTTCTCTGTCTGCTCCGGGATCGGTTCTACCGCCATCGGTTGCGCGAACAGCGACGTCGAGCCGGACTGCTCATTCTGGATGCGCATTCCAATCGTCGAGAATGCGACCGGGCCGCGCAGACGCCCGCCATCAAAAACAAAGACGGCAACTTCATCGGGATTTGCGGCGACTTGCAGGATCACCGCGCGAAGCCGGCTGAGAGGGCGGACAATTTCGGCGGCCAGCGCGCACACCGCCTCCACGCGCTGGACCTGAGCATGAAGTGCGGCTGCGGATTCGAATGCGAGATCGGCCGAGGCCTGGTCGCGCTCGGTGCGGAGCGTGTTCAACCGGCTTTCGCCGCGCGTTGCCAAAAAGTTTTGGACAGCTGAGGACTCTTCGGCATAGCGCTCGTCGGTACAGCCCTTGAAGCAAGGTGCGAGGCACATCTTCATTTCGGAATAAACACAGCCGGGATAGCTCGGGTCGGGGGCAAGCTCGAAGGTGCAGCGGCGCAAGAGAAACAGCTTCAGCATCTCTTCGGCAAATCGTTCGGCCGCGGCGCGCGATGCGAACGGCCCGTAGGACCAGTCGGCTTCACGCAGGCTGGGCCGGTGCGTGACCGTGACGCGCGGGTAGGGATTGCCGCCCAGATAACGCACGAAGGCCGGAGCGCGCAGATGCATCCGTTCTAATGTCTTCGAGCCGAAGATCTCTTCCAAAAGAGAAAACTGCGTGAGCAGCGATTCAAACTCGGATCCAGTGAGCAGCCATTCGATGCGGCGGACGAGGCCGGCGAGATGCAGTCGGCGCGGATACTTTTGGGAGGGTTGCAGAAGGCGTTCAAGGCGCCCTCGCAAATTCGGTGTGCGGCCGATGTACGGCTCGGCGCGGGGATCATCGCCATACAAAGCGAAGACGGCCGATGATTGCGGCAAGTCGGCCAGCGCGGCCTTGGCATCGGCCGGATCGAAGGGCACGAATTCGAGATGGTTCGGCACGGGCTGCAGTCACCGAGTAACGCACATCACAAGTACACGTGTTCATTGAGATTCTACGGCGGCAAAGGCGAAAGAAAGCCAGCCATCCCACGAAATGAGCATCAACTTTTCATTCTGCCGTCCCGTCAAACTACAGTGATACCGCACCCAGTGGAGGTGGTATCGTGAGAACCTCTTCAGCAATTATGCTTTCTGTTTTAATCCTTGGTTACATAGCAAGCGCTTCGGCAATGGCTGCTCAGTCGGCGCCGGCGCAGCCCTCCCCCACAAGTCCCGCGGCGTCCGTCACCCTCCCGGCAGGAACCAAAATTGAATTGGTTGTGACGCGCCCCGAGTGGGCGCAGTCGGCCAAAGACGGCGACACCATCTACGCGCAGACTTCGTTTCCGGTTGTCGCCGGCGGCAGCATGGCGATTCCCGCCGGCACCTACGTGCAAGGAACGATTGAAAGCGTAACCAAACCGACGCGCAAGGTCTCTCACGCCGTAATCGAGGTGCTGTTTACCAAGATCATTTTTGCCGATGGATACACAGTCGAGCTGCCCGGCGGAGCAACCGGGATTCCGGCGTCGCCCGTGCAGGGCGAGTCTCTCATCGCGATCACCATTCAGGAATCAACGGCGAACGATCTGCTGCTCGATAACGGCGCCGAAGTGGAGATGACTCTGGGCGCGCCGCTTCAACTCGATGCAAAGCAGGTTGCGCAATCGATTCCGCTTTCGCGCGTGCCGGCGCCGGGACAGCTCCAATCGGCCACTCTCTGCCGCGACACTCCCGGCAGTCCGGGTACGCCCGGCACGCCAGACACCGTGATTCCCGGATCGCCCGGGACGCCGGACATCACAATTCCCGGTGGGCCTGGCATGCCCGACACCGTAATCCCTGGGACTCCGGCCACACCGGACACAGTGATTCCCGGCATGCCGGGAACGCCGGATGATCCCGGGTACACCTGTCCAGCCAAACCGCTCGTCATTTCGTGTGCACCGGTCATAACGAACCAGCCAACGCAGAATGGTCAGCCCGTGGCGGCACGTTAAAGCGCCGCCTTTATCTATTCGAACGCGCCTTGGAAGGAACAGAGTCTTATGCTCACAGAATCCATTACAGCGCTCATGATTGCCTCCCTCGTGATCGGTCAGGCACCGATTTCACCAACACCAAGTGCACCGCCTGCAGCGCAAAGTTCTCCGGCTCAGAGCGGACCGGTGACGGGACAATCCGCGCCCTTTCCGCCGGGCCCGGCAGTGCCCGCGTCATCATCCCAGGCCATCGTCGTACCAGCGGGGACGACGATTCAGCTCACGCTGATGAGTTCCTTGAAAAGCAAATCGACAAAAGCTGGAGACACGGTGCGCGCGGTTGTGGCTTTTCCGGTGACGATCGGGACGCAGCTCGCCATTCCCGCGGGAACCTTCGTGGACGGCACGGTGATGCGGGTCACGGCGCACCCAACGGGCGGCCAGAAGACATCCTTCACCGCCCATTTCACCCGCCTGGTGTTTTCCAACGGCTATTCCGTCGCGTTGAACGGCGAAAACACGCAGGCATTGCTTTTGCCATTCGACAGCAGCGCATCGGCGAATGAAGTGGCGGAACTCGTGCCCCCACGGCTGCCGGAAATGAACTTCGCCATGGGCGAAGGGCAGCAGGAGCCGACGCTTCCACCGCTCCCGCAGGTCGGCCCCAACCCCGCCGTCATTGGCGGAGCCGTTGGGGGTGGAATGCTCGCCTTGATCATCGGAATGGTGGTGTTAGCGCACCACAGCGCGAACAACACGGATTTTGTTCTCTACGACGCCGGATGGCAGTTTCAAGTGGTGCTCGACAGCCCGGTAACGCTGGATGCTGCGCAAGTGGCGGCCGCGGCGGCGACACCAGCCGCAAATTAGCGGGACTCGCAGACTGGCAGCAATCGAACAAGCTCCGCGCTGGCGCATTAGCAGCCGCTCGGCTTTTCTCTGCCCCGCGAAAGCTGCTATGCTGCGGGGTCTATAGAAAATCGAATTAGGGCGAGGAGAGCGGCAATGTGGTTCATGGGCATCGATGTAGGAACGGGCGGAACGCGGGCAGTCGTGGTTGACGAATCCGGCAAGCTGATGGGGGCGGCATCGGCCGAGCACGCTGCGTTTCGCGCCGAGCACCCCGGATGGGCGGAGCAGGATCCGGAGGATTGGTGGCGCGCGACCCAGAACGCGATTCGCGGTGCGCTGGCGGCGACGGCGGAGGAGCATCAGCCCATTGCGGCGCTTGCGCTCACCGGCCAGATGCATGGCGCTGTGATGCTCGACGAGAACGGTGCAGTGCTGCGGCCGGCGCTCATCTGGTGCGACACGCGGACTCAGCCGGAGTGCGATTGGCTCACGGAGAAAATCGGCTACGAGCGGCTGATCGAGCTCACCTGCAATCCCGCGTTGCCCAACTTTACTCTCACCAAGCTGCTGTGGGTGAAGACCCACCAGCCGGAAATCTTCGCCAAGATCCGTCACGTGATGTGCCCCAAGGACTACGTGCGCTACCGCCTCACCGGCGAGTTCGCCATTGACGTGCAGGAGGCCAGTGGCACCCTGCTGCTCGACGTGGCTCATCGGACCTGGTCAAAGGAAGTTGCCGAGGCCGCAGGAATTCCGATGAGCTGGCTGCCTAAGCTGTACGAGTCGCCGGAGATCTGCGCGCGCATTAGCGAGAAGGCCGCTGGGCTGACGGGATTGACTGCCGAAACGCCAGTGGCGGCGGGTGCGGGCGACCAGGGCGCGGGCGCTGTGGGCATGGGCATTCTGCAGCCGGGCAGCGTGTCGGCAACGATCGGAACTTCGGGCGTGGTGTTCGCCGCTACGGCCAAGCCAACGATGGACCCGAAGGGACGGATTCACACGTTTTGCCACGCTGTGCCGGGCGAGTGGCACGTGATGGGCGTAACCCAGAGCGCCGGACTGAGCTTGAACTGGCTGCGTGGAACGTTCTTTGACGGGCAGACGTACGACCAGTTGAATGACGGCGCGGAGAAAGTTTCGCCCGGCTGCGATGGATTGGAGTGGGCTCCGTATCTGCTGGGGGAGCGCACACCGCATCTCGATCCCGAAGTGCGGGCGGCGTTTGTGGGTATCGGCGTTCAGCACTCGGGAGCGCATTTTGTGCGCGCGGTGCAGGAGGGCGTGGCGTACTCCCTGCAGGATTCGTTCACACTCTTTCACGAGCTTGGTATTCCCGTAACCGGCATTCGCCTGGGCGGCGGCGGAGCGCGCGGTGCGCTCTGGCAAAAGATTCAGGCCGGCGTTTACGGGCGCGCGGTAGAGGTTCTGGTGGCCGAAGAGGGCGGCGCATTTGGTTGCGCGCTGTTGGCCGGCGTGGGCGCGGGGCACTGGAAGAATCTTGACGAGGCGTGCGGGCAGGCAATCCACGTGGCCAAGCGCATTGAGCCGGAGGCCGCGGACCTCGAAGCATACAAGGCAGGCTACGCGCAGTGGAGAAAGCTATATCCGGCGCTGCGCGGGTTGCGGAACTAAGGCCCGCACGGCGGCGGGTTTCTCGCAGGTTCAGCTACAGCAGCCCCGAACCGCCGGCGAATCGCCGCGACAGAAGCCACGAAAGCAGCGCAACGCCAAGCGCAGCCGCTACCCAACCAGCGGGTTCGAGTTCGCGCCCCGCTGCGAGCGTGAAATGCGCTTGCGCCAGAGACGCCTCTCCTGCGCGGGAGATGCCGAGGCGCATTGCTTCAAATCCAAGCCAGCACAATGCAGCGGCAATCACTACGATGCCTGGCAGCGCGCGCAGCCACGGAAAGGGAATCGGCTTCGGAGTTGCTGCCTCTTCGCGTACCCGTTCCATCGTCGCCGCCATAAAACCGGAAGAGGGAATCAGCTCCTCTTCGCCCGCGAGAATGGAGTCGATCGCGTCGTGAATCGCATCATGATCGGTTTCGGGTTTCCGGTTTGACTTCATTGCACAACCTCCTTCTTGGCGCCGAGCCTGGGGATCGGCAGCGGAGCGCTCGGTTCCCTCAGGTGCGGAAATCTTTTTCGCAACAGCTCCCGGCCTCGCGCCAGGCGTGCTTTCACCGTTCCGTCAGGCAGGCCCATGGTGCTCGCCACAGCCGTCACATCCATCTCGTGAAAGTAATAAAGAACCACCGGCTCGCGGTATCGGTGCGGTAGCGCCAGCACGGCTCGCCTTACCGTGTCCTCACTTTGCCGCCTTGCCAGCCCTTCGTGCTGCATGGCGGGTCCGGCCGGTTCGGGCGCATCTTCAAGCGGCACATTTACTGCGGGAATCCGCTGCAGCTCGGACCGAAACACGTTCGCCGCGAGAGCGAACAGCCACGTCGAAAAGCTCGACTCGCGCCGCCATCCAGCCAGCCCGCGCCAGGCGCGGACGAAGGCCTCCTGCGCCATCTCCTCAGCTCGGCCCCGGTCGCGGCAGTAGCGCCATGCCATGTTCACCAGCGGGCCCTGCCATCGCCGAACGATGCCCTCGAATGCCTGCGCATCGCCGGCCAGCACACGCTCTATGTCGGCCAGGTCTTCTGCGGGGCTCATCGCGGCTGGCATCTTGAAAGGCGCTCCTCTTCAAACGGTACGACCACGACCGCTCGATCCAGGTTGCATTTTCTCTAGAGGAATCTTTCTTGAGAGATTTTGCAACCGCGGGACGGTCCCCCCTGTCGTACCGTTCGCAAGGGGAGAATCCCCAGCGAGGAGGATGAGATGGGCAACCTTCCGGAGGTGTTTGCGATGTTTGACAATCCACAGGTGATTGCGATTCTGATTCCGATTGTGGCCATTGTGGCAACTTTTACTTTCGTTACGGTAGTCCACTGGGTCGACAGCCAGCGCAAGGAGCGCGAAGCTTTCTATAGAGCGGAAACGCTGCGCCGGATCACCGAGGCCTCGGGCGAAGGCGCCAAGGCCGCCCTTGAGTTGCTACACGGCAATGACCGGCTCAAGCGGATCAAGGCTCGCGAAGGCATGAAGATCAGCGGCATCATCAACATCGGCGTCGGAGCCGGCGTCATGATTTTCCTGCATGAACTGCTGACAGGAACCTCGATCTACCTTTGCGGCACGATTCCCCTGCTGATTGGCTTGGGGTTTCTGGCTTATGTGTACATCCTCGCCGGGCCGATTGAATAGGGACGCCCATCGCCCAGGAAATAAGAACATCGCGCGGACGCGATACTCCCTCCCAATCGCGTTCGCGCGCAGATCTCACGGCCCCGCATCAACGACCTTCGCGCCGTTTGACTTGCCCGCCCCAAGCTAAGACAATAGAAGAGTTGTCCTGCCAAACGTGGGCCTGTGGCGCAGCTGGGAGCGCGCTTCCATGGCATGGAAGAGGTCGTCGGTTCGATCCCGACCAGGTCCACCA
>CAWHEK010000008.1:0-11025 GCA_963828325.1 uncultured Acidobacteriaceae bacterium
TGCCCAACCTCACATACCAATTCCGGCGATCCATCCTCGCGCCCACCGAGGAGTTCTCGCTCACCGACACCGCACTCCTCTCGCCCGGCGGCAGCACCCCATTCGCCGAGATCGATACGGTCAGAATCTACTCCGTGCCCGGCTTGAAGATGCTGGGAGCCGGTCAAGTTATCGGCTCCATGCAGCGATGCGCCGTCCGCCTCAAGTCCGGCAAACTCATCCAGCTCACGAGCCAGCATTTTCTCGGGCCCGGCCAAATTGAAGACCGTTCACCGGCCCTCATCGAATTTGCCAACGCACTGGCAGCGCATGTCCGAGCGGCAAATCCAAACGCGCGCTACCTCGCTGGGATGCCGCCCCTGCTCTGGTGGTCCTGGTTCATCATTTTCGGCGGCCTCTCGCTCCTGATTGCGTTGTGCATCGCATTCGGCCTGATCGGGCTGACGATGGAGCACCAGAACACCCCCGGAACGTTTGGAATATTCCTGGTCCTGGCGCTCATGCTGATCGGCCCCGTCATGTTTCTCCGCGCCACCTGGCGCCGCCGCACACGCGACCTGAACTCCGAACCCATCTCCCAGCCTTGTAACTCATCCTGCCGCCACGCCCGGCACTGGCTTGCCGGTTCTCCAACGATCCCTGCCTCCGATTATTTTTCGCGAAATCGCTGTCTCTGTTTCTGCCATCACCCTTGTAAAAAACCACCGGACGAAATGAAAGGCTCGTTCCGCCCCTCACCCCGCCCGGCTTGGTTTCCGAACTTTAATTTATCTTTGCGCAAAGATCAAAAAACTCGCTCACCCCACCACGCTTTCGATGGTTTCAATGTGGATCACCTTGGCCTTCACGTCGAGTTGCCCGGTCACCTTCACCGTCTTGCCCGCATAAGGCTTGGCTTGCGCCGATGCGTCCAGCTTGAAAGTTTCGCCCGACGAGTCGCGCAAGTCGTATTGCTCGCCGTCTTTCACCACGGTTCCGGCAAAGGTCGCGGCCTGGTTCTGATCGGGCTGTTGCGGCTCAGTCTTTTCCTGAGCCAACGCCATACCGGCGGCGACGAACGGGCTGCCCGCCACCAGCGCAAGCGCCAGCGCCGCCCCGCAAAATGCGTAAATGCGAATCAAGTTGCTTTTCACAGAACGCATCACGAAAATCCTCGCAGCAAATTTTCCGAGCTCGGTCTCGCCGAGCCCGCCATTTGAGCCCGTTCTCGCTTAGGCCCAAATTAGTTTTGATGCATTCCGCAGTCCGAGATTGTCCCCAAGGTTGAAAGCTTTGAAGCGTCACTTGAAAACGCTCACGGCACAACAAATCCGCGCGCGCTCGCGCCTCACGCACGGAGTGCCGACCCAACCCATTCGCTTTGTCTTGGAAAAATCTGCCCGCGCGCGCAAAAAAGGCCGGCCCGAATCATCGAGCCGCGCCAAATCGTCAAAGCGACTCGGCGAATCAGGCTGTCACAGCCGGACGCACGCGCCTCGCCAGCGCCCACTTCAGCTCGTCAATCCCCTCGCCTGTCACCGCTGAAACCGCGTGGAACTCGAGCTTCTTCCGCTTCGCATGCGCCGCCAGCTTCTTCAGCTTCTCCGGGTTCGCCGCGTCGATCTTTGTTGCCACCACGATCATCGGTTTCTCTGCGAGCGGGTGCTCATCCACCCCTTGCCCCTTCGCACTAAAGCTGGCCAGCTCGTTGTTAATCAGCTTGAAGTCTTCCACCGGATCGGCCCTTCCCGACGCATCCGACACATCCACCAGATGCGCCAGCACGCTGGTGCGCTCAATATGCCGCAGAAACTGCGTCCCCAGCCCCGATCCCAGGTGCGCGCCTTCAATCAGTCCCGGCATATCGGCCACCACAAAGGACTCGAGATCCGGCTCCTCGCCCACCGTTACTACGCCCAGGTTCGGCTCGAGAGTAGTAAACGGATAGTCGGCAATCTTGGGCCGCGCCGCGGAGATCCGCGAGATCAATGTCGATTTGCCCGCATTCGGAAGCCCCACCAGTCCCACGTCGGCCAGTAGCTTCAGCTCCAATCGGTAGGTGCGCTCCTCGCCCGCTCGCCCCAGTTCGTGCTCGCGCGGAGCCTGGTGCGTGCTGGTAGCAAAGTGCTGGTTGCCGCGACCGCCGCGGCCGCCCTTCGCAATCACGATGCGCTCGTCCGGCTCACGAAAATCATGCATCAGCTCGCCTGTCTCCACGTCGTAGAGAGCCGTCCCCACCGGGACTTGCAGTGTGACGGATCGGCCATCCAATCCCGTGCAGTTCGAGCCCATCCCGTGCTCGCCGCGCTGCCCCTTGTGCTCGGGGTTGTAGCGGAAATGGATCAGCGTATTATGCCGCTGGCTCGACTCCATGATCACATCGCCGCCGCGCCCGCCATCGCCGCCCGACGGACCCCCGCGCGGCACGAACTTCTCCCGCCGGAATGCCATGCATCCATTGCCGCCGTCGCCGGCCTTGACTCGAATTTTGGCTTCATCAATAAACATGCATCTCGCCGATCATGCCTTTCGCCAGTCGATCTAACCCGCCCGCTGCGAATCATCCGACGCGCTCGCTGCAAAAAACGCCGTCTCCTCAGTTTAACGAATGAAGCTGATCGAGGAGCTGCGCCCAAGACGCGGCGTACATCCCCTCGCGTCGTCCACCGTGCGTACTCAGCCGATGGAGGGTATCGGCTGGCGCGGCGGTGGGCGCAGCCTCGCGCCAGCTTGCCTTCCCCAGCCGTCTCCAAAAAACATTCACTTGTGATGCACACTACTTCTCAACAGCCACTTTCAGGCATAGAATCGCTCCCAAACTTCGATCAGACCCTTTCAGGGCGGCGAATAAATCGAGATTTCGCTTCGCCCGCGCCTTAACCGCCGCCAGAGCGGACCGGCTTACTCGATCGGCCTTTCTCCAGCATCTGCCCGGGCGGCGCTGGCGATGGCAGAGTTAAGGTGGAACGGGATTCAGGGTTTGGCGTTGGCGGTACTGTGCCTGGGCACACCGGCAATCGATGCCCAATCCAGCGCGCCAGCCGCCGCCCCGCCTCAATTCGTCCAGATTCAGGCTGCGCAATCTGGCTCGCTCGCCGGGCGCCTCACCAATTTGCGATCTGCCCCGCTGGCTGGCGTCTCCATCGTTTTGCGCAATCAATCCACCGGCGCTGAAGCCCGCACCACCACCGCCAAAAACGGGGCCTTCCGCTTCGCCTCTCTCGATGCAGGGGACTACACACTCGATGCCGACGCTGCCCAACTCGGCCATGGCCGGCTTGAAGGAATTCTTGTCACCGGCGGCGCCGAATCCCGCGTCCAAGCCGCGCTCAACTTCGAACCCGCCGCTCCCGCGCTGTTTGAGACAGCCGCCCCAGCTCCAATCGCCGCTCCGCCAAACGCCGCAGCGAACCTTGCCTCCAACTCCTCCGCACCGCCGCCTGCTGCGCAATCCATCGCGCCTCGCGTCTCCGCGCAACCACTCACATCGACTACGGCAGCGGCCGCGCCCCTCCAACCGCCAGTCTTCACTCGCCCACATCTCAACACATCCGCTCCGCAACTCATCGCGTCCGCTGAAAACGCACAGCTAGGCAACGAACCACTTACGCCTTTTCCACTCACCGCCTCGCGTCCTCCAGACGCCATCGCGACCTCTGCTCCGCTCGCCATTCCCGTGCGTGTTCCGCCAACCGCCGCGCCTCCCTTCGCTCATCCACAAGCTTCAGCCGCAGCCTCTCCTGCCCCATCGCCTGCCCGCATTCCCGCGCCCTCTTTGCTCTTACCACCTCCATCGCCGCCGCACATCTTCGTCCCATCGTCTCGCGCACAGCTTCAAACCCAATCGGCTCCCGTCGAGCTCGCGCTTTCTGCGGTGCAGCCAGATTTCTTTCCACTCAAATCCGCCCCGCCCATCCTCGCCACATCTGCCGTGCCGTCGAACCTTGTTCAATCCGCACTATCGGCTTTGCCTGTCTCCGCACTGGCCGCGGCCACGTCGTCAGATCCCGTCACACCGGCTGTCTCCATCACCCTCTCCGCTTCCGAGCTGCAATCCCTGCCCGCAAGCGGCCGCCGCTGGCAGCAGTTCCTGCTCGACGCGCCCGCCGCCAACGCCGCAGCTGACTCGTCACAAGCCTCCTACCGTGGCTCGCAACAATCCGCCGAAGTTTCAGTGGACGGCGCCAGTATCGGCCTGGCCTTCGGCGGCTCCAGTCAGCGCGCCCCGAGCTCCACCGGCGCAGAATCCGATTCACAAAGCTCGAATCAACCCTCAAATCAGGCCTGGACCGGAGGGCGCGGGCTCGGCGTCAGCGAAGCCGCAGTCCGCGAGGTCACCACCACCGCAGGCAATGTGGAAGCTGAGGGCATGCGCTCCGCCGGAGGACGCACGACGATTCGCACCGAAAGCGGCAGCAATGCTCTCCACGGCCAGGGCTTCTTCTTCGACAGGCAAAACACATGGGGCGCCCGGAATCCTTACACACAATGGGTCCAGAACACCGGCACATCCGCCGCGCCCAGCTTTACCGCCCTTCCATTCACCCCTCCCGATCACGAAACCGTCGCGGGCCTCGGAATCGGAAGCGACATTCGGCGCGACAAGCTCTTCTGGTTCGCCGCACTCGACCTAAACCACCGCAACGATCCCGGCATTTCCACGGTCAAAAACCCCGCCGAGTTTTTTACTCCGCCAGAACCCACAAGCGCATCCGTCACGTTGCTCAGCGCTCAGCTTGGCGAGAGCCAGAACCAGGCCTGGAGCGACTACATCGGCGTCGCCACGTCAGGCTATGCGCCGGCGGGCCTTGAACAGTTAGCCGCGCTGCTCGGTCCGGCGCCGCGCACTTCCGCGCAGTGGGTCAGCTTTGGCCGCATTGATTGGCAGGCTGCCGAGCGACATCACTTTACCCTCGAAGGCATCGCGGCAAACATGAGCTCTCCCGGCGGAGGTCTCACGCGCGTGTCTGAAACTTATGGCAGCCACAGCTATGGCTCCAGCCGCGCCAGTCAGCAGTGGCTGCTCGCACGTTGGGAAGCGTATCTCACGCCCAATCTCCTCGCCGTTACGCAAGGCTCGGCGGGCCGCGCCATCCTTAGCGCGCGCCCGGAAGCGCCATCCACTCTTGAGCAATCGTTCCTCACCGGAAACTCCTGGGGGCAGTTGCCGCAAATCTCCGTCGACTCGCGCTACGGCTTCACCATCGGCAATCCCTCGCGTTTCGGCCAGGGCAGTTACCCCGATGAACGTCTCTATCACGCGCAAGAAATGCTCGACTGGGCCCACAACAAGCTGCTCGTACGGGCTGGGGTCGAACTCGATCACAACGCTGACGCCGTCACTCAACTGCGCAATCAGACTGGCACTTACTCCTATTCCACCGTCGCCAGCTTTATCTCGGACGCGCTCGCCTTCCAGAAATTCGGCTTGGCCGGCGAGCTCAATCCCGACAATCCGCACAACTGCGGCGTGACGAATACCAAATTCGGCAGCCAGCCTTGCTACTCGTGGTACTCGCAAACCATGGGCCCCACCAACTGGAACCTGAGCACAAATGATTTTGCCGGCTACGCGACCGCGCAGTGGCAACTGAGCAAGCTGGCCGTCTTCTCCGCGGGGCTGCGTTGGGAGCGCGAACAAATGCCGCCTCCCCTCACCCTTTTGGCCAATCCCGAACTGACCACCCCAATAGCGGCGAATCCTTTGCCTCTTCTCACTGCAGACCTTCCCTCGCTCGGCAACAACTGGGGGCCGCGCGTGAGCCTCGCCATCGGAAACATTCATGAACGCTGGCCGGTGCTGCGCCTCGGCTACGGCATGTACTACGGCCGCACCGAGAATGCCACCATTGAAACCGCGCTCACGCAGACCGGTTCGGTCAAGGGCGACCTGAACTTCTTTATGCGTCCCTCCGACGACTGCCAACACTGCGCAGGCGGCGCGCCGCCGTTTCCTTATGTCCTCGCCGGACCGCCAACCAGCCTCGTCGCGCCCGGTGCCGTCGGCTTCGCGCCCAACTTCCATAATCCCGAGATCCACCAGGCCGTTGCATCCATCGAACAGCCGTTGCCCGACCACATTCAACTCACCGCCGCAGCCATGCTCTCGCTGGGCCGCCGCCTGCCTATCTCCATCGACACCAATTTCAATCCCGCGGTCAACCCAGCCACCATCACCTACGCGGTAAAAGACCCCACCGGCACTGGCCCCATCAAGGCCGCGCAAATCACTGTTCCCTTCTACGCTTCCTGGCCCTTCGAGGAATGTCCTTCAGGCGCTCCGTTGAATCCCGCCAGCCAGTGTGGGCGCCGCTACGGCAACTACCAGCAGATCGCTCAAATCTCCAGCCGCGCCAACTCAACCTATGAAGCTGCCATGATCAGGATCGCTCGCTATGGCCGCAACGGCCTCAGCTTCCACGCCAACTACACCTACGCGCATGCCATGGACTGGAACCCGAACGAGACCACCCTCATCGCCGGCAGCGATGTGCTCGATCCCGCAAATTTCAGCCGGGAATACGGCGTCAGCAACCTTGACGTGCGCCATTCCGCCTCCATCACGGCCATCCTTGAAGCTCCCTGGAAGCTGCGCGGGATTTCCGGTGCTTTTAGCAATGGGTGGGCTCTTTCCGGCATCGGGCAATTCCGCAGCGGCCTGCCGTACACCATGCGCACTTCCGGCTCGCTGCCCGAGGAATTTGACACCACCGGCAACGCCATCGCCAGCTTGGGTCCCGGAATGAACGGATCCGGTGGGGACAATCGCGTCTACGGAAAAGGCAACGACGGCCGCACCTACGACATTGGCCGCAACACATTCCGCTATCCCAACACCTGGAAGGCCGACCTCCGCCTCGCCAAGCGTTTCGACCTCGGCGAGCGGCGCCAGTTGGAATTGATCGCGGAGACTTTCAATCTCTTCAACCACCAGAACGTAACCGCCCTCGAAACCACTGGCTACTCCATCGAGAACAGCGGCTCCTCAGGCACACTCCCTACGCTGTGCTATCTCACCATCAACACCACCGGCAGCGCGAGTTGCGGAACCACGACCCTCTCCGGCGCCAGCGTCCCCATCGCCGCCTTCGGCCGGCCAATCGACATCAATGCCGTCGACTTTTATCGCGAGCGCCAGATAGAGCTCGGCCTGCGGATGCGCTTTTAGGCATTTGGCGGCGGAAACTTTTCCCGCACCAGCTTCAGCGCGTCCCCCGCCGTCTCGACCGTTCCCTCCAACTGCGCATCCTCGGCCGCGCGCAGCATTTCGCGGAACCGCATTCCCGGCGGATAGCCCGCCGCGATCAGCTCTCGCCCCGTGATCAGCGGTTTCGGCCTCACCACCGCTTCCGGCATCGCATGAAAACGCTCGCGCGCAAACTCCCAGTTTTCCAGGTAGCCGCTCCCCGCCATGCAATCCATGCGGTGCAAGGCCAGATGTTCTTCAAACCGCTCCAGCCGGAAAAACCGCTTCAGTGTCGACTCCTTCATGCGTTGCGCGTCCATGAACCGCATATGATTCTCAACCAGCGCCACCACCTGACGCGTCTCCTCGTTTGAGAACCGGAACCGCCGGCAAATCTCCGCCGCCATCGCCACGCCAACCTCCACGTGCCCGTCGAAGCGAATTCGATCCGGAGCGCGCTTGAACGTAGGCGGTTTGCCCACGTCGTGCAGCAGCGCTCCCCACGCTAGCGTCTCCGAGCATCCCGGCTCCAACTGCTCCAGCAGCATGAGCGTGTGCACCCACACATCGCCCTCGGGGTGGAATTGCGGCGGCTGCTCCACGCCTTTCATGCGCGCCACTTCCGGAAGGACTTCTTGCAGCAGGCCTGTTTCATCCAGCAGCTCGAAGGCACGTCGCGCGTGGCCTTCAGTCAGCATCTTCGTCAACTCATCGCGCACGCGCTCGCGGCTCACGGCATGAATTTTCGAAGCCAACGACCGAATCGCGCGCCTGGTGTTTGCTTCGAGTTCAAATCCGAACCGCGCCGCAAACCGCACCCCGCGCAGCATGCGCAGATGATCTTCCTCAAATCGCTGCTCCGCACGCCCAATCGCGCGCACTACGCCCGCATTCAGGTCCGCCAGCCCGCCCACGAAATCGAGAACCGCGAAGCGCAGGTTGGCCCTCTCCGCCGCTGATTTGTCATCCTGAGCGAATAACATTCGGCTGTCATCCTGAGCGGAGGTCGCCGCGGCGACCGAAGTCGAAGGACCTGCATTTTCTTTTTCAACCCGCAGCGGATCCAGCAGCAGTCCATTGATCGTAAAGTCCCGCCGCCGCACATCTTCTTCGGCCGTCTTTGTATAACGCACCTCGTCAGGATGCCGCCCATCGGAATAGGCCAAATCCGAGCGAAACGTAGCGACCTCGGTAACAAATCCGGCATCCCCGTCTGCAGGAGCCACCAAGACAACCCCGAACCGCGCTCCCACGGCAAACGTCCGCGGAAACATATCCAGCACCACATCCGGAGTCGCGCTCGTCGCCACATCGTAGTCGGCCGGCTCGCGCCCCAGCAGCAGATCGCGCACGCATCCACCCGCGAGGTACGCCTCATACCCGCGCGCGCGCAGCGCCTCCACAATCGTCAGCGCCGCTTCGAATTGTCTTTGAGATGTCGCCATCATCAGCAAGCTTATAGCCGATCCAGCACTTCCCTATGATGGAACACGAACCACCACAAAATAGACGCCGCACGGATCAATTATGATCGTGTTTCCGTCTTTGATGATGGCATCTTCTCCGACGATTTCGGGAGCGCCCTGCACGGGCGTCAAATCTGCGTGCATGATGGTGATCTGTGTGACTCTCGGTGCATGGATTCCGAGGTCGCTAAGTGATACCTGACCGCCCGACCCTGAGTAATCCTGTTCAAACTGATCGGCCGTGAGTTCCGATTCCTTAACCGACCGGATGATCGCCAACTGCTTTCCCCATCGAACCATTCCGGGTTTGTATTCAATTTCTGTGCCGATGAGCCGCGCTGCTTCCTTGCCGCTCCAGCAGGAGATCCCTCCGGCTGGCAACATTCGTTTGACGCGCCACTTGCCCTGCAATTGCTGCGGAATGTCTTGCGCAGGGGAACTCGCAGCGAAAGCGAGAAGAATTAAAGCGAGCTTCCAATACCGAACCATTTGGCTCGATTATCGCTCATTACTAAGATAGAGAGCTCGTATGACGCCGGTAAACTGAACATATGGGCTCCGGACTCATCCTCGGCATCGAGACCTCCTGCGACGAAACTGCCGCAGCGGTCGTCGAGCGCGGTGCGCGCACTCTTTCTTCCGTCGTCGCCTCGCAGATCGCCACTCACGCACGCTACGGAGGCGTCGTTCCGGAGCTGGCCAGCCGCGAGCATCTCCGCGCCATCGTTCCCGTCGTCCGCGCCGCGCTTGCTGAAGCCCACCTGACCCTCGCCGATCTCGACGCAATTGCAGTCACGTCAGGTCCTGGCCTCGCCGGAGCTCTGCTCGTCGGCATCACCTACGCGAAAGCTCTCGCCTTCGCCAACAAACTTCCCCTCATCGCCGTTAATCATCTCGAAGGCCACATTCACGCGGTGCTCCTTCAGGAGCGCGAATCCGGCAATCAGTTTGTTGCCCCATCCTTTTCTGGATCCGCACCAGCGGATTCAGAAAGGGCAGGAAAGCGTGAAAACGACTCGCACCACAGCGAGGTTCTTCAAGGCGAGCACGAAGTGTCAGGGCACGACACAAGCCTTGAACAAACTTCCCCGGAGAGGCACGAAGTGTCAGGGCACGACTTCAGTCGTGCCGTAAATGCCTTATATGAGACTGGGGCTTTAGCCCCCGAGGCGATCCCCAACGCCGAATCAGCGCTCGCCCTCGTCGTTTCCGGTGGTCACACCCACCTCTTTCTCGCGCAACCAGCCAACGGCACCTGGTCTTACACGCTCATCGGCCGCACCGTCGACGACGCCGCCGGCGAAGCCTTCGACAAAGTCGCCAAACTCCTCGGACTCGGTTATCCCGGCGGGCCCTGGATCGATGCGCTCGCCAAATACGGCAATCCGCAAGCCGTCCCCTTTTCGTTCGCGCAGATCAAAACCAAAGCTCATCTCGGCGGCAAAGCGGCGCGCACCAAGGCCGCAAAAACCGCTCCCATCGCGCGCCTCGACCCGCATTTTCTTTTTTCGTTTTCAGGAATCAAGACTGCCGTCCTGCGCTACGTCGAGCTCCACTCGCTGCGCGACGAAGCTGAATCCCGCCACGCGCGCCTCTTCCCTCTGCCGGCAAACAGCCAGCCAACAAATGGTCATCCTGAGCGAGGCAGCGTAGCGAACGAGTCGAAGGACCTGCATTTTCGCCCGCCCCAAACTCGCGAAGAAGCCCTCGCCCTTTGCCCGCAGCCCACGCTCGACCTCATTGCCAGTTTTCAGCACGCGGTCGTGGGCGACTTGATGAAGAAGACCTTCGCTGCCGCCGAATCGCTTGGCGTCCGGCGCATCCTCGTCACCGGCGGAGTGGCCGCCAACCGCGAGCTTCGTGCGCGCTTCACCGCCGAAGCCGATCAGCGCGGCCTGCACGTCGCATTCCCCACGCTCGCGCTCTCCACTGACAATGCCGCCATGATCGCCGCCGCCGCGTGGCCCCGCCTGCTCGCGAAGGACTTCGCCCCATCCGACCTCTCCGCCGATCCGTCGCTCGCCTTGAGCTGACTCATCCTCGTTTCAAGTCCGCGCCGCCGCAAAAATCAAAAGCCCGGCCATCCCAGCCGGGCTTCAACAAGTGCTCTTCTATTCCCTATTCCCTGCCTTGCTCCCACCGCCGCATGATCAGCGTCGCATTGATGCCGCCGAATCCGAACGAATTCGATAGCGCCACATCGAACTTGTGTTTGATCGCTCTGTTCGGAACGTAGTCCAGCCGGCACTCGGGATCCGCGTTTTCCAGATTCATCGTCGGCGGAATCTCTTGATTCACCAGCGCCAGCACGGTAATGCCTGCCTCAAGCCCGCCCGCGCCGCCCAGCAAATGGCCGGTCATCGATTTCGTGCCGCTGATCTTGAGCGTGTGATT
>CAWHEK010000009.1:0-708318 GCA_963828325.1 uncultured Acidobacteriaceae bacterium
CGCGGTTTTTTAACGGGCTGCTGCCGGCAAGACCGCTGTGTCGCCGAGCCGGCAAGAGGGATCAGTCGGGCGCAAGGAATGGAGAACGCACATGAACATATTTGTTGATTCAACGATGAACGATGATCGGTGCAGGTCCGAGCTCTACAAGGGTGCGGTCTTCGTTCGCTCGCCTTCGCCGAATGCTCTCGGACTTTGCCGTCTGGCGCAGGAGATGATCGAAGAGGCCTTCAGCCCCTACGATCCGATCCTCATTCAGGAGCATATCCCGGCTGAGAAATGCGCCGAGATTCTAGGTATTCTCAAGCCGAAGTTCATCCATCACCCGAAGTCGAAGGAGTACATCCAGGGCATGCTGGATGAGGCCGGTTGCGATCCCGAGAAAACCTATTTCGACGTTCCGCGCATGCGGACTGCCTTTCCCGGCGACTATCTCAAGTCGGGAATCGCGTACGCTTTCCATCCTCATAGTGACACATGGTCTCGGCGGGAAGTGTGCCAGATCAACTCATAATACGTGTACGGGGTGGACGGCGAGAACTGCATGGCTCTGCATCCGCGCTACTTTCAGCGCGCGATCAAGAACGGGTGGAGCGGTTACAACTAACACAAATGGAACGAGGAAAGCCGGTATAACGCGGCAAATAGCGTCAAGTCGACACACGGGTTCAGCCGCATGCGGAAGAACCAAACAGTGAGCCGCAGATTGGCCTGGTGTGTCCCGTCGGCGGACATATCGTTTCCGCGGCCCAACTGCGTTCGACCGCGCCCAACGCATCGCCGGTGGTACGGTATAGCATCGACTTCGCACAGTGCATGTAGACGATTTGATCGGCCAGGTTGGAGCCGCGAACACGGACTCGGCGTGCACCGGACCACGATCGGAGATGATCTTCGAGGACCGACTTGGCGCACTTCCCGGATGGGGCGTTCGCGCTCCCCCGATAGGGTGAGTCGTTGAGTAAGCCATCGCGGTGCTCTTCGCTCAAGAGGCGCAGAAGTCCGAGAGTTGAGGCTTTGGCTGCAGGCTGCTCAGCCAACTATGAATCGGAGGAACCGAAATGAAAGTTGTTTTGTTCTGCGGCGGCGAAGAAATGAGATCAGGGGCTACTCGGAAGATGTTCCGAAGCCAATGATATCGGTTGGCTCGCGGCCTGTACTTTGGCATCTCATGAAGTACTACACGATTTTAGGCACAAAGATTTCATTCTCTGCCTAGCGCTACTAGGGGAACGTCATCAAGGATTATTTTCTTCAGTGTAGGAGTAGGTTTCCACCGATTTCGTCTTATCGCAGGGTGTGCCTCGAGCTCGAGTTATGCAACGAGACATCGACGACTGGAAGATTGCGTTTGTCGACACGGGCCTTCGCTCTACGATCTCCAATGGCTTGCGCCGGTTGAGCCTTATCTAAATGGAGAAGAAATCTTTCTTGCGAAATAGCGACGGCCTTACTGATTTCGATCTTCCTAGAATGATTGAGGACTTCTTCCATCGCGATGAATATGTGCTTTTCTGTCCGTGAACTCCTTCAAGTAGTCATGATGCAGTTCATTCGACTGTAAACGGATTCGTCCGAAGTATCAGGCCCGAGAGAAGCGAACATCTGGGTAAACGGCGGCTACTTCGTCCTCCGCAAAGATGTGTTCCGCTTTATTCAACCAGGTGAGGAGCTAATCTACGAACCATTTACACGATTGATCGCTGCGCGCAAGGTTCGGTCACATCGCCACGAAGGCTTCTGGCAGTGTATGGACACTTTTAAGGACAAGCAGATTCTCGACGAACTTGAGGCCTCCGGGAATGCTCCATGGCGCTTGTGGAAAAGCAGCAAGAACAGCAACGAAGCGGCACAGACCAAAATATGCTCAAGCTAAACGCATTGCAAAGGAATGGCGGTCCCTTAGTGATCCTTTGCCTCGGGGCACACTCCGACGATATCGAGATTGGCTGCGGCGGAGCATTGTTGCAACTCATGCAGACAATTCCCGAACTGAGCTTTCATTGGGTGGTCTTTTGCGCTTCTGGAGATCGAGGTCACGAAGCCGCTATGGCGGCGGAGAAGTTTGTGCACGGTCACGTAACAACGCTCGAACTTAAGAACTTCAGAGATGGATTTCTCCCTCATGCCGGGGGAGAAGTGAAGGACTTTTTCGAGGCAATGAAGAGTCAAGTGAATCCGGACTTGATATTTACCCATTGGAGGGACGATGCTCATCAGGACCATCGCCTGGTCTCTGAGTTCACCTGGAACACTTTCCGAAATCACTTGATCTTGGAATATGAGATTCCGAAATACGACGGAGATGTTGGTCGGCCGAATGTGTTTGTCCCGCTCGAAGAGTCGATCGCTCGTCAAAAGGTGGACCATTTGCTCGATGTCTTTACATCGCAGCGCACCAAACCATGGTTTGCCAAAGAGCTTTTCATGGGGTTAATGCGAATTCGTGGTATGGAATCAAATTCCCCGAGTGGTTACGCTGAGGCATTCCACTGCCGTAAGTTGGTGATTCAGTAACGCAAAATAGCCATGACCCGCGGAAATTTTCCAACGTGACTGTAAACGGCCCCGAGTCTACGCTGCATCGCAGCTGAACGAGGCTGAGGACCGAATGGCCTGACGGGAGCAGTTCCAGCTCCAATGGCCGATGCTGGACGGCAGCGATGAAAGGCTTCATTCCAGCCGACGTAAGGGGCGCCAAAGTGCCTAGATGTCGTGTCTCAAGAGGTTGTTGACATCGAACAGAGGTCCAGCGCGGCTGATGGGCGGCATTTGATTGAGGCTAGCATGAGGTCTGTGCCAGTTGTAGAGATGTGTCCAGGGGGCGAGATGTTGGCGCCTGTCAGCGGAGTTTTGGTAGAGCCTGGCATAGGCCCATTCGCGGATGGCGGTTTGGATGAAGCGTTCGGCCTTGCCATTGGTTCGCGGAGTGTAGATGCGAGTACGGATATGTTTGAGTTTGAGATCGCGGCAGGCATCGCGGAAGCGGTCGGCGTAGAAGCAGGGTCCGTTGTCGGTCATGAGGCGGCGCGCCTGGATGCCGAGGCGTTGGAAGTAGGCCACAGCCTGACGGAGGAAGCTGGCCGAAGAGACGGCTTTCTCGTCCGGCATCATGGCGGTGAAGGCGATGCGGGAGTGGTCGTCGATGGCCACGTAGAGGAACTCCCATCCGGCGCCGCGAGTTTCATCGCGGGGATTGCCGGTGATGCCGTGGCCGGGCTTGACGATACGGGCCAGCTTCTTGATGTCGATGTGCAGCAGATCGCCGGGGGCGGCGTGTTCGTAGCGCACGATGGGGATTTTCGGTTCCAGCATTTTGGCCTTGTTCAACTTCAACCGGGTCAGGATACGGCTGACGGTGGCGCGGCTCAGGCCGGTGGCCTGCGCGATCCGCACGCCCGTCCAGCGTTCGCGGCGAAGCCGCTCGACGCGCTCGACCAGTTCGCCGTCAACGCTGCGGGGCGATCGATGGGGGCGCGAAGACCGGTCCCGCAAAGCAGCCGAACCGCCCTCGCGAAACCGCTTGACCCACTTGGAAGCACTCTGCCGGCTGAGCTTGTGCTCGGCTGCCGCCTCACACAAGCCCAGCCGGCCCTCCACAACGCTCTTCGCAAGTTCCTCTCGACTGAATATCGTCAGTCGAGCATGATGGTGGTAGTCCATTCGATCTCCTGAGAACGCTTTTGCTTCGCAACATCAGCTTCACAGTTCTTGATCGAATGGACAACAACCTATTGAAACTTCACAGCTAAAGCCCAAGTTGTCCGGCGCGATTTACGGCACGACTGAATTCGTGCCCTTTCAAGAAACAGCATATTGAATCTCAGTCAAGTGACGGCCTGCCTTGACTTCCCTATCGCTTGCTTGTAACGTGGGCGAACATTCCCTGGAACTGCGGTTGTGTCTCAGATCAAGACAGCCGGAGTGTGCGAATTTTGGACAGTGTATCGATTTCGGACAAGAACGCGGGCTTGGTCGGGCTGCGAGATGGGGCCAATGTAGAGCGGGCGGGCGGGGATGGTGTCGGACTTCGCCCCGGTCCCCAAGGCCAAGGGATCGCTACTCCACGGACCTCGACCGGTCCGTGTGGGCCCCGCACCGGGGGCACCCTCCCCGACAAGAATCCTGATGAGGACCAGCTGGCGTGGTTGGCTCTGACGCTGGCGCCAGGATTGGGCCCGAGACGGATTCTAGATGCGGTGAAACAGCTCAAGTCGGCAAGCCAGGTTTTTACCATGGCGTTGACGGCGCTGGAAGGGCTGAGGTTTCCTGCTGAGGCTGCGCAGTTTCTTTATGACGGCAAGGGCCGAAAGGCGGCTGAAGAAGAGTGGGCGCGAGTGGTTGCGCAGGGCGCGTCCCTTATCGATTACGCGAGCCCGGAATATCCGGAGCGGCTGCGCGAGATTTACGATCCGCCCACGGTGCTCTGGGTGCGAGGCGACGCAAAGCTGTTGAGCCGGCCGGCGATCGCGGTGGTGGGGACACGGCATCCGACACCATACGGGACCGGGATTGCAGAGCTGCTGTCGCGGGATCTGGCGGCGCGGCGACTGGTGATTGTGAGCGGGATGGCCCGGGGCATCGACTCCTGCGCGCACAAAGGTGCGCTGGCCGCGCGCATGCCCACGGTGGCTGTCTGGGGCACGGGAATTGACGTTGTCTATCCGAAGGAGAACAGGAAGCTCGCAGAGGAGATTCTGACGACGGGCGGGGCGATTGTGAGCGAGATGCCGATGGGGACGTTTCCTGCGCCGCAGAACTTTCCCAGGCGGAATCGGATCTTGAGCGGCCTGAGCGTGGCGGTTCTGGTTGTAGAGGCGGGAGAGAACTCGGGAACGAGGGTGACGGCACGGTGCGCCGCCGAACAGAATCGCGATCTCTACGCCGTTCCGGGCAATGTGACCAACAAAGGTTCATGGACCCCTAACACATTGATAAAACAGGGGGCTAAGCTGGTGGCAACCTGGGAAGATGTGTGGGAGGATCTGCCCTCGTCTGTGCGGCTGGAATTGGAGGCGCTGGCTCCGGGTGAATCCAAAGCGGAGAGCCAGACATCTCTATTGGCCGACCCGGTACTGCGGCCCCAGGAGGCTATGGTGCTGGAGGTCCTGCGTACGGACGAGAGCCTGCAGATCGATGAGATCCTGAATCTGCTTGAGACCCAACTCACCTCCTCTGAAGCATTTACAGCGCTTTTCGAGCTCGAGATGGCGGGCCGGATACGGCAGCTGCCGGGGAAGAATTATGTGAGGACGATGTGAGAAAAGCAGGGGGAGTAGGGAGTAGCCAATAGGAATAAAAAGATAGCAAGCGACCACGAGAAGACCAGCCGAAATGCTCAAACTCGAGAAGCGGGCTGTTTCCGGTCTCCCAGGGCGGAATCGGCTCGGAACAGGCTTCTCCTGCCTTCTCCCCGGAAGAGGGAAGTTACTTTTCGGATGCGCGCCCCAATATAGATGCAAAGAGACGGATTTCGCGCGGTTTACGGGCCTCGCAGAGAGGGAGCTACGCACGGAAATGAGACGGCTGGGTAAGAAAAATCATAGACGCCGGTGGAAATGAGTGGGCATTCCGTGCTACGGTGCAAGCCTTGTGGCCAATTATTGGGAGAGTCGGCCCGGAGACGCACGGGCTGTGTGGAATGCTGGCCGCGTGGGAGTTTTGTTTCGGAGCGCGGGAATTGGCCGCGCGAACAGCCGCTGGAACCGAATAGCTGTGAGAGAGTCAAACAAGAGTCGAGTCACGGTACGAACCGGAAACGGATAGGGAACAGGCAAGCGAGCAAGAGAGAGGGAACCAGGTTAAGGGATGGCAACAACAAAATCATTGGTGATCGTGGAATCGCCGGCGAAGGCGAAGACGATCGAAAAATATCTGGGCAAGGGGTTCGATGTGAAGGCCTCCGTAGGCCACATCATGGACCTGCCCAAGAACGAGCTTGGCGTGGAGCTGAAGAACCGCACCTTCGAGCCGAAGCTGATCGTGTCTCCGGGCAAAGAAAAAGTAGTCGATCAATTAAAGAAGGCAGCGGCAAAGGCCGACGAGATTTATTTGGCGCCTGACCCGGACCGCGAAGGCGAGGCGATTGCGTACCATCTGGCGATTCAGTTGGGGACCAACGCAAAAGAGAGAAAGAAGATTCGCCGCGTCACCTTCAACGAAATTACGAAGAAGGCGGTTCAGGAAGCATTCAAGCACGCACGGGACATTGATCAGAACCTGGTGGCTGCGCAGCAGACGCGCCGTGTGCTCGATCGCCTTGTGGGCTATCAGATTTCGCCGCTGTTGTGGGACAAGGTGCGACGCGGATTGTCGGCAGGGCGCGTGCAAACGGTGGCGCTGCGACTGATTGTGGAACGCGAGCGGGAGATTCGCGCCTTTCAGCCGTTGGAATACTGGACGCTGGAGGCGCAGCTTCATCCGGAAAAACAGGCCGATCAGAAATTCAAGGCAAAGTTCATTGGCATCGGCGGCGAGCCCGCGCGCGTGGCCAACGGCAGAGACAAGGACGGGAAAGAACAGTTCATTGCAAGCGCGCTGCCAGACAAGAAGCAGATGGACGAGGTGCTGGCTGCGCTCGAAAAGGCAGACTGGTCGATTACCGGCGTGCAGGCGCGCGAACAGCAGCGCAGACCGCTTGCGCCCTTCATCACCAGCCAACTGCAGCGCGACGCCGCCAACAAACTAGGTTTCAACGTGCGGCGCACGATGGGCGTGGCGCAGCGGCTTTATGAAGGCGTCGATCTTGGCAGTGAGGGAACGACAGGACTGATCACGTATATGCGTACCGATTCGCCGCGCGTTTCGCCTGAGGCTGTAACCGGCGCGCGGGAGTGGATTGGGAAGGAACTGGGCAAGCAGTATTTGCCTGAGACTCCGAATGCATACAAAGGGAAAAAGGATGCACAGGATGCGCACGAGGCCATACGCCCGTCAGACGCCGCGCGTACGCCGGAGTCAATTGCGCGCTACCTGAGCGACGAGCAGTTGAAGCTTTACACGCTGATCTGGCGGAGGTTTGTGGCTTCGCAGATGGTTCCTGCGATTTACGATGTGACAACCGCGAACATTGCAGCAGTTTCAAGCAAAAACAGAAAAACGTATGATTTCCGCGTGAGCGGTTCGGTGATGCGTTTCGATGGATTCCTGAAGGTCTACGAAGTTTCTGAAGACAAGAAGGACGATGACGACGAGAGCGCCAACCGGCTTCCGAACCTCGACGGCGTGAAGGAGTTGGGGCTCGACGGACTGCTGCCCGAAGATCATTTTACGCAGCCGCCCCCACGCTACAACGAATCCTCGCTGGTGAAGGAACTGGAAGAGCGTGGCATCGGCCGGCCTTCGACGTACGCGTCGATTATCAATACCATTCAAGACCGCGAATACGTGGTGAAGCACGGCGGATCGCGCGGGCGGTTTTATCCGACCGAGATCGGCGTGGTGGTGTGCGAGTTGCTGGTGGAGAATTTCCCTTACATCTTCGACACCGCGTACACGGCGAAGCTGGAGACGGAGCTGGACGACATTGAAGAAGGCACGGAGAAGTGGACCGATCTGCTGAACGGCTTCTACGACCATTTTGAAGACGAGTTGAAGGATGCCGGCAAGAAGATGCGGAACATCAAGCGCATGGAGGAAGTGACCGGCGAAAAGTGCGAGGTTTGCGGGTCGCCGCTGGTTTTGAAGTGGGGCAAGTTCGGCACGTTTTTTGCATGTTCGGCTTATAACAAGAAGGATCCGACGAGCTGCACGTTCACCAAGGAAAACATTGCCGCGAAGCCAGATTTGAACACTCCCGAGGCGCAGGAGGCGGGCGATACCGAGGAATACTGTGAGAACTGCGGCAAGGTGATGGTGATGCGGCGCGGGATCTTCGGGCCGTTCATGGCCTGCCCGGATTACAACGCCGATCCGCCTTGCAAGACGTTCCGCAAGCTGAGCTCGAAGCAACAGCAGAAGCCGCCTGAGCCAACCGGCGAACCTTGCCCGGTATGCGGCAAGCCGCTGGTGCTGCGGCAGGGCGCGTACGGGGAGTTTGTTTCCTGCTCCGGCTATCCCAAATGCAAGTACGTGAAGCAGAATTTGATTGAAGGGATGAAGTGCCCGAAGTGCGGCGAGGGCGATCTGGCTGAGCGGCGCGCACGCAGGGGCAACGTCTTCTGGGGATGCACAAACTATCCCAAATGCGACTTCACGTCGAATTTGAAGCCGGTGGCGAAGAAGTGCCCCAAGTGCAGCAGTCCGTACTTGCTGGAGAAGACGCTGAAGTCGGGTGTGTTCCTAGTGTGCCCGAATCTGAAGAAGACCGCCGAGGAAGAAGCGGCGACCAAGAAGCGCGGGAAGAAGGCGCCGGCGCCCGAAGAGGGAACCAAGGTGGTGTGCTCGTACTCGAAGCGAATTGGCGATGCACCTCCGCCACCGACAGCAGAGACGCACGGTCCGGTGGTCGAGAAGAAGGAAGAGAACGAGGCACTGCAGCCGGCGTAAAAAGACAGGGAACAAGGGAACGAGAAAGCAAGAAACAGGTGCGAGTCAGTCGGGAATAAGGCGCGCTGCAATGGCGCGCCTTTCTCGTTGGATCGAAGGTTTCGACATGACACCGGTCGAATCCTGTACCATTGGCTGCGGAGACTCCCCAATGGAACGAATGCTGGCTACGCCGGCCGATGCCGAAATCATTCTTAAGCTTTATCAACTGCGCACCGAGACAGTGATGCGCCAGGCGCGCGCGTGGGTAGGCGGCGAGTTTTGGCCGCAAACCGTGGAAGACTTCTACGCCGTGTATGAAGACCCGCGCGACCCACACAATCCCTGGCTGCGCCAGGTTCTGACCTATTGGGAGATGGCGGCCGCTATGGTCCTTCATGGCGCGGTTTCGGCGGAGTTGTTTGTGGACTGCAACGGCGAAGGATTTTTCCTCTTGGCCAAGTTCGCGCATATTTTGGACGCGATTCGGGATAAGAATCCGACATTCCTGAACAAGACCACGGATTTGATCAGCCGGTTTTCCGCGGCGGCACAGCGCTACGAGGTCACCTTGAAGCGCGTGGAAGCGAGGCGGCTCGCTATTCCGGGGAAGTAGAAAGGCAGCGGAGGTAGCTGTGTTGGCGGAGTTAGGGCCGTTGAACCTGGTTGGTACTCGCCATGCCGCCCCAAACTCTGATACTGTCATATGGATTCTTCTCGCCGGCGGTTCTTCCATCTGCGTCCGGGGCGAGAAAGGCTTTGACTGAAAGCGACCAGATAACCATGGCGCGTGCAACTTGGAACGGCAGAGTCATTGCGGAGAGCGAACGGATCGAAGAACTGGATGGAGATGTTTATTTTCCGGAGTCCAGCCTTAAACGGGAGTTTTTTCGATCCAGCTCGACCACGTCAACCCATCCACTCAAAGGGCAGGCGCGATTCTTGACCGTCGTGATCGATGGGCAGGACAATCAGGACGCCGCCTGGTACTATCCCGATCCCAAGCCGGCAGCGCGCAAGGTGAAGGGCTATGTGGCGTTCTGGCGGGGCGTGGAAGTGGAGAAGACAGGGAATAGCCCGAAGGAGTAGGGAACAGGTGCAAAGAGCGAGCATTGAACCTGCAGATTCCCGTTAGTTCGTCCGCCCTCGGTTGCAAGCGCCTAGGTCTCTCAAAGTTCAAAACCGCAGCCTACGGCGATCCGTGAGTCTACTCCCTGTTCCCTATTGGCTGCTCCCATTCCTCAATACGCTTGGAGCTGATCGAGCGGCAGCCGCACGCGGAAGCAAGTCGAGCCAGGCTCCGACTTCACGCTGAGATGGCCACGGTGCTTGCGCACAATGCGCATCGCGTTATCGAGACCGAGGCCCAGCCCTTTGCCTGGTGCTTTGGTGGTGAAGAAGGGCTCGAAGATGCGTTCCTGCAACTCCGGCGGGATCCCAGGACCGGTGTCCCAGATCTCGATCAGCATCATGTCGGCCTCGCGCCGGCAGGTCACGCGCAACATACCCTGATTGCCCAACGCGTCGAGTGCATTCTCGATAAGTGCCGTCCACACCTGATTCAGCTCGCCGCCATAGGCGCTGATGCGCGGCAGGCCCGGCTGATAGTCGCGCTCGATTTCAATTTGAGTCATGCGCGATGCCAGCATCTGTAGTGTGGCGTCAATGCCGGCCGGAACATCGACTTCGAGGATCGGGGCGCGGTCCATGTTGGAGTAATCCTTGACGGCGCCGATGAGGTCGAAGATGCGCGCGGTCGAGTTCACAATGGTTTCGGCTGCGCGAGCGGAGCGCAGATAGCGCGCGAAGTACTGCAGGACAACGCAAGCCTCGGCGGGGCTGAGAAACTCACGCAGTTTATCGAGATCCGCGATTGTTACGAGCTGCTCCGCAAGTTGCGCTGCCACTTCCCACGCATTACCGCAGCCAACTCCGGTGAGCCAGGCACGGAGCGATTCTTCGCGGCCGATGAAGCCGAGGGCATCGATTTCCGCGGGCGGCTCGAGTGTCTCATCGAACCGTGAAAAGATATCGTCCTCCCAGGCGACGACTTTTTCCATTTGCTCTTCGGTGAGGCGAAGGGTAATCAGGTTGATGCGGTTGCTGCGATTGGCACGCAATGCAGAGAGTAAGGTTGCAGAGGCGCGTTGCGCGGCGGATGCGGGGTTATTGAGCTCATGCGACAGGTTCCCGGCCAACTGGCCAAGAGCTGCGAGCTTCTCAGCCTGTTGCTCAATGCGTGTGACTTCGCGAACGCGATCGAGCAAAGTTGAGACTACCCGCTGCGTCATGGATGGGATCGCGACCAGCATCTCGGGAAATACGGAGCGATGAATCAGGAGCGTCCACACCGGCGAGACGGCAAATCCCTGGCCACCGTAGCTTTTCATCCGTGAGAAGGGAAGTACGCCCGTCATTTGCCCGGTGCGGCCGATGAACAGCGACATAGGTCCACCATGCTGACGGCGGACGTGGATTTCCCCTTTGAGAATAAGGACCATGTGTTCGGCCAGAGCTCCCTCATCGAAGAGAATGTCGCCGGGATTGGCGACATATTCCTGGCCGTGGCGCGCGAGCCACAAACGATCCTCGAGGGACAAACCATGAAGGGCGCCAACGTTGTCGATGGCCTCCGCGATTTGCTCCGGTGGTGTAGGAGTTTCAGGAGCGATGGCTGTGGGGGCAAGCATCTGGACCTCCAGGGCTACAACGTCAGGATAGACGATAGGTGCGACAGGAAGATGAAGACAGGAACTGGTCTAGCGCTGCCCTGGCGCAGTGGTTTGGCGATCGAAGTCGGCGGGCCGATCGAATGGCTCCGGCTCGGATCGCGTGGCGATGTTCCAGGATCCGGCAACGATATAGAGCGGTCGGCCTTTGCTCTCCTCGTAGATTTTTCCGACATATTCGCCGAGAATACCCACGGTAACGAGCAACGCCGCGTTGCTCATGCAGAGCACAATCATGAGCGATGTCCATCCCGGAACGGTGCTTCCGGAAACATAGGCAAAAACGGCTCTGACGGCCTCCTCAACGGCCAGCAGCGCCATGAGTCCGCCGGCGAAAAAGCTCATGCGCAGTGGCAGCGGCGAAAAGGAAACCGCGGCGTTCCACGCCAGGTGGATCATGCGGCGGAACGGATATTTGGTAGTTCCGGCCACGCGCGCGTGTCGCTCGTAGTGCACACAGATCTGAGGATAGCCAACCCAAGTCACCATGCCGCGGAGAAAGCGATGCAGCTCGCGCATGGAGCGCAGGGTGTTGACGCATTTGCGCGACATGAGGCGAAAGTCGCCGACATCGGGTGGCAGCGTTTTGAGAAAAAAGGTTTGCATCAAGCGGTAGAAAATCCATGCGGAGACGCGTTTGAAAAGATTTTCGCCCTTGCGAACTGAACGCTGTCCGCAAACCACATCATAGCCATTGCGATACTGCTCGACCATGAGAAGAATGACGTCGAGCGGATCCTGCAGATCGGCATCGATAAGGACTACCGCGTCACCGGAAGCGTAATCAACACCAGCTGTGGCCGCCAACTGGTGGCCGAAGTTCCTGGAGAAGCTGAGCACCTTGATGCGGCGATCGCGCCCGCTCCATTCGACCAGGAACTCGATGGTGCTATCGGTGCTGCCGTCGTTAACGAGGATAACTTCACAAGGATAGGGTGAGGCATTGATGAAGCGAGTAATTTCTGCGGCAAAAAGTGGAAGGCTCTGCTCCTCGTTGTAGCAAGGAGCCACAATCGACAAAAGAGCGGGTTCAGGCCGGGGTTGGAGATAGCCGGAAGACATGGTCAGCGACGGGTCCTTACTGGGCCGTCGAAACTCATGGTATCGTCTGTGGCCACTTGCTGACCACGGTGAGATTAGCTGGCAGCGGAGACAAGGCCGGGGCTGGGCTTTGCCGGTTTACGCGCTATAGCATGTCGCAGTGAGAGGACGCCCGCGACAGCAAGGACAATTACCGCCGGCTCAATCGGATGGCGGTAGTCCAACAACGGATGGGTGAGGTAGTAGGTGATGGGGAAGGAACCGATGAGCAGCAGATAAGGCATGAGGGCCGTTCGATTGGTTCGCCAAAGTTGGCGGATACCGAGCAGCATGAGCAGCGTCATAGCGGAAATGTAAAAGACGCTTCCTGGGGTGAACGGCTGATCATGGAGTTCCTCAGCCGAGAAGCTCCAATAGCCGGTCCAGTAGTAGACGAAGCGGCGTAGAGTTTTCACGGCCAGGAAAGCATAATGGGGGCGGTTTCTAAGGTCGTCGAGTGCCATGGCGCGCTTTTGTGCGAGGTAGGGAATCTCGCCCATGGTTAGATATTTCTTCATTTCTATAGGACTGCTGGCGGGATAGGGCCGGTTGTCGGCTGAGGGCGGCGAGGTTCGATCGTAGGGCGCGTTGCCGAAGTTGTCGCAGTAGAGCTCAAGCCAGAGGTTGTCACGCATAGGCACAATGACTCCGAGGGCTCGGTAGTTGCGGATCGTCCAGGGAGTAACGACGACGACGAAGGCGAGAATAGTGAGCGCACCGTTGAGCATCCAGCGTTTGCCGGCCCCGCGCGCCTGATAAAGCGCAAAACCGAGCAAAAAGGGCAACGTGCACATGGTGGTTGGATTGGAGTACGCCATGAGCCCGTATAGCGCGCCGAAACCTATCCATGCGAGCGGCTGGGCTGAGCGATGAATGCGTTGGGCAATGCAGAAGCAGGTCGTTAAGAGCAGGCCGGTGAGCGCATATTCCCAAACACGCGCCGCGGAGAAATAGATCGCGAATGGATAAAGCGCCCAAACCCAGGCGGCGATTTTGGCTCCGCGGAGTCCAAGAGAATATTTCGCGCTGAAGTAGACCGGAATGCAGGTGAGGGTGGACAGCAGACTGTTGATTGTTAGGATCACAAACGCAGAAGTGAGAGTGTAGATACCGAAGAGCCGGAAAACCAGGGAGAGCAGGAAAGGAAAGAGTGGAGGCTGCATCGCCGTGGGACCGCTCCAAGGGTAATATGGCGAGCTGAATCCACGACCACTTGCAAGGGCGCGAGCTACCCAGCCCATCTCCCAGCCGAAGGCTTCGTAGTATTTGTCAGCGTCGGGCAGGGTACGATAAGTGAAGAACACCACAACCAGGCGGATGGCAAAGGCCGCGACCATTGCTGCGAGCAGAGGTCGCCAAAACGACGCTCGCCGGGCCGCCGTGGCGGCCAATTTGGAGACGTCGACCGCCGGGGGGTTCATGGGGTGATTATAATTGGAGTACCCAAGTCTGAAATGGATGTTGACACCCTAGAATCTGCGGTCGAAGATCACGGTTGAGGCAGTAGTCGGTTTATTTCCTTGGCGCGATGTTAGCGATGGAAATGCGTTCAGCGCCAATCAAGGGCATCTGGGACGGTCAGTGGTTTCGGGCGAAGGCGGGGCGTTGTTGATCGAGTTCCAGGAGTCGTGGAAAACGCAAGAGGAGACCATGCCTAAGGCCGAATCTCTGGGCGTCATTGAGGAAGTATGGGAAGACTCCGCGCTGGCCACGGAATTCGATAACTACGCGGATACTTACCTCAAGCTTCACGCGGAGAACATCAAAGTAACCGGAGAGTCCCCGGCATATTTTGCGGAATACAAGATAGCCGATCTGGCTCGATATCTTTCCAGGGCGCAAAAGCCACCGAGACAGATTACCGATTTTGGCAGCGGCATTGGAAACTCGGTTCCGTTTTTCCGCGAGTATTTTCCGGCCGCGGAACTTACGTGCGTCGACGAGTCGATCCGCTGCATCGATGTGGCGCAATCCAGATTTCCCGGCGATGAGACATTCGTTTTGGTCAGGGCTGGGCGAATTCCGATTGAAGACGCAAGCCAGGACTTGGTTTTTTCGGCGAATGTGTTTCATCATATCGACCACGATCGACATCATGAGTGGCTCAAGGAATTGCTGCGAATCACCCGGCCTGGCGGCATGCTCGCTATTTATGAGCACAATCCTCTGAATCCTCTGACTGTGCGCGCAGTCGACACCTGTCCCTTTGACGAGAACGCGGAACTGATCGCGAGCCGGAAGTTCCGTCGTGCCTGCTCGCAGGCGGGCTGGTCAAAGTCGAGAACCGATTACCGCTTATTCTTCCCCCGCGCGCTCGCGGGACTGAGGTGGCTAGAGCCGAAACTCGGCTGGCTATGCCTGGGAGCGCAGTATCGCCTGCTGGCCACGCGCGCTTGAGCGCCATCGCGATTCTTTGAGCCTCTCCTGATTCCAACGTGAGCGCGGCTCTTCATTTGTACCGGATGGTCCGGCGTCGATGGTAAGCTGGACGCGAACTGCCGACGCCTGTCGCCAGTCAGGATTGGTTCGAATGCAGATTGTTTTTGCCGCCTCGGAAGCCACGCCGTTTGCCAAAACCGGCGGACTTGCCGATGTTGCAGGCGCGCTCCCTCGCGAACTGGTGAAGCTAGGGCACAAGGTGACGGTTTTCCTGCCATTCTATGCGCGCGTGCGCAAGCTGATCGAGAGAGAAGCAAAGGTCGCGATCCGGTCTCTTACCATTCCTTTTCGTTCCTACAACCGCTTTGTGGACGTGATCGATGCGGGCGAGCAGGACAGGGTGCAGCATTACTTTATCGATTGCCCAGAGCTTTTTGATCGCAAAGAGCTTTATGGTGAGGGCGGCGCTGAGTATCCAGACAACGCGGAGCGATTTGGCCTGTTCTGCCGCGCCGTGATCGAAGCCACCAAACAGCTTGGCGTGCCCGACATTTTTCACGTTCACGATTGGCAGGCGGCGCTGATTCCTGTGTATCTGAAGACGGTCTATGCCGCCGACCTCGCGCTGCGCGGCGCGGCCACTGTACTCACCATTCACAACGCTGCCTACCAGGGCGCCTTTCCGCCAAAGACCACTGAGGATCTGCTGTTTCCATGGGAAATTTTCACGATGGATAAGCTGGAGCAGTATGACCGCTTCAACTTTCTAAAAGGCGGAGTGGTGTACTCGGACCTCGTGACAACGGTGAGCAAGAAGTATGCGCAGGAGATTCAGACCCCGGAGTTTGGCGAGCATTTGGATGGGGTCTTGCGAGGCCGCGGTGCAGATGTGCGCGGGATTTTGAACGGCGTGGATTACGCGCTGTGGAATCCGGCCAGCGACGTCCACCTGGCTGCGCACTACACTCCAAAGGATCTGAAGGGCAAGCGCGCTTGCCGCGCAGATTTGCTGCATGCCTTCGGATTGGAGAATGTGGCGGACACGACTCCGGTGATCGGCATCGTTTCGCGTTTCGCGAAACAGAAGGGGTTCGACCTGATGGCGGAGATTGCCGATGAGATTGCCGAACGCGACGTCGCGGTTGTGGCGCTGGGAACCCACGATCCTTACTACGAGAATCTGTTCCGCGCATGGGCGTTCCGGCATCCGGCCAACATTGCGGTCCAGATTCGTTATGACGAGGCGTTGGCGCACAAGGTTGAGGCCGGCGCTGACATGTTTCTGATGCCTTCGCGTTACGAGCCATGCGGACTGAACCAGATCTATTCGCTCAAGTACGGCACAGTGCCCATCGTGCGGGCAACCGGTGGCTTGGACGATACCATTGAGCAGTGGAATGCGGCGAAGGGAACGGGCACGGGATTCAAATTTTCGGGTTACGATCCGAAAAACCTGCTAGCGGAGATCGATAGGGCTCTGAATGTATTCCAAAACCAAAAAGCGTGGAAACGCTTAATGCGCAATGGAATGGCGCGCGACTACAGCTGGTCCGGACCGGCAAAAGAATATGAGAAGGTGTACGAAGAGGCGGTGCAGAAGGCTGGATCTCGGGACGAAGGGATGAGCGGCCGCAGGGAATACGGGGCTGCGTGAAGGCGAACCAAACGGCTCCGTATAGCGACTTCATTGTGATAGGCTGCAAGGGCTTGGAACGAATTTCTTTTTGGAGGTCGACAATGAGTTTTCGGTTAATCGCAGCGTGTTGTTTGTTGGGCGTGGGTTCGATTGCCGCGGCACAAGCGGGCAGCACACCGAGCGGGCCAGCTGCCGGGACCATAGCTACCCCGGCCAGCGCCTATGATTCGCAGTTGAAGATTATTGAATTGCAGATGATGGGCGCGGTGAAGGCCATGCCGGCCGACAAGTTCGACTTTGCTCCGAGCCAGGCGATTTTTGTGCCGGGGCAGAAGACCGAGTTCGCAACAGTACGGACGTTCGCGCAGCAGGCGACACACGTGGCGGAGGCCAACTACTTTTTCTACAGCGCCGTGAGCGGGCTAAAACCGGACGTGGATACGGATGGACTGGCGAAGCTGACGAAGAAGGACGATGTTGTGGCCGCGCTGGCGGCATCGTTTGCGTTTGCCCACAAGGCCATCGCCACGTTGACCCCGGCAAACGCATTTGAGGTAGTTACGGTGCCGGAACCGGGCATGTGGACCCGCGGAACGATAGCTGGATTTGGTGTGGCGCACGCATTCGACCACTACGGGCAGATGGTGGAGTACCTGCGGATGAACGGGATTGTGCCGCCGGCCAGCGCGCGATAAACCGTCTAGGCGCGGGCTTCGGCCCGGATGTTCAGCGCGTCTTCGACGATGTCCGCGGCCTTATCGAGGCCATCGATCTGGGTCATGGCAGCCTGAATTTTGCGTGCGGCAAGCCGATACGAATTGTTCTCGAGGACCGCACGCACCGCCGAATTCAGGCGCTTGGCATTGACCCTGCGCGGATGGACGACGATGCCCGCTCCGTGCGCTTTGACGCGCGCCGCGACTCCTGGCTGATCGTTGCCGAGCGGGATGCACACCATGGGTACGCCTTCAGCCAGCGCCTCAAGGACCGTATTGAGACCGGCGTGCGTGATGACGACCGATGCGCGCTTGATGAGATCCAACTGAGGAGCGTAGTTGACGACCAGCGGATCACCGCTCAGCACGCCAAGTTTTTCGTGGGCGAGGCCGCCGCCGAGAGACAAGACAAGCTGAACATCGAGATTCGCGCAGGCCTCGGCAATCATCCGGAATTTCTCGCGCGATTGGTTTTGAAGCGTGCCTAGCGAAGCGTAAATCAATGGCCGGCCATCGAGCCGATCCCAGGGAAAATCAACAGGCGGCCGCTGTACCGGGTCGACAAATGGCCCTGTGTAATAGAGGTGGGCGGGCGGAGGATCGATATCGAATTCGAGGGCTCTCGGCAACTGAGTGATCTGGGCGAGTTTGGAGAGTCCCTCACCCGGATGTCTGCCGACCGCCATTCCCCACGCCACGCGATATTCGTTGACCGCATCGAAGATGGGCCTGGCGACACGGGTCAGGACGCGGATCGCGAGTTCGTTGCGCGCGCGACACCACCAACGCTGGCTTCCCGACCAGCCGAAGTAAAACGGCGGAAAGCGATTGTCATTGACCATGGGCGGAATGAGCGCGAGCGAAATGAAGGGTAGGCCAAGGCGCTCCGCGATGTTGTTGGCCATATCGGTTTCATCAACGAGCAAAGCGTCGAGATTCGCGCTGCGAACCGCCTCTAATCCGTCGCGAAGCACCATGCGAGCTGTGTTGCAGACCCTTTGCATGGTGAAGCGGAGGATATCGTTGCCGGTCATTCCGCCGAGTTGCTGGTCCAGTTTTTGCAGGGTTCCAAGGGGGTAATCGCTCTGTCCGATTAGGCAGAAATCAACCCCCGCCGCTCTCACGCGAGACTCGATATCGGCGATGCCGAAGATGATGACGGTGTGCCCGCGCTGCTGAAGGCAACGCGCCAACGCGGTGAGAGGGTTCAGGTGTCCGGTTCCTGGAAAACAGAATGCGCCCAGCCTAGCCATGCATCCCCAATGCTAAAGGAACAAAGCGGCGAGCGTTGAAATGACGAGGCCTAATTGTGCTTGCCCTTCCATTCCTCGTAGGGACCCTGGAAGTCTTCGATCCCGCCGTCGTGAAAGATCCAGAGGCGCGTGGCAACTTCGTCGATGAGATCGTGATCGTGCGTGACCAGCAGGACCGTGCCTTCGAAGCGCTGCAGCGCAATGTTGAGCGCGTTGATAGCTTCGAGGTCGAGGTGATTGGTGGGCTCGTCGAAGATGAGAATGTTGGGCTTGGTGAGAATCAATTTGCAAAACGCTAGCCGCGCCTGTTCGCCGCCGGAGAGCGCCTTAGTGGGCTTGGAGCCTTCTTCACCAGAAAAGAGCATCTGGCCGAGAATGCCGCGAATGTCTTCGACGTGCGCGGCGGGGTTCCACTGGTGAAGCCAATCGGTCACGGTCATTCCGTGCGCGATGGTGGCGCCGACGTCCTGCGGAAAGTAACCAACTTGCGCCTCGTGGCCCCAGAAAACCGAGCCGGAATCGAGCGTGAAACCGGGCTCGGCGAGGCCGGGATAGTTGGCCAGCAGGCTCTTGAGCATGGTGGTTTTTCCGGCGCCGTTGCGGCCCATCAGGCAGATTCTTTCGCCGCGCAGGAGGTTGGCCGTAAATCCATCAATGACTTTTAGATCGCCGTAAAACTTCGACAGATGCTTGAGTTCAAGAACGTGCTTGCCGCTGGGCCGAACCTGGTCAAACTTGATGTAGGGGCGCTGAATGTTGGAGCGAGCCAGCTCGTTGGTTTGAAGACGCTCAACCTCTTTGCGCCGGCTGGTGACCTGCGAGGACCGCGTGCCGGCGGCGAAACGCGCGATGAATTCGTTGAGCTGGGCGATCTTCTTTTCGCGCTGCGCGATCTGCGACTCGAGCGTGGAACGAATCTGCGTTTTGGCCATCACCATGTCGTCGTAGCCGCCGGTGTACGTGATGATGGTCTGGTAATCGATGTCGGCGGTGTGCGTGGTGACCGAGTTGAGAAAGTGACGATCGTGCGAGATGGCGATCATCGTGCCGTCGTAGCTCAAAAGAAAATCCTGGAGCCAGTGAATGGAATCGAGATCCAGGTAGTTGGTGGGCTCGTCGAGCAGCAGCGCCGGCGGCTTGCCGAAGAGCGCCTGCGCCAGCAGCACGCGAACTTTTTGACCACCTTGCAGCTCGCCCATCTTGCGGTCGTGGAGTGGCTCTGAAATATCGAGGCCGTCAAGCAGAACGGCGGCGTCGCTCTCGGCGGTGTATCCGTCCTCGTCGCCGATGGTGCCTTCGAGCTCGCCCAGGCGCATGCCGTCTTCGTTGGACATTTCAGGCTTGGCGTAGATGCGGTCACGCTCTTCGAGCGCCGCCCACAATGGCTTGTTACCCATGATGACGGTGTCGATGACGCGATAGGCGTCGAAGGCGAACTGATCCTGGCGCAACACGCCGAGTTTCCGCGGGCGCACCACGGTGCCCTTCTGCGGCTCAAGCTCGCCGGCGAGAACCTTCATGAAGGTGGATTTTCCGGAGCCATTTGGCCCGGTGAGCCCATAGCGGCGGCCGGGGGTGAAGGCTGTGCTGACGTCTTCAAAGAGAATCTTTGAGCCGTAGCGCATGGTGACATTGCTGACGCTGATCATTTTTGCTGAGCTATTAGCTTTCAGCTCTCAGCCTTCAGCTCATTGCGCGAGAACCCACGGATTGGGAGCCGGGGGAGAGCCGAAGTTGAGAGCGCTGAATTTTGGGGCCCCTGCCATAGCAGGGCATAGGCCGCGCGAGCCGGTTGAACCTGGGTTGAAGTAGGTTATGGGGCGTAAAAACGGCCGCTCGCCCGCCGAGAACTTCTGCTCTTCCAGTTTCTCATAGTCGGCGCTGAGGTTCTATGAGGCAGAGGGTCGAAAGAGAGAGTCCGGATCGTAGTTCACCGAGTTCTGAGGGGTAACTGACGGTCAAGTCGGGCGCCGCCGAGAAGCCTGGCAGCGAGAAGGGCGGACCACAAAGTTCGCGTGGACGCGGCCAGTTTTTCCAGCAACCCGGCGGGTCCGCCAAGGTGGTTGGCAGCTCCGAAGCCGGCGAGAAGCGCCATCATCAGGATTGCGGTGATGAATGAATAGGCGCTCCAGCCTTTCCATTGGCGATCGCCCCAAAAACGCCAGGCAAATGTGAACAGGACGAGCAGAGCGGAGTTAAATGCGATCAGGTCGCACACGAGATGCAGTGGGTCGTGAATGAAGATCGCATCGCCAATGACGCCGATTCCCGAGAAGGTCTGAAACAGAGGGATCAGCAGCGCACCGCGCCCGTGGCCCAGTTCCCGGCGGAGGGCGGCGGCGAACGCCCAAAGAAGCAGCCCAAAGATGAAGAAGTTTGCCCGCTGAGCGACGCTCATCGGCGTGAACTCAAGGGAGCTGATGGTATTGCGGGCGAAGCTGTAGCTGGGAGCGAGCGCGCCGAGAATTGTGAAGACCGAAAAGAAGACGACTCCGCTGAAGCCCGCTGCCAGAAGGGTTTTCTGGAGCGCGGATCGGTGTACACCCTGTCTCGAATTAGCAGGCCAGATCGCTGGATTCGGTTGGTTCATAAATAGCTTGTGGACGATCGTAACAGGAACCCTCGCCGTCTACTGGGTTGGTGGCGTGGCATACTTGCCGGCTTTGGCGTAGAGCCAGTCGCTGCCGTCGGCTGGGTTGCTCGGGTCTTTGATCACGTCATAGAGCACGGTGACGGGCGCGAAACACTGGCGGTAGATGAGGCCAACATCGGCGCCGTGGTTGGGCGTTGGGATGTTCACGCCAAACATGAAATAGGCGGGTGGATTGTCGATGCGGAGCATGCCGTTGTGGATCTGGTCGGTGATCTCGTGGAGTCCGCCGCCGGAATACGTTGAAGTGCCATCAGTGCCCACGCCAAATTCGTAATGGGGCGGAGTGGGGTTGTTCTGGTCGTAGGCGGTGTCAATTGCGGCCTGGTACTTGCGATCGATGGGCGTCATGGTTTTGGAGGCAACGACGCGGACAAGGATGGAGCATGAATTCGCGGAACCGGGGCCGTAATTGGCGCTGACCCAGTTGGCGGGATCATCCCTGGTCTCGGCAGCAATCAGCTCAGCCGGGGTTGGCGGCGGCTTGACGCCGGCACAGGCAGCCGGAATGGCGAAACGCGACGCCGGCGGCGAGGTGAAGGAGACCTTGGTGACGTCAACCATCGTCATGGGAGGAGTGTTTGGCGCGCCCACCTGAACGCGGATCACGAGCGAGTCCTTTTGATCGATCCAGGCTTTGATGTCTTGTCCCTGGTCGCTGCCCGCATACACCTGGATCGCAATGCCGTCGAGAGTCCCTGTTCCCGCTGGCTTGAGCGCCCCCTTATTTATGTCGTCCGTTATTTCGCCCATCATGGCGAAAGGGTCTCCCCAGTCGCCGGAGAAATGGCCAACGTTGCACTGGATGGAACTCGCAGTTGGGTCCCATGTGGTGCTGGTTCCGGCTGTCAGGTCGTAAAGGGTGTAGGAGCGCGCGGCCGGCGTGCCGGCCTGTGCCGGTTGGTTGAAGTCGACGAGCACCTTGAAGCCGCTGCGGTACGTGGTCGAAGTGCCGCCAGCCGTGCCGACTGACTGGGTGATGATGTAGGCGGTGGGCGGCGTTTGCGCATTCATAAGCGGGGCGCAAGCGAGTAGGCAAATGCCGACGAGGACTCTTGAAGCTGGCATGAAGAAACTTCCTCTGAGAAGGATGAATCAATCCGGAAAGCAACTGCAATGATCGGGCGAAGGGGACGGGCCCGAGGGTTAGCCGATGATATTTGCGCGAGAGAGGGCCGTCAAGGCGCCGGATGGATCTGGATTGATCGGCGCGCGTCGGATCAGAAGATGTCGCGAAGTTTTATGAAGGCGTCAAGCTCGATCAGGTGCTGGCCATCGGGCGCTTCATCGACAGCCGCGTGCTCGAGGATCCAGGTGTCGGGGTGAAAAAGAAACACGGCGTGCAGGCCGGCGGCGAGCGCGGGATTGATGTCGCTTTTGGGGCTGTTGCCGATCATCCAGGCACTCCGCGCGGCAACATTGTGCCGAAGGGTCACGTCTCGGTAAGCTGCGGGGTCCTTCTCGGCCGGAATCTCCACGGCGGCAAAGTAAGATGCGAGCCCGGAGCGTGACAGCTTGTCGGCCTGCTCGGCGCGATTGCCCTTGGTCATCAGAATGAGATGGTGGCGCGTAGAAAGGTCGGCGAGGGTCTCGGCGACGCCGGGTAGCAACTCGATCTCCTGCTCGGCGATCGACCGAGCAAATCCGCGAATGCGCTCGCGCTTTTCTTCGGTCACGGGCGCTGGACTGAGACGTTCGAAGCAATCGACGAGCGAGCGCGTGAAGCTCGACAGCCCGTAGCCGTGGGTCATGATGGTTTCGCGCTCGACGGCGTTGAGAGCTTGGCGGACCTCGGCGGGCGAGTACTCGTGATGATCAAGAAAGCTGATGAACGCGGCGATGGCGCGCTCGAAGTAGATATTGTTTTCCCAAAGCGTATCGTCGGCGTCGATAAGCAGCGTTTGGCCGGCAGGGAAGCGGGGCATAAGGCGAGGATAAATGCTCGCAGCCCATAGCTTCTAGCTCATAGCTGTTAACTTTATTCCGCAGGGGCAGGCACCTGTGCTCCTCATGTGCTCCGCAACCCTCAGTAGCCGGGATGGGTGGCTTGATCGGCGTTGGGGACCAATTCTCGATAGACAGAGTTGGGAATGTGGGTTTGCCAGTGATTGGTGGCGCGGGCGACGAGTACGGTTCCGAGAAAAATAAAAGCGATGATGGCAGCCATAGCCAGGGGCGTGACGGGCCGACGAAAACGTGGCGGCGTAGTTGCGCTTTGCCAAGCAAGCATTGGAGTGGAGGATGCGGCTGGGACGCGGCCGGGGCCGAGCGAAAATTGCAGTGAGCCTTCCGCCGGGCAGGAAGCAATGCAGGCCATGCATGCCGTGCACTCGACGGAGCGGATTGTGACCAGCTTGTCGACGGGCAAAGACGCTGGGCAGGCACGTGTGCACCGGGAGCAATCGATGCAAGCAGCAGGGTCGCGGCGGATTTTGAGCGGGCTCAGCAGCGAGGCCAACCCCATGAGTGCGCCGTAAGGGCAGAGATAGCGGCACCAGAAATTCTCGATGAGGATCGACAGCAGGACTAACGCGAGGAGGACGATGGCCGCTGTCTGACTCATATCGCGGAAGAAGTTGAGCATTTTGACGTCGGCGATGAGGCCGTAGGGGGTGCGCATGAAGTCGCTGATGGCGGCAGCGGACATGGCGCCGATGACGATGACGAAAAACGCAAGCAGCAAGTATTTAAGTCCGCGCAACGGAATGTCGAGCCAGCGCGGCAGGCGAAGATTGTGCCGAAAGATCTTCTTGCCGATGCGCGCCAACGCTTCAGAAAATGTTCCGACGGGGCATATCCAGGAGCAAAAAGCCTTCTTCGCAAGGAGACTGATGGAGACAAAAGCCATGAAGAGAAACATCGCGGCCGGGTGAACTTCAGGGATGCGGCCAGTGGTGACGAAGACTTTGAAGTTCATCAATCCGGCGATGGGCAGCCAGCCTTCCGCTCCGGCAGGCCGCGGGATTTGAAGACCCACACAGCCGCGCTCGAAGAATCGCGCCCAGAGGTAGAACTGAATGCCAAGCCAGGCGTTGAGGAGAACGAAGGCCAGTTGAACGACGTGGCGAACGCGCTGGGAGTTATCGAGGGCGGAGCGACGGATCAGCTTCTTCTTTCCCTTGCGAGGGGGAGACAGTGTGGCTGCCAACAAGCCCATGGGGATTGCCTCTGAGGGAAGCGTAGGCCTGAGAGACGGTGCGGGCTGTGATTTGGATCACGGGAAAGACAGCGGGCTCAGCGCGATCACGCGCCGAGCTCGGCGCGGATGGCGGCGGCAATGGCTTCGGCGTGGCGGCGCATGGCCTCTTCGCTCTCGGCTTCGATCATCACCCGCGCCAGCGGCTCGGTGCCCGAATAGCGGATGACGACGCGGCCCGAATCCTTGAGCTCCTCATCTGCGGCGCCGATGACGGCGACGACGGAAGGGATCGAATCGAGAGGTTTTTTCTCGCGCACCTTGACGTTGACGATGACCTGCGGAAAGACTTTCAGGTCGGCAGTTAACTCAGCAATCGATTTGCCGGTTCGGGCCACGAGGTCGAGGATGACCAGCGCAGTGAGAAGGCCGTCGCCTGTGGTAGCGAGGTGCGGAAAAAGAATGTGGCCGGACTGTTCGCCGCCGAGAGCAGCATCTTCGTTTTGCATCATCTCGAGAACATAACGATCGCCGACGGGTGCGCGAAGCATGCGAATTCCGCTGCGCTTAAGCGCGGCTTCAAGTCCCATGTTGGACATGGTTGTGGCTACCACAAGATTCCGACTCAACATGCCACGTGCCTTGAGGTCCCGCGCGGCCACGAGAAGAATGGCGTCCCCGTTGATGACATTGCCGCGAGCGTCGGCCAGCATGCAACGGTCGGCATCGCCGTCGAAAGTAAGGCCGAGGTGCGCTCCGCGCCGTAGCGTTTCGGACGCGACCAATGCCGGGTGAAGAGCGCCGCAACTCGCGTTGATGTTGCGGCCGTCGGGAGAAATGTTTAAGAACGTAATGCTTGGGCGATCTTCGCCATGGAGGCGGCGCAGAAGTACGGGTGCGATGGGCGCGGCTGCGCCGTTGGCGCAATCGACGACCATATCGATGCCCGCTAGCCAGAGTCCGGGAACGCTGTCGATGAGGAACTGAATGTAATCGGCCAGAAAGGCGGGATTGTCATCGACAGGCGGGAAACTTTGCGAATCGGAGATTTCGACCTGTGCGGCATGGTGCAGGATCTCCTCTTCCATGGCCATCTCGGCCGCATCGGGGAACTTGAACCCGTCGCCGCCAAAAAGTTTGATGCCGTTATCTTGCCATGGATTGTGCGAGGCGGAGATGACTACGCCGGCCTGAAAACCATGAGTGCGCGCGAGGAATGCAATCGCCGGAGTGGTGATGACTCCTGCGCTCTCGACAGTCGCGCCCGCTTCGCGGAGGCCTGCGGCGAGAGTGGCCGCGATCCATGGGCCCGATTCGCGCGTATCGCGCCCTAAAATCACCTTGGGCTGCGGCATAACTTTGTGCAACGTGTGGCCAAGGGCGAGGCCGACACTGTAGACGCTCGTGGGATCGAGTGGGGGTTCTCCGGCTACGGCGCGAATGCCGTCGGTGCCGAAAAGTCTGCGTGCTCCGTTCGTGCTCATGAGGAAGATTTCTTTCGTTTGCGAGAAGTGGTTGCCGGGGTCCCATACGATGTGTGCGGTGCAACGGGTGAAATCGTCTCGACTCGGCTGGAGAAGCTGCCATCGGCGAGCCGTGTTGTGAGTTGGTCGCCTGAGCCCAACTGGGAGGTGGAACGAATGAGCGAGCCATCCGGCGACAGAACCAGCGCGTAGCCGCGGTCGAGCACGGCCAATGGCGAGAGGGAATGGAGGCGAGCATCGAGCGAGCCGAAACGCGAGAGGGAAAAGGCGATCAGTCGCTCCAGCGAGCGGTCCAGACGGGCGCGAATGTCGGCGAGATGGGCGTGCGCATGGGCCAGCCTCCGGCGGGGGTCGTGATGGAGTACAGCAGCGGCAAGCGAGGCGATTCGGCTCTGGCGCAGGCGGAGTTGATGCTGAACCGCGGTGTCGAGGCGCTGAAGCGCACTATCAAGCCGCTGCTCAAGCCGGTGCAGCAACGTGGTCACACGGGATTCAATGCGGCTGACGGGCAGATGCGCGAGACGCTGACGGGCCTGTAAAAGCTGAAAGCGCGCGGCGCGCTCCAGGCGGTGCGATTGCGCGGCCAGATGCTCGACGATTTTGTGCTGAGCCCCGGTGATGAGTTCGGCGGCTGCGGATGGGGTGGGCGCGCGGAGGTCGGCGACGAAATCGGCAATGGTGAAGTCGGTCTCATGGCCCACCGCGGAAACAACGGGAAGCCTGCTTGATGCAATTGCCCGCGCCACCTGCTCGCTGTTGAAGGCAGCAAGATCTTCAAGCGAGCCGCCGCCGCGTGCAATCACAATCAGGTCGACAAGATTTGTCGCGTTCAACTCGGCGAGGGCGGATTCAATCTCAGCCGGCGCGGACTCGCCCTGAACGGAAACCGGAGAAAGCAGGACATTGAGGCCGGCGTGGCGGCGATTGACGATGTTGAGAAAGTCGCGAATTACCGCGCCTGTGGGCGAGGTGACGATGCCGACCGTGCGCGGAAACATCGGCAGCGGCTTTTTGCGTTCGGCGTCGAAAAGGCCCTCTGTCTTGAGCCGCTCCTTCAATTGCTCGAAGGCAAGCTGCAGCGAGCCCGCGCCGACCGGTTCCATGGTTTCGGCAACCAGTTGCATCTGGCCGCGCTGTTCGTAGACGCTGACGCGTCCACGCACCACCACGTGCAGGCCGTCTTCCGGCCGGAAGCGGAGGAGCATTGCCTGACGCCGGAAGATTACGATCGGCAACTGCGCGTCGGCGTCCTTGAGGGTGAAGTAGACGTGGCCCGACGGGGCGGGTCGGTAGTTTGAGATTTCGCCCTCCACCCAAATGTCGCCGTACTCCTGCTCGACCAGCTCGCGCACTTGTGCGACGAGCACACGCACAGGCCAGATGCGGCGCGCCGGGCGCGGCTCCTCGAAGTGGAGGCCTAGTTGGGAGCTCTCGTCGTGTTCTGACGCGAAGGTATCGTGCGGAGTCACTGAGAAGAGTGTAATTCGTAGGTCGTTAGCTATTGGATTTGCGGTTTTCGATCATGGTGCGCAGCTCGGCTGCGAGAGTGGCCAGGTGCTCGCCGGAAGCGTCGGGCGGGAGGGAGATCCCCTCGAGTAAATCTGCTCGATTTCGCGAGCCACATCGGTTCCGTGCATCAGGTTGAACATTCCCAGGGTGCCGGCTAATTTGTGCGCGGCGGCCTGGGCGGCCTCACGCTCGGCCGTGGTGATGCTTTTTGTGGCGACCGCTGTGGCAGCAGCTTCAAGAACAGTCACGCGCTCGAGAATTTGCGGCCTGTGGCGGGTCCACATGGAGTCCAATGTGGCGGAAATTTCCGCGTTTGGTGGCACGGCGGATTGGTCCGGGCTGGTCATTCGGATTTGAGTCACTTCCAGCCCAGCGCGCGCGAAATTTGTGTGGGAAGAGTTAGGGGATCAAAAGGCTTAAAAAGTACGGCTTCTACGCCGAGATCGGCAAAGCGACGCTGGTCGGTGCCTTGAACTTTGGCAGTAAGCAGCAGTACGGGGATGGCGGCGGTGACCGGGTTTTTACGCAGTTCGCGAAAAGTTGCGGGACCATCCATACCGGGCATCATCACGTCGAGCAAGATGGCGTCCGGGCGTTGCTCGGCGGCGCGAGCGAGGCCCTGAGCTCCTGAGCTGGCTTTGATCACTTCCCAACCAGCTACAGTTTCAAGGCTGAGCGAGGCGACCTCGCGGATGTCGTCTTCGTCGTCAATGATGAGAATCTTGCGGGCCACGTCGCTTGAGCCCTCCAGAATCATTGTTAAATGCGCAGGCCGGGTTGTCGATGGGTAATGGGGCAGCGAAGCGTGGCCAGTGGCGAATTGAGCAATAGTCGCGCTGAAATTGGCGAGAGTCCTTGCTGAAAGAAAGAAAGAGCCGCTGCGGATTGAGGGTTAGGGTTGGGGCACTGCGGAATCGGGAAGGGAGAGATCTTCGGTGCTTCGCGACGAACGCAGCATGGTGAGGACCAGGGCTTCGAGTTGCTGCGGCTGGACGCGCGTTTTGGCGAGGAAGTAGGTGGGTCCGAGAGTCAACTGGCTACGCTCTTCCTGGGAGAGGTCGCGGCCGGAGTAGACGACGAGGGGCAGTCGAGCGAGGCTCTTGTGCTGGCGCAGCCAATCGGCGACGTTGAAGCCGTCCCCATCGGGGAGGCCGATATCCAGCAACATCAGGTGCGGCTGAAATGTGGAACAAGCTTTGATGGTTTCTTTGAGTGAGTGCGCCGTTTCAACCATGATGCTGTCGCGGGCGAAGACTTCGCTGATGATGTTGGCGAGATCGGGATCATCCTCAACGATGAGGATTCGCGCCTTTTCACCGGAACCGCAAAGGACGCGCGCCAATTCCGTCAGCAAAACTTCTTCGCTGAGGCCTTTGGGAACCCATCCATCGGCGCCGACGGGAAGCTGTTTAGGATTGTTGGGATCTTCCACACTCAACAAAACGACCGGAGTGCGAGAGGAAGCATCCATGCGGCGCAGGAGCGGGAGAATCTCCCACCCGTTCATGCCGTCGAGCGAAGTATCGAGAAGGATGGCCTGCGGATCCTGACGGGCCGCGGAAAGAGTTTGTTCGACGGTGGCTGCCTGCACAACGGAATAACCGTGCCGTGCCAGTTGCGCAGCGATTCTGGGCCGCGACTCGGGATTGGCGTCGGCCAGGACCACGGTGCCGTGGCCTAGTTCTGGTTCAAGAGCACCCCCCGGAGCCGTAACCGGGGCCGGGTGGTAGGGAAGAAAGATGCGGAAAGTGGATCCGCGCACTGGATTGCGTTCGGCCCAGATGCGACCCGAATGTTGCAGGACGATGGTGCGGCAGATGGCGAGGCCCAGTCCGGTTCCACCCTTCTGCCGCGAATCGGAGGCGTCGACCTGCTGAAAGCGGCCGAAGATGGACTCGAGCTTGTCGGCAGGAATTCCGCGTCCATGATCGATGACGGAAAGAATCACGCCCGTGACGCCGGGCCGCAGCATGACGCTGACCGGCGAATTGGGCGGCGAAAACTTGACGGCATTGGAGAGCAGGTTGGTTACGACCTGAAGCAGGCGATCAGAATCGGCAGAAATCTCTACCTTTGTGGAGTCGCGAATGAGCTGAACGCCGGCCGCGTCGGCCACGGGCTGAATATCTTCAATGGCCTGCTTGACGATGTCAGCGAGCTGGACGCTGCGGAAGCCAAGTGGTTCACGCCCGCCCTGAATGCGCTCCAAATCGAGAATGTCGTTGATGAGCCGAACCAGGCGATCGGAGTTGGTGAGCGCGATGCGCAGAAGGTTGGTGGCTTTCTCGTTGGTCTCAGGCAGGATTCCGGAGCTGAGCAATCCGAGGGCTCCGCGAATGGATGTGAGCGGAGTGCGCAGCTCGTGACTGACGGTGGAGATGAATTCGTCCTTCATTCGGTCGAGTGCGTAGCGCTGGCTGATGTCTCGAAAACTCAGCACGGAGCCTGATACGCGGCCCTGGGCGCGGATCGGAGTAAGAGAGTATTCGGCAGGGAAGGAAGTGCCGTCGACTCGGAAGATGTTTTCTTCGCCGCTGGCGCCACCGGCTTGCGATGCGGCGGTGCGGAGCAGGCACTCTTGGGAGCAAGCGCGATCAGCCGGTGCAGCGCCGTGCAATACCTCATGCACAGACCTATCGATCAGCGCATCCGTCGGCGCGCCCAACAGGCGCGCTGCGGCGGGATTGGCAAATGTCACCCTACCCTGGCGGTCGAGCCCGCAAATACCTTCGGCCACCGCGTCCAGCAGAACCTCCTGCTGGCGACTTAATTCCTCTGCCCTTCCACGTTCCTGTGTGTGCGCTAACAACTGACCCAGGGACGCCGCGGCGGTTTCAATGGCGGCTATGGCTTCGCGATCTTCGCGCAAGCGGAAGCGGCAATAAAATTCGAGAACCGCCAACACTCTGCTGCCTGCGCGAACCGGAACGGCCCAACCCGAGACCATGTTCTGATTCAGCGCCGCAGTGATGCGCGCTGTAACCGGCGCTTTGGCGAGATCGGTAACCCACACCGAACGCCCTTCTTTCCATGCGCGCTCCGGCAATTCGCCGCTTCCAGCCAGGGCAAGGCCCATGCTGCCTTGAATCAGCGCCTCCGCTTCGCGGCCCGGCGTTCCCCATGCGGTTCCGAATTCGAGATGCTTCTGCTCGGCGCCAATTAACCACTCAATTGCCACATCCCATCCCTGCGAGAGGCACAGGGCCTCGAGGATGCGCATTCCTTCCGACTCGACGGCGTTTTCGCCCACGATCTGGCTTACGGCCAGCTGCAGCGCCAAGCGATTCTCGCGGTGCTTCTGCTGCGTCACATCGCGCATGAGGCAGCGCACCGCCAATGGAACGCCGGTTTTCTGACGGCGGCTCAGGCTCATTTCGAGTTCGAGCACGCGGCCATCCGGCGTATTCTGGCGCAAAGGAACCCGTTCGACCAATTCGCCATCGAGCGCGCGACGAAAAAGCGCGGCCACCTCGACGCGGACGCCCTCAGAAAATAATTCTTCAAAGGAATGCAGATCGAGAAGTGCGGTCTGTTCCAGGCCGAAACACCGCTTCCAGGCGGGATTTGCATAGAGAAATTGCCCCGCTGGACTGAGCGTGGCAATCATCTCAGTGGAATGCTCAAAGAGATCGCGGTAGCGCTCCTGCGATTCACGTTGCACTTGCTCGCGGTGCAGGTTCTCGCTTTGGTCCACGGCCACAGCGACCATGCCGGTGAGCTCGCCCGCGGCATCGCGAAGCGCAGAGATGTGCAGGGTTACGGGAATCTGCACGCCGTCTCTGCGGCGCACCTTGGCGTCAAAACTAGGAACCATGCTGGGAGCCAGCATCCGCACGCATTGCAGATAGGCCGACATAAGTCCGGCACGGGTGGTTTCTGCGGGACGGTCAACTCGGCAGATCTTTTGCATCTCAGCCAAAAGGCGTTCGGGTTCGCCGGGCGCGAGAATCTCCACGGTGCCCCATTTTTCAAGCAACTCGGCAGCGCGGTAGCCGAGCACGCGCTCAGTGGCGGGATTGCAGTAGATCAGCCTGCCGCCCAGATCGAGGGCGATGACTGCCGGGCCAGCCGAATCCAGGAGTTCCCTGAGTCCCTCGGCGATCGGCGGACCATCGGAGAGAGCTCCCGCGCGGAGCAGGCGCCGGTTCAAAAGCAGCGCGAAAAGCGCAGTGGCCACGATGGCAGCCACGACCGGCAGTGACTCCCAGCGAAAGTGCGGGAACAAGCGGGCCAGCGCGGCACCAACCGAGATCGCGAGAATTGAAAAGGGCAGAATGAGCCACAACTGCGAGACGCCGCCGTGATCAGGCGGCAGGGATTGCGGTTGCTCGCTCTGTGCATCCGGCCGTTCGCTCATCGGCGCGTTCCCCTGATTCAACGCCTGGCTCGACATTGCGCAACACCGACCTTGGCGCTCGTGCTTCCGTTGTCACCCGCTCCCCAAGGCAGCCTCAAAACGGATAAAACGCGCCGCGGGAGATCCGATTGCGCGCCGTAGTTGAATTGCAAGGCTGACCCCTTCGCGGACGACAACGCGATGTGCTGGTAGTATATGCGCTCGATTTAAGACTCTCCAGGCAAAACGGCCCTACGGCGCATGAAGCGAAACGCCCAAGTAACCATTCCAAGCGGGTTGTCGCGGCGAGGGCAGGCTTGCGCGATCGGGCGGCCCTTCCCGGTCGAGGGAGCCGTATACTGGCCTCATGTTTCGCCATCCTGCGTCTTCTCGTCTGATTCGTTTCATTCTGTCCGGGGCTGGAATGTTCTCTCTCGCAGCTCTTGCCCCAGCCGCTCACTGCTGGGAGCACGACGGCCACACCATGATCAACAAGCTGGCCGCATCGAACCTGCCAGCCGATGTACCCGCGTTCCTGCGCACTCCCGCGGCCATCGATGAGATCACATATCTGGGCCCCGAACCCGATCGGTGGCGTTCCCCTGCCGAGCCCGAACTGAGCGCCGCCCAGGCTCCAGAGCATTTTATTGACATGGAACTGGCCGATGCGCTCGGTCCGCTGCCGCATAAGCGACTTGACTTTGAAGCCAAGGTTTTCGCCGCCGGCGAGCGCCCGGAAAAGATCGGCCTGCAACCTTGGGAGACCGATGAGGTTTGGGAGCGTTTAAAGGCTGCAATGCGGCAGTATCGGTATCTATTGGCCGCCGGCCAGGACACCAAGCCGGTTGAGGCGGCAATCATTTTTTACTCGGGCTGGCTGGGGCACTACGTGGGCGACGGTTCGCAGCCCCTCCATGTGTCCGTGCAATACAACGGCTGGGTGGGGCCAAATCCGAACGGCTATACGACAGGCCACCAGATTCACCATATTTTTGAAGGGCCTTTTGTCGCAGACAACATTCATGCGCCTGAGGTGCAGGCTAAAATCACGCCGCCTAAGGTCATTGACGGCGACATGTTCGACGCCTACGTTGCGTACCTGCGCCACACGGCCACCTATGTCGAGCAGGTTTATAAGTTTGAGAAGGCCGGAGCGTTCGTGGACCCAGGTACACCCGAATCGAGAGACTTCACGGCTGCGCGCCTGGCAGACGGAGCCAGCATGCTGCGGGACATGATCTACACCGCGTGGATCGACAGCGCACAACCGGTGGTGGATCCGTACGCAGGGAAGTGACGGCGCAGCCGACTGACCGGGGGCCCGACAAAGTTGGAATTAAAAGTAGTTGATTGCCGCCTTAGTCGCCAGCCTCTGCGCTTCTAAGAACAGGAATCCGCCGCAGCATCAAATTCAGCAGCAGAGTCATCAGCAGGACTGCGGGGACGGCGGCCACCAGCCATGCGAGCAACGCCTGACCAGCCATTCCGCTCATTCGCTCGGCAAAGTTGAGAACCCCAAAATGCTGGAAAACGGAGGGAGCTTCCAAGTGCGCCCAATCGGCTGAGGGCAGCCAAGTGGCGATTCGGCCTCCAAGCCGTACAAACGGAACGATCAACGCAAGCTGCAAGGGCATGGCGACGTAATTCGCAACCTGGATGGCAGGAAGATTCAGGCGCAATGCCAGTGCCAGTCCGGCACAGAGTACTGTGGGAATGCCGATTACGGGAATGCAGCCGACAGCGAATCCGAGGGCGAGGGTCAGGGCCAGACGCTGCGGAGAGATTCCCTGGCTGAGCCAGAGAACCGCCGTGCGTTTTGCCGCTGCCGGAATCAAGCTCATTGCTCGCTCCAAGAATCTTTCCCTCTAACTTATCGACACCAAAAACCGAGTTTGGTTTTCCCGGGATGAAAGTTTGTTGAAAGGAACCAGATCCGTCATCAACTTGGACGCAAGCGTTTCAAGATGGATGCCCGGACTCCAGTGGCACAAAGGTGTGACCTCCGCTCTCTTGTGTTTTGGATTCGATGGTTGCAGAGTTCAGACGATCCAGTCACTGTGCGATACACTTGGACGCGATGAGGGTGTTTGGCATCGATTGCGGAACCGAGGTGACGGGATTCGGCGTAGTCGACTCCGGCGAAGGCGCGCGCGATCGGCCGCTGCAGTTCAGAGCGATGGGCGCAATCCGGCTCTCAAAAATGCAAAAGCTACCCGAGCGCCTGGATCAGGTCTTCAGGGAATTGACCACGGAGATGGAGCGCTGGCACCCCGATGCGGTGGCCATCGAGGAAGTTTTCTACTCGGTGAACGCGAAATCGGCGCTTAAATTAGGCCAGGTGCGCGGCGTGGCGCTGCTGGCCGCGGCGCGGCAGGGCATTGCGCTGGCGGAGTACGCGCCATTAAAAATTAAATCCAGCGTGGTGGGCTACGGCATGGCGAAAAAAGAGCAGGTACAGTTCATGGTGGCGCGCCTGCTGGATCTTTCCGAGCTGCCCCAGCCGGCGGATGCTGCAGATGCCTTGGCCATCGCCATTTGCCACATCCACACCGCGCAGACGCTGGCGCTTCAGGGAGTCAGGCAATGAGACATTTTTGGCTCGTGGCTGCGTTGGCGCTGGCCGCGCAGCTCCATGGGGCGCCTGAGCCCGCTGCCGCGCCAGGCGCTGTCATTCAAGTGGACTTCTCCAACCCTAACTTGTCGCCACCTCAATGGACGCTTGTCTTGCGCCCCGATGGCACTGGGCATTTTCGTTCCGAGATGGGATCAAAGGCAGGTACGAAAGAGATAGAAGCTCCCAATATCGATCGCGATGTCGCAGTGAGCAAGGACTTTGCCGCGCACGCTTTTCAAGTCGCGAAGAGCCACAACTGGTTTAACGTAGGGTGCGAAAGTCATTTGAAGGTTGCTTTCCAGGGATGGAAGACGCTGGCGTATACCGGACCTGCGCCGCACGGATCGTGCACATTCAACTATTCGCGCGACAAGGATATTCAGGCGCTGGGCGAATCGATGCAGGCGGTAGCGCAAACCATTATCGAGGGCGCTCGACTGGAACTGCTGCTGCAGCATGACCGGCTGGGATTGGACCAGGAGATGGAGTTCCTCACCGAAGAGTTCGAGGATGGCAGGGCGCAAGAGGTTTACGCCATTCACGATATTCTTGAGCGGCTGGCCGGCGACGATCAAGTCCTCGATCGGGTGAGAAAACGGGCCCAGAATCTGCTGGCCCGCGGCCCCACATAAATCTCCTGAAGCTCGGAGACTTTTTGGCCCGGGCAGGTGTCCAATCAATGCAGGGCTCCCAATAAACGGGGTGAGTTGCCGCGAGGCGATGGAAAGCGGGGCGCCATGAATCTCTTGAGGAAACGCAGTTGGATTGAAGGGCTGGCGGTAGCGGCCCTTGCCGTTGTTTGCTTTGAGCCGGCAGCGCGAGCGCAGGACCCGGCGCAGCCGCAGGGAACGGGTGAGCCGGCGCGCGCAGTGCGCCTGAGCTATGTGGACGGCCAGGTAAGTCTTTCGCAGGGCGGGCAGGTGCTGGCTCAGCAGGCAGTTGCCAATGCGCCGCTTCTTGAGGGCATGCAACTGACGACCGCCGATAGCGGAAAGGCGGAGATCCAGTTTGAAGATGGCAGCGTTGCACGGCTCTCGCCAGATAGTTCGCTGACGCTGCAGGTTCTTCAGGGAGCGGGAACCACAGCCCGTGCTGTGCTCGTGCTGAACAGCGGTCTGGCTTACTTCGAGTTTCAAGGCGGAGGGCAGGCGGGCGAGATGTCCGTGCAGTTCGGCGACTCCCAGGTGACCGCGAGCGGATTTACGGTATTCCGCGTGGGTATCGACACGCCTCCGGGGCAGGTTGCCGTCTTCTCTGGGAATGCACATCTGGAATCCGCCGGCGGAAATGTCGCGGTCGATCTGCATGGTGGCGAAAGCATCGCGTTGAATGGCGCCGCCCCGGCTGATTATCAGCTTGCCGAATCGATCGAGCCAGACTCCTGGGATGCTTGGAACTCTGACCGCGATCAGGCGCTGACGGCAGAGGCCGCGTCGCAGACTGGCGCGACGGCGAATTTGAGCCAGCCGCAGAATCCGGCGTGGAACGATCTGGATGCCGACGGCAACTGGTACGACGTACCCGGCGACGGATATGTCTGGTCGCCTTACGAGGCGGCGAGCGCGGCCTTCGATCCTTACGGCTACGGGAACTGGATGTGGACTCCGGGTTACGGCTATCTCTGGGTCTCGGGTTATCCCTGGGGCTACATGCCGTTTCAGTGTGGGGCGTGGAATTACTATGGCGGCTTCGGATGGGGCTGGGCGCCGGGGCAGGGAGGCTGCACGCCATGGTGGGGGCTGGGGTTCTACGGCGGCCCGAACTTTGGGCATCTGCCGCCGGGATATCGCCTGCCTCCGCGTCCAATTCTGCCGCGTCGTCCGGGCAATGGGATGCCGGTTCCGCTCGTTGCCATCAACCGCAGGCCAGTGGTAAGCGGTCCGCCGCTGCCGGCACGGGACAGAAATGGTCCGGTCACGATCGGCGGCAGCACGGTCGTAGCGCTTCGACCGATGCCGTCCCGTCCGATCGTCGAGCATGCTCCAGCGTCTACTGCAGGTGGGCGTGAGCCGCAACCGATGAACCGTGAGCCGGAGCCGAGCGACGGGATGATGCCGCAAGGCGGGCACCCGGCTCCAGTGAATCGGCCGGGCTACAGCAATCGCCCACCGACGGACGCGCCGGCGTATGAGAATGCGCCGGAGCCAAACCGCGGAACCTACTCACCGAGGCCGAGCGTGCCGAGCGGCGGGACATCGAATCGGCCAACCGGTGCTGGGGGCGGTGGAGGCATACCGCATCCGAGTGGAGGATCATCGGGCGGCGGCGCGCCACATCCCAGCGGAGGTGGCGGCGGTGGAGGCGGATCGCATCCGAGCGGAGGCGGAGGTGGCGGAGGTGGTGGAGGCGGCGGATCCCACGGCGGTGGTGGTGGTGGCAGCAGCAGCGGCCACAAATAAGACCCGGAATTTGCCGGCCACAACTCGATCGAGATTGCAGGACGCTCCGCAACCAACGCGAAGCGTTTTGCATTTTGGAACTGCTCACCCAGTAGACGACAAGGCTTACTTTGGTGTGCCGGCGAGGCAAATCCAAACCTGCTGCGGCCAATCGCGAATGAAAGATTGGTAGTCTAAGGGATGTGAGCCCCGAGCAAGACAAGCGTTTACGGGTTGCGGCGATTGGATTTCTCAATCCCGCGCCGCTGATGTGGGACTTTGAGCATGCGCCGCTCGACGAGGCGCTCAAAAAGCGCTATTGCATCGACCGCATGACGCCGTCAGAGTGCGCGGCGCGCCTGGCCGACGGGCGTGCCGACATCGGATTGATTCCCATTGCATCGCTTGCCACCACGCCGGGTTTGCGGATTCTGCCCGGCTGCACAATTGCTTCAAAGGGCCGCGTGCGCTCGCTCATTCTGGTGCATCGCCCGAGCCAGCCACTCCACAAGTTGCGCTCGGTTGCGGCCGATGACGCCAGCCGGACCACGCTGGCCTATGCGCGGATCATGTTCCACAAGTGGGGCAATGGCGAGATTCCGTTTGTGCCCATGGTCGCCGAACTCGACGCAATGCTGGAGCGCGCCGATGCGGCAATTCTGATTGGCGATCCGGCGCTGCTGGCGCTTGAAGAACGATACAACCGGCTCGAGCGTACCGGCGAAGAGCTGGTTTATCTTGATCTGGCCGAAGAGTGGCGCACATTGACCGGGCTTGCCTTCGTCTCCGCCGTCTGGGGTGCTGCGCACAGCGCCCTTGCAGGGAGCGGCCCTTCGGACCAGAGCGTTGCTGAAGACTTTATTTGTTCGCGCGACCATGGCCTCGCGAATATCGATGCGCTGGTGGCCGAGTGGTCGCGGCGGATTCCGATTCCCGAGGCGACCATCCAAACCTATCTCACGGCGAACATTCACTACGTCCTCGACCAGGACTGCATAGAGGGAATGCGCGGTTTCTTTCGCATGGCGGCCGAATACGGGGTGCTGCCGCCGTACACCGTGACAGTGCCCGAGATGGCGGCGCGCTAGGGCGGCACGCAATGTGCAGGAACCCTTGGTGGGGGCGGTCTCGGTGTTCACGTTTTTGAGATACCCCTCTTTTTTGGCATTAAGTGTCCTTTTTTCAGGTACTTATACCTTCGATCATTTTCTCCAAATGATTGATTCTAAATGACTTGGTGGACATGGGGGGGGACATGGGGGACATGATACCTATTCCCCGAAATCTGGGGTGGACATGGGGGACATGATACCTAGGGGACATCTAGGGGACATGGGGGACATGATACCTATTCCCCGAAATCTGGGGAGAATAGGTATCATGTCCCCTTATTTCTCGTGCGTTTTCGCCGGGCGTTCCTTTCCGCTCCAAATAATCAGCTTTGAAACCGCCCGCCGCTAAGAATGAAGAATTCGTGCCCTTTTAGTCTCGGATGGAATTCTGGCGAGGGACAGGCGGTGTGGCTCTGCACATTCGTACACCTTGCTGTGACCTGCTCTCGGCATAGTCACGTCAATCAAGGGGAAAAAGTGGGACATGATACCTATTCCCCCTTCAACTAGCCCCCGCCCAATGCGTTGTCAAGCCTCTTCCGCCAAAATAAATTTCCCAAGCCACCGCAAGTCCTTTGTTCCCTGTCCCCTAATCCCTGGTCCCTGTTTCTTCAAGTTTGCCGATCATTATGCCCATCTGGCGCACAATAGTCCCATGATCACGATTCCCAAGCTGAAAGCTGAAGGCTGAAAGCTCACGGCTGAGGGCTGAAAGCTGAGAAGGCAGTGATTTTTACACACTTGGAACGCAAAAGTTCATACTAACTCTATTGTAATCAACAAATATCTGAAGAATCCGTCCACAAATTTCGACGAATTTCCTCGATTTTCCTCGATTTTGGTGCAAATATCGCCCCGAAAACGCCCGAAATCGCACCCATTTCAGGCCTCCCGCGATTCACCAACTCAGCACCGCGGCCATACCGCGCCCGCCCTACCGCCTACTGCGCGGACGGATCTGCGGCTGGTTTGTTCTTCTCCGTCTGGGCGTCCTGATACGCCTTGTGATTGTGGCTCTCGACTGCGTTGGCAAGTATGCGATCCACGTTAAAGTTCTTGGGGAGCTTGTGCAGAACGATCAACTGCTTGAAATTCACTTTGCAAACCGGGCAGAACAACGTGTACTCCCTGAATTCCGCATTGGCCATCATCCGACCATCGTAGCAAAGGGCGAATTCTCTTGCGTGCGACAGCAAGCAGATCGCGCCGCCTTGCCGCCGATGCGGGCCGGAGACTCGCACGGAAAGTTAGGCTGGAGTCCCGCGCTGCAGGCTCTGGCGTCGATTATTGACCGCGATTATTGACCGGGCTGATTGGTTTGTGCGGCGAGTTGTGCGGCGCGAGCGGCGGCCTTGTGCTTGATCCACCATTTCACTTCCCAAACAAACAGCGCGATGAACGCGATTGCGTCGATCGCGAGGGTAGCGATAAGTACCCATTTGTACTGCGGATGGTTCTGGTAGAGAACAGCGGCGGGGACGGCGGTGGCGTAGAGGAAAATTACAGCTCCGATTGCGACAAGATAGTCTCCGGCAGAGAGCTTCATCCCCTGGCGTGAATAATGGCGGATCGTGAACACATCCCAGCAAACTTTAAATAGCTCGCCCATAGGGCTGACCTCCCTGCGCACGACGGCGCGCGGTTCGTTTGTGGGGGGACCAATTGCAGCGATTCTATCGTGCGGGCGGCAGGTTGGACGAGTAATGGGAGTGGATCGGTTTGAAAGGTAGCTCCGTAGAAGCTAAGGCCCCGATCCGTCTTGCATCTTGGATGCCGGGGGTGAATCCCCGGCCTGCCACGCTGCCCAGGTCAATGCCCACCCGCACCCGGCAGGGCGACCCACTTCCCACGGAACCCAGCGCTTGCCTTCAAACGGCAAACATGACAACCTTGAAGGAACTGCATGAGTTTTCAAGAAAAAGGAGTTCCTAAATCCCCATGCCTATTCAAACGACAGAAAAGATTTGGCACAACGGGAACTTGATTGCCTGGGATCAAGCCAAGATTCACGTAATGAGCCACGTGATCCACTACGGGTCGAGCGTGTTCGAAGGGGTGCGCTGCTATGGGCAGCCGCAGGGCTCGGCGGTGTTCAGGCTTCCGGAGCACATGCAGCGGCTGCTGGACTCAGCCAAGATCTACCGCATGGAGGTTCCATTCACGCTTGAGGAGCTTTGCGCGGGCGTAGTGGAGACGATTGAGGCGAACGGGGTCGCGCCGTGCTATATCCGGCCGATCGTGCTGCGCGGGTACGGGGAAATTGGCGTGAATCCGAAGGGGTCGCCGGTGGACGTGTACATCGCGAATTTCCCTTGGGGCAAATACCTTGCCGGCCACGGCGGCGCGGATGTGTGCATCTCAAGCTGGAACCGGCTGGCGCCGAACACGATGCCGGCACTGGCCAAGGCGGGCGCGAATTACATGAACTCCCAGCTGATCAAGATGGAAGCCGAGGTCAACGGGTATCAGGAAGGGATCGCGCTGGACGTGGACGGGCTGGTGAGCGAGGGATCGGGCGAAAATATCTTCATCGTGCGCAACGGCGTGCTGTTTACGCCGCCGCTGGGAAGTTCGGCGCTGTCGGGTATTACGCGCGACAGCGTGCTGACGATTGCGCGGCACCTTGGATTCACGGTGACCGAGCAGGCGATCCCGCGCGAGCTTTTGTACATTTCGGACGAAGTATTCTTCACCGGCACGGCCGCCGAGGTGCAGCCCATCCGGTCCATCGACCGCATTGTGATTGGCGACGGCAAGCCGGGCGAGATTACGAAGAAGATTGCGGACGAGTTCTTCGGCATCGCCAACGGGTTGAAGCCTGACCGGTTTGGCTGGCTCACGCCGGTGAAGGTGGATGCGAGTGAACCTGTGACGGCGTAAAAGCAGAAGCAAAAGCAACAGCGGAAGCAAGTATGAAGCCCTTCGGCATGCGCCGAAGGGCTTTTGTTTGCGAGGGGTGATTGGTGGTACAAACGTCTTTCGCTTCGGAGTAACCTTGGGAGCGCGTCAATGCGGGGCCAGGGTGAGACCCAAGGGACCGGGACCAGGAATCAAGAGCAGGGGATTCTGAAGATCCAGAGAATCGAGTGGTTTGAAGAGAACCTTGAAGAATTGAGGAGCAAGTCTATGAAATTGCGTCATCTGGCTTTTTTTGTTGCTGGAGCCGCTCTCCTGATTTTGCCGAATGGTGGGGCGGTGGCCCAAGGCGCCGCTGCGCCGCAGGCCGTGGCCAAGCCGCTGCCATTTCTGAGCACGATCTTTGGCGACAACATGGTCTTGCAGCGCGGCAAACCGGACACGATCTGGGGCTGGTCGCAGCCCGGTGATACGGTTCGTGTGGAGATCGGCGGCCACACGGCCGCTGGCGCGGCGGGGAGCGACGGACGCTGGCAGGTGAAGATCAATCCGCCCAAGGCAGGCGGCCCGTACACATTGAAGATCGCGGGGCGCCAATCGGTCGAGTTGAAGAACGTGATGGTGGGCGATGTGTGGCTTTGCGGCGGCCAATCGAATATGCAACTGCCGCTTCGATTCACGCTGAATGGCGAGGATGAAGTGAAGGCGGCAAATTTTCCCGAGATTCGCTACTTTACCGTGGCCCAACACGTGGCATACCGCCATTCCGATGTTGTCGAAGGATCCTGGAAGGTGGTTTCGCCAGACACGGCGAGCTTTATGTCGGCGGTAGCGTACTACTTTGCGCGCCGGCTGCAGCGGGACATTCATGTTCCGATCGGTCTGGTGGTGGACGCCGTGGGGGGAACGCCGGCCGAAGCGTGGACCAGCGCAGATGCGCTAAAGCCCCTGCACGATTTCGACGTGCCGCTCAGTGAAGTGGAAAAACTGGCTGCGGAGGGCGCGCCGGAGTATGGCAATTACATCATGCACTGGTACGACGAGTACGATGCGGGGCTCAAGGAAAAGTGGTTTGCACCAGAGCTGAATGATGCGGACTGGAAGACGGTGAATGTTCCAGGTGGATTCGCCGAGTTGGGCGTGCCCGACACGCCGGCAGTTGTGTGGTTTCGCAAAGAGATCGATGTGCCGAATCCGGTTCCCGAGGGGCGCACGATGATTCTGCTCGGCTCTATCGAGCGGATGGACACGGTGTACATCAACGGCACGGAAGTTGGCGGAAGCTCATGGGTGGAGAATCCGCGCGCGTATTTCGTTCGGCCAGGCGTGTTGAAGCCGGGCAAGAACCTGATCGCCATTCGCGTGTTCAAAACCAAGCCCGACGGCGGATTCATGGGCAAGGCGGATGAGCTGCATCTGGTACTGGGCGACAAGACGAGCCTTGCACTGGCCGGGGAGTGGGAGGCGAAGCTCAGCGAGGATGCGCGGCCCCCGCATGCACTGCCGGAGGCGTGGGAGAACTGGCCAGTAATGCCCGCGGTTTTGTACAACGGTATGCTGGCGCCGGTTGCGCCGCTCGAGATCAGGGGGGCGATCTGGTACCAGGGCGAGCAGAATTCGCCGCGAGGATACCAGTACCGCAAGATTCTTCCGGCGATGATCGGGGATTGGCGCAATGTTTTCAGCCAGGGCGATTTTCCGTTCTTCATTGCGAGCCTGCCTAAATTCGCGCCGCGGAGCGCGATTCCGGTGGATGACGGCTGGGCGGACATCCGCGAGTCGCAGGCGATCGCCGCGGCAACGGTTCCGGACTCATGCCTGGTGGTAACGATTGATACGGGCGAAGCAGATAACATTCATCCCAAGCTCAAAGAGCCGGTTGGAGATCGGCTGGCATTTTGCGCGATGGCGAAGAGCTACCACAAGCATGTCGTGTATTCGGGGCCGACTCTGAAGTCGGTTGACAGGCGGCCGGGAGAAATCCGGCTGAGGTTTGCGCACACAGAGGGCGGGTTGGTGGTGAAGGGCGCGAAGCTGGGCGAGTTCTCGATCGCCGGCGAGGACCGCAAGTTTCATTGGGCGGACGCGCGCATTTCAGGCGACAAAGTGATCGTTTCGTCGCCCGATGTGCCGCACCCGACGGAGGTTCGCTATGCGTGGCAGTCGAACCCCGATGCGACTCTTTTCAACGGTGCGGGGTTGCCAGCTGGACCGTTCAGAACGGACACATGGCCGCTGATCACGGAAGACGCGAAACCCTAAAACAGGGAATAGGGGACAGGAAAGCGCACTCGACGTCATGTCTCCTGGCCGGCTGTGGTGCGAATCAGGCCGGCCAGATTCAGCGCGGAGGAATCACAGCAACAGAATTGGCGTAGTAGCCGGTGCGCGTGCGGGCGATGAGTCCGGGTTGGTCGAGCCTGACATCGATGGCGTGATACTGGTTTGGCTTGCCTCCCGGCCGCGGAGTGAATTCGATTTCATACCAGGAATTTGCGTCGGCGATGCAACGCTGGATCATCCCGGCAACGTCGTTGTTGGAAACGAGAGCAAGGCCGCCGGTTTGAATGGAAAGAACCTGAATGCTTAAATCCGCAAGCTGGGCATCGTCGGGCCGGGTGACACCCTTAAGAAAGGTCTGGTAATAGTTGGCATCGAACGTCGATTGAGAGGCACCGACGGGATTGATGTTATAGAGCGTGATGTTGTCTTGCCGCAACTCGCTGGAGAAGAAGGTCACGTCACCGAATATGGCCTGCTCCGCCATCGGGGTAAGCGAAGCGTAGCCGGGGCCTGAGGCCAGAGGAAAACCTGGCGAGATCCAGAGGATGATTTTGCGTCCCGGCAGACGAGAAGCGACCCGGGTAAGTTGATGAAGAGCCTTGATGCAGATGGTGAGACGATCGCCGGCGCTCCATTCATTGGTGAGGATGATTCTGTGCAGGCCGATTTCGCGGTGCTCAAGATCGTCGTCAAGCTCCATTCCATTGCTCGAGAATTTTTTCGGCAGTTGAAGACCGTCGTCGGTCAGGACGGCGATGCCTGTGGGGTAAGCCAGAACGCCTTCTTTCTTCCTGAGAAACTTCTCGGTCTGATCGCGCACCGCGCCCAGGAGCTCGTAGGGCGTGTTGACGGAGTCGACGAAGAGAATGACAGACACCGGCTCCTGAGCGGCGGTAACGACTTTGAAGGACGTGATGGGTTGCGGAGATTTGTTGTCGAGGATTGTGAAGTCCTGCTGGCTTAGGTTAGGAACGGATTGACCAGCTCTGGTGTTGACGACGACGCTGAGGTGGATGGGAATTGGGCTGGCGGGCAACGATGTCTGAGCGACGCCAGGAAGCGAACCGGCAAGAAATGCGGAGAGGCCGACGCAAACATATTTCGCAATCGACATAGGGCTCCAATCGGTTTCTCGCGAGTGCTGGTCAAGAGCCACGGGACTCACCAGGATTGTAGCCGATCATTGGGCAGCAACCGCGACAGGGTTGGCATAGTAGCCGTTGCGGGTGCGGGCGATGAGTCCGGGTTGATTGAGCCGCACGTCGATGTGGTGGTACTCGTTGGGCTTGTCGGCGGGTGGAGGATCGAAGGAGATTTCATACCATGAGGCGGCGTCGTCGAGACACCTCTGGATCATTCCGTCGACGTTGCTATTGGTTTCAAGCGTGAGGCCTCCGGTTTGGACTGACAATACTTGAATCCCCACGTCGGCGAACTGGGCATCCTCGGTCCTGGCAACTCCCTTAAGAAAGCTTTCATAATAATTGGCGTTGAAGATCGGTTCGGCGACTCCCAAAGGATTGACATCGAAGAGCGTGATCCTTGCCTGCCGCAATTGCGAAGAGAAACCGACAACATCCGAGAAGATCTCCTGTTCCTGCTTTGAAGTGAGAACATAGCCAGGGCCGGAAAGCAGAGGATATCCGGGCGTGATCCAAATAATGAATTTACGGCCGGGAAGCGACGCGGCATAGGCTGTGATCTGATGGAGAGCCCTGATCGAGATTGTGAGGCGATCATTGTCGCTCCATTGAGAATCGCGTGTAATGGTTCGCAGGCCGATGGTGTATCGCTGCAACAGGTCGCTCAGAGCATTTCCATCGGTTGAAAAGCCGCTGGGGAGCTGAATTCCATCATCTTTGAAGACGGCGACGGTGGTGGGATGGGCCAGCTTGCCATCGTTCGATTTAAGAAATCTCACGGTTTGATCGCGCACGTAGGCAACTTCGCTGTAGGGCGTGTTGACGGCATCGATGAAGAGAATGACTTCGACCGGCTCCTGCTTCGCGGTGACTAGTTTGAATGCGGTGATGGGCCGTGGAGATTTGTTGTCGAGAATGGTGAAGTCCTGCTGCGGAAGATCAATGACGGGCTGGCCGGACTTGGAATCAACGACAACGTCAAGCTGAATGTGCTGCCCGGATGGCGAGGGGGCGGGTTGTGAGCCGGGTGGCGACGAGTGCTGAGCGGCCCCAGGAAACGAGCCCGACAGAGATGCGGCGAAGACGGCGCAAATAAGCTTGGCTACGGTCATGGGGAGGCTCCGATTGAGTTTCGGCGAAGAGTGAAGACCGCCGCAGCGTGCCGAGGCTCATCATACAGCAGGCGCGATGAAACTGGCGGGGCTGCGCCAGGGATTGGGGCCGGTAGAATGGTCGATATGGAATCAGCTCGGCAGAAGATCGACGCGGCGGAGACAATTTTCGCCGGCAGCCGGTTTGTGCGCGCGTGCCTGCGCAAGCCGGTGGACCGCACGCCGGTGTGGTTTTTGCGGCAGGCCGGGCGGTACATGCAGGAATATCGCGACGTGCGCAAGCACCACACACTCGTGCAGATTTGCAAAAAGCCGGAGCTGGCCGCGGAAGTGACGATTACCGCGGCGGAGAAGCTGGGCGTGGATGCGGCGATCATCTTCGCCGACCTGTTGCTGCCTCTCGAACCGATGGGGTTGGACTTCGAGTTCCAGGCGGGCGAGGGCCCCGTGGTGCACAAGCCTGTGCGGACGGCCGAGGATGTGCGCGCGTTGCGGACGGATCGCGCGGGCGAACTGGCGTATGTAGCGCAGGCGATTGAGAAGGTGGCCGGACATTTTCGCGATCGGCTGGGAGTGATTGGGTTCTGCGGCGCGCCGTACACGTTGGCGAGTTACATGATCGAGGGCGGCGGATCAAGGAATTACATCCACACTAAGCAGCTGATGTATCGGGACCCGATTGCGTGGAGCGGGCTTTTGGACAAGATCGTGATCGTGTTGACGGAATATTGCCGGATGCAGGTGCAGGCGGGGGCAGATGTGATCCAGATTTTTGATAGTTGGGTGGGATCGCTGTCACTGAGCGATTACAGGACGTATGCGTTTGAGGCGTCGAAGCGGCTGGTGCGCGCGGTACAGGCGATGGGCGTGCCGGTGATTTACTTCGGCGTGGAGACCGCGGGATTGCTGGGGCAGATGACGGCGACCGGAGCGGACGTGATTGGCCTTGATTGGAGGCAACCCCTGGACGAAGGCTGGCGCGCAGTGGGACATGCGCATGCGGTGCAGGGAAATCTGGATCCGATTACCCTGTTTGCGCCGCTCGAAATTCTGGAGCAGAGGGTGAAGGAAATTTTGCGCGCAGCCGGCGGGCGGCCGGGGCACATTTTTAATCTTGGCCACGGAATTGTGCCGGAGACGCCGGTAGAGAATGTGCAGGCGGTGGTGAAGATGGTGAGGGAGTTCAGGGAATAGGGAATAGGGAACAGAAAAAACAGATTGAGGGAATGGAGAGCTTTGCGAATGAGCAAGCAGGCTGTGCTGCTGTTAGCGCACGGAACGCCGGAGACGGTGGAGCAGATTCCCGAATACCTGCGCAACGTGGTGAGCGGCCGGCCGGTGCCGCAAGCGGTGGTCGAAGAGATTCAGCACCGCTATTCGCTGATTGGAAAAAGCCCGCTTACGGAAATCACGATGGCACAGGCGCGGCTGGTGGAAAAAGAACTGGAGGCTGCGGGACTACCAGTTCGGGTCTATGTAGGGATGCGGAATTGGCGGCCCTATATTCCCGAGATCGTAAAACAGATGCGCGCGGATGGAGTGGAGCAGGCTGCGGTGATCTGCATGGCGCCGCAGAATTCGCGCACCAGCGTGGGGCTTTACCGGCGCGCGGCGGAGGCGGAGGCGGGCGGGCTGCGCATCGACTTTACGGAAGGGTGGGCGGAGAATCCGCTGCTTGCCGATGCGTTCGCCGAGCGGCTGAGGCCGGCATTAGCGAAGTTGAGCGCCGAGATCGGAGAGCCAGCGCCGGTGCTGTTTACGGCACATAGTGTGCCGACGCGCACTGTTCAAGCTCCGGCCGCTGATTCTGGCGCGAGCTCCGCGTCCCACCCTAGCGACAAAAACAAAGACGTCGCGAGGATGGGGCAACCGGAACCGAAGTTGTGGCCGGGGCCGGCTGCGGGAGGCGATCCTTATGCGGAGGACGCGCGTCGGACGGCAGAACTGGTGACGGCGAGAGTTCCGGAGATTCCGCGATGGTGGTTTGCGTTCCAAAGCCAGGGCGCGAGCGGCGGGCCGTGGATTGGCCCGAGCGTGGAAGAGACGCTGGACCAGCTTGCGAGCGATGGAGTGAAGGCGCTGATCCTGCAGCCGATTGGATTTCTCTGCGATCACGTGGAGATTCTGTACGACATCGACATACAGTTTCGCAAATACGCCGCGAAGCTCGGCATTCGTCTTGAGCGGCCGGAGTCGTTGAATGAATCGAAGACTCTTGCCGGGGCTTTGGCGGATTTGGCTAAGAGCGGTCTGACGAGATTGCGTGACGCGAAGGGGTAGATCGAGCGCCGTGCAACGCTGGATTCAGGAACGGAAGAAGTTGCGCGCGAGGAAGATGACATTGGCTGGCCGCTCGGCCAGGCGGCGCATGAAGTAGGGATACCACTCGCTGCCAAAGGGCACGTAGACCCGGACTTTGTAACCCTGGCTGACCAGCTTGCGCTGCAGATCGCGCCGCACTCCATACAACATTTGAAACTCGAAGTGATTGGGGTCGATGGCGGCCTCGGCCGCGTAAGCTTTGATTCTGTCGATGAGCGCCTCGTCATGGGTGGCGAGCGCGTGGTAGATGGGGCTGTCGATGAGCATTTTCGCAAGCTTGAAAGAGTTGGCGTCGACGTCAGGTTTGTGGGGGAAGGCGACTTCAGGCGGCTCGTTGTATGCGCCCTTGCAGAGGCGGACGCGAATGCCGTCGGCCAAGAGCTGCTCAATGTCGGCCTGCGAGCGATAGAGGTAGGCCTGGATGACGACGCCGACTGCGCCGCGCAGGCCGGCATGCGAATGAACGCGGCGCACGATATCGAGCGTGTCCTGCGTGAGGCGCGAGTCCTCCATGTCGATGCGCACGAAGTTCTGTGTGGAGCGCGCGTGCTGGACCAGGCTTTCAACGATAGACTCGGCCAATTCCGGCGACTGCTGCAGGCCCATCTGCGTGAGCTTGACGCTGATGTTGGCATCGAGTCCGCGCTCGGCGATGGAGTCGAGCAGGCGGTGATAGACGTCGGCTGCGCGATGTGCCTCGGTGGCTGAAGTGACACTTTCGCCGAGAGAATCGAGGGTGACGGAGATGCCCTGGTGGTTGACGGATTCCGCGACGCGAAGCGCGTCTTCCGGCTGCATGCCGGCGATGAATCGCGCGTTAAGGCGGGTGCCAAGCGCGGAGTGCTCAAAGAAGCGGCGTAGCCGGCGATCGTGCGAGAGCGCAATAAAGGCGGAACGAAGAAGTGGCATGACCGGCCCCTGCTACGGCGCTTTCGGAAATCGCGTGAGCTCTTTCAGATCGCGCAAGTTCAATTCTGCACCGGGGAGACAAGCTAGTTTCGCACATGCAGCGAGAAATAGGTGTAGCAGCTAACACGATTGTGTGAGTGGAGTGCAGTACGATCCCAGGTCTCAAAATCGAGGCCGGGGGCGCCGTTTCTCGTGGTTGGCTCGAGGGAGCTGAATCGGAACTATTGAACCTCGAACAACGCACAACCGTGGGGAGGGAGCGTGACGCCGATGTCCTTGGATTCCTTGAGAGTGGAGTCTTCCCATACGTTGCGTGCGGTGTGCTTGGTGCCGTCAAGCCCGAGCTGAGTCCAGGTGGTGCGCAGGGTGGAAGGGGTGTCAGCGAGGTTGAAGAAGGCAATGTACTCGGCGTAGCCACGATCGCCGGGCTGACCAATGGAGGCACGCCAAACGCGAGCATCCTGAAAGCCGAGCCCGAGCGTGGAGACGTCGACGGGATGGCTGTAGGTGGCGTATTGATCGATGAAAATGACGGTCTGATTGGTAATGAGGGAGCGAGTGTAGTCATCGAGGCGCGTGAGGTTGGTGCCGAGGATGAGCGGGGAACGCGCGATCGCCCAAAGTGTGAATTCGGTGCGCTGCTCGTCGGGAGTCAGGCGCGATTGACGAGCCTGACCCGTGCCGGGGTTGGGACCGAGCCATCCCTCGGGAAGCATGTCCGCGTCGGGCCAGTTGCCGGGACTGGTGTATGTGAACCATTTGGCGAGTATGTCGAAATCGTCTTTCAGTCCGAAGGGATATCCGTCGGGTGTCTGGTGCGGAAACTGCCAGGCATCCCAATGATCGTTGGTGATGCGCCACATCTGAGCGTATTGGCCGATTTCTGCGGCGTGTTCGAGCTGCGTGGGTCCGGGCGAGAGCGAGAGCACGATGGGCCGGCCGGATTTGCGGATGGCTGCGGCGATTTGGCGAATCTCAGAAATGCGGTAAGGATGGTCGGAGATGCAATCGACTTTGAGAAAATCGAGGCCCCACGAGGCGTAAAGGCGAAGCATCGAGTCGTAGTAGGCCTGACCGGCAGCGTTGTCTTTGATTCCCCAGTTGCCTGGGTCCCAGGGGCAGGGAGAAGCGGTGTCTGCGGCGTCAACGGCATGAAAGGATGTGCCGGCGATGGGCAGATTGTCTGCGACCACCTGGCGGGGAATGCCGCGCACGATATGGATGCCGAATTTGAGACCCTGGTGGTGCAGCCAGTCGGCGAGCGGTTTGAAGCCGGCGCCATCAGCCGCATCGGGAAAACGCGCGGGATCGGGGACGAGAAGACCGTACTCATTCCACAGATAGTGGCGCTCGCCGAGCGAATGGCCTTGGGGATTGGCCATATACCAGCCTTCGTCGATGACCGCGTACTTCCAGCCGAATTGCTGGAGCGAGCCGAGGACGGTGGCATTGGCCTTGAATTGGTCTTCGTCGATGGTGAAGCCGTAGGAGTCCCAGCTATTCCAGCCCATGGGCGGAGTTGGCGCGACGGTCTGCGCGGGAAGAATAGAGGGAATGAAAGATGCCACGGCAAAAATTGCGGCCGGGATCAGAGATGGTCTGCGCATGAGGACAGGATAATGCAACGGGGCCGGCGGAGTTAGCAAGTTAGCGTCGGGCGCGGCGGAGGGCTGGAAAGTTGGCCCGAGAAGAGGGTTATTCTAAGCGCAGCCCGTAGAGACAAGAGAAACGGCCGGACCATCCAATAAGGAGAGTTGATGAACAAGACCTACGGGATCGGTGTGCGCTGCGGAGCATTGGGACTGAGTTTTGCCGTGATACTCGCGGCGACGCTCGGCCTGGATGCGCAGCCGAAATCCGCGGCCAAGGAGAAGCCAGCGGCCGTCGAGGCGCTCATTGTGAGCGATATTCATTTTGATCCGTTCTGGGACCCGAGCAAGGTGGATCGACTGAGATCTGCGCCGGTGAGCGAGTGGAAGGGGATTCTGGCTGCGCCGGAGGCGGCCGATCGAGCAGAGCGGTTCACGCAACTTGAGCAGACATGCAAACTGCGCGTATCGCCCGACACCTCCTATGAGCTGTACGATTCGAGCCTTCAAGCGATCAGCGCCCATGCCGCCAAAGCGAAATTCGTAGTCCTCAGTGGCGACCTTATGGCGCACGAGTTTGAGTGCAAGTTCACGACGCTTGTGCCCAATGCAAAACTCGGAGAATATCGCGCATTTACCGAGAGGACGATTGAGTTTGTGATGCACGAGCTGCGCAGCGCGCTGCCGGGAGTGCCGGTGTATGCAGCGCTGGGGAACAACGATTCGGACTGCGGCGATTACGAACTGGATGTCAACAGTGCATTCCTGAGTGCGACGGGCAGGAATTTGACGGCCGACCTGCCTTCGCGAGATCGCGCAGAAGCGCTGCGGACATTTGGCGACGGAGGTTACTATAGCGCGCGCTTGCCGGCGCCCCTGGATCGGACGAGGATCCTGGTGCTGGATGACCTGTTCATGTCGCAGCGATACCAGACTTGCGGGGGCAAGGACGATCCGGCACCGGCGGCCGCGCAGATTGCTTGGCTTGAACAGCAACTGGACGCGGCGCGAAGGAATCACGAGAAAGTCTGGGTGATGACGCACATTCCGCCAGGCGTGAATATTTATGCCACGGCGACGAAGGGAATTAATGTGTGCAACGGGGAAACGCCACAGATGTTTTTGAAGACGGAGGCGCTGGCGGACGCGATTGCGGGATATGGAGACGTGATACAGCTGGCAATTTTTGCGCACACACACATGGACGAAGTGCGCCTGCTGAAGCCGAAGACGCATGGCGTACCACCGGAGGGAGTGGCGATCAAGATGGTGGGGTCGATTTCGCCGATCGGCGGGAACAACCCTTCGTTTACGGTGGCGGAGATCGACGCGGCCACTTCGGAGATGAAGGACTACCGGGTTTTTGCGGCGTCGGACAAGACGGGCACGAAGTGGAGCGAGGAGTATGACTTTGCCGAGACCTATAAAGAGCCGGCGTTTACAGCGGCGACGGTCGGAGATTTGATCGCGGGGTTCAGGGCTGACCCGAATGCCCAGGCGGCGCCTAGCGCGAACTACATTCAGAATTTCGATTCCCACGGAGCGGGGATCAAAGCACTGAAGCCGATTTGGAAAATGTACACATGCGAGCTGATGGGTGAGGGGGCGGAGGAGTTCAAGGAGTGCGTGTGCGGAGCGGGGAACGGGGAGTAGCCGGCGGGCAGTGGGGAAAGCGGTCTCCGGCTCGGAAGAGTTTCTAGTCGCGCCCTCTTACCAGGTCCAATATTTCGGGGATGGTGTGTCTCCGGCGGCCCATAAGCCAACCAGGGTAAAAGCAAGAGCGGCCAGTACAACCAGGGCGAACCGTAGCATGTGATGATTCTGCGCTCGTGGTCCGATAAGCTCAAATTGTGGCGGAGCTGCTTCGGTTCGCTTGAAGGTCGGCGCGGTTTGCGCCAGGATCGGGTTCGAATTCGCCGAGGCCGCAATCTTTGGCCGGGAAAGCTCCGGAAAACGATCTGGAAATTGCGAGGCTGAAAACCACCGGTTGGGACTCGTGACAGTGAAGTATCCGGCCTGGGCCACCGTGTAGCCTCTGCGAACGACGGAACGCAGCGCATTCATTCCAGTCTTCCTGGCCCGTTCATCGCCGAGCTTCCGTCTGAGTGGCGCCGGGTGCAAGTTCTCGGGCTAATCTGCGGGCGTGGAGTATCGCCTTCTCCATCATTTTGATTCTCGCCTGGAGCACCCGGCATCGTTGACGTGTCATTGTTTACTCTTGTGCTGCGTTCATTACGTCCTTCTCGCCGCTCGGCGCGAGTTCTCCAACCCACTCCCGCTCGATGCGCCCGCTGGAATCGATAAGCAAGACCGTTGGTGTCCCCGAAACTTTAAGAGCATCCAGCCCCTGGCCGAAGATTCCTTGAACCTCCACATCCGCCTTTCTTAGCAAACTGCTGCCGAAGGATGCGTCATCCGGCATGACGAGAAGAACATGGGCATGAAGCATGTTGTTTTTTTCCTGCTCGCCGATCTGCTTGTAAAAAGGCAAACTGGCATCGCAGTATGGACATCCTCTGCGGACAGCGATTACGAGTGTCTCCGAATAAGTGCTCCATCTGTATCCCGAAAGCGGCGGAAGAGTCTGGCCGACGAGGCTCCCGTCGTTAGTGTCCGGTGTCTGGCGCTTTGAGGGATGAGTCGGGGTGTACGCGGTTCCAATCAGGATTTGGGGAAGTGATCCACCCTGGCTAGCCGCGGACAGACTTTCCTTGGGCCTATCAAGTCCGGAACACGCAACATAACCAATTCTCGAGGAGCCATTCCGGCTGGCAATGCTGCACCAGTTTCCTTCGTCATCGGTCACGGTGAGGAGTATCCGAACCACGGTTCCACGCGGCAAAGTCTGCACAACATCGCTTTCTGGCGACATCTCGGAGTACACCGCAAGAGCATCAACTTTCACCGTGCCCTGCTTGTCCTGCGGGTAGACAGAAGAAGATGCAAGCAGGAATAGAAGAGTGAGAGCGCAACAGGCATGCGATGGGAACATCTTCATCGGGATCTCTCTTTTCGACATGGAATTCCCGTAGACCTACATCCCTATAATTGTGCCGATCTTAAGCCAAATGGCAATGACACAAGAGTCGCATCTCTTGCGCAGCAGAGGAGCGCTACCCGGGCCCCAAAAACGAGACCTGGGGCGCCCATTTGTTTTCTGGATCGAGAGTGGAAAAACTTAGCGAGCGGGAGAGCCGGCTTGGCGGGAGCGGGTCGTTTTTTCCTGGTTCTGGTTGAGATACTCGTTCACAGCTGCTGCGGCTTTGCGGCCTTCACTGATGGCCCAGACAACAAGCGACTGGCCGCGGCGCATGTCGCCGGCGGCGAAGATGCCGTCGACGGAAGACATGTAATTCGTCGTAGCGACGTTGCCGCGGTTATCAAGTTGGAGGCCGAGCTGCTCGATCATGCCATTCTTCACGGGGCCGAGGAAGCCCATGGCGAGCAGGACCAGATCGGCATCGAGAATAAACTCTGAGCCAGCCTGGGCCTCGAACTTGGGCGGAGGGCCCACGCGCACACAGTGAAGCTGCTTGACGTTGCCTTGCTCGTCGCCGGTGAATTTCACCGTGTTGATGCTCCAGTCGCGAATGCCGCCCTCTTCGTGAGCGCTTTCGGTGCGCAGTTGCAGCGGCCAAAGCGGCCAAGGCGTTGAGGCGGCGCGCTCGCCGGGAGGCTTGGGCATAATCTCAAACTGGTGGACGCTCTTTGCGCCCTGGCGATGGCTGGTGCCGAGGCAGTCGGCGCCGGTATCGCCGCCGCCGATGATAACGACGTGCTTGCCGGTGGCGAGAATTGTGCTGGCGCCGCCCATCGAGCGGAGGAGCGCTTCTTCGGTGTCGCCTTCGTTGCGGCGATTCTGCTGCGGCAGAAACTCCATGGCGTAATGGATGCCCTTGAGCTCGCGGCCGGGGACGGAGAGATCGCGTGGATGCTCCGCGCCGCCGCAGAGAAGGATTGCGTCAAATTGCTCGGTGAGCGATTCGATGGGAGTGTTGACGCCGACGTGGGCGTTGGTCTGGAAGATAACACCCTCCGCTTTCATTTGCGCGATGCGGCGATCGACGATGTGCTTTTCCAGTTTGAAGTTGGGAATGCCGTAACGGAGCAGGCCGCCGATGCGGTCGTTCTTCTCGTAGACGGTGACGGAGTGGCCGGCGCGGCGAAGCTGCTGCGCGGCGGCGAGACCTGCGGGACCGCTGCCAACAACGGCGACGCGTTTGCCTGTGGCGTGGTCCGGTGGTTCGGGGTGAATCCAGCCTTCGTCGAAGCCGCGCTCGACGATGGAGCGCTCGATGAGCTTGATAGAAACTGGCGGCTGATTGATGCCGAGCACGCAGGCGGCCTCGCAAGGTGCGGGGCAGATGCGGCCGGTGAATTCAGGAAAATTGTTGGTGGAGTGAAGGCGGCGGACGGCGGCCTGCCATCGATTGTTGTAGACGAGGTCGTTCCAGTCAGGGATGAGATTGTTGACCGGGCAGCCGGTATGGCAGAAGGGCACGCCGCAATCCATGCAGCGAGCGCCTTGCTCGCGCTGCTTTTCTTCGGGGAAGGGCTCGTAAATTTCAAACCAGTCGCGAATGCGCTCGTCGGCCTTGCGGCGCGTAGCCTGTTCCCGCTGAATCTCAAGAAAGCCGGTGACCTTACCCATGGCGCACCTCGCCTGTGGCGGCCAACGACGGCGTCGCGAGTGGGGAAGTGTAAACGGCTTTGGCGCGCTCCACGCCGAGGACGCGCTTGTACTCGTGTGGGAAGACTTTGATGAAGAGCGGCTGCGCATCGGCCCAGTGCTCGAGGACCCACGCGGCGCGCGGGCTGCCGGTCAGGTCGCGATGGCGAGCAAGCAGGGCGCGGATGTTTTCGATGTCGGCGGCGTCGACCAGAGGCTCGAGATCGACGCTGGCCTGGTTGCAGCGGCGCGTGGCGAAATCGCCCTGATCGTCGTAAACGTAGGCGATGCCGCCGCTCATGCCGGCGGCGAAGTTGCGGCCGGTGGAACCGAGAATGATGGCGAGGCCGTTGGTCATATACTCGCAGCCGTGATCGCCGACACCTTCGACGACGGCGGTGGCGCCGGAGTTGCGGACGGCAAAGCGCTCGCCGGCGATGCCATTCAGGAAGACTTCGCCGCTGGTTGCGCCGTAGAGGACGACGTTGCCGACGAGAATGCTTTCTTCGGGCAGGAAGCTGGAAGTCTTGGGCGGATAGGCGATGATGCGGCCGCCGGAAAGGCCTTTGCCGAGATAATCGTTGGTGTCGCCTTCAAGCTCGAGCGTGACGCCCTGAGGAACGAACGCGCCAAAGCTTTGGCCGGCCGATCCGCGGAACTTGAAGTGGATGGTGCTGTCAGGCAATCCTGCCGAACCGAAACGGCGCGCGATGGTGCCGCCTAACATGGCGCCAACTGTGCGGTGCACGTTGCGAATGGGGAAGCTGGCGGTAACCGGCGTCTGCGATTCGAGCGCGGGCTTGGCCTTGGCGATAAGCGCGTGATCAAGAGCGGGGCCGAGGCCGTGATCCTGGCAGGTGGTGCGGCGGCGGGCCACACGTGAGGGAAGCGGCGGTACGTGGAGGATCGACGAAAGGTCGATTCCCTTGGCTTTCCAATGTGCGTCATCGATGTGCGACTCGATCTTTTCGACTCGGCCGACCATCTCATCGACGGTGCGGAATCCGAGCTTGGCCATGTGCTGGCGCATTTGCTCGGCAATAAAAAAGAAGAAGTTGATGACGTGCTCGGGCGTGCCAGTGAAGCGGGAGCGGAGAACCGGATCCTGGGTAGCGATACCGACTGCGCAGGTATTCAAGTGACACTTGCGCATCATGATGCAGCCCATTGATATAAGAGGCATTGTGGCGAAGCCAAATTCCTCAGCGCCGAGCAGGGCGGCGATGACAACATCGCGGCCAGTCTGCAGCTTGCCGTCGGTCTGCACGCGGATGCGGCTGCGGAGATCGTTGAGCAAGAGAACCTGTTGCGTTTCGGCGAGGCCGAGTTCCCAGGGCAGGCCGGCATGCTTGATGGAGCTGAGTGGCGAAGCGCCAGTGCCGCCTGTGTCGCCAGAGATGAGCACGACGTCTGCATGGGCTTTGGACACGCCAGCGGCTACGGTGCCGACGCCGACTTCGGAGACGAGCTTGACCGCAATGCGCGCTTCGGTGTTCACATTCTTGAGGTCGTAGATGAGCTGCGCGAGATCTTCGATCGAGTAGATGTCGTGATGCGGCGGAGGCGAGATGAGGCCGACGCCGGGGATGGAGTGGCGGATGCGCGCGATCTCGCTGTCGACTTTATGGCCGGGTAGTTGGCCGCCTTCGCCGGGCTTAGCGCCCTGCGCCATTTTGATCTGCAGCTCGGTGGCGTTGACGAGGTAGTTGGTGGTGACGCCGAAGCGTCCGCTGGCAACCTGCTTGACGGCAGAGCGGCGCGAATCGCCGTTGGCGTCCGGCGTGAAGCGGGCTTCATCCTCGCCGCCTTCGCCGGTGTTCGACATGCCGCCGAGACGGTTCATGGCGATGGCGAGGGTTTCGTGCGCCTCTTTCGAAATTGACCCGAAGCTCATGGCGCCAGTGGTAAAGCGCTTGACGATTTCTTTCGCCGGCTCGACTTCTTCGAGCGGAATGGGCTCTTCGAGATATTTGAGCTTGAGCAATCCACGAAGCGTGCATAGAGTGCGGTTCTGGCCGTCGATGAGGTCAGTGAATTCCTGGAACGTGGACGGATTGTTGTTGCGGACGGCGTGCTGCACCTTGCTGATGGTCAGCGGATTGAGCAGGTGGAACTCGCCGCCTTCGCGATATTGATATTGGCCGCCAACGGCAAGATCGGTTTCGGAGTCGGTGAGGGGCTGGAAGGCATACTCGTGCTTCAACTGCGCTTCGCGAGCAAGCACGCCCAGGCCCACGCCTTCAATGCGCGAAGCGGTGCCTGCGAAATAGTCTTCGATCAGCGAGCGATTGAGACCGACGGCCTCAAAAACCTGCGCGCCGCGATAGCTCTGCAGGGTGCTGATGCCCATCTTGGAGAAAGTCTTGAGGAGGCCTTTGTTGATGGCCTTAATGAAGTTCTTCTCGGCGTAGTCGGCCGTGATTTTGTCGGGCAACAGGCCGCGGCGCTTAAGGTCGTGGATGGTCTCGATGGCAAGGTACGGGTTAATGGCGCTGGCGCCGTAGCCGATGAGCAGGGCGAAATGCATCACCTCGCGCGGTTCGCCGCTTTCGATGATGAGCGCGACCTGGGTACGTTTCTCCTCGCGAACCAGGCGGTTGTGAACCGCGGCCATGGCCAGCAGGCTGGGAATGGGCGCGTAGGTTGCATCAACGCCGCGATCGGACAGGATGAGCACGGAGTAGCCGGAGTCAACGGCGTGCGAAGCGCGATTGCTCAGATCTTCGAGCGCGTGGCGCAGGCCCTTTTCTCCATCCTCGGCGCGGAAAAGCGCCGGCAGCGTAGTGGCGAGCAGATCGCCTGAAGAAACACGGCGCAGCTTTTCAAGATCGCGGTTGGTGAGGATGGGATGGGGCAGCTTGAGCGTGTGGCAGTTCTCAGGGGCTTCGTCGAGGATGTTGCGCTCGGTGCCGATGTAGCTGATGAGCGACATGACGAGTTCTTCGCGGATAGGGTCGATGGGCGGATTAGTGACCTGGGCGAAGAGCTGCTTGAAGTAGTTGAAGAGCGCCTGCGGGCGGTCGGATAGACAAGCCAGCGGCACGTCGGTGCCCATCGAGCCGACGGGTTCCTGGCCATCCGCGGCCATGGGAGCGAGAAGAATGCGAAGGTCTTCTTCCGAATAGCCGCAGGCGCGCTGGCGGCGAAGGAGCGTCTCCGCATTAAACCCGATGACACGCGCAGGCTCGGGCAGCGTGTCGATGGTGACCTGCTGCTGTTTGAGCCAATCGGCATAGGGCTGGCGGGCGGCGAGAGACTTTTTGATCTCGGCGTCGGAGATGATGCGCTGCTGCACCGTGTCGACGAGGAACATGCGGCCCGGTTGCAGGCGGCCTTTCTTCAGAATGTCCTCGGGCGGAACCTCGATGACTCCGGCTTCGGAAGCGAGGACAACGAGATCGTCCTTGGTGACGATGTATCGGCCAGGACGCAGGCCGTTGCGGTCGAGTGTGGCGCCAATGACGCGACCATCAGTGAACGCGATGGCGGCAGGACCGTCCCACGGCTCCATCAGTGAGGCGTGGTACTCGTAGAAGGCGCGCTTGTCTTCGTCCATGTCCGGGTTGCCAGCCCAGGCCTCGGGAATGAGCATGGCCATGACGTGAGGCAGGGAACGGCCGGACTGAAAGAGGAACTCGACGGCATTGTCGAGGGAGCCGGAATCGCTGCCGCCGGGTACGATGACGGGATAAAGGTCTCCAATTTTGTCGCCGTAAAGCGGGCTGTCCAAAACCGACTGGCGCGCATTCATCCAGCTGATGTTGCCGCGAATGGTGTTGATTTCGCCATTGTGCGCGACATAGCGGTAGGGATGAGCCAGCGGCCAGCTTGGGAATGTGTTGGTGGAAAAGCGCTGATGGATGAGCGCGAGAGCGCTGGTGACGAGGGGATTGGCCAGCTCGAAGTAGAACTTCTCAATCTGCGGGGCCAGCATGAGGCCCTTGTAGATGATGGTGCGACACGAACACGACGGGACGTAGAAGGTTTCCTTGTCCTCGATCTCAGAAGCGAAGATCTCGTTTTCCGTGCGGCGGCGGACGCGATAGAGCAGGCGCTCGAAGGCATCTTCATCCAGATCTTTGGGGCGCCCGATGAAAAGCTGCTCGATGTAAGGCTGGGTGTTGCGGGCTTCGCGTCCAATGGCATCGCCGTTAACGGGCGTGTCGCGCCAGCCGAGGACAGAGCAGCCCTCTTCCTGAGCGATGCGCTCAAAGACGCCCTCGCATTGGAGGCGGTTCTGCCGCTCGACGGGCAGGAAGCACATCGCCACGCCGTATGCGCCGGGTTCTGGCAGCTTGATGCCCAGCTCCGCACATTCCTTTACGAAGAAATCGTGGGGAATCTGGATGAGGATGCCCGCGCCGTCGCCGGTCTCGGGGTCGCAACCGGCCGCGCCGCGATGGGTAAGGTTGATGAGAACCTCAAGCCCTTTGCGGATGATTTCGTGGCTCTTCTCCCCCTTGATATTCGCCACCAGTCCCATGCCGCAGGCATCGTGTTCATCCCGAGGATGATAGAGGCCTTGCGCTTGCGGGTTGCGGAGACGGCGATTCGTAGACCCCATGGCATCCTTTGCGAGCAGTTTTGGTATTGCGACAACCTGAATGATGCGGAGTACACATCCACTCTGCGATTCTGAGCACGAAAATCGCCTTGCCAGCAGATCGAGAGGTTGAGGTGAGCAGAGCCGGCCGCATCCCGGATCTGCGCTTCTTTTTAATATAACGAAAAACTCCGGTTATTGCAGGAGTTCCTTCCATTATGGGGGACGGCGCTGTAGGAAGGACTTTGATTTCAGGAAGATTCCGAGTTAGATGGAGGCCGGCGGCGCGTCGGCAACCCTCACATGTGGCGTGTTTTGTATCGTATACTCGGGTTCGATGAAACGCATGAGCCAGGCGATTCTGGTAACCGGTGGCGCGGGATTTATCGGATCAAACTTCATCCTGAATTGGATGAAGGGATCCTCCAATCCAAAGGCGGGCCCGGTGGTGAATCTTGACCTGCTGACCTACGCCGGGAATGCCGCCAACTTGACAACCGTCGAGCAGGATGACCGCTATACCTTCGTGCGCGGCGATATATGCGACGCGGAGCTGGTGGGATCGCTCCTGAAGAAATACCAACCGCGGGCCATCGTCAACTTTGCCGCGGAAAGCCACGTGGACCGGTCGATTGCTTCGCCCGAAGAGTTCATCCGTACCAATTTGGTCGGCACATATATGCTGCTGGAGCAGGCCAGGGCTTATTGGGGGGCGCTGGACGAGGCCGATCGAGCGGAGTTCCGGTTTTTGCACGTGTCGACGGATGAGGTGTATGGGTCACTGCGTCCGCACGATCCGGCATTCAGCGAAGAGACTGCGTACGCTCCTAATAGTCCGTATGCGGCGTCGAAGGCCGGATCGGATCATCTAGCGCGGGCGTACTTTCACACCTTTAAACTTCCGCTGGTGACTACCAACTGCTCGAATAACTACGGGCCGTACCAATTTCCTGAAAAATTGATTCCATTGACGATTCTCAATGCTCTGGAAGGCAAGCCGCTGCCAGTCTATGGCGACGGAAAGAATGTGCGTGACTGGCTGTTTGTAGAAGACCATTGCGCGGCGATTCGTGCAGTGCTCGAGAACGGAAGGCCGGGGCAGACGTACAACATCGGCGGAAACTGTGAGCAGGCGAACATCGATGTGGTGACGCAAATCTGCGATCTGGTCGATGAAATGCGGCCTCTTGAGAGTGGGGAATCGCGACGCAGGCTGATCACCTTTGTGGAAGATAGGCCGGGTCACGACCGCCGGTACGCGATCAACGCCAAAAAGATTACGCGCGAACTGGGATGGAAACCGGCGGAGAGATTTGAAAGCGGGCTGGGCAAAACCGTGCGCTGGTATTTGGAACATGGAGACTGGGTGAATAGCGTGCGGACGGGCGCTTATCGAGATTGGATCAAGAAGAACTACGCGGCGCGAACGCAGTTATGAGGATTGCGAGATGAAAGGAATTATCCTTGCCGGCGGATCGGGGACTCGGCTGTATCCCGTGACTCACGTGGTTTCAAAGCAACTGCTGCCGGTCTACAACAAGCCGATGATTTACTACCCGCTGAGCACGTTGATGCTGGCCGGACTGCGCGAGTTTCTCATCATTTCGACGCCGCAGGACACCGGGCGCTTCAAAGAACTGCTCGGCGACGGCAAGCAATGGGGTCTGGAAATAAGCTACGCCGTGCAGCCCAGTCCCGATGGATTGGCGCAGGCATTCTTGATTGGGCGGGATTTTATTGGGGGCCAGCCGAGCGCGCTGGTGCTGGGAGATAACATCTTTTACGGACAGGGGTTGTCGAAGCAATTGCAGTCGGCAGCGCGGATCGAAGACGGCGCGACTATCTTTGCGTATCCGGTGGAAGATCCGGAGCGGTACGGCGTGGTGGAGTTCGATAAGCAAGGGCGAGCAGTGAGCCTGGAAGAGAAGCCGGACCATCCTAAGTCTCGCTATGCGGTGACTGGACTGTACTTTTACGACCGCGACGTTACAAAAATAGCGGCGGGGCTGAAGCCCTCGGCGCGAGGGGAGTTGGAAATCACTGACCTGAACCGGCGCTACCTGGAAGCGGGAAAGCTGAAGGTCGAGATTATGAGCCGCGGCATGGCCTGGCTCGACACGGGGACGCACGATTCACTGCTGGAGGCGGCGGTTTTTGTTCACACGATCGAACGGCGACAAGGACTGAACATCGCCTGCCCGGAAGAAATTGCCTATCGCCAGGGATTCATCGATGCCGAACAACTGGAAAAACTGGCGGCACCGATTGCGAAGAGCGGCTACGGACGATACTTGCAGGCGCTCTTGCGCGAACCATACTTTACGGCGAATGCCGAGTAGAATTGCGGCCGCATAGGGTTGCTCGAGGTTTCCCAGTTTAAGTATCAAGGCGATGGCCCCCACACTGGTGTTGTGCGAACGGCGAAAGACATGACGATGAAAATTGAAGAGACATCCCTACCGGGCGTGCTGGTTTTGACGCCGAAGATCTACCGTGACGATCGGGGCACATTCTGTGAGACCTTCAATTTGCGTCGCATGGCCGAGGCGGGAATGCCAACGCAGTGGGTCCAGGATAACTTTTCGATTTCGCAGAAGAATGTGCTGAGAGGCATTCACTACCAGATCGTGCAGCCGCAGGGAAAGCTGGTGCGGGTGACGCATGGAACGGTGCTGGATATCGCCGTGGACTTGCGCCGAAGTTTGCCGACGTTCGGAAAGCACTTAGCCGTCGAATTAAGCGGAGAAAACGCCAGATTACTGTGGATTCCACCAGGGCTGGGGCACGCGTTTCTGGTGCTGAGCGAAACCGCCGGTTTTGCCTACAAGGTGACGGATTACTATTCGCCGGAGGGTGAACGGACAATCGCGTGGAACGACCCGGATTTGGCTATCAAGTGGCCGATTGCCAACGGCGAGGCGATTGTGTCAGAGAAAGACGCGCAGGGGAAGCTGCTGCGTGACGCGGAAGTGTTTGCGTAAACTAAGCCCGGAAGCAAGCTAATACAAAAATCTGAAAACAGGGAGAAATGGCGTGAGCGAGAGTTCAGGGGTCGGCGCGTCTGCCGCGGTGCCGCGCTGGCTGGGGAGTTTTGCGAGACGCTCGGGCGATGAGACGCCGATTGAAATGGCCGAGCCGGATCATGCCGGCGAAGTCTTAGGCAAAGTGCCGCAGGTCGCGATCGGTTTTTGGATTATCAAGATTGCCGCGACCACGCTGGGTGAAACCGGCGGCGATGCGCTCTCGATGTCGCTAAACCTGGGATATGCGACGAGCACCATCATTTTCTTTGTGCTCTTTGCCGTTGCAGTGGGGGCTCAGATTCGAGCGCGGAAGTTTCACGCGTTTCTCTACTGGGCAGTGATTGTAGCCACCACTTTGACCGGGACCACGATGGCGGATTTTGCCGATCGCTCACTGGGCATCGGTTATCTCGGTGGAACAGTCATCCTTTTCACGCTGGTGATCGCGACGCTGACGACATGGCGGCTGAAGATGGGGTCGATTTCGGTGGAGTGCATTACTTCGCCGAAAGTGGAGATGTTTTACTGGGCGACGATCCTTTTCTCGAACACCCTGGGGACTGCTCTGGGCGACTGGGTTGCGGACTCGGGCCCGGGATACGAAGGCGGCGCCCTGATCTTTGCCGGTTGCATCGCAATCGTCGCGCTGATTTATTTCTTTACCAAAACTTCGCGGGCGGTACTGTTCTGGGCGGCGTTTGTGCTGACACGGCCCCTCGGCGCGACACTTGGTGACCTGCTAACGAAACCCGTTGCGAACGGTGGCCTGAATTTAAGCCGGTACAGTTCGTCGGCTGCGATTGCCTGCTTTATGGTGATCTGCATTCTCCTGTTTCCGCAGCGCGCTGGCCAGCATCCGGGCTCCAAGGCGGAACCGTAGTGGGTGGCTTTCAAGATGTCTATTCTTGGAGCGTGGACAGTGGAGTGTAGATGGAGGATACGTCCATTCGGTAGATTCGCAGCGGATTCGGCCGAATCTTTACTTGGCGAACGCGAAGGTGGTAACTTGCAAAGACCCCCCGCCTGAGAAAACCTCTTTGAGAAGTGGAGAATTGTCATGTCTTGCCCTCGCTGCGGCGCGCAGAGCCCGCAAGGCCAAGGATTTTGTACGAAGTGCGGAGCTGCACTAGAAACCGTGGCAGCCGCGCCAGCCACATCGCTGCCTGCCTCGATGCACCCGATCCCCGAAGGCGGATTAACGATGGAAGAGGTCGTTGCATGGCTGCAGAGCGGGGGTTACTCCGCGAAAGTGGTCACAGCAGACGGCGGCAAGCGCCACATCATGACCAACGCGCATGGTGTTCCGTTCGACATCTTTACACCGGGCTGCCAAAGTGGGCGATGCGCCTCGATTGAACTCGTGGTCGCCTTTGACCGCAAAGGCAAGTTCGATGTCTCGCGGCTGAACGAGTGGAACAGCGAAACTCCATGGTGCAAGGCCTACTACGACACCGTCAACGATCCATGTCTTGACATGGATATTGCCCTATCGCCGGGCGGCACCTACGAATCGCTGAACGATCAATTCTTGACGTGGAACAGGGTACTCAGCAGATTTATCGCCAAATACGATCTGCGATAAATACCCCAGTTGGCGCAAGAGAATTCGGTATCGGTTGAATGTTGAATCGGGTGATCAATAGCTTGCAAATGCTCGCTTTGGATTTCTGAACTGGAGAGTTGCGATGTCTTGTCCTCGTTGTGGCGCAGGGTCTCAGCCGGATCAAATGTTTTGTACAAAATGCGGAGCTGTCCTGGGAACTCCGGATAACCCGCAACGTGCTTCTGTCGCCGGACTCGTGTCGTCGGTCCCGCAGCCCGCGGTCCCTGCGCCACAGCCGCAGCCAGCGCCGATGCGTCCCATTCCCGACGGCGGATTGACGGTTGAGGAAGTATCTGCCTGGCTGGAAAGCGAAGGCTATACCGCGAAAATCGTGACCGGGGAGAGCGGAAATCGTCATATCTTGACCAATTCCCAAGGCTCCCCGCTCAATATCTTTTTTGGCGACTGCAAGGGGGAGCGTTGCGCTTCGCTGGAACTTGCCGCAGGTTTTTCCACGGGCGGCAAATTCGACATTTCGCAGATCAACACCTGGAACTACGACAACCGCTGGTGCCGGGCTTATTACGACGATGTCAAAGACCCATGGCTCAGGATGAATATCGATCTCTCGCCCGGCGGCACGTATGAGGCGCTCAACGATCGATTCGCGATATGGAACCGCACGTTCGGCAAGTTTATCGACAAATACGGTCTGGTATAGGCGGCGGTGCGAAGCCAACCGCCCTCCAAACCTAAGGTTAGCCGCCGCTTGCGGGTTGCCGGAAGGGTCGATTCGGCGAGCTTGCCGATGGTATACTCAGCAGGTTAAGTGCGCGCCAGCGCCGCAATCTTCAATACCGTTGAGGTAGCTATGTCAGGCCACTCGAAATGGGCCACAATCAAGCACAAGAAGGGCGCGCTGGATGCCAAGCGCGGCAAGATTTTCACCCGTCTGCTCAAAGAAATTGCCGTCGCGGCCAAAGGCGGCGGTAACCCTGACACCAATGCGCGTCTGCGCACTGCGGTTTTGGCGGCCAAGGCGGAAAACATGCCCGCCGACAACATCAAGCGGGCGATCCAGCGCGGCACAGGAGAGCTCGAAGGCCTGACCTACGAAGAGGTCACCTTTGAGGGTTACGGACCCGGCGGCGTAGCGATCATTGTCGATGTGATGACCGATAACCGCAACCGCGCGGTCAGCGAGATCAGGCACGCGTTCGCGAAGAACGGCGGGAACCTGGGTGAGAACGGCTCGGTCCGGTTCATGTTCGCCAAGAAGGGCCTGATTGCGGTGGAGAAGTCGGCGGCCAGCGAAGAAAAGCTGATGGATATCGTGCTCGAGCATGGCGGCGACGACCTCAATGACGAAGGCGACACCTGGGAGATTCTTACCGATCCCGGATCGTACGAGGCAGTGTCAGGCGCGATCAAGGCCGCCGGGATTCCGACCGTCATGAGCGAAGTGACCATGGTGGCTTCGACCTACACCAAATTGGAAGGCAACGCAGCAGGACAGATGGTTCGACTGCTGGAAACGCTGGAAGATCTCGACGACGTGCAGAATGTCCATTCCAACTTTGACATGGATGCAGAGCAGATGGAGCACACTGCTGGTTAGTCAAGTCGAGGGCAGGCAAAGAGAAGGCCGCCCGATTGTGGCGGTCTTTTTTTGGGTAGAGACGGGGACCAGGGACCAAGGAAGCTGGGGATTGTTGGGGGAAGAATTTGAGGCGAACCAAAGGGATTTGTTTGTTTTTGTTGCTAACGGGAACAATGGTTGTCGCACAAGCGCCGCAAGGCGGCGGCGTTTTGCAGGGGCCGTACCAGCAGACGATGGCGCCGACTGGCAAAGGCCAAGTCACCGTTCCGATGGTGAATCTTGACCCTGAGCCCCGCCCGGTTGCTGAGGTCAGGAACAACCGCAGCTGGGAGCTTGGCCCATTTTTGAATTGGGGCACGGGCGTGGGCGATCGGTCGCACTACAAGTTTCTTTGGGGCGGATTCCAACTGGGAAAAGTCCTGACACCCGTGATTCACGCCGGGATCTTCAGCGGGCAGTTTGAGCTCGCCGGCGAAATCATGCCTCTATGGCAGGCTTACACGCCGCCGCCGCATTTAGAGGCATACACCTGCGAAACCCCGACCGGGCAATTCATTACCTGCGACCTGCCGTTTGGCGGCGGAACATTTCGCGGCGTGAGCCTGGAGCCGGTGATCTTTCGCTGGAACTTTCTCACTAGGTCGCGGAGAATTCAGCCGTGGTTTCAGGCGGCGGGCGGGCTGATTTATACGACGCACAAGTTTCCGCCGAATATCGAGAGCAATAACAACCCGGCCAACGGGCCCATCATTGACGGCGGCACAAGCGTATGGAACTTCACGCCGCAGGGCGGATTCGGGGTGCACTACTTCCTGAAGTCGAAACGGTCGATTGATCTGGGGGTGAACGCGGTGCACATCTCGTCGGCGTCGCTGGGCGACCGCAATCCGGGAGTGAATGCCAGCATTCAGATTCAGGCGGGCTATACGTTCTGGAGATGATGAGAACAGCTATCAGCTTTTAGCTCGTCGTGCTGAGTCTAGGGTCGCAGCAGTTGCACGCGGAGTCCGGGGTGGCGAGTGGCAAACTGAGAACCGGGTACATCAAACCAGGAACTTCGGGTAGCTCGTGAACGGTAAGAGAGCAGGGAAAGATGAGCGGGGCGATCGTCGAGTGCGTTCCGAACTTTTCTGAAGGCACAGACACTGGCCGCGTGGAGGCGATCATCGCCGCCATGCGTGTGGAAGGCGTCCACTTGTTGGATTGGTCGATGGATGCGGACCATAACCGCTCCGTGGTGACGATTGCGGGTGATCCTGGCGCAGTGGTGGAAGCGGCGGTGCAGGGCGCCGGCAAGGCCGTTGAATTAATCAACCTGACGCGCCAACAGGGTGTGCACCCGCGCATTGGTGCCGCAGACGTGATTCCGTTCGTGCCGGTGCGTGGGGTCAAGCTGGAGCAGTGCGTGATGCTGGCGCGGCATGCTGGCCTGGAGATCTGGCGGCGGTTTGGGGTTCCGGTGTACTTCTACGAGGCGGCAGCGTCGCGGCCAGACCGGAAGAACCTGGAAGACATACGCCGGGGGCAATTCGAGGAACTGCGGGACGCGGCGCAAAAAGACCCGTCGCGGCGGCCGGATCTGGGTGGGCCCGGACTTCACCCCTCTGGCGGGGCCAGCGTTGTGGGGGCGCGGAAGTTCCTTGTTGCGTACAACATCTATTTCGATTCGTCCGACGTGGCCATGGCGCGGGCGATTGCCAAAGAGATTCGCGCAGCATCAGGCGGGTTGAAGGGTGTGAAGGCGATGGGTGTCCTGGCCCATGGGCGCGCGCAACTCTCGATGAACATTACAGATTTCGAGGCTACCCCCTTGTCCGTGGTCCATCGCAAGGTGGTGAGCCTGGCGGCACGGCACAAGACGGCGGTAGCCGAGGGCGAGGTGATCGGGCTGATTCCCGAGGCGGCTTGTGAGCGGGAAAGTGACTGGATGCGTCAATTAAGTGAGTTCGATGAACAAACCAAGGTTCTGGAACGGCGGCTGGAGCACCCCCTGGAGTGGCCACGGAAGTAACCTCTGGCCCGCTCAAAATGAGTTGCAAATCGGTAAAATAGGTGCACAGGCCAAGTTCGCGAAACATGGGCGAGCGGTTTCTGGAGGGATGAAACGGTGAAGAAGCACGTTGGGTTTTTGATTGCAGCGATGATGCTGGCGGCAGTTGTGCCGGCCCCTGCAGCACAGTTATCAACGGACGCGCGCGGAGCCATTCCGCATGATGTGCAGCAATTGGTGGTGATCGATTACCGTGCGATGCAGAATTCTACGGCGGCGATGAACCTGCGCAACCGCGTGGAGCCGCCGGAGCTGAAACAGTTCGATGAGGCATTGAGCAAATTCACGCTGAAGCCGGTCCTGCCAAATGGAAAGCCGAGCCCGAGCCAGGGCGAACCTATCGATCAGTATGTGGACGAACTGGCATTCGCGCTGTTCCGGCCGGCCCCCGGGAGCGATGCGCTGCAGTCGGTAGGGATCGCACAGGGACAGTTTCCGACCGATGACATTCTGGGCAGCTTCAAGGCGCAAAAGCTGAAGCCCACGATGATTCGGACGAACAGTTTGTATCCCATGAGCAAAACGGGGATGGTGCTTTGCTTTGTCGATCCTTCGACGATGGTCTTCGGCAGCAAGGAGTCTGTGACCAAGGCGCTCGATGCGCGCGATGGGCAAGCCCCGAGCATGCTCACCAATAACTCGATGATGGAAGCGATGCAGAGCGTGGACTCAAGCTCGCTGTGGAGCATCCTCGACAACCAGGGCACGCAGACGATGATGAAGCAGCTGCTGGGCGAGGCGGGCTCGGTGACCGATTTCGACAGCGTGAAGCAACGGCTGGAAGCTTCCTGGTACGCGATGGACTTCACTCACGGTGTGCGGTTCGATTTGGCGATTCAGACGGGTGATTCGTTCGCGGCTGCCACGATTTCTTCGCTGTTGTCGGCGGCGGTGATGCTGAGGAAGATGACCGGATCGGACACGGAGAAACAGGCCCTGAATGAGACTTCAATCGACTCGAATTCAGGAAAGCTGGAGGTTCATTTCGCAGCCTCGGATACTGAATTCAGCGCATTGTTGCAGTCGCCGCTCTTCCAATCGATGGTGCATTGAAGACAGGGAATAGGGACCAGGGATTTAAGAAATAGAAAACAATCGAGCAGTAGATCGGGCGGGGCGGCTTGGAATGCGCTCCGCCTGATTTGCGTTTAGGCGAATCCTGAGATGCTGCCCGCCTCAAATTGGAGTGGTCGGGTCAGGAGGACGGCGTGAGCTGGGGAATAAACTGCGCCTTGCCTTCGGGCAGAAGAACGATCTTGAGCTGACCCTGCTGGCGCTCGACGAGCGTGGGGCCGGGGATTTGGACCTGCTTTTCGCCCGAGCCTGTGTAAGTGATTTTGAGCGGGCCGCTGCCGCGGATCTGGAAGCGGTAGTGGAAGACCGCTCCGGAGGCGATGTGGTCAGCGCCGAAGCTGGCGCTGGGGTAGTCAACTTCTAGAAGCTGAATGTCGGAGCCGGTGCGGTTCTCGACAGTGGCGTCGACGTGGTAGGAGTGGCAGCCGGCGAGGAAAAAAGTGATGATGGCCAGAAGAGCGAAGGCGATTTCAGGCCTATAGGATCTCCCAATCGTGTGTCGGTACGCGATCGCGGAGATGAGCCGACCAACGGGTCTTCGCGCGGTTCTATGGGTCATTCTTTTGGCACGCTCTGGGCCGAGGCGGCGTCTTGCGGAACTGAGCCGGGGAAGTGCTTAGCCAGCACTTTCTCGAGCCTGTCGAGACGCTTGGCGAGCTCCGGCAGGCGCTGGAAGATGGTGACGGCGCGGAGCCAGATGCGGTTGTCGAATCCGGGCGAGCCGGAGATCATTTTGCCGGGCGGAACGTCGTGCGAGACGGCAGACTGGGCAGTAAGGATGACTCCGTCGCCGACCGTGCAATGGCCGGCGACGCCCACCTGGCCGGCGAGAATCACGTTGTTGCCGATGACGGAGGAGCCGGCGAGGCCGGTTTGTGCGCAGATGAGTGAGTCGTTGCCGATACGCGATCCGTGGCCAACCTGGACCAGGTTATCAATCTTGCTTCCGTCGCCGATCTCGGTTGCGCCCACAGTCGCGCGGTCAATGGTGGCATTGGCCTGTACGTCAACGCGGCTGCCGATGCGGACGGGCCCGGATTGAGGAATTTTTTCCCAATGGCCCTGCTCGTTCTTGGAGAAGCCGAAGCCGTCCGCGCCGATGATGGCGCCATTTTCGAGAGTGACGTGGTCGCCGAGAATGCAGTTTTCGCGGACGACCGCATGCGCGTGCGCGAAGAAGTGGCTGCCCACCTGAACGCCGGGATAAAGCACGACGTGCGGCAGGATTGTCGCGTGTGCGCCGACACGAACTTGCGGCCCGATGACGGCGTATGCGCCGATGTAGGCGTTGTCGCCGATGACCGCGGTGGGGTCGACGACAGCCGTGGGATGAATTTCCGGTGGGTATGCCGGCGGCTGGTAGAAGAGGCCGAGTGCGCGCGAGAAGGCATGATAAGGGTTCTTGATGCGCAGAGTTGCGGCGGAGATTTCCTGGAATTCCGGCTCGACGAGCACGGCGGCGGCGTGCGTGGTGCGGGCGAGCGCGGTGTACTTAACGTTCGCAACGAAAGTGATTTCAGTAGGGCCGGCTTCTTCAATGCCCTTTACGCCGGTGATTTCAAGGTCTGGATTGCCGCGGAGTTCCGCGTCCAGCTGCGCTGCCAATTCGCCTAGCTTCATTGAGGAGATTGTAAAGGAACGGGCGGGAAGGGTGCTTCTCTCAATTGGTACTGGGATAGCCGGTGGTGCTGCCGCTATTCAATGGCTCCGGCATGGCTCTCTTTGATGAGCGCATTTAGCGTTTTCCACGTTTGTTCCTCTCGAAGTGCCTTTTCGAATTCTCCCGTTGCCTCGTAGTAGTCTCGGAGAACATCGTATGACCTCAGCATGTACGGATGAGCCGCCTTTTGTTGCTCGATGAGCGAGAGTCCATCTTGAGCGTATCCGCAGGCGAGATCCCACGCCGCTATTTCAATCTCGTTCGTATCCGCAATCTCGCCGGGAGGTATCCTTGGCTCGTCGTGCTTCATCGCCCATAAATATCCGTCGGCCAAATGATGAACTTTGGTTTTCCAGTGATGACAGATGTTGTTTGATTCGGGCTGTTGACCCTCGTTCGCCAGCAGGTACGCGAGTAACAGTTGGTTCTCCGATTTGATGTCGTCCCCCGCAATTCCCATTCGGGACAACCTAGCCTGATTCTGTCGAAACATCTGTTCGGCTTGAGCCCAATGATGAGTGCCCTCAAGAAGAAGCGCCAAAGGGATGTCGTTAAACATCGTGAAGTTGTAGAGGTCGTACTTATTCAGATGTTTGGGGCTGCGAACATAGTCCTCCGACAGCTTCTCCGAAAGCCGCTGACGAAAGGATATTTCTTGGTCGATGCGATTTGCCTCATGCGCATGATCAGCGAGAGATTGAAGCCTATTTAGGACCTCTTTGTCTGAAGTTCCTGCGTCCGAGCGCGATCCCTGAGCCTGCGCTCCGGCGAGCACAGACACGAGCAGCGCAGCCAAGAGAAAAAGCCGCATACTGACAGTCTCCAACCCGGTCGCTCCGTCAGTGACAGGGTAATCCATCGCGGCGGGCTGGCTAGTGCGCAAATGGAGCGGGGTCGGTGAGGGCCGGCACTGCGGTTTGCGGCGGCGCTTGCAGCGTGTGCGCGGCGGATTGTGCGGCGTCGAGCGTTGCGCCGGGGATGATGCCGAGAACCAGCGTGGCGGCGACGGCGAGGAAGAGGGCCGCAATGACGGCTGCGCCGACTGCGGGCCTGGGAGCGGCGGCGCGGATGGTTTCTTTTTCGGGATCGGGTTTTTGTGCGGCGACAACAGCGAGGCGGAGGTAATAAGCGGCTCCTAATCCCGAGTTGAGCAGGCCAATGATCGCGAGCCAGATTGCCCCGCCGCCAACGGCTGCTGTAAAGGAGTAGAACTTGCCGAAAAAGCCGCCGGTGAAGGGAATTCCGATGAGCGAGATAAGGAAGAAGATGAGCAGGCTGCCTAGCATGGGGGAACGATAGATGAGGCCGCGGTAGTCGTCGATGAGGGAAAGCTGCTCGTCGTACCCGGCAACGAGGGTGACGACGGCGAAGATGCCGACGTTCATGGCTGCGTAGGCGGCGATGTAGAAGGCGGCAGCGGCGATGCCGACTTCTCCTGCGCCGGCGAAGGCTGCCAGCAGGTAGCCCGCGTGGGCAATGGCGGAGTAGGCCAGCATTCTTTTCACATTCTGCTGGCGAAGGGCGGCGAGGTTGCCGACGGTCATGGAAAGAACGGCGACGATCCAGAGCAGGGGCGCCCAGAGAGAACGGAGATTCGGGAGCATCTCGTATACAACGCGGAGCAGCAGCGCGAAGGCCGCGGCTTTGGGCGCGGTTGAGAGCAGAGCGACGACGGGTGAGGGCGCGCCTTCGTAAACATCGGGTGTCCACACATGGAAGGGCGCGGCGGACACCTTGAAGAGAATGCCGACAAGCATGAGCGCTAAACCGGCAATAACGAGCGACTGATTTTGCGCTATGGGGGCGAGGGCAGCGATCTGGTAGATCTGCGTGGTTCCTGTGGCGCCGAAAATGAGCGCGATGCCGTAGAGCAAAAATGCGGTGGCGAAGGAGCCGAGAAGGAAGTATTTGATGGCGGCTTCAGGGCCTCGGCCGGTGTGCTTGCGCCAGCCGGCGAGGATGTAGGTGGAGATGGAAGAGATTTCGAGGGCGATGAAGACAACGAGGAGCTCGACGGCGGAGGTGAGCAGGCACATGCCGACCGCGCCAAAGACGATGAGCGCGTAGAACTCGCCCTGATGATGGGTGTTTTCAGGCAGCGTGTCGAGCGAGAGCAGCAGGGCCACGAGAACGATGCCGCAGATGAGGACATGGAAGAAGACGGTGAAGGCGCTGGTTTCGACGGTGGAGAAAAAGCCGCTTCCTTCAGGCAGTGAGAGCTGCCACAAGCTGGCCCAAAGGGCGACCGTGGTTCCGAGCGCCGCGACCCAGCCAAGCGAACGGCGCGGCCAGGCGGGCGGGAGTGTGGCGTCAATGAGCATGACGACGACGCCGGTCAGCGTAAGTATGACCTCGGGGAGGATGCGGTAAATGTCATGCACTGGAGTCACCGCTGCGCCTCCGACGAAGATGGCGTTGAGTTCGCGCCGGGTTGCGCGGATGAGTGGAGTTCCGTTTGCTGTGGCGGATGCACGCCGGTGCGGATCGTGTTGAGCCAGATTGATGGAGCGAGGCCCATGACGAGCATGAGAACGACGAGCGGCGTGAGGATGGCGAGCTCGCCAAAGCGGAGATCGGTTGCGGGTTTCGAGGCGGCGAGCGCGGATTCAGGACCGTAAAAAAGTCGCTGCACAAGCCAGAGCATGTAAGTGGCGCCGAGAATCACCGCGACCGCGGCGGCGACGGCCCACGGACGACTGACTCCGGCGAATGTGCTCGAGAGGATAAGGAACTCGCCGATGAAGCCCGAGAGCATAGGCAGGCCAATCATGGCCAGCGATGCGATGACAAAGTAGGTCGCCGTCCGAGGAAGCTTTGCGGCGAGACCGCCGTAAGAATTGATGACGCTGGTGGCGTAGCGGAGCTCAAGCGCGCCGAGAAGAAGGAACAGTGCGCCGTCAACAACACCGTGCGAGAGGATCTGATAGACGCCGCCAGCCCAGCCGAGGAATGTGAGGCCGTAAATGGCCAGGACGATCAGGCTCAAGTGACTGAGCGCGGCGAAGGCCATCAAACGCCAGAAATCTTTCTGCACGAGAGCAAGACATGCACCGTAGAGAACGCCGATGACGGCCAGTGCGATGAGCAGCGGCGCGATGGCGCGGGCCTGAGCGGGGAACAGTCCCACGTGGAAACGAAACATGGAGTAGAGGCCGAGCTTGCCGGCAACGACCATGGCCAGCGCGACGGGCGCTTCGTTGTAGGTGTCGGCGAGCCAGCCGTGGAGCGGGAAGATGGGAACTTTGACCGCGAAGGCAAAGAGGAATGCGAGCGCGACCCAGAATAGCGCGCCGGCTGGCAGGACGCCGCTGGCAGTCTGGTATTGGAGATCGACAAAATTGAAAGTGCCGGTTTTCGCGTAGAGCCACAGAATTGCGACGAGCAACGGCGCGGAAGGAATGAAGGTGAAGAGGAAGAATTTGAGTGCGGCGCGCGGTCCCTCTTTGCGGCCATACATGGCGATCAGGATGGCCACGGGGACAAGCGATAGCTCCCAGAAGCCGTAGTAAAGCATGAGGTCGAGCGAGACAAATACGCCGACCATGGCGGTCTGCTGAACGAGGAAAAGCGAGTAGAAAACTTTGCGGCGGGTCTGGATGGCGTTCCAACTGGCAACGACGCCGATGGGCGCGAGCAGGCCGACGAGCACCACGAGCCAGAGGCTGAGGCCGTCAACGCCGACGTGATAGAAGATGGCGGGATTTTCGATCCAGGGAACATTTTGCTCAAACTGAAAGCCCGATTGGCCCGAGATAAAGTGCGCGGGGAGATGGAGCGTGAGCAGGAAGGTGACGAGGGTAGTGAGGAGCGCAATCCAGTTCGGAAGCTTAAGGCGGTCGGGCAAGAGGGCGACGAGGATTGCGCCTGCGAGAGGAACGAGCAGGATGAGCGTGAGAATCATGGGATCGAATGCGCTCATGCTCATTGCCCCATCCTCTCGAAGAACCAATTCACGTGAATGGTGTAGGCGGAGTTCCAGGGCCACGGAACCAGGAAAAACAAAAGCAATGCGGCGGCTCCGAGAGCCAGCCAGGCCGCGTACGAGCGAAGATTGCCGGATTGCCACCTCTGCAAAATCATCCCTGCGAGGCTGGCGATGCCGGCGAGTAGCCATGCCACGCCCGCGAGCATAATGTCGACTCCGCCCAGAACGAATTTCGAAAATGCAAAGAGCGGATTGAGTATCAACGCGTGATAAATCTCGTCGACATAGTATTTGTTCAAAAGCAGCTTGTAGCCAGTAGGCAGTGCGGCGGCGAGCTCGGCGGGACGATCAGGTTTGCGCCGGTAATACTTGTCGGCGATCAGCCAGCCTTCAAGCGCGACGAGAACTGCGGCGATGCTGAGAATGAATTCGAGGAATGGATTGCCGGTAGATATGGGGCGATGGGATTGCACGGCCGGAGCAAGATACGCGCTGAATCGCTCGATGCCGATCCAGCCCCCGCACACGGAGAGTCCTGCGAGAATTACCAGCGGGACAAGCATCGAAAGTGGAGTGCGGTGAAGATGTTTGACTTCGCCGCGTGGCTCGCCCATAAATGTGAGGTACCAGAGGCGAAATATGTAGAACGACGTGAGCAACGCCGTGACCAGACCGACAAACCACAGGATCTTGCCGCCCGTTCCCTGAAGAAATGCCGCGTAGAGGATGGCGTCTTTGGAAAAGAACCCTGCGAAGGGGGGAAATCCGGCGATGGCAAAGACGGCCGCGGTCATGGTCCAGAAGGTGACGGGGAGTTTCTGACGTAGGCCGCCCATCTTGCGCAGGTCCTGCTCGCCGCCCATGGCGTGAATGACCGCGCCCGCGGCGAGGAAGAGCAGCGCCTTGAAGAAGGCGTGCATGACGAGATGAAAAATGGCTGCGGAATAGGCCGCCACCCCGCAGGCAAGAAACATGTAGCCCAGTTGCGAGATGGTGGAGTAGGCAAGCACGCGCTTGATGTCGTTCTGGACGAGGCCGATGGTGGCGGCAAAGAGGGCCGTGGCCGCGCCGACGATGGCAACCGTCCAGAGCGCAACGGGCGATCGATCAAAGAGCAGATGCGTGCGCGCGATCATATAAACGCCGGTGGTGACCATGGTGGCGGCATGGATGAGCGCGGAGACGGGCGTGGGGCCTTCCATCGCGTCGGGCAGCCAGACATAGAGCGGGAGCTGTGCGCTCTTGCCTGCGGCGCCAATGAGCAAGCATAGGCAGATGACGGTAAGAACGGTTCCGTGCCAATCCGGCGAAAGCGAAAGCTTGATTGCGATCTGATCGAAACTGAGCGTGCTGAAATTCGTGAGGATGAGAAAGATTCCGATGAGGAATCCGAAGTCGCCGATGCGATTGACGATGAAGGCCTTTTTGCCGGCGTTGGCGGCGGAGTTTTTCTGGAACCAGAAGCCGATGAGCAGATAGGACGCTAAGCCAACGCCCTCCCAACCGACAAACATGAGAAGGAAGTTGCCGGCCAGCACCAGGACGGTCATGAAAAACAAAAAGAGATTGAGGAAGCTGAAGTAGCGGGCGTACCCGTCTTCGCCGTGCATGTAGCCGACGGAATAAACATGGATGAGGAAGCCGACGCCGGTAACAACCAGTAACATGATGACCGAAAGCTGGTCGAGAACGAAGGTGAAGTCGACTTGGAGCCCGCCGATGGCAAGCCATGGATGAGAGAGCGTCTCGGCGACCGGCAGCGCGAGCGCAGTAACCGTTCCACAACCCCGACAACTCGAAGCCGCGCTGATGAGGGTCGCGCCAAAATCGCTCAAAACCAGGGCGAATGAAATGAGCGGCGTGAGCACACCAATAGCCGAAACGAGACGCCGCGGCAAGCGCGAGCCGAGGATTCCGTTGAGCAGGAAGCCCAGGAACGGAGAGAGCGGGATCAGCCAGAGATGTGTGGACGCGTTCATAGTTTCATCAGGTCGATGCGATCGACGGCCAACGTGGAGCGCGCGCGGAAGACAGCAATAATGATGGCGAGGCCGACTGCAGCTTCAGCGGCGGCGACCATCATGACAAAAAAGACAAAGATCTGGCCTCGCACCTCGTGCCATTGGTAGGCAAATGTGACGAAGGAGAGATTGACGGCATTGAGCATGAGCTCAATGGACATAAAAACAGTAATCAGATTGCGCTTGATGAGAAAGCCGACCACGCCGAGCGAAAAAAGAACGGCGCTGAGCAGCAAATACCAGGAAAGAGGAACATCGTGCTGAAGGAAATTCACTTTTCCGCCGTCCTTTCCGAGTCGGGCACCTTCGAGCCTTCGACGTGGGCAAGCGCAACCGCGCCAAGGATAGCGATAAGGATGAGCACCGAAGTGACTTCAAAAGGAAGCAGCAGCTCGTGGAAGAGCACCTGGCTGAGGAGCACAAGGTTGGATTGGCCCGGCGCATTCGAAAGCCCTTGGCCGAGTTGCGCTGCGCCCAGGCCTTGAGCATGAAGGAAGATCGAGGCGAGGACGGCGAGAATTGCGACGACGGCTGGGAAGCCGATGCGTGTGGCGGCCCGGCTGCCCAGGGTTCGCTCTTCCCGGCCGGCGTTCAGGAGCATCACGACGAAAGTAAACAGGACCATGACCGCGCCGGAGTACACGATGATCTGCGCGATGGCGAGGAACTCCGCGCCGAGCAGAAGGTAGAGTACGGCGAGTGAGGTCATGACGACGATGAGTGAGAGCGCGCTGTTGATGGGATGGGTCTGCAACAGGAGATTGATGGCTCCCGCGAGGCAGAATCCGGCAAAAAGGAAGAACAGGATCAGATGCATCGAGGTTTAAGGAAAATCCCTAACGATTGTAAATGAATGCGAATCAGAGCCCAGATGAAATCGACGTCAGCGCCAGGCAAGCCAGAGGCTCGTTCCCACAATGTTGAGGATGGCAAGCGGAAGCAGAAAGCGCCATCCGAAGTTCATGAGTTGGTCATAACGAAAGCGGGGCAGTGTGCCACGCACCCAGACGTAGAGACACAGGAAAGCGAAAACTTTGATCACAAACCAGAAGAGCGGGAGCAGCGCGTTGATCACCGGATTCTGCAGCGGCGGCATCAGATCGCCGAGTGGGCTGGTCCAGCCGCCAAGAAACAAAAGAGTGGCCACGCAGCCGACGTTGATCATGTTGCCGTACTCCGCCATGAAGAACATGGCGAATTTCATGGAACTGTACTCAGTGTGATAGCCGCCGGTGAGCTCGCTTTCCGCCTCCGGAAGATCGAAGGGCGAGCGGTTGGTTTCGGCGAATGCGGCCATCAGATAGATGAAGAAGGCCACGATTTGCCCGCCGCCGAGGACGTTCCAGGTTGCGGCGCCGAGCGTAGCCTGCTGCTCGACGATGACGCGGAGGTTGAGCGATCCGGCACGGAGAACTACGCCCACGAGCGAAAGGCCCAATGCCAATTCGTAACTGATGAGCTGCGCAGAGGAGCGGAGCGATCCGAGCAGGGAGTATTTATTGTTCGAGGACCAACCCGCGAGAGCGATGCCATAGACGCCGATGGAAGTGACGCCCAGGATTACGAGCAGGCCGACGTTGATGTTGGAGATTTGAAAAAGGTCGACGCCGTGCGGTCCCATGTTCGCCCCGAAGGGAACGACGGCGATGGCGATGAGCGCGCAACCGAGCGAGATGATGGGCGCGAGAAGATAGATCGGGCGATAGACCGCCGTGGGAATGAGGTCTTCCTTGAGGAAAGACTTGGCGCCGTCGACGAGCGGCTGCAGAAGGCCGAAGGGCCCAACGCGGCTGGGTCCCCAGCGATTCTGGATGCGGCCTACGAGTTTGCGCTCGAGAAGCACGGTGTATGCAATGCCCATCAGCATCACCACCGTGACTACGGCGACTTTGGCAAGGCTCCAGAGAAAGAATGCGAAGATCGTCACGTGCGTTTGGCCTTCTTCGAACAGCGAGTTAGCAAGTTAGCAAGACAGCGACTTAGCGACGGTTGTGGGTATTCTCAGTCAGCGGCAGACGCGACTGTCTCCTTTGCCTGATGTTCTTCGAGCTGCCGGAGCGCCGCACTGTACCGGCCGAGCGTGCCTGATGTGAAAAGCGTGTCGTGCGCGGGAACGATGAGTTCCGGTGCGGCCAGCGCGGAGACGGGAACAAATCCCGCTGAGGCAAGTTCGGTGTGCACGTCGTTGCCCGCGAAAAGATTGATGCGATCGAGAGTGTAGCCCGGGACGAGGCGCTCGATTTCGTCGAGTGCAGCTAGCGGATCGAAGGGGCTGAGCCTAGGCTCGAGGCCGTTGGCCTCAAGCCAAACTGAGTGACGATCGGCCTCGCCGGACTGCGCGCCGCGAGATTGACCGAGATCGCCGGTGGTGCCGCGTTTACCGAAGGGTACGAGGGTCGAGACATCGACACCCATGCCGCCGGCGAGGCGAACCAGGATTTCAAAGTCGGGCTTGACGCCGGCGCGGTCGGCGGCTTTGCGAACGATCTGGATGTCGCCGAAAGTATTCGTAACCGTGCCGGATTTTTCGTAGAGGCTCGCAGCAGGAAAAACAACGTCGGCCAGCGCAGCAGTTTCAGTGAGATAAAGATCCTGCACGATGAGGAAGGTTTTGGCGAGGGTGGCAGGCGAGAGTTTCGCTCGCGAGACGGGGTCGGCGCCGACAACCAGAAGCGCTCCGAGGTCGCCGGCTTTTGCGGCGTCGAGCATTTGCGGCAGGGAATTGCCGCGCGCGGAAGGCAGATTGGGATACTCGGCGAACGCGCCGGCTGAGGTGACCGAAACGTAGCCGGGTAGCAAGTCTGGGAAAAGACCCATATCGGCCGCGCCACGTGAGTTTGAGTGGTCCCCGAGATAGGCGAAGCGAACATTGCCGCGTTTCAAACCCCATGCGATCAGATGATCGACGGCCCCGCCGCGAAACTCTTCGCCGAAAATCACGATGAGCGATTCTTCAGCCAAGACACCCTTTGCAAAGTCTGAATCGCCCGCATCGAGGAGCGCCGGAAGCTGCTCGTAGCCGCTGGTCTTCAACTCAAGTGTTGCTTTCGCCTGGCGAGACAGCTTTATCTGATTAGAATTTGCGATGTAGAGGCGGGCGCGGTTCAGGCGAACGTTGGTACGAAGCTGCCAGGCGAGAAGCGGATGCTCATCGGTGGGGTTGCCGCCGATGAGGAGGACCGCGCAGGCTTGAGCGATATCGCGCAGGCTGGCCGTCTTGCCGGGATGGCCGCTTAGCGCGCGTGCAAACGATGCGTAATCGGTCGTCCGCTCATGGTCGACGTTGTTGGTGCCGAGAACCGTGCGCGCAAACTTCTGCAGCAGGTAGTTCTCTTCGTTCGTCGTCCGGTTGGAGCCGATGACACCGATGGCCGAGCCGCCACGCGTGTCGCGAATCTCTTTCAGTTTGCCGGCGGCCACGCGAATGGCTTGCTCCCATGTGGCGGGCTCGAGTTTGCCTTGGGCGTTTCGGACGAGAGGCTGCGTGAGGCGGTCGGGGCTCTCGACGAAGTCGAAACCGAAACGGCCCTTGGCGCAGAGAAAGTCGCCGTTGATCCCACTCTTGTCGCGATTGTCGGCGCGCACGATCTCCGAGCCGTCGTTCGACTGGCGCGCGCCGAGCGTGACCTTGCAACCGTCAGAGCAATGCGTGCAGACGGTGGAGACGTGGTTCATCTCCCAGGGGCGCGTCTTGTAGCGGTAGCTGCCGCTGGTGAGCGCGCCAACGGGGCAAACGTCGATGCACATGCCGCACTGTTCGCAGTCGAGCTGGCCTGAACCGTGCGCATCGGGTACGTTGGGGACGATGACGGAGTCTGCGGCGCGATTATGGATACCGAGAGCCCACACGTCCATGCCCTCGCCGCACATACGAATGCAGCGATAGCAGAGGATGCAGCGCGGGCGGTCGTAGAAGACGGCGGGCGACCATTGTTGCTCGTCTCGATGGTGCTTGACCTCGACGAACTGGCTATCGCCGGCGCCGTACTTGAAGGTCATGTCCTGCAATTCGCATTCGCCGCCGGCATCGCAGACCGGGCAGTCGAGCGGGTGGTTGCCGAGGAGCAATTCGATGGTGGCCTTCCGCGCCTGCGCAATCTCGGGCGATTCGGTGATGAAGACCTGGCCTTCGGCAACGGTGGTGGTGCAAGCGGTTTGCAGCTTGGGAACTTTTTCCTGGCGCACGACGCACATGCGGCACGCGGCCTGCAGAGAAAGGCCAGGATAGTAGCAGAACGCCGGGATCTCGATGCCGGCCTTGCGGCAGGCGTCAATGAGCAGCGTTCCCGCGGGTGCGGTGAGCTTTTTTCCGTCGACAGTGAAAGTTACGTCCGGCATTTCTCGCTTTCAATCCCTCAGGGGCTAAAGCCTCGGTCGTTTCATTTGGTCAGCGGCACGACCGAAGTCGTGCCCTTTCAAAACCGCAAATCTCCCTTGGCAAACTACACAACCGTCAGCTGTGGCACGCCTTCTTTTGCGTACGGGCAGGGCTTGCCGTTCAGGTGATCTTCAAATTCCTTTCGAAATTTCTTGACGAAGGCAATGGTCGGCATCGCAGCCGCATCGCCGAGCGGGCAGAAAGTGCGGCCCAGCATATTCTCTGCGAGGTACTGAATATTGTCGATATCGGTTTTATTCCCGAACCCGGCGTGAAAGCGGGTGAGCGACTTCTTGAGCCAATCGGTTCCTTCGCGGCAGGGAATGCACCATCCGCAGCTCTCGTGTGCGTAAAAGCTGATGGTGCGCAGGGCGAATTCAACCATGCAGGTCTGGTCGTCGATGACGACGACGCCACCGGAACCGAGCATCGAACCAGCTTTTCCCACCTGGTCGAAGTCCATGCCGAGGTTTTCGATTTCCTCCGGGAGTAAAACCGGCGTAGACGAGCCGCCGGGAACGACGGCCTTCAGTTTGCGTCCACCCCGAATGCCGCCGGCGACTTCGTAGATCATCTTTTTGAGGCTGTAGCCCATGGGCAGCTCATAGACGCCGGGCCGTTCCACGTGGCCACTGATGCAGAACAGGCGTGTGCCGCCGTTGCGCGGAGTGCCGACTGTTGCGTAAGCTGCCGCGCCCATTTGAACGATGTGCGGCACGGTTGCAATCGTCTCGGCGTTGTTGATGACGGTGGGTCCGCCGTAGAGGCCGACAACGGCGGGAAACGGCGGCTTGATGCGTGGAACGCCGCGCTTGCCTTCGAGCGACTCCATTAGCGCCGATTCCTCGCCGACCTCGTAGGCCCCCGCGCCGGTCTGCGTGACGATCTGGAATTCGTTTGCGGTTCCGAAGATGTTCTTGCCGAGAAAGCCGCGCTCGTAGGCGACGGCGACGGCGCGCTCCATAATTTCGAGCAGGTAGCGATATTCTCCGCGCAGATAAATGAAGCCCATCTTCGAGCCGACGGCGAGGCCGGCGATGATTGTGCCTTCGATAATGGAGTGTGGATCGTATAGGAAGAGAAGGTGATCCTTGCAGGTGCCGGGCTCGCTTTCGTCGCCGTTGACGAGGATGTATTTGGGCTTGGCCGACTGCTTGGGAACGAAGGACCACTTCATGCCCGTTGAGAAGCCAGCACCGCCGCGGCCGCGCAGGCCACTGGTCTTCATCTCTTCGACGATCCAATCGGGGCCCTGCGCGAGACATTTCTTGACCGCTTCGTACCCGCCAAGCTCGATGTAGCGATCGATATTCGTGGCTCCCATGCCGAAGCGGCGTGAGATGATCTTCACTTCATCGGGATGGGAGACGAGCCTAGGCATTCTTTTCCTTGTTTTGGATTAGGTCCTCGGCACGTTTGCGGTACGCGCCGACAATGCCGGGCACGAGATCGGGCTTGAGCTCGTCGTGGAATTCGTAGTTCACCTGGATGGCCGGCGCCCAGCAGCAGGCGCCGATGCACTCGACTTCTTCGAGCGAAAAGAGCCCGTCGGCGGTTACGCCGTCGGGGCCGACGCCGAGCTCTTCGCGAAAGCGCTCGTAAACTTCGTACGCTCCGCGAAGCATGCAACTGATGTTGGTGCAGACCTGGATGTTGTATTTGCCGGCGGGCTTGAAGCGGAGCATGGAGTAGTAGGTGGCGACGTTGCGCACTTCAAGCTCGGTGATGCCGATGCGGCGCGCGATCTCGGTGACGACGGCTTCAGAGAGGTAGCCAACCTCGTCCTGCGCGTAGAGCAGCATGGGAATAAGAGCGGAACGGCTGACCGGATATTTCTTGACGAGCAGGTCGAAGCGCGCGGCCAGGGCGGGCGAGAAGACGGAGGCGGGTTCGGAATTGGCTGTCTTGGAGCTCATCGCGTTGACTCCAACATGATCTCCCGTGCCCATTGCTCCGCGGCCAGGTCCATGGCTTCCTCATGGCTGGCGCTGCGCAAGGTTCCGGCTTCGGTCAGCTCCAGCGTTCCCATACTCCCATTCTCTCGCGTCCAGGTAAGGATCGAGTGGTTGCGAATGAGACGTAGCCATTTTCCGCCGTGGCAAACAGTGATTTCTTCCTCAGTCAGCTCGATTGCAGCCTCGCGTTTCAAGTGCAGTCCATGGACCGCGGTGTAGCTCTGGAGCAGGGAGGCGAGAGAGGTCCAGAGCTCGGAGTAAAGCTGATTGCGCGGATGCGCTGTGTCCATCGCCTTCACAAGTTCAACCCGACCAATTGGTCTAAGAGCCTCACGATCAACTCCATAGAAATCTGTCTCTTCGGTCAGCTTCAAAACTTCGAAATCCTCTTCGATGGTCTTTTGGTCCGTTGTCTGCTCATATGTTCCAGCCTCATTTACAAGCCATACGCAGTTCAATCCATCCTGGCGGTTGTAATAACCAATTCGAAACACTCTGCCTTGATCGTTTCCCCATGGCGCCAACAGCTTTACGAAAGATCCCGGTGGAATGACTTTGCCGGTATAAGTTGCGGCACGGATCATCGTCATTATCAGTGGCTCGGGCCGACGCCGGCGTTTCAACGGTCGATCTCTCCCAAAACGATATCGATAGAGCCGACAACGGCGACCAGGTCGGCGATTAGACGGCCTTTGCACATGGTTTCAACGGCCTGCAACGTGGCGAACGACGGGTAGCGCATGTGGACGCGGTACGGCTTCGCGGTGCCGTCGGAGACCACGTAATAGCCCATCTGGCCGTGGCCGCATTCCATGCCCTGATAAACCTCGCCCGCCGGAACGTTGAAGCCCTCAGTCACGATTTTGAAGTGGTGGATGAGGGCCTCCATCTCCGTCTTCATCTTCTCCCGGTCGGGCAACACAACTTTCGGTGCGTTGGCTTTGACTGGGCCACCCGGCATGCCGTCCAAGGCCTGTTGAACGATTTTGGTGCTCTCGCGCATCTCCACGAGACGAACTTCATACCGTGCCCACGTATCGCCGACCGTGGAGGTTGGCACCTTGAACTGAAACTTCTCGTAGCTCGAGTAGGGCATGTCGCGTCTGAGGTCGATATCGACTCCCGACGCGCGCAGCGGTGGCCCAGTCACCCCGAGCGCAATGGCATCTTCTGGAGACAGATAGCCAACACCCTTCAAGCGATTCATGAAGATCGGATTGCCCGTCAGCAGGTTTGAGTACTCGTCGATCTTCTCAGGGAATGTGGTGATGAAATGTTGCACGCGGTCGAGCCAGTCAAGCGGCGGCTCCATCGAGAGGCCGCCAATGCGGAAGTAGCTGGTCATCATGCGCTGGCCGGAAACGGCCTCAAACAGCCGCAGAATCTCCTCGCGCTCGCGGAAGGTGTAGAGGAAGACGGTGAGGGCGCCAATGTCCATGGCGTGCGTGCCCAGCCAGATCAAATGCGAATTCAGCCGGCTCAGCTCGGTAAGCAGAACGCGAATCCACTGCGCGCGCTCGGGAATTTCGAGGCCCAGAAGTTTCTCGACGGCCAGGCAGTAGCAGAGATTGTTCGAAAGCGGATCGAGGTAATTGATGCGATCGGTGAGCGGCACGACCTGCTGATAGAACTTGGCCTCGCAGGTTTTCTCAATGCCGGTATGCAGGTACCCCACCTCGGGCCGGACGCTCACAATCACTTCGCCATCGAGTTCAACCACTAGCCGCAGCACGCCATGCGTGGCCGGGTGCTGCGGGCCCATGTTGAGGACCATGCGGCGCTCGCCCGCGGTTTCGGATGCGGGGAGATCGATGACGGGGGCGCCGGAGTTCGAACTCATCAACGGTAGCCCTCCACCGGGTAGTCCTTGCGCAGCGGGTGGCCCTTCCAGTCGTCGGGCATCATGATGCGGCGCAGGTCAGGGTGGCCGGCAAAGCGGATGCCAAAGAGGTCGAAGACTTCGCGCTCGTAATAGTTGGCGCCGGCCCAAACCGGAACGATGGAGTCGATCATCGGTTGCCCCGCGGGATCGTCCTCGGCCAGCATCGCGCGCAGGCGGATGCGCTCCTTGAAAGCGTGCGAAAGAATGTGGTAGCTCAACTGGAAGCGCGGCGAAGCAGGGAACCAGTCGACGGCGGTCATGTCCTCAAAGAAGTTATAGCCGGCTTTCTGAACCACGACGCACGCGGCGCGAATCTCAGTTGGCGCGATGGTCAGCGTCAGTTCGCCGAATTCGAAGCGGGCATCGAGGAAGGCCTGCGGGTTCCACGCGCCAGTACTCGGGGTTTCCAGGGCCTCGATGGCGGGATGGTTCGGCATTCCTTCAAGGACGGCCTGTTTGCCGAAGAGTTTGGGGGATTGGCTGGTCATGCGGTGGCGTTCGAGTCCGGCCTTTCTGTTCTTGATGTTCCGGTTCTTGATGTTCCCGTTCTTGATATTCCCGTTCTTGATGTTATTGCAGCGTATCGACTTTGACGCCAACCGAGACAGCGAGATGTTGATCCTGGTCGATGATTCTTCGCGCTACAGATCCGCCTTGTCGCGGCTCCAGTTCAAGATCCCTTTGCGAGCAATGTAGTAAAGACCAACGGCCACAAAGCCGAGGTACACGAGCATCTCCCAGAAGCCGAAGAAGCGGGAACCGGTAAGTTGCGGAAGTTGGCGATAGATGACGGCCCAGGGCATCATGAAAACCATTTCCACATCGAAGAGGATGAAGAGAACCGCAACCAGATAGAAGCGAACGCTGAAGCGGCCGCGCGCATCGCCGACCGCCTGGATGCCGCACTCGTAGGCGGCGAGTTTGACCTTGGTGTTGCGATGGCGGCCTACGAACCAGGATGCTGTAACCATTACGACGCCAAGCAGAATTGCGGCCAGAACCTGCATCAGCAGAGGGAGATACTGCCAGAAATACGGGGTTGGATTCATCGCCCAGCCTGAAGGAATTAGGTAGCAAACCGATTCAATTGCCGAAAAATGATGCTTCGACAGAAGGAAAATCCTAGTTTGAGCTTAGGTTTTCAGGCTGCTTGAGTCAAGGCAGGCGCCGCCGCGCGAAATCCAGCCGCTTTGCTCAGCCTGGGGACGGAGGAGTCGGCGGGCGCGAGGCTATGAGAAGGCGGAATTGCCTAAGGTTGCCCGGAGGGAACAGTCATCAATGCAGTGTGAGCCCCATCACAGGTTTTTCCACAACCATCCCTCATAACCATGTGTGCCCCGTTTTGAGACAGGACCTTTGTACTCTGTCCTTTTTAAGGGGCCGCGTCGAAGAACCTGGTGAGGATGGACTGCATGGGGACCTGTTCAACGCTTATAAATCTCCCGATTTCCGATTCGATTTCCGCTCCGCTTGTAACCCTGGACCGCAAACGCCGCCGGCATATCGAGCCTGAGGCAGGCCGTGCTCTGGAGATTCTGGGTCACGCGATCGAGTATCTGAGCGACGAGTTCGCGCACTCGGGCGGTGGCCTGAGCGCGCATAACGCGCAGGTGGAGGCGGTGCAGCTGCTCATGGCGGTGAACCGGCAGATTTACCTGGCGTGTCCTGAAGTGCCAAGCCTGGGCGAGCGCTGGCGCGCAATATTGCATATGAAGGCTGCGTAATAGTAGTTCCCCATGGGCCAAATCTTGGCTTTCGGGATGTTCGTGTGTAAAGAATCCCTGCGAATATTCTCGATACGGATCGCCCCAATAAAATTTGACCTGTGCTGTCCCGTCCCTGACTGAAACCCGTTTCGGCCGAGGGAAGGCGGGCTCGTGGTTGGAACAGCCCACCCAGAGCGAAGGTGCGGTGGCACTTCGCGCGTGCTGTTCGCGGATTATGAGACGCTAACCGTATGCACTCATTCGCGTCCCTCGCTATTGCGGCACCTTACAACGCTTTTGTTCCGCTTGGAGGAAAATAATGGCGACCGTCGCGCAGCTAGCGCCCCGCCTCACCCGTTCAAGATTCAAGCTGACTCTGTGGATCTCGCTGGGCCTCACGACGCTTTTTGTCTTCATCACTTCAGAAGTGTTCCTGATGGCGGATTATCCGATGTATCACCGCTATCGTCTCCAGGTGATCGCCGACCGGCATCTGCTGATCCCGCATGTGCTGTTTGGAACCATCGCTCTGTTGAGCGGCCCGCTGCAGTTTTCTTCACGATTTCGTCAGAGCCACATGAAGCTCCATCGCATCCTCGGCCGCGTCTATGTTCTCTCTGTCTTTGTTGGGGCATTCACCGGGATCACGCTCGCCCTGGGACGCCCCGGCTTGCCCGGAACCAGCATGCAGGCGGCGGCGTGGCTGGTGTGCACCACCGCTGCTTTTATGACCGCGCGTAACCGCCAAATCGTACAGCATCGACAATGGATGGCGCGTTCCTATGCCGTCACGTTTACCTTTGTTTCAAGCCGCGTGCTCAACCTGTGGCCGCCTTACTGGAGCCATCTGGGCGACGCGTTCGCCGCCGTGGGCGTGATCGCTTTCACACTCGTTTCACTGCTTGCCGTGGACATTGGCCTAAACTGGCGCGAACTGACAACACGGCGAGCGTGATCCATTTATCCTCGATTGTAGCGACGTTTTTTGCGGGCGCGATCTGCCGATCGAATATGGCGAGATGACAATCCGTTCATTCTTGCCGCGGCATCAGAGGGGTTGCGACGGATGGTGCTCACCGTTCCGGCTTACATGTCGTCAAACAGTCACTCTGGGCCTGAAGACTCGAATTTGAACATGACCGAATTGAAGCATTGGTTGTGGAATATTAGAAGCCATTCAACGCAAAGTATCGGACGCAACCAAGGAGACTCCAGTTAGAACGCCCAGTCTGAATCAAAATCCTGTTCAAAGTGAAGTTTTCGTCATCGGCGGAGGTGTGGCGGGCTGTGCCGCGTCCATCGCGCTGGCGCGCAGCGGGCGAAGCGTCACTCTGATCGAGCGCGAGCCTACGCCGCGGCACAAAGTCTGCGGGGAGTTCCTGAGCGGTGAAGCGCTTGAGGATCTGCACGCGTTGGGCGTGGAGGTGGCCTCGCTTGGCGCCGTCCCGATCGACTTTGTTCGTCTGGCCGCGGCGAGACAGGCAGCGGAGGCTCCGTTACCATTTCCCGCAGCCTCGCTGACGCGCAAGGCGCTTGATACGGCGCTTATTTCCGAAGCTATTTCCGCGGGAGTCAACGTGCGGCGCGGTCACGGCGTGCAGACGCTGGTTCGCAAGTCAAGCAAGGTTTGGCAAGCCACGCTCGACGACGGCAGCACGTGCGAGGCTCCGGCGGTTTTTCTCGCAACGGGCAAGCACGATCTGCGCGGCTACACGCGCCCGGAAGACCCGGAGCGATGGGTTGGTTTCAAGATGTACTTTCGCTTGACGGATTCGCAGACAGCTGAGTTGGCGCGCGCCTCCGAGCTGATGCTCTATCCCGGCGGCTATGGCGGCATTCAGCCGGTTGAAGACGGCATTGCCAACCTCTGCTGGGTGATCCAGCAGAAGCACCTTGCGCGGGTGGGCCATCGCTGGGAAAACCTGCTCGCGAAGATACAGCAAGACTGCCCACATCTCGCGATGAGGCTGGCCGGCGCCGAGCCGTTGCTGGCAAAACCCATAGCCATCACGCACATCCCCTATGGGTACATCCGCCGCACAACAGAGGCGGGGCTTTACTGCATCGGCGATCAGGCGGCCGTCATCCCTTCATTCACGGGCGATGGCATCTCCATCGCGCTGCATACGGCGCGATGCGCTGTGGGCGCCTATCTTCGAGCTGAGTCCGCGCCGCTCTTTCAGGCGAAATTGAGGTCTGGATTGCTGGCCCAGATGCGCCTTGCCGAGTTTGCAGCCGATGGTTTGAACAACGCTTTTGCACGCGCAGTATTACCTTTTTGTCTCAGAGTGTGGCCGGGCGTGATGCGCGTGACCGCCAAGCTCACCCGCGTCGCTCAACATGCCTCTATTCCTGCGCATGCAACCGCCGGCTAATTCCATTCATGCCGCAAACCACACGACTCCGATGAGCACCCCGAGGGAGATGCGATGAAGCCCTTCAACATATTCGTCATGCTTGCCGCGCTAGGCCCGGCTGCGCTCGCCCAGCATCAGGCTTTCGTAGTGAATCCCGATGCCAGCCAGGTGAAGATGACGCTGAATACAACGCACGAGGTTGTAAGCGGGACTTTTCACATCGAAAAGGGATCGATTGAATTTGACCGCGGCACTGCGGGCATGTCGGGTTCGGTGGTCGTCGAAGCGGGCAGCGGCAAAACGGGCAACGACAGTCGCGACAGGAAGATGAACAGGGACATCCTTGAGGTGAACCAATACGCCAACGTCTCGTTCGAGCCGGCGAGTTATAGCGGCGTCATTCCCTCATCAGGCGACTCGACGATTCAGGTAACGGGAATCTTCAAGCTGCTTGGAACGCCGCATACGATTACGGTCCCGATGCTGGTGCATATTGAGGGCGCCACCGCGACTGCCAAGGCGCATTTTGTGGTTCCATACGTCCAATGGGGGCTCAAAAATCCAAGCTTTTTGGTTTGGAAGGCAGATGACGATGTCGCGATCGACCTTAATCTTGTGGGCACGATTCAAGGCAGCCTGCATTGATGGTTGCAGGGACGGGCGCGCGGCAACCGTGAGGCTAAGGCCGGCGAACTGAGAACAAGTTCTATTATCCGAAGACGAGAACCGCAAAGAGGATCAGCCAGGCGAGTCCCATGGTGTGCCAGAACCACGCCGTTGCGTCGACAGCGATCTGGCGGGACTCAACGCGCTTGAGATGCGAGAGCGCGATGAGGCAGAAGATGAGCGCAAATACGCCTAGAGCCAGATGGGCCGCGTGCAGGCCGGTGATGAGGTAAAAGAAATAGCTCGCTGGAGTGGCCCAGCGGTCGAAGCCGAATCCCTCGGCGGTGAGCTGGCGCCAGGCGATGACCTGCCCGGCAAGAAATGCGAGCCCGAGAGCGAGAGTGGCGCCGATCCAAGGCAATGTGCGGCGAAGAGCGGGCCTGCCCAGGCCGAGCCATTCTTCAAGAACATCGAATTCACGAAAAATGTGGCGGCGCGCGAGCTCCATGGTGACGGTGCTGAGGGCGAGGATCGCGGTGTTGAGATAGAGGATGCGCGGCAGCAAGATGGGGTGCCAGTCGCCGACCTGCTGGAGGGTTCGCGGGTCCAAATGGGTGGACATTTGGCGCGCGTAAAAGACAGCCACGAGGGCAACAAAGAACATCATGTCGCCGGCGAGGGCGCAGAAAACGAATGCGCGAGTGCGGTTGAGCATCTCACGAGGACCGCGGCGAGGATTGCGCCAGTCGTCGTCGCCGCCGCCTCCTCCGCCTCCGGTGGGGCGTCGATCGACGGGAGGCTTGCCGCCAATGCCGGGGGCTTTGCGCTCAACGTCAGACGGGATGGGAGTGAAGATGGTCGGCATCGACGATCCCTGTGAGGATGAGATTACCTTACTTCTGGTTGGACGCACCGAAAATCAGAAGAGGTGGCTGGAGATTGAGAAAAGGAAGTCGAGCCACGGGGACGGGAGTGAACTTCCTACGTCGATTCGAATGTTTGCACCGACTTCGACCGAAAAACGCCGCGCCAGTGAGGCGCCTGCGATGTGATGGACGCCCTCGCTGCCTAGAGATACAGCACAAGCTTGTGCGAGGGAACAGCGAACGGCTGCCGACCGCAGGTGGTGCGAGCGAATAGCGAGCGATTGCCTGGACGGCCAGTCCTACCAGCCGCGGGTTTGCAGCAACTGCGACTCGTCGAGGCCCGCGGCAGCAAGACCCTTCATGGTTCCTGTGACCTGCTCGGCGACTTCGGCGAGAATCTTGGGATCGTTCCAATGCGTGGTGGCGACCACGATGGCCTTGGCGCGGGAGACGGCTTCTTCGCGCTCCTTGGGCGAGTTCTCCACGTCGAGCGGAGTGGCGCGCTCCTTCATGAAGATTCCCGAGCCCACGAAGATGGCTTCGGCGCCGAGCTGCATCATGAGCGCGGCGTCGGCGGGCGTGGCAATGCCGCCGGCGGAGAAGTTGGGCACGGGAAGCTTGCCGGTCTTTGCCACCATGCGGACGAGCTCGTAGGGTGCCTGAAGATCCTTTGCGGCGGCGTAGAGTTCCTGTTCTGAAAGCACGGTGAGAGTGCGCATCTCGCGGGTGATGGTGCGCATGTGCTGCACGGCGTGCACGACGTCGCCGGTGCCTGCCTCTCCTTTTGTCCGGATCATGGCAGCGCCTTCTGCGATCCGACGGAGCGCCTCGCCCAGGTTGCGCGCGCCGCAGACAAAGGGAGTGGTGAAGGCGTGCTTGTCGATGTGGTGCGCCTCGTCGGCCGGTGTCAGGACTTCACTTTCGTCGATGTAGTCAACGCCCAACTCCTGAAGAATTTGCGCCTCGGCAGTATGGCCAATGCGGGCCTTGGCCATCACCGGAATCGAAACCGCCTGAATGATTTGCTTGATGAGCGAGGGCCGGGCCATGCGGGCTACGCCGCCTTCGGCGCGGATCATGGCGGGGACGCGCTCGAGTGCCATGACCGATGTGGCGCCGGCTTCTTCGGCGATGCGCGCCTGTTCGACGGACATGACATCCATGATGACCCCGCCCTTGAGCATCTCGGCGAGGCCGATTTTGAGGCGCAGGGTGGTGCCGGCAAAACCGTTGTTTTCAGTGGATTCAGGCATGTTTTTGGACCTCGGAAGGCGGCAGATTCGAGACCAGGCCGCAAAGTCCTTCCCACTCTAAGTGTAGCAGCGAAGTGAATGCCATGCTTAGGTGTGGCGCGCGGTGAAACAGGCCGGCGCGCAATTCTTAAGCCATTCCAATCTCTACCACGTTCCTCTGGACCCGTTGCTGCAGCGTTCTCTGCGCGATGGCCTCATCACAATCAGTCGCGGCGGGTGCAAATGCGAACCAGGCGGGCGGGCACGCAAGCCTGAATGCCGCGCGTTCTGGTCCTGCCGGAGCGCAAGTGGGCGCGGCCCAGCCAGGCGAGAGTCCGCGTGGGGCAGCTCCTCCGGCGGACGCGCTGAGCGGAGGCGCGGGAACAGCGCTGGTCCCATCGCCGCGGCTGGCGGGCGAAGAGGAAAGCGACCCGGGATTCGGGCCGTTGATGGCGCGACTGCCAGTCGAGATGGACGTGGCTGTGCCGGTGCGCGAGTTTCGCGTGCGTCATCTGCTGGCGCTTGAGCCGGGAACGGTCATCGAGTCTCGATGGAATCACGGCAACGATGTGCCACTCGCTGCGGGAGACGTGAAGCTGGCTTGGACTGAGTTCGAAGTAATCGAGACGAAATTAGGCGTGCGCGTGACGCGGCTGGCGTGAACGAAGCAGGGACTAGGGACTAATGAACCGGGGACGAGAGGAGATTGAGCGTTGTGAGTAAGAACGGCGGAGCGGCAATCGGTGGGCTGGCGGGGTGGCTGATCTCGAAGCTGCGCCCAATGCCGCGCCCTGAGCGACGCCTCGCGCTTCTCGAGCGGATTGTACTGGCGCCGCGGCAGTCGCTGGCCCTGGTCGAGGCCGAAGGAAGAAGCATTCTGGTGGCGACGTCGGCCGAGGGCGGGCCCGCGTTTTACGCGCTCGGTGAATTGCCGAAAAGCGAAATGGGAACGCAAAGAATTGCTGTGAGAAGGTTACGAGCCAGGCAGCGCCGGCAGACAAGAGTCTCATGGTGATCGCTTTTATGGCAGGGTCGATGGGCTGGGCGGCTTCATGGGCCGCGGCCGCTCCGGCAAATGTGCCATTGCTGCCCGATCTCAACGCCAAATTGCATCCTTCGGATTCAACGCCGTGGACGATTCTGCTGGTGTTGACGCTGATCACGGTCTTGCCCGCGATCCTGATGTGCATGACGCCACTGGTGCGGCTGCTGGTGGTGTTTCATTTCCTGCGCCAGGCGTTGGGGACGCAGACCGCGCCTTCAAATCCGACATTGATGGGCCTCGCTTTGATGATGACGTGGTTTCTGATGACCCCGGTCCTGATGCAAGTCGACCAGCAGGCCGTCGAGCCGTATCAGGCGGGGCAGATCACCGGCATGGAAGCGATTGATCGCGGCACCGTGCCGGTAAAGCATTTTTTACTGCGCTACGCGCGCGAGAAAGATCTGGCGCTGTTCGCGGCGGCGGGTCAGATTCCGCGGCCTAATACACCGGACGATCTGCCCATGCGCGTGGTGGCTCCGGCCTACATTTTGTCCGAGCTCAAAGCGGGCTTCGCCATTGGCGCGGTTTTGTTTCTCCCGTTTCTCCTGATTGACATGGTGACGGCGGCGATCACGACCTCGATCGGCATGTTCCAGTTGCCGCCGGTGGTGGTTTCGACGCCGTTGAAGATTTTGCTTTTTGTCATGGTCGACGGGTGGAATCTGCTGGCCAGCTCGTTGCTGAAGAGTTTCTGAAAGGGCATCGATGACGCCGGACCTGGTTGCCGAGCTGATGCGCCAGCTGCTGCGAGAGGCCATTGTGCTGGCGGCGCCGTTGTTGATCGCCGCGGCGGCGCTGAGTTTTGTGCTGAGCCTGGTTCAGACCTTGACCAGTTTGCAGGATCAGTCGCTGACCACAGTGCCGCGGCTGGCCGCGATTGCCCTGATTCTGCTGGTCGGCATGCCGTGGTTTCTGGAGCAAATGGCAACGTATACGCGGCTGCTCCTGGGCGATTTTCATCGCTACCTGGGATGAACAAGGCAGCTATCAGCCGTCAGCTTCGCGGGCCGCATGAGCGATTGCGGCAGCCAGGAGCGGATGGGAAGCGCGAGAGCTGAAGGCTGAGAACTGAGGGCTGTGAGCGATGCAGGATTGGGCGAACTTTCTCGGGGCAATGACGCTGGCCATGGTGCGGGTGAGCGGCATGGTGGCCTTCGCTCCGTTCTTCTCGTCGACGGCGCTGCCCATGCGCGCGAAAGCGGTGTTTGTGGGCGCGGTCGCGTGGCTCATTGCGCCATTGATTGCGACGCAGCTCAATGCCCATGCCGAGATCGCCTTTTCGGCCATCGTCGGTGAGCTGGCGGTGGGATTGGTTTATGGGCTTTCGCTCGTGTTGTTGAGCGAAATGCTGATTTTTGCCGGCCAGATTGCCGGACTGCAGTTCAGCTTCTCGCTGGTGAACCTGCTCGATCCGGAGTCGGCGATTCAGACCCCGCTCCTGGGCGACTTGTTTCAACTGCTGGGCACACTGGTGTTGATCACAGCGGGCCTCGACCGGATTTTGCTGGCGTCGGTTTTTCGCAGCTTTCGCGTGGTGCCGCTAGGCACTTTCACCCTGGCTCCGGTGGCTGCCTTGGCCATTGTTCGCGCCGCTGGTGGAATTTTCCTGGCCGCTCTCGAACTCGCCGCGCCGGTTCTGGCCTGCACCATGCTGGTTGAGATCGCCGTGGCCCTGATCGGCAAATTAAGCCCGCAACTGCCGGTGATGTCCCTGACGGTCCCGATGAAGACGCTGACAGGGTTCGTGATTCTGGCCAGCTCTCTGGCGCTTTGGCCGCGCTTTATCGAGGCGCGCTTCTCGAGCCTGCTCGACATGGCGGAACGCCTGATCGCTGCGCCCGCCGCCGCGCATGGTTTCGCGCACGGATTGGGAGGCTAGACCATGGCCGGCGAGCGCACCGAACAGGCCACCCAGCACCGCCGCGAGAAAGCGCGCAAAGACGGCGACATCCTGCACAGCCGTGAGCTGACGGCCGCGGCCGGAACCCTGGCCGGCGTGATGGCGCTCGGAATGCTGGGCGGCCGCACCATCGAAGCTTGGCAGCAGGCGTTCCAGGGGTTTCTGCTGCTGGGCGCGCCGGAGCACTGGGAACCAACCACTCTCGCGCCGACGCTTGTGGCGATGCGGCGGCTGATTCTTGCGGTTCTTGGGGCGCCGGCGGTGATGATGGCGGGGGTAGCAGCTGCAGCGCTCGGTGCCGGCATCGCACAGACGGGCGGCGTGACCCTCCACGGCAGCGCCATCGCATTCAAACCGGAGCGCATCAGTCCCATTGCGAACCTCAAAAATCTTTTTTCGCTGCGCGCGGCCTCGCGCCTGGCGAAGTCGCTGATCCCGGCCAGCCTTCTGGCGGTCTTTGCGGTCCAGCGCATGGCGCACCAGCTGAGCATTCCGCCGTTTTCGACCGAGCGGCTGGAGTTGCTTGGGAGGGACGTTTACGGATTGTTGCTGGCCGCGGCGTGGCTTCTCTTCGGCTGGTCGGCAATCGATTACCTGGTCGAATGGCAGTCGCGCGAATCGCGCTTGAAGATGAGCAAGCAGGACATGCGCGACGAGTACAAGGAGACCGAGGGCAGCCCGCAGATCCGCAGCCGCATTCGCAACCTGCAGCGCCAGATGCGCCGCCGCCGCGTGAAGGCCGATGTATCGCGCGCGGCCGTCGTGCTCACCAATCCCACACACTACGCCGTGGCCCTGGGCTTCGACTTCGTGTCCATGGAAGCACCCAAGGTGATGGCCAAGGGACGCAATCTTTTAGCCGAAGAAATCAAGGCCGAGGCGCGCTGGGCCGGAGTGCCCATTATCGAAAACCCGCCGCTGGCGCGGTCCTTGTATCGGACGGTTGAGGTCGGGCAGGCGATTCCGGTGGAGTTGTACGCGGCGGTCGCGGCCATTCTGGCCTATCTCTACCGCCAGCGTGTGGAGGCCGAACTGCGCGACCGGCAGATGCGCGATGCGGCTGCACGCCGTTCCACAGCTTCAAGTTTTGGGCGTTCCACGCCTTCAAGTTTTGGAGGAGGTCCGCGATGAGTACCGCAACTCTGGCCGCGGGATCGCTGCCGCAAAAGGTTTCGCTTCTGCACAGCCTGCGCGATTATCTGTTGCCCATGGCGGCGATCAGCGTGATCTTCGTGATGCTGGTGCCGGTGCCGGCCGCGGTGCTCGACCTGCTGCTCGCAATTTCAATGGCCTGCTCGATCATCGTGTTCCTCTCCGCGGTGCAGATTCGCCGCGCCGTCGAGTTGTCGGTCTTTCCTACGCTGCTGTTGCTGCTCACGCTGTTCCGGTTGTCGTTGAACATCGCCTCGACGCGCAGAATTCTGCTTCACGGTCAGGAGGGAACGGCGGCTGCGGGAAAGGTAATCGAAGCCTTCGGTCAGTTTGTGGTGGGCGGCAATTACGTCGTCGGGTTCGTTGTGTTCCTGGCATTGGTTGCGATTCAGTTCCTGGTCGTATCCCACGGCGCGGTCCGCACCGCCGAAGTCACGGCGCGTTTCACTCTGGACGCGTTGCCCGGCAAACAAATGGCTATCGACGCCGACATGAACGCCGGCCTGATTGACGAAGCCGAGGCCAGGAGGCGGCGGCTGGCGATCGCGCGCGAGGCGGAGTTTTACGGGGCCATGGACGGCGCGGCGCGGTTCAACCAACGGGACTCGCTGGCCACGATTCTGATTACCGCGATCAATATTGTTGCGGGGCTCTTGATCGGCACGCTGCAGCAGGGAATCGAGTTGGGCGAGGCGGCACGAACCTACACGGTGCTCACGGTGGGCGACGGGTTAGTGACGATTATTCCTTCGCTTCTGGTTTCGGTTGCCGGCGGCATTACTTTAACGCGCGCCAACTCGGCGGGAATGCTGGGCGGCGAAATCCGGCAGCAGTTGCTGGCGCGGCCCGCCACGCTCTATATGGCGAGCGCCGTTTCGGCCCTGATGTGCCTGATTCCGGGTTTGCCGAAGTTCGCCTTTCTGGCCGTGGCGGCGGCCTTGTTTGTGGGCGGAAGGCGCGTTTCTTCGGCAGCGCTGGCGGCTCTTCCAGTCGAGAATCCAATCCCGGGCCAGAAAAAGACGGCGCAGGGTTCCGATCTCGAGGCCCTGATGCGCCTGGAAGACCTGACGCTCGAGATCGGATTCCAGCTGATTCCGCTGGTCGACGAAAAGCAGGGCGGGCAACTGCTTGGACGAGTGCGCTCGCTGCGGCGGCATCTCTCGTCCGAGATGGGCTTTCTGGTGCCGCCCGTGCATATCTCGGACAACCTGCGCCTGAAGCCGCGGGAGTACGTGGTCTCGCTGCGCGGAATCGAGATTGGCCGCTGGCAGACCGAGGGCCCGCATCTGCTGGCCGTTTCGGGCGAGGCTGGGCGGCGGCCTTTGACCGGCAAGGAAACGCGCGAACCGGCCTTCGGGGTTCCGGCGATCTGGATCGCGCCGGGACTCGAAGATGCGGCCATCGCCGCCGGCTATTCGGTGGTGGACGCGGTCACGGTCATCGCCACGCATCTGGGCGAGTTGATCCGTCAGCATGCGTGGGAGCTGCTGGGCCGCGCGGAGATCAAGCGCCTGCTCGATGCCATGAACGAGTCCCATCCCAAGCTGCTCGAAGAGCTGGTTCCCAAATTGCTGACCCTGGGAGAAGTGGCGCGCGTTCTCGAGCAGCTGCTGCGCGAGAGGGTTTCGATTCGCGATCTGGGCGCGATTCTCGAGGCGCTGCTCGAGACCGCCGCGGTGTCGAAAAGCCAGGTCGCGCTGGTTGAAGCCGCCCGCTCCGCGCTGGGACGGCGCTTGGTGCAGCCGCTGGTCGACGGCGATGGGCAGCTGCCGGTGCTTCTGCTCGATCCCGGGCTCGAAGAAGAGATCCTCTCGACGGTCGCGCCCGAATCATCTGCCATCGGCGGCGGCCAGCGGCAACTCTCGGCCAGCGCGCGTCCCGCAACCCCGGTCGTCCGCCGCCTGGCCGATTCTGTGAGATCCCTTATCGGTTCCGCGTCCTCCTCGGCCCCGCCCGTGCTTCTTTGTCCAAGTCCGGCCCGCTATTTCGTCCGGCGCTGGCTGGAGCCGGTGTTGCCTCGCCTGGCAGTGGTTGCGGCCAGCGAAGTTCCTCCTGAAATCCGGCTGCGCCCGGTGGGCACAGTTCGGTAGTTGGGCAATCGGGCAACAGACAAGCGGGCAGCAGAAAGAGTCGGGCGGCAGAAAGAGCCAGGCGGCAGAAAGAGCCAGGCGGCAGAAAGATTTGGGCGGCAAGAGTCGGGCGGCAGATTAATCGGGCTCGAGGAAGAAGGGGTGGCCATGGAAGCAGCGACAGCCAGAGAGTTGAGGCCGGTGCGGCGCGGGGCGATTTCCGGCGGTTACCCGCCACAGCCGGCGGCTCAACCCGCACTTACCACCGAGCAGGAGCGGGTGCTGCTCGAGCATCTGCCGATTGTTCGCTTTCTTGCTCGCCGCATCCACGAGCGCCTGCCCCAGCATGTAGACATCGAGGATTTGGTTTCGGCCGGCGTGGTGGGGCTGATGGATGCGTTCACCAAATTCGATCCGTCAAAAAAAGTGCAGTTCCGCAGCTACGCGCAGTTCCGCATCCGCGGCGCGATTCTGGACTCGCTGCGCACGCTTGACTGGAGTCCGCGTGAGCTGCGCCGCAAGGGCCGCGCGGTGGAAGAGGCGATCCGGTCGGTGACCGCGAGGCTGGGCCGGGCTCCGGGCGAAAACGAGATCGCCGCCGAAATGGAGATGAGTCTCGACGACTACCAGCAACTTCTGGGCGACCTGAAGGGTCTGGAGATCGGCACCCTGCACGTGGAGCGCAACGAAAACTCCGGCGAGGAGGAGCTGGCCTATGTGCCGGGAAAGCCGGAGGACGATCCTCTGTTCCACTGTTTGCGCGGCGAGCTCGAAGAGCGGCTCACCGATGCCATCGCGCACCTGCCCGACCGCGAACGGCTGGTCATGACGCTCTACTACTACGAAGAGATGACCATGCGCGAGATCGGCCTGGCGCTGGGCGTGGTGGAATCGCGCGTTTCGCAGGTGCACGCCTCGGCCGTGGTGCACTTGCGCGCGGCCCTGCGCGACCTGGCGGGCAACGCCAGTCCGGTGCGCCCGGATTCGAGACTTTCGGCGCGAAGCAAGTGAGCGTTCGTTGTAGAGAAACGGCGGAATCAAAGCCGGAGGAGATCGGTCATGGCTGAAAAGACGCTCAAGCAGGACGAAATCGACGCTCTCTTTCAGGCCGCGCAGAGCCATGCCGACGAGGCCGGTCCCGCGGAGGTCCGCGCCAAAGTGGTGCCCTACAACTTTTCCTCGGCGGGTCAGATTTCAACCGAGCAGCTCCGCGCCATCAGCATGCTGAACGATCTGTTCGCGCGCAATCTCACCCACAACCTGTCCGCATGGCTGCGCACGCGATTTCAGGTCAACCTGGTCTCAGCGGAACAGATTCAGTTCAACGATTTTCTGCTCCGGATTCCCGAAATCTGCTACGTAGCCTCGGTTCGTCTGGAGCCGCTGGGCGCATTGGCAGTGCTGCAACTCGATCTCGGCCTGGCGCCTCCGATGATCGATCTTCTGCTGGGCGGGGACGGCAAAGACGGTCCGCTGCGCGAGCTGACCGACATCGAGGAGTCGATCCTGGCCAGCGTGGTCGAGATCGTCTGCCGCGAGCTGACCGTGGCCTGGCAGCCGGTGGGATTGAGCTTCCTCTTTGAGCGCCGCCAGATGCAGACCCAGGTGGCGCGCATTATTTCGGTCGCGGAAAAGACCCTTTGCCTGAGCTTTGAGATCCGCATGCCGCACAGCTCGGGCCTGCTGAACCTGGCTTTTCCGGCGGTGGTCGCGAACACCATCCTGCGCCGGCTGACGGGGGAATGGGGCCGCCGGCGGCGCCACGCGGGCGATGCCCGCGCACGCATGAACGAGCTGACGCGCGGCATCCGCTTTGGCTGCTCGCTGCAATTGCCCACGGTGCGCCTGGCAGCCAGCGCGCTCGAGCGAATCGAACCGGGCGACGTGTTGCGGCTCGACGTGGGCACGGGCGCGCTCTCTGAGCTGAGGGTCGCAGGCCAGCCTCTTTCGCTGGCCCATGCCATGCGGCACGGCACACATCGCGCCGCACGCATTGAGCGCCGTATCGCGGGAGATAGCCAGTGAAAACGTATTTTGATTGCTGGGTTCAGGTGGCGGCGGCGCTTTTCTCGCAGGCCCTGGCGGGCGAGCCGCAGCTGAGCGAGTCGCTGCCCAAGCCCCTGGAAGCGGGCAGTTTCGGCTGGGCGGCCACGCTCGTGGGCGATGTCGAGGGCCGGTTCTCGGTGGTCGTCGACGGCGCGGTTCTGGAGACGCCGCTGATGGGCGAGGGCGTGGACCAGGAAGCGGGCTGGAAAGAATTGCTGAACGAAGTGGCGGGCGCCGCCGCCGGAGATCTGCTGGCCGCGACGGGCAAGAAATGCCAGGTGACGGGCTTTGAGGAGATCGCGGGCGAGGCCAAGATCACGCGTGCCTTTGAGCTTCGCTCGGGCGAGCGCGCATGGACGGTTCTGGTGCGAGACGAGATCCGGGACCCGATTCGCGACCCGATTCGAGACGAGGTCAAAGAGCAGGCGGCGCAGGCTCCTCTCGCTGCATCTTCGAACCGGGTTTCCTCCGACGATCTCCGGAGCGCGCCATCGCCGATCCCTGGCCTCGGTCCGGGTCTCGAGCTTCTGCTCGATGTCGAACTCGAGGCTTCCCTTCGCTTCGGTTCGCGGGAGATGCCGCTGGGCGAGATTCTCGATCTGGGGCCGGGCGATGTGGTCGAGCTCGACCGCCACGTGGCCGATCCCGTCGACCTGATTGTGGGCGACAAGATTGTGGCGCGCGGCGAAGTGGTGTTGGTGAACGGCAACTTCGGCCTGCGTGTAACCGAAGTAGCCGCGCCGAGGAAACGGTTGGAGAGCATTCGATGCCTCTTCTAAGCCGGCGTTCCGCGCCCATCTCCAGGGGTTCTCTGGCGGAGTTTCCGGGAACCGGCTCCGCTGCTGCCGATCGCACGCCGTCTGTCCCGCTGTCGCGCGGCGGAATTCCGGCGGGATTCGTGAACGGCATCTTCTCGACCTGCGCGAATCCCCGTTGCGGCTCGGGCTGGCTGCGCCTGTGGCGGCGCCGCGAGACGCCGGTCTTCGAAGGCGGCTGGTGCTGTTCGGAGGCTTGCATGATGGACCGCGTCGCTCGAGCTCTGGGCCGCGAAATGGACGGTCGAGGCAGTCCACCGCGCGAAGGCCATCGTCACCGCATCCCGCTCGGCCTGGTGCTGCTCGAGCAGGGCTGGATCACAAATCAGGACCTGCGCACCGCACTGCAGGCGCAAAAGGCCGCGGGCGCAGGGCGGCTGGGAAGGTGGCTGGTCGAAAGCCACAGCGCCAGCGAAGAGGACGTGACGCGCGCGCTCGGCGTGCAATGGGGTTGTCCGGTTCTGGGCATGGAGTTTCATCACCCCGAAGGGCTGACGGCGCTGGTGCCGCGGCTTTTTGTGGACGCATTTGGGGCGCTTCCGTTGCGCGTCGCGGCAGGGAAAATTCTTTATCTGGGATTTGAGGACCATCTCGATCCCGCGCTGGCTCTGGCGCTCGAACGGATGACGGGACTCGAGGTCGTGGGCGGCCTCGTGCCGGAATCGGCCTTCCGGCCGGCGCATGCGCGTTTGCTCGAGGCGCGCTTTCCCGAGGCGGAGTTGATGGAAGCCCCGACTGATCTGGCACTGGCCACGGCCCTGGCCAAAGCGGTGGAACGGACACGTCCGGTCGAGTCGCGCCTGGTGAGGTTGCACGATCTCTTCTGGCTGCGCATGTGGCTGAGGCCTGAGAGTGGTCCATTGCCCGCTGTGGGTTCAACTCGGGACTTGATCGGCTCGGTCCGCCCGCATTGAGTTCCCGCGGGCTGTCGTGACCCCGGCCGTTTTCGGGATTTCGATTCCGCTTTCGATTCGGCCTCATGCATCGAACCCCGGCGCCGATAGAAACGGACAGGAGGGGATTGAGCATGGGAGAGATTCGAGCTCTGATCATCGACGACTCCTCCGTCATGCGCAAAATCGTTGAGCGGTCGCTGCGCCAGGCTGGACTGGATTCCCTGGTTGTGCATGAGGCTGGCAGCGGCGTTGAAGGGCTGGAAGTGTTGAAGACCAACCCTGTCGACCTGATTCTCTCCGACATCAACATGCCGGCCATGGACGGGCTGGAGTTCTTGCGCCAGCTTCGTGCGCAGAACCTGGCGCCCGGTGTTCCGGTTGTCATGATCACCACCGAATCGAGCGAGGAGCATGTGAAGCAGGCCATTGAGGCGGGCGCGAAGGGCTACATTCGCAAGCCATTCACGGCCGAGCAGGTGAAGGAGCGTATCTTGCCGCTGGTTCACGTGGCCTAGTTGCGTCAGGGCTGTTTTGGGGGCGTTTCGGGGCGCAAGCCGACGGCGGCTGAACGCGGGCGGGAGGAGCTGAACGCAGGCGCAGGGGCCGAACGCAAACGGGCACGGGCTGAACGCAGGCGCAAGAGCCGAACGCAACCGTGGAGCAGCCAGACGTAAACGGAGAGCCGTCGGAGCGCAAACGGGGATATGCAGAGTAAGAGCAGGAGGACGCGTTGCTGTTGAACGGTGTGCGTTCGGCGGTCACCGGAGGGCGAAGCGGCGGCGGAAACAACGGCGTCGCCGGCCAGGATGCGGGTGCTGGTGCAGTTTCCAGGGAGAGTACGATGCCGATTTCGTTGCGTGACTCCGTCCAACAGGTCTCCGACCCACGGAACCTGGATGCGAGCGTAGAGGAAGTTTTCCGGCTGATGCTGGGCCTGGACTGCAAACGCGTGGTGGGACCCGCCGCGGTGGACCATGAGTCGGTTACATCGGTGGTCGGATTCGGAGGCGTCTTAAGCGGCGCCTGTGTTTTCAGGTCCGGCGCGGGCACGGCAATGAAGATCGCGGCGCAAATGACGGGCATGGAATTCTCGGGCGTCGACGACACCGTGAAGGACGGGATCGGTGAGATCTGCAATATGCTGGCCGGCGCGTGGAAAGGCAAAGTCCCGGTCCTGGCGGCCAATACCGGGCTCTCGGTTCCCGCTGTGATTACCGGCCACGATTACAAGCTGCATGTGCAGGCCCCGGAGTTTCAGATTCACCATTTCTACGGCTTCAATGACGAGGTTTTCGAAGTCACGATTGTTTGCGATGGGCTGCAGTAAAAGCAGCTTTCAGCTTCTAGCCGCCACCTTCCAGCCATCCCGCTGAAGGGAAAGCCGCGGAAACGGCGATGACGCAGTTGGCGAGTAGCGAGTTCTATCGAAAATATTAGAGCGGTGCGCTGAGCCTCAGTAGCTGGGAGCTGGATGCTAGCAGCTAGAGGCTGCATTTGATTTCTTTCACCCCTAGCCTCTTCTAATCTTTCCCGCTCCCTATCGGCCCCCGTTCTGCTGCAGAATTCCCCGTTATGGACAGCGGTTACTATGCGGCGATGACGGGCCTTGTGGCGCGCACCCAGGCTTTGGATACGGCGGCGGCCAACCTGGCCAATGCGCAGACGCCGGGCTATCGCGCCGAGCGCGAGTTCTTTCGCTCGGTCCTGCTGGGCCCGGACGCACTCGATTCCCAGTTGGGCGAGACCGTGAATAACTACGGCCTGCTCGGCGGCGACCGGTTGAGCATGGCGCAGGGCGCGCTCGAACAAACCGGCAACCCTCTGGACCTGGCCATTGAGGGCCAGGGCTTCTTCATGGTGCAAACCGCCAACGGCTTGCGCTACACGCGCGACGGAAGCTTTCATCGCGCGCCCAGCGGACAACTGGTGACCGAGGCCGGGGAGCCGGTGCTCACCGGGGCGGCCCAGACGATTGCGATTCCTCCGGGTGAGGTTTCTGTGGGCGCCGACGGAACGGTCTCGGTGGCCGGCGGCGCGGTGGCGACGGTCGGCGTGATCACGTTTCCCGCGGGAACCGAACTCACCCCCGAGGGCGCAAACCGCTACGTGGCGCCGGTGGGAGTAACACCGGTAGCGGCAAAGGATGCCGATGTGCACGAGGGCGCGCTCGAGGCCGCTAACCAGGATGTAGTCCAAGGATCGTTGAATCTGATCGTGATGCAGCGCCAGGCGGAGATGATGCAGAAGGCGCTGACCGTGTTTCACACCGAATTCAATAAATTCGCAACCGAAGATCTGCCAAAAGTTTAGCCAGGGACAAAAAAGGACCGGGGGCTACTGAACGATCTCGTCCAAAACCAGGAAAAGAACGAGGAGAAAAATGATTCGAGCCTTGTATACCGCAGCCAGTGGCATGAGCGCGCAGCAGATGAATCTCGACACCATCGCCAACAACCTGGCCAACTCGTCGACCACCGGTTTCAGGCAACTTCGCCTGCAGTTCCAGGACATGGTTTACCAGAACATGGTCACGCCGGGCGCGGCGCAGAGCCAGAATACGGTCTCGGCGGGACTGCAGATCGGTCTCGGAACCAAGTCCGCGGCGACCGAAGTGATCAACACCCAGGGTGAGCTGAACGAAACCGACAACCCGCTCGATGTGGCGATTCAGGGTTCGGGATTCTTTCAGGTGCAGCGGCCCGACGGCACCATTGCCTACTCGCGCGCCGGCCAGTTCCATTTGAACAACCAGGGAACCATTGTGACCACGGACGGCGACCCGCTGATTCCGACGATTACCATTCCGTCGAACGCCACGGCGGTGACCATCACCGAATACGGCGTGGTGAACGCCACCCTGGCCGGGCAGCAGAACCCATCGCAACTGGGACAGATTCAGTTGGCCACGTTTCCCAACCCTGGCGGTCTCGAGAGCATGGGAAACAACCTGCTGACCGCGACGCTCAGTTCCGGCGATCCGGTCCTGGGAAATCCCGGTGGAACGGAAGGGATGGGCACATTGCAGCAGGGGTATCTCGAGAACTCGAATGTGGACGTGGTGACCGAGTTTGTGCAGATGGTGCTGGCGCAGCGGGCCTATGAGTCGAACTCCAAGGTCATTAAAGCGGCCGACGATATGTATTCCGAAGTCAATAATATGACGCGCTGATCTTCCGGCATCGGTTGAAGAAATGGAGCAGGGGTGAACGGGGTCCAAACCAGTTCGATGATGCTGGCCGGAATTCTAATGCTGGCCTTGGGGGCTTTGCCGTACGGCCACAGCCAGGCTCCAGGCGGTGTGATCCGGGTGATCGACGATGGCGCGACCGGGGATCGTTGGCTGCTGGTGCGCGATGCGAGCAAACCGGGAGGGCCGGGGCGAATGGTTCGAATGGTGAACACCGCCCCGAAGCCGGGAAGCGAACCGGCAAGCGCAAATGCCCAGGCGATCGACCGTCCTGTGATTCATGCCGGAGACGGAGTCATCGTCGAAGAGCATTCGCCGGTGGTCGACGCTCGATTGCAGGCCACGGCATTAGGACCGGCAGCGGTTGGGACGGAGTTTAAGGCGCGATTGGAGATCGGCGGCAAGGTGGTTCGCGTGGTGGCACTCGGGCCGCGACGCGCCGAACTTGTGCCGGAGTTGAAAGCGCAGCCATGAGGAAATCCTGGGCAGGGTCGAGGATGGGCTGGGCAGTCGCGCCGAGGATCTGGACCGTCGCGATTGTGGCGACTGCGCTTCTCGTCGCGCCTGCACAAACCTCGGCCAAAAAGCACGGCAGCGAAGCGGCGGCCGACAAGGCCACTCCGCCGGAAGCAGCGTTGCGCAACTACATTACGCGGGTGCGCGCCCAGCAGGCGGCCGAGGTGCACACGCCAGGTTCTCTCTGGAGTCCGGACGGCCAGTTGGTGCGGCTGGGCACCGATGTGAAGGCGTATCGGATTCACGATGTAGTGATGATCGTGGTGGGCGAAAGCCTGTCGGCTTCGACCGGCGGGCAAGTAAAGAATTCACGCGCGTCGAATGCCAACTCCGGTGTCACATCGCTGTTTGGCGCGTTGAAGGCGTCGAACGCTTTACAGAATCTGGTCGGAGCAACGGCTTCCTCGGGGCTGACGGCGCAGGGCCAGAGCACGACCGACTCGAGTTTGGCGACCACCTTCGGCGCCGAGGTCGTGGATGTGCTGCCGAACGGGATGCTGGTGGTGCAGGCCACGCGGCAAATCACTTTTTCGCAGCAGACGCAGCTGATCGTTCTGCGCGGACTGGTGCGGCCCGAAGACGTGAGCAACCAGAACCAGGTGCTGTCGACGGCGATGACCGATCTGGAGCTTGAAGTAACGGGTAAGGGAATTGTGAACGACTCCACGTATCGCTCAAATCCGCTGGTGCGGCTGCTGGAAAAATTGGTCGTGTTCTAAAGCTTGAAGAGACCTTTTATGACGATGCGAGTCGCGGTTGCCGACAGGACGGGCAAAGAAAGATGGAGCCGGGTGACTCCTTTTCTCGAAAGCCGCGCCTTCTGGTGGTGGATGGCAGTAGCAGTGGTTTGGCTATTGGCCGTTTCGCTGGCGCCACCCCAGGAGCCCGTTCAGAAATCGGAGCCCGGACAGAGGTCGCGCATCAAGGACGTGAGCTCCATCGAAGGCATTCGCGACAATCAGCTGGTGGGTTATGGCCTTGTGGTGGGCCTGAAGGGCACTGGAGACAGCTCGCAGACGGTGTTTCCGGCGCAGACGCTGGTTTCGGCTCTGGAAAAGATGGGCATCACCGTTCCTCAGACCGGATCGAACAGCGCCAGCAACATGCAAGTCAAGAACATGGCGGCGGTATTCGTGGTGGCCACGCTGCCGCCGTTTTCGGGGCCCGGTTACAAGGTGGACGTAACGGTTTCGTCGGCCGGCGATGCGCGTTCGATCGAAGGCGGAATTCTGTTGATGACGCCGCTCTACGGGCCGGATGGGCAGATCTACGCGCAGGCGCAGGGAGCTCTCGTGCTCGGCGGATACATGGCCGCATCCGGGGGCAGTGCCAAGCAGGTGAATCATCCCACCACGGCACGCATTCCGGGGGGCGCGATGGTGGAGAAGGCGGTGTCACTGGACTTGAAACAGATGCGCACCGTGAGCGTGATCCTGAACGACGCCGATTTTCATACCGCGGAGCGGATGGCGGCGACCGTGAATGAGGCGCTTGGCCCGGCGCGGGCCAAAGCCATCGACAGCCGGAGGGTGGATATCGCAGTTGTGCCTGAAGAGGATGTGGCGTCCTTGCTCGACAAAGTCGAGGAACTGGAGATCGCGGTCTTTCCGCGGGCGCGCGTGGTGGTGAACGAGCGTACGGGGACAGTGGTGATCGGGGGCACGGTTCGTCTCGAACCGGTATCGATTCTGCATGGCGGGCTGAGCATCAATGTGATCACTAACGTCGAGGTTTCGCAGCCCAACGGACTTTCTTCCGGGACCACACAGGTGGTCGAGCAGACCACGGTGCAGGCGCAAGACAAGCCGGTCAATCGCATCGATTTGAAAGAAGGCGCGACGGTCGAGGATTTGGTTGAGGAATTGCAACGTACCGGAGCGGGAGCGCGAGACGTGATCTCGATTCTGCAGGCCATGAAGGCAGCCGGGGCGCTCGACGCGGATCTGGAAGTGCTTTGAGGCAGGGAACAAGAGAAGAGAGAACGGGGACCAGGGAGCGAGACAGCCAGAGACCGAGGAACCGCGAACAAATGGGAAGGGGACAGTGATACAGCTTGAGTCGATCGCCGGAAATACCCATGCAACCGCCTCGCAATCGGCGCCTTCGCCGAAGTTGGTTGAGGCCGCACACGAGTTTGAGGGGCAGATGATGAAGCAGTTGCTCGAGCCCATGACCAACGGTGATGCGCTGACGGGCTCCGAAGACGACGACTCGGGTTTGGACCCCGGGTCGGGCACGGGCCCAGGCTTTGGTTCTGGGGGAGCGCTGGGTGAGTTTGCGTCCGAGGCGCTCGGAAAGGCGCTGAGCGAGCGTGGAGGGTTTGGGATTGCCGATCGGATTGTGAAGGAGCTTTCCCGGACCGGGAGCAGCCATGGTAACCAGCACGGAAACGGGAAGGTAATCGGGAATTTACACGGCAATACCGTGATGAGAGCTCCTGAATGACTAGAGTGATGAGCAGCAACGCCGATAGACCCAGTAAGGAGCAAAGTGTATGGATATTCGCAATAGCCTGGACGGATTGAGGTCATTGTTAGGAGTGAATTCGACGCCGCCTTCGGCGCCGCAACCGAAGGGCAGCGCGGGCTTGACGGGAAGCTCATTCGATACCGACAGAGCAACTTTGAGCGACACCGCCAACGAAGTTTCCCAGGCCATGACCGATGATGGCGTACGTCCTGAAAAGGTGGCCGCCATTCAATCGGCGCTGGCAGCGGGAACCTACGATGTGCCGGCCTCGGCCGTGGCCTCGAAGCTGGTGGACTCCATGCTGGCCGGCGCATAACCCGGCATAAGCAAAACCCGGCGACGGGTCGGGATCGGGGCGGCGAGTGGGAAAGCCCTGGCAGGATGCGACCAGTTGCGGTGCGCACAGGAGAGGATTCGAAGGATGTTCGAGCTAGAAGCGCCGGTGGCAAATCCGGAGTTGAAGCAGCTTGTAGTGGAGGCATCGCGAGCGCTGGCGCTGCTTGATGCGCCGCGGCTTGAGGAGCTTGCGGTTTCCTGCGAGACGCTGAACCGGAATCTGGACTCAATGGGCGCGGGAGAAAAAAAAGAACTGGCACGGCAGGCGCGGGAGGCGCAAGCTGACATGTCGGTGCTCAAGAGGGTGCTGGAGGCGACGCGCGCCAACCAGAACGTCATGCGGCGGCTGCGGGAGATGCGCGAGCGGCGTCTCGAATATGACGAGCGGATGATTCGGGGTATCACGAAACCCAACGCGCAATCGGAGAATCCTCATGGGGACGATTAACTCCGCCTTAAACGTGATGGCCGGGGCTTTGGACGCCGATCAGGAAGCTCTGAACGTGGTGGCCAACAATGTGGCCAACGCCAATACGCCGGGGTACACGGAGGAGAAACCGGACTGGGAGCAGAACACGCCAATCGCAGTTAGAGGCCTGTTGGTCGGCGACGGAGTGACCGAGACGGGCGCCACTTCGCAGCGCGATCGGGTGCTCGAAGAGCGGCTGGACCAGCAGCAACAACTGGCTTCGGCTTCCAGCACAAGGCTGACGGCATTGAACAACATCCAGGCGTTATTTACGCCAGACTCTGGTTCTTCAGGCTCAACCGCCGGAGATATTGGCAGCGACATTACGAGCTTTTTCAATTCCTTTTCATCGCTCGAAACTGACCCGACAAACGATGCGCTGCGCGAGCAGGTGCTGTCGTCGGCATCGACCCTGGCCGGAGATATTTCAAGCGCGGCGAGCAGCCTGAACGGGCAAAGCGCGGCCATTGACCAGGAAGCCGCGGGAGTTGCCAGCCAGGTAAACTCGCTGACCAGCTCCATTGCGCAACTGAATCTCGAGATCGAATCCAACTCTCCCAACTCCGATGCGGGAACGCTTGAGGATCAGCGGCAGCTGGATCTGAGCCAGCTCTCTCAACTCATCGGGATCAACCAGGTGACGACCCAGAACAACGGTCTGTCGATCACCACAACTTCGGGGCAGTTGCTGGTGTCGGAGGGGCAAAGCACGCAACTGACCACGGGAACGGTGAACGGAGTCACCGACTTTTTTCTGGGCGGAACGGACATCACGTCGCAACTGGCCTCGGGCGGAGGGCAACTGGGAGGGTATTTGACGGCGCGGGACACGGACATTCCCAATGCGCTGAGCGCGCTCGATCAAATGGCCTATGACATTTCAACATCGGTAAATGCCGCTAACAATACGGGCACGGATCTGAATGGCGTGACCGGAACAGTGCCCAATCCTCTCTATATCTTCAATGAGCCCGCGCAAGTGGCGGGAAGCGCGGCGTCGATGAGCGTGATCATGACCGATCCCAGCCAGATCGCGGCGGCGGGTTTGGGAAACGGGACCGGCGACAATTCCAATGCCGTGACCATGGCGAATCTCGGCGGCGGCCTGATCGTAAATGGGCAGACGCCGATCAACTACTACTCGAACTTCGTCTCTACGCTGGGCTCGACGGTTGCCGAGGTGCAGACGGAGAACACGGCGCAAAATGCTTCGGTGGCCCAATTGCAGACGCAAAACAATGCGCTATCAAGCGTGAACCTGAACGATGAGGCGGCGGCGATGTCAACCCTCGAGAATAGCTATCAGGCTGCATCGCAGGTGTTCACGCTGCTCAATACCGTCATGACGTCGGCGCTGAACCTGGGCGAGGAGACAGCGGTGTCGTAAAAGCAGCCTCCAGCTTCTAGCTGCTAGCCCCTAGCTCCATCGCGCAGATGCGAGACGCGTCGAATGTTTTTAAAGAACGAAGGGCTCTGAAGTTTTACGGCGAGTGGGCGAAACCGAAGATCAGGAAGCTAGAGGCTAGAAGCTAGGAGCTTGGGTTATGCGAGTTGATCCGACATACATTACGAACCTGGTGGGATCGCTGGATCAGACCCAATCCAGCGAGCAGCAACTGAGCGCGGAACTGTCCAGCGGGGTGAGTATTACATCACTGAGTCAGAATCCCGTGGGCTCGGGCGAGAATGTATTGCTGCTGAATCAGATCCAGCAGGACGATTCATTTACCACGAGTTCGAATCTGGTGACCGGCCAGTTGCAAGTGGCGGATTCCGCACTGGGCAGCGTGGTTTCCGAGCTGACGCAGGCGATTTCTTTAGCGACCAGCGCCAACAACGGCACCATGAATGCAAGCGATGTGCAGTCCATCGGAAATCAAATCTCCGGAATTCGGGACGAAGTGCAGTCGCTGGCCAACACCAGCTACGAGGGCCAGTACATTTTTTCGGGTGGAGAAACCAATGCTGCGCCGTTTTCGACCTCAGCGGCGACCTCGCCGGCAGTCACCAGCTACGCCGGAGACGAGAACGTAAACTACTTCGAGTTGCCCAATGGGCAGAAGATCCAGTTGAATGTACCGGGCGACCAGATTTTCCTGGGCGGTGGGGCAAACAACGGATCAGGCAGCGTGTTCGACGCACTGAACGCGCTGGTTGCCGACTACTCGAGCGGCACGGTGAATACAGCGCAGGCGGCGAATGACACGGCGGCGCTCAATACGGCTCTGAATTTCGTCTCGCAGCAACGCGTGACCATCGATAACTCGATCACGCAGCTCAGCGCCGCCTCAGGCGCGGTGACCAACGAGAAGACGCAACTGACGGCTGCACAGACCGATCTCATGCAGGCCGATCTTCCTACCATTTCCACGCAGTTTTCGCTGGCGGAGACGCAGCAGACGGCCCTGGAAGACGTGATCGCGGAACTGGAATCCTCTTCAAACAACCTCTTCACAAAGCTGCAGGGGTGAGTTTGCAGTCGGTTGGCCGATCGCCATTTGAAACATTCTCTCTATACTGTGAACAGAGGAATTCCTTGTTTGCTGCGCTGCGATTTTTGTGGAACGCGACGCGGGGCCACCGCCTGGCTCCGTGGCGAAGCGACTTTCTGCGCTGGCGTGTCGAAACCTACTCTGGGAAGAAGGCAGAGACGCTGACGGCGGGAGCGGTGCTTGGATTTATGTGGGCCGAGCGCTGGGACCTGCTGCGTTTCCTGGTATGGACTGGACAACTGGAGCGCGAGGCACGGAAAGCAGGGACCAAGTGACCGAGGGAACGAGGGACCAGGGCTGGGAGTAGCCAATAGCCGCTGTGGTGCAGACGCGGGTACGTGTGCGGAGGGCGGGTGCTGGCCGGTAGGTTTGGCAGGATCAAGGCGGCTACTTTTGATACTTCCAATTGCGCTGTTTGCCTTCGGCGATCCAGCTGACGGCCGTGGCGATGCGTTGCTCGCGAGTCTCCGGGCGCTTGGCATCGACGATCCACTCAATATATTCGCGGCGGCAACTGGGGCTGAATGCGGCAAAGACTGCGGCGGCCTTCTTGCTCTTACTCAGGGCACGACTGAAATCCAGTGGAGTTTTGAGGGCGGCCTTGGCCGGCTTCACGACGCGATTGCGAGCCGCGACCGGGCTTCTTTCCTGGCCGCTCTCGATGAGAGCCGCGGCCTGCGCGACCCAATCGATAAGTTTCTTTTCCGGCGGAAGCGACTCCACACTGGTGATGCGTCCCAGCATGCTGGCGCCGTTTTCGCGCCGCACGCCTTCCTTGCGCAGGACAGCGCCGATCTCGAGTCCCCAGAAGCCAAACCGGCAGTGTTCCTTGAAACCCGACATGGTGCAGAGGATGGTGCCGCGGTACTCAAAGAAAGGCTGACTCCACTTGATGGTTTCTTCAACCTGGGGACAGCCGGCGTGGATGGCTTTGCGCAGATGAACAAGGATTGGCTGCGCAAAAGGCCGCGACTTCTCGATATACGCGTCCACTTTGGGATTGCGATTTAGCGTGGGCATGTCGACCTCCGAAACGGCAGAATAACAAGGAACGAGACGGGCGCGAAACAAGAAATCGCAGGCAGAGAATAGCGGCGCTCAGCCGTGAAGCCGCATCGCTTAGGATGAAGTCTAACTACAAATGACCAATCGATTTTACTCAGCGGCGTTCCTTGTGTTTGCGGGTTTGTCGGCGAGCGCGGCTGTTTGGGCGCAGCAGTTGCCGACCCCACAGTTGCCGCCCATCGAGCCGCCCAAGCCGATGCCCGCCGCACCCGGTGCTCAGCCCAGTCTGCGCGTGACCACTACCGAAGTGCTGGTGCCAACCCTGGTGGAGCAGAAAGACGGCGGAATCCTCTACGGGTTGAAGTCGAGCGATTTTATCCTTGAAGACAACGGCGTGGCCCAAAAAATAAAAGTGCAGCCGGAGCTCGATTCCGCGCCAGTGTCGCTGGTGGTTGCGATTCAGGAGGGCGGCTCGAGCATGCTCGAGTTCGATAAGTTCGCGAGCCTGGGGCCGCTGCTCGATGTATTCCTGTTCGATCCGCGCAGCCAGGTGGCACTGGTGGGATTCGACTCACGGCAACACTTGATCCAGGACTTCACGCATTCGAGCGACGCGGTTGAGGATGATTTGAAGAAGCTCGAACCAGGCAATGGGGGCGCCGCAATTCTCGATACGATGAACTACGCCGTGGCCCTCGAGGAGATGCAGCCGAAGGAATACCGGCGCGTGGTGTTGCTGATCAGCGAAGAACGCGATCACGGCAGCCGGCATACCAAGCCTGTGGACTTGATCAAGCGGATCGGCGAGTCGGACGTTCTTGTGCTGAGCGTGAGTTTCTCAGCGGCCGCGGCTCAGTTTGCCGGCAGTATGCGTGGTCCATATTACGGACAAACCACCCCGGCCCACACACCGACCCCAGGATTGCAGGAGCAAACCGCGGGAGGAAACTTGCTTGCGCCGGTGGCAATGCTGGTGCAGGCGCTCCGAAAGAACGTGGCCAAAGAGGTTGCGGAACTGAGTGGCGGAGAATACACGACGTTCTTCCGCGACAAGGCGCTCCAGGCGGACATCCTGCGTGCCGCTCGCGACGCGCGCAATCGCTACTTGATCACATTCAGCCCATCGAACCCGACGCCGGGATTGCACACGATCCGCGTCCGAACGGTGGAAGACTATGGGGCGCGGATCGTGGCGCGGGCAAACTACTGGGCGGGCCCGTGAGGCTACGCAGGGCTCGCAACCAGCCGGCGCGCAGCCATTGCCATGGGTAGCCGCGTGGCTCCCGCGAAGAGCATGCTAATCCCAATCAGCGTTCCAATCGCCCACTCGCTGCTCGATGGCCAGCTCAGGCCGATCATTGCGCCCAGTATGATGGAAACGGCGCCATCGAAGAAAAGCCAGCCTGAGCCGGAGTGGTGGCGAATGCGGAAGGCCAGGATCGACACCAGAATCCCTTTGGCGGTGAGGTAGCAGGCCAGCAGGAGCGTAAGCGAGGCGAGGCCGGCCACCGGCCAAACCAGCATGTAAACCGCAACCGCCAGATAAAGCAGGCCAACCAGAAGCTCCAGGTACATGCCTCCAGTTGGACGGATATGCCAGGCAAGGGCCAGGTGCGCTACTGCGCCAAGCATCAGCAGCCAGGCGACCACAATCGTCACTCCGATCCCTGCGACAGGCGGAAGAACAATCGCCAAAAAGCCTGCGAGGATCAATAAGACACTGAGCGCGATTGCCCAGCCAACAGATTGCTTTGCAACTCCGGCAAGAGATGAGTCGACCATGTCGTTCTCCTTTCAGGTGTGGAAGTGGGGTAGAGACTGGCCGGAGCTTCCGCGGAAGGTTCTCCGGCGGCGGAGGGGAAATCGAGCACCCCGCGAGAAGGATTCAATATACAGGATGCGCGCCAGCAGGATGTGGACCGGTCCGCAGTGAGCAAATTTGAATACTCGACTCTCGCGGCGGCTGGACCCCGAGATTGTCTTGCCCCTGGGATAGGCAAGTGAATCCAATACCATTCAAGCTCAGGACTTTACCCACCAAACTGTGCCCCTTCATGGACACGGCGCCGGTTTTGTCATTGCGCCGGTTCATGTTAATCTTCCAGTAGACACTGAAGAGTGGACACGAGAAAAAGATGAGGAGTAACTGACGCCGTGCTGGCGATTGAAAAAAAGACCGACCTGATCAAACGCTTCCGAACTCACGAAACGGACACCGGATCGCCGGAAGTCCAGATCGCGATTCTGAGTGAGCGGATCAACGAGCTGACCGAGCATTTCAAGGCCCACAAAAAGGATCACGCATCCCGCCGTGGATTGTTGATGCTGGTGAGCAAGCGCCGCCGCCTGCTGGATTATCTGAAGGTGCACGATACGGACCGCTACCGCGACGTAATCGGCAAACTCGGGATCCGGAAGTAATCGACGAAAGCTGACATTGAAGCGGAAGCATTTAGACCGGACACTGGTCACGGTCCCCATACAACATGGAATACCGGACCGAGGCGCGCCGGGCGGCCTGAGAGGGACGCCTGAGCGTGCCTGTCGGTGTTTCTTGCGCGCCAAATCGCGCATTCCCCACACAAGTTTCCCAAGCGAACAAAACGAAACGAGGACAATATGTCTACGAAACATGAAGTAGCCGTCGAGCTTGCCGGCGGCAAGCGACTGGTCTTTGAGACCGGGCGCATGGCCAAGCAGGCCTCCGGCGCCGCGCTCGTGAGTACGGGCGAAAGCGTAGTTCTGGCCACTGCAGTGGCTTCTCAAACCCCGAGGGAAGGGATCGACTTCTTTCCGCTCACCGTGGATTACCGCGAATACACGTATGCCGGCGGACGCATCCCCGGCGGATTTATCAAGCGCGAAGGCCGGCCAAGTGAAAAAGAGATTCTGACCTGCCGTCAGATTGATCGGCCGCTGCGCCCGCTATTTCCCGATGGATTTCGCAATGAAACACAGCTGATCGCGCTGGTACTCTCCGCGGATAAGGAGAACGATCCGGATGTGGTCGCAATCAATGGCGCGGCTGCGGCCGTTGCGCTCTCTGACATTCCCTTCGGTGCGACGGTTGGCGCGGTCCGCGTGGGACGCGTGAATGGCGAGTTCGTGGTCAATCCCACGTACGCCGAGCGCGCAGCGACGACGGTGAACATCATGGTGGTCGGCCACAAGGACGGCATTGTGATGATCGAGTCGGGCGCCAAGGAAGAGACCGAAGAGGTCATCCTCGCGGCCATCGAATTTGCGCATGGAGAGATCAAGAAGATTGTCGCCGCCATTGACGAGCTGGTGTCGAAAGCCGGAAAGAAGAAACGGGCTTTTACCGCGCCGGAGTTCGACGAGGCGTATTACGGCGAGCTGAAGGCGAAGGTCGGCGACCGGCTCAAGGATGCGCTTGACACCAAAACGCATGGCAAGATCGAGAGCTACGCGCTGGTCGATGAGATCAAGAAGGAGCTGGCCGCGGGCCTGGCTGCCGACGACGCGGACGGGAAAAAGAAGCTAGCGCACTATTACGAGACTCTGCGCGAGCGGATCTTCCGCGAGCAGGTGACGAAGGAGCGCATCCGGCCCGACCGGCGTGCGTTTGACGAGATCCGGGCGATCTCGATCGAGACCGGCGTGCTGCCACGGACGCACGGATCGGCATTGTTTACACGCGGCGAGACGCAGGCCCTGGTCACAGCGACACTGGGCACGGCGGACGACGGGCAGAGGCTCGAGAGCTACGAAGGTGAGCAGCGCAAGAACTTCATGCTGCACTACAACTTTCCGCCATTCAGCGTTGGCGAAACTGGACGTATGACTGGCGTAGGTCGTCGCGAAGTAGGCCATGGAGCTTTGGCAGAGCGCGCCATCAGCGCGGTTTTGCCGAGCGCCGATGAGTCACCATATTCGATTCGCATCGTGAGCGACATTCTGGAATCGAATGGCTCGTCGTCAATGGCTTCAGTGTGCGGAGCGAGCCTGGCTCTCTACGATTCCGGCATCAAGTTGAAGGGTTCGGTTGCCGGAGTGGCGATGGGCCTGGTGAAGGAAGGCGACGACTACGCCATCCTGACCGATATTGCCGGCGCAGAAGACCACTACGGCGACATGGACTTCAAAGTGGCCGGAACGCGCAAGGGAATTACCGCGTTGCAAATGGACATCAAGATCGGCGGACTTACGCGCGAGATTCTGCAGCAGGCAATGGAGCAGGCGCGGCGTGGCCGGCTCTTCCTTCTGGACAAGATGGACGCGGAGCTTGACGGGCCGCGCGTGGAGCGTTCGAAGTATGCGCCGCGCATCGAGACGGTCATGATTCCGACCGACAAGATTCGCGACCTGATCGGCAAGGGCGGAGCGACGATTCGCGGCATCGTGGAGCAAACGGGCGCCAAGATCGACGTGGACGACACGGGCAAGGTAAGCGTGGCGTCGAGCGATGCCGAGGGATTGAGAAAGGCACTCGCAATCATCAGCGACCTGACCGCCGTACCCGAGATAGGCAAGACGTATCTGGGCAAGGTGGTGCGGTTGGCCGAGTTCGGGGCGTTTGTGGAGCTTTTCCCGGGCACCGACGGTCTGTTGCACATCTCCGAGATCGCGGAGCATCGCGTGAAGGAAGTGAAGGACGAGCTGCGCGAAGGTGACCAGGTGATGGTGAAGGTGCTGGCCATCGAGGGCAATCGCATCAAGCTGAGCCGCAAGGCGCTCATCAAGGAGCAGAAGGCAAAGCTGGGGCAATCCGCTCCGGCGCAGTCTGAAGAGACGGAGTTTTCGCAGCCCGCCGTTCAGGATGCACCGGTTCGTAGCCCCAGAAGCTCCGCACCGCGCAACGAGTTTGACGAACGCCAACCCAGCTCGAACCAGAGCACGATCCTGATCGAAGGCGGAGACGACTTCGACGAGGATGGTGGCGGGGTCGAGATCGACGAGGCGAACGAACCGAACTTTAACCGCGTGGATGGAGCGCCGGTTGTACATGCCGGCGGTCCGCCGGCAGGCGGCGGTGGAAGGCCCGGTGGCCCGGCCGGAAACAACCGGCGCCGGCGTCGTCGCGGCGGACGGAGACCTGGCGGCCAGTAACAAGGCAGGGAATCGTCAGCAGCCAATAAGGAATGGAACAACGAAGCCCCGGATGAAATGTCCGGGGCTTCATTGTTTGTGGCGAGATCTGCTTGATGCCGATGTAGCTGGCGGCCTACTCCGATGCGGCCTGAAAGCCCGGCGCGGGCTTGATTGCTTGCGGTGCTTTTCGCTTGATCGGCGGCTGGGCAATCGCCTGCACGCCGTTCTCTTTGGTCGCGCTCTTGCCCGCGTACATGCGAAGGTCGGCGGCGATGCGAAGGGATTCCGCATCGGCGGCGTCGTCGGGAAAGACGGCAATGCCAATGCTGGCGCCGACACGCAATTCTTTATCGTCAAAGGTGATTGGATCTTCGAGAAGTTTAGCCAGCGTCTTGCCCACGCGCGCAGCGTCGGCGCGGGTCATCGGCTCTTCGAGAATGACGGAGAACTCGTCTCCGCCGGTGCGCGCAACGGTGTCGGAGCGGCGCACTCTTCCGGTAAAGAGATTGCCGACGTGCTTCAGCAGCTCGTCACCCGCGTGATGCCCCGCGGTATCGTTTACCTGCTTGAAGTTGTCCAAATCGATAAGAAGCAGAGCCACGTGTGAACCGCTGCGGCGGGCGCGCTCAATCGCGCTGTCGAGGCGATCCTGAAACAGCCGCCGGTTAGGCAGGCCGGTGAGTTCGTCGTGCAGGGCCAGGTATTTGTTGTACTCGAGCTGGTCCTCAAGCAGAAGCATGATCATGCCCACGGCCACAACGTATTTGGGCAGATTCCACATCTCGTTTTCTATATGGAGATTGGGGAAGAAAACCATCTGGCAGGGTCCCGCCACGAAAACGCCGGCCCAGACAAAAAAGCCGGCAATGGTGATGAAGGCTCCGGCGGTTGCGCGCCGGTAGGTGTACCAGAAATGGATGGCGCAGCCGAGGTAGACGACGAAAAGCACGGACTCGAAAGCCAGTGTTGGGCCGATGCCGGGGCGATTCTGAACGGCCAACAAGAAAATGGAAAGGCAGGCGTTAAGAACGACGAGCGCCCAGCGCAGCGGATGCCGGAACTGGCGAAATGCGAGGATCAGAATAGAAAGCGGCAAGACGCCGATGAGCATGGCCGCTGGCGTCAAAGCCCAGGATGCGATGGGATCGATGACAAGGAGGCCGAAATAGAGCGTGTAGATCGATAACAGAGCCACAAGCATCCAGCGGCTTGAACGTTGCTCGCGGCGATGCGGCACCGCCGCCCACATAAAAAGAACGCCCGCGCATGCAAGCGCGGCGAGGCCGACAAACGACGCCAGGTCAGCCCAGGGTTCCGGAAAACCTAAAAACATGAACGCCGCAAAATGAATTGCGATCAGGAACCAGCCGGTGAGCCAGATGGCGGAAACGGTCGCCTTCACATGGCGCGCGACAGACGCAAAGGCTAAGGTAAGGAGGGCAACAGCTCCTAAATCGGGAAGTTTGCTCCAATCAACCAAGGCACTCCGTTCATACGCGTGCATTGCGCCGCGTTTTGTTTAATGTCTATTGATGACAGAATCGGTGATTTCTAAAGAAAGGGCGATAGCGCTTTTGTTGGACACTTAAAGTGTTAGTCTACACTTTAGTAACCTTACCGCTCAATCTTGAATAATTTCAATCAGTTAAATCTTGATAAAAGTCCCGAGAATCGCCCCGGATGAAGTGCAGTTATAGTGCCGAAAAGCAGCCCTGCGGCGGATTTCCTCAGGCGATCTCAACCGGACCAAAATTCGAATCCGTCGCCGGCTCTCGAATCCGCACTTGCTGACTCAATAATACCGGCATCGCTGCCGATAAAGTTCCATGCAGGCTCTGCGTTCAGTCGACGCACCGAAAAGCCATTGAAGGCCGGCGATGATTTCACTGAAGAAATATCTCGAATCGCAACAAGTCGATTCCGTCGCGGCGCTCGAGCGAGCCGATGGCGATCTGCTTCCCGCAGTTGTTGAAGCCTACAGTTCCGCATTGATAGAGATGAGCAACTCCAGTCTGGAAGCCTGTCCTGCTACGGGCGAAGAGCTCAAGCGGAGCCTCCACGAGCTTAAGGCAGGGCTCTCTGCGGGAATGAGTACGGCCACGCTGTCAGCGACCGACTCCGGCGTTCGCGAGCAGCTCCGCGAATGGGGGCGCGGGACGGCGAAACACTATCAGCGGAAAGCCTGCGAAGTGAAAGAAATATTGCTGATGATGGCCCGAACCGCAGAATCGGTCGGCGCACGTGACCAGCGATGCGCTGGCCAAATGGGCGAGGTCACCGAGCGCCTTAAGGCCATTGCGAGCCTGGACGACCTGACCCAAATTCGCCGGTCAATTGAGAAAAGCGCGAGCGACTTGAAGTCATCCATTGATCGCATGACGGCAGAAGGCAAGGCCGTTCTGGATCACCTGAAGGAACAGGTCGCGACCTATCAAACCAAGCTTGAGGAGGCCGAGGTAATCGCCTCGCGCGACTCGCTCACCGGGCTGAGCAGCCGCCTTTACGTTGAAGGCCAGTTGGAGAAACGCATGGCGGCCGAGACTCCCTTCTGCATTTCCATCGTCGATATCGACCGGTTCAAAAAGGTCAACGACGATCATGGACATGTGACGGGGGACGAATTGCTGAAGCAGTTTGGCAAGGAAATGAGGTCGGCCTGTCGCGCCACGGATCTGATCGGCCGCTGGGGCGGAGACGAATTCTTGATCCTGTTTGATTGCCGGCTTGCGGAAGCCGAGGCCCAGACGGTTCGTCTGCGCAAATGGATCTGCGGCAACTACACGGTGCGAGGCAAAGCCGGTGAAGTGAAGCTGCGCGTCGATGCCTCCATCGGGTTAGCTGAACGCGCGGCGGGGGAAGAGCTCAAGGAGTTGTTGGCCCGGGCCGATGCCGCGATGTACGCGGAAAAGACAGCGGGACGAACGCAAGTCGCCTGATTCAGCTTTGCTCGTTGATCGAAAACCGCATCTGCTCGCCGCGGTCTCCCTTTGAATTCCATCGTGCCTGCCGCGTTTCTGTATCCGCCGTCACAGGCCCGCTCGTGCTTACCCATTAAAGAACTCTCAGCATCCACAAATCCTGTTCTGCGTCCGTCCATCGATTTTCCTCCCATTCTTCCTTGAGTTCCTTTCCGCCAGGCCGGAATGTGGAGAGGTAGCCCGGTTCTCCGCTCCGCTGATTGGAAGAGACAAAGACGAGACCCGGAGAAAGATGCGGCGGAGAAGAGGGCGCGCAGTGATGGAAAGGATCTCATGAGATTACTCATTGCCGAAGACGACAAGGCGCTCGGACTGTTCCTGAGCCGCGGCCTGGAGGCCGACGGGCATCGCGTCCACCTGGCCTACGATGGCGGCGCCGCGGTGGAGGCCTTTCGCCAGGAGCTGCCGGACCTGACGATTCTCGACCTCAACATGCCGGTGAAGGATGGCGAGCAGGTGCTCGAAGAAGTGCGCATGCTGGATCCGGATCTGCCGGTACTGGTGTTGACCGCGCGGCAGGAAGTGGATACGCGCGTGCGGTGTCTCGACCTCGGCGCCGACGATATGATGACCAAGCCATTCAGCCTGCATGAACTGCGGGCGCGCTGCCGGGCTCTGCTGCGCCGAAAGCGCGAGACGCGGCTGCAACTGCGCGCGGGCGACCTGGAACTGGACCGGTTGGAGCACACCGCACGCCGGGCCGGACGCCCCATTCTTCTCACCAACAAAGAGTTCGCGCTGCTGGAGCATCTGATGCTGAACCGCGGAGAGTGCGTTTCGCGCGTGGAACTGCTGGAATCAGTTTGGGATATGGAGCCGGCGCAGACCACGAATATTGTCGACGTGTATGTGAACTATCTGCGCCGCAAGCTGGCGGATCCGCCCCCGGGCCATTTGATTCGGACGGTGCGCGGCCGGGGCTACATCGTTCCTTCGGAGGTGGAACTGGCGACGCCGGTCCCATTGAACCGGCTGACACTGCCGGCCGAAAACCTCGTTACTCCTCCAGCCGTCGAGGCGCATTAGCAAACGACGTTCGATTCGCCGGCCGGTAATTCACCAAGATGCATTGGATCGATTTTTGAGAGGCAAGAAGGAGTTCGTTCATGCAGCCATTTCCGGTTCCCGTTCTACCCGCGCAAACCCGCATTCGGCCCCGCACGGCCCTCGTGGCGAGCGCCGATCGCAGCTTTCGCCGGCATCTCGCGCAAGTGCTCACCGGGTTACGCTGGCAGGTCCGCGAAGCTGAAGGCGGAGCCGAGGCTTGGGCAGAAGCCGAAGCGGCGCATCCCGAGGCGCTGATCGTCGATTCGTGGCTTCCGGATCTTGACCTGAACGAGTTTCTCTCCGACTTCAGGGGAGGTTTTCCCGGAGTCGACGTGGTTGCGGCCGGTGCATCGGGCGTCGATCCGTCTCCGCGAGGACCCTACCGGCAGGAACTGCTCTATGCGCTGCGCACCAGCCAGGAAAGCGATGGAGCGGCATGGAATCGAGCTCCGGCCATGAACACGCCCGATGTGCTGCAGTTGCCGAAAGTTGAGTTGCCCACGATCGACTTCACGAAAATTGAAAACCCAAAAACGGAATCGGCGTGTGTCTCGGATACAAGCGCCGCGGATGGCGCCGGTGCGCGGCGGTCACCGTCGATCGCTGCCAGCGCGTCTTTGCCCACGGCGAAAACCATTCCCATCCGCCCTGAACGTCCGTCGCAGGCATCAGAGCCGAGTGTCGCCGAGCGTCTGCCCGAGCTCATCGGCAACGCGCCCTGCATGATCGAGATCAGCCGGCGCGTGCGGCTGGTGGCGCCACGCTTGACTCCCGTGCTGATTGAAGGCCCGACGGGCTCCGGCAAAGAGCTGGTGGCCGAAGCGCTCCACCGGCTCTCGTCGCGCAGCCGCAAGCCTTTGGTGGCCATTAATTGCGCGGCTATTCCGGAGTCGCTGCTCGAGGCCGAGCTTTTCGGGCACACCCGCGGCGCATTTACCGGCGCGGTGCAGGGACGTACCGGCCGCATCGAGGCCGCGGATGGCGGCACCTTGTTTCTGGACGAGATCGGCGAGATGCCGCTGGGCCTGCAGTCGAAGCTGCTGCGCTTTGTAGAGTGCGGTGAGCTCCAGCGTGTGGGCGATAACGAAACGGTGCGCGTGGATGTGCGCATCATCGCCGCCACGCACCGGCCGCTGGCCTCGCAGGCGCAGTCGGGCGGGTTCCGCTCCGATCTTTATTACCGGCTGGCGGTCTTTCTGATCCGCACGCCGTCTCTGGCCGAGCACGCGCAGGATCTGCCGCTGCTCATCGAGCATTTCCTTGAGAAGCTGGGCCGGGATACTCCGCGTAAACGCGTGGACCAGGCAGCGCTGGCAAAACTTGCAGCGCACGATTGGCCGGGCAATGTGCGCGAGTTGGAGCACGTACTGGAGCGCGGCGTCATTCTTGCCGGAGACAGTCCGGTGCTGACCACGCGCGAGATCGATTTCGGCCTGTCGGTGAACTGACCTCCGGCAGCCTGGTGGACGGAAGTGCAGGCTGGACGGAAGCGGAAGGTCAGGTTGACGGGGTTTACCAACGGAGCGTGGGAACGCGACAGGAGGTTCGGATGGGCATGGAAATCGAAACGCAACTGAGCGACCAGATCGCACGCTACCTTGATTTGTCCGCGGCCGAGGCCAAGCTGACCGCGGCCAACATGGCCAACGTCGACACCCCCGGCTATCGCACCATCGGCATGGACTTTGAGGCCGAAATGCGCGGTGCGATGGATGACGTGAAAAATGGACAGCCGTCGCGCAAAGTGCGCGTGACGGAGGTGGATGGATTGATCACGCGGCCCGACGGGAACAATGTTTCGATTGATCGCGAGAGTCTCGAACTGGCCGAGGCGCAACTGAAGTTCAGAACCGGCGTGGCGCTCTTGCGCCAGGAGTATCAACGGGTGATGGACTCGATCCACGCGGACAAGTCGTAACGACGGGGAACAAGGGATCAGGGATCAGGGAACAGGGAATAGCAATTCGGAAATAGAGATTAGGGACTCGAGCGTGTCTCAAGAAATCAGCTTCGTAACAAGGGCGCGGCTTTAGCATCTTGCCAAAAGCCTGGCGAAAGAGAGCTTCGTAACAAGAGCACGCCGTTAGCATCTTGCCAAAAGCCTGGCGAAAGAGAGTTTTGTAACAAGGGCACGGCTTTAGCCGGGCCAAAAGAGACGGCAAAAAAGAGGGGGCTTTAGCCCCTGCGCGATCGCAACCGGGCTCTGCAAAACCATGTTTGAAACACGATCCGTGGAGTTGGAAAAGCAATTGCAAAGGCACGACAGGGAGGCTGATCGATGAACCTGTTCGGAATGATGGAAACTTCAGGCCAGGCGATGGAGGCAGAGCGCATGCGCGCCGAAGTGGTGGCGGCCAACATGGCCAATGCGGAGACGACGCGCACGGAGCAGGGTGGTCCCTATCGCCGCCAGGAAGTAGTTTTCGCCGCCAACGGAGGGGACGCGAACTTTCTCGATTCCATGAACGCGAGCATGAGCCAATCGATGTCTGCAACGGGTGACAACGCCGCCGTGGGAAGCGCGGATGCCAACCTGACCGGCGCGGGCTCGGCCGTCGCACCGGCCCTGCCTCCGCTGCCGCCTTTGCTTGGAGCATCCAATGCGGCGCCCGGCGTGCACATCTCCCAAGTGGTCGAAGACCCGTCACCGCCGCTCAAACGCTACGATCCCGGGCATCCCGACGCCGGACCGGATGGCTACGTCGAATATCCCGACATTAATCCGCTTACAGAAATGGTGGATCTGATGGGGGCGACGCGTGCATATGGCCTCAATGGCTCCGCCGTGCAGGCCGAGAAGGGCATGATCGCATCGGCACTGGAGATTGCAAAGAGCTAGGCGGCTGGCAGGGGATCGACTGAACCGCGCGCAAACCGGGCGGCCTGCAAATGGGGCGGCGCAAAAAACCGGCGGCGCGGAAGCTGAATAGGACAGCCGGCGAAGACAGGCCGAGAGCAACAGGAGGCGCACAACATGTTGATTGCAGCCAATGCGGTCGGGGCAGTTGCGGACGCGGCATCAAGCGCATTGAAGGCCAGCGCCGGCACAACAGGCGCGTTTTCCGCCGGGGGAACGGAGTCCGCTTCCGCCGCGCCCTTTGCCGATCTGATCACCGATGCGGTGAGTGATGTAAGCCGGCTCGAAAATCAAGCCAATGCCGCGGTAAGCGGGCTAATGACCGGCTCGGGAGTGGATGTACATCAGGCGATGATCGCCACCCAAAAAGCGGACATGGCCTTTGAACTGGCGCTGGCCGTGCGCAACAAGGCGGTCCAGGCCTACCAGAGCGTGATGGGAATGCAGTTCTGAAAACGGCTTCTAGCTGCTGGCCGTTGGGTGCGAGGAGATGCAACTCGGACGGCGTGAAGGAAAGAAGAGTTCGATCTTCGCCGAACGATTCATGTTGTGAGAGCAGGACAGAGCTAGTGGCTAGAAGCTAGTAGCTGGAAGCTGGGTTGACAACCATGGCCACGGGAACACAGTTGGAAAAAACTCCGCCGGCAATCCCAGGCAGAGTGCAGCCGGGCGGCAAGCTGGCGGGGTTTCTGGGGTTGGTCCAGGTGCGCTGGGCGCAGATGGCCGCGGCGCAGCGCGGCTGGGTCGTAGTCAGCGCTCTCATGCTGATTGCCCTGATTGGCGGGCTGGCCTGGTACGCAATGAGTCCCGACTGGCGCACCCTCTATATGAATCTCGATCCGGACGACGCCCGCCAGATCTCTCAGACCCTGGCCGCCGCGCAGATTCCCTTCGAGCCCTCGCCCGACGGCGCCGGGATTCTGGTTCCGGCGGCGCAGCTGGACAAGGCGCGGCTGGCGACCGCGGCCAAGGGCGGCGTCAAGAGCGGCCGGATGGGATTTGAAATCTTCGACAAACCGAACTGGGTGGGATCGGAGTTCGACGAGCAGGTGAACTACCAGCGTGCCCTCGAAGGCGAGCTCGAGCACACCGTGGGCACGCTCTCCGATGTGCAGTCGGCGCGCGTGCATCTGGTGCTGCCTCACGATTCGCTCTTCCAGGGCGAGGAGCGGCCGGCCAAGGCCTCGGTTGTGTTGAAGCTGAAACGCAGCGCGCTGGCCGACGGCGAGGCGGAGGCGATTCGCAATCTTGTCGCCTCGGCAGTCGACGGGCTGACTCCCGATCACGTAGTGCTGGTCGACGCGTCGGGCAACCTGCCCTTGGGCCCGAAGACGCCGGAAGCGATGCAATTGAGCGCCGAGCAGGCGCTTGAGGACAAGCTGGTTTCTACGCTCGAGCCGGTGACCGGCACGGGCAACGTGCGCGCCTCGGTCACGCTGGCCTATGACGATACCGCCACCGACGAAACGGCGGAAGTCTACGATCCCGACAAGACGGCGACCCTTGCCATGCAGCGCACCGACCAGTCCACGGGCGCACAGCCGGTGCCCGCCGGAGTTCCGGGCGCGGCATCGAATGCCCCAAACACGCAGGCATTGCCGGTCTATCCGCGCGAAACCGCGCCGCCACAAACGTCCAAAAGCGAATCGAGCACCTACGGCGTTTCAAAGACCGTGCGGCACACGGTCGAGAACCCGGGGCGGGTGCGGCGGCTGACCGCAGCCATCGTGGTGAACGATCGGCTGATCACGCCGGCGGCCAAGAACCATGCCGCCGTCTGGCAACCGCGATCGGCGGACGAACTGCGCAATCTGACCGCCCTGGCTCAGGCTGCGGTGGGCTTCGACACCACGCGGGGCGACGTGGTCACGGTGCAGGATCTGGCCTTCGATGGCAATCAGGGGCAACCTTCCGCCGGAGTGCCGGAGCAGATTCTGAATTCGGCAGAGAACTCGCCGGTGCTGTTGAAATACATTGCTCTTTTGCTCGGCCTTTTCGTGGTGGTGGCCTTTGCCGTTCGGCCCGCCATTCGCCATGCCGGTACAGCACTGGCCACGCGCGGACCGTCGAAGGCAGCCGGCCGGGAGTTAGCATCAACCAGCGCACCGGCGTTGAGCGCCGCCGAGCCTGCTCCGGTCGATCCGGAGCGGCTGCGGAATCAGGAGATCTATGAGCAGGTGACGGGCCACTTGAAGCGCGAACCGACGCAGAGTTCACGCCTGCTTCAAAGCTGGATTCATTCGGAGTAGTGGCCGAAGGCTAGCGCGTATCGGGAAAGGAACGGGCCTTGCCGGAGCAGGGAAACGAAATCGGAGCATCACGGCGCCGTGCGGCGGCGAGCATATCCGGCGTGCGCAAGGCTGCCATCCTGCTGGTCGCCGTTGGCGAGGAGCTGGCCAAAGAGGTTCTGCGCTGTTTGCCGGAGAATGACGTTCAGCAAATCACCGAGGAGCTGGCCGACCTGCGCGGCATTACGCCCGAGCTTTCGGCCGAGGTGCTGGAAGAGTTCTGGGGATTGCTGGATACGCAGAATTTCATGGTCCACGGCGGCATGGATTATGCCAGCCGCGTGCTGGTTGAGGCCTTCGGCAAGCAGCGCGCGGAAGACATGATGGCGCTGATGCGGCGTTCGCAGGAGGCGGCACAGGGCAATCTGGCCAAGTTGCAACGCACCGACCCGCAGCAACTCGGCAAGCTGCTCGACTCCGAGCACCCGCAGACCATCGCCCTGGTGCTGGCCCACCTCGATCCCAAGCGCGCCTCGACCGTGCTCGACAATTTGAGCGAGGAGCACAAGGTCGTCTCCATTCAGCGGTTGGCCGAGATGCGGCAGTTCTCCCCGGAGATGGCGCAAAAGGTGGCGCAGATTCTGCATCGCCGCCTGGAGAGCGTGGGCGACACCGCGCGCCGCAGCTACTCCGGCTTCAAGGCGGTGGCCGATCTTTTGAACCGGCTCAATGCCGAAGAGTCGAAAAAAATTCTGGAAACCATCGAAGAAAATCAGCCCGAGCTGGCGCTGGGCATTCGAAATCTGATGTTTACTTTTGAAGATCTGATCACCGTTCCCGCAGCCACCATTCGCGAGATTGTTTCAGGGGTCGACAAGCGGCAGCTGGCGCTGGCCCTGCGCGGCGCCAACGACGAGCTGCGTGCGCAGATTTTCAAGGCCATGAGCTCCCGCGCGGTGGAGATGCTGAAGGAGGACATGGAAGTGCTCGGCCCGGTGCGCTCCCGCGAAGTGGCACAAGCGCAGCAGGAGATTCTCAATCTCGCGCGGCGCCTCGAGGCCGAAGGCAAGGTGATCCTCAAGCTCGAAACCGGCGACGAGATGCTGGCGTGACCTGGGCAATGAAGGACGAGTAGCCAAGAGGGAATGGGGGCTTGAGGCCTACGATGAGCGCGCAAGACAAGATCGCCGGCGAAATAGAAACCCTCAAGTACCCAGCCTGCCCCGGCCCAACAGTGACCGAATGGAATGGCTGGGCGGAGGCTGGGGACGAGGCCGCCACGGGTCCTGCACGAGGCGCGAAATCGTGCGGGGAAATTGCCGGCGCCGCGTGCGATGAAAATGAGTCGGCGTCGCGAGCGTTTGAATTGGGGCGTGCGCGTGGCCGCGAGGAAGGCCGTCAGGCCGAGCGCGATCAGATTGCCGCGACACAGGGCACGGATGCGGACCGGCAAAAACGGCAGCTGGCTGCGCTCGTGGCAAATTTCGCCGGCGCCAGCGATCGCTATCTGCAAGAGGTCGAGCAGGAGGTTGTCAAGCTGGCATTGGCAATCGCATCGCGCATTCTGCGCCGCGAGGCGCAGATGGATCCCTTGCTGCTGACGGGGGCCGTGCGCGTCGCACTGGGACAACTGACGGCATCGTCTGAGATGCGGCTGCTGGTGCCGGCGGCGGAGCTTGAGTTGTGGCGGGAGGCGATTGCGCATGTGCCGCATCTGGCGTCGAAGCCTCAAGTGGCAGCGGGCGAAGGCATGCGCCTGGGCGATTGCAAGATCGAAAGCCACGTGGGAACGGTCGACCTCGGCGTGCGCGCTCAGCTGGCCGAAATCGAGCGCGGATTCTTCGATCGTGCCGGAGACGAGACGATGGCGGCGCTCGGCTCCCAGACCATAGCCCCCGAGGCGGGCGCGTGACGCGAATGCTCGAGCGCTACTTTCACCGCCTTGAGAGCCGGCAGCCGTGGCGCTGGCGCGGCAGCGTGGTCGAGTCGGTAGGCCAGACGATTGAGTCCACGGGGCCGCCGGTCTCGGTCGGCGAGTGTTGCGAGATTCAGGATCAGGCAGGACGCCCGCACTCGGCTGAGGTGATCGGATTTCGCGGGCCGCATGTTTTGTCGATGCCGGTAGAGCCGGCGGAGGGCATTCGCTTTGGCGATCCCGTGTGGGGGCTGGCGACCTCGCCGGAGATCGAAGTGGGACCGGCGCTGCTGGGCAGGGTCCTGAACGCACATGGAAAGCCGATCGACGGAGGAGCCGCGCCTCAAATATCCGCCGCTCTGTCTTTAGAGGGCGCGGTGCGCTCGCCACTGGACCGCGTGCCCATTCAAGAGCCGCTGGGCACCGGCATTCGCTCCATCGACGCGCTGCTCACCGTGGGCCGCGGGCAGCGCGTCGGAATCTTCGGCGGGTCGGGCGTGGGCAAAAGCACGTTGATCGGCATGATGACGCGCAACACCGAAGCCGAGGTCACCGTGGTTGGGCTGGTTGGAGAGCGCGGGCGCGAGGTGGGCGAGTTCCTCCGCGATTCACTGGGCGCTGAAGGCCTCAAGCGCGCGGTAGTGGTGGTTTCGACTTCGGATCAGTCGCCTCTCCTGCGCATGCGTGCGGCGCTGGCCGCAACGGTGGTGGCCGAATTCTTCAGCGCGCAGGGAAAGAATGTTTTGCTGGTGCTCGATTCGCTGACCCGATTTGCCATGGCGGCTCGCGAGATTGGGCTGGCGGCGGGAGAACCACCCACCGCAAAAGGGTACACGCCCTCGGTATTTGCGCGGCTGGCACGATTGCTCGAACGTGCCGGACGGTTCCGCACCGGCTCAATCACCGCGTTCTACACCGTTTTAATGGAGGGCGACGATCAGCAGGATCCGCTGGTGGACGCGGTGCGCGCCTTGCTTGACGGACACGTGGTGCTTTCTCGCGCGCTCGCAGCCGAAGCATGGTATCCGCCCATCGAGGTGCTCGACTCGATCAGCCGGTTGATGCCGGCCGTAACCGCCGAAGAACATCGCGAGCAGGCGATGCTGGTCAGAAAACTCATGGCCGTCTACGCGCGCTCAGAGGATCTGGTACGCATTGGCGCCTACAAGGCGGGAGCCGACCCGGAGCTGGATCGCGCATTGCATGCACGCGATGCGATTCGCGCATTTCTTGCGCAGGATGCGCGGGAGCGGGTTGGTCTTGCGGAAAGCCTGCGCCGCCTGGCCGCGCTGGCCGCGGAGGTTTGAGCCATGGCGGTGTCGCGCGGCCTCAGGCGGCTGTTCGAAGTGCGGTCGCTCGAAGAGGAGCTGAGCCAGGCAGCGCTGGAAGAGGCGCTCAGCAGTGTGCGAAAACTCAAAGCCGCCCTCCAAAAGGCCAAGGAGCGTGAGCGCAGCGGCCGGCGTCAGGTGACGGCGAGCGCCGGCTCGGCTGATGCCGTCGATAAAATCGCGGGTCTGGAGGAGATGCGCGCGGGCAGCCGTTATGCCACGGTGCTCGAGCCGAGGATCGCCGAAATGGAAGCCGAGGTTGTGACCAAGCGGCAGCAGTTCCTGGCCAAAAGAACGGCGCGCCGACAGGCGGAAACGTTAATCAAAAAGATTGAGGACTCCGACGCGGTTGTGGCCGGGCGCCGCGCACAGCAGGGACTCGACGACTGGTTTTTGTCGGGGCCGGGTCGCGCCGGACAAGGAGCAGAAAAGACCAGCCGCTGAGACGAAATGATCCTGACCGGGGCATGAACGGGATTGCGGATAGATTGCGCGAATTTCAGGCGGCCCCAATGCAAACGCATCGAAGCGCAACGGCAAAATCAGTGGAAAAAAGCCACCGTTGAAATGGCAAAGTGAATCCTCCGCAAACATGAGCCAAAAGCGCCAGCGGTAAGAGCAGCGCTTCCTTAAATGGAATCAATGTCCCAGACTTGAAAATCTCCTAACCCCTTTGCCGCCACTTTGGCATGCCCGCTGCATTTCACCTCCACATGACGGTTGCCGTGGGCACGCAGTTGGGGGCGGGAACGGGATTGGCTGCAGGTGTGGGAGCGGGCGGCGCGTTGAAAGCGAGAGCAGGGCTGGGCGCGGGGTTGGCAGCCGGGACCAGTTCGGGAGCCGGCGCGACCTTGGCGTGGAGCCGAACAATTGCCACATTCGAGCCTGCTGACGGAGCGCAGAGCGAGAGTGCGGCATCGATGTCGAACGGTGTGGGCCGCGCCTGGCTCAAAGGCGATCAGCAAAACCAATCGGCGTCTGCCACTGCAGAAAGTTTCAAGGCAAACTGGCAGTCGATGCTGCGCGCGGGGGAATTGGCTGCACACAGGGAGGGCAAAGCTTCTGCAGGAGCCAACCGCCCGGCGGACGAAACAGACACGGCCATTGAAAGCAGCGGCCGCGAGAGTGTCGACGGTCTGGAGAGAATGTTTGCGCGTCCGGGCGGCCGATCGCCGCAACCGATTCTGACTGCAAGCGCGAGCCATGGGCCTATGGCGAACCCCGCGAACGATGGTTCGACGAGCGTAAACCGGCCGCAGCCGGCGATCAATGGGTCCAACCAGAGCACAAATACATACCCCGCAGCCGCGAGAAGTGGGGCAATGACGGCAGGCAGCGGCCTCGGTTCGTCGGCCACGTCCGCGAACGCAAATTCGCTCAGCGGCGTGCCGAAAGCCGCAGCCACTGCGCCACCCGCTCAGGAATCGAATGTTTCGGCCTCGCCCTTCCCAGACGGATTCGGCGCATCTGGTTTCGGGCTGGCGGCAGCGGCGCCTCTCGATCTGAACATTCGGTCGGTCGATTCGGCTTCGCCGAGTTTGATGGGCCGAGTTTACGGCGCGGATCAGACTGTAGATTCCCCCGCGCCCAAAGTAACCGTTTCGTTGAACGGAGCAGAAGGCGAGGCCTCGACAGCGCCCGCATTGGCTCCAACCAATTCGAGCGCAGGTGCACGAGCGTTCGGGCAAACTTCGGTTCATCCCATGCAATCGCCTGCGAATGAGCAGACCACAAACGCGGCCGCATCCTCCGCGGCCGGCGAAGCAGACGTTGATCAAAACACAATCGCTACGCCTCCGCAGGGATTGTTGAACGAAGGTGCAATCTTCCGCGGATCCGCGAATCCATTCGATGCGAACCGCTCGGCAACGGGATCCGGCGTCGAGCAGCAAATGGCGCCGCTTGCTGAAGTCCACACCCATCGTGGTTTGACCAGCGGAACCTCCGCTTCCTCCACATCATCGCTGGCAGGAACGGACAAACCCGGCGTGGAAACAGGGAACGGAAGTGGGCAATCGACGCTACCGCAGATGGCCCATGGGGCTGCGTCTCTTCAAGGAAACGCGGCAAACTTGCAGCAGAGCGGGCCGCACGCGGCCATTCAATCTTCTGGCACCGATGCGTCCGCGCTCATGGGCGAGTCAGCCGGTCGTGATTCAGCCGCCGGGTTGGGAACGTCAAGCAGTCCCTGCGACAACCAACATCGGTTCTGCCGGAGCGCAAGCCGCAACGGCACAAGACACATTTGCTGCGCTCGATGCGGGAACAGCGGTTGGTGCGCCGAATTGGGTTCATGCGGGAGGACGCCAGGCAGAAGCCGGTTTCGAAGATCCTGCGCTGGGTTGGGTGAGTGTGCGCGCGGATCTGAGCGCGGGCGGCGTTCATGCGGCCGTAGTTCCGGGCTCGACCGAAGCCGCGCAGGCGCTCAGCGGGCATCTGGCGGGATTGAGCGCGTATCTCTCGGAAGAACATACGCCGGTTGCGACTCTTACCATGGCCGCTCCTCAAAACGGCGCGGCCCAGAGCGATCTGAATCAGGGCATGCAGCATGGCTCTGGTCAGGGTGCGGATCAAAATCCAGGCCAGGCAATCGATCAGGGAATGCAGCAGAGTGCAGGACAGGGCAGGGAACAGAATCCGGCTTCGGGGTTGGAGACGAGGCCTCAGTCCGGCGCGGATGACGGAGCTTCAGTTTCGACAGCAAGTGCAGGCACGCCGGCTACCGCATTCGACACCATGACGCACCCGGGAAGCGGGCGGGGCATGCATATTTCGGTAATGGCCTGAGCACGGAATCGCGCGCCGGGAAAACCGGGACAGCAAGAGGCAATCTGGGCCAGGTGGCCAATAGGGCTAGCGGCAAATAGGCACGGAGGGACAAATGGGAACAGCATCAGCAATGTTTAGCCACGCGATGACGATCGGACGGGCTTTTGAAGGAACCCCGGCGGCGCCGATGGCTGGCGCCACCGGTGGAACGTCGGGGACGAGCGGGAGTGACGGCTCCGGCGATACAAGCAGCGATTCGGCGACCATCTCGGCCAACGACTTTCTCACATTGTTGGTGACCGAGATGCAGAACCAGGATCCGACGGCGGACACCGATCCCAACGAGTACATCAATCAGCTCGTGCAAGTAAACAGCCTGGAACAACTGATCGGCATCAACCAGACGCTGACCGGCGCATTGGGTACTCCGGCTACGGGCACAGGCGACGGCACTTCGCCGGATGTTGCCCGAGCGTCGAATGGGACTGCCATAACCAGCCCGCTGACGGCAACGGCAACGGCGCACACGGGAAGTCCGACCGCCGCTCAATCCACGGCTCCGGCCGAAAGCGCAACGGCCGCGCATAAAACAGCTTTCGGCTCCGCGGCCGGCCATCTCGCTCCAGGCAACCTGGGCGTGCCGGGCCCGAATGCCGCCGCCCAGCATGTGGGAAATGCATTAAGCGGACGAGGACATTTGAAGCCGGTCAAAGGCAGTCCAATTGCCTTGCAGTAGCGCAGGTTCACCAGCCGGGCGCGATGGCCCGCATCATCCAAACGAACTCGAGCCCAACCAAGTCGAGGCCAACGAAGTCGAGCCCAACGAGCTCGAGCATTGAGAATCCGGGAACCGATCTCAAGCAAGAAGGAGAAGGACCATGGCAAGTTTTTCAATTCCGCTCACCGGCCTGGAAGCCGATTCTACCGCCTTAAATACCATTGCGAACGATCTCTCTAACATGAACACGACCGCCTTCAAGGCGGAGACCACCAACTTCTCCGATCTGTTCTACCAGCAGATCGGCTCAACTGGATCGGGCGATCCCATCCAGGTTGGCGCGGGCGTAAAAGTGGCGTCGAATGAGATCGCGTTCACGCAGGGCTCCATCAACTCGACCGGCAACGCAACCGACGCAGCGCTAAACGGGAACGGATTTTTTATTGTGGGTAACGGCAGCGGCGGATACGAGTACACGCGGGCCGGCAACTTTACTCAGGACACGAACGGCAATCTGGTGGCTTCAAACGGCATGAGCGTGATGGGCTACCCGGCGCCGGGCGGCGTGGTGAATACCAACGCGCCACTGCAGGCCATCAACATTCCTCTGGCAGGCCAGGTGCAGCAGCCGCAGGCCACGACCACGTTGAGCATGACCGCCAATCTCGACAGCGCAACCCCTGCCGGCACGCAGTTTCCCGCGGAAGTGACGGTATACGATTCGCTGGGTGAGGCGCATGTCGCGACAGTCACCTTTGAGCCGGGCGCGGCCGCAAACACGTGGACGTATTCCGTTGCGTTGCCCGCCGCGGACTACTCGGTGGCAGGCGCAAACGTGGTGCCGGGGGCGATCACCGGAACGATGAGCTTCGATCAGAACGGGAACCTGATCCAGGTACAGCCGACGGGCGCGGCCAATCCATCGAACGTGGGAACGGCGCCCGGAGACGTGCAATCCATCGATCTCAACTTCGATCCGGCCGCCAACAACGTGCTGGCTGACGGAGCGGCGGGGCTCGATATTCAGTGGGGTCTGCTCGGCGGCGCCGGCACGCCCAATATCAGCCAGGTCTTTGCATCGACTTCGGCGGTGTCGGGGACGAACGCCAACGGCTACACCAGCGGCACCTTCCAGAGCTTCGCCATCAACTCCGATGGAACCGTTTCGGCCAAATACTCCAACGGCCAGAACCAGACTGTCGGACAGATCGCGCTCGCCAATGTAACCAATCTTCAGGGACTGCAGTTGCTGGGTGACGGTGACTACGCCACCACACTGGCCAGCGGCACAGCTTCGGTTGGCGCTGCGGGCACGTCGGGTCTGGCCACCATTCAGGACGATGCGCTGGAAGCCTCGAACGTCAATATCTCGTCGGAGTTTTCCAATCTGATCGTGGCTCAGCGCGCCTTCGAAGCAAATGCCAAGTCCGTAACCACGTTCGACCAGGTCACCGAAGACACCATCAATATGGTGCACTAAAAAGTTTTCAGCGAACCAAGTGCCGCAAAATGAAAGCGGCTTTAGCCGCCGTGGGATGGACTTCTCAACTTGGGCGATTTTTTCAACGGCCAAACGGCGGTCTTCGGGCCGCCGTCAGTTTGTCGAAGAACTGCCTCAGAGGAGCACGAAGTGTCAGGGCACGACTTCAGTCGTGCCGCAAGTGCCGCAAAATGAAAGCGGCTTTAGCCGCCGGAGGATTGACTTCTCAGTTTGGGTGACTCTTTCAGCCGCAAAACGGCGGTCTTCGGGCCGCCGTTTACTTTTTGGGCAGGACTTCGATGAAGAGTGCCTTGCCCTCGGCGAGCACCAAGCCTTTCTCGTTGAGAATGCGCGCTTCTGCCCAATGCTTGCGCGGCTCGTTGCGAACCACTTGTCCTTCAATGCGAATCGGCGCGCCGCTGGGAACGGGGCGGAGGTAGTCGATCTCGAGCCGGCGCGTCATTGAAACGCGGCCCCTGGCTCGCACCGCTTTGCTCATGGCTTCATCGAGCAGCGTAGCGATGATGCCGCCGTGCAGGTAGCCCGGAGGGCCTTCGAACAAATTTGGCACGACCGCGGAACAGACGACCGAGCCGTCGAGCGCCAGTTGAAACTCCAGATGCAGACCGGTGGGATTGGCCGGCCCGCAGCCAAAACAGCGATTATTCGCCGAGTGCGCGAAGGGTTTGAGTTGTTCGTCGGGCTTGGTCATGCCGGCACCTCGGACCGAAAGGTTCCGTTGAGCGCGGCAAGATAAGTTTCGCGGTCCACGTTCCCTCCAGTGAGAATCACGCCGACCCGTTTGCCGTGAATGAGGCTTTTCTCTTTGAGCGCGGCTGCGAGCGAAGCGGCTCCCGCCCCCTCGGCAAGATTGTGCGTGTCCTGGTAGTAGATGCGCATGGCATCGGCGATCTCCGCGTCGCAGACTTCGACAAAACGCGAAACATTGTCCCAGATGATTTCCATGGCCGCCGGATTCGGCTTGCGGCAGGCCAGTCCGTCGGCAATTTGAGTGCGCGCAGAGGCTTCGACGATCTTGCGCTCTTTGAAACTGAGCGCATGAGCCGGACATTCCGCCGAAGTCACGCCGACAATTTCAGTGGAGAGATTGATGGCATTGCGCGCTGCTGCCATGCCGCAGATTGAGGATCCCATGCCGACGGGAACGTAAACCAAGTCGAGCGCAGGCGCCGCTTGAAGCAGCTCGAGCGCGTAGGTGGCCGTGCCCCATACCAGTCGTTCGTGAAACGAATCGAACATAGCGAATCCGCGCTCGGCGGCAACAACGGCGGCATACTCAAGCGATTCCTGAAAATCTTGGCCGTGCTCGATGAGCTCGGCGCCCTGAGCCTGTATGGCGCGGTTTTTGTCCTGGCTGTTGCCATGAGGAACAACGATGACGGCCTTCATTCCAAGGAGGCGCGCGGCCATGGACGCGCCCTGCCCGAAGTTGCCGCGCGTCGCCGCCACAACGCCGGCCAGCTCCGGCTGATTCTGTTTGAGCCATGAGGCGTAAACGAGAGATCCGCGAAGCTTGAATGCGCCCACCGGGGTATGGTTCTCGTGCTTGATCCATGCCTCTGTAGCGAGACGTTCGTTGATGAGCGGCCAGGTGTACTGCGGCGTGGCTGGCATGTGCCGGTAGACCGCGGACTGCGAATCGCGAATCTGGTCGAGCGAGGGAAGCGCCATCAGATAAGGATAACGGGCGGTGGGCGCAGTTTGCGTGGCTTCGATGCGCGGGCTTGACTGAGGTTGCCGCGTGCAATCAGACTTAAAGCCTCGGGTAAAGTAAGAAATCGCGAGAATTCACAGAACAGGCGTATAGGTGAAAAAGACCAAGAGTCGAGTCGCGGTGTTGGCTGCGGGTTTGCTCGTTGGAGTGGCAGCCTGCAAGCCTGCCCCACAATTGACAGATCAACAGGCCGAGGGAAAGCATCTCTACGACGTGGGCTGCGCTCATTGTCACGAGGAAAACGACCTGCACCTGAAAAAGGTTCCGCCGAATCTGCACGGACTTTTTGACCGCAGCACATTGCCGGATGGTGAGCCGGCCACGGACACGCAGGTGGAGCAGGTGTTGATGATGGGCAAGGGAATGATGCCATCGTTCGCTTATCAAATGACGAAGGAACAGATGGACGCGGTGGTGGCTTATCTGCACACCGGACTGCGCGATCAGAAAAAGGATTAGAGGAGGAAAACTCGATGAAGGTTGGAGTGTTGGGTTCAGGCGATGTGGCCAGGTCGCTCGCTGAAGGATTTGTGAAGCACGGCCACCAGGTGATGATCGGCACGCGCGAGCCGGCAAAGCTGGCGGAGTGGCAAGGCAAAAACCCCAAGGCGCAGGTAGGCAGCTTCAGCCAGACAGCCGCGTTTGCCGAAGTGCTCGCGCTGGCTGTGAAGGGGTCGGTTGCGGCCGATGTGCTGCGCATGGCTGGAAGCGCCAACCTCGACGGCAAGCTGGTGATGGATGCGTGCAACCCTATTGCCGACGCGCCTCCGGTGAATGGAGTTTTGAAATTCTTCACCACGCTCGACGATTCACTGATGGAGCGGCTGCAGCGCGCGTTTCCCAAAGCCCACTTCGTCAAGGCATTCAGCTCAGTGGGAAACGGCCAATTTGTAAACCCGCAGTACAAAGCAGGGAAGCCGACGATGTTCATCTGCGGCAACGACGACGGGGCCAAAGTCGTGACGGCGCAGATCCTGGAACAGTTCGGCTGGGAGACTGCGGACATGGGAAAAGTGGAATCGGCGCGCGCCATTGAACCGCTCTGCATGTTGTGGTGCGTTCTCGGGTTCACCAAAAATGAGTGGACACACGCCTTCAGGCTGCTGCACCAGTAAGAAGCGGGGTCAGCGGAGCGGGCGTGGCTGGCGACCCTGCTCCGTAATCATGCCCAAGCGGTTTCACCGTATACTGAAGATGCCTATGGCAACCGAGAAAACATTCTATTTGGAGACATTCGGCTGCCAGATGAATGCCCATGACTCCGAGAAGGTGATTGGCACACTGCGCCAGCAGGGGTACAGCCAGGTAGAGACCGAGGAAGACGCGGGGCTGATTCTTTACAACACCTGCTCCATTCGCGACAAAGCGGAGCAGAAAGTCTTCAATCGCCTGAACGACTACAAGAAACTCCACAAGCAAGGGAAGCGCTTCGGCGTCCTGGGCTGCGTGGCGCAGCAAGAGGGCGAAAAAATCTTCGAGCGCGCGCCGTATGTGTCGTTGGTGTCGGGCTCGGCCAGCTACCGAAAGCTGCCAGAGATGCTCACGCGCCTTGAAGCCGGTGAGACGCGCATCACGGGCCTTGACGATCGGCAAACCGACGAGACCTTCGAAACGGAATTCACGGCGCGGCAGAATCCCTATCGCGGGTACATCACCATCATCGAAGGCTGCGACAAATTCTGCTCCTATTGCGTGGTGCCGTACACGCGCGGCAAAGAACGCAGCCGGAGCTCATCGTCGGTGCTCGAGGAGGCTCGCCGCATCGCAGACTTGGGCTATACCGAAATTCAGTTGCTGGGCCAGAACGTGAATAGCTACCGTGATCCGGAAGGGAAGTCGAGCTTCGCGGAGTTGCTTGCGGCGGTGGGCCAGGTTCCGGGAATTCGGCGCGTGCGCTTCACCACCAGCCACCCGCGCGACTTTACGCGCGACATTGTGGCGGCCATTGACGCGGTTCCAACGCTGTGCGACCACGTGCATCTGCCGGTGCAGTCGGGGTCCGCAAAGGTGCTGAAACAGATGGCTCGCGAGTACACGCCGGAGTGGTACCTCGAGCGAATTTCGTGGATCAGGGCGGCGCGGCGGCCCATCTCGCTTTCCACCGACATCATTGTCGGCTTTCCCGGCGAGACCGGCGACGACTTTATCGAGACCATGAACTTGCTCGCTCAGGTTGAATACGATTGTGTCTTCGCATTCAAGTACTCTGCGCGCCCCAACACGCCGTCGCTGACCATGATCGATACCGTGTCCGAAGAAGAGAAGAGCAAGCGCCTTCAAGTGTTGCTTGAACGGCAGCGGGAGATTCAAAGGGCCAACTATACGAAGCAGATCGGCGATATTGTTGAGGTGATGGTGGAAGGCGCGAATCCCGACCGCGGACAGATTTCCGCCCGCAGCACGCAGAACAAGCCCGTGAACATTACCTGGACGCAGCCCATCGCGCCGGCGCCCGGGAGTTACCTTCAAGTCAGGATCACGGGAGCGTATCCTAACAGTCTGGTCGGCGAGACCGTCTAAAAAAAGGGACCAGGGATTTGGGATTAGGAATCAGAAGACAAGACCGGGCCATAGAGAGAGATTGGGCTTGATCGGAAGAAGGCGACCGATGGATGAGGGGCATGAAAGCAAGTTGAAGGCCCACCACGAAGCCGGCCTGAACAGCGACGGCAAGGGCGGCGTGACCGAGGTGCGGATCCGTGGCCTGATGATGGATCCCTCCACGAACATGCCGATCGTGGTGCTGAAGGACGTCGGGTCTGAAGCCGTGATGCCGATCTGGGTGGGCATCTTCGAGGCCAACGCAATCGCTCTTGAAATCGAGAAGATGGCGGCCGCGCGGCCCATGACCCATGACCTCACTCGAAATCTCGTCCGTCACTTGAATGGTGAGCTGGAACGTGTAGTCATTACTGAGCTTAAAGACGATACATTTTATGCGATTTTGTGGCTCAGGCAGGGAAGCGAGCAGGTTGCCGTCGACGCCCGGCCCTCCGATGCCATCGCGCTGGCGCTCAGGGCCGATTGCCCCATCTTCGTCGCCGACAAGGTGATGGAGAGCGCCAAACTCAACACCACTGGGCCGCCTGAAGGTCCCACGGCTGAGCAACTTCGCGGATGGCTCGAAGGCCTGAACGACGAAGACCTCGGCCGCTACAAAATGTAATCCAGCCAGCCCTTCCAAAACTGAGTAGCCGCTTTGATCAGTGCCGGGGCATTCGCGTCTGATTCGGCGCGCAACTGCGGGATGGAGATGCGTTTTTGGCGGAGCTCGCAACTATGGCCCACATACCAGCGCTCCAGGCCGGAAGCGGTCACTTCCGGGTGGAATTGAAGCGCCAGAGCATAGTCACCGATCGCGAAAGCCTGGTTCTCGTAAAGGGCCGTCCAGGCCAGGTGCTGAGCGCCCGCGGGAAGGTCGAATGTGTCTCCGTGCCAGTGAAACATGCGGAGATCGTCGGCAAATAAGGGCGCAAACCAATCTGGCGTCGGGGCGGGGTCGGCCTGCAAAATGGGGAACCAGCCAATTTCGGCGCCATTTGACCCTGGATACACTCGCGCACCCAGAGCGGCAGCCATGAGCTGGGCGCCCAAACAGATGCCGAGGGTCGGCTTGCGGGCAGCGAGACGCTGGCGGATGGCATCGATCTCGCCGCTCAAAAAGGGAAAGTCGGCACCCTCATAGACCCCAATGGGTCCGCCCAGCACGATCAACAGATCGCATTGCTCGGCAGTTGGCAGCGGGAAGTGCGCGGTCGTGACGTCGATCGTCTCAATTGCAATGCCGCGGCGCAGAAGCTCGGGCTCGAGGGAACCCAAATCCTCGAAGGGAAGGTGCGAGAAAACGACGGCTTTCAGTGCATTGACGGCCATAGAGATAGGGTACGAGCTCTGTGCATAATCTTAGTTAACAGAATATCTGTTATCGGACATTAGATATCCTCAGCTTAGTTCCTGATTTCCACCAATAACCCTGTCCATCGGATGGTTCAACGCACACTAGTTGCGAGTCTCTGAGAGCAAGGTCTCAACTTCGGCCTTTTCCGCGCCTGTAAGGGGCAAAATCGGCGCACGCGGCCGCCCTCCGTAGTAGCCGTTGAAGTCGCATGCGTATTTGATTCCGGCCAAACCAAGCTCGCCCACCACGCGCTTGCCCGCCCCGAGAATCCGTTGCTGCTTTTCTTCAGAGAGCTTCGCGTCATGATCCTTCCATGCAAGGTAGATTTCCTGGCAAGCCTGCGGCGCGAAGGTGGCAAACGCCGCAATGGCTCCCATGGCTCCGCCCTGAAGCGCCCCGAAGATAGCGCGCTCCGATCCGGTGAGAACCTGAAAGCCGACTTCCCTTTCGCGGGTCTTGATCGCGGGCGCGGGCGGCGCTGCGGCGATGGCCACGCCGCCGGCCAAGTCACCGGCCGAGATAAAGCTGCCGGCAGAGTCGTTCCGCGGTGCCATCATCATGCGTTTCGTAGCGGCTTCAAAGACCTGCGTGACCGGGACTGTGCGCCGCTGCACGCTCGCGGTGGCGGCGACGGTTGCCCGAAGGCGCTGAATGTCGCCTGTCGAATCCTTCATGCCGATAATGTTGGGATGCTGAGCAAGCTCCGCGATCACCTCGATTGCAATCTCAAGCGGGACGAATTTCGGAATGTAATAAATCACCACGGGCAGCGGCGAGCGATCGGCGATCGAACGGAAATAGTGCAGGATCGCTTGCGGCGGAAGCTGGTTGGAGTAGTAGCTGGGAGGACGAACCAGGACGGCGTCGTAGTTCAGAGAGGCCGCGAATTCCGCCAGCTCCAGGGTCGCGTGGACGCTCTCGCGGCCCAATCCAGCGATCAAAACCTTCTCCGGCGCGGTGGCCTCGGCAGAAACTCGAAGAACTTCGCGCGTCTCCTCGTCGTTCAGTGCAACCGCCTCGCCCGTCGAGCCCAGTACCACCATTCCCGCCAGCAGGCTCCGCGAGTAGCGCGCCATGTTTGCTTCAATCTTCCGGAAATAAATCCGCTCGTCCGGGTAGAACGGTGTGATGACTGGGGCGAAGATGCCTTCAAGGAGCATGAAGTGATTGTAGAACCCATCGCGCAGAAGCAGCGCTCTCAGCCTCCGCGGCGCTAGTGAGCCAGGGCACTACGGTAGGTCGGGGATTTATCCCCGACTGCCGCAAGCATCGCAAAATGAGACCGGCTTTAGCCGCCGAGGGATACGTTTCTCAGTTTTGACGACTTCTCCGCAGCCTGTTCAGCCCTTTCGGAAGGAGCAGGGACCTTCAGGTCCCTGAATGAACGCAACAAACCCTTGGGCCTTCAGGCCCGGAATCGTGCGCCTGATTAAGGTGAATGCCTCACTGGTTGCGCAAAACACGGCTTCGAAAATGCACGAAGTGTCAGGGCACGGATTTATCCGTGCCAATAAGGCCTCAAGAATCGATGCGGCTTTAGCCGCCGAGGGATGCGTTTCTCAGCTTTGACGACTTCTCCGCAGCCTGTTCAGCCCTTTCGGAAGGAGCAGGGACCTTCAGGTCCCTGAATGAACGCAACAAACCCTTGGGCCTTCAGGCCCGGAATCGTGCGCCTGATTAAGGTGAATGCCTCACTGGTTGCGCAAAACACGGCTTCGAAAATGCACGAAGTGTCAGGGCACGGATTTATCCGTGCCAATAAGGCCTCAAGAATCGATGCGGCTTTAGCCGCCGAGGGATGCGTTTCTCAGCTTTGACGACTTCCTCCGCAGCCTCTGAAGCCCGCACTCTTCAAACTAACCGCTGGCGATAGAGCGCACTCCGTTGGCCGTGCCCACCGCGCCGGTGTATGGTGGATTTCACACAGCGAACCCATCGTGCCCCAGGGCGGGCGCTCCTCGAAAGGATGCCGCGACCATGGAAACGTTGCTGCACAGCGGACAAAGAGGCCGGCAAAAACAGACGCTTGCCCGCCAGGCGCTGTCCTTCTTTCTGCACACCCTCGTGGCGCTGGCCTCATGGATCGCGCTAATGCTGCTCGGCTACGCGCTCAGTCCGGTGGGCGTTCCGCAAAGTGTGATTCTGCTTCTGTCGTTGGCGGTCCCGCTCCTGGTGGGATTGATCATTGCCCGCATCCACCCCAGCGAGATGGCGACCGTGGTGTGGCTGGTGGGGCTCATTTGGGCCATGATTGTTGGGCTCTATGTGCTCGACCTGCCGACCGGTCCCGGCCATTGCTTTCAATGCGACGCCACCGATAAGCTGACGCGTACGTTTTTCAGCCTGCCCACCCCGAGCGGGTTGATGGACGACGATGGCCCGTTTCTTGGCACCTGGCCGGCTGCGGCGCTGGTGGGCTACTCGATTGGCGCTTGGTTGGGGATGCGGCGCCGGCCCACCCAATAACCCGGCCCCGCCGTCGGTTTTCCAGCTCTCTAGCGGCCTTGCCGAAGCCTCACCCCGGAAGCTGTCAAGCCCCCGCAGCCAAAATAAATGTCCCCGTCTCCCGTAAGTCCTTATTTATCTGCTCTCTACTCTCTGATCTCTTTTGCCCCAAGTTTGCCGATCATTTCCACTCTCGGGCGCATACTCATTCCATGATCGAAGACCTCAAAGCTCATGCTCAACCGGTCGTCCTCCGGCTTGCGCACAAGCCCGCCAGCCTCGGAACGCGCCCCCGCGCCAGGTCAACAACGCGCTGTCCTCGCTGCTTTCCGGCGACAGAAAGACCCCCAAAGGAGTGATTTTTCAGCACCTGGGAGCGAAAAAGTGTACCTAACTCTTTTGCCATCAACAAATGCTAAGAAAAATCGTCCACAAATTTCGACGATTTTCGGCCATTTTCATTCATTTTGAGCCTAAAAACACCCCGAAAACGTACCCGCAGGCACCCTTTTAGCGGCCGTTTGCGGAGTGCAGCGCCTGCAGCGCGTAGACGTTCACCGAGTGCTTTTGCATGGAGGCGATGCCGTCTGCCGCGGCCTGCGCGGCCGCCAGCGTGGTGATCGTCGGAACGCGCTTCAACACCGCGGCGCGGCGAATCGCTTTCTCGTCGAAGATCGCGTCCTGCCCGCGCGGAGTATTCACGATGAGCTGAATGCGCCCTTCCTTGATCAGGTCGACGGCGTTCGGCCGGCCCTCCTCCACTTTGAAGACCCGCTCGACGATGAGGCCCGCGCCCTCGAGCACATTGGCCGTACCTTCAGTCGCAACAATTTTGAATCCCAGATCGACGTAGCGGCGCGCCAGCGGAATCACGGCCTCCTTATCGTGATCGTTCACCGTGAAAAACACCGTTCCGCCGGTGGGCAGCAATTGGCCTGCGGAGAGCTGCGCCTTGGCGAATGCCTCGCCGAATGTCGACGCCACTCCCATCACTTCGCCGGTCGATTTCATCTCCGGTCCAAGCACTGTGTCGACGCCGGAAAACTTCGACCACGGAAAGACAGGAGACTTGACGTAGAAGTGCGCACCGGTGCCGAGGTCTTTTCCGGATCTGAGTTCGTCAGGCAAAAGCTCCGACAGCTTGCGGCCCGTCATGAGGCGCGCGGCGATTTTGGCCAGCGGAATCCCGGTGGCTTTCGAAACATAAGGAACAGTTCGCGAGGCGCGCGGATTCACCTCGATCACGTAGACGTGGTCGTTGCCTTGATCGTCGCGCTGAATCGCAAACTGCAAATTGACCAGACCCACAACCTTGAGTGCCATGGCCAGTTTGCGCGTGTAGGCCCGCAGGGTTTCAAGCGTCGATTCGCTGATGCCGACGGCGGGCAGCACGCAGGACGAGTCGCCGGAGTGAATACCGGCTTCCTCAATATGCTGCATGATGCCGGCGATGATCACATCCTGCGAATCGCAAAGCGCGTCCACGTCGACTTCAATCGCGTTCTCAAGGAAGTGATCGATCAGGACAGGACGCTCCTGCGAGTACTCAACCGCCTGGCGCATGTAGCGTGTCACCGCATCGGCGTCGTAGGCAATCACCATCGCGCGCCCGCCCAGCACATAACTTGGACGAACGAGAACGGGGTAGCCGATCCTTTCACCAACCGCCAGCGCCTGCTCCACGCTGGTTGCCGTGCCGCCGCGCGGCTGCGGAATATTCAAGTCCTCAAGCAATTTGCCAAACTGCTTGCGATCTTCTGCGAGATCAATCGATTCCGGCGACGTGCCAATGATGGGCACGCCCGCGGCACGCAGGCGCTGCGCAAGGTTCAGCGGTGTCTGCCCGCCGAATTGCACGATCATGCCGATCTTCGCGCCCGATTGCGCTTCGTGCTGGTAGATGGCCAGCACGTCTTCGAGAACCAGCGGCTCAAAATAGAGACGGTCGCTGGTGTCGTAGTCGGTCGAGACGGTCTCCGGGTTGCAGTTGACCATGATCGTCTCGTAGCCGTCGTCCTTGAGCGCGAACGCCGCGTGGCAACAGCAGTAATCGAACTCAATGCCCTGGCCAATGCGGTTCGGTCCTGACCCGAGAATGATGATCTTCGGTTTCGAAGTCGGCGGCGCTTCGTCCTCTTCCTCGTAGGTCGAGTAGAGGTAGGGCGTCATCGATTCGAATTCTGCAGCGCACGTGTCGACGAGTTTGAAGACAGGCCGGATTCCCTGCCCCTCGCGCAGTTCCCTCACCTGCTGGATGCCCGCGTGGCCCGGGAGATTCCATTCCGTGGCGATGCGCTCATCGCTCAGGCCGAGGCGCTTGAGCTGCCTCATGTGCTCCGCGCTGATATCTTTCGGAGTCGTTTTGGCGATGGCCTGTTGCGCCAGCGTGATCTCGCGGATCTGATGCAGGAACCACGGATCCATTTTGGTAAGCCGCGCAACTTCACGCACACTCAATCCGCGCTCGAAGGCGTAGCGGATGTAGCCGAGGCGCTCGGGCCGCGGCGTAACCAGCATTTGCGTCAGGCGGCGCGGCTCCAGCACTTCGGCGCCGGTCTTCTTGCCGGTCTCAAGCGAGCGCCACGCCTTCATCAGCGACTCTTTGAAGGTGCGGCCGATGGCCATCACTTCGCCAACCGACTTCATCTGCGGCCCCAGCGTTTCATCGGCGCCGGGGAACTTTTCGAACTGCCACTTGGGAATCTTGACCACGACGTAGTCGATCGTCGGCTCGAAGCAAGCGGGCGTTTTGCGCGTGATGTCGTTGGGAATCTCGTCGAGCGTGTAGCCGACGGCGAGCTTGGCGGCAATCTTCGCAATGGGAAAGCCGGTAGCTTTGGACGCCAGCGCCGAAGACCGCGAGACGCGCGGGTTCATCTCGATCACCGTCATGCGGCCGTCCTGCGGGTTCACGGCAAACTGCACATTTGATCCGCCGGTCTCGACGCCGATCTCACGCATCACGGCGATGGCCGCATCGCGCATCTTCTGGTATTCGCGATCGGTGAGCGTTTGCGCCGGCGCCACGGTGATGGAGTCGCCTGTGTGCACGCCCATGGGATCGAAGTTTTCAATCGAACAAATAATGATGACGTTGTCAGCCAGGTCCCTCATCACCTCGAGCTCGAATTCCTTCCAGCCGAGCACGCTTTCTTCCAGCAGACATTCATGCACGGGCGAAAGATCGAGGCCGCGGGCAAGCAGCTCCATCAGCTCTTCGCGATTGAAGGCAATGCCGCCGCCCGTGCCGCCGAGGGTGAAGCTGGGACGAATCAGCACCGGGAAACCGAGCTTGCTCGAGAAGTCTAGACCGTCGCGCAAATTGTTGATCAGCGCCGAGCGCGGAACATCAAGACCGATGCGGATCATCGCGTCTTTGAAGAGCAGCCGGTCTTCGGCCTTCTTGATAGCCTCAAGCTTGGCGCCGATGAGCTCGACGTTATAGCGGTCGAGAATGCCGGCATCGGCAAGATCGACGGCAAGATTGAGAGCCGTTTGGCCGCCGACGGTAGGCAGTAATGCGAACTTGCCATGGCCAGGGTTGGCCGTGAGCATCTCAGTTTCGATGCGAATGATTTCTTCGACGTATTCGCGGGTGAGCGGTTCAATGTAAGTGCGGTCGGCCAACTCGGGATCGGTCATGATGGTGGCCGGGTTCGAGTTGACCAGCACCACTTCGTAGCCCTCCTGCCTGAGGGCCTTGCACGCCTGCGTGCCGGAATAGTCAAACTCGGCCGACTGGCCGATGACGATGGGGCCGGAGCCGATCACCAGGATTTTCTGAATGTCATTTCTGCGTGGCATGGTTCTTTCTTTGTTCTTGGTTTGAGGTAATACCGAAGTTGCGCACTTTCGAGGCGTTGAGCTCGGCGGTCAGTGAGTTTTGAAAGGGCACGACTTCAGTCGTGCCGCTAGCAATCCCGGAGCCGAGTGGCTTTAGCCACTGAGGGATGGGGTCGAGCTTCCAACCCGGAAATGCTGACGAATACCGATATTCAGGCGGCGTGGCGCAAAGATGCTTCTTGACCGGATTCAAATGGATGTAATGGACATGCCTGTCGTAGTCCTCCACATCGCGAATGCGATGATCGGAAAAACCCCGATGCCAGATTTCCATATTCGATCCGAGTTCCGTCTTCACGCGGAACGAGAATCCGCCTTTGACAAGTTGAATTCCCTTCTCAAGGGAAGTCAGTGGCGTGATAAGCAGATGAAAATGATCGGGCATCAACACGAATTCATGGAGGAGATACGCTTCGCCGCGCTTCGCCAAAAGCGTCTTGATAAAGAGCCTCGCCCACGTTTCTGTGCGGAAGAGAGCGCGCCGTTCCCACGTATCAGACGTGATGAAGTAGGTCTGCGAATTATTTGTGGCGTGCTCGCGTGCCGGCTTCAAAAACTTCCCTCAGGGGCTAAAGCCCCAGTTCTACCTCGATCCTATTCGGCACGACTAAAGTCGTGCCCTTTCAAAGCTACAACGGCCGAAGCCGATCACCAGGATTTTCTGAATGTCATTTCTGCGTGGCATGGTTCCTTATTTCCGGTTCCCTATTTCCAAAAAATAGCGGAGCCAAATGCCCCGCTGTTTGAAGACTCCAAAACCGTTGTGCTTCGCGGTCTTCATCCCTTCCACTCCTCCATCATCTTGCGGAAATCGCGGAATAGATAATGCGAGTCGTGCGGGCCGGGTGCGGCCTCGGGGTGGTACTGCACGCTGAAGAGCGGCAGCGTCTTATGCCTCAGACCTTCCAGTGTCTGGTCGTTCAGGTCAACGTGGGTTAATTCGACCTCGTTGGCGTTGATCGAGTCAGGATCGACGGCAAAGTTGTGGTTGTGCGCAGTAATCTCAACCTTGCCCGTCGCATTGTTCTTGACCGGATGATTGCCGCCGTGGTGGCCGAACTTGAGCTTGTAGGTCCGGCCGCCGAGGGCCAAGCCGCAAAGCTGATGACCGAGGCAGATTCCGAAAACCGGCACACGGCCCAACATATTCCGGATCGCGCGGACAGCATAGTCGACCGGCTCGGGGTCGCCGGGTCCGTTCGAGAGGAAGACGCCGTCGGGCTTCAACGCCAAGACGTCCTCTGCGGTGGTTTCCGCCGGGACCACGGTCACGCGGCATCCGTCACGCGTTAACATGCGCAGAATGTTTTGCTTAATACCGAAATCATAAGCCACTACATTCAATATCGGTCTCTTGGCCTGCTCCTTCCGAATAAAGCCTTCGGCCAGCAGTGGCTCCCCGCTTTGGTTGCGCGGGTCTGAGGCGTCGAATTCGTAGCTGGCTTTAGTCGAAACCACCCGCGCCAGGTCGGTCCCCTCCATCTTCCTGATGTTTTTGGCCTTTTGAACCAAAGCATCGGGTTCGGTGACACTTGTCGAAATCACCCCACGCATCACGCCGCGGTCGCGCAGGTGGCGCACCAACGCCCGGGTATCGATTTCGGCCAGCACGGGCACGGAATAGCGCTCCATGTACTCGTCCGTCACCTGTTCGGAGCGCCAATTAGAGCTGATGGCGGAGAATTCGCGGACAATCAGGCCTTCAATGAATGGCCGCGCGGCCTCATTATCGGCACGATTGGTGCCGTAATTGCCAATTTGGGGGTTGGTGAGGACGACTATCTGCCCGGCGTAGGAGGGGTCGGTTGCAATTTCCTGATAACCGGTAAGAGAAGTATTAAAAACGACTTCGCCCTGACATTCGCCTGGGTGTCCGTGGCCGAGCCCGCGGAAGATGCGCCCGTCTTCGAGCGCGAGGATCGCCTGCATCGCCTCTCCGAGGAGTGGATTCAATCGATTTTAGCAGCTTTATGTGGACGGATTTGGTCCGGTTTTCCACCACTCGTCCGGGCCAGGACGCTGCGACTCCGCTCCGGGCCGGTTCTTGCACAACTGCCGAACGGGAACCTCTTGTTACATGCCGGTTTAGCGCACGACGCCCGCATCTCGAGCCGGCCAGTAGATGAACACGGCTTTCCCGTAAATGAGCGAGCGCTCTACCGGGCCGAAATCTCGGCTGTCAGAGGAGATGGAGCGATGGTCGCCCAACACGTAGTATTCGTCGGGCGGTAGCGTTATTTCAGCGACCGAGCGGCTGTCGCGGTACTCCGGCGGCACATAGGCCTCACGGACTTGCCTGCCGTTGACGAAAACGCGGCCGTGATCAACGCGGAATTGGTCGCCGGGCAGCGCAATCACGCGCTTGATGTAGCTTTTCTGGGGGTCGCGCGGATAATGGAAGACCACCACGTCGCCGCGATTGATGGCCTCGAAATGATAGACAAACTTGTTGATGAAGAGGCGGTCGCTGTCCTCGAGGCGCGGCAACATACTGGTGCCCTCAACCCGCACGGGCTGATAGAGAAAGGTGATGATGAGGGCGGAGGCGACCGTGGCAACGGCCAAATCGCGGATCCAGAGCATGACGCCCGCGGATTTCTTCTCCATGGGCGAAGGGATGGCGGCTGTGGGTTCGGTCGTCGGCCCTTCAGAGACCAAAGGGTCTGCCACGACATCGGGAGACGCGGCCGGAGGCGCGGGCAAAACGATGCTCTCAGCCCCCAGCCTTAAAGCGGGCGGAAGGCTTTGGCCTGATTCAGGAGTTGTGGGTTCGGTTGAGCCGGTTTCCATTTCCAGTAAGTCCAGATTAGTCGAAAACGAGCCTTCTTGCACTTTGAAGGCACCCTGGGAGTAAAGACGGCGGCCCAAAGCGGGCGTGAGCAGCTGAGTCATACAGGGCGCATCGCGTTTTCCGGCGACTGAAGTGAATCCAGCGAGCGGGGGGACAAACTTTCGCTCAGGCTGTGCATGACAGTTTAGTAATGCCCCGTTCGGTGGATTGATGGGTACCGGAATAAATCGTTTAATGACTCCAGTACCTGAGAACCCTCAACTCATCTCCATCTGCAACGCGATCTGACGGAGGACTATGGTCACGCTCATCGAATCCCCCCGAGTTGCATTCGCATCCGGATCCAATCAGCAGGCGTCTTCATCTTTTTCACTTCACCGCCTTATATTGCCCTTCCTTTGCATCGCCATTGGCGTTTCGGTGGGGACCGCAACCGGACTCACCCTGGCGCTGGTGAATGCTTCGAATAGTGCTTTGGCCGCGTCGAATGACGTCGCGTCAACCAATTCCGTCCAGGCGAGCCCCGCACCCGCTGCCAGCGTTGCCATGAATGCCGGCCCTGCACAGGTAAGTCAGCCGGCGATCGCTCCTCAAACCGTCGCCAGCCAGGACACGCAAGCCGCGACGCCTGCTTCCAGCATCGCCGTCGAATCGCTCGTGTCGAAACCGAACCTCGCTCCGAGCCTTGCTGGTGCAAGTGCTGCCCGCACGATAAAAACCACACCCAAAGTTGAGTTGGCTCTGAACAAGACGCCCGACGCCATGAAACCCGCGACGATCAAGCTGGAAGGCAAAGAATACCGCGTGGCAAAGATGATGTTCGTGCCCGCGGCTCAGCCCGAGCCGAATGAGCCTGCATTGCCTCAGCCGGTGGCCCCGATGGCGATGAATACTGCGCAAATGAGCATCGATACAGCCACACCTGCAAGCCTTTACACCGAAGGAGTGTTAACTGTAGCGGACTATAACGAATCAGCCGGGACGATTCAGACCAGCGACGGCAAGACGTTCGTTCTCGGAACCACGGTCGCGGCCGGAAACGCCGTCTCGTGGGAGATATATCGCTCCGATCTTCACTACCGGTGCGACCAGAATGGGAGCTGTGTGTTGATGCGCGCGGGAGTGGTAGCGCCCAACGCGAGGCTCATTTAGGCACCTGAAGGCGCCCGGCAAGATCGGGCGCAATGTTCTTATTCGCAGCCCAGACCGCCAGGCGGGCAAAATACCCGCGGGCGGTGGTTCGTAATTGGCTTCTGGTTGGCTGCGGGAACCAACTCGGACGCAGTTCCGGCGCCCGAAACTCCATCCAGGTTTTCTTCTTCCAGATTCAGCGGGCGCTGCAGAACCATCTCGACCTGAGTGCCACGGGGAATGTCGACGTCCGCGTTGCGTGTGAAAAGCGAAACGATCCCCACAGTGGCGAGTCCGGCGCCGAGGCCGGCAAGGCCGCCCTCGATAGGATGGCCCGACGCTGCGCCGCCGATCGTGCCCACGCCCGCGCCGGTAGGCAGGGCAATTTCTGCCGTCTGACCTGCGTTCCGCCCCTTGTCGCCGTTCTGCTCGATGGTTCCCTCGCCGTTGTCCTTCACGGTCTGGTTCTTTGAGCCCGGTACGCTGTCCACCACGCCGGGAATCTCCGCCACGGTGCCATTGGGGAAGATGATCGAGGTAAAGTGCATATCCAGCTGCGCCTTGGTCCGGACGGTGCCCCGTTGGACACGATCGACCACCCCCTGCACGTATACGCCGGTGGGAATCATGACCCGGTTGCCAACCACGACCGGAAATGTGGACGACAGGTAGACGCCATCGCCCGCCTTGGCCGACTTGGTGTTGATTGCGCTGCGCAATTCCAGCAAAACTTTGGTTCCGGCGGGAACTATGTAGACCTTTTTCGCGGGGGCGGTACCCACCAGGCCGACCGAGTCGCCTGATGGCGCTGCCGGAGCTGTCGCCTCAGCCGAAGCTGAAGGCTGGGCGGGTGCGGCGGCTGGTGCCGGGGTTGAAGTTGTGCCGGCTGCAGGCGAAGAGGTCTCCGATGCGGATGCGGTAGCAGCTGGTTGAGGCAGCCCCGGGGTTTGAGCGGCACTTAGGCTCAGCCCGGCTGAGGCCAGGCCAATCAGAATTGCGGCACAATAGCCCTCACGCAGCATCTGCATTGCCACCCTCCCTACTCAACTGGATAGACGGAACTCTCGCACACAAGGATAGCTCGACTTGGTACGGCCGGTGTGTGAAATGCGGAGATGGGTGCGGCCAGCCGGGCTCTGGGCGCGGTACCATGCCAGAAAGCGATGTCATCAAAGGCCCAAACATCTCCCATCGGTTCTTCGGGTAAATCAGGCCGATTTGGCGCGGCTTATCGGGTGCTGGAAGAGGCCATTGGGGCGGGGGCCTTCCCCGGATGCGCGTTCGGAGTGCTGGCCGGCGATGAAGTGGCTCTCAACGGTGCGCTGGGCCGATTTACGTTTGAGCCGGAATCTTTGGCGGTCAGTGCAGAAACCCGATTTGATGTGGCCAGCCTGACCAAGGTGGTGGGCACGACGGCCGCGGCGATGCTTCTGGTTGAGCGCGGGCAGATTGATCTGGAATCGCCGCTGGTCAAGATTTTGCCCGAGTTTGTTGCAGGCCGGGCTGCTCGGGATCCGGCAAACGCTGTCACCTTGCGTCATCTGCTGGCCCACAATTCGGGGTTGCCGGGATACGTGGAGCTGTTTCGCAGTGCAACCACCCCCGCAGCGCTCATGAGCGCGTGCCTGAAACTACCTGTCGAGGCGGAACCGGGAACACGGGCCGAATACTCCGACCCTGGCTTCATTCTGCTGGGCAAGGCGCTCGAGGTGCAGACTGGCGAGTCCCCGAATTCGCGGCTCGACACGTGGCTCGATCGCGAGGTGTTCCGCCCTTTGGGGATGAATGCGACTGGATTCTGCCCTGCCCTGGCTCAGCGGAGCTCAATTCCTCCAACAGAGCAGGACACCTGGTTTCGCCATCGCCTGATTCAGGGAGAAGTCCAGGATGAGAACGCGTCGGTGCTGGGGGGAGTAGCCGGGCACGCCGGTCTATTCTCGAATGTTCCCGATTTGCTGCGATTTGCGAGCGCCATACTCAATGCGCACGGCGGCCACGGCTCAACTCAAGCGCGCAATCTGTTCGACACCAGCGTCCTGAATCGATTTACTGAGCGGCAAGGGCCGCCATCCAGCTCGCGTGCCCTGGGCTGGGATACGACCTCGCCTAATTTTTCTTCGGCCGGAAAGCACTTTTCAGCTCACTCTGTGGGCCACCTCGGTTTCAGCGGCTGTTCCCTTTGGATCGATCTTGATGCCACTATCGCGGTTGTTCTGCTCACCAATCGCACCTGGCCCGATCGAAAGAATCAGATGATTCGTGAGGTGCGGCCAGCTTTTCATGACGCGGTTCGCGAAGCGCTGCGAAGATGACGAATGAGGGTTACGAAAGCGGCTCCGGCCTGACGAAATTTGTGTAGGGTCTTGCGTGGTTTTATAGATACAATTAATGCTGGGGTCAGACGCGATGTTACCAACTTCAACGTTGCAGGAGATGGCCGGCTCCCGATCGAACGGTAATCATAACGACCAGGCCAACCTGCTTCAGCAACTAACCACTGAGAGCCAGAACGACGCTTCTCAGGGGCTCGACACAAAATCCGCTCTGGAGATCGCACGCATCATCAACCACGAGGATGCGAAGATCGCCGCGGCAGTCAAGAAAGCCATTCCCGAGATCGCCGCAGTCATCGACCAGGTGGCACGAAGCCTGCGCGACGGCGGCCGATTGATCTACGTCGGCGCTGGTTCCAGTGGACGCATCGCCGCTCTCGATGCATCGGAATGTCCTCCCACTTATTCGACCGCGCCGGGACAAGTGCAGTACATCATGGCCGGCGGACCCAAAGCACTTGCGTCGGCTGTCGAAGTGAATGAAGACTCCGAGGAATTGGGGCAGCGAGACGTCGCGCGGCGACGCCCGACGCGCAAGGACGTGGTGATTGGCGTTTCGGCCTCGGGGCGCACGCCTTATGTGGTCGCTGCAGTCGCCTATGCACGCGCGCGCGGAGCGCACACCGCGGCCGTAACCTGCAATCAGGCAACGCCGCTGTCTGAAGCGGCCGATATCGTAGTCGTGGCCGATGTGGGCGCCGAAGTAGTCTCCGGATCGACGCGGATGAAGGCTGGCAGCGCGCAGAAGATGATTCTGAACATGATTACCACCGGCGCCATGACGCGGCTGGGCTATGTGTACGAAAACCTGATGGTCAACGTGCACATGCAGAACTCCAAACTGGTGGAGCGCGGAATTCGCATTCTCATGTCGGCCTGCAACATTGATCGCGCCACCGCGGTCGACACGATCAAGAGCGCCGGGCGCAGCGTGCCTGTTGCGCTGGTCATGCTGAGAGCTAAGGTCGACAAGCCTGAGGCGGTGCGACGTCTGGCTAAGTCCGATGGCAACGTCCGGCTGGCGATCGAAGACAACGTTCTGGAGCTTTAGCCGCGAACTGGCATTAGGAGGCCACTCCAATGTCTCAAGCAAACCTGGGTCCGGTTTCCCCTTGCTTTATCGTCACTGACGTGAAGCGCACCATCGCCTTCTACTGCGACAAGCTCGGATTTGAAAGCCGATTCCGCGAGCCGGATGACGACCCGTTTTTCGCGATTGTTGGCCGCGACCGAGCGCAACTATTCGTCAAGGCTGAGAAAAACGTGTTGCCCCAGCCCAACCACACCCGCCATGAATTCATGCGACTGGACGCGTTTGTCTACGTTGAAGACCCCGACGCGCTTGCCGCCGAACTGTCCGGCCGCGGCGTTGACTTCAGCTCGCCGCTCAAGGACACGCACGACGGCCTGCGCGGCTTTGAGATTAGCGATCCTGACGGTTACGTGTCGTTTTTTGGTCGACCGAAATAGGCGGGCTCCGGCAGCGCCCTACGGCAGAACGCGCTGGATGTGCAGGAACAGAATCAGATTCAGCACAATGCCGATCACCAGTACGCCGATTCCAACGACCGCAACAACTTTCACCTTATTCGAGAAGCTTTTTAGGTCCTCTAGAAGCTCCTGCTGCTCGAGCGTGTTGCGGTCGGTAGCTTCGCGCACCATCTCCAACTGATCTTCGACGCGCTTGAGCGAGGCGTTCTGCTCGATGACCTGCTCGCGCAAGCCGCGATGCTCGGTTGCGAGCGCAGCGATACTGCTCTCAAGTGGCACCAGATCGACTTTAGGCGGAGGTGCTGGCGCCTGCGGGCGCGGAGTCATCACATTGGAGATCGCGGTGAGAACATTGCCCTCCAGCAGAGGCAAAAGCCGCTGCACGATGGGCATCACGTTGCGGAATAAGTTGACGGCGCGTTGGGCGGTGGAGGGCTCTTCGCTGGTCGATCCGGGCAGAGCGCGGCCGGGCGGGGGCGTTGGTACGCGGTTGCCCGCACTCGGAGAGACAGAGGGACGGCGGCCGGAACCCATCGGCAAAGGCGCGCCGGTGGGACGGGATGGATACGCTGTGGCTCTGGGAGAAAACGGGTCCCGATCGATGGATTGAATGCTGTCGGGTTCGTTCATGCGAGTCCTTCTTTAGTTGCGCGAGGTAATCCTCATATATAGCTCATTTGGACCCCGTTTGGAACAATCTTTTCAAGGTGCCGCGGTTTCGATGGGCGCGGGCGTAAATTGGGCTGCATTGCCGCAATGACCTTCCGGAGGCCGGTTGTATCCTCGAAGCGAGGAGAATTGCGTGAAGGTACATGTGAACCGCACGCTGCGCAGTGTGCAGCGAAGTATCCTGGCTGGAATCATCACCGTCGGGCCGCTTTTCGTGACCTACCTGATTTTCAGTTTTCTTTTGAACGAGCTGGCTCGAGCGGGATTGCCGGCTGTGCATTTGCTGGCCGCGCAATTTCCCGGCGCATGGTTTCGTTATCCATGGATTCAGCCGCTACTGGCCGTTTTGCTCACGCTGGTTGTGCTCTTCGTGGTGGGCCGCGTTACTTCCCTGGTGATCGGCCGGCAGGCGTTTGGGTTGTTCGAGTCCGTTCTAGAACGGTTACCCTTCGTGGCCAAGGTCTACACTTCGGTCCGGCAACTGCTCGACACGATGATGGCTAAAAAAGATGCGAGCCAGCGCGTAGTGCTGATTGACTTCCCGATTGCCGGCCAAAAGAGCATCGGATTTTTGACGCGCACTATGACCGATGCCGGCAGCGGCCAGCCGCTGGCAACAGTGCTGGTGCCGAATGCGATCAACCCGACGTCGGCGTTTCTGCAGATTCTTCCGCTGGACAGGGTGATCGAGACAGACCTGACCATGGAACAGGCCATGAGCATGGTGATGACCGGCGGAGCTGTTGGGCCGGAGACGATTCAGTATTCGAAGGCGCCGAGCGGCGAGGCGCAGGCAACCGGAGCGAGAATTCCGCCGCCGGTCTTCAAGTAGGAGCAACGCAGGAGGCGGATTGATGGCCACGGTCCAATCAAAAAAGCGCCCAATTGCCATCACGATTCTTGGCTGGCTGTTTATCGCAGTGGGCGCGCTCTCGACTGCCGCGCACTACGCAAACTTCAGGGCACAAAGGCCCATGGTCAACGAGGTCGTGTGGATCACTACGCTCGGTTCGGCAGCGGTCGTCGCCGGAGCCTATATGCTGCGTGGGCACAACTGGGCGCGATGGCTGGCACTCGCGTGGATTGCTGCGCACGTCGTGATCAGTGCGTTTCATCCACTGCAAGAGTTGATCGTGCACGGCGCGCTGTTTTTGCTGTTCAGCTATTTTCTCTTCCGGCGGGAGGCGCGGGAATACTTCGCGGGGCAGTGAAGGTGGCAACGTGAATCGTCACGGAGCGGTCGCGGGATCTGACGCTTCAGACGCGGCAATCTCCTCTTCCACGTGCTCGCTCTCGATTGTGACCTTGCGCAGGTTGATGTGTTCGAACTGCGCCCAAATCAAGCCCGCGGGCACCACGCACAGAAAGGTTGCGAGCAACAGCATGGTGGAGCACGCGGTAGCAGCCTCAGCCTGCGCGTGCAGAATGCCGCCGACGGCCACGGCAACAAGACCGATCTGCGAAAACCAACCGATGACGGGAAGTTGAATGATGCTGGACATGCCGCTTGCCACCATCAAAAGAACTGTCTTCGGCACCGTGATCGCCGCAAGTTCGGGGCTCGCCACAAACGCACTGCATGTCATGAAATAGGAGAGCGCGATGGTAAGCCACATGACGAGCGAAAGGCCGGCCACTGTAAAGAAGTCACTGGCTGAGCGAATCGTGTCGAGTCCGGCGCGAAACGCTCGTATCTTGTGCCCGATGGCGTGGCCCAGATTCTTTGAGATCAGTCCCAGACTGCGCTCGAAAAAGGTCGCCACTGCCCCGCCCGCCTGGCGAACGACCAAAAGAAAGAACGCACCCAGCAGAGTGAGCATAAGGCCGCCATATCTGGCAAAGAAGACCGCGAGCGTTCCGTTATGCGGCGCCAGATGCGCCATGATCCCCGATTTCGTCGCATTCAGGATTTCGTCGCCAGAGACCCACAGCATGGAAATGGAAAAGATCAGCGCCATCGAACCAGCGTCCAGCAGCCGCTCCACGATATAGACGGCGATCTGCGAGCTGAGCTCGGCGCCCGTCTTCTTTGAAACCAGAAACGGGCGAACAGGGTCTGCGACGCGCCCGATGAGTGCAACCGTGGTGAAGCCGATAATCTGCGTGCCGACGAGCGAGAAGAGCGGAACCTTCAGATTGTGGCGCATCAGGCGCGCCCAGCGCACAGCCCGAAAGACGTAGGCCACGTAGATACAGGCAACCGCGACCGCGATCCTGCGCCAATCGGCACGTGCAACCTGCGTGGCGAATACGTGGAAATCGAAATGGACTCGCGATCGCGCCCACAGAGCCAGTGCAACGAGCGCGGCCAGTACAACCAAGCCCAGAATCCATTGGCGCTTTTTCAAGATCTCTCCGTCTTTTCGCGGTCTAACGGTATGTTCTCATGCGCCTGCACACTTGATCGACGGAGATTCGCAGCCCGTTCCCGCCGAGTCAATGGCTGGCGCCAAAGTGAACGAGTCATGAAGAAATTGCGTTGCGGCAAGCAGACGCGGCGGGGGTGCGGGATGGAACTAGGGAGCGGGCTTTGCGGCTGGAGCGTTTGAGGCCGTGCCGGTCCGCTGGGCTTCCGCCTCGCGGGCCAGGACGCGGCGATTGAATTCGTGAATCACGCGCGCAACATACGCATGGGTTTCGCGATAGGGCGGAATGCCGTGGTACTTGTCAACGGCTTCGGGTCCGGCGTTATATGCAGCCAGCGCCAACGCAAGATTGTCGTGGTATTGCGTGAGCAAATGATCGAGATAGGCCGATCCGCCGCGCACATTTTCATTGGGCTCAAAGCTGTTCTTCACGCCAAGACCGGCAGCCGTTCCGGGCATGAGTTGCATCAAGCCTTGCGCGCCCGCCCGACTCACAGCCCGAGCGTTGCCGTCACTCTCGGCTTTGACCACGCTCGCCAGCAGGTCCACGTCGAGATTGTGTTCCGCTCCCGCCCGCGTGAGCATCTCGTGCAGATCGCCGGGCGTGAGGGGCGTCTGCGCATGGGGCTTCTCCAGGGGATCGGGCGAAGCCACTACTGGCGGATCGGGGATCGACTCAACCACTGCAATGTCGCTCGGCCCGAGCTCGATGTAGTTGTCCTCGTCCGCGCTCAAATAAAGGCGAATGCGGCCATCAACCGTTGCGTGATGATCGCATCGCTCGACAAATCCGTTGCTGAGCGTGACGCGTTCGGCGGCCTGAGCCGCATGCGGCAACGCACCCAATACGGTCAAAATTCCTGCCGCAATGCTTGCTTTCGCGCGAGTCTTGAGGTGCGATTCCAAGCCAATGATCCTCTCAGATTGCCGCCGGTGTCATCTTTGCCAGTGCGCGCTCGAGCACGACGGCCACTCCGTCCTCATCGTTGGACGGCGCTTGCTTCCATCCGCGCATTTTCGCCAGCGTGCGCAGTTCCTCTGCCGCATTGGCCATCACAATTCCCTGCCCTGCCCACTCAAGCATACCCAAGTCGTTCCAGTTGTCGCCGATGGCCATGGTCTCCTTGCGATCCACTCCCATGCGCGTCGCCAGCCGCTCCAGCGCCCATCCTTTTGAGATACCGGTAGGCATCAGGTCGAGAATCGAAATGTCGCGCGCGGGATACTCGGTGCGTACCGCGTCGCATTCCGCGGCCCATGCGCTGGCCTTCAAAGCTTTTTCGGCCTCTCTCATCTCGAAGATGGTTCCGGCCGCCATGCCTTGAATGGGGTCGTCGCCATCGATCAGCGCCGACTCCAGCGGCTTCACAATCTCAATCGCATTGCGATTGGTCTCAATCCACATCGCGATGCGGCTGTGCGCCTGTTCCAGATCTTCGAGCACCAGCTCGCCGCGTCCCGGCCGATCAAATGTGAAGACGACAGCCCCAAAGGGCCGTAGCACGCCGCAAAGACCCCGCGCCACTCGCGACGGCATATGGCAGCTGTCAATGACACCGCTTCCCAGTGTCGAAAGTACTGCACCATTTGACGCGATAATGGGTGTATCCGCTCGCAGGCCGAGACCCTCAAGTAACGGCACTGTATATGCCGGGCGGCGTCCCGTGGCGATGACCACTGTGATGCCTGCCTCCTGTAGCGCCCGCAGCGCCTGAGCATTGCGCGGGCTGATGGCGTGTGACAGCGTGGGCAGCAGCGTGCCATCCATGTCGATCGCGATCAGGCGCGGAGGAGGGTGCATACATCAAGTTTACCGGGCAGTCGAAGGAAGGCTCGGCGCAGTCGCAAGAGCGAGTGCCAATCCGGTAATCTCTTAGATATGGAACGGATTTGCAGCCAATGCCACGCGGTGCTTGCCGAGGAGACAAAGGCCGACTGGTGCCCAGCCTGCGGCGGCGCTCTTGTCGTGCGCAAAATCTTGTCCGAAAGTCTGCCCCGCGCAGTGGTAGATCATCGCGGCATCGTATTGCCGCGCCGGCACGCGATGGGCGGAATTATTACGCCGCAATAGCTCGCTTATTCGTACCGCAACGCCTCCGCCGGAAGCACGCGCGCGGCCGATGACGATGGGTACAGAGTGGCCAGCAGCGAAATCCCAATCGACACAGCCGAAACAATTACGCCGTCAAGCAGACGCGGCGCGAACGGCAGCGTGTCGATCGAATAGACATCGGGGGAAAGCGGGATATGGTAGTAACTCCCCGCCCATGAGGCCAGGTAGCCGATTGCGACGCCGAGAATCGTCCCGACCACGCTGATAAGCAATCCCTGCAGCAGGAAAATCCGCCGCACCTGTCCCGGATCGACGCCGAAGCTCATCATCACTGCAATATCCCGGGTCTTTTCCATCACCATCATGGTCAGCGCGATAAGGATGTTGAGCGCGGCCACGATTACGATCAGCGCGATGACGATGAAGGTGACCACCTGCTCCAGGCGAAGGGCGCGAAACAGCTCGCGGTTTTCTTCGGTCCAGTTCGTGGTCATGTAGCCCTTACCCGCGGCCTGCTCAATGGCGCGCGCAATCTCCGGCGCCCGATTGAGATTGTCGACTCTGAAGCTGATCACCGAAAGCAGGTCGGGCTCATCGAAGAGGTGCTGCGCGTCGGCGAGGCGAAGAAACCCCATCTGCGCGTCATATTGATAGAAACCAGAATGAAAAGTTCCAGCCAGCCTGAATCGTACGTATTTGGGGATCACACCCATCGGCGTCATCTCTCCCTGGGGGCTGATAATGATGACCGAATCGCCGACCGACGCGCCAATGGTCTCGGCCAGGTCGCTGCCCAAAACGATGGGCGGAAACTCCGAGTTTTGCGGCGATGCGGATCCCGGTTGCGGCTCAAGAGCCTCCACCGCGCCGGGCGTGGTCTTTGAAAGGAGATCGCTCACGGTGCGCTCATCGTCGGGCAGAATGCCCTCGATCATCGCGCCGCCATCGCGCGCTCCGCGAGCCACCAGCACCTGTTCGTACAAGCCGGGAGAGGCGGCGACCACATGCGGCACTTGGCGCAGGCGCGCCAGCAGTTCCTGCCAATCGGAGATTCCGCGCCCATCCATCTGCATCAGCTGCACGTGCGCGCTTGAGCCGAGCAGTTTGTCCTGCAAATCGCGGCGCATGCCGTTGGTAATGGCCAGGGCGATGATGAGCGCCGCAACTCCGGCGGTTACTCCGGCGATGGAGATGACGGTGACCACGCCGACGACGGCCTGCCGCCGCTTGGCCTTCAGGTACCGCGCCGCCACATAGAGTTCAAATCGCATGAACTACTTTTTCTCGACGGGCTTGTCGCCGGCGGGGAAAACCGTCTTAGCCAATCCGACATTATCGTACCGGTCGAGGACTCGGACCGTGATCAGATGCTCGGCCGGCTTTCCATTTTCTACGGGCAAGCTAAGGCTGAAGCTGTAATGTTCGTGCTTGGAATCGGACAGCTTGCCTACCGGGTCAATGTATTGCCACGGGCCGGCGTCGAGCGAGTACTCGGCACGGGCGATTGGGGAGTTGGCGTCGTCGGCGTCAAAATTGACGACCAATGCCATCGCGCACGCAGCGCCCGGCGCACACGGAGATATTACGGGGGCTAAATCTGCCGTGATTGCGGAGACCACGGGCGGCGTCGTGTCGACTATGAATCGATCGCTGACCTTTTCGCCGGTGAGCGCGTCGCCGGGTGAGTGCGAAGGAGCGTCGGATGCAACCACTTTAATGCGATAGCCGCCGTCAGGAATCAACGAGGCGTCAAAACTGTAGGCCTGATCCTTGATTTTCTTTTTCAGCGGCCACCACGAGCTGTCGCCATCGCCGCGCAAGAAAAGCGAGTAAGTGAGTGTATCCCCATCGTCGTCGTGCGCTGCCCAACGAACTGTAACGGCGGTACGGTCCTTCGTGGCTTGTAATGGCTGGCTCGAAGAGTTGGCGTCGAAAGTGATCGTCGAGCCCTGATTCGAGGAGGGGAACGTGATGTTCACCGTTTGATTCTGGGAGTAGTTAGCCTGCGGATTGATACGTGCGCCGGGCACCACCACCAGATCATCGACCACTGGAGCGGAGTTTACGGGCAGGTAGTTGACGCCAACACTGCCCAGAGTGCCCCCGTTGTGCAGCACCGCCTTCCATTGGAGAAAGCGACCTGGCGGCGAGGCCACGGAGCCGTCGGCAAGAGGCTGCCAATCGCTCCAGCCGCGCACCGGCTGCTCCACATTGCCGGTTCGAGTGAGGAGGTCGAAGCCGTTTGAGCCAGGCTCGATCTCAACGCGGCCAAAGTGCGCGAATGCTCCCGCGTCGAGAATATCGCTGGCGTACTCATGTGTTTCCGCCCCGCCCCATTGCCTTCCGAGTTCGTAAATCTTTCCTGTATTGCCCGTGCCTACGAAAATCCGCCCGATGCCATCCGCCTCATAGACGGGGGCCAGGCTCAGACCTTGTTGCGCTTGCAGGTGGCCGATGTCCGCATAGCTGCCGTCACCCTGAATGCGAAAGATTTGTCCGCGATTGCCGCTGAAGGCGAGCAGGCCGTCGGGCCGCGCAGCGAGCCGATAGACGATCGAGTCTTTGCTCGACCAGAGCGAGCGCGGCGCTTGCCCCTCGCTGAGAGCGAAGATTTCGCTTCCTTCAGGCACGGAAGCGCTGGCGTTGGCCGCCTGCACCGACTGCGGCTGAACCACGGTGATGGTGATGGAAGACATTCCCTGCACCGGAAGCGGAGGCAGCGGATTACGGCTCTTGTCGCCCACGCACGCCGCGTAAATGGTTCCGTTGGCGCCAATGGCGATGGAAGTAATCTCGCGGCGCGGAGCCTCGAAGAGAACATAGCCCTTTCCGTTTGGATCGATTCTGTAGACCAGGCCGGATCCGTCAGAGCCGGCGATGAGGTTGCCCTTCCCATCCCACGCCAGAGTGCGGATGTGCGCTTCGTCGCTTTTGAAGAACAGCTCTGGAGCCACGGTGGGCTTGGTGGGATCGACCCGGTAAACCGCTCCGGGGTTTCCCGTTGCAATGTAGAGGCGTCCGTTGGAATCGAAGATCATGTCCCAGATGTAGTGAGACTGGGAGCTGGGCGGCGGGGAGATCTCCTTGGTCGTTGATACTTTCGATCCGCCGGCTGAAGGTTGGTCAGGATTAGCCCCGTCGAATACCACCGTCGCATTCGATTCATCCTGCTTGGCGGTCGCGTCAGGGTTGAGTTTGTAGATTTTGCCACCCTGAACTGTGGCCGCGTAAAGCGCACCATCGGGACCAAAGGCCAGCGCCTGAATGCTGAGGTCCCGGCTTTCGAAAATCGCGAATGGCTTTTCACCGGGCTTGTTGGCAAGCCTCAACACGGTCGCGGGCGATCCAGTCCCGGCAAAGACGGTTCCCTTTTTGTCGACTGCGAGAGACCACACAAAGGTTGAAGGAGTGGTTGCGAGTTCGGTGAGTCCTGGTCCTTGGCGAAGGTGGCCATCGCTCTCGATGGAAACTCCTGCTGGCGTGCCTTTCTCAAACTCCTCCATCTGCGATTGCTGCCAGAGGTGCGTTCCTTGCGCCGATAAGCGCACCCCGGTGAGGCACGTTGCGGCGGCAAAAGTGACCAAAAGAACGATGGAGATTTGTGAGGGCTGGGAGCGCTTTAAGCGGTGGGGAAATGGAGACATTCTGCCGTTGAGTTTACTAGAGTTCTCCGTCTGGAAACGAACGAGCGATAACCCAGCGCCGCGCAGCAGGCTCGCCCCGCCTACCTGTGGAAAAACAGACACACAATTCGCCCGCAGTCGCGAGCACCCGCCCTTTCGGGGGATTGGGCGGCAAGCAATTCTTGGCCCAAAGTACTCGATTTGTGTCTGTTATCGTGAGCTAGCCCACAAATTCGACAGGGTGGATCGTTCATTTGATTTAATCAACACTACTTTTGCACAAGCTGCGTGCTCCGGCTATCTTTCCGCTTTCTGGTGTTGCCAGTCGTATTTTCGTGGGACTAGTATTCCCGTTAGTTTGGGGAGTCCGTTTCACGGACTATTAAACAGATCTCCACTATGCATGCAGTTGTTCCCAGGTTCAAAGAGCTTCATCAACCAGCGGCACCTGATCGTTTTGGTGTGCGCGGACGGAGTGTCTCGTCATGGCATGGTATGCCTACTGCATCGGTGAAAAACAAGCATTTCCAGCTTTAGCCCGCCATCGCAAACCAGTGGCGATGGAATCGGTTTTTGGAGTCAGTGGCAATCAAGTTTTCCTTTATCCCGCAAGCGATCTTGCAGTCGTCGTAAGCGAGCATAACCCCCAGGAAAGCTTCAACCAACGGTCAGGCGTCGACCACGCGCGCGTGATCTCGGATTGCTTTCAGCATTCCACAATTCTTCCCTTCCGCTTCGGCACCGTATTCAACGACGATGAGTCGTTGCGGAAATCAATTCGCAGCAACCAGCGCCAATTTTTGGGCAACATTGACCAGCTGCGCGGAAAGACGGAGATGCACCTCAAAATCTTCGTCGACGATTGTTGCGGGCGTGAGATTGAGCGGCGTTTCGGCGGCGAGGGTGTGGGCAGGGAGTACCTGAGCAACTTGCGTGAGAACGCCTCGCGGGCGCGCGAGCGCCAGACCCGTGCGCGCGCCGTCAGCTTCCAAATGCACAGGCTGTTCCTCCCTCTCGACGAGGAAGTGAGCTGCCGCCTGATGGATAACGGCAAGATGATGCTCGATATCGCGCATTTGATTGACCGCAAGTGCGTGGAGCGGTATCAGAACAAATTCGCCAGCACGAGCGCCCTGATGCGGGAGTGTCAGATGCAGCTTTCCGGTCCTTGGCCGCCCTACCATTTTGTGCACCGCCTGACGCGCACCAATCACGCGCCGTCTCATCAGGCTCCCGTCCCCGTCCCGGTTCCCGCCATCCCCCTCATGGAACCCGCGCCCGCGCTCGCGTAGGGCTGCTTAGATTTGTTCATAACCTTCACAAAAAAGCTCCAGCCTCGGCTGGAGCTTTTTTGTCTTCCGGCATGGGCTCACCTGCTCGAAGGCGGAATGCCCTAATCTAGAAGTATGAGCAAGCAGCCGGCCGGCGGGATGAAGAGTTCTGACACGATAAAGCATTCCGGTCTTGACCTCTTGGTTGTGGGTGCGGGACCAACGGGACTGGCGACCGCCATTGAGGCGCAAAAGGCAGGCTTTCGTGTCGCGCTCGTGGATAAGGGCTGCGTCTGCAACTCCATCTTTCACTATCCCGCGCACATGACCTTTTTCACCACTTCCGAACGCCTCGAGATTGGGGGCATTCCCTTTCCCAGCGTGAATGCCAAGCCCACGCGAGGTGAGGCGCTTGAATACTACCGCCAGGTGGCAGCCCACTACCGCCTGGATGTGCGCCAGTACCACCGCGTGGAGAGAGTGACGGGAAGCGATGGAGCCTTTGTTGTGCACACAGTCGACCGTTTCGGCCGGCCGGGGTCCATCGAAGCACGCCAACTGGCCATCTCCACCGGCTACTACGACCTGCCCAATTGGATGAGAATTCCCGGCGAGAATTTGAGCAAGGTTCATCATTATTATCACGATCCGCATCCGTTTTACGGCATGAACGTTGTGGTCATCGGCGGCAAAAACTCCGCTGCCATTGCCGCCCTCGAACTCTGGAGAAGCGGCGCCCGCGTCACACTCGTCTACCGCGGACCCGAGGTGACGCCAAACGTGAAGTACTGGATCAAGCCGGACATCGAGAACCGCATCAAAGACGGCGAGATCAAAGCATATTTTTCCACCGAGGTTTTGGAGATTACTCCCGACACGGTTGTGGTCGAAACTCCAGCCGGCCGAATGGCGCTGCCCAATGATTTCGTCTTCGCCATGACCGGGTACCATCCTGACTTTTCGTTTCTGGAGCGGATGGGTGTGCGTTTCGAGGGCCACGACCGGTTGCCGGTCTGCAATCCCGAGACGCTGGAGAGTAATGTACCGGGCATTTATCTGGCCGGAGTCATTGTCGCCGGCTCCCGCACCAGCGAGATATTTATTGAGAACGGCCGCTTTCACGGAAAGCAGATTGCGGAATCGCTGCTTTTGAAGGCGAAGTTGCGGGATGCCGCGCGCGACACTGTTGCCGCATCCAGTGCGACCAGCCAGTAGCTGATTGTATTTCGGAGAGGACCCATGCAAATGCGCTGGTGGCCGCGATCGATTCGCTGGCAGATGCTGGCCGGCTTGTTGTTGCTGGAGGCCCTTTCCATCGGGCTGTTCGCGGGGCTGCTCACGCGACAACAAATTCTGCGCACCAATCAGCGCGCGCAGTATTGGCTGGTCTACGAGTCGACGGCTCTTGCCAACGAGTCTTCTGAGGCGCTTGAGCAACAGAGGCCAAGTTGGGTAGATCTGGCAGTGCGCACCATCGTCGACGCGCCCATCGTTCAGTCGGCCAAAATCGTCAGCCCTTCAGGCGACACCCTCTTTTTCAGAAGCGAGAAGCAGGAACCGCCGAGTCTCAGCGACATCGAGCGAGCACAGATCCCGTTCGCCAAGCGCACTGAGTCAAGGGTTTTCGCCACGCCATCCGGCGGGTGGGAAGCGATCCGCCCCATCTACACCAACACCGAACTGCGGGGCTATGCTTTTGTAACCTTCGACCGCAGTTCAGCGCGCCAGCAGTTGGGTTCGTTGTTGGACGACACGGCCATCTTTGGCAGTATCTGGATCGTGGCCTCGGCGCTTCTTGTGCTGATGATGGGGCGTACCATCACCCAGCCTTTGGCGTTGTTGCATAACGGCACAACGGCCCTGATGACGTCGCCGGAAGACATCAGTCGATTTCCGCTCCCCGTGCGCGTTCAAAACGAGATCGGGGACTTGATTGAAACATTCAACCGCATGGTCGCTTCTCTGGCTGAGCAGCGGGCGGGATTGAATGACACGCTTTCGCTGCTTGACTCAATGCTGGCCAACGCGCCCATCGGACTGGCGTTTGTTGACCGCAATGGCCGCGTGGTGCGCGTCAATCAGATCTTCGCCGACCTGACGGGCGTGACTGTCAGCCGGCATCTGGGCCGCACGCTGACAGATTTGCTGCCAAAGGCCGCGGCTGCCGAGATCGATGGCGCGGTGCAGCGCGTTTTTCAAAGTGAAGAGGCGGTGCGCAATCTGGAACTGAATGGAGACGGCGGCAAACTTCGCCGGCCGTGGACCTGGCTGATCAGCGCTTACCCGGTACGCACAACGCCAAATCAGGTCCGCTGGGTGGGAATTATCGCCCTCGACGCGAGCGACCGCAAGCGCAGCGAAGAAGCCATGCGGCGAAGTGAAAAGCTCGCCGTAACGGGTCGCCTGGCTGCCTCCATTGCGCACGAGATCAACAACCCTCTCGAAGCGATTACCAACCTTCTCTTCCTGCTGCGCAATTCAGATGACCTTCCGGATTCGGCTAGGCAGTACGTAACCATGGCCGATAACGAAGTGCGCCGCATCTCCGAGATTACCCAACAGACGCTCCGCTTCTATCGCCAGCCTACGCAGCCTGCTCGAGTTCCAGTGGATGAGCTGCTGGACTCGGTAATGAATCTCTATCAAAGCCGTATCCACGCAATCGATGTCCAAGTGGAACGCGACTACCAGCCTGGGTTAGATCTTTTCTGTTTTGCCGGCGAGATCCGCCAGGTCTTTGCCAACCTTGTGGGCAACGCGGTAGACGCTAGTTCCAGCGGCGGGCGGCTGGTGCTCCGAACGCGGCGTTCGCGCGACTGGAGAAACCCCGCAAATACCGGGATCCGGTTCACTGTTGCGGATACCGGCGACGGGATGGAGCCGGAAGTGCGTAAACGCATCTTCGAGGCCTTCTTCACCACAAAGGAGGCGACAGGAACCGGTTTAGGGTTGTGGGTAAGCCAGGAGATCGTTCTCAAGCATCATGGGACCATGCGCGTGCGGAGCCGCAGCGCGGCGCCTTCCAACGAGCCGGCGAAGTCTGGCTCTGGAACGGTCTTCGAGGTTTTCCTTCCGGACGATCCGCCCATCGCTGCGGCCTTCGGCAAGTCAACCGAGAGTCCTGCCAAGGCCAGTCAATCAGGGATGCCCCAGGCCGATTCAATTCAGGCTTGAACACCTGATAAACATTTAGCCGTTAAAAATAATTTTGGTCCCCCTTGACAGCGGCACTGTTCCATGTGTTACCGTTGGTAGCACTATGGCGCGTAACACTCAACCCGACCACGATCCCAGCGAACTGGGAGAACTCGAACGCAGCATTTTGCTCATTATCTGGCGCAAAGGAACCCTCACCGCGGAACAGGTGCGTGAGGAGCTCGGACGGCCGCTCAAAGATTCGACAATTCGCACGGTTCTGCGTCGGCTTGAGGAGAAGGGTTACCTGGCGCACGCGGTTGAAGACCGAACCTTCATCTATCGCCCCGCCGAATCGAGGCAACGCGTAGCCGGCCGCGCCGTCAAACGCATCGTGGATTGGTTCTGCGCCGGATCGGTGGAGGCGCTGTTGGTGGGCATGGTTGATTCCAAAGTCTTGGACCGTAACGAGCTCAAGCGGCTTGCTGAACGAATCGCCGCAGCCCAGGCCAAACCATCGGGGAAAAAGGAGGCGAAGTCATGACAACTGCAGCCAGCGCAGTATTGTTTGGTGCTGCACTGCGAGCACTGATCATGGCGTGCGTTCTGTGGGCCGGTCTGCGGCTTTTGCGCGTTCGCAATGTGTGGGTCCAGAAAGCGGCGTGGAGCGTCGTGCTCGTGGCCGGTTTTGCGATGCCTGCGCTGATCGCTTCTCCATGGTGGCCCGGATGGGCTGCGGTTCAGGTGCCGGCGATTTCATGGTCCGAGGCGCTTTTCGCGCAACTGCACGCGAACACTGCGAAACCGCCCTTACAACCAACCGAGCAGCTCCCTGCCCCGAATTCTGCTCCACCGGCCGCTCTCGAAATCCGGCACGCACGCGCAAGAGTGTTGCGCAATGAAGATTTGGCTTCCCTTCCCGGCGATGGGGACGAAAGCGCGACGATTGCCCCATCGAATATCGAACCCGTTGCGGTTTCGCCGGTAAGCGCGGCGGCGCCGATGGCGGACGGAGCTTCAAAAGCGCAGCCTCTCTTTGCGCAGCTGAGGAGTACGGCTTGGCTGCTCTATCTCGCGGTGAGCGTGGCGTTGCTGTTCCGATTGCTTTTCGGTGTGGCCGCTGCAATTCGCTTATGGGTGCGCTCCGAGCCCGTCAACGCAAACGCTGGGTGTGGCTTCAACCCGCAGATTCCGGTGCGTGCGAGCCCGCTGATTTCTTCGCCCGTGAACATCGGTTCCGGAATTATCCTGCCTGCCGATTATGCGGAGTGGGATGCTGAGACGCTGCGTGTGGTGCTGGCACACGAAGGCGCTCATGTGGAGCAGCGCGATTTTTATCTACAGCTAGCCGCAGGGGTCTACGCGGCGATCAACTGGTTCAGCCCGCTGGGATGGTGGCTCAAGCGGAAGCTCTCAGAACTTAGCGAGGCCATCAGCGATCGGGCGGGACTTGAAGAATCGGCCAGCGGCCCCGCATACGCCCAACTCTTACTTGAATTCGCGGCACGGCCGCGCCCAACCTTGATTGGAGTTCCCATGGCACACAAAGGCAATCTTTCCGAGCGCATCGACGGCCTTCTCAACGATGCACACTTCAAACAGGCATTCGGCGGAACGCGGCGGGCACTGATTGGAGCGGTGGTAGTTCCTCTGATCCTCGTCGCGATGACGGCGACCGTTCGCGTGAAAGCGGCCAGCGCTGTGGCGCAGTCGGATTCGATGCCGACCTCCTCGCCCGCGCAACCCGCAGTGACGGTTCAATCTAATCCGCAACCGGCGCAGGTGGGCAATTCACGGGCGGGGCAAACAGCGCCGTCAACTACATCGGATGACCAGAGCCCAGTTCCCTCACCCTCACCCGCTCCCGCACCCGCACCGCCGGAATCTGCGTCGGCCGATCAGAACCAGGTTCCCTCACCTGCCCCTCCGGTGCCGGCGGCAAATGATTCCCAAGATTCGGCGCCCGCAGTTCCACCCATGCCTCCGATTCCTGACGTTCACGTCGATGTCCATGTTCCGCCGATGCCGCCTATGCCCGCTTTCGACGCGAGAGTCTACGTTGAGTCCGGCTGCAGGGGAAGCGGCAACTCCTACGCAATCGTTGGCGAACCAGGAACGCAGACAGAATACTGCGGTAACTGGGGACCTGATGGCTCGACTGAAGTGGACAAGGCACGCACCAATGCTCATGCCCCCTTCGTGCTCATCCGTCGCGAGGGAAAGCTCTACATTGTCGACGATCCGGCAACCGTGAGCCAGCTCCAGGCGATGGAACAGGCAAGAGAAAGCCTGCGCGCGCAGATGCGGGCATTCGGCGATCAAATGCGCGCCAAGGGCGAAGCAGATCGAGAGGCACCTCGCGCGGCGCGTAAGACCGCCGAGAACATCCCGACTCCGGATTTGTCGAAAGAACTAGCCGAACTAGACGCTTCAGTGGCCAGCCTCAAGGCGAAGCAAGGCGCCACGGTCAGCCGCGAACAATTGCAGGAGATTCAGCACGAGGTTTCGGAACTCCAGCGCCGTGTGATCCAGGCAGAGATAGGCGCCAGCCTGAACATCAATATGAACGGCGAAATGGCGCAATTTGGAAAGGAACAGGCAGAGTTCGGCAAGCAGATGGGCCAGTTGGGCAACACGATGGGCGAGCAGGGTGAGAAGATGCGCGCGATTATCGATGAAAGCCTGAAAGACGGCAAGGCTCGTCCCGTGAATTAGGAAATCACGGGGGCGAAAAAGGGCCCCTGTAGCTTCTGAACGAAAAGGGTCGCGCCGTGCGCGACCTTTTTCGTTCGGTGTGACGGTGCCAATGGGGTCAGATTAGTAGATGCTCAAGCCGTGCAGCTTGTGTTGATTGAGGAGACCGAGGCCAGTGTCCTGCCGCGCCACCGGATGCGCCATGCAATGACCCTGCTGATGTGCCTGCCCGGCCAGGTAGGAACGCGTGACGTGCAGCCGGTTCATGATGATGTAGCGCGTGCGAAGACCGTCGATGGTGGCCGGAAGCGTGGCGGGAACCTCGGTGCGGTCGACGTAAATCACCAGCGATGCTTCTTTGGGATTGTCGAGGCTCTGCCCCACCCCCACGCCGAAGAAGGCAGGATTCTGTTTCATCAGGCTCAGCGCCATTTGCTCTTTTGCTGCGATGGCCTGATTGAGAACGGCGGAGGTCAGCGGAGGAAGCGCGCTGGCCTCAACCGCAGCTTTGGGCACCGCGCCCGACGCCAAAGCCTGTGCGGTGGTCGGAATCACTTCAGTTCGAACGCCATCGACCATCTGTGGTGCGGTGACATTCATGTTCTCGTCGACGTAGAGAATGACGGCAGCTTTGCCGGCATGATCGCTACTCTTGCCCGGCGCCGCGCCGAGGATACCTGAGGAGGGATTGACCAGCATGCGTGCCTGCAAAAGTGCCTGCTGAGCCCGTGCGCTTTCGGAATCGGAGAGGGCAGTTCCCTGCGCTGCCGTTGCCGTGCTATTGCCGTAGTTCAGGCAGCTCACTGGATGGTCCGTGGTGCCGACAAATGTGTAGGATGTTCCCTCCTGCGTGCCCAGTTCCGCCAGCACCGTCGGCGCGGGATTGGCGATGCCCTCCGATTGACCCAGATTATTTACCCCGCCGGCAAAGAACAATCCCACCGGCTCGGCATCGGAGGCATCAACAATCAACGATCCGGAATCGCCTGCATCACTGAACTGGTTGCCCTCAATGGCGATTTGATTGGTATATAGCTTGGTCAGATAGGGCTCGGTTTCGTCGCAATTCTTAAAGTAGCTGACACTCACGCTAAGATTGACCGCCGAAATGCTGGCGCAGGTCAGTCCTGTGGTTCGTCCGCTCTTGGCCACGGTCATTCCGATCGACCCACTCTCGCCAATGCCATTCGTCGAAGAGACTCCGGGAGGTGCCGCGGCAAGCACTCCGCCGGCCCCCGGCAGCCCCAACTCCATAATTGCGCCCGTTGAGCTCACCGCTCCTGAGTTCACGGCAGCAATGGCCGCATCCGCGTTGGTCGTACTTGCGCTGAGCGGCAGCCATGCCGTCAAAACACCGACCGGTGTCGTACCAGGTCCGTCTCCATTGGGCGTGCAATTGTTGTCAATGAGTCCAGGCTGGATAATCGTCTCGCCGGCACTGGCCTGGTCACTGCGTGCCAGCACGTGGTTGCAGCTCAGAATGTATTGCGTGTTGCTGCTGTTCTGAATTAATGCGCCGAGCGTACCGCCGCAGCAGTCTGAAATCTGGTTGCCCTGCGTGTCGTAGTCATCGTTGTTGCCGCCGGAGCTGCCCAGGAGAATCGGCGTCGTGAGCTGCGCCTGGTGCGTCGCCGGATTGCTCGAAATCCCCGCCTGGTTCAACAGGACTTGTGAGGCAGTCTTGGAAGACGAGGTGCCAACGGTGCCGACGATATAGGTTGCAAATGTCGATGAGAGCGTCCCCGGCGCCGTGTAGGTAACGGAACAATGAGTGAATTCGCTTGAGTTGCGCGAGCAACTCGCTGAACCGAGAGTTCCCGATCCGCCGCTCGATCCCGTAGCCGAGTTTGAAACCGCATAGTTGATGCCGGTGCTGCCGCCGGCTTCTGCAATGTAGCCCGTCACCGTCAAGGTTCCGCTTGCGCCCAGTGCCGCATTCTCAGGGGAAAGTGGTTCCAGAAATCCGGGCGTGACGGTCAGGCCCGCGTTGGCCGTCGTGCCCATTCCCGCCCCCGCCGTGAGTGTCGCGGTCACCGTCACTTTTGCAGTGTCTTCTGTAAGGTACGGAGGCGGCGTGTATTGGCCGCTTGAGTTAATTGACCCAGCGCCAGCATTGGGATCCCCCCCACTTACTGTCCAGCTGACCGAAGCCGCGCCTCCGCCGGTCAGCGTCGCGGTGAACTGCTCAACGGTTTGACCATTGCTGGTGGCGTTGCAGCCGGTGCAATTGGTGTCGATGGCGCCGGTGCCTGGTGAGACGGAGATTGTGCTATTCGAGCTGCCGCTTGCCGATCCGCCGCAGCCGGCCAGAAGAAAAAGCGCTGGGACCGCGCCTGCAGCAACGACTCGTACCGGCCAGCTGCGCAGAAACCTTGGGCTGTGCCGATTTGAGGCCGGTTGATTCGAGCTATTTCGATTCGGGCCTGGCCAAAACCGGGCGAGCGCGCGCCTGCCGTCAAAAGGCAAAACTTGCCCTTGCGCTTCGCTCGTCACTGGCCTTTCATGCCTCAATCAGTTCCTCAATTGGGGGCTCAATCAGCCGGGGCCCCTCGTGGCTAATGCTAGTGCTTAAAACGAGTTAGACGCGCCGAAAGTCTCGCTGGTTAGCGCCAGAGCTCGCCGTAGGCCCTAAACACACTTCCTCTGATCTCACGCCATGTAATTTTAGACCCTGGCGGCGAGGCAAGAGTTGTCTCCTGATATTCGCATGAATATGAAAATCCAATGTCGTTGACCAGGAAGCAAGCAGAGCACGAAAGTACTATGTGGCGAGTTAGCCCAATTTGGGCTTGCGTTGGTTCGCCGTGACGTTGCTGAGGAACCAGCATTCAGTGGCGATTGTCGGTGAGCAGGATGAATGGCCTATGAAACGGAGTTGATCATGCCGGCTTTAGAATCCAGAGAGGAGCGATTATGGAATACGTTAATCTTGGCCGCACCGGCTTGAAAGTTTCCCGCATTTGTTTAGGGTGCATGACCTACGGCAGCCCGGCACAGGGAAAGGCCCTTCCCGGCCGCCATGCTTGGACGCTGAATGAGGCCGACAGCCAGCCGTTTCTCCGCCAGGCGCTTGATTTGGGAATCAATTTCTTCGATACGGCCAATGTTTACTCGAGCGGCGAAAGCGAAGCCGTCGTGGGCCGCTTCCTGAAGGCCAACACGCGCCGCGAAGCAATCGTGATCGCCACCAAGCTGCAGGGCGTAATGCGCGAAGAACCCAACGGGAAAGGGCTTTCGCGGAAAGAAATCATGTTTGAACTTGACGAGAGTCTCCGGCGCCTTCAAACCGACTACGTCGACCTCTACCAAATCCATCGCTGGGACTACGACACGCCCATCGAGGAAACTCTCGAGGCTCTCCACGACGTAGTGAAGGCGGGAAAGGTGCGCTACATCGGCGCGTCGTCGATGTTTGCCTGGCAATTCGCCCAGGCCCTCTATCTCGCCGACCTCAACGGATGGACGCGCTTCGTTTCGATGCAGAACCACTACAACCTGCTCTATCGCGAAGAAGAGCGAGAGATGATCGGGCTTTGTAGAGCGGAAGGCATCGCCGTCATTCCCTGGAGCCCGCTCGCCCGCGGCCGGCTCACGCGCGCCTGGAAGGCGGAAGAAACACTGCGCTCCGAGACTGACAAGTTCATGAAGATTCTTTACTCGGGAACCGAAGAGGCCGACCACAAAGTGGTTGACCGCTTGGGCGAAATCGCCGAAAAGCGCGGGATTCCGAGAGCGCAGGTAGCCTTGGCGTGGCTGTTGGCCAAGCCCGGTGTCACCGCCCCCATTGTGGGCGCAACCAAGCCGCATCATCTTGAGGATGCTGTCGCCGCACTGAGCGTGAAACTAACTGACGAAGAGGTGAAGGCACTCGAGGAACCATATGTGCCGCATCCGGTGCTCGGGTTCAGCTAAGCCTGAATCGCGGAGCAGGATTGTTCGCCGGATTGTAGCGCGCCATCTGGGCGATTTAGCATCCAGATGTGCCCACCCTCAGCGATCAGGTGCAGTATGTACGCGGCGTCGGTCCGCAGATCGCGGAGATGCTGCGCGAAAAAGGCGTCCTGACCGCCGAGGACCTGCTCTACCATCTTCCCTTCCGCTATGAGGACCGCCAGAATCCCGTCAGCCTTGACGAATTGAAGCCCGGCGAAGTGGCCAGCGTGATCGGCGAGGTGCGCGGCTCCGCTCTTTTGCGCACGCGCCGCGGGCCAATTTTTGAGATGACTCTAGGCCAAGGCCGTCTGGCGATGAAGTGCATGTGGTTCCACGCGACCTACCTCGAGGGCAAGTTTCAAGCCGGACAAACCGTCGCGGTCTACGGCAAGGTTGAACCGTCGCGCTCGACCTCGAATTTCAAAATGATCCAGCCGCAATTTGAGATTCTCCCCGACTCAAGCGCCGATGCCGAAACGCAAATGCTTGAAGTTGGCCGGATCACGCCGGTTTATGAGTCGCTCGGTGGCAGCCGCCTGGCCTCGCGCTGGCAGCGGCGCACGATTTTCAACTTGCTCGAGACCATGCGCGGCGCGATGCCGGAGTGCCTGCCAAAGTCAATGCTGCGGCGGCTCGAATTTCCCGATCGCGAGACCGCGCTGCGCGAAGTTCACTTTCCGCCGGAAGGCACGCCCTTCTCCGAGTTGCAAAGCTTCTCCACCCCTGCTCACCGCCGCCTTATATTTGAGGAATTTTTCTTCCTGGAACTGGGCCTGGAGCTGAAGCGCAGGCGCATGAAAGAGCGCCAGGGCGTCGCCTTCGTCACCAATGACAAGGTGCGCGAGGCCATCCGCGAGGTGCTTCCATTCCATCCTACCGCAGCCCAAAAACGTGCGCTCGGCGAGATTGTCACCGACATGCGCGCGCCCAATCCCATGCGGCGCCTGCTCCAGGGAGACGTCGGCTCGGGCAAAACGATTGTCGCGTTCCAGGCCATGCTGGTGGCCATGGAAAACGGCTACCAGGCAGCGCTGATGGCGCCTACCGAGATCCTCGCGACGCAGCATTTTCTGGCTGCGCGCAAATTGCTTGAGAAGTCGTCGCGCAAACCGCGCATTGTTCTTCTTACCGGCTCGCTCGACGAAGATCGCAAACGGACCAACCGCGGGCTCATCAATCGCGGTGAGGCCAATCTGATCATAGGAACCCATGCGCTCATCGAGGAAAAAGTTGAATTCGACCGTCTCGGCCTCGTGGTCGTCGACGAGCAGCACCGCTTCGGCGTGATGCAGCGCTTCAGGCTGATGAAGAAGCCCAACCAGCCGGAGCCCGACGTGTTGGTCATGACCGCCACTCCCATTCCGCGCACTCTGGCGCTCTCACTCTATGGCGATTTGGACCTGAGCACTCTGGACGAGCTGCCGCCGGGGCGCATGCCCATCCTTACAAGACGAGTCGCCGGCGAACGCGCCGAGGAAGTCTGGGACTTCGTGCGCAAGCAGGTGGCGAAGGGCAAACAGACTTACATCGTTTACCCGGTGATCGAGGGAGCAAAGGACGATCAGCCCGAGCTGGATTTCTCGCGCGACGAGCCACAGGCCGAGAAAGCTGCATCGCCGCCGGTCCGGCGCAGAACGACTCCAAAGGGTAAAACCACGGAGCTGTTCTCAGCTTCAACGCAGGAAGCAGCCCCGGCTGCGAAATCGGGGCTCAAGTCTGCGGTGGAAATGCACGAAAAGCTCCGCAAAGGACCGCTCGCTGGTTTGCGCGTGGGACTGCTGCACGGCCGGCTCGACGCCGACGAAAAGGAAATCATCATGCGGCGGTTTCAGCGCGGAGAGATCGACGTGCTGGTTTCGACCACGGTGATTGAGGTCGGTGTAGACGTGGCTAACGCCACGGTGATGGTTGTGGAACATGCGGAACGTTTTGGCCTGGCGCAGCTTCACCAGTTGCGCGGCCGCGTGGGGCGCGGCGCTGCAAAAAGCTACTGCATTCTTGTCACTGGTGATCGCGTCTCCGAGCTGGGCGAAGAACGCCTGAACGCAATGGTGCAAACGCAGGATGGATTTGAATTGGCGGAGCTCGATCTGCGGCAGCGCGGCCCAGGCGAATTCTTCGGCACGCGGCAGGCGGGCTTGCCGGATTTCCGCGTGGCCAATCTCGTACGAGATCGGCAACTGCTGGAGCTTGCCAAGCGCGAAGCGGCGCGTTTTGTTGAAGGCCCCGAAGCGGCAGTGACGGAAGCGGAGCGTGCCGCCGTGCGCACACACCTGAAGCAATCGTGGCAGCGCAAATATGGGCTGGTTGAGGCTGGTTAGCAGGGCCAGGGCGGCAATGAAGTTGCTGGCGTTGGCGGAGCAAGCATGCCAGGAGCTTACGCCGGTCCCGTCGTCTGCATCACATCCGTCATCTCCGGGGGGAACGTCTGAATCTCCAGATCGACGCTTGCAATCTCCGCGCCGCAGTCCCGCTGCTGACTGCGGGTGCATTGGCAAAGTTCTGTCAGGCGAATATGTCCGCTCTGGCTCAGTTCCAGTCCCGAGGCAATCAGAATTGTGTAGATTTCAACGCACGCCTGACGCTCGAATTCAAACAGCATGTTGACCCGGCCGGTATCGCTGGCGCCACGGCTCAGAACCCATCCGCCGCAACCAAGGACGGCGCCGGTGAGTGCCTGCAACAGCCGCGACGGATCCTCGGTGGAGACAGCCTTCATCTGCATCGCCCAGGGGACGCTCAGAGGTTGCCGGCGGCTTGGTTCCTGCATGTTCAGCTTCACGGGCTGTTTATCGCCAAACATGCCGCATTGAATGAATGTTGTTGCGGAGTCGAACGGGCATGACCGCCTTTGACACATCCCCGCCACCAGAATTTGTGGAAAAGCAATCCGCGGGCCTGGGACCCAAGTCGAATTCCCGCGTTGGGTTTCTGTTCATCGCACCCCTTCCGGCGCGTTCTCGGCTGGGCGCGATAGGGCAGGAATGTTGTAGCTTGATAAGCAAGATGATCGCCGGTTCCGGAATTGATTTAATCGAGATTTCGCGCATTCAGCGCAGCATGGATCGCTACGGCGGTCGCTTTCTCGATCGCGTTTATCTTGAGGCAGAGCAGGCTTATTGCAGGCGTAAGCGCAATGCCGCCGAGAGTTTTGCCGCACGGTTTGCCGCCAAGGAAGCTGCTGCCAAGGCGCTGGGTACGGGGATCAGCTTCGGCGTGAACTGGCTGGAGATTGAAGTAGTTCGCGAGCCGGGCGGAAAGCCAAGCCTGCGCTTCCATGGCCGGGCCGCGCAGATCGCCGGCCGCCTGGGCGTGGTCCGCTCCGCCCTGTCGCTCACTCATACCGCTGAACTGGCCATGGCCAGTGTTGTGCTTGAGGATGGGCGGTAGGCGGGCATCAAAGGTCCGGCCTTCGATCCAGGTCGGACGGTGCCGATGAGCTGGTTTCGGCGCCGAGAATCGCGCCCATTCTGCTATCCTCAAGTCGTTGATTCGCTGAGGGGAGTAAATTGCCAAGCCGTAAAGAGATTCGGTGGTCGCAACTCAAAGTGGGCGCGCTGGTTCTGGTCGCCCTGGCCTTGCTGACTGCCATCATCTTTCTTATGACCGCTTCTTCCGGCGGACTTTTCGCCCGCAAAATCGAGCTGCGTTGTTACTTTCCCAACGCCGGCGGCCTGCAGGCTGGAGCAGTCGTTTCGCTGGAGGGCGTCACGATTGGCAACGTGGCCAAATTGCGTGTCGTCCCATCGCGGAATCCCAATCCCGTCGAGGTGACCATGCAGATGGGCGAAAAGTACCTTGCCGACTTGCACACCGACTCGGTGGCCTCGATTCAGGCGGCAGGCGTCTTGGGCGATAGCTTCGTCGACATTGACTCCACCCACGCCTCAGGGCCGCGGCCGGCGAACGGCGCCGAACTTCAGCAGTCTGGCTCGCCAACCATTCAGTCGGTGATCAACACCAGCCAGGTCTCCATCCAGGAAGTGAATGTGCTGGTGCACAAAATTGAGACTCTGGTCGACACTCTCAATCAGGGACATGGCACAGCCGGCGAGTTACTCAACGATCCGGCGCTGGCCAGAAAGATTTCCTCCATCGCCTCCAACCTCGAAACCGTGACGGAGGCCATCTCCCAGGGCAAGGGAACGATTGGCGAGCTGATCAACGACAACACGCTCTACACGAAATTGAACTCGGCGGCGGACCATTTGAATTCCATCACTGCCGACCTGGACGCGGGCAAAGGCACGGCCGGCAAATTGTTGAAGGACGAAACGTTTTATAACAACCTGAATGCCGCCACCGCGAACCTCGAACAGCTGACCGCGCAGATCAATGACGGCAAGGGCTCATTGGGCAAGCTGGTGAAGGATCCGGACTTTGCCAGGAAGCTGGACGATACCATCACCAACCTCGACGAGATCTCGAAGTCCATTAACGAGGGCCAGGGGACGGCGGGCCAGCTGGTAAAAAACAAGGCCCTCTACGATCATCTTGACCAAACCGCCGACCAGGCACAGCAACTGATCAAGGCAATTCGCGAAGATCCCAAAAAGTATTTGGTCATCCAATTGAAGGTTTTCTAAGCTGCCGGATCTTGCCGCCCAGTTGCTCGTGGCATGTCGCAGAGTAACTGAGATGCTCCAACGTCAGTGTGGTTGTTTCCATTGAGTTGATCCTCAGCGCTTCCCAACGAGGCGAACGGGGCGCGATTTCTCAGTCGCGATCTTCAAGGGCTCAGCAGGCTGCGGAAAAACTGCGTCGGAGAAGCACGAAGTGTCAGGGCATGACTTCAGTCGTGCCGCAAGTGCCGCAAAATGAGAGCGGCTTTAGCCACCGAGGTAACGTTGTCTCTGCGCCATCCCACTAGTTTGCTGCCGCGCTGCCCCTGAAGATTTTCCAGAACTCGATGAACGCCTTAAGGCGCACCACCTGAAAGAAATCGTCGGCGACCAGAAAAAACACCGCGGATGCGACCACCACAAAGTGCATCGCGCCCGCGCCCAGCTCGTCGCTGAAGGGCAGCGGCGCAGCGGAAAAGACCATCGCCACTACAAACAGCGTCAGCTTTACGATGCCAAGAACCAGGTTGATCTCGGCCAGCTTGCTGGTGAAGGGCCTCCCTAACCGCATCGCATGTCCAAGACCTGCAAGGGCGGAGCCCCGTCTTTCCAAGAGAACCAGAATAGACGCGATGGTCGGCGCCCAACTGGTCAGCGCGAACGCCGTAAAGAATCCTAGCGACAGGAAGATGGCCCACATAAAAAATCCAATCAAATCGGGCTCGCCGGCGACGGCAATGTGCGTAGCCGCGACCCACCGCATGGAGCTGATCCAGCTCCAAAACGCAAGGCCCAGCAAGCCGAGCCATGCGGCTTGTAACAGGATCATCGCAATAGGCCGAAATCGCACGCCAGACTCCATGCGCATAAAAAGAAGATTGCGGCCCAGACCCGAAACAACGATCCATGCCACTGCCGCCGCCGGCAGCAGCCAGCGCAACACTGCGAGTACATGCGGCTCATAAAATGTGGCGACATTCGAGAGCTGCACCGCGGCAACCCAGGGATTCTGCGTGTCAATCGAGTTCGCGCCTGAAGATTCGAGCGGATACGCCGCCAGAACCAGCTGGACCTGATCGCGGCAAATCAGAAGGAACGGAATTCCAAACAGCCAGCGCCACCCAATCTCAATGGCCACGAGCGATGGGCGTCGAAACACATCGCTCATGTGCTCGACCAGCAACTGCGTTCCGCGCACCGGTGCGTTGCTGTGAACGCTTGCCACGGAGGCTGTCCTCATTTCACAACCAGGTTCACGGCCCGGCCCGGCACGACAATCACTTTGAATACAGCCATGCCTGCAATACGAGCCTTGATCTTCTCGTCAGCCAGCGACACTGTTTCCATTGTCTTGGCATCTGCGCCAGCCGCCACACGAACCACCGTGACCAGCTTGCCGTTAATCTGCACTGGAATCTCAATCGTCGTCTTCCCGGGCCAACTCAGGATCGCTCTTGGGCCACGGCGCGCGAAGAACTGTGCCCTCCTCGCCGAGTTGCTCCCACATCTCCGCAGCGAGAAACGGCGCGAATGGCGCTAGCAGCAAAACCAGCGTGCGCAGCAACTCGTGGACGACCGGCGCCGGGATCTCGCCCGCCGCAATTTGCGCGTCCGCGCCTTGAATCTCGTTGACCAGCTCCATAATGGCCGCGACATCAGTATTGAAGTGCCAGCGGCCTTCGAAATCCAGCGTGATCTTGGCGATCGTCTGATGCAGCTTTCTGAGCAGCTTGGCTCCGCCCTCCTGGGTTTTGGAGGAGACTTGTTCCGAAGCTTCCGCACCACGCGCGACTAGTGCGTACTTCGTCACGATTCGCCAAACGCGACCCAAAAAGCGGCTCACGCCGGCGACACCGTCTTCCTGCCAGTCGAGATCGCGGTCGGGAGGCGCAGCAAAAAGCGAGTACATGCGCGCCGAGTCAGCGCCGTAACGCGCCACCATATCGTCAGGCGAAACCACGTTGCCCTTCGACTTTGACATCTTCGCGCCGTCTTTGATCACCATCCCCTGCGTGAACAAGCGCTCAACCGGCTCGTCGTTCTTCACCAGGCCCAGGTCGCGCATCATCTTGGTCCAGAAGCGCGAATAAATCAAGTGCAAAATCGCATGCTCCACGCCGCCGATGTACTGATCGATGGGGAACCAATAATCCGCACGCTCTCGTCCAAAGGGCGCGGAAGAATTCTTCGCGTCCGTGTAGCGATAGAAGTACCAGCTTGAATCGACGAATGTGTCCATCGTGTCGGTTTCGCGCTTCGCCGGTCCGCCACACTTGGGGCACGTGGTGTTGACAAACTCCGGCACCCGCGCCAACGGCGATCCGCCCTGCTGAGTGATCTCGATCTTGTCGGGCAACAGCACCGGCAGTTGATCGTCCGGAACCGGAACCAGCCCATCGCGCTCGCAGTGAATCATGGGAATCGGCGTGCCCCAGTAGCGCTGCCGGCTCACTCCCCAATCCTTCAAGCGAAAGATGACCTTTGCCTCTCCAAACTGCCCTTCCGTCGCCACTTCCTGGAGTTTCGTCTGCGCCTGCTCGCAGCTCAGTCCGTTATATTCCCCGGAATTTACCAGCACGCCGTCTTCTGAAATGAAAGGCAACTTGTCCGAATCCTCGGTCTCGGTCGCCGGCTTGATCACGCGCCGTATTTCGATCCCGTATTTTGTCGCAAACTCAAAATCGCGCTCGTCGTGAGCCGGCACGCTCATAATCGCGCCCGTCCCATAGTCCATCAGGATGTAGTTCGCCACCCAGATCGGCACGCGCTCGCCGTTATATGGATTCAAGGCGAACCGGCCGGTCGCCACGCCGTGTTTGTCGATCGCGCCTATGTCGCCAGATTCCCTGGCCGCCTTTTGCTGCGCGAGTAGCTCGTCTACCTTCGCTTTCAGGCTCGCATCTTCGGCCGTGAAAACCTTAACCAGCGGATGCTCCGGTGCCAGCTGCACGCTCGTCGCGCCAAAAATCGTATCTACGCGCGTCGTAAAAACTCGAATGCGAGTCTTTTCTGTTCCCTTGTTCCCTTGATCCCTTGTTCCCTGCTTTTCCGTTCCCTGGTTGATCTCCTCTAAGAAGAAATCAACCTCCGTCCCTTCGCTGCGCCCGATCCAGTTGCGCTGCATGGTGCGCACTTTTTCCGGCCACCCCTCCAGCTTGTCCAGATCGTCCAGCAACTCCTGCGCGTAGGCCGTGATGCGGAGGAACCACTGCACCAGGTCGCGCTGCTCCACCTTTGTGTCTTCGTGCCGCCAGCAGCAACCGTCGACCACCTGCTCATTGGCCAGCACTGTGGCGCATTCAGGGCACCAGTTCACCTTGCTCTTTTTGCGATACGCCAGGCCCTTTTCGTACATCCGCAGAAAGAACCACTGGTTCCAGCGGTAGTAATCCGGCATGCACGTCGTCACTTCGGCGGCCCAGTCGAACCCCATGCCCAGGCGCTCAAACTGCCGCTTCATCGCGGCGATGTTGGCCAGCGTCCACTCGCGAGGGGGCGTGTTGTTTTTGAGCGCGGCATTCTCCGCCGGCAGCCCGAACGCGTCCCAGCCCATGGGGTGCAGCACGTTGTATCCGCGCATCCACATCTGCCGCGCCAGCGCATCGCCAATGGCGTAATTGCGCACGTGGCCCATGTGCAGTTGCCCGCTGGGATACGGCAGCATCTCCAACACGTAATATTTCGGCTTGTTGCTGGTCGCCGGCTCAGCCGCGTAGAGAGTCGGATCCGCGGCCCAGCGCTGTTGCCATTTCTGCTCGATCGCCGCCGGATCGTAGCGCGCCGCAGAATCGTTGCGCAGTTGTTCCTTTTCGTCCGCCATCACTTTTCAGTGTAAACGGCGGCAGCTACTGAGCATTGGCGCAGGCCACCTGGTGCAGCTCCTCGACGATGATCTGATACCCCTCAGGTGGCTGGAATGTGGTTGGATCGGGATCTCCCGGCGCGAAATCGACGAGTTCGCGCGTTCGCTTTCCGCTGCGCGGATCGTCGGACAAGTTTCGAACCACGATACCAAACTCGGTTGAAATCCAATCTTCGTGCGTGGTCACGAGCGGCTCGTCGTTGCCAATCTCTCCCGCCGGAATTGTCGTCGTGAATCGGTGCCCATGCGCTTCCACGCCGTCAATGGACTGCGATCCCAGGTCCTCAATGGCCGGCTTGGGTCGCGCGATCGCCGGCATGGTGGCCGGAAGTTGAACTCCGCCGGTTACAACCGTGGTCCCCGATGGACCGGAAACGGAGGCGGAGCTTCCCCCTGTGAAGCCGCCCCCGCCGTGGTTCCACGACATACGGAACGTTCCTGCATCGTTTGCCCAACACCCCGCGCGCTGGTCCGCGGGAGGCAACTTCACCACGCGCGCCTTCTTCGTGCGCGAATCCCAGGAGGACTGTGTTCCCTCCACAGGGTCATTGGCATTTCCCATTGTCCCCGGAGCGCGCCCCATCTGCGGAGTGATCTCCGTTTGAGAGTGCATGTGCCGGCCCTGCGAGTCCTGTGCTTCGGTTTCCGTCGATTCGCGCGTGATGATTGTGCCGTCTGCCAGCGCCTGCTGGCTGGTCACTTTGAACGTGGCGAGGTAAGGCTGCCAGCGGTGCTGGGCCGCATTCTGATTGACAGGGGTTGCGATGCCCTGGCCGAAAACAGAGGAAGCAAAAGGCGTGAAGGTTAAAGCTGCCAGGCAAAGGCGGGCGTTGTTGCGCATCGTATATACCTCCTGAGCAGAAGGCCACCGGGGAATGAGTCGGAACCATCTTAACTCGAAGCAACCGCCCCCGCACCTGCTTTCTTGGTTTCCTTCACCAGCCGCTTCAGCGTTCTCACGTTCCGCTCCTCGTCGCCCTCTTCGTCCACCGGAGTCTCCGCAATAAACGCGCAATGCGCGAAGCTCGCGTCGTTCAGCAAACGTCGGAACGGTTCGATCCCCATTGTTCCCTCGCCGATGTGCTCATGCCGGTCGAGCTTCGATCCGCGCTCGGCCTTGGCGTCATTGCAGTGCCACACGCGCACCGCATCAAATCCCACCGTCGCGCCGGCCTGCTTCATCGTCTCTTCATACCCCTCGGCGCTCACCATGTCGTAGCCGGACACATGCGTATGGCACGTGTCCAGGCATACGGCCACCGGCGCATGGTTCTTCAGCCGCTCCACCAGCTCCGCCACCTGCTCAAAGCTGCCGCCCAGCGAGAACTCCGCGCCCGCCGTGTTCTCAATGAGGATGTGAAAGCCGGTCCCTTCCCACTTCTGCCCTTCGACTGCGCGCACAATTGAGTTCACTGCGAGCATCAATCCTTCATCGCGCGTCATTCCCTTCCACGATCCTGGATGCAGCACGAGGTACTCCGCTCCCCATGTCAGCGCCCTTTCAATTTCGCCGCGAAAAGCAGCCACGCTCTTCTCGCGAATCTCACTCGACTGGCTGCACACATTCACCAGGTAGCTTGTGTGGATGACCAGCGGGCTCACGTCAAGCTTGGCTCGCAGTTCGCGCATCCGCTCGGCCTGTTTCGGATCCGTCTTCGGCGCGCGCCACATGCGCGGGCTCGAAGAGAAAATCTGAAACGTGTTTGCGCCAATCTCCCGCGCGCGTTCCACGGCATTCGACGCGCCTCCAGCCGTCCCCAGATGCACCCCGATCCGTTTCACCATGGGAACAGTTTATCGGTTCAACGGGACCAGGCACGGTCTGCTCACGCCAACTTTTTCTCGTGAGAGCAACGGCTTCTTCATCGAAAACGCCGCTTGCGGCGGTTATCATTGGCCTTCCCGGGATCGCAGCCCGCAGAGCTTATCCCGCTGCGCGAATTCTTCCCCAAACCCTGGTTTCGACCACCGAGGTCATTCCATGTCGTCGCCATTTTCCCGGACTGCCCTGCCGCGCGCTTGGCTCCTGTCTGCAGTTGCCGTTCTGTTTGTCGTCTTTGCTCTGGAGCTCTATTTCTCCGCCCGCCTCGAGTCGCAGACCTTCGACGAACCGGCGCACATGTACGCCGGCTATTCCTATTGGCTGCGCTCCGACTTCGGCATCAACCCGGAACATCCGCCACTCGTCAAGCTGGTCGCAACGCTGCCGCTTCTGGTGTCCAGGCCCAAGTATCCAGAGCCAATCCCGATTCACTTCCGTGCCCAATCGGGATATGGCGGCATGTTGATGATGATGGCGCCCGGTGCCGATGCGACGCTCTCTCATGTGCGCGCCGCGGTCAGCATCTTCGTCTTCGTGCTCGGTCTTCTCGTGTTCTTCGCAGCGCGCGAAATGTTCGGCGACGTCGCGGCGCTCCTGGCGCTTTTGCTTTTTGTTTTTGACCCGCTGATTCTCGCGCACGGTTCCCTGCTTGGAACCGACATGGGCGCAACCTGCTGCATTTTCGCGGCGGTCTATGCGTTCTATCGCTACGCGAAGCGGCCAACGCTGGTGCGCCTTGGCCTTTGCTGCCTCGCCACCGGCCTGGCGTTTGCCGCCAAGCATTCGGCAATTCTTATCTTTCCCATGATTTTTCTGCTCGCGGCCTTCGAGCTTTTCTACGCTCCGAAAAACGACGAGCCATCTTCAACGAAGGGAACCAGGCGCCGTGCCCTTCGGATAGCCGGCGCATACGCGGCTATTGTCGTCTCGGCGGTCGTGATTCTCTGGGCGTTTTACGGCTTCCGCTACGCGGCGCGGCCCGGCGGCCAGCAGATCGTGCCGCCGACCGCGGATTACCTCCAATCCCTGCATCACCCGATCGAGCAAGGCGTTATAGGGTTTGCCGAACAACATCATCTGCTGCCCGAGTCCTATCTCTACGGCCTCACTGACGTCACGATGCTCAGCCGGGAGGGCCGCCCGATGTTTCTGTTGGGCAAGCGATACCCTCAGGGCAAATGGTTCTATTTTCCCGCCGCGTTTTTGATCAAGATGACGATCGGCTTTTTAATTCTTCTTGCGCTGGTTCCCTTTTCCCGTGCGCTCTGGCGTAACGATTTGCGGCGGGAGATCGTGTTCCTGCTTTTGCCGTCCGCCATTTTCTTCTGCGCCGCCATGACCGCGAAGCTCGATATCGGCATCCGGCACATTCTGCCTGTCATGCCGTTTCTCATCGTCCTCGTGGCCGGCGCGGCGGCGGCGCTTCTAAAACGATCGCGCATAGGTGCCTGGGCCGTGGCCGCCCTGGTGCTGCTTAGTGCGGCCTCATCGCTTCATGCTTTTCCCAACTATTTGCCCTACTCCAATGAGGCATTCGGTGGACCGTATCGCACGTACAAGGTTCTCGAGGATTCCAATGTCGGGTGGGGCGGAGGTCTGAAAGCCCTGCACGCCGATCTTTCGGCGCGCGGCATCACCACTTGCTGGTTCGCTTATTCGGCGCTGCCCGACCCGGCCAATTTTCAAATTCCCTGCAAGCGGTTACCCACCTATTTCTCTTTCGTCGCCGACCAGGGACAACAACAGCCCGTGCCGGCTCACATCGACGGACCGATGTTTATGAGCAGTGAAGAGCTGACAGGTTATTTCTGGGGCCCCGGCGCCATGAATCCTTACCAGCTCTTCGAGAGTCTGAAGCCATCACGCGTGATCGCGGGCGAGATTCTTGAGTTCGACGGCAGCTTCGACATTCCCAAGGTCGCGGCCATCAGCAACTGGGTGAATGCGCTCGGCCTCCTGCGGCAACGAAAGGTTGCACAGGCGCTTGCCCCCGCCGAGCAAGCCATCGCTCTCGATCCGGATTCACTCGATGCGCGCGAGATTCTATCGGCCGTCTACGCCGCCAACCGCAAGAACGACGACGCCGAACGCGAGTACCACGTCGCGCTGCAGTTGTATCAGCAAGTGCCGTCCGACTACAAAAGCCTCGCGAATCCACCGACCGACCCGCTGGCGCAGCACTAGGATCCGTTAACAGGTCCAGACTCCATCGCATACTCCGCCGTCACTGCGCTTGAGCCTTGGCCTGCGATCGCGCTGGTTTACCCGCGACCTCGACCGGAATCTCAATCGATCCTGCCTTGGCGCTGGCCGGGTCGTACACGACGATGCGCAGAACGACATCGCGCACGGGCAAATCGATCGCAAGGTGAGCTGAAATCGCGCCCCCTGAAGCCATCAGCTTCCGGTATTGTTCCGCTGGAAGATTGAAATTGAAGGCGCGGCCCACTGAATTCACGAGCTGTCCGTCTTCGCCGTAGGCCACCAGCAGGCTCTCCAATTGCGCCAGTCCCACTCCATCGCCGGCCTCTGCAATCGACAGATTCCCGAGCGGTACGCTCAAATCCACATCGCAGCGGCGTGTTCCTTCGGGAAAACTCGAAGATTTCTCCCCTGCGACACTGTTGTCAGGGGCCGCGCTCTTCGGTTCCGGCGGGGCTTCCGGAAGTGCTCGAGCCTGAAACACAATCTGCGTCGAAGGCGGCGCACCGAAAACGGCCGCCTGAGTGATCGCATCCGGCATTTTCCCGGCGCTCTCCGCCGGCTTGTTAGGGTCGTCTGCGTAATAACCACGCCGGAACGAAAGCTGATACCGGGCCCCATCCACCTTCACTTCGATACTGTGAGCGATCACCCCAGTTTGGCCAGGCTTTCTCTCGGGCGGAACATAAGCCAAGCTGTAGAAGTTCGAGCCATCGCTCAGCGCATCGGCGAGCGCTTCCTTCAGGCCGTTCGAGTCGTACACCGCACGCCCACCAGTTTCCTGCGCCAGCACATCCATGCTGCTGTGTTCAGTGTCCGTCGACAGTGCCGCCAACTGCGTGTCCTGCGAAAATCGGCCCGTCCCCCCACCGATAGGGTTCCTCGACGCTCCAGGCCTGGTGTAATCGTTCGCTTGAACGGTTGGATCGAACATGGATTGCCCCATGACACCTCGAGCATCCACTGGGTATAAAGCAATGCGCTCAGCCGCCAGCAGGTCGGCTGTGTCTCGTATTTCGTCGTTCACCGCTAAACCTGCGTTCATGGCGATCTGCTTGATGGAATCGCTTCCTACTGCAAAAAATTGAAGCGGAAATGAGCTGGAGAACCAGACAACATTTTTGCGTCCGGGAATTCCGCTCAGATAGCGTGCCAGTTCCTGAAGTGCATCCAGGGTCATATCGATGCGCATGCTGGTCTGTTGCATTTCAGCTTCATTAAAAAAATCCTGTATGTTGGCGATATCCTGCGGCGAGACTTCCGCGTCGGTCATCTGGTCAAGCTCCGCCTGGTCCTGCGTCTTTTGCTCTGCCGACTGCCGCAGCGAAGCCGGAGCGGCCGACTTTTTCTCGGCCAGAATCGCGAGCAGCTTGGCGGTGTCCGACGTGAACCCCTGGATGAGCCGCAACTTTGCCCCCAGCGTGAAGATCGCGATGTCCTGCCCCGCCGGCAAAGTCTTCAGGAACCTGATCATCTCGCGACGGACGTATATTTGGTCGGCGGCCTCTGTGTTCAGCCCATCCAGCAGGAGCACGTTCACCGCGCTCGTTTGGGGGTATGCCGGAACATTGGTGAAGGTATCTGGCGGCAGTGCCGGCGCGCGTACAACCGCCGGGTTGTTGTTAGGAACGCTTTCTTCAAACGATGCGATGTTCTGCTCGTGCCCATCTTCAAACACATGGAACCTGCCGCGATCCAGGCCCTTGACCGGCTTACCGTGATCGGTCACCACCACGTCGACGAGGACCAGCTTGGATTGTTCGTGAAACACGGCCGGCGCAGCCGAAGCATTTGCGGGCATACTCACGTGCAAAGGCGGCGTCCCATTCTCAGCGGCCTCGGTTCCGAGTGCTGTATTGGTGTTCGGGGCGGGCGCAGCACTCGGCGTAGAAGCAGAATCAACAGCGGCATTGGTGGCAGGCGCTGCGGGATTCACGGCGTCGGAACCATTCGACGGTGCATTCGCAGCTTCTTCTGTGGCCGGCCCCGTTAAAGCCGGTTGTGATGCAGTTGCGGGCGGATTTGAAACCGGCCCGGCAGGAGCCGCGGGAAGTTCCTGCGCCGTCGCATCGTTCGCACCTGATGCCGTGCCGCCGTCGCTTCCGGCGGGGTTGGCTACGATTCGCGCCTCGGAACCGAATTCGTGGTAGTTCGTAAACGCTATGTCGTTCAACTCCGCCTTGATCGGCCGCAAACTCTTGTCCCCTGTCGCATACATCGACACACCACGGGTGTTCGACGACGTACTGAAGGAGGGCACCGAGATCAATGGATACTGTGAAAAAGCCACGCCCCTCACCGGGCAAATGTAATTGCGGCCCGAGATCGTCACCGGACCATAGTCCACCGCGATCTCGGCCTTAATTTGCTGGTGCGGTGGAGTCATATCCGCAATTTGGCTCAGACGCAGAATGGCGCCCGTAGCAGGATCGACCGCGATCTCGCCATGGTATGCGGGGAGAATTCCCGGCGCCTCGCTTCCGCCAGCCAAGCCAACCATGAAGTGCGATTCGGCCTGCGGTACGGTGTAAGAGAACACTGCAGTCGGGCCGCCCGCGCCTTCTTCCCAGCGCAACCACTGCACGCTACCGTGCAGAGCGTCGCCCACAATCACAATCAAAATCGGCCCAAACTCGCCGCTGGTTGTCAGCGACAGTGCCGGTTCCTGCTTCAGCTTGCTCGCGTTCTCATACAGGACCTCCTTCCCGTCGCGGTAGGTAACAGTCCTTGTGTACTTGCCGGACGCGAGCATATCACCCGAGTTTCCCGAAATTGAAACACTCGGTTGCGAAAGATTGTTCTCGAAGTGCGTTGTCATGCGCGTCGCATAAAAGTCGGGCAATCGCGGCATCGTGTTCGCCACATAGTGCACGGCCATCGACAGAATGCTCAGTTGGGTCTTGACGTCAGGTCGCGCGGCGGGAACCAGGTCCGATGGAGGGGGATCTTGAAACGCCGACATATCGGCCAGCTTGATCAGCGCTTCATGTGTACGAGAGCCGGGTAACTCTGCTTCCCATCGCGCTAGAGTCGCCGCGCTTGCGCGTTCCGCTAACTGCACACCGTCAAGCTCGTCGCTTACCTTGCCGTCCGTCTTGCCGTGCAGTGTCAGGACCAGCTCTTCCATCTGTTCGACGGTCAGAGCCTTGGCCGCCACGGCCGGCCGGGCAACACTGAAAATGATCAACAGCACAACCGCGATCGGCCATCGTGTGCGATTCATAGAGAGAATCCTACTCTCCCGGCCTTACCGATTTGTAGGTCTGCTCTCAGACGAGCAGCGCGTCAGCTGAGCTCCAGATGGGCAGCAGGGCAGAATGTTCCCTTGGCTTGATGCCGGTACCCGTGCAGCGTGCGGCTGATTTGTAGCGCATTGAAAAAGAGCGGTTCCTCTATAAGAGGTAATCCGCAGTCGGCGCGCGAAATGGACGCATGAATTCGCCGAATCGGTCGAAACGAATCTACGCTTCCAGGCTGGGAGCTTTGGTTTCTCTCAGAAGCTCGTAGACATCTCCGACCTTGTCGTCCAGCATGTTCAGCTTCCGCGCCAGGCCCTGAATCTCAATCTCAGCCCGGCGGTTGACGTCAAAATCGAGCTCGCTCCGGACGCGGTCTTTTGTGTCCTGCCGATTCTGGCTCATCATGATCACCGGTGCCTGGATCGCCGCCAGCATCGAAAGAAACAAATTCAGCAAGATGAAGGGATAGGGGTCCCAGGACTTGTTGCCTAGCCAGACATTCAGCGCGGTATAGACGGTGAGAACGACCGCAAACGCGATAATGAAGGTCCACGAGCCGCCAAAGCCGGCCACTGCATCGGCGATGCGCTCACCGGTGGTTTCCTGCTTTTCGATTATCTCGTTGGCATTCCGCATCGCACGAATCCGCACCAACTGCTGAGCGGCGTGAATCTGATGGCCCAGAGTGGTTAACAGGTCAATACCCGCAAGCGGCTTCCGCTCGAAAAGAACCGTTAGGTCATCCCGAGACACCTCGAGACAAGTGCTCTGCTCCAGCGCAACGGCGTTGGTCTGGTGCGGGGTCTGCTCCAGCATCGCAGCCAGGCCGAAGATCTCGCCCGGCCCGGGCTGGTGCACTACCACATCCTGCTGATCCTCATCGACCGTTGTCACCTCCACGCTGCCTGAAACCAGAACGTAGGCCTGCGTGCCCGCATCACCGGTTTTGTAAATGCGCTGGCGTGGCGCAAACGTCTTCATCTCCACTTGCGACGCAAGCACCGCCGTTTCTTCCTCGTCGAGCAGCGAAAACAGCGGCACACTCTTTAGCACTTCAGGATCGCAACTCATGGTGATCTCCAGGGTGAGAATGTTGATGCGAGTTCTTTCTTTGCTGCGTGGGCAAATGGAAAATCGATTTCAAAACCGACCTGTCCGCCAATTCTCGGGCTGGCGATGTGGCTGCCGCCAAGCACGGCAAACGTCACCGCCATTCGGCTGTTGAGTTGATACCAGCCGCCGGCCAGACCCTGCAACTCGTCTTTGCCGAGAGACTTTGTATCCGCGTCGGCGCCGAATGCCTCCGCGCCAAGGGAGAGGCGCGCATTGAAATCGTGCACCAGCGAGAGACCTCCGGTGTAGACATGTCCTCGCGTGTTCTGCGTGCCCAGCACGCCGGTGCTCGTGTTGCCGGCGAAAAGAAATCCAAAATTTGCATTCACTCTGGTCTTGTCGCTCAAAGGCTCCTGGGCAATCGAGTTCAGCGCGTAGTCGGTCAAGCCGGAGCCGAGCTCCTGCTTCGAATCTCCGGTTGGGAATTCGATGTACAGGCTGGCCGAGAGCGCCGGAACACTCCTCGGGCGCGTCGACGTCCTGAAGTTCCATTTGATGCCCATATCGGTATCGCCCGGCCCGTCGGACGATTGCTGCCCCGGCGCACGGTAGATGGAGAGATACGGCGCATCGAAATCCAATTCCAGACCGTGCGGCAAACCATAGTTGATTTTGTAATTGAATGTGTTCTGGCGAAGATCGGGATACTGAGCCGATTGCAGTCCGTCAAACTCATTGAAAATCTCAATGTGCAACGTCTTGTTGTCCGTCACGTCGGCGTTATCGGTATAGAACGGCATCTGGCCCCGGAGAGGCGCCGTCGCGCACACAAGACAGGAGAGCGTCAAAGCAATCTTAAGAAGGAAACGCATCAGGGCAGTTCCATTAGGACTGTTTGAACCCCACCGGAAGATGAAAGGGATGTAAAAACGGGCCGGGGACTTCGCCGTTTGTCGCGCCGCCCGGTTGCGCTCTCTTTGCGACTCTACTCCCCTCCCCCCTCCCCCCATGTTTTTGCGCAAGATTCTCGTGCCATTGGGGTTTGCGGTGGCAATGCGTGCAAGATTCTTTCTTTCAGCTTGTTAGAAGCATGATTTCCAAAACAAAGAACTTATCTGGCGACCTCTTTTTACAAAGCGACTCTTGAGCCCGAGATCAAAATCACGGTGGGATCAGCCCACCGCGCCCAATACTTCTATTTGCGATTCTCGAATCCAGTATTCCCCAAATGAGCGAAATGATCGGGAGACTTCAGAAAGTTTAATTGTCGACTGTTTTCAGGCACTTGGATTGAAAGTGGCGAACCACGAAGCTTGACACGGGAACTCTGCGCATGATGGGCGGGACATTTGCAAGACCGCGCGCGCGAGCGGCCAATGGCGAGCATGCAGAGGATTCCCGGGGCAGACTGACGTTCGTACCGATTTCCCTGCAACCCTCCTAAATAACGTAAGATGGGGGCGTCTAGTTTTCTTCCCGCCGCATGATTTAAGAATCCCCGGAGTCGAATCGAATCGTGTCGGAACCAGAAAAGATCGTTACGCATTACCTCATCGTCGAGAAGCTGGGCGGCGGCGGCATGGGCGTTGTCTATCGCGCCGAGGATACAAAGCTCAAGCGCGAGGTAGCTCTTAAGTTTCTGCCTGAGGGAGTTACCAACGACCCCATCGCCCTGGAACGGTTCCAGCGCGAGGCGCAATCGGCATCGGCTCTGAATCACCCCAACATCTGCACGATCTACGAGATCGACGAGCACGATGGGCAGCCCTTTATCGCGATGGAATTGATGCAGGGCGAGACGCTGAAACATCGCATCGCCCGGCCGGCCCTGATACCGATCAACGAGGTGCTGGATCTAGCCATTCAGATTGCCGATGCTCTCGACGCGGCGCACTCCAAAGGCATCGTTCACCGCGACATCAAACCGGCCAACATCTTTATCACCACGCGCGGCACCGCAAAGATTCTGGATTTTGGATTGGCGAAGTTCACGCATCCGGGAACCACTGGTTCTGCCTCGCCTGCTGCCGAAACCGCCGCGGTCGATGCCAAATTTGAGGCCGATCACCTGACCAGCCCCGGCACGGCCTTGGGAACAGTCGCATATATGTCGCCGGAACAGGCGCTCGGCAAGTCGCTCGACGCACGGACCGATCTCTTCAGTCTTGGTATCGTGCTCTACGAGATGACCACCGGCCAGCTCGCTTTTTCAGGTGCGGCGCCGGCGGCAATTTACAACGAGATTCTGAATAAATCTCCCCTGGCAGCCTCGCGCCTGAATCCGCAAATCCCCGCCAAGCTCGAGGAGATCATCAACAAGCTGCTTGAGAAAGATCGCGATCTGCGCTATCAAAGCGCGGCCGAGCTGCGCGCCGACCTCAAGCGCCTCCGGCGCGATACCCCTTCCGACCCCACCGCAGCATCGCCGGTTGCGGCCGCCATCGCAGCTTCCGATCATCGCCAGCAGCCCGTACGCGATCACAGCTCCGACTCGCAATTGATCACCGATCTCGCGCACCGTCACAAGCGCATGATCGTGGCCGGGCTGGCCGCAGCCTGCATCGCCGTTATTGTCCTCGCCTGGTTCCTGCGCCCCGCCCTGCCGCCTCCAACCGTATCGAACTTTGTCCAGCTCACCCAGGACGGTCATCGCAAATCGCTCATTGGCACCGACGGCACACGGCTGTTTCTGGACCATCTGCAGACCGCGCAGTCCGCCCCGGGAGGTCCCGCCCTGGATTCAATGATCGCCGAACTCTCGGTGAGCGGCGGCGTCATCGCGAGCGTGCCTGTTCCCGCATCGTCGGGGACGATGGTGCCCTTAAGTATTTCTTCCGACGGCTCAACCCTCCTGGTCAAGCAAATGAGTGGCCCGACTGAGTTTGACGCGCCGTTGTGGAGCCTGCCCGTGCTCGGAGGCTCACCCATCCGCCTGGCCGACACTGTAGGCAAATTCGGCGCATGGTCACCCGATGGCAAGCAGCTTGCCTATACCAGAGGCAACGACCTCTATCTCGCCAACGCAGACGGCACGGATTCCCGCAAGATTGCCTCGCTCTCCGACGTCGCCCAGGTGCCGGTTTGGTCGCCGGATGGCAGTAAGATCCGCTTGACGATTGGCGGTCAGTACGGGAGTTCGCCTTCCATCTGGCAGGTTGCCCCGAGCGGCGCAGATCTGCATCCACTCTTCACTGGCTGGCACGCGCGCGCCGGAGAGTGGGACGGAAGGTGGACGCCGGATGGAAAGTATTTCGTCTTTCAGTCGCGAAACCAGCTTTGGGGGGTCCGCGAAGGCTCAAGTTTCCTGCACAAGATTGATTCCGCGCCTGTGCAGTTGACCTCAGGAGCGATTGGCTACATCAATCCGCTCCCGGCGAAGGACGGCAAAGAAATCTACGCGATCGAAGTGTTGCGCAAGGGCGAACTCGACCAGTACAACCAAAGGACAGCCGCGTTTGCGCCCTATCTTGGCGGCATCTCGGCTTACTATTTTGACTTCTCCCGCGATGGCCAGTCGCTGGCCTACGTCACCTATCCTGAAGAAATCCTTTGGCGCAGCAAGGCTGACGGCAGTGGCAGTGTCCAACTAACCTCGTCGCAGTTCGCCGTTTTTGAGCCTCGCTGGTCGCCCGACGGAAAACAGATCGTGTTCTATGCACTGGAGCAAGGCAAGCCGCCGCGGCTTTACATCATTCCCTCCGACGGCAGCGGAGCGCCGCAGGAATTGGCGCCCAGTTCACCCGGTCAGCAGTGGGATCCGACCTGGTCGCCGGATGGAAGGTCCGTCGTGTTCGGAGACCAGCCCGGACCGCAATCCCTCATCCGCATTGTCGATGTCAACACCCGCCAGATCTCCGTAGTCCCCGGCTCGCAGGGATTGTTCTCTCCGCGCTGGTCGCCCGACGGCCGGTATGTCGCCGCCATGCCCAACGGCTCGCGCACGATGGTGCTCTACGATTTCAAAACCCAAAGGTGGTCAGCGCTTGATACCGATCCGGCTGGGTTTCCCGCCTGGTCTCATGACAGTCAATTTGTCTATTACTTCAGCTCGCAGGTGGCAGGTGGCGTGTTGAAGCGCGTGAGAGTCAGCGACCGGAAGGTGGAGCAGGTGACGAGCCTGAAGGGTTTTTCTCCGGCGGGCTACTATGGCAGTTGGCTCGGTCTCACGCCCGACGATACCCCCCTCATGCTTCGAGACGCCGGTACCCAGGATGTCGTCTCGATGGATTGGAACGCGCCGTAGCGCGAGCCCTGTGCGATGTATTTGGACTCACCCAAACAATCGCACTTCAACGGCCCTCCTTCGCCTGATCTTCGCCATTCAGATATAATCCCTGAATGGACTTTCAGCTCGTTTCCAGCTACACACCCAAGGGCGATCAGCCGCGCGCCATCGACCAGCTTGTTCAGGGGCTGGGTGCGGGCGAAAAGCATCAGGTGCTGCTGGGAGTGACCGGTTCCGGCAAGACCTTCACCATGGCCAAGATCATCGAGCAGTCCAATCGGCCGGCGCTGATCCTGGCGCACAACAAGACGCTGGCCGCGCAGCTCTATCACGAGTTCAAGCAGTTCTTCCCTTCGAACGCCGTCGAATACTTCGTCAGCTACTACGACTACTACCAGCCGGAGGCGTACATTCCCGCCGGCGATCTCTACATCGAGAAGGAAGCCACGATCAACGAGGAGCTCGACAAGCTGCGCCTCTCGGCCACGCGGTCCCTCTTTGAGCGGCGCGACGCGATCATCGTCAGCTCGGTGAGCTGCATCTACGGACTCGGCTCGCCTGAGGCCTACTTCGGCATGTTGCTGCTGCTGGAGAAGGGCCAGCATATCAGCCGTAAGGACATCACGCGGCGGCTGGTGGAGATTCTCTACGAGCGCAACGACACGGATTTTCGCCGCGGAACTTTTCGTGTAAGAGGCGATGTGATCGAGGTCTTCCCGACCTACGACGAGAACGCGTACCGCATCGAAATGTTCGGCGATGAGATTGAAAGCCTTTCCCAGATCGATCCGCTCTTCGGCACCGTGAAGCAAAAGTTTTCGCGGCTGCCGATTTATCCCAAGAGCCATTACGTCGTCCAGCCGGAACGCAAGTCTGAAGCCATCAACTCTATCGTCAGCGAGCTGAACGAGTGGGTCGCGCATCTTGAGGGCGAAGGCCGCGCGGTTGAGGCGCAGCGCGTACACCAGCGCACGCGGTTCGATCTCGAGATGATCAAGTCCATGGGCTACTGCCACGGCATCGAGAATTATTCGCGCCACTTCAGCGGCCGCCTGCCGGGCGAGCCGCCGCCCACTCTGCTCGACTACTTCCCCCGCGACTTCCTGCTCTTCGTCGACGAGAGCCACGCCACCATTCCCCAGGTGCACGGCATGTGGCACGGCGATCGCAGCCGCAAGCAGACTCTCGTCGATTACGGATTCCGCCTGCCTTCAGCGATGGACAATCGGCCGCTCAAGTTCGATGAGTTCGAAAATCGCATTCATCAGACCATTTATGTCTCGGCGACGCCGGGACCGTACGAGCTGACGAGATCGGCTGGCGTCGTCGTTGAGCAGGTCATCCGACCCACCGGCCTTGTCGATCCCGAAGTCGAGATTCGTCCCGTGAAAGGTCAGATTGACGATCTGCTCGCCGAAATTCGTGACCGCGCCAAACGCAACGAGAGAGTTTTAGTGACCACACTGACCAAGCGCATGGCCGAAGATCTCGCTGGCTACTACACCGAGGTCGGCGTGCGCTGCCGATACATGCACTCCGAAATTGAAACGCTGGAGCGCGTGAAACTACTGGCTGGCCTGCGCAAGGGCGAATTCGATGTACTCATCGGCATCAACCTGCTGCGCGAAGGCCTCGACCTGCCCGAAGTATCTCTCGTCGCCATTCTGGACGCGGATAAAGAAGGATTTCTGCGCTCGGCAGGCTCGCTGATTCAAACCATGGGCCGGGCGGCGCGGCACCTCGAAGGCCGGGCCATTCTCTACGCCGACAGAATCACCGATTCCATGCGCCGTGCGATGGACGAGACCGATCGCCGCCGCGCCATCCAGCGCGCCTACAACGAAGAACACGGCATCACCCCGCAATCCATCCTCAGCCACGTGGAAATGGGGCTGGCTTCGATCTTGAAGGCCGAGTACGGCGAGATCGAAATCGAGGAGGCGGCGGCAATTCCCGACTTCAAGACGCAACTCGAGCTTGACGCCTACATCGTCAAGCTCGAGGCTGACATGCGCGAGGCGGCTAAAAGGTTTGAATTCGAGAAGGCCGCCCGCCTGCGCGATTCCATCAAAGAGCTTCGCGAGAAAGAGTTCCTTTTCGGGTAACGCAACCAAGTAACACATTCGGGTAATCGGGAGTTTGTTTCCACAGGCAACTCAACCGCAATAGTCGCCATCTGACGGCAATGAGCTCGTAAATTATTTCCGGCCCTGCCGAGCGGGTCGAACTCGCAAATCAGGGCCCAAATGGCAACTATCCTCATCGTGGACGACGATCCCCTCCAGGCATCTTTGCTGATGTCGCTCCTGGGCCGTCAATTCGGAAATGTATGCAGGGTCAATGATGCGGCAGAAGCTCTCTGCCTCATCGAGCAGCCCGAGTTCGCCAACAAGCTCAACCTCGTGATTACCGGTCATCACATGCCCGGAATCGGCGGCCCTGCATTTGTGGCCGAGCTGCATGCGAGAAAGCCGGATCTGCCGGTCCTGGTGCTGAGCGCGAGTGGCGCCGGTCCTTCCGATTACAAATCGGAAGAGCAGGTTGTCTTCCTGCCCCGCCCCGTCGGCGGAGACAAGATGCTCGCCGTGACCGGCCAGATGCTCTCGGACCACAAGCCCGCGGATCAAAAGACCGCAGCGGCGTAAGCGCGAACCCAATAGACCCTGCTGCTGGTCCCCTCATAGAGTGAGCCAAATCACACGCAAACCTCCCATTCCAGATAGAGAATGGGGTCATCCGCTGCGAGGTCACTGCCTCCGGCGTGCGTGCGAGAATGAACCTGTGGGGTCCACGGCGGTTCTCCAATTCACGTGAAATGTGAGAGGACCGTGCACTTTGGCGTTTTCTTGAGGGAAATGCCACTTTTTAGGCCGTCGCCCCCTTCGGATCGATTGGAGAACCGCGGGAATGGCCACTTTTGGCAGCTTTTGTCTTCTTATCGCTCTCGTTCTGGCCGCCTACAATCTTTTCGCGGGAGCCGTTGCACTCAGGCTGATTGCAACCGGTCAGCCAGCCCGCATCTCCCCCGAGCGTCTCGCCGACACCGCTCGCCGCGCCGGAATCGCCGGCTTTGTGGCCATCACCGGCGCTGCTTTTGCCCTCATCTATTCGGTCTTTACCAACGATTTTTCGATCACCTACATCCTTGAGCACTCCAACCGCGCGCTGCCCATTCCATACAAGTTTGCGGCTTTATGGAGCGGCCAGGAAGGCTCTCTTCTGCTTTGGGCATGGCTCCTGGGAACCTACGGCTTCGTCCTTCGCCTGCGCCACAAAACAGACGTAAAGCTCTACGCCTATGCGGGCACGATTCTGTCAGGCATTCAGCTGTTCTTCCTGGCGGTGCTGGTTTTTGCCGCGCCTCCGTTCGCGCTGCTCAAAGGCGCCATCCCTGACGACGGCAACGGCCTCAATCCCCTTCTCCAGTATCCGGAGATGGTGATTCACCCGCCGATGCTTTATCTCGGCTATGTTGGGTTCTCGGTGCCGTTTGCTTTCGCGCTGGGCGCGCTGATGATGCGCTATCCCGGGGAAAAGTGGATCCGGATTACACGCACCTGGACCATGGTCACGTGGCTGTTCTTGACGTGCGGGATCTTTCTCGGCATGCACTGGGCTTACGCGGTGCTCGGCTGGGGCGGCTACTGGGGCTGGGATCCGGTGGAGAACGCTAGCTTCATGCCGTGGCTGACCGGGACCGCATTCTTGCATTCGGTCATGATGCAGGAGCGCAAAGGCATGATGAAAAGCTGGAACGTGTGGCTGATTTTCTCAACGTTCCTGCTGACCATGCTCGGGACGCTGCTGACTCGCGCCGGCTTGGTAAGCTCCGTGCACGCGTTCGCACAGTCATCCATCGGAACATGGTTCGTTGTCTTCATGGGCATCGTGCTCGCGGTCTGCATCTTCACCTACATTTTGCAGCGCGGGCATTTGCAGAGCGAGCATCACATGGAATCGCTGGTGAGCCGCGAATCGAGCTTCCTCTTCAACAATCTTGTGTTGCTGACGGCCTGCTTCGTGATTCTCTGGGGCACGCTGTTCCCTATCATTTCGGAGTACGTGCAGGGCAACAAAGTGACAGTGGGCGCGCCGTTCTATAACCGCGTGGCTGTGCCAATCGGACTCTTTCTCGTGTTTCTGACCGGTGTGGGTCCGCTGCTGCCGTGGCGCTCTTCATCGTTCAAAGCCATCAAGCGCAACTTTATCCTTCCGGTCATCGCGTTTTGGGCCACGGTCATCGTTTGCCTTGCCGTCGGCGTGCGGCCATGGAAAGACGGCGCGCTCGACCAGGGCAGCTTCTACGCAGTTGTCGCATTCGCCGTCGGTGCGGGAGTGTTGACCGCGATCATCGCGGAATTTTTGCGCGGCGCTGGGGTGATCTCGCGCCAGACTCACCGCAATCTTTTCGCATCGACATGGCTGCTCACGCGGCGCAACACGCGCAGGTATGGCGGCTACATCATTCACATCGGCGTGGTGGTGGTCGTGCTGGGGCTAGCCGGCGCAGCTTTTAATCGCAGCATTGAAAGCGAAATGGGACTGCATTCCAGGATGAGCGTGGGACCGTACACGCTGGAGTGCACAGGCTTCACGCAGGATTCAAACGAGAACTACAACTCCGACTACGCGGTTCTTGACGTGTACCAGGGCGGCAAAAAGGTCTTCCAGATGACGCCGGAGCGGCGATTCTACCTGGCCAGCGGGCAGCCGCAGACCATGGTCGCCATTCACTCGGTTCCTGAGTGGGATTTGTACGTGGTGTATGAGGGCACGAATCCCGATACCGGCCAGCCGATCATCAAGGCTTTTCTCAATCCGCTCGTGGGATGGATCTGGTTTGGTCTCGTCATCATCGTCGGCGGAACCTTCATTGCGTTGGTTCCCAGCCTGACGCCCGCGACCGCAACGTTGCGCGTGCCAGCGAAGCAGGCAGCTCCCATGACTCCCGCGCTCAAGGGAGGCGATTAATGAAGGCTTCCCAAAATGAGATCGTCATCCTGAGCGAAGTCCGCCGCGGCGGACGAGTCGAAGGATCTGCGGTTGCTTTTCCAAAGTTCGGCAGAAATGCAAGCCCGACTCGTGCCCGCTGGCTGCAAGCGGCCGAAGCGCTGGTGCTCGCCGCCGCGATTTGCTTTTCGCTTGGCGCGGCGACTCCCACATCCCGGCAAAACACGCTGAGCCATCAATTGATGTGCCAATGCGGATGCGCGCAATTGCTGGGCGAGTGCGATCACGTGGGGTGCCCCGACCGCGACAAGGAGCTTTCGGAGCTGTCGACGGACATTGCGGCCGGCATGACCGATCAGCAAATCTTCAATGAGTTTGTTTCGAAGTACGGCGCAGTGGTTCTGGCTGCGCCCACCACAAAGGGCTTCGACCTGGTGGCATGGGTCGCTCCCTTCGCGGTGTTTGCGGCCGCACTGTTGGGAACGATTCTGCTGATTCGGCGGTGGGGTGGCTTGGGATCTGAACGGCGCGCACAAGCTGCCGGCGGCGTTGCCCAGAGCGTGGATCCGGTGGAGCAGGAACGGCTGGACCGCGTACGCCGCGAGACCGGCAGCGATGATTGATTCTGACGGAGGATTTTGAGCCATGACGGAAACCGAAGGCCTGATTGCCGGACTGCTGCTCCTCTTTGCGCTCTTCTTGTATACCTTTTGGCCGGAAAACGGTTTTGCCAGCCAGAAAGAAAAGACCCGGCTCGATTTTCTGCTGGAACGCAAGGAGCAACTTTACGAGAACTTGCGCGACTTGAACTTTGAATATCGCGCCGGCAAGTATCCGGAAGAGGATTTTGTGGCTCAGCGAGGACATCTGGAACATGAAACAGCGGAGCTGCTCGCCGAGATCGACCTATTGCAGGCACTGTGATCGCCCCCCAACGCGATGTTATCCCGAGCGGAGTCCCGCCTGAGCGGGACGAAGTCGAAGGATCTGCGGTTGCCTTTAGCGCGGCAGACGAAATGCGCTAGACAAGAAAAGAGAAAGCCTTAATGAAATCGACCAAATTCGCATTGCTTCTTGCTTCACTGCTGTTCCCGATGACCACCGCATTGGCCAACGCAGCCACGGTATCCGGAACCGTTACCAACATGACCACCAACAAGCCTGCGGCGGGCGACCAGGTCACGCTGCTCGAGCCCATGAGCGGCATGAGCGAAGTGGGGCACGCAACCACGAACGGGCAAGGCAAATACACGCTCGATCTGCCGGGCCAGGTTCCGTACCTGGTTCGCGTGACGCACCAGGGGGCGGAGTATTTTATTGCTGCGCCACAGGGTGGAGGTAACGGCGATATTTCCGTGTACGACGTTGCGGCGAAGGTGGAAGGAATCTCGATCGCCGAGCACGTGACCGGAATCGAGACCGATAATGGGCAGCTTCGCGTGGTGGAGCGCTACGACATTCACAATGCCAGCTCCCCGCCGCGCACGCAGTGGAGCAAGCAATCGTTTCAGGTGATTTTGCCGGCCGATGCGGTGATCGGCGATACGTCAGCTCAGCGCCCAGGTGCGAGCAGCCTGCCGACCAGCGTGAAGCTCGATCCTGACGGACCGAAGGGCCACTACTCGTTTAACTTTCCCATTCAACCCGATCAGGAAGCCAAAGGCACGCTTTTCCAGGTTCAGTACAATCTGCCCTATAGCAGCGGAAAGTACAACTTTCAATCGCAGGTCACGCTGCCGGCCGATACGGTCTGGGTGGTATTGCCGAAAGCGATGACATTTACGGGCGGAAGCGGTTCGGGTTTCGAGTCCTCGCCGCAGGATCCCAGCGTGCAAACTTTTCTCGCACGCAATGTCGGGCCCGGAAAGGCGCTCGCATTTTCTGTCATTGGCACAGGCTCGTTTGCTCGCGATGACCAGAACGGGCAAGGCGGCGGCGGCACCGGTGGACAAGGCGCGGCGCCCGGGAATCAGCCCGGAGGCGGAATCGGCGAACCGATCAACACTCCCGATCCGCTTTCCAAGTACAAACTATGGATCATTGGTGGATTGGTCCTGCTGCTGGTGGTCGCGGCTGCGTTTCTGCTGCGCAAGCCGGCTGGCGGAGAGCCGGTTGCATCGGCAAGCGGAAGCACGAATCCATCTTCCGCAGCTTCTCTCGTTCACTCCGCGCCTGGCGTGGCTGGCGGTTCGCCTGCCGCGAAGAACTCCGCGCTTCTGAATGCGCTTAAAGAAGAGTTATTTGCACTGGAAAGCGAAAAGATCGCGGGAACGTTGCCGGCGAGCGAGTACGTGGAACAGAAAGCTGCGCTCGAGACCGTGCTGAGGCGGGCGCTGAAGAAGAGCTAGCTTTCGGATTTCGGGGATCAGCTCTGGGCGGCCAGAAGCGACCGAGCAGACTCGGGTTCTGACCGCGGATCCGTTTCTTCTTGCTTCTAATTTCCTACTTTCTGTTGGCTACTCACGATTCCCCGCTCTTGTATGCTTCCTCAATGAAGACTCTTCTTCGTACGCTGCTCTCTGTGTCACTGATCGTTTGGCTTGGTGCTGAAGCCTTTTTCCCGGTCGTGGCCCAAGTCACCTTCGCTGCGCTCAGTCCTGACAAACACATGGCCGGAAACATTGTTGGCCAGCTGATTCGCATTCTGCACGGGATGGGATTGGTTTCAGGCATGGTGGCGCTGGCGGTGATGGCGCTGGCTCCGGCGTGGGGCAACTACAATCCGCGCACTGTGTTGATACCTATCGCGTTTGTGGCGCTGATGATGGCCCTTACGACTTATTCGCAGTTTGGAATCATCCCCGCGATGGAGCGCGACCGCATTACCGCGGGAGCCGCCATCGATGGGACGGCGCCCGCCGATGCAATCAGCGCGCACTTCAACAAGCTGCACAATCGCAGCGAGTGGGTGGAAGAGGCCATTCTGCTGCTGGGGCTGGCGACTGTCGTGCTGTTGGCGAGGGCGGAAACGACTCGCGTTTGAGAGCGAACGGAATCGCATTCGCATGATGGGCGGCGCAGTCTGGATCGAGTCGTTCCTGTATCATCGAAAAGGCCCGAGCGCACAGCTTCTGCCGTGCGACGGCCTCCACGGAATAATTATGAAGACCGGCATTATCGGCCTGCCGCAGGTGGGCAAAACTTCTCTTTTTAGAATTCTGACCAAAGCCAGGATTGACGACCGCGGCCGCGCGAATCCGCGTGAGGCGCACATTGGAGTGGCGCGCGTGCCCGATGAGCGCCTGGAAAAGTTGTCGGCGCTCTATTCCCCTAAGAAAACGACCTTCGCATCGGTCGAGTTCGTCGATGTGGCAGGCATTGGGCAGGAGGCGCTGAAAGAAACCGCGTACCTGACGAACCTGCGCAACGTGGACGCGTTGATTCATGTGCTGCGCGCGTTCGAGAACGACGCGGTTCCGCAAGAAGGGCCGATCGATCCGCTGCGCGACGCCAAGAACGTCGAATTTGACTTGATGCTTAGCGACCTGGGCCAGGTTGAAAAACGCATGGAGCGCGTCGAGAAAGATATGAAGAAAGGCCGCACCAGCGAGCTGGAGCGCGAACAGGCGCTGTTGGTGCGCTCGAAAGAAATGCTGGAAAAAGAAATCCCCCTGCGCGCCATGGAGATGACGGCGGATGAGAAAAAGCTCATTCGTGGCTTTATGTTTTTGTCGCAAAAGCCAATTCTGTATGTACTAAACATTAACGAAAGCACGACACTGGGCGCCGATCTCGAGTCTGCTATGAGCCGCTTTACGTTGGACGCAATTGCCAGCCGGCCGAATGCGGGCGCGATGGCCATTTGCGGCAAGGTGGAAGCAGAGCTGGCAGAGATGGATGACGCCGAGGCCGCAGATTTTCTGGAGAGCTACGGACTGAAGGAAAGCGGGCTGGTGCGGCTGATCCGAAAGAGCTACGAGTTGCTGGGACTGATCAGTTTCTTTACTGCAGGAGAAGATGAGTGTCGCGCATGGACGGTTCCGGCCGGTGCGAAGGCTCCGCAAGCGGCGGGTGCCATCCACTCCGATCTTGAGCATCACTTCATTCGCGCGGAAACGATTCGTTGGGACAGCCTGCTGGAAGCGGGATCGGAAGCGGCGGCGCGCGCCAAGGGTACGCTGCGGCTGGAAGGCAAGGAATATGTAGTCCAGGACGGCGATGTGCTGCACATACGGCATTCGGGTTGAAGCAGCTTTAAGATGTCGGCCCTCAGCCGCCAGTTCCTGCTTGCGTGAAAAGTTCGTCATCGCCGCGAGTTCCCATCCCCCTTGTGTGATTTACTGAGGGATGCTCAAACTCTCTCTCATCCTCGGAACGGTAGCAGCGCTGGCCGATGTAGCCGGAGGGCTGGTGCTGGTGCGAGCACGCGGCGTGGAACCCTACCTGCGCTATTTTGTGGCGCTGGGAGCAGGGTTCCTGATGGCCACGGCCCTGCTGGAGATGACTCCCGAGAGCATTCGACTGAATGCCGAGCTCGCTCCGGGCCTGATCATGGCCGGGTATTGCGCGATGCACCTGCTGGAGCATACGTTCAACGCCCACTTTCACTATGGCGAGGAAACGCACGGCGGCGAATTCGTCTCCGCGCACAAGGGCTACTCGGTGCTTGGCGGACTGAGCGTTCACGCGCTGTTTGATGGCGTGGCTATTGGATCGGGATTCGCGCTTTCCAATTGGCTGGGCTGGCTGATCTTTCTGGCGATTTTGCTGCATAAAGCTCCGGAAGGTTTCACCATGGCCAGTGTGATGATGGCCAGTGGGCGAAGCCGCAGGACGGCTTTCTGGTCCGCGGTGGGGCTGGCCGGCGCCACGATTGCCGGTGTGCTGATGATCCAGCTGGTTCCGAGCTGGGTTCCTTATGGTATGCCGGTCTCAGCCGGAGTGGCGCTTTACGTCGCGGCGACCGACCTTGTGCCCGAGGTGAATCGGGAGCCGGGTATTCGCATGGCCCTGGTGTTCTTTGCCGGCGTCGGCGGATTTCTGCTGCTGCGTATGTTGTTGCCGCACGTGTAACGCGGCCCCCACGGTCGCTCCATCGCGCAGGACCGCACGATATGCTATCCGATGTGGCGTATTGCGTGGCACCAGGTCTTGAAGAAGTCAAAACTCCTCCTTTAAAGCGCAAACGCTTCCCTTCTGAGTTTGCCGGGGTACTTTTGTTTACCCTGCTTGGGTTCCTGGTGATGGGCTACCATCCAGGGCTTGAGGACGATGGAGTTTATCTCACTGCAATCAAGGCCGACCTCAACCCGGGTCTGTTCCCTTTCAACGCAAATTTCTTTCGCTTGCAACTGCAGGCATCGGTCTTTGACTCGTGGATGGCGCTGTTCATCCGATGGACACATATTCCGGCGGCGTGGGCGGAGCTGGTATGGCAGTGGATCGCGCTTATTGTAATTTTGTGGGCGGCAAAGAAGATTGCGAACCGGCTTTTTGACGAAGAGCCTGCCCGATGGGGCGGAGTGGCGATGGTCTCGGCCATGTTCACGCTGCCGGTGACGGGAACTGCGCTCTACCTTGCCGACCAGCATCTGCATCCGCGAAACCTGGCGACGGCGTTGATCCTCGTAGCCGTCTGGCGAATTCTCGATCAGAAACCCTGGCAGTCGGTGCCATTCTTGATCCTGGCATTTTTGCTGCATCCGCTGATGGCGGCGATGGGAATCTCCTTTTGTGTTTTTCTTGGCATTCTTTCTAACCACGGGCGAATGCAGGCGATTGGTCCGCGAGCCCGAAGTTGGCAAACTTCCGCGGCTGCGTTCATCCCTTTGGGGTGGGTCTTCGAGCCGGCCAACCCGGGCTGGCGCAAGGCGCTGGGCACGCTCGCATACGTTCACCTCTACCAGTGGACCTGGTACGAATGGCTGGGCGCGTTGGCGCCGCTCGCCCTTTTCTGGCTGCTGTGGCGCTTCGCACGCCAGCGTGAATCGCCGATATTGGCGCGATTTGCTCTGGCGGTTTTGATCTACGGTGTCTTTCATCAAATGCTGGCAATGGTCCTGCTGTGGCCTGCTGCGCTGGCGCGGGCGATGTCGTTACAGCCCATGCGATACCTGCAGCTCGTCTATTTTTCCCTGGTGCTCACTGCCGGATGCCTGCTGGGAAAGTTTGTGCTGAAACGGAGCCCCTGGCGGTGGGCTGCGTTTCTGCTGGTGGCGAATGGCTGCATGTTCGTGGGGCAGCGTGCGGAGTTTTCAGCCAGCCAGCATCTTGAAATGCCGTGGACGAAGCCCGCCAACCCTTGGCTCCAGGCCTTCGCATGGGTCCGCACCAACACTCCCGAGAACGCGTACTTCGCGCTCGATCCGCAGTATCTGGCGGCCGCCGGCGAAGACTACCACAGCTTTCGTGCGTTGGCCGAGCGCAGCCAGCTTGCCGATGCGGTCAAGGATGCATCGGTGGTCACGATGGTTCCGGAGCTGGGACCGGAATGGGTGCGCCAGACGGAAGCGGAAGAAGGCTGGGCGACGTTCAGGCTCGGCGACTTCGAGCGTATCAAGGAAACCTTTGGCGTGGACTGGGTGCTGGTGAACGATCCGGCGCCCGTGGGCTTCGCTTGTCGTTGGCACAATGGCCGGTTGGCCGTCTGCCAGATTCCGTAAAACAGCTTTCAGCCGCTAACTTCCGGCCTCCAGCTCCGGATATCCGGCAAGAAACTTTAGGAAAATGCGCGATTTTCGTCGCCAATTCTCGACCCCTGAAACAACGGGCATTGCAGGTTAGGGCCACATCCGCGAGAATGGAGAAGTCATCATTCTCCTCTTCAGGCGCTGAACATGCTTAACCTTACCCAGCGATTGATTCTCGGCTGTGTGCTCTTGGCCTGTCTGGTGGCGGGGCTGGTCGCGATTGCCCATAGAGCGCTGGCGGCAAGTGGACAACTTCATCTGGGGTACGCGGTGGCCGTGGCAGCGTCGTTGATCGCCGCAGCAACCATCTACTTTGTGCTGAAACCGATCGAGACGCTGGCCAGCGACGCACGGCGCATAGCGCAAGGCAACCTTGAGCACCAGGTGGAGTGGATCAGCCGCGATAGCTTTGGCGTGATTGCCGGCGAACTGAGCCGAATCGCGGTGCGGCTGCGCGAGTTGCGCGATACCGAGGCCGGGCGACGGCAAATGGAGTTCCAGCTCTCGGATGCGGTGCTGCAAGCCATCTTCGAACCGATCATTGTGACCGACGGCAAGGGCCACGTGCTCAAGTTGAACCAGTCGGCGCAAGAGTTGCTGGGCGACGCGGCCGGCGATCGCATGGCGCTGACGAATACGCCGGGCGGGGAGAAAATTCTGAGCGCCATTCAGGATGCCGTGTCCATGCAGAAGGCTGTGGCAGCGGAAGGCGAAGCGTCAATGCTGCCCATGCGGATTGGCGACCAGTCGCGCAGCTACCGGCTGCGCACCACTCCCATGCGCGACTCAGAGGGCAGGCTGCTGGGCGCGGTGACGACGCTTGAGGACGTAACCAGCCTGCAGGATACCGACCGCTTCAAGACACAATTCATCGCCGTGGCCAGCCGCAAGCTGCGCGATCCGCTGCTGCAATTGCGGCGCGGTTTGTACGCCCTGGCGCAGGGATTCAGCGGTGAGATGACCAGCCTGCAGACTGAACTGGTGGCGCAGGCCAGCAAAGAGGCGGAGACACTCGACGATTTGATGGCCGACTTGATTGGAGTGGCCGAGCTGGATACGGGAAAGCGCGACTTGAAGCTGGAACGGCTGCGGCCATTGCAGCTGCTGAACGAGGCGCGAGACCGGTATTGCGACGAGGCCGCGAGGAAGCACATTCGCGTGGATGTGAGCGCATACGCCGACTTGGCTCCGGTAGAGGCCGATCATCGCGCGATGCGATCGATTCTGGACAATCTGCTGTCGAATGCGCTGCGCTACACGCCGGAGGACGGCGAGATTCTGTTGGCCGCGGAGGAGATCAAGAGCTTTGTGCAGTTCAGCGTGCGCGATACGGGACGCGGCATTGAGGCGGAGCGGCTCAGCTCAATCTTCGACCGGTTCAACACATTCTCAGAACAAGGAACCGGGCTCGGCCTTTCGCTGGTGCGGCGGCTGGTGGAGTCGCTGGGCGGCCAGATCGCCGTTGAAAGCCGCCTGGGCCATGGAGCGACCTTCCGATTCACAATTCCAATTGCAGTGGCGCGAGAAGTTCAACATCCCGTCGAGGTGGGCTGAGTAATGGCTGAGATCGTGGTTGAGAAAAAGCCGGAGCCAGCCAAGCTGCGCATCTACCTGGGCGCGGCGCCCGGCGTGGGCAAAACCTACCAGATGCTGAACGATGCCTACCTGATGCGCACCCAGGGCGGCAAGGATATCGTGATCGGCTTGGTTGAGACGCATGGCCGAAAGGATACCGAGGATCAGATCCGGGATCTCGAAGTCATTCCGCAGAAGGTGATCCCTTATCGCGGCGTGAACCTGAAAGAAATGGATGTGGACGCGATCATCGCGCGGCATCCTCAAACGGTCGTAGTAGACGAGCTGGCGCACACCAACGTGCCCGGCAGCAAGAACCGCAAGCGCTACGAAGATGTGCTGGAGCTTCTCGACGCCGGCATCAACGTGATGACGGCGGTAAACATCCAGCACCTTGAGACCCTGAACGACGCCGTCAACCGCTCGGCCAACACGACCATCCGCGAGACCGTTCCGGACAGCTTCGTGAAGCGAGCCGACGAAGTGGTGAACGTCGACTTGACGGTCGAAGAACTGCGCAACCGTCTGCGCGGCGGCAAAATCTACGCTCCCGAAAAGGTGGAGCAGTCGCTGGCCAACTTCTTCCGCAAAGGCAACCTGAACCTGCTGCGCGAGCTGGCATTGCGCACCACGGCGGAACAGGTGAGCAACCGCGCTTCAGAATACCGGCGCACCCAGGGCCTGGAGCAGGCGCCGATTCCGGAAAAGGTGATGGTTTGCCTCAGCACGCGGCCGGGAACGGAGCGGCTGCTGCGTATCGGGGCAAGAATCGCCGGACGCCTGGCGACGAATTGGTATGCGGTCTACGTGGCTCCGCCGGACGACAAGGGCCATAGCGACCCCGAGGCCTTTCATCGGTTGGAAGAGTACATGCGCATGGCGCGCGACCTTGGCGCGAAAGTGGTTCAGCTCACCGACCGTAAAGTTGCCGACGCGCTGATCCGGTTTGCGCAGCAGGAGAACATTTCGCATGTGGTCTTCGGGCAGCCAGTGCGATCACGCTTCGACATTCTGCTACGCGGCTCGGTGCTGAATCGGTTTCTCTCCGAAGTGCGTGACGTGACGGTGCAGGTGGTGCCGATGCAGAAGCCCTTAAGGCGCGTGTAAGGACAGGGAACAAGGGAACAAGGGAACGAGAACACCGAATATTCAGCTCTTCAGCTTGTTCATAATCGCAATCAAGAGACGGCTAATGTCCGCAGTGAGATTCTCCGCGCGTTGCAAGCCGTCCCTCGTGCCAAATCCGAGATTAGATGAAATGACGATTTGAGTCTGCAACTCGCAATTTGAACCTCTCGCCTGACCAAGAAACTGACGATACTCGCCTCTGGTCGCTCTTCCGTATCCCTCCGAGATATTACTCGCAATCGACACGGCGGCACGGCGCATTTGATTCGTGAGCCCGAACTGCTCTGTCGATGGAAATGAAGCGGTGAGTCGATAAATTTCTGTACTTAGCTCAATCGCCCGCTGCCACACTACAAGATCCCGAAACGATGCACCCATGTCCCGCTCCCTTTCCACAGCTCAACAATAGGACCATCGTCGGATTTCGTTTGTGATTGGAAGCACGGAGCACTGTAGCCTCGTTCCCCGCCGCACTCGTTCCCTTGTTCCGTGTCTTCTTGTTCCCTTTGGTCCCTCGTTTCCTCGGTCCCTGCCTTCTTGTTCCCTCGGTCCCTTGTTCCCTTGGTCCCTGTCTTACTCGCAAAACACGCGAACCTTGGCTTTTTCATCCTTGGCGTCGACGTCGACAGTGAGGTCTCCGAGGTGGTCGATCAACTCCTCGAGGTTCTCCGGCTTGATTTGCGAGAGCGTCAGCGGGACGCCGTGCCTGCTCAGCGTCTCGTCCAACTCATCGTGGGCCTGCTGAGGAATCAGACTCGCGAGGCGGACACCGGCGCGAAGAAGCTGCATGGGCACTCGGACGTTGACCGTCGTGGGACCATTCTTCTCGGTGGACTCGACCAGGACGCGGAGATATTTCGCCTGAGTCTTGACGGTCGTGCCGGGATCGTTTCCGGACCAACCTTTGGAGCCTGCGCTGCGGCCGATGAACTGGCTCGCGGTTGCGGCGGGCTCCGGCTCAAGCGCGGCAAGAAGGCGGTCGGCTTCGTCCGCGGTGATTTTGCCGGCGGCGAGCATCTCCAGGATTTGACGGCGATTTTCGTTCATGTATTCCTCCCGATGGGTTCGTGCTGCTTGATGCCGATCTGTTGCCGGTCGTTCTTTGTGCGGGCGAGACGCCCGCACGACAGCCGGCCGGGAGGCCGGCGCTACACTTCTTACAAAATTCGGACCAGGACTTTGTTGCCGCTCGCAGTGACGCGCACATCGGTGCCGCGCAAGCTGGACAAAATGTCCCAGAAGATGCGAACAATGCGGAAGGGGCCGACGCCGGTCGCGATGCTCATGGCGCAGACTGCGATAAGCAGAATCGGCGAAAGCAGGAGCAGCAGAAGCGCCAGCGGAATCCAGAGAAGGAAAAGCGGGATAAAGACCCGCGGCATGCGGAAGTGCGGATTTTCGATCTGCAGGACGGCGACGTTGGGAATCATTTGAGAGTCTCCAGTGCGCGGATGGCATCGGCGGCCGAGATCTGGCCGCTGTTCAACTGCTGCAGGACTTCGGTGCGCGATTCACCGACCTCGGCGCTCGACGAAACGGGATTGACTTCAACAAATTCAAGCTGGCCGGCGATGCGGTTGAGGCGCGCCTTGATGGTCGGATAGCTGACGCCGAAGGTCTGTTCCATGTCCTTGATGGTGCCGTGGGAGCGGAGAAAGGCGACGACAAAGACCTGATCTTCCAGAGTGAGGCGAGCCAGATCGGGCAGCGCGAATCGGCCTTCGACGGTGATTTGCTTCTCGGGGATCTGGACGCGCTCGATGACCAGCGAAGAGCCCTGGGCAATGCGAAGCAGGTCTTGCCAGTCTGAAGCGGGTTTGGGGTCGGTGGGCATGTTTCGAAGCGAATTTGGATCGCTGGAGTGACGATAATCAATATAATTAAGTTTGTCAATATGTATTATTAATATAATTTATGCAATGTTGGATTAGGTCTAAGTTTCTTTGGCCCTGAAGTGTTGGCGGATGCGTTAACAGGTTATTTATCGATCCGTTAACAGGCAAGTGATTCATTCTGCTTGATGAGGCCTCTGAATGGCCCGAAATTGAACCAAAAATGGTGCGCCTTTCCGAAAAAAATCCTTCCATCCCGGAGATTCAGAGAGCGCGCCTGGGCCAAAAAAGGGGTGAACCCGGGGTTCCCTGCCCTAGCTCGCGCGTGGATGCGGTGATTCGACTCATGGGGATATTGTGCGCCGAATAGTGGAAATCATCGGCAATCTTGGGCAAACTTTTTTAGCGAGTGTTTTCAGAGGGTTGAGGTGAGTTGGAATGGCCTGCCCTCTTGACAAGAAACCTGGGTGGCCGCTGGGCCTCACTTCATTGGCTGGTCAAGGGCGGCGGGGCCGCCGCAGGACAAACGGCGCGATAGCGGACAGATCCATGTCGCCGCTTGCGGCGACATTGGATGCGAATACGGACTGGGCGACAGCGGCCGCAGGCAAATCGGCGCCGGAAGCCTTTGCGGCATCCATCACCAGATCGAGGTCTTTGCTCGCCAGCCGCAGAGGGAACTCAGGCGAGTAGTCGCTGTCTTTGATCTTGCGGAACTTGCCTACGAACGCGGGAGGGACGACGGCTGTTTTGGAAAGGACATCGAGCAGGATATTGCGATCGATCTGAAGATGCTCCCCGAGCGAGACCGCTTCTGCAATTGCCTCCATATCAAGACCCAGGAGAAGATTGACCACGAGTTTCATCTGAACACCTGAGGAACCAGGCCCAATCAAGAACCATTGTTTGGCAATCGATTCGTAAATGGGGATGCAACGCTCAAAGGTGCCCTCGTCACCGCCGGCAAGCAGGGTGATGGTTCCTGCATCGACAGCCGGCGTCGACCCAGAGATGGCGATATCGAGCAGGCTCACGCCTTTCGTGCGGGCCTCATTGTGCAACTGACGTGACAAATCCGGCGAGATCGTGCTCATCTCAATGATTACGGCCCCCGGCTTCACGACGGAGAAGATGCCTTCTCTTTCCAGGTAGACGGACCGAACGGCCGCATCATTCGCCAGAGAAGAGAGAATCAAATCCGAATCGGCGACGAGATCCGCCATGGACAGAGCGATGGCAATTCCTTGCCTGCGGATTTCCTCTGCAGGCTTCGGGCTGCGATTCCATGCTTGAATACGCCAACCGCTTGCATGCAAGCGCCGCGTCAAATGGCTTCCCATGAGCCCAAGGCCGATGAATCCAACTCGAACGTCGGCTTTCTTGAGTTGTGTTACTGGCACGCTCATTCCGTTCCCTCCTGGTCAACTGGTTGCCGATTCACCGATGGCGACGAACCTGCAGCCACGCGCTGAACTTATTTTGCCATTCCGGACATATCCGAATCGATTCGGGACTAGCGTGGCCACCTGCCGAGGGATTGTGCCCAGGGAAGTTTGCGAAGGGCAACCGCGGATCCTTCGACTCGCTGCTCTCGCTCAGGATGACAGTGTGAGTGATTGGGTCTGTGCTATCCCACCCTTCCGCAGAAGAAGGCGGAAGGATGGGGCACCCGATCTTGATTGTGAGGACGAGATTGTTAGGACAGGCTTACGGGACCGTAAACGGACGCGGCCCGTCGGCCGGAAAGAGGCCCGTTGGAGCAGCGACTGCGGACGGTTGCTCGCGGAATGTGAAACGCACAAAGAATCCGACCGAGGCGTAGGAGTAGTCGCGCGTGTTGTTGGCGGCCAGGTATGCGCCGGTGAACCAGTGCGTGCCAATTTGATAGGCGACCTGCGAGTGAAAGTCATAGTTTGCGCTTACGCTGGTCACGTTGGGAAGCATGGGATTGTTCTGGCTGACCTCAAGAGGCTTGTCGCCGGCCAGCGGCCACAGCGGGGTTGAGTTCTCTTGAAATGCCTGCACGCCGAATGCGCCGCTGACGTTGTAATGCCAGCGCGTGCCGTAGTGCCCCACCCAATTGAGGGGAACGTTGGCGAGGAAGTAGGCTTGCGGGCTAAAGTAGCCGCCCATGCCGTGGGTGAATGCGTTCTGGTTGTTGGCATAGTGCATGGCGAAAAAGTTTGCGCCAAGCGTGAGGTTGCCAAACTCGGGCGATGCAAGAACGCGCCAGTAGGCGCCGCCGGTGCCGTCGACACGCGTGTTGGAGCGCGTTTTGTAGCCGGTGAGGTATTGGCCGGAGGCGGCGAAATAGAAACCGGACTCGACGTCGCCGTGAGAGTACTGAAGCTGGCCCTGGTTGGCGACGACTCCACCCCATATTTGCCCCTGGGTTGAGAGCGTGTTGCCTGCAGGATCGCGCAGGCCGGCGTAGGAGAGCTGCGAATCTTTCACCGAGTCGCGCACAAGACTAATCGTGATGGGACCGCCGTTGGGCTGCCATTGGAAGCGGCCGGTGAAAGTGGAGACGAGGAAATCGAATGGCGTGGAACCGCCGGCGATGGAGAGATGCGGAAACGTGAGTTGCAGTTCTCCGCCGAGGCCAAATGCGTTTTGCTGCGCAGGCGGAACCAGCGGGCCGATGGTGGGCGAGGTGCAGGGAGTGAAGTTCTGGCCGGCGGCGTAAGTGCCGATGGGCTCGGGAATCGCGATGAGGCAGGTTGCGCCTGATTGGGATTCAAGAACCGATGTAGTGGCAGTGCCATCGGCCTGGCCGGAATCGAGGAAGACAGGGCGTGCGATGGCGGTGATGCGCGCGTGAACGCCCAGCGGAGCGGAAGCCTCAAAGGGCGACTCGATGGCAGCAAGCTGCGAGTAGCCTGCGGCGCCGCTGCGGTAGTTGAGCAGCGAAGTGCCGCCGAGCCAGCCCGAGTATCCACTCTCGATGGTTTGGAGTTGCTGCTCGGCGAGATCGCGCGGGCTGGGCGGCGAGGCCTGGCGCTGAATGCGAATCCAGGGGCCGCGAAGCGGCGGGAGGTTTTGCTGCTGCAGGTCCTGGTCGGATGCGCCGTTGGATTCAGGCTGGGTTTGAGGCGTGGGTTGGGATTCGGCGGCAGACGGCGGCGCGTTTTCGGGTGCGATGCTGTTATCAGGAGTCCCGATGGGCGCGTTGCCCAGAGTTTGCGTGGGCGGCGTAGCAGCCGCGGGTTGCGGAGCAGGCTTGCGGCGCTTGCGATGCATGGGCGCGATCGTTGGCGCGGGCTTGGCGGGCGGGCAAGCCGGCACGGTTGCCTGGCAAGACGATGGTGCAGCTGGCGGAGTCGGCTGAGGTGATTGCGCGGCTGACTGTGGAGGCGGCGCCGAGGACTGTTGTTGCGGCGCCGAGTACGCACCGGAAGCTGCATCCTGCGCGGAGGGTGTGTATTGCGCGGTGTTGTAGACACCATGATCGGGAGCAGCGGCCGATGCAGATGGAGTGGATGCGGTGGTTGGAAAGGTGGATGCGGTGTTGGGGGAGGAAGGCGTGATCGCGTTGGGAATGGAGTGGATGAGGGCAGCAGAGGCTGGCGCGGGTTGGCCGTTGGCTGGCGCGGCGGAACGAGGTTGAGCAGCCTGCGCGGAGAGAACATTCATGGGCGCATTCGAGGACGGCTGTGGAGCTTCAGTTTCCCCTGAAGGACTGGAGTCGACGTTTGCTTCTGAAGGCGGCGGATTGACGCGCCCCGTGAGTTGCCCCTGCGACGGAGACTGAGAGCGGACTGAAGCCGTGTTGCCGGCGGCGCTGGGCGCAACGAATACGGGTGGAGTGGGCTGCCGAGGTCCCTGCTCTAACGGCGCGGTTCCCTGCTCTGCCGATTGGCCCGTGATCACATCAGCGAATGAGTACGGCAAAGGATTGTTCGACGGCGGCGTAACGGAGGCGGTCGAGGTGGGCGGCGGAGGGATCGCAGCTTCAGGCGATGTGAACGACTTCCAGGACGGCAGCGGAGCGAGCTGCTCGGGAGACGGCGGCGCGTTGAGATCGGGATTAAGAAGGCGCTTCATGTCGCCGCGATTTTCGGCGGGCGAGGAAGCGGGATAAGCAGGGTTCGCTGAGGGACGCGGGACGGAGGAGTCGGGAGGGGCGGCGGCGATGGCGGCGCGCCAGAATTGGGCCGCCCGCTGCCTGTTGCCGCGCGCCTGCTCAAAGCTGGCGGCGAGCGAGAGGACGTTGGGGTCGGAAGGAAAGCGGGTGAGCGCGGCGCGCAGCCAGATTTCGGCCTGGGCCATGTCTCGAGCGGAGATAGCGGACCAGATAGCTCCCTGAAAATCTCCCGTGACGGCTTGATCCATGGGGAGAGATTTGTAAAGAGCGAGTGCGTCGCCGGAGTGGCCGATGCGAGCATAGGCTCCGGCGAGGGCGAAGCGAATGTCGAGATTGGAGGGGTAGGTTGCCGCCGCGGCTTCGAGAATCTGAACCGCGTGGAGAGGCTGGTTCGAGGCAAGATCCTGATTGGCGCGGCGGACGGCCCAGTCGGCCCACAGAGTTTGAAGCTGGCGCTGCTGATCGCCGGAGAGATCGGTGCGCGCGTCCAGTGCGGTGAGGACGGGATAAAGGGCGGAGTCGCTCTGGAGGTTGTAGAGGAGCCAGGCGTGCTGGATTTCAAGCGCGGCGGGCAAGACTTCGCGGTGGAGCAGATAGAACGTTTCAATGCGGTCGACGTATGCGTTGGCGTGAGGCGCATCGCCCACTGCGACGTAGAGGCTGGCGACGGCTTGCACCCACTCGACGTCGGATTCGAGAAGGCGGCGCGGCTCCGCGGGAATTTTGTTGAGCTCGCCGAGGGCTTCGGCGTTGCGATTGGCGGCCATCAGCGAGAAGATGAGGCCTTTCCATGCATCGGAGGCGAGCGAGTGTGGAGGGTTGAGAGTGAGATCGGGATTGAGATCGGGGCCAGCGCCGGATTGAGCGGCGGCGAAGGGAGCAAAGTCGCTGCGGATGGAGGTACGCCATGAGCTTACGTGCCGAGTGAGAGTGAAAGAGGCCAAGACGAAGTGGGGAGCGAGTGCGGGCGAGGACGCCCACACGACAGCCGGCGAGGACGTCGGCGGTACAAGAGCGGGTTCGAGGAAAGATTGCGGCGCGGGTGGGGGCGGTAGGTCGCCGGAATCGGGCGCGGAGTTGACGGGCGCCGGAGTTTGCGAAGCGGAGTGCGCCTGCGGAATGATGACGGGCGCGTTGCCTTCGCCGGGATCGGGCCCGTAGGCAGGAAGCGGCGGAAGCTTTGTGGTTTTGTCGAACGGTTCGTAGTCGGGGTCGAGAAGATGCTGAAGATCGGCGGCGGTGACAGCGCGATGCGGTGCGGTATAGGTGTCGGGATAGACGAGCACGTGGGCGAGGCGATCGACGGGCGTGACGGCAGGCATGGCCGCGATGGAGGCGCGATAGTAGTCAGCGGCGCGCTCGTTGTCTCCGCGAGCCTGTTCGTAGTGTGCGGCGAGTGAGAGGATGACGGGATCGCGCGGGAAACGCTCGAGAGCTTGCCGAAGCCAAAGCTCAGCCTGATTTCTGTCGTTGGCGGCGAGGGCGGCGCCGACCGCGCCTTCGTAGTCGCCAGCCGAAGCGTCATCCATAGGAACGGATTTGTAGATGGCCAGCGCTTCCTTGGCGCGGCCAACGCGCGCGTAGCCTCCGGCGACAGCTTTTGTGACGGTGAGATTGTTGGGGAAAGCCTGTGATGCGGCGTCGAGGATGTCGACGGCGCGACGGGGGTTGCCGTTTTCCATGGCCGCGGCCGCGCGGCGAACACTCCACTCGGCCCAGATGTTTTGCACGGTCTGGCGCTGCGCGAGTGTTAAGTCGGATCGTCCGCCGATTCTCATGAGCGCGGCGTAGAGAGCGCGGTCGTTGCCAATGTTGTAGAGCAGCCACGCATTCTGAATCTCAATGGCGGATGGAGGCTGCCGCTTGAGCCTGGCGTAGTACGCGATGACGCGATTCATGGAGGCGACAGCGGCGTTGGTGTCGCCGGTGGAAGCGTAGAGGCCAGCTTCAGTCTGGATGAAGTCGATGTCGGATTCGAGCGCAGTGCGAACGGGCGCGGGAATCTGCGCCAGCTGCTCGAGGGCTTGCGAGTTGCGATTGGTCGCAGCGAGCGTTGAGATGAGGCCCTTCCACGCCGCTGCGCTGTCAGGATGCGCGGCAAGGATCTGCTGGTAGATTGCGAAAGCTTGATCGGTGTTGCCGCGCAAAAGTTCGATGGCGGCAAGCTGCAATTGGAGTGCGATGGACGGCTGATGGCCTGCGGCGAGCTCGAGTTTTTCGGCACGTTCGAGCATGCCCTGCGCGACGTCATACTGGCCGGCTTGCTGATAAATGGCGCCGAGCTCGGAGAGAAAGCCTGAATCGCCCAACGCGGTTTCATAAGTAGCAGCGGGGATGCGCTGGACGTCGGTAATCGCTTGCGCGTCCTGGCCGAGCTCGTGACGCGCGCTGACGAGGCCCATCCATGCGGAAACATTGGTGGGCGAATTCACGACGACCTGAGAATAAAGCGCGATGGCCTGCGGGAAGCGCCTGGCAGCCATGAGAATGCCGGCGTATTCGAGCTTGGTGTCGTCTTTCAGAGTGCTGCCGTTGCCGGGAAACGGCAGCGCGAGGGCGAGCGAGAGGGTGCGCTCAGCGTCGGCGGTGCGGCCCTGGGATTGATAAATGGTGGCCAGAGTACGGAGATATTCGGGATCTTTGTCGAGCGCGACACGGACGCTGGGCGGAAATTGCGCGGTGACGGCGAGAGCCTGATCGTTCTGATCGGCGCGAGCAGTGGCGAGGAAAAGGCCGCGCCAACCGTCGAACGACGTGGGCTGGACCTTGATGAGGAGCTGGTAGACGCTGGCCGCAGTCGCGTATTGCTGCTCCTTAATGTAGAGCCCCGCGAGACCGTTGAGGGCCGCGGCGTTGCGCGGATCGATGGCCAGCGCGGCGCGGAATTTCTGGTCGGCCACGTCGAATTGATTTTGATTAAAGGCCTGTGTGGCTTCGCTCATGATGAGCCAGAAGCGCGAGTTGGAGAGCGCGTCCTGAACGATTTTTACGTTGTATCCGTTTTGTACAGATTGCGAAAAGTAGGTGATGGCGGATGCGAAGTCCTGCTGACGCATGCGCAGGAAGCCCATGCCGGCGGCGGCACGGCCGTTGGTGGGATCTTTTTGCAGGAGGTCTGTGAAGAGTTGATTGGCCTGATCGAGGCGGCCGGCGTTCAAAGCCGCAAAGGCTGCGCGCTCGGCGGGAGTGCGCGCGATGCCTGAATTCATTGCGGCTAATCGGGCTTCGTTCTGCTTGAGGTCGCCTGCAACTTCTGTGTCTTGCGGGTGCGATTTCAGGTACTCGCGCAGTTCGGCGGCGGAGGCAGGATTTGCTGAATCCCAGATGAGCGCCTGCCGCAGCGCGGATTGCGCGCCGGAATCGGAAGAATGAGCTTGAAGGATGCGAATCCCTTCGGCGCGTGTGTGCTGGTCGTAAGTGAGCATGATGCCGAGCGCGATGGCGTCGCGCGGATCATTTGGATCGCGAGCGACCAGCGCGCGCATGCCGGCGATTGCCTGCGCTTTGCCGTTGGTCGAGCCGTAAAGCGTTTGATAGTAGGCGAGCGCGATGTCACCGTTCGGCGGCTGATCGCCATAGAGCTGGCGATAGATGCGCATGGCGTCGTCATTGCGGCCCTCGCGCGTGAGCTCGCCCGCCTGAGTGAGCTGTTGCGACTGCTGGGCCGAGCTCGACATCGACTCGACCCGGGCGATGTCGGGATCGCTGGGATTGATGGCGCGCAGGCGATCGAGAGTCTGGGAGGCAAGTGAGTCGGACCCGATGAGCTTGTAGTCTTTGGCGAGGTTGGCGAGTGCGTCGGTATTGCGAGGATCGGAGAGAAGAATCTGCTGCCAGAGCTGGATGGCCATGTCCGGCCGGCCGCGCAATTCGAGAGCGCGAGCTTTATCAGCGAGGCTGGCGCGAGCGGCGTCGGCGGAAGAAGTGGCGGAGGAGTTTTGAGCGTGGGCTAGCTGGAGCGTCAGCACGAGGCAGGCCGCACCGATCAAACCCGCTTTACAAGATCTCCAGCCCACCCTCATTCGCGCTTCCATTTTACGTTTAATTCACAGCGCAAACCATCACGAAAACTGGTTGTTTGTTCTAAGCTTTCAGCGAATTGCGCGATTTGCGAAGGCAGAAGTGAGGCCGGTTCGAAATAGGTGTGGAAAAAGAGGCAGAAACTAACTCTCCATCATCGTCAAACGTGCGCGAGCTTGAGAGCGCAACCATTGGCGGGTCCAGATGGCCAACAGGAATGCCAGAATGACGACGATCACCGCAATCAGCCACGGATACTCGGCGGCCCAGAGTCGCAGCTGCGTCCACCAAGGCAATGATCCTACGTGGTAGACCTCGGAGCCAACGCGAAACGATTTGAATTCGCTGCCGTGAAGAACGGAGACGGAGCCGGAGATGTCGCTCGACTGCTGAACGTTGAGGAACGTGGTGATGAACGGGTCGAAGGTTGAGGAGTCGCGGAGATGGATGGCGACAATCGAGTGGCTGCCGCCAATGTCGTAGGGCGACTTGATGCCCTCGATGACTGCGTCGGGCGTGCCACCCGCGGTGAGTTCGCCGGATTCATCGTGCTGGCCGGGGCGAAGCTTCCACCACGCATTGTGAAGGAGCGAGACGAAGAAGCCTTCCGTGTCGTGAACCTGAATTTGACCGCTGCCAAGCGAGACGGGCAGGTGCGAACCGAGCTTGTTGAATGCGGGCTGATCATCGCCGGAGCCGATGATGAGAAAGTCCGTGGCCGCGCCGTCATGCAGAGCATCGGGACCGGCAACGGTGACGCGCAGGCCGGGAAAACCGGTTTGGCGGCCGAAGTGGCCCATGAGCGTGATGAAGGTTTCGATCTCTTGCTCTGAGGGCGCAAGCGGAAGAACGACAGTGGTGCCGCTCAGATCGGCGAGGCGCGTAAAAGGAAAGCCGGCGTTGGAAAAGATTTCTAGATTGGGCAGCGGCGTCCAGTGGGGATAGCCACGCAAGTCGAGATAGGAGTCGCGGAGGATGGAGCCCTGCAGGTTGATGGGCGTGGTGTTGGCGCAGTTTTGCTTGGTGGCAAGCTGGAAGGTGTAGTCGAACGAAAGTGTGTTGGAAAAGGGGCGCAGATTGACGACGGGAACGGGAACATCGGTGGTGGTGGTGCGCGCCGCATCGTCGCCGGGAAGCAGCGGCGTGGAACCGAGGAATGCGCTATTGACGCGAACCTGGAGGCTGGAGATCGGGCCGATGGGAATGGAGTTGTAGCGATAGACGAGATGGAGGTTGGTGTCGTCGTTGCCGGTGTCGTAGTAAAGGTCGGGCGGAATGCGGAAGTAGACGTTGAGCGGTGCAGTTCCATCGCCTTGAAGTTGCCCGGCAGTCGCGTAGTCCCAGAGCTGGATCGTCTGATCGGTGCGCGCCCAGCGAGGCGCGGCATCGGGGGCTTGCTTCGCGGGCAGCGCGAAACTGGAGATGGACGCTTGCGCGCCGGTGAGCATGTCGCTGTGCAGCGCAAGGGCCTGAGCAGCCACAATGGCGTCGTCGGAGTTAGGACCGGTGACGATGAGAATTTTGCCGTAGGGATCGTTGGGATTGGTGCGCACGGCCACTGTCGGGCCACTGACGGAGGAAAGATTGAATGCGGAAGGAAGGCTGGAGGCGTCTTCGGCGATGACGATCACGTTGCCTTGCGGAATAGCTCCGATGCGGACCGGAAAACGCACGGGACGGTCGGCGGAGACGAGGCCGAAGTAACTGGTGACGATGCCCGCGGCTTGAATGGCTTTGAGCGAGGGCGGCGTGGGAAAGACCACAGGAATGCTGACCGGCTGAACGACAGCGGGATCGACAAAGGGGATAGGGAGTTGCTTGAGATCGTCGGCGAGAGGCAGCAGGTCACCCTGAATATCGATTGAGGTATTTCGCTGAATACGCGCCCACAGAGCCGTGTTGGCCGGGTCCTCGCAGGTCATGGTGTAGTGACCGATGAACTCGATGGTGAGCGCGTTCTGATGAACAAGCAGTTCCGGAGGAATGTTCAGGTCGGCCACAGAGTCACTGCCATCGGAGCCGCCGAATTTTCCGGGAGCGGGTTGGATGGTGGCGAAGAGCGTGCCGTTCAAAATGAGTTTGAGCTGACTGAGTTGCGGGATGAGCGACGGAGAAAACGCGTAGTGAACATGAATGGCGGCGGTGCGGACGACGTGGGTTTGCGGCAGTGTGAAGTAGATGGTGTGCTGGCGATCGATCGAGTGCAGCTCGATTTGAGGCGCGCCTGCATCCGCGAGGGTGAAGGTGTCGTGATATTGGCCTGGAAGAACAGCGGGGTTAGCGGAGCTAGCGTGGTTGGCGGCGTTAGGTACAACTTGCGCAACTGATTTTGGCGAGCACGCGACGAGAAGCGAGGCGAAAAGCACGATCAGGCCCGACTGAGCGATGGAGAGCGAAGCTGACTTGCCGCGGGCGGCGGAATCGTCGCGGCCAAACAGGCTGAGAGCGGTAGCTTTAAGGCCGCGCATGGAGATGGTGAAGATGCGTCCGAGCGAGTGCAGCACATTGTCGCTTTCGCGACCCTCGCCCCAGCCGAGCCACGCATCGGCGCGCGAGTAAAGCTGAAGGGTGAGAACTTCCTGCTCGGCGATCGACAGATCGTCGAACGAAACACGCAGGATCGAGTTTTCCTCGGAGATCACCCTGGCGCGTATCGGGATACATCCCGGCGGTTCCAGGAAAATCAGGCTAACCACTGAATCGGGAGCGAGCGAGAGCGGCCCGGTCACGCGGATGCCGGCGCCGCCGTTCGACATATCTACAGTTTCGGCGGCGATGGAGTTTCCGCTGGGCAACTGGAGCGAGAGAGGCACGGTGACATTGAGGCGGACGGTGGTGCGGCGCTGCATCAGTTCGCGCGCGACGGCAGTGCAGACACCAAGAATGACGATGTTAAAGACGCACCACAGGGCATTCATCAGAACCGTGCCGCGGCGCGTTGTGTCCCAGATGAAAAAGCGCGGGATGGCCACCAGAAGGCCGGCGATGTTGAAGATGAGCATCACAAGGAATGGCTGTGCGATGCGCGAATCAAAGAATGTACGCCGGACGACTCCGCCCTTGGCGGTGACGTTGAACTTGCCCAGTTTGGGGCTGATGAGCGCCATCATGGTGGGCAGCAGAATGTAAGGCGCAAGGACAGTTTCGTAAATCTCGTTCCAAAAAGAATGGCGGTGATCGCCCTGAATGCGCGAGTTGGTGACGTTGGAAAGCGTGAGGTGAGGCAACGCGTAGGCCAGGATGGCGGCCCAGTATCCAGGAATGTTGGTGTGATTCAGAAGCAGGTAAATGAGTGGCGCGGTAAGAAAGACGAGACGCGGCACGGCGTATAGAAAATGGCCGACGGCGTTGAAGTAGCAAAGCCGTTGCGGAAAGCTGAGGCCGCGAGCAAAGAGCGGATTGTCGGTGCGTAGAACCTGGATCATGCCGCGCGCCCAGCGAATGCGCTGGCCGACATGAGCGGAAAGGCGCTCGGTGGCGAGGCCCGCGGCTTGAGGAATGTTGATGTAGGCGGTGTTCCAGCCGGCCATCTGCATGCGCAGTGAAGTGTGCGCGTCTTCGGTTACCGTTTCTTTGGCGATGCCGCCGATCTCGTCAAGAGCAGAGCGGCGCAGCACGGCGCAGGAGCCGCAGAAGAAAGCGGAATTCCAGAAATCGTTGCCATCCTGGACTACGCCATAGAAGAGCTCGCCCTCGTTGGGAATGACATGGAACTGGCGCAAATTGCGCTCAAACGGATCGGGCGAATAAAAGTGATGCGGCGTTTGCATCACGGCCAGCTTGGGATCGCGCATGAACCAACCGACCGTCATCTGCAAAAAGCTGCGCGTTGGAACATGATCGCTGTCGAAGACGGCGACCAGCGGCGAGGCCATGGTTTCAAGCGCGGTATTGATGTTGCCGGCCTTGGCGAATTTGTTGTCGGGACGGGTGCGGTAGCCGATGCCGGCTTCGAAGGCAAAGTCTTCGAACTCTTTGCGACGGCCGTCGTCGAGGATGTAGACGTGGAGCTTGTCGGCCGGCCAATCCATGTTGAGAGCGCCGAGAGCGGTGAAGCGGACGACATCGAGCGGCTCGTTGAAGGTCGGAATGAGCACGTCGACGTTTGGCCAGTCGTCGGGATTCTCAGGCAGCGAAACGGGGGCGCGGCGCAGGGGCCAGATGGTCTGGAAGTAGCCGAGGAACAGAATGACGAACGCATACGCTTCGGCCAGAAGCAGGCAGAGGATGAAGAATGCGTCGAGCGCGCCCCAGTGGTTAGCGGGATCGCGAAAGAAGCGAATCACCTGATCGATACGCCAATATCCGTACCGGAAGGTACAGAACATGGAGAGCATCATGAGGGTGAGGGTGACGAGATAGGAGTCAGAACCGCGCGCCAGGGCCAGCGCCATGAGCAGGCTGAGCAAGCCGAGAACCGCCTGTTGCGGCCAGGTGAGCGGTACGACGGCAAGGAAACAGAAGATGACCGCGGCGACGATGAGAAAGAGTAAGCGAAGGATTTTAGTGAAGAGATTTTCGCCGGCGCCAATATCCTGCCAGATTGTGCTCGCTGTCATCGTTCGCTCCAGCGAACGCCGCGGAAGGTGGTGGTGGCAGCTGCGGAAAGGCTTTTAACCCAACTGGCGAGGCCCGCGAAGTCCTCGGTGACGCCGGAGTTCGGCGCGTAGTCGACGATGGTCATGCCCTCGGCCAGCGCCTCACCAATGGACGGAGCGCGGCGCAGGACGAACGGGAGCAAACGGTCGCCAAGTTGTTCGCGGAGCACTTCGCGCACGTCAAGATGCAGCGCGAGCGAAGAATCGAACTGGTTGAGGACATAGTTGGGCAGCGAGGGAATGGCTGACGCGCCGCCATTGTGATCGAAAAAAGCGTCAATGGAGCTGACGCTGACCACCGAGTTCATGTCGGGCAGGAGCGGAACAAGAATCTGCGGCGCGAGGCGCATGATGCGGCGCGTTGTGGCGCCAGAGGCAGTGGCCAGATCCACGATGACTCGGCCAACTCCACGCGCGTGCTTTGAAATTTCCGCAGTGAGAGCTTCCTGGGGCGCTGATTCGGCGCCGAAGTTTTCAGGATCGAGCGTGATCATCTGAATGGGCGCGTCGCCGCTGGAGGCAGGCGGGCTGAAGGTGCGCAACATTCCGGGACGCTGATCCCCTGCCCCAAAGAAGAATGGAAGCAAGCCATAGGCCGCCGTGTCGACGAGCAAAACTCGCTCGCCGCGAGCCGAGAGTGCGCGGCCCAGCGTGGCCACGAGAGTGGTTTTTCCCACACCGCCGGCAAGTGAAAAGATCGCCATAACCGGGGCGCGCGCGGCAACCGGGGCCGGAACAGTTTGTGCGGGCGGCGTAGATCCTTCCACGACCGTGCGGAGGGCGAACCAACGGGTTGCGAGGCGTTCGCGCGAACCCTGCAACGTGTCTTCGGGTGTGGGCGGCAGGCTGGATGGAGATGCGGCTTCGGTCCGCTCAGGCATGAGCCACGCGGGACGGCCAGCGGTTTCCGCTGTGTCGGATGACCAGGGACTGCGCGGCGGCGCGTGGCTCTCTTCGCGCAGCGGCGTGTGGCCCGCTTGGCGATACGACGGCGGCACGGCTAAACCGCGAAGCGCGGAGGCAAGATCCTCGCGGATCGGATGCTCGGAATGCGCGCGTTCCGGTGGGCGTTCGGTTTGTTGGCGTTCGGCAGATGGAGGCCAGCTTGACCGCGGTTGCGAAGAGGGTTGAGGCGCGGCTGATTGCGGCGCAGATTCCTCGTGGCGCGTATCGCCATTGCCCGGCTTCGAGCCTGGCTGTGCTGTTGGATTCGGCTGCGGAGGCTGCTGCGTGCGCAGGTGCTCCTGCTCCATCGCCTGCTCAACGCGCTGGCGAGCCTTTTCGCGGGTTTGTGCACGCGAGGCGGAAAAGTCGCGGTATTTTGCGCCGTGCAGATTCGCCCAGGAATAGAGCGAGGCCACATCTTCCGGGGGCTCGTTTGGATCGGACTGCCCTTTGTGATCCGTCATAATCTATACCAAGGTCTAAAACTTGCTATTAGGTTTGAGTCAAGCAGCTCTGCGAATCCGACCTTCGCGATTTTTACCGGTTAAGAAAGCCGGCTGTTGCGAATGGGAACACCGGGAACTGAAAACCCGGATGGCGGATGAATCCTTAGTGGTAATCGTAGTGTCCGTGGAGGGGCGAGAACAATAACACTTGCACGGCCAAGACGCTAACACTTTCAAGCCATCGAAATGCTTAGAACTGTCTCATTTTCTGAGCGATGCGGGCATTCATCCCTCGTTTGTAATCGCTTTTTCCACACCTATGGGTACCATCGTACACGCGGTTCTGATTACCGAGCGTGGAAATGTTTTTGCGCGGCGCGATGCGGGTCGCAGTGTTGCGATTCGGAGCAGGTTGGGCGGTGGGCGAGCCGGTCGATTCCCTGCCCTTCGTCCAACTTAATCCACGGTCAGCAGCTCTTCAAAAAAGCCGCCGATCTGGTGTTGGCGGTCGACAAAGTGAATTTCCAGAATCCAATGGCGTTTCTGGCCTTGCTCGTTGAGCGAGCGCATCGGCAGATGGCTCTCGGGGTGGATGTAAAGAGTGACCTTGTCGCCGGCAATCTTCTCGTGCGGGAAGTGGCCGATCAGGTGGCCGGCAATGGGCCCGCCGAATTCCCAGCCGGATTTGTGCGCCAGCGAAACTACATACGCATAGAGCTGGCTGGCGACGATATCGGGAGTCTCGTTGAAGAATCGCTTCCCTTCCGCGAACGCCCTGCCGATGTCATCGCGCAGTTTGAGCTTCAGCGGGTCAGAGCCGACCACGAATGTCCGCCCAAAGTCCGCCTCCCAATCCTCGAAAACGGGGCCAAGGTCGAGAAAGAGAATGTCATCGTCGCCAATCATGAGGTCGGACGGATTTTCGGCGTAAGGCGCCAGCGTGTTCGGTCCCGCGCGAACAATGCGTTTGTGCCAATAGGTCGTGATGCCGTACATTTCCCTGGCCAGGTCGTAAATCTCCGCGTTGAGCCGGCTTTCGCTGATGCCTGCACGAATCAGAGATCGTTGTTCAACCTCGCGGAAAAGCCGCTCCGCCTTGCTTTGGGCTAGACGAAGTTCTGTAACGCGTCGCTGTTCCACAGCGTCTAAGGCAGGGGTGGGATTTGGCAATGCAGCTGTACCTCACCTTTTTATAGTGCTACGAGGGGGATTGAAGCCAATATGCGCGGCAATTTTGGGGAGCGGAAGCGAATGCTGCGCGTTCTGGCGCCGGTTGTCGCCGTCTGGTTGAGCATATTTGCGGGCCTGATTGCCGAACAGCCAAGAGTGGAAGCTCAGGACCCGCCCAGTATCGTTGGCAGTTCGCCGCTCTACGGACTGTCAGGCGCGACTGGATGGCTCAATTCCAAGCCCCTGACCGCCAAGGATCTCAAAGGCAAGGTGGTCCTCGTCGATTTCTGGACGTATTCGTGCATCAACTGCCTGCGCACGCTGCCATATATCGAAGCATGGTCGCAAAAGTATAAGGACAGCGGCTTGGTTGTGATCGGCGTCCACACGCCGGAGTTCGACTTTGAAAAGCAGTTGCCGAACGTGCAGAAAGCGGTTCAGAAATTTGGCGTCACCTACCCCATCGCACTCGATAGCAATCAAGCGATCTGGAATGCGTTCCACAATGAATTCTGGCCGGCCCACTACTTTATCGACGCCAAAGGGAAGGTGCGTTTCGAACACTTTGGCGAGGGCGATTACGACCAGTCAGAGCGTTGGATTCAACAACTGCTGCAGGAGCGGAACGGAAAGGCGATGCCGGCCGGCGCCGTCAATGTCCAAGGTCGAGGAATCGAAGCGCCTTCCGATGCAGACGAAGTTCGATCGCCGGAGACGTATATCGGTTATGCGCGCGCAGAACATTTTGCGTCGCCAGGAGGGATCAGGGAGGACTCGGAAAAGGTCTACACTGCTCCGGCCCAACCTGCCCTGAATCAGTGGGGTCTCTCCGGCAGATGGATCGATCACGAGCAGGTTGCGGTGCTGAAAACGCCTGACGGAAAGATCGTTTTTCACTTTCATGCGCGCGATTTGCATCTGGTTCTGGGACCAACGGCGGATGGGAAGCCGGTCCGGTATCGGGTAACGATTGACGGCCAGGCCCCCGGAGAAAATCATGGAGTGGATACGGATGCCGCGGGCAACGGCACTGTGACTGACCACCGTTTGTATCAACTTGTAAGGCAGAAAGGCGCGGTCAGCGACCATGTTTTTGAAATCGATTTTGCGGATCCGGGCGTGCAGGCTTTTTCGTTCACCTTCGGATAAGAGTGGGAGGAAATGATGGTTCAGAATTCAGAGAAAGATGCATTTCGAATGACTCGTCGAGGTTTGATTGTTGCGGGCGGCGCAGCGCTGGCCGGGATAGCCTTCAAACTTCGGCATGGAGCGGCGATGGTGGAAGCAAAAAGCGATGTTCCAAAGGAAGTGAAGATTGTCGAGTTCTCCGACTCGGGACAGCGGGGAGACATTGCGGTTGTGCCGCTGGTGGTGAAGACCGATGCGCAGTGGAAGCAGCAACTATCGCCAGACTCCTTTGAAGTAACGCGCCACGCGGCTACGGAGCGAGCTTTTACCGGCGCGTATTGGAACAATCATGACAAGGGCCTCTACCGGTGCATCTGTTGCGGGACGGCGCTGTTCAGCTCCGATACCAAATTCGAATCGGGCACCGGATGGCCCAGTTTCTGGCAGCCGATTGCGAAGGAAAACGTGCGCGAAGTTTCTGACTATTCGCTGGGAATGGAGCGCACGGAGGTAAGGTGCACGCTCTGCGAGGCTCATCTGGGCCATGTTTTCGACGATGGTCCGAGGCCCACGGGGCTGCGCTACTGCATGAATTCGCTGGCGCTGCGGTTCGTAAAATTTGCCTGACCGCGACGGTTCAAAGGCAGTGGTTGAAAATGAAGGAATGGCAAACCCTGCTTTTGACGAAATCGTCTCGGAAATCGGGCGCTTCGCCGAGACCGCTGCGGATTTCGCTTCGCTCCAGAGGTTCTCGGTCGATTTAATCGCCGAGCGGCTTCCCGATTACAACTGGGTCGGGTTCTACATGCTGGATCCGCGCGATGAGAACGTCCTTCTCCTGGGGTCGTTTCACGGGGCTACCACGGAGCACGTTCGCATTCCGGTTAGCGAGGGAATTTGCGGAGCCGCGGTTGCGCAGGGTGAAACCGTGATCGTCGAAGATGTGGCCGCGGACCCACGGTATCTCGCATGCTCCATCGAGACCAGGTCAGAGATTGTGGTGCCCATCAGGGCCAACGGAAAAGTCGTCGGCGAGATCGATATTGACAGCCATAGGCTGAACGCCTTCGGCGCGGATGATCGGGACTTCGTAGAGCGGTGCGCCGCCGCGTGCGGCCGGTTTCTCGAAAAGTAAGGGCGAAATGCGGTTGCTGAGAGCCGTGACCGAAATCTTCAGTCCGCTTTTGCAAAATAGAAGTGATAGTGTTTGCGGCAGCCGGGATTAAAGGCGGCGCCGCAACCACGACATGCGTAGCCGCTCGAGAGGTATTGCTTGATGCTCATTTCCTCTCCGCAGACGCCGCACAAGACGGCGAGTTCAGCCCACTCCGATTGCGGCCAGACCTGGATGGGATGGTCAGCCAGGGCATAGTGGCAGTCTTTGCATGCGTAATAAACGCCGCAGCACTTCATCTTGATCGCAATGACGTCGAGAGCGGATCGATAGTGAGCGCAGCGCGTTTGCGCATCGAGATCGACTCCGAGAACCTGTGGGCGAGAGAGTACCATCGATCAACAGACTACCGGAGCGCGAGTCGCATTGCATTGCTAGCGGCCTTCCGATGGCTACGGTAGACTAAGAAAGCGAGAGCCCGTAGCTCAGTTGGTAGAGCAACGCCCTTTTAAGGCGTGGGTCGTGCGTTCGAACCGCACCGGGCTCACCACGCTTGGCCGTTACTCTCCTCTTGCACATCTCCGAGTTCAAAGAACGCACGCCGCACACGACAGCGCGTGCTGCTCTTCACGGCTGCAGATCGAACGCTGGCCGCAGGCTCTCATCCATATAAAACGGCACGGACGAGTGTTCGTGGACGATGCGCCATGCGCCGTCAATGCGCTTGAAGCAGAGGGTTTCGCGCATCCAGAAGCTGACGGGATGGTCGACTCCCTTCTTCTGCCCGGCCATCCGCAGATAGCCGTGGCCATAGGCATGATCGCCATTGACCGTGAGCTCAAAATCTCGCGGCTCGAGGCCGATGGGCGAATCCCAGGTAGCGAGCCAGTTGCGCTTGCGCTCGACGGAGATGCCGTCGTGCATGAGCGGCGGTTCCAGGTCGTAAATGACGGCGTGCGGCGCGTACGGCGCGGAGAGGCCTTCAGCGCTCTTGTCGTAATGCGCCTGGATGAGGGAGCTAATCAGGGACAAAATCGCGGCTTCGTCGGTTGTGGCGACAGCGTTAAGCGTAGCGGTGGGCATGATGAAGCCTCCGGGGTCTTCCATAAAGTTAGGAACTCGGGGAGTTACTGTTTGCGACTTCGCTCTCCTGGACGGCGGAGTCAGGCTATCGGGAACAGGATTTCTGTGACGAGCTCCTCCGCAGGTGTCGTCATCGAGTCCTTGAGGTAGTGCTCAATGTTGAAGTCGGCGCGCAGAGGAATCTTCTTTTCGGCGACAATTTCAAAGGCGCATCGCGTAGCTTCGGGCAACTGGTCGTATGCGCCGTTAAGCGTGAAGCGAGTGTATTTGCCGCCGGGCAGCTTGGCGTAGGTCAGGCCATCCGGGAGATTGACCGGGGGCGCCTCGATCATGAATCCGGCGCGGTAGACGCCGGGTTTGGTTTTGTAGAGCGCAGCCGCGCCAACGATGCGGTTGTCCTTCTCGATCGCGCGTCCGAGGGCGCCGACACTTTGCCAGGTTTGCGGGGCGATGGTTGGGATATGCCCCTTGCGCTCCATAAAGACGTAGTGCGCTTCGGGGAAGTTGACGGTATCGGGGCCGGTCATGAGATTCATGATGTGCTCCTTTGAAAGGGATGAGGTTGCCGTTTCAATCTTTCTGAAGAAATGTCCGAATGATTCAACTGGGAAGCGCGCGTCTCAGTGCTGATGCACGGCTGGAGTTCCGTCGGACCAGTGATCGACAGGCACCATAAAGATGGTTTCGGGCTCAGGCCCCGGCTCATGATGATTCGTATCAACGATCACCGGGGAGTCATCCAGGTTAGCTCCCCAACTCGCTGCACCCATCCCGCGCGGGAGATGAAACATCAGGTGCGGATGCCAGTGCGCGGGACCGTCACCGAGATACTGGTCTTTCGACATCATGTAGGACATGGCTCCCTCCTCAGGCAGGGGCAACAGGCCATCCGCGAGCTGGGACCGAATGCTGTCGACCATCTGGTCTTTGGTCAGGCCGCTCAGAATCAGCCTGGTTCTGAGAATGGTGTAAGGAAGGATAGAGCGCACAGCGGGCGGGTTATAACAAACGGGACCGCGCAATTTCGGGTTCCAGAAATCCGTGCTGTCCAATGGAGACATCCATCCTCGTTCGACGATACAGGTGAAGCCGTTCTTGCCCTCGATTGCTGTGTGGTATCCGTCTTTTTCGAGCACCATAACAGTGGCGTTGCTCGAGAGCGCCGGAGGAGCGGCGCTTTTTGCGAGTGCGATTTCCTGGTCGCGATCGGCAATGAGGTATTGGTCAAGAGGTGCCATGGCAGGATAGGGCGACTTGCTCTCCTGTGCATGCGCGGGCCTTGTGAAAACGGGCTCAGCCAAGAGGATGAAGGTGGCAAGAACGGCTATTTTGGCGATCTTTGCATTCATGTTTCGCTCCTGAGATCGAATTTGTTTTGGCGGATGTGTGACAGGAAAGTGCTTGCTTCATTCAAGAAACCTGATTCTGGAGATGGCGCTGCGAGAAAAGCAATTCAAGATAGCGGTGCAAGTGGTCGATGCACTGGGCGGCGACCTCGCGGCTCAGCTTGGCTTTCGCGAGGATGAATGCGCCCTGGATTGTGGCCTGGATGTAGAGGGCGAGGCTCTCGGCAGTCCAATCGCAGCGGATGCCGCGCTGGCGAAAGGCTGCTTCAATGTCGGGAACGAGCGTGGCGGCGTGACCACTTATGCTGGTTTCACAAGCCTGACGGATGGCAGGATGAGTTTCGTAGGTCTCCTGGACCATCGTCCCGACCAGGCAGGTATATTCGGGCAGATCGCCGCTGAGCAGGGACTTGCGAAAGTCGACGTAGGCCAGCAGGCGGTCGAGCGGGTCAGCCGGAATGTGATAGGGCGCGGAGGCGAACAGGGCGGTCGTGCCTTCGATCCAGTAGTCGGCGGCAGCGAGGGCGAGATCTTCCTTGCTCTTGAAATGGTGGAAGAAACTTCCCTTGCTGAGGCCAGCGGCAGCGCAGATATCGTCGACCGTGGTGGCTTCGTAGCCTTTGGCCCGGATGACGTGGAGCGACGCGTCGAGGAGCTTCTTTCTGGACAAAGCGAGTTTTTCGTGGCGGGCGGTCAAGAAGTGATCCTCCATCGCCATAAACATACCGACTGGTCAGTATATTGTCAACAAGAGAGTTTTGCACATGCTATCTTGCTGTTTTTATTGACGATAGCTATTCTCTTCTTCCAGTTGGCAGGCTTTTCGGAGAAGAGCTGAGCGCTTGATGCGCATTTCCGTGCGCGATCATTCTGGCCGGCAGATGCATCCAGCCGGTTCTTGTTCGTCAGCAGTCAAGGTCTCACCGCAGTGGGAGAAGCGGTATCGGCCAAGCTGGCAGCCAGAAAATCGAGCACTTTGGGGGTTGCGTCTAACGTGGACTCCGCGTTGCCCTCCGGCGATCCCCCATACTCCGTTGATCTGCCTGAGATGCGTTGCGTTGTGCCGTTGGTCCAGGTGGGCTGAATATCCGGTAATCCGGCTCGATGTCCGGCGTGAGGATAAATGAGCACCACTACCTGATGAGAGAAGTGATTGGAACGCAACCGCTGGGCAGCGGCGCGAACCATTTCAGCCGAAGGCCAGATGCCGTCGTCCTCGGCGCCAATCATGAGGATGGGCCCGTTGGTGGCTTCGACGGCGATCTGGGCGCGGAAAGAATCGGCGGAATTCGGATTTAGATTCGTCGCCTCGGCCATTGAAAGATAGGTAAGCGGCGTACCATGCCATGTCCAGGGTGGCTGCGACCCGCCCTCGCAGCAGGAGGGATGACGCACGTTGGCGGGAACATAAGCGACGACAGCTTTGATCGGCCCGTACATCGACCCGAGCTGGAGGGCCAATTCCCCGCCCCGCGACGTGCCCATGACGGCGAGCCGGCCAGGATCAATCTCGGGGCGCTTCATCATCCACGCCAGAGCCTGGCCAAAGTACTCAAGGGGAATCCGCTCAAGATTGTCCGGAGTGCCGGCGCAATGGAAATAACAGAGCGCGAAAGCCGCATAGCCGTGCGAGGCCAGCCACGCGGCTTTGCGGGCGGGATATCCGCCCTCAGAGCCACCCACGACCAGAATTCCGGGGTGCTTCGCGGAATCCCCGGGCAAGAACAACACGCCGTGGATGATGCCGTCGACCTTGATCTGCTGAACATCGGAGCCAATGGCCAATTGGGTGAATTCCGCCGCAGAAACTTCCGTCCCTCCAACCAACAAATGGAATTGAATGGCCTGCGGTCCGAAATTGTGTGGCGGCTCGTAGGCATGGACGTTGAAATCCTTCGACCTCATGGACCAGATTAGACCGAGCGCGGAAACCGTGCGGTAGGAGGAGCCATTGAGCGGAGCCTGTTTTGAAGTGTCAATGGAGCCGGCGGAGTCGGCTGCGAAATCGGCCTGAGCAGCCCAGGTGTGATCGCCGCCGTCGGTCAATTCCGCCCGTATGGTTGCCTCCGAACCCGGCTGCAGGCCGGTGACCATAACGGATGCCGGCTGATCGACCATTGCCTGGGACGGCACAACCTGAATTTTTTGCGCATTCAGCAAGCACGTCGCGCCGGCCAGCAGAGCCAGGAACGCGATGCTATAAGCCTTCATGGGACCTCCGCTTGGGATGAGATCGGGGCTATCAGGGGGTAGAGGCGGTCAAGCTCGCTCCGATTTTAGCGCAGAAACCGGGGCCAGAGCGGCTTGGTGCAGTGGAGAGCGACGCTTTAGGATGGGACTGCGGTTCCGGCGCATTTTGCCGATTCGAATGACGCAAGAGGGCGGGACGGGAATGGTTTCGGCGGCAGAGATCGTAGCGCTCGAGGATCGGCTGACGCGCGAGTGGCACGAGAAGCCAGACGCGGGAGTCGAAGAAAACCTGTCTGCGTCGGCTCACGATGCCGGGAACGGCGGGGAGAGCGATTGGCTGCGACTTGTGGCGCGGCAGCACCGGGCGAACTTCGACCTTTGGCACATTGAGGACGAGGCACGCACTCCCGGCGCCAGTGACGCCCAGATCGCCAATGTGAAGAAGCGTGTGGACGTGACCAATCAACTGCGTAATGACCTGATTGAAGAGTTGGACCGGAAGATGTTGGGATGGTTGGAGGCGCGGGGACTGCCCAATCCAACCGCGCCGTTGCATTCCGAACCGCCCGGAATCATGATTGACCGGCTGTCGATTCTGGCGCTGAGGATCTATCACACCAAGGAAGAGGCTGAACGGAAGGATGCGCCGGTGGGACATGCGGAGCGAAATCGCGAACGGCTGGCGATTCTGGTGGAGCAGCGCAATGACCTTGCCGGATGTCTGGATGCGCTGTGGCGAGAGACAGTGGACGGGACACGGCGCTTCAAGCTGCACCGGCAACTGAAGATGTACAACGATCCCACGCTGAATCCGGCGATTTACGGAAGTCGGACGTAAACGGCGGAGGCATGTGCGGGCGAGGACGCGGCGCTACAATCATGCGGCGCGGTTCGGGGGCCTCGGCGGTCACCCATTGACGGATGGCGGGGTTCTGCGTATAAACATGGCCTATGAGTCCGCGATAACTTTCCCTTGAATGTTGGCGAAAGACTCTATGTAACGTAGTTCCTCAAAGATGGTTCCGCGCACGACACGAGCGGGCGCTTGGGGCAAAGGAATACACGGTTCGGGAAAACTCATGACGCAAGAGGCACGATCCGCGGCACCCAGCCGCAAGAAGACTGCAGCAGCGGCAGGCAAGACGGCCAGCCGCGGCCGGACCAACAACGATGCTGCCGTACAGCATTACCAGGCCGCCGTTCAGCTGCTTCAGCAGGGCAAATTCGAAAAGGCGCTGGGGCTGCTGGAAAAACTGCTGCCTGAAGCGCCGGTGGAGATTCAGGACCGCTGCCGGATTTACATCTTGACCTGCAAGAGGCAAATGGAAAAGGACGGCCTTTCGTTCCCGACGCCCGAGGAGCACTACGACTACGCCATCTCGCAGCTGAATACCGGCTACTACGAGGAAGCGCGCGAGCAGTTCAACAGCATTCTCACTGGCCATCCAAATGCAGATTATGCGTTTTACGGGCTGGCAGTGCTGGAAGCGATTACCGGGCGTGTGCAGGATTGCCTGAACAATTTGGGGCGGGCAATCGAACTGAATCCGAAGAATCGACTGCAGGCACGCGTCGATAACGACTTCCAGAACATGGTGGACGACCCACGGTTCACTGAGTTGCTTTATCCTGAAGTTCCGTAGGCGTGTCGTTGAAACCAGACAAATCAAGCGGAGAACGCGCAGTGACGCGAAAGGGCGGGCGCGCGTCGGTGAAAGGCCTGCGCGTGGTGGCGATGGGCGGCGGAACGGGCCTGTCTACGCTGCTGCGAGGCCTGCGCAGGCATGTATTGGCTCCGGGACAGAGCCTGGAAGCGACTGGTGCGATCGCGGATCTGGCGGCAGTAGTGACGGTGACGGACGACGGTGGGTCGTCGGGCCGGCTCCGCCAGGACTTCAACATGCTGCCGCCGGGCGACTTGCGCAACTGCATGGTGGCGCTCAGCGAGGAAGAAGCTCTGCTGTCACGGCTGTTCACCCATCGCTTCCGCGGCGGGAACGGGCTGAAGGGCCACAACTTTGGAAACCTGTTTGTGGCCGCGCTGACGGAGATCACCGGCGACTTTGCCCAGGCCGTGCAACTGGCTTCAAAGATTCTCGCCACGCGAGGACGCATCTATCCGGCCACTACGGCGAACGCCACGCTCGTGGCAAGCATGGACGATGGAACGGTGGTGCGGGGCGAGACCAAAATCACCGCCAGCAAACGCCGCATTGTGGAGCTAACGCTTGACCCTCCGCATCCCGCTCCGCTGCCGGAGACGCTTGAGGCGATCGAACGCGCGGACCTGATTACCGTGGGGCCTGGATCACTCTACACTTCCCTGATTACGAACCTGCTGGTGGACGGGATTCCGGCAGCGCTGGGAGCGGCGCGCGGAGTGCGTGTTTATATCTCGAACCTGATGACGCAAGCCAACGAGAGCCTGAACCTGACCGCATCGGAACACATTGAGCGCATCTACGAGCACACCCGAACACAGATCTTCGATTACGCGATTGTAAACACGGGACAGTTTTCGAGCGAGACGCTGGGTCGTTACGCGGCCGAGGGCGCGGTGCAGATCGTAGCCGATTGCGACCGCATTGAGGCCATGGGCGTGCGCTGCATTATGGGCGACTTTGCCAGCGAAGAGAATGTCGTTCGTCACGCACCGCAGCGGGTTACGGAAGCTTTGATGAAGTTGGCGGCGAAACAGAGGAAATGACTCGATCTGCAATTGGCCAAGCCCGTACCCGCATCGTACGATAAACGAACGGGTCAAAATCAGCTTAGCGGCCAGATCTGCTGCCAAGTATTGAGTTTCAGTCACACACCCATGGAGATTCACCGTGAATTCCAATCGAATATTGCCCTTGTTATGCCTGGGAATGGCCATCGTTCCCTGCTCTCCCTCGGCAATTACGCAAACCAGCCCTTCCGCGCCGAAGCCAGCTTCCGCAGCTCAGACTTCCGCGACTGACAATGCGACGCGCGCCACTCTTTCCAATGGCATGCGCGTGGTCATCATTCCCAACAAGCTGGCGCCGGTGGCTACCGTTCAGGTTAATTTTTTGGTGGGCGGGAACGAGACACCCGACGGTTTTCCGGGCATGGCCCACGCACAGGAGCACATGGCGTTTCGCGGCTGCTCGGGTATGAGCGCGGATCAGACCGCCGCCATCTATGCACTACTGGGCGGCGAGGACAACGCGGACACGCAGCAAGACATTACCCAGTTCTTCACCACCGTGCCATCGGCTGACGTGAATGTGGCGCTGCAGGCGGAGGCCACGTGCCTGAGAGGCATCGACGACGCGCAGAGCGAGTGGGACCAGGAACGCGGGGCCATCGAACAGGAAGTGCAGCGCGACCTCTCCAATCCGACTTACAAGTTTGTCAACCAGTTGAATGGCGAGATGTTTGCCGGGACGCCGTACGCGCACGATCCGCTGGGAACCAAGGCCTCGTTCGATGCAACCACGGGCGCCCAGCTCAAAGACTTCTACGAGAAGTGGTACGCGCCGTCGAACATGATTCTGGTAGTAGTGGGTGACGTGGATGCCGCGAAAACGCTGGCAGAGATCAAGCAGCTCTATTCATCCGTCCCAAACCATCCCATTCCCGCGCGGCCGGCAATCGATCTGAAGCCATTCAAATCGGACAGCTTCAACATCGACAGCAACCTGCCTTATGTTCTGGGCTTTGTCGCGTACAGAATGCCGGGCACAGACTCGCCAGACTACGCGGCCGCACAGATTCTTGCTGACGTGTTGGCGAGCCAGCGCGGGGATTTGTATGGAATGGTAGTGGCGGGCAAGACGCTTGCGACCGAATTCGGCGAAGCCGAGGCCTACCGGAAAGCGAGTGTCGCATACGGGGTGGTTGCGCTGCCGGCCGGAGGAAACACCGACGGCGCGATGACAGAGATGCGGCAGATCATCGAGAGCTACGCGACCAAAGGATTGCCTGCCGATCTTGTGGACGCGGCCAAGCGCAGCGAGATTGCGCAGGCAGAGTTTGAGCGCAACTCGATTCCAGGATTGGCCGACGTATGGTCAGCGGCACTGGCGGGGGAGGGCCGCAATTCACCTGAAGAGGATGTGGACGCGATGCGCAAGGTGACCCTGGCCGATGTGAACAGGGTTGCCAGGCAATATCTGCTGAATGTGAGCACAATTTCGGCCATCCTGAAGCCGGCGCCGAGCGGCGAAGCGGTTGCAGCCAAGGGATTCGGCGGCGCCGAACAGGCTACAACAGCGCCCACCAAGCCGGTAGTTCTGCCCGATTGGGCGGCTGGACCGCTGGATGCGATTCAAGTGCCAAAGGAACCGCTGGCGGTATCGGATATGAAACTGCCCAATGGAATTCGGCTGATTGTGCGCACCGATCGGACCAGCCCCACCGTGACGCTGTCTGGAACCATCAAGCATGACGGCGCGCTGCAAACGCCGCCGGGACAAGAGGGCCTGGGCAGCGTATTGGGCGAACTCTACTCCTACGGAACTGTCAGCATGGACCGGCTCACGTTCGAGAAAGCGCTCGACGATATTTCGGCCAACGAAAGCGCAGGGTACGGGTTTTCGCTCACTGTGCTGAAGGAGTACTTCTCAAAAGGCGTTCAACTGCTGGCCGACAACGAACTCAATCCGGCGCTTCCTGAACAGGCCTTCGAGATCACGCGCGGCCAGTTGGCGCAGTTCGCGGCCGGGAATCTGGTGAGCCCTGGCTACCGCACTTCGCGCGCGCTGAGTTTGGCGCTGGTTCCGGCCGGCGATCCAACCCTGCGGGAGACCACACCGGACACCGTCTCCAAGCTCACTCTTGACGAAGTGAAGCAATACCACGCAGCCACGGTGCGGCCCGATCTGACGACGATTGTGGTGATTGGCGATGTGACGCCGGAGGAAGCGCGCACCACGATCGAGAAGTGGTTTGGAAGCTGGAAGGCAACCGGCCCCACACCGGCCACGGATCTGGCGCCGATTCCAGAGAACAAGCCATCGGCGGCCAATGTGCCCGACGACCAGGCCGTGCAGGACACGGTTACACTGGCCGAGCAACTGAACCTGAATCGCTTTGATCCCGACTATTACCCGTTGCAGCTTGGCAATCACGTGCTGGGCGGCGGATTCTATGCCACGCGCCTCTATCACGACCTGCGCCAGGTGAATGGGCTGGTCTACACCGTGGATGTGAGCTTGAACGCGTCGAGGACCAGGGCGAGCTATTCAGTGCAATACGGCTGCGACCCGCAGAACGTCTCAAAGGCGCGGGCCCTGATCGTCCAGGACCTGGATCAGATGCGGACGCAGGATGTGTCTGACGCCGAGTTGCACCAGGCCAAGGCGCTCATGCTCAGGCAGGTTCCGTTGAGCTCATCGAGCGAGGATGCGGTTGCGGGAGAACTGCTGGAGTATGCCGAAATTGGCCTGCCTCTGGACGAGCCGGAACTGGCGGCGCAAAAGTACGTGCAACTGACCGCCGATGACGTGAAGGCTGCGTTTGCCAGGCAGATCGACACAGGCAACCTGGTGCAGGTGGCGCGTGGGCCGGCGCCGCAGTAAACGACTCCCAGATGCACAAATGAGCGGGATGGGGCAACGGTATCCACAAACGACAAGGAAAAAGGACTGTTCCGAGCGCGATGGTTTGCGCTAGATTCTTAGAACGCGCTCCGAATGATTCTCCGCGCGACATGGAGGAAGTATGAGCAAGAACCGGGTTTGGATGGTAGTGGGCTGTTGTTTGATGGCTCTGGCGACGAGCGCGCATGGACAGAGAAAGGCCGGCCTTTGGGAAGTGACCAGCCAGATGAGCATGAGCGGCATGCCCAACATGCCGGCGATGGGCTCGCACACGCAGCAGGTTTGCGTGACGCAGGCGATGATCGATAAGTACGGCGGCCCGTACAGCAATCCGCAGAACGCGCAGTGCCAGGTAACGAATGTGTCGCTCTCGCCGACCGGCATGTCAGCGGACCTGAGCTGCACCGGGCGCATGAGTATGACCGGGACTGTGAAGACGACTTTTGTGGACGCGAACACGACGAAGACCACGATGCTGATGAACATGACCATGGGCAATGGCCAACAAATGACTATGACCATGAATGCAACGTCGGCCTACAAGGGTCCCGACTGCGGAAGCGTACAACCGATGGCCATGCCTCCCAGCCAGTAGACGGGGCGAACACGTTATCGCGATCAATCAGGGCAATGCGGAGCGAAATAGGGTCCCGTGCCTACGGCACCGTGACGTTGATCGAACTGGTTACGGAAACGCTCGTAGTGGTGTCGGTTGCCACGATTGTGTAGGCATAGGTTCCCGGCGTCACGACGCTGTTATTGCCGCAGGCGCTGATTGCCGCCAGGCCGGCAAGTGCACCCACAGCGAGTAGAGTCAACGTGAGCCAACGTGCGGCTCTGCGCCTGAAACCTAAGCCAAACAGCATCACTCCTGCTAGTGCGATGCCCGAGGCCAGCTTGTGGCCCGCTGGGCGGGGCAAGCTGACGGGGCAAGGGTTGCCGCAGGGAACGGTTGCGTTATAGAAAGCAACGGTCCCGGGGACCGCTTCATTCGCGGTCAGCGTAATCGGCGGCACTGCCGGTACCGCCGCTCCACCGGCAGCTACACCAGCTCCGCAGTAGGGCACGCTAACTCCGGCAATTGGTGTGGGAATATTGCAGCTCACTCGAATCGAACCGGCATAGCCGTTCACCGAAGTCAGCGTAAATGTGCTGGAGCCAGTCCCCGTGGCAATCGAGGAGGACATGGTGACGTTTGTGGCGGCGATGGTGAAGGAAGACGGCGGCGTGGCGGCCGACGCATTCGGGATCGAAAGCACCGCAAGAAATGCGAACAATGCCACGATGAAAAGAGACGTTCTGCAATCTTTCATGGGAGATTCCTTTCAGCGATCGCTTTTGATGGTCCCATGCGATTAGACGGGGGTGAAATCCTGGAGTTGGCAGGGTTTTGAGGAAATCATACACCTGGCTTTGCAACTGCGCCGACTGGGTGTGATGCGGCTCACGCTTCGACGGTGCGCTTGAGCTGGCCGCAGGCGGCGAAGATGTCGCGGCCTCGTGGCTGGCGGATGTAGGCGGAAATCCCCGCGTCGACAAGAGCTTTCTTAAAGTGCTCCGCACCTTCAGGCTTTGGTGAGGTGTAGTGGAAACCAGGCCCGGGATTCCAGGCAATTAAGTTCACCTTGACGGGCAGGCCAGTGCGGCGAACAAGCCGGGCGAGCTCTGAGGCATGCTCCGGTTGGTCGGTGACTCCGCCGAGCAAAACATACTCGAACGTGATGCGCTCGTGCGGGCGCAGGCGGATGGGCCGCACAGCATCAATCACCTTCTCAATTGGCCATTTCCGATTGATCGGCATGATCTCGGCGCGGATTTGATCATTCGGCGCATTGAGGCTGATGGCGAGCTTGGGCCGCAGGTCGGGCGGTTCCTGGGCGAATCTTTCAATGCCGGGAACGATGCCGGAGGTTGAAACCGTCATCCGCTGCGGGCTCAGGCCGACTTCGCGAACCAGCAAACGAACGGCGGCCATGAAGTTGTCGTAATTGAGAAACGGCTCGCCCATGCCCATAAAGACAAGATTCACGCGGTCGCGGCCAATGCGGACACTATGGCGGTCGAAGACGGCCACAACCTGCCCGGTGATCTCGCCGGGAGTCAGGTTACGCTGAAGTCCGAGTTTGGCGGTGAGGCAGAACTGGCAGTTCACGGCGCAACCGACCTGCGAGGAGACGCAGATGGTGGCCCGGCGCCAGGATTTCGTTTCGGAGGAAGGTTCTTCGTCCGTGCCGTCCCCGGCCTCGCCTTCGTCGCCTTCGGGCATCCAGACCGTTTCCACGGTTTCCGGCTTTTGACCGGGACAATGCATCAGATAGCGCTCAGTCCCATCCGCGGATTGAAAGGCCTTGGCAATCTCGGGGCGAGCGATTTTCCAGCCTTGGGCGGCCAGTTTCTCGCGCAAACCCAAAGGTAAGGTTGTAATCGATGAAGTCTCCGTAAGATACTGGTGATACATAGCTTCTGCTATTTGATCAGCGCGGAATGCCGGCTCCCCTTCCGGCGCCAGAACCCTCGCAAGGGCTGCCGCATCCAATCCAAATAGAGGAACAGATTGAGGGACAAGGCTCCCGGACGCTGGTGTGGGAGTGTCGATTTGGTTGGAATTCTCAGGCACGGCTTTGAGCATCATAGCCGGTGACGGCACCGAGGAGTGGCGCAGTCCAGCATTCAGGACTCCCCAGACGCCGCATGAACCGGGCCACTTCTGCAGTAACTGAGAACAAGCCCGAAAGACCGGCTCGTAGGCCGATTATCCTTAAATCTAGTCTCCGCGGGACAAATAGATGAATTCTGAGCGAAACCTTCGCCGCACCGAGTTGCCGAACGGCCTGATTGTGCTGACCGAGCGGATGGAACACCTGCGTTCGGTGGCCATGGGAGTGTGGATCAAGTCTGGGTCGCGTTGTGAAAGTGCGGAAGTGAATGGCATTTCGCATTTTGTCGAACACATGCTCTTCAAAGGGACGCGGTCGCGCTCGGCGCAGCACATTGCACGCGAGATGGATTCGATTGGCGGCAACCTGGACGCGTTCACCAGCAAGGAAACGATCTGCTTCAACGTGAAATCGCTTTCGGATCACGTGCCCATCGCGCTGGACGTGCTGACGGACATGGTCCTGAATCCCACCTTTGCCACGACCGACATTGAGCGGGAACGCGGTGTGATCCTGGAAGAGATCAAGATCGACGAAGACAATCCGGACGTGCTGGTGCACGAGTTGTTCACGCAAAGCTTCTGGAAGGGGCATCCGCTGGGCAAGCCGATTCTCGGAACCACGGAGACGGTCGGGCGACTGGGACAGGAACAATTATTTGGCTACCATGGCGACCGTTTCCATGGCGGAAACATGGTATTTTCCGCGGCGGGAAACCTGGACCACGACGCTTTTGTCGATGCGGTGGCGGCAAAGTTCGCCCCATTGGCGAGCGGTCAGCCGCTCGGCGAGCTGTCGGCGCCCGAGCCGAGTGCGCGAATTATTTTGCGCAACAAGAAGGCGCTGGAACAGGTGCAGATCTGCCTGGGGGTTCCCGCACCGCCGGTTGCGGATGAGAGCCGGTATGCCACGTCGATCCTGAATACGGTGCTGGGCGGAGGAATGAGCTCAAGGCTGTTTCAGAATATTCGCGAGGAGCGCGGGCTGGCTTACTCGGTTTACTCCGACATGAGCCCTTATCGCGACACAGGAAATTTCTGCGTGTATGCGGGCACGTCCGCGGGCAAAGCCCTCGAAGTCGTGGACCTGATCCTGGCCGAATTTCGCAAGCTGAAAGAGAACCCTGTCTCCGAGGAAGAGTTGACCCGAGCCAAGGATCAAATGAAGGGCAACATTCTGCTAAGCCTGGAAAGCTCGAATGCGCGCATGGCCAACCTCGCGCGCCAGGAGATGTACTTCCACCAGTTCTATTCCGCCGATGAGATTATCGCGCGCATCAACGATGTGACCGCGGCAGAAGTACAAGCCATGGCACAGAGGCTGTTTGATCCGGAGCGCATCGCGGTCACGTTGCTGGGCCGGCTCGACGGCGTGAAGCTGGGCCGGACGAGATTGGTGTGCTGAAAAGCAGCCATAAGCTGCTGGCTTCTAGCTCCTAGCTGCATCCCGTTTGGGCCCACCTGAGTGGGGACCTTGAAGATTTTCTTGCCGTCGCTTTTCTGCGTTTCATCTATGCGTTCCATCAGGGAAGGAAAGCTGGTGGCTAGAAGCTAGCGGCTGGAAGCTGCCTTTCGAGCGGTCTATTTCCCAATCGCGTCTATAGGTTGTAGGATTCTGTGAGAGGGCCGGTGCGAGCCGGCCAGTATTTAAGAGGCTTTGGGAATTCCATGAATGGCACGACTTGTTTTTGTTGCCGTCGCGATGCGCGGCGCCGGGCTCGTTCGAACGGCTTCACTCTGATGGAACTTTTGATCGTGATGGCCATCATCGCGATCCTCTCTCTTTTGGCGATTGCCAGCATCAGCGTTTACACCAAGAGAGCCAATGCTTTGTCGGCGGTCAATTCGCTGCAGAAGATCGTGCAGGCTCAGATGATGTACCAGGAGTCGTACCCTGCGAACGGGTATGCATGCACCCTGCAGGCGCTCGGTGGAGATCCGCACTCGGGACCGCCGACCGTGACCAGCGCGCAACTGCTGCCATCGGACTTGGCGTCCGGGTTCAAGCAGGGATATACGTTCACCATCACCTGCGGCGACAAGGTTACTAGTAATAACGTGGATCGCTTCAACAGTTTCACCGCGACGGCGGTGCCGCAGTCAGTTGGAAAGACCGGCGACCGTGGCTATTGCGACGATGAAACAGACCAGATCAAATTTGACCCCACCGGCGGCGCGAATTGCACGCAGACTCTTGGCCAATGACGGGCCACGAAGCGATAGTTCCAACCAACCGGGTGAACGGCGGCTTGCTGATGGCCGCCGTTTTGCTTTTGATCGCTGCCCTTCCCGCATGGCTCGCGGCACAGCACAACCCACCTTCGGTGCATGAGCTTGCGCAGCAGGTCGACCGGCACTACGACCAGTTGCAATCTCTGAAGTCAGGGTTCAGCGAGAGCTATTCGGGATTGGGAATGACCAAGACTGAAAGCGGCACACTTTTTCTGCGCAAACCCGGGCGCATGATGTGGAAGTACAGCTCGCCGCAGGGAAAGATTTTCCTTCTCGACGGCAAATATGCCTGGTTCTACACGCAGGGGGACGCGCAGGTGCAGCGGATTCCCTCAAGCGAGCTGGACGATCTGCGCTCGCCGCTGCGTTTTCTGCTGGGCCATACTCAACTGGAAAAGGAACTGACAGGCCTGACGCTGGCCGCTGCGCCGAATGGCTGCTTTACGTTAACCGGTGTGCCTAAGGGCCAGGAGAAGCGCGTGACGCGGGTGGCGCTGACGGTGACGCGCGACGGTACGATCAACGGGATCGAAGTGGACGAAGCCGACGGCGCGATTACGCAGTTCACATTTACCAACGAGCAGCCGAATGCGGAAATCCCGGCAGAGACCTTTCGCTTTACTCCGCCGCCGGGCGTGCCGGTCGTGGACGCGATGCCGCCGGTGTAAGAGGCAGGGACCAGGGACCAGAAAAAAGGAGCTAAGAAAACCAAAAGGAAGGTTCTCAGGTTTCAGATCTTCCTCAATTGTGGCCGGACGAGTGGCGAAGCGCGCAGGCCATGCGACAGCAGCGGTTCGGAAATTGGCACATCGCCTACTCCAGCAGGAATCAAGCTGAAAACTAACGGCTGACGGCTGTCTCTCTACTTGCCGGGTTTGGCGGGAGCGCTGGCCGGAGCAGGTCCACCCTCAAGCACCGAGTGGCTGCCCGAGGAACGCACAAAAAGCACCACGAGGCTGATCGACGTACACATGAAGATGATTGCCGACCACGTGGTGAGGCGGGTGAGCACATTGGCCGCGGCGCGAGGGCCGAATGCGGTCTGTGACCCCTGGCCACCAAAGGCGCCGGCAAGATCGGCCGAGCGGCCCTGCTGGAGCAGGACAACCCCAATCAGGAAGAGGCACACGATGACGTGCAGGACGACGACGGAGTAGAAGAGAATCTGCATTTTCTTAAGCTGCTTTCCATGCACGCCCGGAGTGGCTATAGGGCCGGACGCAGAGATCTTTGGTGCGGAAGAGGGGACTTGAACCCCTATGCCTTTCGGCGCCACCCCCTCAAGATGGTGTGTCTGCCAATTTCACCACTTCCGCACTGCGGTGAACTTTATAAGTATAGCAAAGACAATGCTTGGCGGGCGGCGAAGCTGTGCCCAACGAGCCTATCGGATCCGGGCCTGAACATGCCGAATCGAATGAGGCGCAGAGTTCAGGAGATTGAGGGACCCTTCCCCCTCCCGGCTGTTTCCGGTCAGGTTTCCAGCGCCGCCAGGCGCTCCATCCAACGCGCAAGAGACTGCTGGTCATCGGAGCCGGCTGCATGAGCGTCGTGCACGTTGCGACGCTCCTCCGGTTTGCGGTTCTGGCTGAGCTTGAACTTGCCTTCGATGCTCGCGATGGGAATCCGAAAGCCGACGATGCCGGCGAGCATGGTGCGGCGAAAGCCCGCCGGCATCGCATGCCAGCGGTCGAAGTAAGCGGGCTCATTGGCGGCGATGAGATCGGCGAGGAGAACCTCTTTGCCAGGATCGTCTTCAATAAGCGAGAGCGTGCCGCGGGCATGGATGGCAATGTAATTCCAGGTGGGAACGGAAAGCTCTTCTGTATAGAGCGTTGGCGAAACATAACTGTGTGGTCCGGCGAAGACAACGAGAGTTTCGCGGCCGGCCAGCGCGCGCCAATGAGGATTGGCTTTGGCAAAGTGGCCTTCAATGAGTCCGTGCTCCCCTTCGTCTTTGACAACGAGCGGGAGGTGAGTTGCTGCGGCGCTCTCATTGTCCACCACGCCTGAAAGCGGACCGAAGACAGTGGCAAAGAAGTTCTCCCGCATCGCTTCAAGGAGAAGGTCTCGATCGTGAACCACATTGAATTTGGGCGAATACATAGTTGGTCGAACCATCGCGGCGGCGCGCTGAAATCGGAGTCGGGGTACTACTCAATATTAACGGGAGCGGGTTTTACCCGGCGCTCGGTTCTATACTGATTCCCTGCTTGGTCGGCTCGTTGCGGAGGTTCCTCGATGAAATCTTTTGCTCCCATTTTGTTGGCCGTTTTAACTGTGTCAATGTTTGATGCGAATCCGGGGCTGCGCGCGCAAGACGACAAGCCAACTGCAAAGACGGATGCCGCCGCGCCGGAGAACAACGGGAAAGCAGCTGTGCCAGCGCCCGATTCCACGACCCAAGGTTCCGTCGATGTAGGCGGCCAGCACATCGCGTACACCGCGATTGCAGGCACCATCACAGTAGGCGCGACCGACACCGACGATGCCCAACTGGGGCCGGATGGCAAGCCATTGCAGGGCTCGCAGCTTGCATTGAACGCCCCGAAAGAGCCTTCAGACGCGCCCCCGGTGGCGCACATGTTTTACGTGGCCTATTTCAAGACGGGCGCGAATGCCGAGGATCGGCCGATCACGTTTTTCTACAACGGCGGACCGGGCAGCTCGACGATGTGGCTGCACATGGGATCGCTGGGACCAAAGTATGTGGAGACGGCCGGCGACACGCATCTGCCGGGCGCGCCCTACAAGCTGATCGACAACTCCGACAGTCTGCTGGACGTGAGTGACGAAGTTTTTATCGACATGCCGGGGACGGGCTTTGGGCGACTGGCCGGCAAGGATGCGAACAAGGCGTTTTGGGGCGTGGATCAGGACGCGGAAGCATTTGCGCGGTTCATCGCGCGTTTTCTGGTGAAGTACGACCGGTGGAACTCGCCGAAGTTCTTGTTTGGCGAGAGCTACGGGACCACGCGCTCGGCGGTGTTGGCCGACGTTCTGGAAAACGAGAAGAGCATCGATCTGAACGGCGTGATGCTGCTGGGGCAGATCTTCGACTTTTCCATCGCCACCGGGCCGCCCCGTCCCGGCATGGATCTGCCCTACGAGCTCGCGCTGCCGACCTACGCGGCGACTGCGTGGTACCACAAGAAGCTTTCGCCTCAGCCTGCAGCGCTCGATCCTTTCCTGAAAGAGGTGGAAGATTTCGCGACCGGCGGCTATATGCATGCGCTGGCCCAGGGCAATGCGCTGAGCGACGCAGAAAAGCAGCAGGTGGCAGCGAAGCTGCACGATTACACCGGGCTGCCGGTCGACTACATCATCAAGGCCGACCTGCGCGTGACAGCGGGTGAGTTTGAGCAGACCTTCGCCAACGATGAGGGTATGACCACGGGTCGGTACGATACGCGCTTCCTCGGCCCCTCCATTGATCCGCTCAGCGAGGCGGCGCAATACGATCCGCAGAGCGCGGCCATTTCGTCAGCGTATTTTTCGCTGGTGAACCAGTATTTGCGTCAGGACCTGAAGTACGGCGCGGGCGAAACCTATTTGCCCACCGCGTTGTTTGACGGCTTCCCCTGGAACATGACCCGGACCGGTGCGAATGGGTTCGTCAATGCTCGCGGATTGAATGTCGGCAATGACTTGGCTCAAGCGATGAAGACGAATCCGCGCCTGAAGGTGATGGTGAACGACGGATACTACGACCTTGCTACGCCATTTTTTGCGGCGCAGTACGATGAGGACCATTTGCCCATACCGCAGAGCCTGACGAAGAACATTGAGTACGACTGGTACGAAGCGGGACACATGGCGTATGTGCGCGATGAATGCCGAAACCAATTGCACGAGCGGGTGGCCAGGTTTATCAAGAGCGCGGATGGCGTCGCGCAGTAGAAACTCAGATGGGATGAACGGGCCGTCTGGCGGGACGAACTGCGAATGGACCGCTTCATAGCCCAGTAGCACGATGCGAGCGGGCGGGAACTCGATGCTACCGAAGCGCGTATGGGCTTTATACTAACCATTCGCTCGCTATCCCACCCGGAGAAAAGAGAAATGAATTCATTCAGTCGCCGCTTTGCCGCCCTGACAGGAGCGGCGTTTTTGATCCTTTGTGTTTCGGCACGCGCACAAGACGATAAGCCTGTCGCCAAGCCCGCTACGCCCGCGGCGCCTGACAAGAGCGCGGAAGCCGGCGCGCCTGCCGATTCCACAACGCAAGGTTCCATCACCGTGGGCGGGCAGCAGATTGCGTATACAGCGATCGCGGGGACCATCACGGTGGGCTCAACCGACGATCAGGATTCGCAGCTTGGAGCCGACGGAAAGCCGCAGCCCGGCAGCCAGCTTGCGCTGAACGCGCCGGCATCGGCGAAGGACGGAACTCCCGTGGCGCGAATGTTCTACGTGGCGTACTTCAAGAAGGACGCAAAGGCCGAGGACCGGCCAGTCACATTCTTTTATAACGGCGGCCCAGGTAGCTCGACGGTGTGGCTGCACATGGGATCGCTGGGACCCAAGCACGTGATAACCGCCGGCGACACGCACCTTCCAGCGGCTCCATACACCATGGTCGACAATCCAAATTCCCTGCTCGATGTGAGCGACCTTGTGTTTGTCGACGCGCCCGGAACCGGCTTTGGGCAGCTTCTCGGCAAGGATCCGCAGAAGGCCTTCTGGGGCGTGGACGGCGATGGGAATGCCTACGCGCGATTTATTCAGCGCTTTCTTTCGAAGTACGGGCGGTGGAACTCTGCCAAGTTCATCTTCGGCGAAAGCTATGGGACGACGCGATCTGCGGTGCTAGCCGATTTGCTTGAGAACCACCTGAACATCGATATCAATGGCGTCATTCTGCTGTCGCAGATTTTTAATTTCACGACGGATATCGATCAGCCGAACGCCAATCCGGGCGTGGATTTGCCCTATGAGCTGGCACTGCCGACTTTCGCGGCAACCGCGTGGTACCACAAGAAACTGCCCAATCAGCCTGCGGCGCTGGAGCCGCTCCTGAAAGACGTGGAAGACTTCGCGATGGGCCCCTATTCACACGCGCTGGCCTTGGGAACCGATGTGAGCGCGGATGAAAAGCAGCAGGTAGCAGAGAAGATGCATGAGTACACCGGCCTGCCCGTGGACTATCTGCTCAAGGCAAATCTGCGTGTCAGCGGTCCAGAGTTTGAAAAGACACTTCAGGATTCGGACGATTTGACCACGGGGCGGCTCGACTCGCGATTCTCCGGACCGAATCTCGATCCGCTGAGCCAGAACGCAGAATACGACCCGCAGTCTTCGGCAATCTCATCGGCTTACGTGGCGCTTTTCAATCAATACGTGAGGCGGGACCTGAAATACGGCGATGGGTTGACCTATCAACCGATCTTGGAAACCGCCGAGCCGCAATGGGATTGGAAGCACGACGGAAACACCATCAGCGTCAATGTGAGCGGTGATCTCGCTGAGGCGATGAAGACGAATCCGCGGTTGAAGGTGCTGGTGAACGGCGGCTATTACGATCTGGCTACGCCATTTTTTGCCGCGCAGTATGAAGAGAAGCATTTGCCGATTCCGCAGTCGCTGGCCAAGAACGTCAGCTACGCGTGGTATGAGTCAGGGCACATGGTTTATGTGCGCGACGAATGCGTGAAGCAACTCCATGACAACGTGGCGGCGTTTATTAAAAGTAGTGTTCAGTGATCAGTGGACAGTGATCGCTGATCAAAGATCACAGATTATTGCTGGTTGCTTAAGCCTGTTTTGAAAAGGGCACGGCTGGTAGGTCGGGGATTTATCCCCGACTGCCGCAACTGCCGCAAAATGAGAGCGGCTTTAGTCGTCGAGGGATGGGTTTCTCAGCTTTGACGCCTTTTTCCGGAGCCTCATTAGCCCCGAGGCATGTTCTTCTCCGGCAGCAGGAGCATTTATGCAACCAGATCTAAAGAATTGAGGCGGGCGCCGGGGTAGCTGAGAGCAGCTTTGTGTAGATGAATGCCGGCCGGTGGCGCGCGTAGTAGTGCTCTTCCCTGCCCTTTTGTGCGTAGCCGCGGCTGCGATAGAGCTGGATCGCGGCGGCATTCTCCACATCGACGTGCAGCCAGATGGCGACAGCCCCGGCTGCCCGGGCTGAGTCTTCGGCGCGTTTGAGTAATTCCGCGGCAATTCCGTGCCGGCGCAACTCGGGATCCACTTCGATTGTCTGGATGTAACCGACTGTGCCTTTCGGCATGGCAGTCCATTCCACAATGGAGAAACCGGCCATTCTTTTGTTTGCTTCGGTGGTGTCTTCGGCGATCCATGTAGCGGAGTTGGGATTGGCAATCAGCTTCCGCATCCAACCGCGAGTGTAGCGGATGGGCGGCTCGAAACAGAGTTCTTCGAGCGCATAGAGCGCAGCAAAGTCTGCGGGCTGGTACGGGCGATAAAGCATAGCGGCAGAAGTCAGGTTTCAGGGATCTGGTGTCAGGGGATCAGATCAAGTACTGCGCCAGATCATCGTTCGACGTGATTTCGAATATGCCCCGAGAAAGTGGCCGATGTTTCAGAAGCGTCGCAGGCCGCCCAAGGGCGGCCCGCTCGGTCCATCTTAAAACTGCGACAATCTAGACTTTCGCTTCGAGGTCGGCGATTACGTCGAAGAAGCGCTGATCGAGTCGCCGGTTGGTGGCGATGGCGTCCTTGATAGGAATGTCGGTGACGTCGAGGCCGCGGAGAACGGCGATGCGTCCCCATTTTTGCTGATGCACCATGTCGATGGCGTGCAGGCCGTAGCGCTGCGCGAGAACCCGATCGTAGGCTGTCGGAACTCCGCCGCGCTGGGTGTGGCCCAGATTTACCGAGCGAGTTTCATAGCCGGTCTTCTTCTCGATGAGGTCAGCGAGCGCTTCGCCGATGCCGGAGAGGCGCACATGGCCAAACGAGTCGACTTGCTGCGAGCCGATAACCTGGCCCACTTCTGGGAGATGACACCCCTCGGCAACCACGATCACGCCGTAATGCTTGCCGTGATCGTAATTGTATTTGAGCAGCGCGCACACGTGGTCGATGTCGATTTCTTTTTCCGGAACCAGGATGACGTGGGCGCCGCCAGCCACGCCAGAGGCGTAGGCGATCCAGCCGGCATCGCGGCCCATCACTTCAATCACGACCACGCGGTTGTGCGAGTCGGCCGTGGTGTGGATGCGGTCGACCGCCTCGGTGGCGATCATCACCGCGGTGTCGAACCCGAAAGTTTGGTCGGTGCCGCTGATGTCGTTGTCGATGGTCTTGGGCACGCCCACGGCCTTGACGCCATTCTCGCTGAGGAAGAGCGTGACCGATTGCGTATCGTCGCCGCCGAGAGCGATAAGCGCGTCGATCTTATCTGCCTTCAGAACTTCCTGCACTTTATCGATGCCGCCGGGAATCTTTTTCACATTGGTGCGCGAAGAATGCAGGATGGTGCCGCCCCTGAGCTGAATCCCGTCGACGGCTTCGAGCGTGAGCGGAATGAAGTTGTTGTCGAGCACTCCCTTCCAGCCGTTCAAAAATCCGATGAACTCGTCTCCGTAGTGATTGATGCCCTTCCTTACGGCCGCATAAATGACCGCATTCAACCCGGGGCAATCGCCGCCACCGGTCAACAAAGCAACTTTCATCGTGGAATCTCCTCACAAATACAGTTCATAGTTCCCAGTTCTTAGCTTGTGGTTGAACAATTGGCGGCGCTTTGACCGTAAGAAACAGTGTATCGCGGCGCTGTTAAAGGGATTGGTGACGGAGAATACAGGGACCGAGGGGCCAAGGGGCGGATGCCGGCGCTACGATAAGCTATGCCGGAAACCGGTGCTGGATTCCTGCTCGCATTTGCGGGCCTGGTGGTCGTGGTGCTGCTGGTACTGCTGCAGCTGACGCGCCTGGGCTACCTGATCCGCGCCACGATTCCCGACCGGCCCCGGCAGCGCATGTTTATCGCGTCGGTTGCATTTCTCATCACATTTGCCGGAGTAAGGCTTCTGGTCCACCGCATTGCGAATCATGAGGGCCACTTACAGTGGGTGGTCGTGCGTGGAATGCATATTCACCACCTGGTTTGGGGCATCCTGATTCTTCTCCTGGTGGGCTATGGGTGGCTGCTCGATGTGGGCCGGTCGCACTCGCCAATGTCGATTTTTCTGGGGCGGCTGATGGCGGTGAGTTACGGCGTAGGCGCGGCGCTGACACTGGATGAGTTCGCCTTGTGGTTGAGCCTGGAGCCCGATGTTTACTGGACGCGCGAAGGCCGGCTAAGCATCGACGCCGTGATTCTATTTGGGGCTGTGCTTGCCGTGGGAGCGTGGGGCGCGCCGTTTTTCGGGGCATTGCAACGCTTGTGGCAACCGCGTGGATCGGTGCGCGAAGGCATCGGCCGAGTCAACTCGCCAATTCGGCGCGGGCGGTTGCTTCGTCGGCGTAAAGTTCGCCGATCACCGCGGAATATTTCTGAGTGAGAACGCGGCGCTTGATTTTCATGGAAGGCGTGAGCTCGCCGGAATCCTGCGACCACTCGTCGGCCACGATGCGGAACCGCTTCAGCGATTCGAAGTTGGCCAGCGAGCCGTTGACCTCGCGGACAATTTCGGCGTAAAGAGCCACCACGCGCGACTCGGCCACCAGCGTGGCGCGCGATGCGGCTTCAATTCCATGATGGCGAGCCCAGTCTTCGAGCGCGGCGAAGTTGGGCGAGATGAGCGCGCAGATGAACTTGTGACGATCGCCAACCAGCGCGGCTTGCGCGACGTAGACGCTGTTCTTTAATTTATTTTCAATGGGCTGCGGTGCAACCAGCTTGCCGCCCGAAGTTTTCAGCAATTCCTTCTTGCGATCGGTGATGGAAAGAAATCCTTCGCCGTCGAGGTGGGCGATGTCACCGGTGCGGAACCATCCTTCACCGTCGAGGCACTCGGCGGTTGCGGCGGGCTTTTGCCAGTATCCGGAAAAGACCGAAGCGCCGCGGACGAGCAGCTCACCGTCTTCGGCTAACTTGAGCTCAACATTCGGCAAGGGCATGCCAACCGAACCCATGCGATGATGGATCGGCGTATTGAGTGCGATGACGGGCGAAGTTTCCGTAAGGCCATAGCCTTCCCACAGAGCAATTCCTGCTGAAGCGAACCAGCGCGCGGTGTCAATGCCCAGCGGCGCCCCGCCTGAGACAAAGATTCTTACGCGGCCCCCGAAGGCCTCGCGAACCTTGGAGTAGACGAGCTTGTCGGCCAGCTTCCATACCATCGAGTCCGGCCGACGGCCGTCGTACACAGTCGATGTGAACTTCGAGCCGCGACCAATAGCCCAGGCCAATATTCGTTTCTTTACTGGCGACTGCGCGGATTTCTGCTCGACCGCCTGGCGAATCTTTTCATACACGCGGGGCACGCCCACGATGACGGTAGGGCGGACTTCGCGCATGGATTGCGGCAGCTTGTCGAACTGCGAACAATAAGCCACCTGCGCGCCGTGGTTGTACATCACGTAGTCGAGAGCGCGCGCGGTAACGTGCGAAAGCGGCAGAAAGGAGATACAGGCGTCGGTGGAATTGAAGCCGAACTCGACTGCGGCAAAGTTTTGGTTCGCGGCGAAGTTGCCGTGACTGAGGGCCACGCCTTTGGGCTCGCCTGTGGTTCCGGAAGTGTAAATGAGGGTGGCAAGATCGCCTGGCTCAACAGAACGAACGAGGGCGTCGAAAACAGGGTCACGATCATTGCCCGCCAAGTCGGAATCGGCCAGCAACTCGCTCATGGAGATGGCGCCCTGAGGAGCCGGCGAATCCATCATCACGATGTGCTGTAGCGGGGTTTGCGCGCGGACCGATTGCAGCTTATCAAATTGCTGGCGGGTCGAGACGACGGCGATGCGGGCATCTGCGTCGCGCACCTGCTCAGCCATTTGTTCGCCGGTCAGCGTGGGATAAAGGGGAACGTCGGCGGCGCCGACGGCCAGAACTGCAAAATCGGTGACGGCCCACTCCCACCGATTCTCGCTGATGAGGACGACCCGGTCGCCCTTCTTCACGCCAAAGCGAAGCAACGCCGTGGCCAGTGCACGAACGCGATGATACATCTGGTCTGAAGAGATGGGATGCCACTGCCCGAACTCGTCCTGCCAGAGCACCGCACGTGGGTTGCCGGCCGCGGCGATGCGAATAAAAAGATCATTGATTGTTGCGATCGCAGAGATAGGGGTCATTGACTGTTTGATGAGCCGGGGGCAATCGTATCATCCGGGCCTTCGAGAGTGTACCAAATGACCGGGATCAGGTTTCAGGGTTCAGGGCTCGGATTGCGGGATTTGGCTCGCGCAGAGCAGGCTGCGGCGGGAATGATGATGCCGGATGGAATGCAGATCATGCGAAGACGGGGCGAGGAGCCCGGCGGGCGCCGGACTCCTCGTGATGGGCTTGAGTAGGACGCAGTGTTGTCCTACGGCAACGCGTAAATAGTCTGAAGGACCTTTTGCTTGAGGGCGTCAGGGAGCGGCGCATAGGAGAGCGTCGAGACCTGGCTTTCGCCTGAATTGATGCACCAGCTAAATAGGTCCTTCATGATCTTTTCATTCGCCATATTCTTTGGCTGTGTGGGAATGAGCAGATAGGTGAAGCTTGAGACCGGGTAGACATTGGGGCCCGGAGCGTTGGTGATGGAGACGCGGTAGTCGGCCGGTATCTTGGCCGTCGCCGCGGCGGCGGTCACGCCGTCAATTGAGGCTTTGACGAATTTTCCGTCCGCATTCTGGACTAAGCCGAAGTTGATGTGATTCTGGAGGGCATAAATCAGCTCGATGTAACCAATGGCGCCGGGCAACTGGCGAATGTAGCCTGCCACTCCCTCATTGCCTTTGCCTCCCACGCCTGTCGGCCAATTGATCGCAGTTCCCTTGCCCGGACCGCTGGCCCACTCTTTGCTGACCTTGCTCAGGAAGTCGGTCCAGATGAACGTGGTTCCACTACCGTCAGAACGATGGACGACGATGATCTTCTGGTCAGGGAGATGGACACCTGGGTTGTCCTTGGCGATTTGTGGATCGTTCCAGTTCGTGATCTTGGCCAGGAAGATGTCCGCGAGTACAGACTGGCTGAATTTAAGATCGGTGCTGACACCGGGCACGTTGTAAGCCGGAACATCGGCGCCCAGAACGGTGGGAATGTGAACGAGCTTGACGCCGCACGAAGCGAGCAGCTCGTCGGTCATGGGCATGTCGGATGCGCCGAAGTCGACGGTCCCCGAACATACTTGCTTGATGCCGCCGCCGGAACCAATGGACTGGTAGTTGATTTCGACGCCAGGATGAGCGGCGCTGTATTCAGAGAACCATTTGGAATAGATGGGATATGGAAACGTAGCGCCGGCGGCTGTAATCGTTTGAGCCCGAGCCGCGCCAAGGCACAACGCGAACAACGCAACAACAAGCAATGATTTCTTCACGATTTGCTCCCTTTCGAATTTTCTGCCGAGGTCCATTCTCAACCGCCAATGTTACTGGGAGTTGAAAAAGACAGGGATTAGGCAACAGGGATCAGGGAACAGGGCTTCGGGCCAGTGGAAAACAGGCGAATCGGGCAAATCCTTAATCTAGGAGGACACGCCGGCGTGGGTCGGGGTCGGCTGAGTGGGCACGGGTTGAGGGGCGCCTTGCGGCGCGGGGGCCAGCGGCAGCGTGAAGTGGAAGGATGCGCCCTTACCTAGTTCGCTCTCAGCCCAGATGCGCCCGCCGTGGGCCTGCACGATGTGCTTGACGATGGCCAGGCCAAGGCCGGTGCCGCCGGATTCACGCGAGCGGGCTTTGTCCACGCGATAGAAGCGCTCGAAGATGCGCTCCAAATGTTCAGAAGAGATGCCGGGACCAAAATCCTGAATGGTGAACTGCACCTCGGAGGTGAGCAGGCGCGCGCTGGCGCGAATTCGCTTGCCGGCCCCGGCATATTTGAGGGCATTTTCCATGAGATTTCCGAAGACCTGATGCATGGCGTCGGGATCGGCCATCACGAGAGAGTCAGGCGCGCCCGCGGATTGGAGTTGAACGCCTGAGTCGACGACGATGCCGCCGATGGAGTCGACAGCGTCCTGTAGAAGGACATTGGCGCGGACCGGCTGCAGGGAGAGTTTGTAGTCGGGGCTCTCGACGCTGGCGAGGGCGAGCAGATCCTCAGTAAGGCGGCTCATGCGGCTGGCATTTTTAAGAATCACACCCAGAAATTCGAGTGTCGTTTCAGGGCTGGGATGGGGGTCTTCGATCAGCGTCTCGACATAGCCCTGGATGGACGTAAGCGGAGTGCGCAGTTCGTGACTGACGTTGGCCACGAATTCGCGACGCGATTTTTGCGCAGCTTCAATGCTGGTGACGTCGTGCAGCACGACCAGCGCGCCGCCGGCCGGCAATGGAGCGGCGTTGACTTCAAAGACGCGACCGGGAGCTATCAGGCTGGCGCGGCCGACGCAGAGTTCGCGGCGCTCGAGCGCTCCACGCACGCAGGCCAGCAACTCAGGATCGCGCACAAAGTGGACCAATGGGCGGCCGGGAGCAATCTGCGATTCGAGAATGCCTTGCATCACAGAGTTGGACCAGCGCACAAAGCCGGAAGAAGTAATCGCGACGACCGCTTCCTGCATGGAATCGAGCATGACGGCCAGCTCATCGCGCCCGCTTTGGAGCTCCGAGAAATCCCTGCCGAGGCGAACTGCAGTTTCGTTGAGCGCGGCTTCCATTGAGGAGAGCTCGGCAATTCCGCTGAACGTGCCGGGAGTGGTATCGAGTGCGCTGATGCGGGCACTCAGATCGCCATCGGCTACGCGGCGAGCAAAGGAGACGACGCGGCGCAGCCGGCCGGAGAAGCGCCGGGAAACGAAGATGGCCATGGGAATGGAGACGGCCAGGGCGACAAGCGCGAGCACGAGGACGCTGCGCCCAAGCGCATTGAAGTTCGCGCCCGCAGTATGCTCCACAAAAACCAGCAAGACGATAGCGCCCGCGGCTGTATAAAGCGCGAGAAGGATGATGAAGAGACCGAGCAGTCTGGCGAAGATTTTGGCGGTCATCGGAAAGCAGCTTCTAGCCTCTAGCTTCTAGCTTCCAGCTTCCAGCTTTTCGCATCACGAGAATCCTTGGTTCGACGCGATGACTCGTTCCGGTGTTCTCTGGCTAGAAGCTGGAGGCTAGCGGCTAGAAGCTTGTTCTCACACTTCCTTCGGCAGTTCAAACCGATAGCCGGCGCCGCGCACGGTTTTGAGATAGCGCGGATTCTCCGGGTCGATCTCGATTTTCTCACGGATACGGCGCACATAAACATCGACCGAGCGGGGCGTCACGAAGCGAGCGTCGCCCCAGACGGCGTCCAAAAGGTGATCGCGGCTAAAAACGCGCCCTGGATGGCGAGCAAGATAGTCGAGCAGGCGGAATTCCGTGGCCGTGGTGGTCGTGAGCTCGCCGCGGACCTTGAGCTGCATGGCGCCGGCATCAATGATGACCTCTTCAAAACTGATGATTGAGGGTGAGGTTGGCCGTTCGAAGCGGCGCAGTACGGCTTTGACGCGAGCCACCAACTCGCGCGTGGAGAACGGCTTGGTGATGTAATCGTCGGCGCCTAGGTCGAGGCCGAGAACGCGGTCGTTTTCTCCGGCGCGAGCGGTGAGAAAGATGATGGGAATGGTGGAGAGGCCGGCGTGATTGCGCAGGCGGCGGCAAACGTCGAGGCCGTCGCCTCCGGGAACCATGATATCGAGTAGAAAGAGCGCGGGTGGCTTTCGCTCGGCGTCGGGGATGAGATTGGTTGGGGTGTGAAACAAGCGAGCTTCAAAGCCCGCAGCTTCAAGATGATGTTGGACCAGCCTTGATATATCTGCTTCGTCTTCCAGCACAAACACGGATTGGCTCAAAACCGTCATTCCTCGTCCCGCGGCCGTATGGGGTTGCTCGGGAGCAGTTTGACCGCTGGGAACCAAGAACAGAGTAAAACAATCAGGCAAACAGAATGCAAACGTTTGATGAATAAAGTCCGGGGCCAAGGGAACCAGGGGGCCGACGCAACGAGGGGGGACCCGGAGACTGCTGGCGGTGGACATTGACCTCGGATGGATGGACAATGGAGTCGGAATTCTGAGGAGGCTGTCCGTGAAGCTGGCTGGTTTTCTTGGGTACGTACTTTTAGCGGCGCCGCTCGGGCTTGCGGCCCAGAACACGAGCTACGGCGTTGCCGGCATGGAATCCACGACCCTTGTTGGGCCCGATGGCCGTGCGATTGCGCCGGCGCAAACCGTCACGCCGCCAAATCTGTGTCCGGTTTCCATCGAGGCTTCGCATCTTTCCGATGGGAATATCGTCAGGACCGGCGCCAGGTATCCTAAAGCCGATCATGCCGGGGGTCCAGGGCAGCGGCTGCACCTGAAGCTGACGAGCCCCGACGAGAGAACGATTGACAGCGCAACCGTGAATCTACGCGGCTGGACCACGACGGGCCGCGCAGAACGGCTGGCGCAGGCGAGCGCGAACCAGGATCCAACTCTCCAGACGCGGACCCTGACGGTTTACTTGATACCCGGCGCCGACCGCACAGCCACGGTCGATGTTTGGGCGCAAGGTCTAACGGCCGTTGAATCAGTCGAGCTCGTGTCGGTGAAGTACTTCGACGGATCGACGTGGACGCCGGTGCAAGGCAAAAGCTGCCGGGTCACGCCCGATCATCTGATGCTGATCACTCAGAGATAAGCGCCTGGCTCGTTCGCCAGTGGCTGGGCCGGAGCGCCGTATTCCGAATGCGGGGCGCCCTGCGGCTCAATTGCTTCCCGATGTGCGCCTTGGTTGGGAGGTTTGGTGCGGCTGGCGCGATGCTTGCGGACCTGGTGCACCGCCACGAGGATCAAAGTCGTGAAGGTGACAGCCAGAAGGATAATCGCCGTCAGGCCGTGCAACTGTTCCAGGGGCGCGTCAATGTCCTGGCCCACATCGCGAACCAGAAAAGCGAGGCCGATGAAGACAAAGGCAATATGTGTGCAGAACACCTGGAGGGATGCCTTTCCCAACGTGAGGAACGGCTCGATCGCCACAAATCGCAGCAGATATTTGCGCAGCCAATAGAGAATCACGGAAAATGTCACCAGATTGACAACGCGCAGCGGCCCGATCTGCCATTTATCGAGCTGAATTCCAAGCGCCTGCTGGGTGAGATGCGGACCCAGCCACCCGTAACGCACACCGATGAAAAACAGGCAGGCGGCGCATGACAGTGCGGCAACCCAGCCAGGGATGCGGCCAATCACAGGCTCGTGAAAGGCAGATCGCACTCCCAGCCAGAGGCCAACGGTCCAGATCGCCTGCCACGCGAAGAGGTTGAAGGACCCGGTTTCCTGAAGCGGAATATTCAGGTGCGTGAAGTGAACGATCCAATTGTGGACCACATCGCGCAAGCCGAACTGCGCGAGCAGCCAGATGACGCCGCTGCAGATGAGAATTTTCTTCCAGCCAAAACGTACCCCGGCCGAGAGAATCAGGGGCGTGAAGGAAAGAAAGATGACGTACATGGGCAGGATGTCGAGCAAGGGTGGGCAATAGAGCAGCAGGACGGAGCCGGCAACGGCGACGAAAGGGTGAGCGAGATAGAAGTCGAGCAGATTGCTGATCGCGGCTTTGTGAGTTCCGACGGCAAATGCCGCTGCCACGGTGAAGGCCAGCGCCAGCATGATGAGGTGATAGCCGTAGATTTTGAGCGAGCGCTTCCACAGGCGAACGCGAACTCCAGAGGCGTTCTGAGTGAACTCGCGCATTGAAAGCCGGCCGACAAGAAGGGCCGAGATGAAGACAAATCCTTCAGCCGAAGACACAAAGCCCAGCGGAGAATTTACAAAATCGCTGAAGCGCGTGGGCAGATGCGTCAGCGTCATCCAGACGAGGAAAAGCCCACGCAAAGCATCGAGCTCGGGGCGGCGTTCGATGCGTGGGACCATGGCAAGAGAACGACCGGACACAACACGGCGTTATAGCTTTAGACGCCATGCATGGACCACGGTTGTCCACTCAAATGGAGCGGACAGAGATCTGCTCACGCATTTGAGTTTGCCCGCAAATCAGGCAGAGTCTAACGCTTTTTGTGCGCCTTGGGAGCAACCTTTTTCGCCGCGGGCTTTGCTGGCTTCGCATGAGTCTTTTTGATTGGCTTCGGAGTGGGCTTGGCCTTGGGTTTCGGCCGAGCGGCCTTGGCTGGTACATGTTTTTTTGCGGGGATTTTGGCGGCGACCTTTGCCGGTTTGGCTGCAGGCTTAGCGGGCGCGGCTGCCGCTTTTTTCGGTGCGGAAACAGGTTGAGCTTTGGCGGGAACTGTTTTTACTGGAGTAGGAGCCGCAGCGGCTTTGCCTGCGACAGCCTTTCCATCAGAGGCAGGTTTGGCAGCGACAGCGGGTTTAGCGCCCGCGGCTGGCTTAGTTCCTGCGGCAGCTTTAGCGCCCGCGGCCGGCTTAGCGGCAGGCGCTGGCTTTTGGCCTTTCTTGCCGGCCCGTTTCTTCGACGCCGCAGCTTCAGCGTCGTCGTCATCCAGATCTTCCTCTTCCTCTCCATCTAAATCTTCGTCCGCGCCGTCGGCCAGGGCGCCCTTGGGCAAGATCGCGAGATCAAGCTCTTCGTCGTCGCCGCCAATCTCCATATCCTCTTCCGGCAAGGCGTCCTCAGACTCCTCTTCTTCGATTACCTGCTCTTTGATCCGCGCTCCGGCACGCTTCGCGCGCGATCGCTTGATGGTGACTTGCGGAGGTGGCGCGGGCGGCGAGTAGGGCTCCAGAAAGGCGCGCATCTCTTCGGGCGTGGTCAGCTTGCCATCGATCAGCTCGAGAAATATCTTTTCGACCAATTCCTTGTAGGCGGGCAGCTCAGGGGTAATCCTCATCTCCAGCATGAGCACATAAGGGATGCGTTGATGGGCCTCCGGCCAAACCTTGAGGAAGTTATTGAAGCGTTCCTGGACAGCCTTATCCTTGCTAGTAAAGCCAAGCCAGAGAATTGCTTCCGGATCATAGCTCATAAAAAGCTTGAAACATGCCGAGGGCTTTGCATTTTGCTTGGACAGAAGCGTCTTAGCGAACCCCGAAGCTAGCGAATCCAGTTTGCTCCACTCTTCAACAAAGCCCGGACGCAGCAGCGACTTCTTGAGTGCCGACAGATCGCGGGACGGCAGCTTGGCGGTCAGCAATTGCATCTGGGCGGCGGACATGTCGGGATGAACACCCTGGACCAGGAGCTGCACCGCGAGATCATGGAGGGCATTCAGTTTGGCTTCATCGGCTTTGGCGGAGGTCCATGCCGGAAACAGAACCTTCATCCAACCTTCGGCTTCAAGAGCGCGCAGGACCTTCAGGCCATCTTCTTCATGGCCAATCTGCTCCAGCTCCTCCTTGCGCGAATGGGCGGAGAGGTACTCGATGACACCTTCGCTCTTGGCATTGTCGTAGCGAGCTTGGGTTCTGGGGTCCATCTCCCAACCCAAGCGGGAGCGGAGCCGGGTGGCGCGGATCAGAAGCGCCGGATCTTCAATAAAGCCGTAGTTTGAGACCAGCCGCAACGCGCGCATCTCGATGTCAGCTGCGCCGTTGAGCGGATCCATAAGCAGGCCGTAGGATCCCTCGTTGAGCGAAATGGCCATGGAGTTGACGGTGAAATCGCGTCGGCGGAGGTCTTCATGGATGGAGGCTGGATGAATGACCGGCTTGCCGGGCTTGGGGTACTCGACGCGGTGCGTGCTGACCACGTTGACGCGGACGGTTCCTGGAAAACAAAGGTAAAGGCTGCGCGTGAATTCGTCTTCGCCCCAAACCTTGCCGCCGAGCTTCTCTAATGGTTTCTTGAGCTTAAGGGCGTTTCCGTGAAAGGCCACTTCCAGCTCGCGAACGGCATGGCCGCTGGTCAGGTCCCGGACAGCATCGCCGGTGAGAAAAAGAATGGTTTCTGCTTCGCGCGCAGCGGTCCGCAACTGTGCGAGGGCGTTACGCTGGTCAGCCGAGAGCCTGTTCTCCAGGAGGTAGATATAGTCGGGCATGTTCTAACCTAATTCCGCCGTCTGGACCGCAGCCCAAGTGACTGATGATGCTACCGTTATGGGGCGATAGACAACAACTTGCAAACAAAGACATTAACACAAGTTGAGGCGGAAGACCAGCCAACTGCACACGGTTTGCAACTTTTCAAGTGTGGGAAACCGTGCGTTTCCGGCGAGCTCGCCGGGCGCCAGGGTTCCAGATCGTGCAATAGAGGCGGACACCGCTTTCGGGCGGCTCGTGCGACAATCCAGAGCGATGGCTTCGGCACGCAAACCCGTCATAGTGCGCAAGTTCTCCCGTGACTGGATTGCGGGGTATGCGGCCGCGGAGTTCGGGCAGACAAAGCCGGAGCTCGAGTTTCTTGACCTGACCGGCAGGGTGGTGCGGATGGGCTGGGAGCAGGTGAAGTGGATGTGCTACGTTCGCGCCTTGCCGGCGGGTCCGGCGGACCAGGCAGACCCTGAGCGGATGGTTCGCAAACGATTTTCGTTGCGGCCGCGCACGGCGGGATTGTGGATGCGCCTCACGCTTCAGGACGGAGACGAGTTGGAGGGCCTGGCGGCCAATGACCGAAGCCTGGTGGAAGGCGCAGGCTTGCTTTTGATTCCGCCTGACACTCGATCGAATACGCAGCGCATTTATGTGCCTCGGCAGGCTGTTCAGACGCTCGAAGTGTTGAGCCTGATAGGATCCGCGAGCAAAAAGCGCGACGAAGCCGCCAGACCTAGCGGCGAGCAGCGCGATCTTTTCGGTGGCGAGACGCACTAGCAGCCGACAGCCTGGAATGGCCTGCGAAACGATTCACGCGTTTTGTGCCAGCGCAAACGGTTCCGAATCCTGCAGGCTGAGGTAGTAATTGGCGGTCAAGCCAAGAACGCGTTCCTCGGAATAATGCTCGGTGACCCAGGTGCGCGCGGCGCGGCCCATTTTTAATCGCCGCTCCGGATCGCCAAGGAGCTTGACGACCGCTTCGACGATGGCCTCCGGATAACCTGGCGGAATCAGCAGGCCAGTGACCTCGGCGATGACCGCATCGCGCGCGCCGGTGGATTCGGTTGTGACGACCGGAATCCCGGTAGCCGCTGCCTCCAAAATCGCATTGGGAAAACCTTCGCGCCACGTGGGGAGAACCATTACGTCCATCGAGCGGTAGTAAGGCGCGGTGTCGATCACGAATCCTGTGCAATGGATGCGCGGATGATTGAGGATGCGATGGCGCACTTCGGAGTTGAGCGCATCTTCGGCGCGATCGAACCAGCCCACGAGTAAGAGATGAGTTGACGGAACCGCTTGCAGGATGCGATCGAAAGCCTCGATGAGTTCCGGCAGTCCTTTGTCGCGCGTCAAGCGGCCCACGAAACCCAGGACGAGCGCGTCGCGAGGAATGGAAAGCTGATCGCGCACGGCGCTCGGCCCCGGCGAAAAGCGCTCCACATCGACGCCGTTGCTGCTTCCCTCCCCCAGCAAAAGCAACTTGGCCGCGGGTGCCAGGCCGAGCGCCAGCGCCTCGGCGCGGAGACTCTTGCTGTTGCAGAGCACCCTGTGCGCGCACGAGCAGGCCGCGCGTTCGGCAGTGAATAAAATCCAGCGCTTGAAACCGTGCGACCTTTCGAGCTTGAGCCCACGCAACATGTAGATGCGCCGGGGAACGCCGCGCAGCCAGGCGGCAACCATCCCCAGAAACCCGGCTTTCGGCGTGCTGAACTCGACGAGATCTGGCTTGTAGCGGCCCAGGATGAGCCAGAGCCGCACCAGCGCCACGAGATCGGCCAATGGTGCGATGGCGCGGTGCATGGGAAGCGCGATGCATTCGACGCCGGTGCACTCGGCCGTGCGCTCCAGAAGTTCGCCGGGGCCGGAGACCAGGACGACACGAAACCCGGCGCGGCGCAAAGCCCGCAATCGTGCGCCAAGAATCAGGCATAGCTCCTGTGTGGTGACGCCGAGGAGGACCGTGGGCTGTTTGTGAAAGGCTGAAGCAAACTGAAAAGACCGAGCGACTGAATCTGCCATGGGGCCCCTGTCTTGCGTGGAAATCCCTGGGTGTGCGGAGTGATTGGCAGATTCCGGGTGCAATGTTCAGTACGGCAACTTTTGGGTCCGTGTCGCAGGTTCTGGTCGGCAGATTCTGGTGGGATTGGTGATTCAGCGCATCAATTCGAAAACCAAGATTAGAGCATTCCAATTCACAGCCCAGTGACTGCGAACACACATGAGGTACTGGCCTTGGGTTGACAATGGATTCCTTTCGTAGAAGTTAGGTTCACTGAAACCAATGGCGCGACAGAAAAAGATCCTCCTGCTCCTTTCGCATCTGGGCGGAGGCGGAGCAGAACATGTAATCGCTCTGGTTGCGCGTGGTTTGTCGCAAGATAAGTACGAAGTTCACCTGGGTCTCGTGGGGCAAAGGGACCGGAGCGGAGAGGTCTTGCCGGGCCAGGTAAACGTTCACCCGCTGGGCGCGGGGCGCGCGCGTGCTGGTGCATGGCCTTTGTTGCGTCTCATATGGCGGCTTCGGCCAGAAGTCGTGCTCACCGGAGCGGTGGAGGTGAGCTTTCTGGTTTTGATGCTGAGGCCGCTGTTTCCCGCAAAGACGTCCGTGCTGGTTCGCCAGAACGCGACCGCGACATCAGTGACGTCGTTTGGACGTTTGCCGAGGCTCATGCGATTGCTCTATCGCCTGCTCTATCGAAACTCCGACCGGGTGATTTGCCAGTCACGGGACATGGCATCGGATTTAGCGCGAGTCGCGGGCATCGGCGAGGAGCGAATCGCTGTGCTGCCGAATCCCGTGGACCTTGCGGGAATTCGAGCCGCGCTGGGCGAGGCTGCTGTAGCGGCCAACACCAGCAGGCAACTGCTCGCTGTGGGTAGGCTATCCAGGGAGAAAGGTTTCGATCTATTGCTTCAGGCGCTGGCCATGGTACGAGAGCGATTGCCTGATGTAACGCTGATTTTGGCTGGGGCGGGGCGAGAGGAGCAGGCTCTCAAGTCCCTATGCCGCCAGTTGGGACTGGAGAATGCCGTGGGCTTTGCCGGTCATGTCGATCCACCCTATGTTTTCTTTCCGCGGGCGACGTTATTTGTGCTTCCATCGCGCCACGAAGGCATGCCGAACGCCCTGCTGGAGGCTGCGGCGGCGGGTTTGCCCATTGTGGCTACGCCGGCCTCGGGAGGCGTGGCGGATCTGCTGCGAGGCCGCAACGGGGCTTGGCTTGCGCCTGCAATCTCCGCGGAAGCGCTGGCCGCGACCATCATTGAGGCGCTCGAGACGATCCAGCCCGGACAGCGATTCTCCCATTCATTCTTTGCGGGAATCTGAAGCGGCAGCGAAAAAGCTGCTTCGGAGACCCTCAAAATGTCAGGGCACGACCATCCAGGCCGCGGGGAAGCTTGCCTCGGAAATGCACGAAGTGTCAGGGCACGACCATCCAGGCCGCGGAGAAGCTTGCCTCGGAAATGCACGAAGTGTCAGGGCACGACTTCAGTCGTGCCGCAGAAACCTCGCGTGAATCCTGCGGCTTTAGCCGCCGTGGTAAGCGGTTTCTCAGGTTTGGTGGCTTTCTCTGCAGTCGGTGAAAGGACGGCCCTTCGATCACGTGGAGCATCAATCGATTTCCAGGCTGTGGAAAAAGCGCAGAAAAGTGGCCGGAGTTTCAATTTGAAATCTGCGCAAAGGTAATAAATCCCATACTTTTTCCCATGCAAATTTACCTCTTGACATTTTTTCCAATCGGATGTTTCCTTTCAGTACAGTTTCAGTACATCTTTTCCACAGGCCACGTTGAAAACGTGTTGCCTGGGTCACTCCGCGTTGTCCAGGGAGCCTTGCTTCAGACGAAGAATGATCGGGCGTGCCGGGCCGTATCTTAGGGCTGTATTTAGTTAGAGCACCGCCGAAATTCGTCGAAGAAGAATCCCGCCCAAGCAATTCATAGGCTGTCGACTCATTTCCTGCGCACGATGAAGCCGCATCTGCAGCGGCTGACCACGCTCCAGTTGCGCCGGTTCGAGGCAGCTCCATTACGAAGACTTTTTGAGGGTCTCCGGCGGCGCATGCGGCCGGGGACGTTGCAGTTGTGTCGCTGGAGAAATGCCAGTGTTTCGTCCTTGGTTTGGTTTTGCTCTCACAGGAATTTTGTGTGCCCTTTCGCTGCCGTTCGTTGCCGTCTCCATGTTGGTCGCCGGCGACCGCACAGCAACGGATGGGCTCGGTTCCAAAGTTCACGCGCGGCAGCGCAACCGCGACGCAGCGCTTGAGAAGAAATGGCGATCCAATGAGTTTGCCTTCGAGCGCGCCATTGAGGCGTATGAGGAGCTGATTGACGCGCATGCGTGGAGGCAGACGTGAGCCACGCAGCGATTGCCATTCCAGGCCTGAATCGCATTGGCGGGGCAGAACGGCAAGCCATGCTGTTGGCTAAGGGACTGCGCCGCCGCGGTTGGCGAGTGAGCATGGTGGCGCTTTACGGCGACGGCGGGCCGGCAGCCGCGGAACTGCGTCAAGACGGCGTGCCATTTACAAGCCTTGAGATGCGCAAGGGGCTTGCGGATCCTCGCGGGTGGATTCGCTTCCATCGTTGGCTTAAACGCGAACAGCCAGACGTGCTGCACGCACACCTGCCGCATGCCGCATGGCTGTGCCGGTGGTCGCGTCTGGCTGCCTCTGTGCCCGCAGTGATCGACACTCTGCATAGTTCGGCCACCGGCTCGGGTGGCCGCCGCGCAGGCTATCGGTTGAGCTCCTGGATGCCCGACCATGTGACGGCCGTCAGCCAAGCCACCGCAGTTTCGCACGTGGCTGCTGGAATGGTGCGCAAAGAGAATCTGTCGATCGTCGGCAACGGCATTGAAGTCGAGGCATGGGCGCCAAACCCTCGAGCCCGGATCGCCGCGCGACACGAACTCGGCTTGAAAGACGAGTTTCTATGGATGGCTGTCGGCCGGCTCGAGCCTGTGAAGGACTATCCGACTCTGCTTCGCGCCATGACGCGGGCGCCGGAGACCGCACGTCTTTTGATTTTGGGGACCGGCCCTCTGGAAGCAGACTTGAAGCAGCTGGCCGCTCAATTTGGATTGGATAGCCGTGTTCGTTTTTTGGGTTTCAAGCCAGATGTGGAGCATTGGATGCAAGCTGCGGATGGATTCGTTTTGTCGTCCCGTTACGAAGGCCTGCCCATGGTTTTGCTCGAGGCCGGAGCTTGCGGAGTGCCGGCGGTGGTCACCAACGTGCCTGGAACTCGTGAGGTGCTGGTCGACGGCGTGAACGGCTGGCTGGCCCGAGCCGCCGATCCAAAGAGCCTCAACGAAGCGATGACGCGATTGATGCACATGCCGCTGGAAGAGCGCTATGCCATGGGCGAATGCGCGCGGCGTCGCGTGACGGATGAATTTAGCCTGGAAACCGTCCTCAACCGCTGGGAGCGGCTCTACGAAGCACTGCTGAACCAGAAGGGCGTTGCGTGCCGGACGCGCTTGACGGCTCGCGAAGCTTTGAGCCGCCACAGGGCGGTTTCAGCATAGAGGTATTCGGCCAGGGTCAAGGTGGTGGGCTGAATGCGAAAAAGTACTTGATCGACGGAGGTGAATTGATCGGCGTGGACAGTTAGGAATGCGCGCAGGGCCGAAATGTCGGCATCGGAAGCGCTATTGGGATGGACGCAAATGGTCCACAGGCCCTTTGGCTTATCCACCGGGCCCCAAAGTTGCTGCGGAATCCAGGTAGCGCCGCCACGCCGGAAGGGAATGCGCGCGAAGCCGTCGGAGAGCAGAGCGATGCCTTCAGCGCCCAGCGCGTCGAGTGTGTTCCTGTCGAAACCGTGACGCGGGGCCACCCAGATTCTCGGGTTGAGTCCGTGCGCGCGCAAAATCCGCAGGCCCTCCCTGATCCATTTGTGCTGGGTTGCGGCGGGCACGCCCGCAAACTCCGAAGTGTTGGCGAGGCCTAGATAGCCCCGGCCCTGGCTTGAGCAAGCATGGCGATACCCGTGGAGGCCGACCACGGCCCCTGCGACTTCGAGCTCATGCATGCGCTGCCAAAAGGCTGGATCAGGAGTTGAGCTCTCCAATTCGGGATCGCGATTATCCGGGACCACGGCAAGGATCGGCTGAAGGCCGAACTCGCGGATCAAACATTCGAGGCGCTGCCACCGATCCACTGGGACAGTGGGGCAAAGATCGTCGCAACGAAGCAAATACTCGGCCGGTGCAGAAATCATGCGGCGGCCTCCTCGGCGACAGCTCGCGCCAGCAATTTTCTGCTCCAGTACCACAAATAGAAGAACGTGCTCACCGTCCAAAGCGACGTCGCGAGCGCGATTCCAGCCACGCCAAACCAGCGCATCAGCACGATGTTCAGCACGATGTCCAGCCCGAGATTGACAATGCCGCAGACCAGGATCAGGTCGGTGCGGCGCATGGCAACTACAAAGCGATAGTAAACCCGGCTGACAACGAAAAAAGGAATCTGAATGGCATACATTGCCAGAACCGAAGCCACTACGGCGGTATCGCGCGGTCCAAATTTGCCGTGCTCAAGGGCAACGCGAACAATGGGGTGCGCAAAAACAATCATCAGCACCGCAATGGGCACAGAGATGAGAGCGGTAAGCCGAACCCAGGTGCGAAGCGTATCACGGCATCCGTTCCAATCGCGGTAGGCGATCATTTTCGACAGGTAAGGAACCACGGCAGTCGAGATTGCGCCGGCCAGCAGAGTGAGCACCACACTGACAAAGCGATTGGCGTAGACCAGGGCGGAGACGCTGCCCGCGATCAGCATGGCGGCCATCGCCTGATCGACGAGCAAGCCGCCGGACGAGACCACGCTTGAGAGCAGCACCGGCCCGTATTGGCCCGCAACTTCGCGGGTAGGTTCGTCCATGCCATACCAGCGCAGGCGGAATCGATAGCCGTGCCTTTGCATCATCCATGCCACCAGACCGGCATGCAGAAGCGAACCGATGAGCGTGGACCATACCACCGCCCAGATTCCCAAGCGTCCTCCGAGGAAGAGCGCGCCGCAGATGATAGCGATTGAAATCACCATCGGCGCAAGAGCGGGAACGGCAAAGCGATCGACCGTATTGAGGACCGCCGTGCAATTGGTCGCAATCCCGGTGATGAGAACCAGCGGCAAAAGACCATAGAACAAGTGCACCGCGAGGGTGAGCTTGGCTGGCCCAAAGTGCGAGGCGATGAGCGGGAAAAATCCGCGTGCGGCAAGAGCCATGATGGCGCTCGCGGCGGCCAGCAACACGCACATCGACAACATCGAGCTCGACAAAAGTTGCTGGGCACGTTCGCGGCCCTCCTGTTCCCTCACACGAACCAGCGTGGGCACAAGGGCCTGGTTCATCGATTCCGAGATGAGGTTGACGAGCAGGCTGGGAATAAGTGCCGCAGCCAGGAATGCGTCCATGGCGTCGGACCGGCCATAAACGGAGGCCACAGCCACTTCCTTGAAGGTGGCGAGAATTTTGACGAAGATGCCTGCGGCGCCAACCAAAATGGCAGCTCGGAAAATGGCGCGATTAATGTTGAAGCTTCGTGAGGGCGCGGCAGCGAGCGAGGCGATCGACATGGCTCTTGAGGCGTCCTTTAGGTTTCCGGTTGTGCGACAAGCTGCGGCTCACGCGACGGCGCAGCACGCACCGGACGCGCGGAGAAGCACGTTGCAAGCCCGCCGGGATCGTCGCATGCAAGGCGCGCGGCGACCGCAATCAATGCCAGAAGGAGCCATGTGGTGCGGTTCTCCTCTACAGTTGCGACGAATGAAGTAAGAATCCACACCAAGAGCGAAGTGATGAGCGCCAGGCGCAGTGGACCACGCGTCCGAAGCGCTGACCAGACCGCGAGCGCGACCAGCGCAACAGCCAGAAATACGGCACAAAGTCCTCCGCTCACGGCGATGGAAAGTGCGGTGTTGTGCGCCGTGTCAACGGGAGATAGATGTGCGGCCGCGACAAACGAACCGGCCCCGGTTCCGAAAACCGGCGCCTGCACAAAAGCACGCCAGCCCGCGGACCAGATGTTGAAGCGCTGATTCAGGTCGCCGGTTTGGATCTGCTCCGGGATGGTGGCAAGGCGCGCCAACGTGGCGGTGGGAACGATGAGCCAGAGTGCAGCCAACAATGGCGGCAGCGTGAACGCGGTGGCCACCATGCGGCGGGCGCGGCCTTGCGTGAGCAGAATGATGGACCCGGCAATTCCAACCACCGCGGCCAGAAAGCCTTCGCGCGAGGCCGTCAGCAGCACAGCGACGAGGCCCAGCGGGAAGAAGCCGAGTGCCAGCAGCCGCGGAGACCAGCGGCGCTCGCAGTTGACCAGAAGCGCCGCCAGCGGAAAGCCCAGGTCAAGAAAGCGGGCCACTTCATTAGGATCCTGGCCGTAAGCGGCGAACCGGACCTGGCCGGCGGCGATGGCTTCAGGCGATCTGACGGCCGCAAGCGTGAGCAGCGCCAGCACCCAACTGCCGGCCACGGTCGCACGCAAAAGCCAGCGCAAGTCGGCGGGCGTCTCGGCCAGCTCCCACATGAGCCAGACGATCATCATCTCCTGAAAAAGACCGCGAATTTCCGCCAGCGTCGTGTGGGCATCGATGCTCCATAAATAGGAACAGCAAAACCAGGCAAAAAACGCCAGGGTCAGCCACCAAAATGCACCGGGAGTGCGCATGCGGCCCGCCTGCAACACTGCAGGAACCGCGGCGATCAACACCAACAGGCCGGCTACCCGGGCTGCGTTGCCCAGCAAGCCGCCGAGATCGAGCGAGTATTCCCAGGGAATCGCAAAAGCGAAAACGAGAAGCAGAAACCACGCGATTCTTCTCATTGCGCCTCGCTAATAACGTTGCGAATAGACCAGGGCCGAGTAAATCGTGACGCCAATCGTCGACTGGATGGCGGACTCGAGCGTGCGATTGACGAGGTTCCTGGCGACGGAATCTGGAACATAGAGAATGTCGCGATCCTGCACCGGCTGATCCGGATCCTGCCCGCGCAGCATGCGATGCAGGTTGAGCGCAATCATCGCGCGGCCTCCCTTTTGCTCGCGAATAAGCAGCGCTTTACCGACCGCGGCATTTTGCGATGGTCCCCAGGCAAGCGAAAGCGCCTGCACCACGGTGAGCCCCTGCACCGGGTCGACCGCAAATCCGCCGGGACGGATCACATCGCCCACGACATAGACCAAGCCTGCGCGGCTTACCTGAACCGTGTCTCCGGGGCTGAGCTCCGGATTGTGGTCAGTAGCTGTGTCGGTCCCACTGGGATCGAGCACCACCGGGTGCGGAGTTTTTGAATCGCCTTGATGAAACACATTCACCAGGCGGCCTGCGTTGGGCGAAAGACCGGCGGCAGCCGAAAGCAGATCAAGCAGCCGATGATGGACGGTGTAGGGATAAACGCCCGGGCGCGTCACTTCGCCGAGCACGCTCACGTCCTGGCCGGCATAGGCCGTCACCAGCACGGAGACCAGCGGATGCAACAGCATTCCTTTGGCCAGAAGCGCCGCTTCAATGGCGCGCGCGGCCGCTTGCTCGTCCATGCCCGCAAGCTTGACTTCGCCAATCAAGGGCAGCGTGACTGTACCTGCCGTCGAGACGCGCACCGTGGAGTGAAATTCCGGAGTGTGATATTCGGCGATGTCAACAAAATCTCCGGGGCCGATGGGCGCGGGCATGGGAGCGGATGCCTGCGCGTTCGTGGAGGATGGAGTGCCAGGTGCAGGCGCAGCCCCGCCTGCATCGTTCCAGACGGCTGGCGCGTTTTTAGGATTCGGCACACTTCTCGTGTCCTGCGACTGCGGAAAACTGGCAACGCCCGAAGGCAATCCGGAGGTGTTTGGCGTGGGGGCCTGCCCGGAAGCCGATGGGCCGGACCCAAACAACAAAAGCAGGCCGAGGAGCGCAGGTACAGCCGAGGAGCTGAGCGACTCGCGCAACAGCGCGGCTCCAACCGCGATCCAGAGCCCAACGAAAAACGTGATCGCGACATACAACGGAAGATCGGGAGCAACCGGCTTCACTGGCTGACGAGCATAATCGACGACAGAAATATTCGAAGAGCGCACTCCGGCCGCCAGGCCCGCCTCTTCGGCCTTCTCCTGCACCCGAAGATACAAATCGTGGCTGGCGTTGGCTTCCTGTCTCATGACGGCGTATTCAGTTTCGGCTTCATTCACTTTCATGCCTTCACCTGTCGCTTCAGCCAGGCTGTTGCGCACCAGTTGCTCGCGATCGAGAGCAGTTTGCCAGTTCGAACGAAAGCGCTCGACAAGCTTTGTGTCCTCGGCCTGCTTTTGCCGGTCGAGGTCCTGCAACTGGCGGGCAATTTCCACGACCCGGGGAAATCCCGGACCGTGTTCCGCGCTAAGCTGTGCCTGTTCCTGCTCAAGATCGCTGCGCCGGGCGTGGATTTGCTGAAGAAGTGCAGTCGCAAAGTTGGCGTTGTCCGACTGCAGGTGCGGATCGGATGCCATCACGGTCTCCGGGTCGCCGTGTGAAGCGGCGCGATACTCGGCTTCAGCAAGAATGCGGTCTGTCGTAGCCGCAACAAGTTGGCGGCCGAGCTCGTCAATCTCAAGCAGCGCCGAGCTATGCTCGGTTTCTCCGGGCTGGCCGTTGGCCATCAACTCAGGCGTGCTCACAATGCCGTGCTGGCTTTCAAACTCCGCCAGGCGGTGCTGGTCGCTGTCGACGCGCGTCTTCAAATCGGAGAGCTGCGCAGTGAGCCATCCCGATGCTGCCGCGGTGGCCTGTATCTGCGATTCGGTTTCCTGCTCGTTGTATCCTGCGATCAGCTGGTTGACCACCGCGGCCGAAAGCGCCGCGTCGTGGGAGCGAAAACGAATTTCGACCAGCATGGTGCGCGGCACCGATTCCACGCGAAGGCGGCGCGCGAAACGATCCAGAAGCCACGCCTGAGCTTCGGGCGTGGGTTTGCTGGGATCGAAACCCGGAAACCTGCTCCCAAAGTTGCCGCAAAAACCTGGCGCGCTCGAAAGCTTGAGGGCGACTACCACGCGCCAAGCAAGCTGATCGCTGCGCAGGACGCTCGCCAGGGTCTCCAATGCAATGGGCGCGGAAAGAATGGAGGTCGGAACCTGCGCTTCGGCTCCATCCAGGCTGAGCGAAGAAACCGGCGCAGCCCGTAATTCGACGCGAGCCACCGCTTCATATTGGCTGGGCGCGACAAGGCAATAGAGAGCGCACGCCGCCAGCAGCGAACCTAGAATGATGACGATGAATCGTCGCCGGCGCCAGATCGTGCGACCCAGGTCCCGGAAGGAGGTGGATCCCATCAGAGCCGTGCTCGCAGGAGACTTCCCAGCGGACTCGGGCAAAGGATCGGTACCCGGGGGGATTTCGTGGATCGACAATGCACTCGGCAACGGAACGAAACCTCAAAATACCGCAGGCTACGCAAGCGAAAGCAGTTCGCCAATTTCCCTTTCCGGATCCCGGCAAGGAACACAAGGGCCTGCTGCCACCAAACGCAGCGAAAGCTCGCCATGAGTCTCTGCCTCGCCCCACGCCAATGGGGACAAAAGCGATGGCCCTGGCGTTCAGAACGCACAGCTATGCTGGGGAAAATCTCTGCCAGTTTCTTCCTTCAATGACCGTTCGTCAATGGTCTCCATCACACATGCGTGACTGCGATCACAAGAACGGCGCAATAGCTCGCGGCAAAGGCGACTAGCGGACAGCAGAGCGCGATTGTCGAAGGGATTTGGGAGACAGGCCGGGACTGCGGCAACTCGAGCCTAGATTTCCGTTGTCCTGTACCAATCGACGGTGCGGCGGAGCCCTTCGCGGAAATCGACCCGTGGGGCGTAACCGAGCAGTTCCCTTGCCCGGCTGATGTCTGCCAAAGAATGCTTGATGTCCCCGGAGCGCGACTCAGCATAGGCCGGCTTGCCGCTGTAGCCGGTTAGTTCGCAGAGAATCTCGAACGTCTGGTTAAGCGTGATCGCCGAGCCGGTGGCCACGTTCATCATCTTGCCGGAGACTTTTTCGGCCGGTGCTGATGCGGCCAATAAATTCGCGTGAACCACATTCTCAATAAAGGTGAAGTCGCGGCTCTGCTCGCCGTCGCCAAACATTGTGGGCTGCTCGCCGGCCAGCAACTTGCGGCAAAAGATGGCCAGCACGCCGGAGTAGTGCGAGGTGGGGTCCTGAAACGGACCAAAGACGTTGAAGTAGCGCAGAGTAACGGTTTCAAGCCCGTAAACGCGCGCGAAAGAAGTCAAATAGTGTTCGCCGGCCAGCTTGGCCACCGCGTATGGACTGATGGGATTGGGCAGCATGTCTTCGCGCTTGGGCAGCGTGGGAGTGTCGCCGTAGACCGACGAAGAACCGGCATAAACAACACGGCGCACACCAGCAGCGCGGGCCGCGACGAGCACATTGAGCGTTGCATCGACGCAGTTGCGGTTCGTGGCGACGGGGTCGGCCACAGAGCGCGGAACGCTGGCCAGGGCGGCCTCATGAAAGACGAATTCCACGCCGGCGCAAGCTTTGGCGCAAACCGCCGGATCCGCCAGGTCGCCCTCCATGAACTCCATCGCCTCAAGGCCGGCGAGGTTGGCGCGCTTGCCGGTGATGAAGCTGTCAACTCCGCGGACTTTGTCGCCGCGTTTGAGCAGAGCGTCAGCAATTGAGCGGCCGATAAATCCGGCGGCTCCGGTGACTAGATACTTTGACAAGCCTGATAGTCCTCTTGGATCAATTGTACCGGGACAGAAGCTCGGCATTTCCGCAATCGCAAACCTTAATTACGTGCGCCACACACTAGCGCCCAATGCAGCGAGAAAGATCAGTTGAATAACCACCCTTACGCCTAACCCTGGCACGTTGCGGCCGCCGATCGTAAGGCTTTCGCGAGCAGCCTTTACATTCGCGGGAAAGATGCACCCTAGCATGATGGCCGCGAGCACGGCGACCAGCATGGCCACCTGCGGGATTTGCAAACCGATCGCAATGACGATCTCCGCAATGCCCGTAACCGTAACCCAGATGCCGGCATTGCCAAAGGCGGGCGGAACCATTCGCTTCAGATCCCCGCGTCGTCGGCCCCAATGCGCCGATGCCGTAAGCACGAACATGGCCCCAAGCGCAGCGCGAAGCGAAAACTGCCACTCAGAAAAATAGGGCAACCAGATTCCCGCGATTCGAAAACCTGCAAAACAAATGACGAGCACGATGACTGGAATCATTGTTGCTCCTGCTTCATATCTTGATGCCGGTGATCTGCAGACTGTCGACCCTTGATGTATGGTTGCATTGTTTGACGATGATTGCCACCTTGCCAACTCTCGCAGAACCGCATCACTTTTCCATTGGGGAGAGATGGATTTTTCTGGTGCTTGCATTCTTGTCGTTATTGGGCTTCTGGCTGCGATTCGGGCCAATCCTCAGCAAAATCCTCCAATCGAAGAAAGATCCCGGCTTTCATTTATTTCCCATCGGCAGACGCGTACGTGACTTCGTCTGGGAAGTCTTGCTCCAGGCAAAGGTCATTCGCGAGCGTCCGCTCGTGGGTCTGGCCCACGCACTCGTCTTTTGGGCGTTTTGCGCCTTTGCGCTGGTCACCCTGAACCACTGCGCAACGCTGTTCGGGTTTGGCTTTCTCCACCCCGACGGGCGCGTGGGGCAATTCTATTTTTATTTCGCCGCCTTGTTTGCGGCTGCTTGCGCTGTAGGGATTCTCGGGCTCTTTGTGCGCAGATTCTTCATTCAGCCCAAATGGCTTGGCGCGGTCTCATGGGAATCGGGACTGATTGCCCTGCTGATCTTCGTTTTGATGGCGACGTATCTGGCCGCATTCTTTGTGCCCGCAGCAGGAATGGCCGGACAAGCCCTCTGGTGGGCGCACACGCTCACGCTTCTCGCCTTTCTGCCCCTCATTCCGCACACCAAACACCTGCATCTGCTCCTGAGTCCGTTTACAGTTTTCCTCTCGCGCGGCGGATTTGCCGAGATTCCTCCGCTTGCCGACGATGAAGATTTCGGGCTCGTCGCGGGAAAAGACCTGACCCAACTGGTGAGCCTGCAGGCGTATTCGTGCGTGGAGTGCGGGCGCTGCATGGAGCATTGCCCGGCGAACAACACCGGCAAGCTACTCAACCCGAAAGAAATCGTGCTCGGGCTGCGCGGCTATCTCAATGACTATGGCCCGGCGTCGGAGCAGCCGCTGCTGGGCAAGTACAACTCACAGCAGGCCGCGTTCGAGTGCACCACGTGTGGCGCGTGCGAGTTTCAGTGTCCCGTGGGAATCGAGCACGTTCCCATCATCGTCGGCCTGCGGCGCGGCGCAGTGAACACGGGCGCATGGCAAGACGACCACGGGGCCAAGCTTTTTCTGGCGTTGGAGCGCGGCAGCAACGCCCTGGGCCTCAGCGCAACGGAGCGCGACAAATTTGTCGACAAGAATGCCCTGCCCCTATTCGACGGCACGCAGGAGTATTGCCTCTGGCTCGGATGCATGGGCGCTTACGACCCGCGCGGCCGCGATATTCTTCTGGCTTTGGTCAGGGTCATGCGTCACCTCAAAGTTAGCTTCGGCGTTTTGCGCAAGGAGCGATGTACCGGCGACCCGGTTCGTCGGCTCGGCAACGATTTACTCTTCCAGCAATTGGCCGAAGCGAACCTCGAAGCACTGGCCCAGTCCAAAACCAGGAAAATAATTTCGATCTGCCCGCACTGTGTGCGCACGATTCAAGAGGATTGGAAGGCCTACGGCACGCCGCCCGAAGTCGAGCATCACAGCGAATTTCTGGCTCGGTATTCGGATCAATTGAGCTTCCCATCCGGGCATGACCTGGGCACCCAGCCGCCGGGCGGGTCCCATGCCGACAGCTTGGGCTTTGTATCAGGGCATGACTTCAGTCATGCCGAAAACGCCGAACAAAAGTCCGGGGCTTTAGCCCCTGAGAGACCCGGGAAAGACAAAATCGTCTTCCACGATCCCTGCTACCTGGGTCGATATCGTAACGTCTACGAGGAACCGCGCAAAGTTGCGGCGTTGGCCGGCGAATTAGTTGAGGCTCCTCGCTCGCGCGAACGCAGCTTCTGTTGCGGCGCCGGCGGAGGCCTTGTCTTTCTCGGCGAGGAGAAAGGTGAGCGCGTGAGCCATGTCCGCGCGGCTGAGCTGGCCGCGACGGGAGCGAACATCGTGGGCACGGCCTGCCCCTTCTGCAATACGATGTTCCGGGATGCGTTTGCAGAAAAGGGCGAAGGCGCGCCGAAGCTGATGGACATTGCGCAGCTGGCGGCACGGGGATTGCCGGAGTAATCGGCGAGAAGCTCGGGAGAACCTAACCATGAAGATCATCGTCGCCATCAAGCAGGTTCCCGACCGCGACGCTCCGGTGCGTATCGCCGCAAACGGAAAAGACATCGAAGAGCGCGACCTCCAGTGGGCCATGAATGAACCAGACGCCTATGCCCTCGAAGAAGCGCTGCTGCTCAAGGAAAAATCTGGTGCGGGAGAAGTGGTTGTAATCAGCGCTGGACCAGAGCGTGTGGGTTCCACGATTCGTGAGGCTCTGGCCAAGGGCGCCGACCGTGCAATTCAGATCGTCACGGACGATCTCGGCTCGCGTGACGCCCTTGGGGTCGCCCGCCTGCTCGCCGCGGCCATCAAACCTGAAAATCCTGACCTCGTGCTCACCGGTTTGCAATCGGAAGACGTGGGGCTCGGTCAAACCGGCGTCATCGTCGCCGAATTACTCGAGCTGCCGCACGCCACCATGATTCTTCACGTGGAAAAGACCGAATCCGGTCTCAAGGTCAAGCGCGAACTTGAGGAAGGATGGTTCCAATTCATTGAACTGCCAACGCCCGCCGTTCTAACGATGCAATCAGGCGGAAACAAGCTGCGCTACGCCACGCTCATGGGCATCAAACGCGCCAAATCGAAAGAACTGCGCGCCGTGAACGCAGCCGACCTGGCCGCTTATGGGCCGGCGACCGTCGTGCTTGACCAAATCAATGCGCCGAAAAAGCAAAAGTCCACGCAGATTTTGCCCGGCACTCCCAAGGAAGCCGCCGCGTCATTGGTTGAAAAGCTGAAATCGGAGGCGCGCGTCCTATGAGTGTTCTTCTGGTCTTGGAAGAGAGTGGCGGGAGAATCAAAAATTCCAGTTGGGAAGCGCTTGCCGCTGCGCATCGGCTTGCGCCCCCTGAAAGCATCGCCGCCGTAGTCATCGGCGCGCAAACCGAAGCGCTGGCTGCGGAAGCCGCAACGCGCTCCGTAGCCAATGTCATTCGCGTGGAGCATCCGCTGCTCGCGCAGTACACGGCGGATGGTTTTACCTGCGCTCTCGAAACGCTACTCCAGAACCAGAACGGTGCGAAGTACGTGGTGTTTTCGCATACCTACCAGGTGCGCGACTACGTCCCGGCGCTGGCTTGCCGCATGGGCCAGGTTCTCATCGGCGATGTGGTCGAGATTGAAGAGGGACCGCGATTTGTGCGGCAGCTCATGCAAGGCCGGCTCAACGGGCGCTACGCCCATTCCGGTGATGGCCCGTGTTTTGTTTCCGTGCAGGCGGGCGCGTTTCGCGCAGGCGCTGACACAGGGCCGCGAGGAATTCACGCGCCGGTTGAACTCTTCAGCCCAAATCTCGACGCCGCGCAAATTCGTACGCGACCCGGCGAGCCATATCGCGAATCCGCGCAGACCGTCGACCTCGGCTCGGCGCAGCGCATCGTCAGCGTAGGTCGCGGCATCAAGGCTCAAGAAAACCTCCCCCTCGTGCAGGAGCTAGCGACGGCACTACGCGCGGAGCTGGCCGCGTCGCGGCCCATTTGCGACAACGGATGGCTGCCATTGGAGCGGCAGGTGGGAAGTTCCGGCCAGACGGTTGCGCCAAAACTTTATCTCGCCGTCGGAATCTCGGGCGCCATTCAGCACCTCGTCGGCATGAAAGGCTCGCAATGCATCGTCGCCATCAACAAGGATCCCGATGCGCCCATCTTCGAAGTGGCCGACTACGGAATCGTCGGCGACCTGTTTGAAGTCGTTCCTGCGTTGACTGAGGCGCTGAAGGCAGCCAGGCAATAGTCCACCACGACGGACCTCGTTCAGACCCGATCGAACTCCGAAAAACTCTAACCAGCGACTTCTATCTTTCCCGCTAAACAGCGGCAGTGCCAATGTGTTATGGTTCCATCTTTGCCGCGCATCCAGGCGTGAGCGTAGGGGAATAAAAATGCTTTTTCCAGAGACGTATCCGGCAGCGCTCGCGCTCACCATCCTGACCATGCTCTGCTGGGGATCGTGGGCCAACACCCTCAAGCTTTGCCCCGGCTACCGCTTTCAGCTTTTCTATTGGGATTACGTGTTGGGCATGGTGGCCGGCGCGGTGTTCTGGGGCTTGACGGCCGGCAGCATGGGGCACGCGGGAACGCCGTTCCTCGCCGATCTGAAGCAAATGACCGCGGGTCCGATGCTCTACGCGATCGCTGGCGGCGCGATCTTTAACGTGGCAAACCTTCTACTCGTCGCCGCCATCGATGTTGCCGGATTGGCAGTTGCCTTCCCGGTCGGCATTGGGCTGGCGCTGGTGATTGGCGCGATCTCGAATTATGTTCTCAAGCCAGTGGGCAATCCAGTATTGCTGTTCAGTGGAGTGGCACTCGTTGTAGTAGCCATCGTGCTTGATGCAGCGGCCTACCGAAAGCGTGAAGCCACGGCCAAAGCGACGACGGTCCGCGGCATCATCATCAGCCTGGCATGCGGCGTACTAATGGGCTGCTTTTATCCCTTCGTAGCGCGCGCACTCAACGGCGAGCCCGGTGCGCCTGCTCCGGGCCCTTACGCCGTCACAATGTTCTTTATGATCGGCGTGATGGTGTCCGCGGTGCCCGCGAACTGGCTCCTGATGAAAAAGCCGCTCGACGGAAAAGAGCCGGTGGATGGCGCCGGTTACTGGCGCGCGCCTCTCGGGTGGCATCTGGCCGGGGCGATGGGTGGAGGAATCTGGTGCACCGGCGGCTTAGCGAACTTTCTTGCGTCGGGAGCGCATCTGGTTGGGCCGGCGGTTTCTTATAGCATTGGTCAGGGCGCGACCATGGTCTCCGCCTGTTGGGGCGTGTTCGTTTGGCGCGAGTTCGCCGGCGCTCCGCGACAAGCCAGGATGTTTCTGGTCCTGATGTTCATCTTCTTTTTAGCTGGACTCGGCGCTGTGGCGCTGGCTCCGCTCTATTGAGAATCCTTCATGACTGACTCGCGCAAACCAATCGTGATCGTCGGCAGCATCACTATGGATCTGGTGACCCGCACGCCGCGCATTCCGGCGATCGGACAGACGCTCATCGGGACAGGGTTTGAGACCACGCCGGGTGGCAAGGGTGCGAATCAAGCCGTCGCGGCAGCGCGGCTCGGTTATCCCGTGGCCATGGTCGCGAAGGTGGGCGACGATGCTTACGGCCCTGCCCTCATTGAGAATCTGAAGCGCGCGGGCGTTGAAACGGTGGGAATGTCCACCGTTGCCGGCTCATCGGGCCTGGCGCCGATGTTCGTTGCCGACGATGGCCAGAACGCAATCGTAGTGGTTCCCGGCGCGAACGGCAAAATGAATCGCGCGACAGTCGACAAGCATGCGAATTTGATTCGTTCCGCGGGAATGGTCCTGTGCCAGCTCGAAATTCCCATGGACACTCTGAGTTATACGCTCGATTTTTGCGCGCAGGCCGGTGTTCTCGTCACGCTTGATCCCGCACCAGCCGCCGATTTACCGGAATCGGTCTGGCATCAGGTGGCCTGGTTCACGCCCAACGAAACTGAAGCCGCACATTACGTGGGCGATGGCGCGGACGTTGAGCAAAGCGCGCAAAAACTTCTCGACAAGGGATTGCGCGGCGTCGTACTCAAGCGCGGCGGCGAAGGCTCCTACGTTGCAGTTGCGGGCGGCAAATCCGGATGGGTGAAGCCGTTCAAAGTCGATGCGATCGACACCGTTGCTGCCGGCGACTGCTTCAATGGCGCCTTTGCTGTCGCTATACTCGAAGGCAACGATCCCTGGGCGGCGGCTCGATTCGCCAACGCGGCAGCGGCAATTTGCGTCACGCGCAAAGGCGCGGCCGCATCCATGCCAGTCCGCAGCGAGGTCGACCAGTTTATCGCTCGTCGGCCTTGATCGTCGTAAATCTGGAAACAGAATTCCGCTGATCTGGACACGCTATGTTCGAGACGAAAAAAGATTTCTGGAAGTTCCTGCGTGAGCTTGCGGTGGCGTTTCTCGGCGCATCTGGCGTGGAGATCGGGCAGCTCCACCGCGGAAAGTCCCTCGCCCAGGTGATCCTTTCTACGTTCTTATTCGCTCTTCCGATCGCATTGAGCGCGCACTTCGTACGCGGCCAGAAGAAACAGTTCCGTTGGAAAGGCTTTGTGCTGTTCTCCTTGGTGCTGGCTGCATGCATGGGCTTCGACTGGCAAGAATCGGGGCATCGTTTCGATCCGGGAACATTCAATCGCACGTTCTTGGTTGCGATTTGGATTTCCTCCATCGCCACCGCGGTCGCTTACCTTTGGCGTCAGGCTGAAGGCCAGGACGATCAATTACAGCGCAACGATGTTGGAACCTCCCCTCCCCGCCTGAGCTAGCACTTTTCCAATATCCAATTGACCCCACGGCGCGGGCGCAAACTCACTCCGGCCCTGGGATCCATCCGGCTATGAGCTGCAACCCAAGCGCCTACCAAACGTGGCACGCGTTGTCGGGCATCATCGGCTGACCCACTTTGCATCCGAACGCCTTGCCAAAATCCGTCAAATTCTGCACCACCCCGTTGGCGCGGATTGGATCCGGCGAGTGTGGATCGGTCTGCACCAGCAATCTGGTCAGCTGGGGCCGCCATCCGCCACACCAATCCTGACCGAAGGCCATGAAGAACTGTTGATTCGGCGTGTAGCCGGAATCATCCTTCGCGGTCACGTCGATGCCTTTGCGCTTGGCGTCGGCCTGGAAAGCAAGATAGGCAAGGCGTAGACCTCCGTTGTCGGCGGTGTTCTCGCCCAGCGTCAGCTTCCCGTTCACTTTCACGTCGTCCACCGCCGTAAAGTTGCCATACTCGTGCACTTCACAATCGGTCATCGTGTCAAATCTCTTGCGATCGTCCGCGGTCCACCAATCCTTCAGATTTCCATTGCCATCGAACTGGCTTCCCTGGTCGTCAAAGCCATGCGTCAATTCGTGCCCCACGAAGAAGCCGAGATGCCCGTAGTTTTCCGCGTCGGTAGCGTTCGGATCGTAGATCGGAGACTGAAGAAACGCCGCGGGAAAGTTAATATCGTTCATCGATGGATCGTAGTAAGCGTTGACCGTCGACGGGCTCATGAACCATTCGTCGCGATTCACCGGCTTGCCGATCTTCGCAAGCAGCCTTTTGTTCTCGAATTCCGCGGCTCGAAACGCATTGCCCAGCGCATCGCCTCTCACCACCGTCAACTTGGTGTAATCGCGCCAGTGATCGGGATAGCCGATCTTATTGGCGACCATGTGCAGCTTGGCTTTGGCCTTGGCGCGCGTCTCTGCGCTCATCCAATCCTGCTTGTCCAGCTCGCCGTCCATGGCGTCTTCAATGTCGTGGACCATCTGCGAAGTGAAAGCTTTCTGCGTGGCGGAAAACTGCGAGTTCACATAAACCTGGCCAATCGCCTGGCCAATCCCGTTGTCGGTCGCAGATACGCAGCGCTTCCATCGCGGCCGCTCCACCTGCTCTCCACTCAGCTCTTTGCCGTAGAAATCAAAGTCCGCATCGTACATCGGCTTGGGCAGTGCGAAAGAAGGAGTGCCGTTCACCAGTTGCCAGCGCAGGTAAGTCTTGATGGTTTCAAGGTCGGTGGAATCGAGAACCGCCTCAAGCCCCTTGAAAAAATCCGGATTCGTCACATTCAAATTGGCAATGCCCGGTACTCCGGTCTTGACAAAGAATTGCGGCCAATCGATGGTCGGTGTCAGTTGCGCCAGCTCCTTCACTGCCATCATGTGATACACCTTGTGCGGATCGCGCCGATCGGTCACATCCATTGACACTTTGGCCAGAGCGGTTTCAAGATCCATGATCTTCTGCGCATCTGCGGAGGCTTTATCGGCGGGCTCGCCCAGCAGCGTCAGCATGGTCGTGACATGGGCCACGTATTCCTTGCGCGTTTTTTCCGCAGCGTCACCGGTGCGGAAGTAATAATCGCGCTCCGGCAATCCCAGCCCGCCCTGGTCCACTGCGGCAATTTGCTTGCTCGCGTCGCTAAAGTCCTGCTGCTCAGAATAGTTAAAGAATGCGCCGATGTTGATCATCTGGTCATGCGCCAGCAAATCGGTGAGTTGCTTCTTGTCCCTCAGCGCGGCGATCCGGTCGAGCTCCGCCTTAAACGGCTTCAGGCCGGCGTCGTCGATCGCTTTCTCATCCATGCACGTGGCGTAATAGTCGCCGATCTTCTGCTCGTTCGGCGTATGCTGCGCGCTTTTGTCGGCTACTTGATCGAGCAATTGATGCAGCACAATCTGCGTGTGTTCCTGCACCATAAACAGGCTGTCGTAGCCCGGCAGGTCGGCGGGAACCGGATACAACTTGGTGAAGTTGCCGCAGGCGTACTGCACAAAGTTATCGCAGGGATTGACCGAGGAATCGACCAGCTCCTTGTCGAGACCCGGCAGCAGCTTGACCGTTCGATTCGAGTCTGCCGGGGCCGGCGCCGGGGCCTGCGCATGAGCGACGGGAACCTGAACCGCGACAAGAAATCCGGCCGCCATCAGCAGCGCTGCCGCACAAAGATATCGATTCATTTCGAATGCCTCCAAAACAGAATTTGGGAAGGATTTGGATCGTTCTCGGTCTCCAAAAACAATATCAACGATTGTACGTCTCGGCCCAGCAAAGCTCGCCAATCCCCGCCACCGTTCGTCACGCGGTCCGGCCGCTGGTCACAAAAACGTATCTAAGTCCCCGGCTTGAGTTGCCTTTCGATATAAAATCGCGCAGCGCGCGTAAAGCGCGAAGTAGGTTCCGTTCTGAAGCGTCAATGATCGACGGTGCCCGCCTGAAAATAACAAGGCCGCGACCAAAGCCGCGGCCCCATTGACCATAACTCTGCCCTACGCCACCAGTGCCATCTCGCGTATGGTTTCCTTGCGCGCCGTCAGCCGTTCGATCAGGTCGGTACGCACTTCGTAGCCGCGGCCGGGTGTGTCGGGAATTTCAATCTCGCCATGTTCTGAGACTGTGACCGCGGGCTCAATGATGTCATTGGCGAAGTAGCGAGCTGAAGCGGAGACGTCGCCGGGCAGCGTGAAGCCCTCAAGCGTCGACAGCGCGATGTTGTGCGCGCGGCCGATGCCCGACTCCAGCATCCCGCCGCACCAGACAGGAATTCCGCGCTCCATCGCCGCGTTGTGCACGGCAATGGCCTCAGAGAATCCGCCCACCCGGCCCAGCTTGACGTTGATGATCTTGCAGGACCCCATTTCAATCGCCGCCAACGTATCGCGCCGGTTGCGAATCGATTCGTCCAGGCAGATGGGCGTGTTCAAACGCCTTTGCAGCACGGAGTGAAAGTAAAAGTCATCGTGCCAGAGAGGCTGCTCGATCATGAGCAGATCAAAAGCATCGAACGAAACCAGGTGATCTTCGTCCCTCAGGCGATAGGCCGAGTTGGCGTCACAGCTGAGCAAGATGCCCGGCCAGCGGCTCCGCACCCGTTCAAAAACCTCAATATCCCAGCCCGGTTTGCACTTGAGCTTGATGCGCTGATAGCCGGCGGCCAATTCATGCTCGATCACCGAGAGTAATTCGGGGATCGAAGACTGAATCCCAATGGAAACGCCGCAGGCAATGCTTTCGCGCACGCCGCCCAGCAGGCGCGAAAGTGAAACGCCCTCGCGTTGCGCTTCCAGGTCCCAGATTGCGTTCTCCAGAGCGGCTTTTGCCATGGGATTGCCCCGGACCGCACGAAAGATGGCGGGGCAATTGCCGCCGTTCTCTGGGGATTCGCTGGCCAGCATGGGCGCAAGCTCCTGCACCAAAACCTGCCAGGCCGAGTCGGTCGATTCGCCCGAAAAGAACGGGCGCTCGCCGGCCGTGCATTCGCCCCAGCCAGAAAGCCCCTCCGACTGAACTTCGGCCAGAATAACTCGACGGTTACGGGTGACTCCAAAGCTGGTCTCAAATGGGCGCACCAGCGGCATATGCAGTTCACGCAGAATGATCGCATCAATTCTCATAAAGTTTTATATTCCAGAAAAACCAGAACCGTTGCTCAACTGCACTGGGTGAGGGTACCCAGTTCGAAGATTCCGTTTCCTTCCGCATCGCGAGAGAAGCCAAGTACGGCCAGTCCCCGCGAAAAACAATCCTGAAACTTCCGCCGATTCTCTAGCTGAACATCGAGGGCCCTTTCACGGTTTGCTTCGCTGGTCTTCCAGTGGTCAATGGGAGCTGGGACCAAAATGCGTTCTTCAATGCTGTGCGTAGCTGCCGGATGCTGAGCAAAAGCAGATTTCACTCTTGGCGACTCCAACTCCCATTCCGCCAAAAGCCGGTCGGTCGGGAGCCCACCCTGCAGTCGAGAAGAGGATACACCATAGAAATCCACAAGATAGGTGCGGCAAAGCGCGCCCAGCCTGTGGATATTGAGGAAAGCGTTGGGGATTACCAGCGGATCGAAAGTCCACTCCATATGCTTGATCCCCCGAGAAAGCGCTTCATGCCGTTGTTCCCATTTGAGTTGCGCGCCGAGGCCGCGCTTCCGGTGCGACGGCCTGACAGCCAGCATATGCGAGTGAAGGTAAAGTTCGGGTCCGTTTTCGGTGCGCTTGATTCCGGGCAAAGACAGAGCGAAACCAACCAGGTCGGCGCCTGTTGTTTTCCGGTCCCTGATCCCTGAACCCTGATCCCCTGCACTAAAAGCGCCAATCACCTGGCCGCCAATTCTTTGCGCGAGCATAAAAGTTTTGCGCGGCGTGACATCGCTTTCGTCGTAGCCCCAGATCTCAATCTGGAGTCGAACGCACGCCTCCATTTCGTCGAAACCCTGGCAGCTGCGAATCTCGATCATGACTCAGCCTGCGAGGTCGACGGAGAAGCGTGGTTGGGTCGGCCCGCGTTGCCATCTCCGGACTCAAGCTGCGAAAGATTTCGCTTCGCCCGCACCCAAAGCGCCTCCAATTCCGGCGGCGACAATTCTTCCAGCGGACGCTGCGACATGCGTTCCATCTCGCTGAAGCGCCGTCGGAAACGCAGATTGCAGCTGCGCAACGCCATCTCCCCGTCCACTCCGAGGTGGCGGCCGAGATTGACGACGGTAAAAAGCAAGTCACCGAGCTCGGCTTCGATTCGAGATTGGCTCCGGGAATCACCCGCCTCAGCTTCGGCCGCCAACTCCGCCGTCTCTTCTGCGACTTTGGGCAGCAGCTCGCGCCAGCTTGGCCAATCAAAGCCGGCTTTTTGCGCCTTGGCCCCCAGCTTCGCCGCTTCAGCCAGAGCCGGCACGGAGCGCAGAACGCTATCCAGCCGCGAGGCAGCTTGATTCCCTGCACCTCCGGTCGCGTCGTCGTGACTTTGCAGTGCGCCTGCCGATCTCTCTGCCGCCTTGATCTCTTCCCAGTTGCGCAGAACGGCCGCCGACGATCCCGCGACAGCCGCATCGACGGAGTCCGCATCCACGTCGGCTTTGTTTCCTGCGGCCCGCGAGGCTTCGTCTCCAAAGACGTGCGGATGGCGGCGGATCAACTTTCGGTTCAACCCCTCCAGCACGTCCGAGACCGAGAAAAAACCCTCGTTGGCCGCCATCTCGGAATAAAAGAGAACCTGCAAAAGCAGATCGCCAAGCTCTTCGGCAAGATGGTCAAAGTCCCGGCGCTCGATGGCGTCGAAAACTTCATAAACCTCTTCCAGCGTGTATTTGCGAATGGAATCGAAGGACTGCTCGCGGTCCCATGGACAGCCGCCGGGAGCGCGCAGCCGCGCCATGATGGCCGCCGACTGCTCAAACAATGCAGCCGCCCGCGCCGGATCGGTGGTAGTTTCGGGCGCCTGATCTTTCGCGCGAAAGCTCTCTGGCGGCAGATCCATCGATCTATATTTTAGTCGCTGAAGCTTCCTGTTTAACTTTCACGATTGCGTTGCCCCTCCTAATTGCGAAGAGCGGCTGGAACGCTCGATGCGTCTTACGGAGCATACGCTGGCGTATTGAGTCATTCGTTCGCAAAACAAAAAGCGGTCATCCTGAGCGAAGTTTGGCGCGTTCTTTGCGCCAAACGAAGTCGAAAGCTTGCCCTGAGCGAGGATCGCGGATGCGATCAGAGTCGAACGGGGACCTGCATTTTCCGGCATTTCGATCTTCAACGAACTTCTGCCTCAAGACGCTAGAGCCGTATACTCAATCTCTTCCATGATTCGCGTCCTCACAACCATCTTCGCGGGGCTTCTCGGGCTGGCCTTCGGCAGCTTCCTGAACGTGTGCCTGAGCCGCTGGCCCGAAGGCGAAAGCATCGTAAATCCGCGCTCCCACTGCCGAAGCTGCGGGCGAACACTCGCGTGGTGGGAAAATGTGCCGCTCGTGAGCTGGCTGGCCCTGCGCGGATATTGCCGCACCTGCAAAGCCTCCATTAGCCTGCGCTATCCGCTGGTGGAGCTGGCGGTGGCGGCGGGCTGGGCTCTGATTGCGTCTCGCGGTCTCACGATGACCGCCGATCTTCCGCCTTCCGATCTCTTTTGGACGGCTGTGATTGCGGTTGCCATCAACGGACTCTCGCAGATGATTCTTCTTTGGCTGCTGATTGCTCTTGCGGTACTGGATTTCGAGCATCTTTGGCTGCCAGACAAAATCACCATCCCAGGAATCCTGGTCGGCTTTGCAGCCACTCTCATCTATGCCGCAGTCAATTCCAAACGCGTATTCGCATTCTACGGAGCACTTGAGTTGCGGCGCCGTTTCCTCTGGCACATCGCCGGGGAACGCCTGCTCGCTATCCTCGCCGCCGCCAGCCTCATCCTGCTCATCCGCTGGATCTACTGGCTGATCCGCCGCCGCGAGGGCATTGGCCTGGGCGATGCAAAGTTGATGGCGATGCTGGCCGCGTGGCTTGGCCTGCAAGGTGCGCTGCTCTCCTTTGGCGTCGGAGTGGTGCTGGGCGCGCTCGCCGCTGTGGCCCTGCTTCTTTTGCCCTCGAAGCGCGACAGTAATGAAAGCTGGGCTCACATCAAGCTGCCGCTGGGCACATTTCTGTGCGTCGGCGGAATCGTCAGCTGCTTGTGGGGCGAGCCAATCATCCACGCCTATCTGCGCTGGGCCGGCTTCTAGCAGATCGTGAAAAAACTGCTTCGGAGAAGCACGAAGTGTCAGGGCACGACTTCAGTCGTGCCGAGAAAGCCCCTTAACATTGGGGCTTTAGCTGTGAAGTTTCAATAGGTTGTTGTCCATTCGATCAAGAACTGTGAAGCTGATGTTGCGAAGCAAAAGCGTTCTCAGGAGATCGAATGGACTACCACCATCATGCTCGACTGACGATATTCAGTCGAGAGGAACTTGCGAAGAGCGTTGTGGAGGGCCGGCTGGGCTTGTGTGAGGCGGCAGCCGAGCACAAGCTCAGCCGGCAGAGTGCTTCCAAGTGGGTCAAGCGGTTTCGCGAGGGCGGTTCGGCTGCTTTGCGGGACCGGTCTTCGCGCCCCCATCGATCGCCCCGCAGCGTTGACGGCGAACTGGTCGAGCGCGTCGAGCGGCTTCGCCGCGAACGCTGGACGGGCGTGCGGATCGCGCAGGCCACCGGCCTGAGCCGCGCCACCGTCAGCCGTATCCTGACCCGGTTGAAGTTGAACAAGGCCAAAATGCTGGAACCGAAAATCCCCATCGTGCGCTACGAACACGCCGCCCCCGGCGATCTGCTGCACATCGACATCAAGAAGCTGGCCCGTATCGTCAAGCCCGGCCACGGCATCACCGGCAATCCCCGCGATGAAACTCGCGGCGCCGGATGGGAGTTCCTCTACGTGGCCATCGACGACCACTCCCGCATCGCCTTCACCGCCATGATGCCGGACGAGAAAGCCGTCTCTTCGGCCAGCTTCCTCCGTCAGGCTGTGGCCTACTTCCAACGCCTCGGCATCCAGGCGCGCCGCCTCATGACCGACAACGGACCCTGCTTCTACGCCGACCGCTTCCGCGATGCCTGCCGCGATCTCAAACTCAAACATATCCGTACTCGCATCTACACTCCGCGAACCAATGGCAAGGCCGAACGCTTCATCCAAACCGCCATCCGCGAATGGGCCTATGCCAGGCTCTACCAAAACTCCGCTGACAGGCGCCAACATCTCGCCCCCTGGACACACCTCTACAACTGGCACAGACCTCATGCTAGCCTCAATCAAATGCCGCCCATCAGCCGCGCTGGACCTCTGTTCGATGTCAACAACCTCTTGAGACACGACATTTAGCCCCTGAGGGAAGGTTTCTCCAAGTCACCGCAATCGCTCTCGCACCCACTCCAGCATCACCGGCGACACGCGCTCCATGGCTGCCAGCCGAAACGTGATTTTTTCGGCTTCAATGATGTGATCGTGTGCGGCCAGCTCAACCATCGCATCGGCGTGCTCTAGCACAAGACTGTACGAAGCCTTCACTTCCGTCCATGGACTCGATGATGCGCAAAGGCAAACGTCGGGCCGCACGTGCTCGAGTACGCTGTTCGATTCGAAAATCAAGCTGCCTGTCGACGGGCATTCACGCAGAATCCGATCCACAATCGGCCCCAGCTCGGCACCGCTCGTTCTCGTCGCGCCTTGGCCCGCCGTCATCAGCTCCGGGGTCACTAATAACGCGCGTCGCGCTCCAGCAGCCAGATATCTCGCCGTGTCCGTCTCCTGCCCCAGCGTCGCCTCTTCCCAGATCGGAGTGGCCTTGCCATGCTCATGCGTCGTGATCTTCACCGCGGTCCACTCGATCTCCCGCAGCGCGCGAATCAGGCCACACACCAGCGCTGTTTTCCCCGCGCCGCGCCCGCCCCCGCCGACAACGATGATCGCCATTACAGACCTCAGCGACAAGCTACCAGCTTCCAGCCGCTAGCTTCTCATTGCGAGAGCAAAACTGTTAGTTCAACAGAGGCATAGCTAGCCGCTAGAGGCTAGGAGCCAGTAGCTTTCTTCTGCTTTCTCGCCAGCCGCGCCAGCACCGCCTGCTCCCTCAGCACTTGTCTCAGCGGACGCGCCGGCGTGCCCCAGAGCACCGTCCCAGGCTTTAGTCCATCGTTCGTCACAGTTGACCCGCTGAACACTCCCGCCTGCCCGCCCAGAATCACGCCCGGCCCAATATGGACATGGTCGCCGATACCTACCTGCCCCGCGATCACTGCGCCCTTGCCGATCGTGCTCGATCCCGAGATGCCTGCGAGCGCAACCAGAATCACATCCTCGCCGATATCGCAGTTGTGCGCCACGTGCACCAGGTTGTCGAACTTCGCCCCGCGCCGCACGCGCGTCTCTCCTAGGGCGCCCCGATCGACCGTCGAGTTCGCGCCGATCTCCACGTCGTCTTCAATCACCAAAGTGCCCTGCTGCGGAAACTGCGTGTACGCGCCGGTAGCCGAATCTCGCACATAACCGAACCCGTCCGCACCCAACACCACGCCGGCATGAATCATCACGCGGTCGCCGATCGTTGTCCCCGGATAAATCACCACACGTGGATAGATGCGGCAATGCGCCCCGATGCGCACACCCTCGCCAACGACCGCGCCCGCTTCGATGCGCGACTCGTCGCCGACCACTGCATTTTTACCGACGACCGCATGCGCGCCGACAGTCACCCCGCTCCCGAGCATCGCCCCTTCGCCAAACACCGCCGTGTCGTGAATCCACCCGCACTCAACCTTGGGGCGCAGCATCTTTGCCGCCCGCGCAAACCACAGCTTCGGCTGGTCCGCCTCAATCACTGCGATCGAAGAATTCCCATACGTCTCGGCCGCCGATCCCGCATTCAATACCACTGCTGCCGCGGTGCTCTTCAGAGCCTCCGCAGCCGACGCTTCGTCTTCGGCGAACAGGAGCTCTGTCGACGTCACGTGCTCGCGCCCATTCACGCCCGTGATCTCCGTTTCCGGCCGTCCCTGGGCCAGCTTCCCGCCGAGTTGTTCAATCAATTCCCAAATCGTCATCGATGGTCCTTAGTCCCTGGTCCCTAATCCCTGGTCCCTGATACCTGATCCCTGCAGTTAGTACAGCCCTGTCTCCCCCGCCGGCCGCGTCTTCCATCGCCGGTGAATCCACAGCCACTGGTCAGGATAGCGCCGAATCCACTCCTCCAGCACCGCCGTACATCTTCGCGTCCCCTCCAGAATGTCCGCGGCCGCATCGTCCGTCCGCGGAATTTCGACCTCCGGCCCGAATCGCAGCACGTATTTCCCTTCACTCGCCTCCCACACCATGAACCCCGGCACGACCGTCGCTCCCGTCTTCCGAGCCACGTGCGCCAACCCCGTTCCCGTGCACGCATCGATCCCGAAGAACTTCACAAACTCGCCACGCGGCGGCGTCATATTCGTGTCGATCAACATTCCCACCGCGCGGCCGTCGTGCATCGCCGTCAGCAGCCCGCGCCCGAAATCATCCTTCGACAGAACAAAATTCCCGTGCATGCAGCGGATTCCATTCACATACTCATCCAGGCGCCGGTTATCCAGCCTCCGGATCAGCATCCCCATGGGATAACCCATCAGCGAATGGTAAAAGCTCGAGAGCTCCCACGCCCCCATATGGCCTGTAAGCACCAGCACGCCCTTGCCGCGTTCTTTCGCTTGCAGATAATGCTCCAGCCCCTCCGCGCGGACCCAGTCGCGCGTATTCTCGGGCGTGTACCGCGTCATGCGGCAGAATTCCACCAACTGCCAGCCGAGATGGACATATACGCCGCGCAAGATTTTCTTTCTGGTTTTGGGGGAAAGCTCCGGCAGAGCCAATTCAAGGTTGCGCATTCCCACGCGCCGCAAGCGGCCAAGGCTGCAATAAACTCCAAATGCAATGCAACCCGAGAGAGCCCGCGCCAAGCCGCGCGGCATCGCGCCCAGGCAGCGTGCAATGGCTACAACAATCCCATACTCGATCTTCTCCCGCATGAGCAAGGATCAGTGTAGACGCTCAAGCAGCGTCCGGCGTTGCGTCGGACGCTGCTGAAGGCTGAGGGCTGAAAGCTGATAGCGGTTTTTCTACCGCGCTCTGGCTTCGACAAAGTTCTGCGCCACGTCACGCACGAACGGTACCGCGCCCGGAGGCACCGCGACATCGCCCCTCAGAATCGCCTCAAAATGGTGTGGCGAACCGTAATACAACGTGGTGTCGTCGATATTCTGGCTCACGCTGGTGCCATCCAAATCGATGCCGGCAAAGATGCCCTTGGTCCGCGAGTAGCTCAACAGTTCCGCACCCATCTTCCAATCGGTGGAAGCAGAGCCGGAACGACCTACGGGACCGGCCGCAGCCGAAGCATCGCCGCCGATCTTGAATTTGTTCTTGAGCAGATCCTGCATCCCGCGATCGTTAACGGCAATCAGAATCAGGTCCGTCGCCTGCCCGCCCCACTGAAATCCAAATGAGCCGCCGGCCATACGGATGAATACCGGCCCGCTCCAGCCGTGACCGGTGCGGCAAGTCACTACGCCCTGGCCGTACTGGGCGCCGACAAAAAAAGCGCCCTTTACCATGCTGGGAACCACGGCCACGCACGTGGCCGACTTCAGAATGTTGTTCGGCACGGTCCGGTCGCCGGCGTTCATGATTTGGTCGAGAACCACCTTGGCCGCATCCATCCGCGCCTGCAAATCTTCCCTTGTAGAGGCTGCGAATGCCACGGTTGGAAGAAGCAAACTGAGGCAAATCGAAACCATGACCTTCTTCATGTCTTTATCCTTTCCATTCCGCAGCACTGGGCAGCGGATGTAACAACTCTGCGTAGGGGAAATCGTCTCTGCCAAAGTTTGACCGGGAGGATTCATTGGGGTGGTCGCATGGCAGCCTGCGCCGGATCCTCCCCCGCTAGTTTACAGCCCAGCCTACCGCATGCATGCGCACATCGCTTCCACAATTGCCAAACCCTGCTTTCCTCATTTGCCATGTCCGGGCGAATCTTGAGTAGAAATGGAACCTTCACATTTTGTTCAGCATCGGGATGGCCTGAGTTCCACTCCGTGCATCGAAGCAAGGGGAGCGAGTGGGAGCGTGAGTAAATTTGCGCGAACACGCTCATGATGCGTAACAAATCGAGGAGACTCAACATGAAGAAATTGCTTGCACTTCTTTTGATAGCTGGATCGGGATGTTGTGTCGCGGCGCGTGCCGCCGCCCAGGACCACAACAGGCTGGATGCCCGCCTGGACGCGGCCAGAAACGTCATCGACTCCATTATGTCTACGCCTGACCACGCAGTTCCCGAGGGGATCGCGCGGCACGCAAGATGCATTGCCGTTGTGCCTGGCGTCTTGAAGGGTGCTTTCATTGTCGGCGCTGAATATGGGCAAGGCGTGGTTACTTGCCGCACCGGTCACGGCTGGAGCGGACCCGTATTCATTCGCCTCGCCGGCGGATCGTTCGGTTTCCAGATTGGTGGAAAGGGTACCGATCTTGTCTTGGTAGCGACCAATGACAGGGGCTTCCAGGATCTCCTCCATGACAAATTCAAAATCGGTGGCGATGCCTCGGCGGCAGCCGGTCCCGTTGGGCGCGACGCTCAGGCCTCGACCGACATCAGCTTGCGGGCTGAGTTGCTGACCTGGTCGCGTGCTCACGGACTTTTCGCAGGAGTCGACCTCAGCGGAGTAACCGTGAGCAAGAATGCCGACGACACCGATGTGCTCTATGGCGGACCCCATCACTTCGAAGCAATTCTACGCGGCGACGTGCCCCCTCCTCCGCAAGCCGAAGGATTCCTGCATACTATTCGAGAGTATTTCGGCGAATCTGAAATGCACTGAGTCGTTTCGCACGCTGGCGTGTTGACTGGTCCGAGAGTCCACGCCAGCTCGCTCCTGCCCAATCCAACTGTAATCCGGAATACGAGCGTCAATATGGACTCTTCTCATCCACATCCCGGTCTATTCACCCAGCCCCCCGAAGCTCTTGCGGATTCTCTCGCTTCCAAGGAAGTGAGTCCGCAAGGAACCGCCGCCGGAATGAGGTTGCTTGAGTTCTATATCAGCCATGCGGCCAAGAGGCTGAGCCCTTCCAAGCTTCGAAGGCTATTGAAGGCTCGCAAATTGCTCGCGGATCGCATGAAAGGGGAGCTAAAGGGAAAGAAAGCGGCCTGACGGCCAAAATATCTCCAACGGCCCGGTCAGGGCCGCTGGCTCGGCTTTCACTTGATTTGAATGGGGGGAGGGCTGAAGAAACTCGCCCGATGTGAGCGAAATCACGCAGAATCGAAAAAAGAGGAGTTCCCAGGCACCATGAAACATGCTGCCGGGGAACTCCTTTCCCCAGATCTGCGTTGTTTCTGTGGATAAGAATGCGGGAATTTAGGTAACCACACAAGAGTACTTAGGTGTTGTGGCTAAGGTAATGCATTTTGTAGCTAATTTGATGCACTTTCCTGGCCTCCAGCCCCAGCTCGGGCTCCTGGGCGGCCACGGGGCAGGAATGAGTGGCTCAGGGCCGACATAGACAATTGAATTCGATTGTCAGCGCCTGTTTTGCGCATGAGACGGCCCACATACGCCTTCACGGTGCGCTGCTCAATGCCCAGTTGCCGGGCAATCTCGCGTGTCGAATGGGCGCCCAGAATCAGCTCCAAAACCTGCTGCTCACGCTGTGTAAGCTGCTGCCGGTAGAGCACTTGCGAAAGATTGGGAGTCTTCATAAGGCGATCGATCACCCGGCACAGCAACCGCCGCGGCGCCCAGATCGATCCGGCCGTCACTACGTCAATGGCCCGGCGCACCAGATCTGGCCCCGCCGATTCGCCCAGGTAAGCTCTTGCGCCCGCAACAATGGCATTCAGGACCAGCTCGTCGTCGCCCTCCGGACCAATCACAATCGACCGCACGTCAGGCCGGATGCTCCGAATCTTTTCGACGACCTCCAACCCACCCGAAGCGGAGTTCAGGTCAATCACAACATACTCAATATCGTGGGTTGCCAGCAGTTCTCTCAGGGGCGCGATCACTGGAACCAGTTCGCATTCGCCATCCTGCCCGGGTTGGTCGAAAATACTCGCCAGCCCAGCGACGCGAATCGGTTCGTCCGCCGCCAACCCAATACGAATTGCATCGGGACCGTGCTTTGACGATGTCATCCCCACACCCGTCCAGGTCCGGCCGGAGACAATCCGGCCTTCTCGAATTTTTAAGATTTCCTGATCCGCTCGACCCGGGAGAAAAGTGACTACGAAACGCTTGTTGTCCTTTGGACTTGTATCGCCTGGCTGCCCCAAACAACCTCGACGATCATGTCTCGATGCGCCTGATTCAACTTAGAGCGTCAACGGCGCTCATATTCTCTGACGCTGCTCTCAGTTTCTTGACGGCTCGGCGAAATTGCACAAGCCCATAAAGGCTGCGGTCAACTCAATTGCCAGAATGTGTCCCCTGCTTGAATTCTTCACTGCGTGAACCAAGATCGGAATACCACGATGATACGGCTCACGAGGAAATAGTGCTAGCCGATTAACGCTAAGGTTGCATCCGAACATCGTTCATCGCGGGCCACGTCCTTCGCTCCTCGTGCTCGGTGCCTTGCGCTTCCTGTTTCTGCCTTGCGCTTCCTGTTTAGCTGATCGGGCCCTGTGTATCGTGCCCGGTCGCATCCGAGAACCCGGGCTCGCCACTTTCTTACAGCTTCGGCAGCACAATTCCCTGCTGCTTCTGGTACTTCCCTTTGCGATCCGCGTAGCTGGTCTCGCATGGCTGATCGCCGTGGAAGAACAGAATCTGGCACAGTCCTTCGTTCGCATAGATCTTCGCAGGAAGCGGAGTGGTGTTTGAAATCTCCAGCGTGACAAATCCCTCCCACTCCGGCTCAAACGGCGTCACGTTCACAATGATGCCGCACCGTGCGTAGGTCGACTTGCCCACGCAAATCGTCAACACATCTCTCGGAATCCGAAAATATTCCACGGACCGCGCAAGCGCGAACGAATTCGGCGGAACAATGACCGAGTCTGCCTCCACCGATACGAAGGACCGCTCATCGAACGCCTTGGGATCGATGATTGCACTGTTCACGTTGGTAAAAATCTTAAACTCGTTCGAAACTCTCAGATCATAGCCGTAAGAGGAGAGACCGTATGAAATAACCCCGCTCGCCACCTGCTTTTCGCTGAATGGCTCAATCATCCGATGCTTCAGCGCCTGTTCCCTGATCCATCGATCACTCAGTATCGACATACTTCTCCCGTGCCGGCGCCAATCGAAAAGGCCCCCGTCGGCGCTTGCTTCATCCTGCGGTTGTTTGCTGCGTTGCCCTGCCGAAACCCCATCTTAAAGCAAACGCCGCGCCCATGGACAATCTCCGTTCTTCGGTGCCTCAGCGCGCAGCCCCGGGTCCCATATTCCGAGCCGCCCAGTCCCCGGTCGCTGCTTCCCGCATTTTCCTAATCGCAACAAAATCTGTAGTATGGGCGGTGGTAGTGATAAGATACGCTTCAATCGGTTCGTCCTGAGCGGAGGTTACCCCATTGATCAAGCAGGATATCGTTCACAACGTGGTCGAGCGCACGGGCCTGCCGCGCACCAAGGCTGAGGCGGCAGTGGACACAGTCTTCGAGGGCCTCAAACAGGCATTGGCGGCCGGCGAGCGCATTGAACTGCGTGGCTTCGGCGTCTTCAGCGTTCGCGCCCGCAAAACCGGCATCGGCCGCAATCCCCGCACCGGGACTGAGGTCAACATCGCCCCGGGCAAGGCCGTGCGTTTCAAGCCGGGCAAAGAGCTGCACGCGCTCGAGCCGGGCTCTTCACCCAGCTAATCGCTCTCGAACGCGCCCGCTCGAGCAAAATTCGACTCGAACATCGCGGCCCAATTCGGCCGGAGGATGAGCCCGTCGCTTGCTCCGTCCCGGAGTGCACCGCGCTCTTCTTCTAACCCCCGCGTCCGCCACACGCATCCAAGCGAAAGGAGAGCCGAGCGGGCTCGTCCGAGGAACCTTGGAATGGCCTTCGAGAGAAACGCGCGCGAAATCGTCCTGTCCTGCATTGCGGCGCTCAACCGTGAAGATTACAAGACCGCGCGGCTCTATCTCAGCGACGATGTCACGTTTGCCGGTGTCCTCGGTGCTCGCCGCGGCGCCGACGCTTACCTGCTCGACATGCAGCGCATGCGGCTCCACTACGAGGTCAAGAAAGCATTCTCCGATGGCAATGACGTTTGCCTTTTCTCCGACCTGGTGATCTCGGGAACCATCATCTTTGTTTGCAGCTGGTATACGGTGAAGCTCGGAAAGATTCGCTCGCTTCGCGTGGTCTTCGATCCGCGCCCCCTCCTTGAGGCCAATCCGCTGAAGCACGCCGCCTGAATAAGACTTCTGCAACCCCGGTCCCCCGTGATAGCTTGCGAAGATCACAACGAATCCCCTTCGTCACCGCATGAAAAAACTGTTCCTGCTCGGTTGCCTGCTAGCGTGCGTCGCGCCGGCCATCACTCACGCGCAGACCTTCGACTTCAACAACAGCCGAGAGCCCGCGGCCGCGCTCGACGGCCTCTGGCGATTCCATACCGGAGACAATCCGGCGTGGGCCGACCCTAACTTCGACGACTCCGCGTGGCCGCTGCTCCGTTCCGACGAAAGCTGGGCCGCACAGGGATACAAGGGCTATAGCGGCGGCGCCTGGTACCGCTTTCGCGTATCCGTCCCCGCCGGAATGAGCGACCTCTCCATTTGGCTGCCCGACATTTTGACAAACTATGAAGTCTTTGCGAACGGCGTTCGAATTGGCGGCATTGGCAAGATGCCGCCCGATCCCGTTCCCTACAGCAACTATGCCAGCCAGATCTACGCTCTCCCGATTGCTGGCGGCTCAGCCCGTGAGATCGAAATCGCCATTCGCGTCTGGCACTGGCCCGGATGGGCGGAATACGAGGGCGGCGGACCTGAAAACAGTGGCGCGACGATTGGAGACTCGGCGGACATCCAGAGAATGTACGCCGTGAATCGAGCCGCTCGCAACTGGAGCTATTCAAGCCCCGAAATCCTTTCGCTGTTGCAATCCCTCGGTGCGATCGCTGTCTTCCTGCTCTTTCTGCTGCGGCGCTCGGAGCGTGAGTACTTATGGTTCTCTCTATTCCTTGCCTTCAGCGCGGCGCAAGGCTGGGCCATTTTGTCGGAAGGCTTGCAGGTATCGCCCATCATGCTGATCAACGGCCTCATGTATACGCTCGGCTTCCCCTGCGCCGGACTTGCGCAGCTCGCCTTCTATCGGCAATTGCTCAAAGGTCGCCGCTCGCCGCTCTATCTTGCGTCCCTCGTCTGTCTCTTTGTCGCGCTCGCTTTCGGCCTCTATTGTCTTTCGCTCAGTTTCACCGCGGCGGACGTCAGTCCGTTTCGATTCTTCCTGGTGTTTTCTTTTTCTTTGTTGCCCGGCTACGTCTGGATCCTTTCTCTGCTCTTCTCTCGTGCGCGGCAGAATTTCGTGGATGCGCGCCTTCTGCTGGCGCCTGTCCTGCTGCAATTTTTGGCCGTGCTCTTCCAATGGTCCGCGATCATCACCTTTGTCCTCGGCTGGCAAAGCCGGTTCAAGTTCAACATCCTGCTTTTTGACCGTCCTTTCCCCATCCAGCTTGTTCAGGTTGGCAATCTGCTCTTCCTGCTGGGCGTTCTCGCCATTTTGATTCTGCGCTTCACGCGCACGCGCAGCCAGGAAGAACGCTTCGCCGCGGAAGTGCAGTCGGCGCGCAACGTCCAGCAATATCTCATCCCCGAGAAACTTCCCGTCACACCCGGCCTGGCCATCGAGAGCGTCTACCATCCCGCTCGGGAAGTCGGTGGCGACTTTTTCCAGGTGCTTCCGCATGCAACCGACGGCAGCGCTTTGGTCGTGGTCGGCGATGTTGCCGGCAAAGGCATGCAAGCGGGAATGTTGGCCACGCTCATTGTCGGCGCCATCCGCACCGCTGCCGCCTTCACCAGCGATCCCTCGCGTATTCTCTCCCTCTTGAACGAGCGCATGCACGGCCGCGGTCTTGCCACCTGCCTCGCCCTGCGCATCGAGAAGGATGGCAGCGTGGTGCTCGCCAATGCCGGGCACCTGCCGCCCTATCTCAATGGGCAAGAACTTCCCATGGAAGGCGCGCTGCCCCTCGGCGCAGTCGCCGGCATCGACTTTCCTCTTCTGCGCTTCAAGCTCGTCGCGGGCGACTCACTCATGCTCATGACCGACGGCGTTGCCGAGGCGCAGGATAGCGAAGGCCGTCTCTTCGGCTTCGATCGCATCGCCGAAATGCTCGGCACCGGCATCGCCGCAGCCACCCTCGCCACCGCCGCGCAGGCTTTTGGCCAGGAAGACGACATCACCGTGCTCACTGTCGCGCTGACCCCCAAAATGGAGGCGGCTGTCGTATGAAGAAGCACGATCTCCTACCCCTGATGCTCCTCCTGATCCTCATCGTCTCCGCCTGCTGCCTCCGCGCCCAGACCGCGCCTGCAAACGCCGTGCCCATCGTCTTCGGCCATTCCGTCGTCGCCCTCAACGGCCCATGGAAGTTCCACATCGGCGACGACCCCCAATGGGCCAACCCGAACTTCGACGATTCCCAGTGGGAGACGGTTGATCTGACCCCACGGCCCGGCGTCGCCGACCCCTTCACCCGCAATCCCGCGTACGTTCCTGGCTGGACGACGCAGGGCCACCCCGGTTATTGGGGCTATGCCTGGTACCGCATCCGTTTTGCGGCGGCAGCCGGCCCCGGAGAGAACCTGGCGGTGATGGCGGACGGCGTGGACGACGGCTATCAGGTCTTCGCCCAGGGCAAGCTGCTGGGAAGCAACGGGCAGTTTCGCGCGGGCAAATATCCCGTCGTCTATTTCCCCCAGCCTCAGATGTTCGTGTTGCCGTCTTCCGGCGCCCGGATCCAGATCCTGGCATTCCGCGTCTGGATGGGACCCGTGCGGCTTTCGCACCATCCCTTCACCGGCGGGTTCCATTACGCGCCGCTATTGGGCGAGAGCGGGGCCATTGCAGAGCAGACTCACATCGCCTGGCTGGAACTCGTGCGGCATTACGCCTTCTCCGGCATCCTCAGCGGCGTATTTCTCTTGCTGACGATTCTGGCGGCGAGCCTCATTCTGTTCGACCGTTCCGATCGCGTGTACCTCTGGGTGGCGGGCGCGTTCCTGCTGGCCATGAGCCGCGAAGTCGTCTTCTCCCTCGCCAACTGGACACAACTGGTGAGCCTTCGCGAGTTCTTCTTTGCTCTCGAGGCATTCATTGCCCCGCTCGCGATCGGCATGTGGGCCATGGTGTGGTGGAAATGGTTCCAGTTGCGCCGCCCCTTCCGGATGCCCAGGGCGATTGCCGCATTGACAGGGCTCGACATGATTTTCGAACTCCTTGGGGAGAACCTGTTCTATGCCCTCCCTCCGTCGCTCGGCCAGTTATTTCACGCGGCATCGGGAGTGGTGAGGCTGGGGCTGCTCGCGTCGCTCGTATTTATCGTCGCCAAGGGGATCAGGGAACAGGGCAAAGAGGGCTGGCTGGTGCTTCCCGCCGTGACCCTCATGGCGTTCGAGCAATTCCAGAGCGAGCTGATCAGCCTCCACCTGCACGGAACTTTTATCGTATTCGGCACGGTCGCCTTTTATAACGAGGCCGCCGACCTGGCCCTCGCCGCTTCCATCGCGTTGCTGCTGTTGCGTCGCCTGCTGCTCTCCCTTCGGCGACAGCGTCAGATGGCGCTCGATATCAAGCAGGCACAGGAAGTACAGCAGGTGCTCATCCCCAGGGAACAGCCCCACATTCCCGGCCTCGAGATTGAAACCGAGTATCGCCCCGCGCGCGAAGTCGGCGGGGATTTCTTTCAGATTGTGCAGCACCCTACGGATGGAAGTGTCCTCGTCGTTGCGGGAGACGTGGCGGGCAAGGGGCTGAAGGCAGGAATGATGGTGGCGCTCCTCGTGGGTGCCATCCGCACCGCGACTGATACCAGCCTCGACCCGGAGTTCGTGCTACGTGTATTGAACCGGCGGCTGCTGCGGCGCGGCGATTCCCAGGCGACATGCCTTGCGTTGCACATCGGGAAAAATGGAGAGGCAACCCTAGCCAACGCTGGCCATGTCGCGCCCTACGTGAACGGCGAGCCGGTTGCCATGGAAGGCGCGCTTCCGCTTGGCATGATTGAAGGTGCCGAGTTCTCCGTAACGAAATTCCAATTGAACGAAGATGACAAACTGGTGCTGATGTCGGACGGCGTTGCCGAGGCTAGGGATGAATTTGGGCAGTTGTTCGGCTTCGAGCGCGTCCACGAATTACTGCACACCGCAGGCTCAGCCGCAGAGATTGCCGCCGCAGCTCAGAAGTTCGGCCAGGAAGACGACATCACAGTCCTCACCGTCACCTTCGCCCCCGCCGAGGTGCTGCATGCCTGAGCATCCCCTGCCGCCGCAGGAAGTAGCGCCGACCTCCCGGTCGGCTGTTGCGCGGGTATCCCGACCCGCGCTCACGAGCGTTGCCCTGCTCACCTTTGCCTTTCCATTCGCCCTCCCCGCCCAATCCATCCAGACCATCTCCCCCCAGCAATGCGTCTGGCACGCTGGCGACAACCCTGCCTGGGCCGCCCCCAATCTCGACGAGACCGGCTGGCAGCCGTACACGCGATGGAAACTCAATACAAACCAACCTCGCATCTGGGTGCGTTGCCACGCAGACCTGAGCGCGCTGCGCGGGACTGCCCGCCCCGCCCTCCAGGTAAGTCTGCCGGCCGCCTATGAACTCTACGGGAACGGCCTGCCGATCGGCGGCGCCGGCAATCTGCGCAGCGGCACCTTCAGCATGGATACGATTCGCTCGTACCCAGCGCCGCCATCGCTTCTCGTCCAGCAACCGGTAACGGTCGCAGCGAGGATTACCTATGGATATCCCGATTTCTCCGGCGAGGTGGTACCGTCGCCCCTCTCCATCCGGGCCGGAGACCAGCAGATTCTCGAAGCGCTGCGCGACGCAGAGGTTCTGTCTCGCATCCACAGGTTCACCAATTACGTTGTCTACTTCGCCATCATCGGAGTCCTCGCATTTGTCCTCTTCGGACTGTTTCTCTTCGATCGCAGCCGTCGCGACCTGTTGCTGCTTAGCATTTGCGCTCTGGGCCTGGCGGCAATCTACGCGGCAAGGTACAGTACCGTAACATTCGCCGGCATTCCGGTCTCAGTGGATCTGGCAATCTACACCGCCGCCGCTGCCGCAGTGATTCTCACGCGCACCTGGTTCGGATTTGTGCTCGCCCGGCGCCGCGTGCCCTTGTTCTTCTGGATCGTGATCGGCCTGGATACAACGCGAGACGCGGTCGCCGTGTGCTGCTCCTTCCTGCCGTTGAGCTGGTCGCTTGTGCTGGCCGGTGCCGTTCAACACACCTACCAGGCATCCACATACGCCAATCTCGCCTGCGCTCTTGCGCCTTTTGTGGCTTTCTGGCCCTACACCCGAATCCGGCGCTCCATGATCCCCATCGCCGCGGTATGCCTGGCCTGGGGCGCATTCATGACATTCTTTTTTATCTCCGGCGCTGCCAACTTTAACGGGCGCATCTCCGATCTGGCCTCCCTCCTGGTGAGTGTGGAGTTGGTTGTCACCCTTTGCGTCATCGTCCTCCTCATGGGCCTGCTTCTTCGCGATCAGCAGCGCACCGCGCGGCACCGTGCGGAGCTTGCCGGTGAAATGGCCTCGGCACGCGAAATCCAGCAGTACTTCATTCCGGATAAGCTGCCCAGCACGCCAGGCCTCGCCATCCAGAGCGTCTACCTTCCCGCCCGTGAAGTTGGCGGCGATTTCTTCCAGGTGCTCCCCGATCCTCGCGACGGAAGCACGCTGATCGTCATGGGAGACGTGGCCGGCAAGGGCCTGAAAGCCGGCATGCTGTCAGCCCTTATCGTCGGCGCCATCCGCACCGCTGCCGCCTTCACCAGCGATCCCTCGCGTATTCTCTCCCTCTTGAACGAGCGCATGCACGGCCGCGGTCTTGCCACCTGCCTCGCCCTGCGCATCGAGAAGGATGGCAGCGTGGTGCTCGCCAATGCCGGGCACCTGCCGCCCTATCTCAATGGGCAAGAACTTCCCATGGAAGGCGCGCTGCCCCTCGGCGCAGTCGCCGGCATCGACTTTCCTCTTCTGCGCTTCAAGCTCGTCGCGGGCGACTCACTCATGCTCATGACCGACGGCGTGGCCGAGGCGCAGGATAGCGAAGGCCGTCTCTTCGGCTTCGATCGCATCGCCGAAATGCTCGGCACCGGCATCGCCGCAGCCACCCTCGCCACCGCCGCGCAGGCTTTTGGCCAGGAAGACGACATCACCGTGCTCACTGTCGCGCGCACCGCCCCTGCGGTTTGAGTCAACTGCCTCTTTGGCCTCTCTCGCTTCGCCCGTCTTGCTCGCTCCGCCCTGTGGGCTCCTGGGGCGCTCGGTCAGATACCCGGGGGCAGGCCCCGTTGAGGGTGCGATTTGGGTGCGTTTTGGGGCGATTTCGGGCGGTTCTTAGGAGCTAATCGGAAGAAAACCGATGAAATCGGTTGAAATTTGTGAGGGGCCTTTTTAGCTATCTGTTGATTATAAGAATCTTACGTTGATTTTTGACCCCTCAAGGAGCGAAAAAAAGCCCTGCCTCTTCAGCTCTCCGCTCTCCGCTCGAAGTTCGGCGAGGAGGGATGATTTGTCCATCTAGGAAAAGTAAAGCTATTCTCGCGAAATAATCGGCAAACTTGGGGAAAACAGAGATGAGAGATAAGAGATTAGAAAAAAAGGACTTAGCATGGCGAGGCGGATTTATTTTGGGCGGTGGGGCTTGACATCTCGAGCGAGGCTGGCCCGCGAGTCAGCCCGAGCAAGGATTTGATTCTGAGCGGAGCACGCGAATTGGGTTCTTCACGAAAGGTCTTCGCCGCCCGGGTGACGTGTGGCCCCGGATCGTGTCGAGGATGCGTTTCGAGGACGTGTTTCGAGGATGCGCCTCGCGCGGCGGCATAACGCAGAAATGGGAGCGTAGATGCCGCCTGAAGCGCGATTCCCTGGCGATTAGAGTGAAGTGCTGACGTTGCTGAACACGGTGTTCACAGCTGTGGCCACTTTGTTCACGCCGGAAATGACGACCAGTGAGATCAATGCGATCAACAGTGCGTACTCGACCAGATCCTGCCCCTCTTCTCTGTTCATCAGGTTCTGGAACTTCACGTACATCTTGAGAAATATATCGTTCATTTGTCTTTCCTCCTAAGTTTGATCTTCCGGCCGAGCCGGTTTAATTCGTTTAGGGAACCCTCAAAGCTTTTCAAAGCACAACCCACCGGAGAGAGGGTCGTCTTCATCGGTCCAACGTGGACTGATGATTCAGAAACTATCCGTTTGAACCTCTCTCAGCAATTCCACAAACGGGGAGAAAAAGGAAGTGAACGATGGCCCGTTAGAGATAGCCCCAATCGACAATTCAGTAACCGGCTCGAAGTTACCCAGGGTCGCCTCACATCGCGGAACTATGCAGTTTTATTGGGCGAAACTGACCGCGCGAGCGCTTTTTCTATTGAGGCTTCGCGCAAGAAGCTGCTGCTGCCGGCGGTCACATCAGCCGGAGCGCATCCACGTCGACGATCAGGTTGCGGCGCGGCACATCCTTTTCCGCCGCGTGCCTGAGCAAACCGCGCAACGCTTCATTGAGCGCTTTGCGATTGGCGCTCTTCAGGATCATGTGGAAACGATAGACGCCCTTAATGCGCGCGATGGGCGCCGTGCAGGGACCAAGCACACGCACGGCCGCTCCACGGTCCTGGTTTTGGACCAGAAACTTGCCGAGGATGCCCGCCCACTCCGCAGCTTCTTCCAGCTTTTGGGAATGCACCAGCACGTTGGCCAGGACGCCGAAGGGTGGATAGTGCATCCAGCGCCGGTATTTGAGCTCGCGCTCGGCGAAAGTTTTGTAGTCGTGCTTCATCGCCGCCAGGATTGCGTAGTGATCGGGATAGTAGGTCTGCACCACCACGCGTCCCGGCAGATCGCCGCGGCCCGCGCGCCCGCTGACTTGCGTCATCAGTTGGAAGACGCGTTCGGCCGCGCGGAAATCCGGCATGGAAAGCGCGTGGTCGCAACCCACCACGCCCACCAGCGTCACGCTGTGAATGTCGTGGCCCTTGGCGATCATCTGCGTGCCGACCAGCAGATTGATCTCGCCCGAGTGCAGCCGCGCCAGCAGATGCTCAAGGTCGTAGCGGCCACGCACCGTGTCGCGATCCATGCGCCCGATGCGCGCGAAAGGAAAAATCTCCGCGAGTTTCTCCTCGCCCTGCTGCGAGCCCGCGCCGAGATAATACAAATGCTCGCTATTGCACTTGGGGCATCGCGCCGGCACGGTCCGCCTGTAGCCGCAGTAATGGCACTCGAGCCGCTGCCCGGCGCGGGCTTCGGCGCTGTCGTCTAATTGCGATTTATGATGCGTGAGCGCGATGGCGCAATTCTGGCATTCGAGTTTTTCACCGCAGGAGCGGCACATCACGGCAAACGAGTAGCCGCGCCGGTTGAGCAGGATCAGCGCCTGCTCGCCGCGCTCGAGCGCCGCCTTGGTCTGCTCGACAAGAGACCGCGAAAAGAGCTGGTCGCGGCTGGTTTCCTTGAACTCCTGGCGCATGTCCACGAGCTCCACTTCGGGCAGCGGCCTATTCATTACGCGATCGCGCAGCTCGATGCGCGTGTATTTTCCCCGCTCCGCATTCTGCCAGCTCTCAAGCGACGGCGTGGCCGAGCCCATCACCACCACCGCGCCCGCCAGCTTGGCACGCATCACGGCCACGTCGCGCGCGTTGTAGCGCGGCGTTTCTTCCTGCTTGTAGCTCTGGTCGTGCTCCTCGTCGACAAGAATCAATCCCAGGTTCGGCGCAGGCGCAAAGATGGCCGAGCGCGTGCCGACGACGATTCGAGCGTCGCCACGGCGAATCCTTCGCCACTGCTCGCTACGCTCCTCCGGCGTCAGCGCCGAGTGCAACAGCGCCACCTTTTGCCCAAACGCCTGGTCCAGCAACCCGGCCATCTGCGGCGTGAGGCCAATCTCGGGCACCAGCAGGATCGAAGTCAGTCCACGATCGAGTGCCTTTTGCATTGCGGCAAGATAAACCGCTGTCTTTCCCGAGCCCGTTACGCCGTAGAGCAGAAAGGGATGGAAGGCGCCGAGCGCGCCGGTAACAATTGCCAGCGCGTCGGCTTGCGCAGTGTTCAGGCTAAAGGGCTCGGACGAAGGAGTGAGCCCGCCGAGCCGAAATGCCTCGGGACGCTCGTCGATGCGCACCAACCCGCGGCGGACTAAAGTTTGGAGAGTTGAGGAAGGCAGCTCGCGACGACGCAGCTCGGCCAGCGGCAATTCGCCGCCGTTCGCTGCCAGCTCAGCCAGAATTGCTTGCTGCTTTTCGGTGAGTGCGGGCAGGCGCGTGTCGGCCACCAGGACAGCGAACCGCTCCATGCGCCGCGCATCGCGCTCGGCGGCAGCCGTTTCGCGCACAATCCACTTTCTGCGCAGCATTGCGGCCAGCAGCGGCAGCGAGGCCGCAGTCGCCGTGCGCAGAGTTGACACCTTCACCGGCTCCCCGGTGGCAAGGCGCTCGAGAACGCGCCGCTCCATGTCATGGTCTTCTCTGGAGAGTTTGCCGCGACGGCGATTCCCCGCGGCTCGCGCCTCACCGTCGCCATCCATACTTTGCGCTAGAATGTCGCGCCCCAGGTCCGTGATGCGGTAATAAACCGTGCGCCGCACTTCGGCCGTGAGGGGCAACATGGCGCGCAGCACTTCGCCCAGCGGGGAAAGATAATACTGCGCCGTCCAGTCAGCGAGTTCCAGCAGATGATCGCTGAGCAGCGGCTCTTCGTCGAGCACGGCTTCGAGATACTTAACTTCGAACTCCGCGGGAGGCTTGGCGTCGATCGCCGTCACCACGCCGATCAGTTTCTCGTTCCGGAAGGGCGCAATCACCCGCGCTCCGCGCTGCGGCTCTTGGCCCAGCCGCACGCCGTAGGTAAACGTGTGATCCAGCGGCACCGGCAACGCGACTTCGCAGTAAGCAGGCATGGGAGACAAGATTCAGTGTAGGCGAAGCGGCGTGCCGGGAAGTCGAAACACGCGACGATGCGGAAGAGATCGCTTAAGTCTTCGCAGGCGCCTTGAGCCCGAGCTCTTTCATCGCGATCTGCAGGTCGGCCCAGGCTTCCTTCTTCTGCCGCGGATCGCGCAGCAGGAATGCCGGGTGATCGCTATGATCAGGCTCATGCCGCGAAAGGCGTGCACCAGGACGGTCAACGACTCACCGCCTACAATGGAATTAGTTACACGTTCTTGCGGCAGATTGGCAACGATATGCCTCTACTTGGAAGATTCTCCTTTGCGCTCTTGGTTGGGTCGGCCCTGCTCGCGGCCGGTTGTGGCGGCGGCAGTGGCGCTGGCGGAGGCGGCGGAACCATGCCCCCAAGCGCGGCCAACGAATGGACGTGGATGGGCGGCAGCAACAATATATTCGGTGCCGGGGTGTATGGGACCGAAGGAGTCGCCTCCGCCAGCAATATTCCTCAAGCGATGTATGGGGGAGCCAGCTGGACGGACAGCAGTGGGAATTTTTGGCTGTTTGGCGGCGGGAGCTTTGGATCTGTATATAACGCCCTATGGGAATTCAACCCTTCCACGAACGAGTGGACTTGGGTGGACGGCCTCGATCCTTACGACTACCCCGCTGGATCGACGCCTCCAAGCATAAATGGAGTCTATGGCATGCAAGGTGTCGCCTCATCCACCAATATCCCGTCGGCCCTTGGGGGCGCGGTCACTTGGATCGACAGAAGTGGAAATCTCTGGCTGTTTGGCGGCGCAGAATATCTGAACGATCTTTGGGAGTTCAGTCCTTCCACAAAGGAATGGACTTGGATGGGCGGCTGCGGCGAGACGAACCCTTGTGATGCTGGGGGGGACTTTGGAACAGAAGGAGTGGCCGGCGCAGCGAACGCTCCGGGGGCACGCGTTAACGCCGTGAACTGGACCGACGGCAGCGGAAATTTCTGGCTGTTCGGCGGCAGCGGTATCGGTATTTCATCGGGCTCACTTGCGCCGGGCGACCTTAATGACCTTTGGGAATATGACCCCTCCACACAAGAGTGGACATGGGCTGGCGGAGCCGAAACGACGGGCGCTGCCGCCGTTTATGGGATCTTGGGCAATGCCTCAGGGGGCAACCTGCCGGGGGCACGCGACAGCGCCGTGAGCTGGACAGACAGCAGCGGAAACTTCTGGTTGTTTGGCGGAGAGGGCTTCGACTCAAAGGGATCATTTAACTTGCTCAACGATCTGTGGGAATTTAACACCGCAACTAAAGAGTGGGCATGGATAGGCGGCAGCAACACTGTAGGTGCGCCTGGAGTGTATGGCAGCCAGGGGATAGCATCTAGCGGCAGTATTCCGGGAGCACGCGATGGCGCCATGAGTTGGGCTAGCGGCGGAAGCCTCTGGCTATTCGGCGGACAGGGCTACGACTCAACGGCGGCTTATGGCTTCCTCAACGACCTCTGGGAGTTCAACACCGCGACCAAAGAATGGACGTGGGTGGACGGCAGCGACACTGCGAAAGCTCCCGGGGCATATGGCATGCAAGGCAAGCCTTCCGCCGGAAATGCTCCGGGGGCACGCGTTTACGCTCCACATTGGATCGACAGTGGCGGAAAACTTTGGCTGCTCGGTGGGCTCGGCGAAGGCTCAACTCTTGGAGACGGAATGCTGAATGACCTTTGGCGCTATCAGCCTTAGCTCAAATCTGGGAGCCAGAAGCTGTCTTTTTCAGTCCCAGCTCTTTCATTGCGATCTGCAGGTCGGCCCAGGCTTCCTTCTTCTGCCGCGGATCGCGCAGCAGAAAAGCCGGATGATAGGTGACGATCAGGCTCGTGCCGCGGAATGCATGTACGCGCCCGCGCAGCCCAGCGAGCGGCTGCCTTTGGCCCAGCAGATAAGTGGCCGCCGTCGCTCCCAGCGCCACCAGAACCTGCGGACGCACCGCGTCGATTTGGCGAAAGAGAAACGGCGAGCAGGTGTTGGCCTCGACGGGCTCGGGAGTGCGGTTGCCCGGCGGGCGGCACTTGACCACGTTGGCGATATAGCAATCCTCGCGCTTGAGCCCCATGGCAGCGATCATGTTGTTCAGTAGCTGACCTGCTCGGCCCACAAAAGGTAATCCTTGCGCGTCCTCATCGGCGCCCGGGCCCTCGCCCACAAACATCAGCCGCGCCTCGGGACTGCCCACGCCAAAGACGATGGTGTGCCGGCCCGTGTGCAGCGCGCAGCGCGTGCAATCGCCGAGGTCTTCGCGGATGGCCTGGAGCGCCGCGGCGCGATCTGCCGTGGGCATGGTGGTGATTTGCGGGGGCGCGGAGATGACTTGGCGCGTCTTGATGGCGGCTTCCTCTTGAGCGAAATTTTCCTGCTGAGCGACCGGCTCGGTCGCGGATTCTCCCGCGGCTTCAACCGCAGCCTGCAAGAGCGCTTCTCGCTCCGCAAGCTCTTCAGCTACGCTTCGGCCCAGCTTGGGATCGTCGATTGTGCTGACCTGCTCAACGTCTCTGCGGTAAAAATCGGTAAGTCCCAGGTCGCGATAAAACCTGAGCCGTTCGGCCAGAGCGTCACGAGTGCTGGAATCGAGCGCGCGCGGCAAGTCGATCACTCCACAATGAGCTGGCGCCGACGTGCACCGACGGAGATGCTCTCTTCGAGCACGCGATCCTGATTCTTACGCGCGTCCGTACTCGGCTCTTTGCCAAGTTCCTCAACCAGGGGCCGTGGGCGGCGGAAGGCAAGGATCTCGTCGAGGATGCGGTCAGCCAATTGGCGTTTGGGCATCTGTGGCAGTTCCACGGCGGTGGCGCGGGTGAGGAACGTAGCCGCATTGGTGTCGGAGTCGATTCCCACGCCCTCGCTGGCGACATCGTTCACCACAATCGCGTCGGCGCCTTTGGCCAGCAGCTTGGCGCGGCCGTTCTCCATGCGATTTTCAGTTTCGGCTGCGAATCCAACGATCAGTTGGCCAGGACGGCGGCGGCGAACGACTTCCGCGAGGATATCTTCAGTCGGCGCGAGCTCGATCATCAATGGGCCGGTGCGCTTAAGCTTCTGCGCGGAGACAGCGACAGGACGATAGTCGGCCACCGCGGCGGCCTTGATCACCAGCGTTGCTTCTCCCATGCGCGCAAGAACCGAGTTCCGCATTTCGTCGGCAGTAGTCACCTTCACCACTTCGCAATGGGCGGGAGGTTGAAGGGCCGATGGCCCGCTGATGAGAATCACTTTTGCGCCGCGGCTGCGCGCCGCTTCAGCCAGGGCGTAGCCCATTTTGCCGCTGGAACGATTGCCGATGAAGCGCACCGGGTCGAGCGCCTCGCGCGTGCCTCCCGCGGTGACCAGAACCACTTCGCCGGCCAGATCGTGGCGGCGGCCCAGCGCGGAAAGCACCGCACCGGCAATGGCTTCCGGCTCGGCCATGCGTCCCGTGCCGACCATTCCGCAGGCCAGATCGCCCGTGCCAGGGTCGATGATGGCCACCCCACGCTGCCTCAGAATTTGAAGGTTGGCCTGCGTGGCTGGATGGTTCCACATATTCACGTTCATCGCTGGCGCAACCACGACCGGCGCGGTTGTAGCCAGGTAAAGCGTGGAGAGAAAATCGTCGGCAATTCCGTGCGCGAACTTGGCCAGAATGTTGGCCGTGGCGGGAGCAACAACCATCGCGTCCGCCCATTGCGCCTCGGCAATGTGATCGATTCCGTTCTGTTCCGACGGGTCGGCGCCGGGATCCAAATCTTCCCACAGGCTGGTGATCACCTTATGGCCGGTGAGTGCGGAAAATGTAAGCGGCTGCACGAATTTCTGCGCTGATGCCGTCATCACCACATGCACCTCGACGGCCTGGCGCTGCAATGCGCGCACCAGTTCCGCCGCCTTATACGCAGCGATTCCGCCGGAGACGCCTACGATCGCTCTCATGTCTCGATTGTAGTTCAGATAGACAGGGGCCAGGTTTCAGGGATCAGGGGTCAAAAACGATCGGCGGGGGACCAATCAGAGAAACGAGTACCAATCCCGCTCCCAGAGGCGAGGGCGGCCCCACGTCACAGGCTCGCTCAACATGGCGATCCTGACACTTGACCCCTGCTGCTTAGCTGAGCAGGATCGGCACCGCCGGACCTTCAACCAGCGGCTTCACAACTTCGACCTCACGCTTAACGTACGAGATCTTGCCGGCCTCGATTTCATCTTGCGCAATCCGGCAAGCCTTGCTGGATCGAGTGGCAACCAGTGCCTGGGAGCCGTTTTGTATCTGTCGCGCACGGCGCGCAGCCACCAAAACCTTGCGATAGTTTGAATCGAAACTGGTTTCAATCGTCATCGGGGTCATCTCCAAAGGGAAGTTGCTGCTGGCTGGAGTCGCCATCGATGCCGAAGGCCTCCAGCACAGGTTTGAGCCGCTCCTGCGAATTCGACTGCAAGCAGGCCGCGGCGACCTCCAAAACCCGGCGCGAACGATAGGCGATGACTTCGCCATTGCGGTAAAAGCGTTCTGACAACACAATGGCTTCCAACTGCGCTACCGCCCGGTCGAGAACGTCATTGACCAGAATATAGCCGTATTGGCGATAATTCTCAATCTCGTTGCGCGCCTCGGCAAGCCGGCGAAAGACTTCCTCTTCATCCACGACGCCCTCGGCACGGCTGCGGTTGCGCAGGCGGGTGCGCAGAACCTTTGGATTCGGGGGCAAAACGAAGATGCCCACCGCCTCCGGCATTTTGGCGCGCACTTGCGAGGCGCCCTGCACGTCGATATCGAGCATCAGGTCGTGACCTTCAGCCAATGCATCATCGAGCGACTGCGCGGCGGTGCCATAAAAATGTCCAAAGACTTCCGCGTATTCGAGGAACAGCCCTTCGTTGATCATGCGCACAAATTCATCGCGCGTGGTGAAGTTGTACTCGCGGCCATTCTCTTCTGAGCCGCGCGGCGCACGCGTGGTCCAGGAGACGGCAAAGTCGACGCCGCTCACCTGTTTGCGCAACTCGCTTACCAGCGTGCTCTTGCCCGAGCCGGAGGGCGCCGAAATGATAAATAGAATGCCTGCCACTTTAGCCTTTCGTCTCCCAGGGGCCTTCGGCCCAAGCTACTAGCTTCTAGCTGCTAGCTTCCAGCCTCTCGTTGCGAGAACCAGAATCTCTCGCGTACCACCCAAAAAAGCTAGGAGCTAGAGGCTAGGAGCTAGAAGCTGCCCTCTACTCCACGTTCTGAACCTGCTCGCGGGCCTTTTCGATCTCGGCTTTCATGGCCAGGCCCAACTCTGTGATGCGCGTTCCCTTCCCGCTAATGCCCGCGGTTTTTGAAAGAAGCGTGTTGGCTTCGCGGTTCATCTCCTGCAGCAGAAAGTCGAGTTTCTTTCCCGCCTCGCCTCCCGTGCTGAGGACTTCTCGAAAATGCTCGATGTGCGTCGTCATCCGCGTCAGTTCCTCGCTGATGTCGCTGCGCTCGACCAGCACAGCCACTTCCTCGAGCACTCTCTGCTGGTTAAATTCGGGCCCCACCGCTGCGGTGAGCTTTTGTGTAAGCCGCTCCTGGCTGCGTTGCTCAATCTCCGGTCGAAGCTCGGCGATGCTCGCGGTGGCGGCGGCCAGGCGGTCGAGGGTCCCGCGAAGGATGGCCTCAAGCGCTTCTCCCTCGCGCGCGCGCATGGCCTTTAATTGTTCCAGGAGTGGAACGGTCTGCTCCAGCACACTGGCCGCAAGCGCGGACAAGTCGGTGTTGGAGCGATCCTCGGCCTGCAACGCTCCAGGCAACCGTAACGCCGCGTTCAGGTCGGGCTCGCCCTTCAGTTTGTGCTCACGGCGCGCGGCATCAAAGGCCGTGAGATAACCGGCGATCAGTTCGCGATTGTATCCGGCTCTCGACTGCGCAGTGCGATCGACAGAAAGGGTCAGATCGACGTGACCGCGAATCAGTTTGTCTTTCATCACCCGGCGCAAATCCATCTCCACGGCGTCGAGCCCGGCAGGCAGGCGGAATTGAAGATCGAGAAATCGGTGATTCACGCTCTTCACGGTCAGGGTGTAGCTAACCTGCTCTTCGCCGCCAAGCGATGCGCGCGCCTGCACCTTCGCGAATCCGGTCATCGATGCAATGCCCATGCTTACTCCTTCGCGCCGGTGGCCAGCGCCCTTTCATCGAACGGCAGAAACATCAGGTTGGGGTGGGGTGTACCGTTCGCAGATGCGTCGGCCTCGGGCAGATCGATGAATTGCAATTGGTAGAGCTTCTGGTAGGTGGGCGAGCTGATGAGCAGTTCCTCGTGGGATCCAATGGCGGTGATTCGGCCGCACTCCAGAACCGCAATGCGGTTGGCGCGGCGAATGGTGGAAAGACGATGCGCGATCACCACCACGGTGCGGTTCTGCATCAGGTTGGCCAGCGCGGTCTGCACCAGCGATTCGCTTTCAGAGTCCAGCGCAGAAGTCGCCTCGTCCAGAATCAGAATCGGCGCGTTCTTGAAGATGGCCCTGGCAATGGCCAGCCGCTGTCGCTCGCCCCCGGAGAGCCGGAAGCCTTTTTCCCCAATCATGGTCAGGTAACCCTGGGGCATGTTCATGATGAAATCATGCGCGAGCGCATTGCGCGCAGCTTGCTCAACCACTGCACGTCTGGCGTCAGGCTGCCCGTAGGCGATGTTGTTGTGCACAGTGTCGTTGAAGAGGATGGTCTCCTGCGTCACCTGCGCCACCTGCCGGCGCAACGAAGCCAGAGTGAGATCGCGCAGGTCGCGGCCATCAATCAAAATGCGGCCTGAGGTCACGTCAAAGAAGCGCGGTATCAGATTTACGAGGGTTGATTTCCCTGCTCCGCTGGGACCGACGATCGCGAGCACTTCGCCGGCGTTCACTTCAAGATCGACATTATGCAGAATCTGATGCTCGCCCTCCTCGGTGGAGTATGAGAAGCCGACATTCTCAAACTTGATGGCCTGGCGAAAGCGCGTCAACGTTGTGGCACGTGCCCGCTCACGCACATCGTCCTCTGCGTCGAAAAAGGAAAAGATCGACGCCGACGCGCCCATCGCTTGCTGGAAGCTGTTATAGAAGAAAGCGAAGCGGCGAAGCGGATCGTAAAGCTTGAAGAGCAGAAAGATGAATGCGACGAATGCACCCATCGGCATATGGCCGTTCTTGATCTCGTCGCGTCCAATCCATAAAAGCAGCGCCATGGCAACCGCGCCCACGGAATCCATCAGCGGCGAACTGATCGACTGAATACGCACGCTGCGCAGGTTGGCGCGGAACAGTCTCTTGGCTGCGCTCTTGAAACGCAGAATCTCCCACAGCTCGGTGTTGAACGCCTTCACGATGCGGTTACCCGTCACCGTCTCGTGCAGGATGTTCTGCACCTCGGCCAGCTTGTCCTGGCCGGTTCGGGTTCGCGTGCGCACTTCGCTGCCAATTCTGCGCGCGGAGGTAATCACCACCGGAATAAAGAGAACCAGAGCCCAGCTCAGGTTTCCGCCCAGCTTGATAATGAGCGTGATGGCAACGACAAAAGTAAAGAACTGCTGTAAAAAATCGCCCAGCACCGAGCCCAACGCAGTTTGCACGCGGTCTACGTCGTTGATGAGCGTGGAAAGGATAGTCCCGGTCGGATGCTGGTGGAAGAAACTCGAAGAGCGGCGCATCGTGGTTTCGTAAAGATGATTGCGCAGATCGGTAATCGTGCCGAAGGCGGCGTAATTTACCAGATAATTTCCCAGATAGTCGCACAGTCCTTTCAGAACCGTCGAGAATACGAGAGCCATGGCCACTACATTCCAGGCGTTATGCACCTTCATGAAATGAGGGATGAGGCTCCTGAGATCGAAATGCCAGCGGCTATTCGAGAGACCCAGAAGGATCGGGCCTTCGGGCGCATCGGGCCTGAGAACCTGATCGAATATCGGTTGCAGAAGCAGGACTCTAAAGGCGTCGAGCAGGCCCACGACGGCAGACAACATGACCCCCGGCAGCCATTCCAGCGTGTACGGCAGCCCGTAGCGCAGCAGGCGCAGGAAGTTCCTCATGCGCCTCGGCCTGCCCGGCGCTCTCGGCGCTTGATTCTCGGCTGAAAATGGGTGCGAAAGTCCATCCCAGTATTGTATCCGCGCGGGACCCGCTGCGCGCCGCCCGGCACGACCCGGGTGATTCGGCTCGTAACCCGGCAGTTACGCGCAGGGCCAATCAGGAATGAGTCAAAACGCCTTCAGATCGACGATAGCCTTCAACACGGTTTCCGGTTGCGGCAGAATCGCATCTTCCAGCTTGGGCTGGTAAGCGACAAATGTATCCATTGCGCCGATGCGTCTCACCGGAGCGTCGAGCTCATCGAACAGCTCATCGGCGATGCGCGAAGCGATCTCCGCTCCGTAGCCCCAGCTGAGCATGTCTTCGTGGGCCACGATCACTCGATTGGTTTTGCGCACGGACTCGGCGATGGCCTCCCAGTCGTAAGGATTCAGCGTGCGCAGATCGATAATCTCGGTGTCGATGCCGTGTTCGCGCTGCGCCTGCTGGGCAGCTTGCAATGCGCGCGGCACCAGGGCGCCGTAGGTAACCAGCGTGAGGTCGCGGCCGGGGCGAACGATCCTGGCCTTGCCAAATGGAATGGCGAAATCCGGTCCAGGATAGGCCGCGCGGCCGTAGGTCTCGCGATAGAGCCGCTTGTGTTCGAGAAACAACACTGGGTCGTCGCAGCGAATGGCGGTGCGCAGCAGGCCGTTGGCATCGAGCGCATTGGAGGGGAACACAACGCGCAGCCCCGGCGTGTGGGTGAAGAAGCTTTCGCCTGATTGCGAGTGGTAGATCGCTCCTCCCGTGAGATAACCGCCGATGGGAACACGGATCACGACGGGCACTGCCCAGGTTCCATTTGACCGCCAGCGCATGACAGATAATTCATTGCGAATCTGGTGCATGGCCGGCCAAATGTAATCAAAGAATTGAATTTCTACCACGGGCTTCATTCCGCGCAAAGCGTAGCCAATGGCGCGGCCAACAATATTGGCCTCGGCCAGCGGGGAGTTGAAGACGCGCTCCGATCCAAACTCGGCTTGCAAGCCGGCGGTAAGCTTGAAAACTCCGCCCTTGCCTTTCACTTCCGCGAGCGCTTCTGCGCGGCTGGCGTCGGCCACATCCTCGCCATAGACCACGATGCGCGGATCGCGCCGCATCTCGTCGCGCATGCAAATGTTGATCAGCTCCGCCATGGTGCGCGGGACCGCTTTTTGCGCGCCGGCGCCGTTCGACGATGCCACAACCTCAGGCTGCTCGGTGGCAAAAGAAGCACGCGTAGGATCGAGATCCTCGGAATAAACGTGTGTGGCAATGCTCTCGATCGCAGGCAAAGGCGCTTCCAGTGCACGCTCCGCGGCCTCGGCTGCTTCGTGCACCAAGCTGTGCTCAAGCTCGTCGATCTCCGCGACCGTGAGAATTCCCTCGTCCAGCAGCCGGGTGCGAAAACGCGCAATGGGATCGCGAAGCTGGTCGGCCTCGCGCTCGGCGGCGGAGCGGTAGTTCTTGTCGTCGTCAGAGAGCGAGTGGGAATAGAGCCGCACGCAGTGGCCGTGAATGAATGCGGGCCCAAGCCCAGCGCGGCAGTGCGCCGCCGCCGCCTGAAAAGCGCGGATGGTCCCGACCGGATCGGTTCCGTCAATTTCGGCAAAGTGGAAGTTAGGAAAGTTCGCCACCAGCCGCGAGATGTTTCCGCCCGGCGTATTCACCTCGACAGGAACGCTGATGGCGTAACCGTTATCTTCCACGCAAAAAATCACCGGCAGCTTCTGGTTCGATGCGGTGTTGATCGCCTCCCAGAACTCGCCCTGCGAAGTGGACCCTTCACCCACGCAAGTCAATACGACTTCGTCGCCGTGAAAGTCCACGTCGTGAAAGGCGCGGTAGTCGCCTTCGGATTTAGCGGCCATCTCGGGATGTTTGCTGAACGCGCGTCCCGCTTCTGCGCAGCCAACCGCCTGCAGCAACTGCGTGGCCGTTGAGGACGACGTGCTGACGATGTGGAGCGCACGGCTGCTCCAGTGCCTTGGCATTTGCCTGCCGCCGCTGGCCGGATCGGAAGCGGCGCCCACGGCTTGCAGCATCATTTCGTAGGGCGTAACACCCAGCGCCAGGGCCAAAGCACCATCGCGATAATACGGAAAAAACCAATCGTAGCCGGTGCGTAGAGCCAGGGCTGCGCCCACCTGCAGCGCTTCGTGGCCGGCAGAAGAAATTTGAAAGAAGATCTTTTGTTGGCGTTTCAGCAGGATCTCGCGGTCGTCGACTGCGCGAGAGAGAAACATCAGCCGGTAGATCTCAATCATTTGTTGCGCGGTCAGCTCGTCCGAGGCCGGATCACTTCCGGACGTACGAGTACTGGAAATCGCCACTTCCATTCCCGTCGACCCCCATACCGAAAACCCGAGCGAGTGACGCCTGCCAGACCGGTCCAATCAGGAAGCGCCTGGCTGACCTGGGAACTGCGGCTCCGGTCTCGCTGGAAGAACCTTTTTCAGATTCGCTCCTTCCCGATTGTAACAATCCGTCGGGCACTCACCCCTATCCGGCTAATGCGGCGGTAAAGGAAGCGGGACTTCAGTTGTCGGCTGGGGCGGCCCTACGGCTTCGCTCATCGCTTCTTTTACGCTGCGCGCCAACTTCTCGATTTGCGCCAACTTGTGGACCTGGTCCGGATTCAATGTATTGTAGGCATTCATGGCCACCGCGTCGTTCAATTCCCGGGCCAGCTTCAGCAGCTTGTTGGTATCTGAGACCAGCTGCTTCTGGCGTTCGTTATTGAGCGCGTTCAGCCGCCTCTCCATTTCAGTGGGGTCCATCTGATGCACCGAATCGGGATCCGTCGGCATCGGAGGCGGGCGATTGATGATGTCTCTGGGAGGCCCCTGAGAGAAGCCTGCGGGGATCGAGGCCAGCGCAAAAATCACTCCAAACCCAAGGCCCAAGCCCAGAGAACACGCGCCCTTGGCCAGCCTGCTGCTCACGATTTTCCGATCCTCATGCATCCTATTCACCGCTTCACCGTTCCGAGGGAACTTTCACAGATGGGCCCCGTATCAGTCCTTGCCGGTGCTGGTTCTCACCTTGTGCGCTAATTGCTCAATCTCACCGGCCTTGCGAACCACGGGCACTGAAAGCTGGTCCTTGCTGGACTTGTCAACCTCCGCCTTCAGTTCCGTCGCCAACTTCAAAATGTCGCCACACTGCTTTGCCACTTCCGTTTCGTTGGACTGCGCCGCGGCAGCATCGGCAGGTTGCGCGCTCGAGCCTGGCGCCTTTTGGGACGCATCGGACGAGGGCTTGGCGCCCGGAGGAGAGGCTTGAGCCCCCGGAGGATTGATTGCCGGAAGCGGAAACGATTGCTGTGCCTGGGTCCGAATCAGTCCAGTGCCCGCCCCAACCGCCAGCCCAACAACGCATCCAACGGAAAAGAGCCCACGCGCCATACGCGCGGCCCACAGATTTCGTTTCTTCAATTCGCTGCAGATTTCTTTCATGCGCTCTCCGCCTTGAGGGGAGGAATTCGGACGAGCACGGCCGTGGGTTCCAGCCGTTCTTGCACAGTTTAGTCTAGAAAGTAGAGTTTTGGCATGTCCATGTTTTTGACAAGCGCGGGCTTCATTCTGTTCGCTCGGTGGGGCTGGTTCCAGGAGGGCCGGTTCCTGGGCCGGGTGCTCGACGAATGGATCAATGACGGCCAGGAGTTCATTCACTCCAAGCTGCCTCGCCTGATCGTGATTGCAGTCATCGCGTTTATTCTCAGTCGATTGCTCAGCCTGGGAACTTCGCGCATGATCCGTATTTCAGAGATGCGAGGAGCCGGCGTGGGACGCCGCGCCGAGGTCAGGACGATGGCCGGAGTAATCCGTGCAACCGGGCTGGCGGTCATTGGCGTCATCGCCCTTCTCCAGGCGCTCGATTCCATGGGCTTCAATCTCGCCCCGCTCCTGGCATCGGCCGGCGTTGCGGGAATTGCCATCGGCCTCGCCGCGCAGAACATTGTCAAAGACATGTTCAACGGCATGCTTTTTCTGGTCGAGGATCAGTTCAACGTCGGCGACACCGTTCGCCTGGCCGGTCTCTCCGGCGTGGTTGAATCGATGACCTTGCGCAAAACCACGGTGCGCGACGGCGATGGAACGCTTTACATCATTCCCAACTCGCAAATCACGACGGTTGCGAATCTGAGCGTCGGCTTCTCGGTCGCCACGGTCAATATCAGTGTCGACTTCTCCGCCAATCCCGACGAAGTAACAGAACTGCTCAAGCAGATTGCCATGGAGGTAAGAAACAGCAAGGAATTCAAGGCTGTGTTTCTCGAGGACCCGCAGGTCCTGGGCGTCGACGCGGTCAAAGGGTCGCAGGTCATCTTTCCGGTGGTGTTCAAGACCCTTCCAAACCAGCAATACGGTCCGATCCGCGAATTCCAGCGCCGCGTAAGGCTCGCTCTCGAAGAGAAGCACATGCTTCCCGGCGACCCCAACCGTATCTTCAGACCCACAGAAGAATCGGCTGCGCCGTGCCGCACGCACGAAGAAGAAGCGGATGAGCCGCCGAAGGATCCGACCACGATCAAACCGCAGGAAACGAATCCGTTCACCGGCGAAGGAAGCTAGACGAAGCGCCCAGGCGGCGGCAGTACCTGCGAATATCTTGAGGAGGCAAATCCCGGCGTTTGTCGTATTCTTTCTAAGTCACCGTCACTTTTATTCCTCATTTGGAGAGCGCCGCAATGAGTAAGCGTCAGGTTGTCGCGCAGGTTTTGGTCGGGCTTGGTTCTCTCATTGTGCTGGTCGGCGCGAGCCTTCATCGGGCCGGCGGATATCCGCGCGTCGTCGCCGCGCTCGCCGCCTCGAACCTCGATTCCATGATGGCGAACGCCATGCGAGCGGTCTTTCTCATGATCGCGCTCACTTGGGTCACAATCGCAATCGTCGCGATCATCGCGGCCTTCACCCAAACACGCATTCGCAGGCTCCTGGTGCTTCTTTGCGGGCTCTCGCTCCTGGCAGAAGTTCCGGTCTGGGTTGCGCTCATGGGCTGGTTCATTGGCAATGAGATGTTCGTGGTCTCGGGAGTCCTCATCACCCTTGGCGGGTTCCTGCTCCCAAGGGCCTGAACCCTTTCGAAGAGCTCGAGGCGGATCGATGTCAAGACCCGCTTCGCTCCGTATCCGGCTTAACCTACCCAAAACGTGAGTTACGAGCCACCGGCCTTCAACGCTTCGAGCAGCTTGTCGGCGTCCGTCACCGGCGGCAGGCAAGTTCGTCCGCGGCAGACCAGAGCCCATGCCTGTGCAGCATCGGGCGCAGGCACCTGCAACAGCGTCTCGGCCAGCGCTTCAGGGAGTTCGCCGGCGACCAGCTTCGACGGCTCAATCCGCACCACGGTCTTGTTCACCGCATAGCCCGCCACTGCCGTGGCCTCCAGCTTGTCAGCTTCGGGACCGGAGCCCACGATTACGACCTGCACAGGATCGAGCAACAAACGCTCGGCAGCCAATCCGTAGCTGCCCGCGTAGAGCCCGAAATGCTCCACGATGGCGGCGAAGTTGGCCAGCGTTCCTTCGGCGATTTTGCGATAGTCCTCGCGCCCGCTCAATGCTTCAAGACGCAGCAGCGCTGTGGCGGCGGTGGGGTTGCCGGCTGGTGTAGGCGCATCCTGCAAGGGCTTGCGCCGCGCCGTCAATGCGCCCAGCGGAGTCGCCGTCGGCTCATCGTTGAGCGGCGCGGAAGTATCGAAAAACCCGCCCGACGATGCGTCATGAAATTGTTCGATCATGGCGTCAGCCAGCTTCACGGCCGCGCGGTAAAACTTCATCTCGCCGCCTGCTAGCCAACCGTCAATGCAAGCGCTCACGGTGAAAGCGTAATCATCGAGCGTTCCCGGCGCGCGTTCCCTCGGAGAAAGCCCATCTGGATAAGCGATCACATGCCTCAGCGTCGATGCTCCTCCCCAGGCTTCGTCGAGCAGGCGATTGAGAGTGAGCAGCGCAAAGTCGCGTGCTTTGTCGTCGCGCAGCGCGCGTGCCGCTTCAAGGTACGCAGTGACCGCCATCGCATTCCAGCTTGTATAGAGCGTGCGATCGATATAGGGCGCAGTCCGTTGGTCGCGCGCAGCCAGCATCTTGGCGCGCGCCGAGGCTGCCAGCCCGATCAAGGATTTCGCGCTCGCGCCGGATTGCGCGGCCATTTCGGTAATTGTCTGGTTCACATGCAGCACATTTTTTTCCGGGTCGTGGTGCATGTCGCCGAGCTCGCCAATGTCCCAGTATTTCGAGGCGAATTCGAGCTCGTCCCCGCTCAACACCGCGCGCGCCTCCTCGAGCGTCCAGGTAAAGTAATCGCCGTCATCGTCCAGACCCACATCGGCGTCCTGCGACCCATAAAAACCGCCGCGCTCCCGATCGGTCATGGTCGCATCGAGCCACGCAACGATCTCCCGCGCGATGATGAGAAAATCCTCGCGCACAAAACTCTGGTAGCCGTGCACGTAGTTCCGCAGCAGCTCCGTGTTGTCGTAAATCATCTTCTCGAAGTGCGGCACCACCCAGCGGTCGTCCACGCTATAGCGATGGAAGCCGCCGGCGAGCTGATCGTAGACGCCGCCATGAGCCATCTTTTCGAGCGTAATGGTGAACGCATCGCGTGCCCGCTGGTTGCCTCGGTTGAGCGCCACCTGGAGAACCAGGTCGAGCGCTGCCGGATGAGGAAACTTGGGCTGCGAGCCAAAGCCGCCGTTGCGCGGATCGAATTGGCCAACGATGGCGCCAACGATCTTGTCCACAAGAGCCGGCGAAAAACTGCCTCCGCCTGAAAAGCTCTCATTGTGCTCGATCGCGGCCATCACGCTCGACGCGGTCTCCAGCGCTTCATCGCGACGCTCGCGCCACACCTGCGACATGGCCAGCAACACGCGTCCCATCCCCGGCCGCCCGTAACGGTCGTCGCGCGGAATGTAAGTGCCGCCGAAGTACGGTCGGCCATCGGGTGTGAGAAATGCAGTCAGCGGCCAGCCGCCCTGCCCGCTGATCGCGGAAACCGCTGCCTGATAGCGTGCATCCACGTCGGGCCGCTCGTCGCGATCCACCTTCACGGCGACAAAAAGCTCGTTGATGAGCGCGGCGATCTCCGCATCTTCGTACGATTCGCGGTCCATCACGTGGCACCAATGGCACCACACCGCGCCGATGTCGAGCAGGATGGGCTTGTCGTCAGCCTGCGCCCGCGCAAAGGCCTCTTCGCCCCACGCGTGCCAGCGCACGGGCTGATGCCGCGCCGATCGCAGATACGACGACGCTGCATGTTCCAGTTGATTTCCGGTAGTGGGGGAAGCGCCATTGCTCATGGACTGAGGATACAGGTGACGAACGCCGTCGATCCACACGACTGCATCGTTTCATTCCCGACCGATATCATATTGATAGGGAATTCATGGCCACTCAGGCAGCTCAGCCGACCGGGCAGAGCGCGGCAACAACCAGTCCTGTCACCATCGGCGTACTCGCCCTGCAAGGCGATTACGAAGCCCACGCGCGCGCATTCAAGGCCAGCGGGGCCCGAACGGTGCTGGTTCGCAAAGCAGATGAACTGAATTCGATCGACGGCCTGGTGATTCCGGGCGGCGAATCCACCACCATGCTCAAGTTCCTTGAGAAGGATGGATTCTTTGAGGCGCTCTCGCGGTTCGCTTCGACCAAGCCGGTTTTTGCCACGTGCGCCGGCTGCATTCTGCTGGCGGCCGAAGTCAAGAATCCGCCACAGCGCAGTCTTGGCGCGCTGGATGCCACCGTGGAACGGAATGCTTATGGCCGCCAGATCGACTCCACCATCCTGACGATGCCGACGGAGATCGCCGGGGGCCCGCTGGAGATGGTCTTCATCCGCTCTCCTCGCATCGCTCGCGTAGGCGACGGCGTCAAGGTGCTCGCCCAGCGCGACAACTTCCCTACCCTGGTGCGCCAGGGCAATCTTCTCGCCTGCACTTTTCATCCCGAGATGACGGCCGACACGCGCGTGCAGGAGTTGTTCCTGGAGATGGTGCGTGCGCAAAAGGCTTCGCACGACCAAAAGAATGGTTGAGCAGCGACCTCCAGGACAAGAGAATCACCTTCGCGCAACGCGCTGATCGGCTGAATCCAACATCTTTGCAGTAAGCCTTTGTTTCAAGCTTTCCATCTCGCTCCACGGATCGTTGCGCAGCCGCTTTTTCCATTTTGAAAAATCCAGCACATGGAACGCGGGCGGCTTCGTGGCGCTCAGTTCAGTCCATTTGAGCGGCATGGCTACGGGGGCGCCGCTTCTGGCCCGGGGCGAGTATGGAGCGATAGACGTTGCCTCGCGATCGTTGCGGAGATAGTCGAGATAGATGCGGTTCTTGCGTGTCGCCTTCGTCATCTTGGTGACATAGAGCTCAGGATGCTCTTTCTCCATGTCGAGCGCGAGACGGTGGGCAAAGTCCTTAATGGCCGGCCATTCATGATCGGGCCGAATAGGCACCACCACATGAAGCCCTTTTCCGCCCGTGCTCTTGAGGAAACTGGTGAGCCCAATTTTCGCAAGCCGGCGCTTGAATTCGCGGGCCGTGTCCGTCAGTGCCTTCCACTCGATCGCGGTGTCGGGGTCGAGATCGAAAACGATCCGGTCGGGATGTTCCAGCGACCCATTCCTTGAGCCCCACGTATGAATTTCAAGCACGCCCATCTGTGCCAGACCTACAAGTCCATCGCTCGAATCGACGGTCAGATAGTCCTCGCTCTTTTGGCTTTTTCTGCTCGGAACTGAAACGCTCTTCACTCCAGCCGGCAGTCCAAACCCCACATGTTTTTGAAAGAAACAAGGCTTGCTGTTTCCATCGGGGCATCGCACGATGCTGAGCGGACGGTCTGCAATGTGAGGAAGCATGTTCTCAGCAACGGCTTCGTAGTATTCGGCGAGTTCGAGCTTCGTCATCCCGCTTTCCTGATCCAGCACCTTTTCAGGATGCGTGATGGGCAGACTGTTTTTTAAGGCTGCGCCCTTCTTGGTAGACGACGCCGGATTTTTCATCGCTGCCGCGCCCTTTCTGCCGGATGAGGAATATGACGCGGCCTTTTTGGGTGTCCGTTTTTGGTTCTTCGACGATGCAGGCTTTCCGTTCTGCGAAACCGCCGATTCTCGCGCCACCTCCGCCGCAGGTTTGTCCTCGCGCAACCCCTTGAATGCCGCCTGACGCACCAGGTTGTCGCGTGTCCAGGTCGAAAACTCGACCTGCGCGACAAGCTCCGGCTTGACCCAATGCGCGCCTCGCTGCATCTCGCGCGGAACATCGGCAAATGGAGACTCTTTCCTTGCCAGGCGCTCGAGCTTTGCGCGCAACAATCGGTGCGTGGCCTGCGTAAATCCTGTCCCGGTCCGGCCCGCGTAGCGGAGCTTTCCGTCGTCGTAGTAGCCGAGCAATAGCGCGCCGACCCCGACCGTGCCGTTCGACGGCAATGTGAATCCGCCGATCACGAATTCCTGCTCGAGGCGGCATTTTCGCTTGAGCCACGCGCCGCTGCGCCCTGAAGTGTATTTTGCCGAACCGAGTTTCGAGACAATCCCCTCCGCCCCCAGGGCGCATGCCTTCTTGAAAACTTCGTTCCCATCGGCTTTCAAATCCTCGCTGAGGCGTAGAGGCGAGTTTTTAGTGGTCGCGCCGAGCAAATTGCTCAGAATCTGCTTTCGCTCGAGCAGCGGCAGGCCGCGCAGATTATGGCCATCCAGATGGAGAAGATCGAATGCGAAGTAGGTGATGAACCGCTGCCGGCCTTCCTGGAAGGCGGCCTGGAGATCGGCAAAGTTACTCACACCGTGCTCATCGAGCGCAACGGCTTCGCCGTCAAGAATGGCGTCCTTCACCCTCAGCTTGGCAGCCGCGGCTGCAATGTCGGGCATGCGGGCCGTCCAATCGAGCCCCTTACGAGTCAACAGCCGCACTTTTCGATTCTTCGCACCGGCCGCGCCGGAGGTGATTTGAATCTGGATCCGATAGCCATCCAACTTGAGTTCGTGAACCCAATCATCGCCAGTTGGAGCCGATGAGGTTTCCAGAGCCAGTTGCGGCGCGATGAACCCCGGGAATCGCTCCACAGGAATTCGAGCGCCAGTGAATCGTTTATGAACAGCCTGCGCAGGAGCTAACTTGGAATCCTTGGCTGCCTTCGCACGCTCCGGCTTGCGCCCGGCGACTGCGGCATCGCCTCCATTGGTGGCGGATATCGACCTTGCCGGCTGCGCATTTCCATCGTCTGAATCCCAGACGCGGCCCTTCCTGGCCGCGATCTCCTCCATCGTCCGGCCGCTTGCCGCGCTGTTTGGCTCTTCTTCCGTAATCGGCTCGCCGGAACTGCCGCGCGCAAAATCGTCCTTTTCCTTAATCAAAAGCCAATTCTCTTTATCCGATCTCTCTCCTCCGGACCCGCCTGCGCGTCCGTGCATGCGGACCAGCACCCAGGCGCCCTTGAGCCTTTTCCCGTGCAGCTCAAACTTCAGGTGTCCATCTTTCAGCCCCTGATCGACATCGTCGAGCGGGGTCCAGGTTCCCTGGTCCCACACCATCACCGTCCCGCCGCCGTATTGCCCTTTAGGAATGGTTCCTTCAAAGTCGCGGTATTCCCATGGATGATCCTCGACCCGGACCGCGAGCCGCTTGTCGCCGGGATAGTAGCTTGGGCCCTTGGTCACGGCCCAGCTTTTGAGCACTCCATCCCAACCCAGCCTGAAGTCGTAGTGCAACCGGGTGGCCGCATGCTTCTGCACCACGAATGGCAGCGCCTCGCGAGTATTTGCTTTGGCGCGAACGCGAGCAGCACCGCGGGGCTCCGCCGTCGCGCTAAAGTCACGCATCCGCTGGTAACGCGCCAGCGGGCGGTTCGCCCCAGTAGCCGGTCTCGAATGTTTTGGTTGAGCCATGGCTTACGCGGCGCTGCGCTTGCGCCTGCCAGACCCTACAAGCACAGGCCCTTTCTTTTCCCCGGCCCCGGAGCCCGTGCGGCGCTCGCTCGCCACAGGTTTCTTGGCCTTTGAAACACTTTCACGCAAGGCATCCATGAGATTGATGACCTTGGCCGATTTGCCCTTCTTCTCTTCAAGCGGCAACGGTGCATTCTTCTGCTTGGCCTCAATCAGCTCGCGGAGCGCAGCTTCATAATCGTCTTTGAAAGCGGCGAGATTGAAGGGATGGGAATAGGCCTCGATGAGCTGCGTGGCCATTGTGAGCTGCTTTTTATCGATATGGTTTGTGGCGGCCGTGATGTGCGAAAAATATTCGCGGCTGTCGCGCAGCTCTTCGCCATAGCGAAGCAGGTAGGCCATCAATCCAAGCTCCGCATGATTCTTGGGGACGGCGATGGCGACCAGGTGCTCGCGCCCGCCGAATGCCAGCTCGCCGATTGCAGCTTTGCCTGTCTCCTCCATCGCTTTGCGCACCACCGCAAAGGCGTCGGGAGATTCCTTGGGCTCAGGAACAACAAAGTATGGCTTTTCGAAAATCGCGAGAGGCAGCTCGTCCATATCGACAAATTGCTGCACGTCGATCGCGTTTTTGGTCTCGATGCGCAGGTTGGATATCTCGTCGGGCTCAACAATCAAATACTTTCCCTTGGTGTATTCATAGCCCTTCACAATGTCGGAGTTTTCGACCGGCTCATTCTCGTTGATCACGTTCAAGTGGCGGATTCTCTCGCCGGTGGAGCGATCGATCTGGTGAAACGTAACTCCGCTCTGAGGGCTGGTAGCTGGATAAAGCTGAATGCCGAAGGAAACCAGCGAAATTTTGAATTGTCCCGACCAATAAGGGCGACCGGCCATACCTGCCTCCACGCGCGGAGACACGAATCCCCCGCTGCCTTTTGGCTTAGATGCGCCGCCCCCGGAACCGGTTACGCGGGTTGGGACCGGGGCCGCATATTTCTCAAATTATTCCGCCTCCCGCCGATTCCGCTTTCGCGCAGCCTTCACCCGCTCCGAGAGCAACTCCTTGGCTTTTTCAAGCTTTGCTCTCCGGGCTGCGCTCAGGTTCTTGCCTGCCCGGTTGATGAAGAAGTTCAGCATCCTCATTCCAGAGGAGGGGCCTTTGGGTGAGACCCTCTTCGACGCGAGTGACCGTGCGATCATCGTCGGATCCCTGGTGAACAGTCCTTCCGGAGGGTGCGTGGAATCCGTCGTCACCCGGCCTGACCATTTCTTTCCCGAAGCACTGTGAGAGTTCTTTCTTGTAGCCACACGGGCCATGGTCTTCTTTCCCCAGAATGAATTCAGCGAACAAAAAAAACAAGGGACAGAATCAACGCGGCAATTCGATCGCGCCGCCACCTAGAATCAGCGTGACGGCCCAATCACTCAGTGCCTCTTGAAGTACTGCACCGCGCGCTCGTGCTGCTTGGCTTGTTCCAGAGTTGAGAACGTGCCCAGGTTGCGGCGCTTGCCGGTTTGTGCGCTCTTCTTTCTTGAGTACAGGCGAAATTGACCGGATTTTAGTTTGCGAATCATGTCCCTCTAGATGCGCGTCGCTTCAGGCTTGTCGCCCAAACTCGACTTGCCGGCAATTGTGTCAGATCAAGTGGCGCATTGATCTCCGAGTGCCGACTCCCGCGCATCGAGACTCTGAGCAGCGAGGACTCCGGGCAACCAGGCTATTGGGACTGCGAGCAACGAGCCCGTTGGGCCGTGCATCACATGATTTTGCGACGCCTATATCCGTGACGAAGGATGGTTTGCAGGCTTACGTAACCGATCCTTCGCCCGCCCAGCGGAGGTAATCATGAAACTTGTCATCGAAAAGATGCCGGATCTGCACGCGCTCTATGTCAAAGAGCTCCGGCTGCTGCTTTCGGCCGAAGAGATGATCTCAATCAAAGCGCCGCGTATGGCAGAAACTGCGCAGGACCCCGTCCTGGTTCATCTATTTCGCCAGTATGTCGAGGAAACCTATGTCCACATCGACCGTTTGAGAGAGATTCTTCTGCGCGTAACGGGGCAAGCCGACCCGCTGAAATGCAAGGTCGTTTACGCCCTTTTTGATGAGGTCGAGGACCTGATCGAGGACGCTTCACATGTGCCGGTCCGCGATGCGGCGCTGGTCGCCGAGGCGCAACGCGTGCAGCACTATCAACTGGCCGGGCTGGGAGTTTTGCGTGAGATTGCGGACGCCCTTGAGATCCGTGAAGACGCTCAGCTACTCGACCAGTCGTTGCGTGAACTGGAGGGCACAAACCTGCGCCTTATGGTCATCGGCGAACGCATCTACCCGTCCGCGCGAAAAGCGGCTTACGCCAACGTCCCGAGTTAAGCCCCGGCAATCCAGAACTCCGAGAGCGATTCAATGAATGCTTCTGACCTGCTTGTTGCTTGGCGACATTGAATCGTCATTGCCCCGGAACCTTGTGGCCCTCGGTCGCTCGCCAGTCGAGCCTGACTACTCCCGGAAGGGATTCGAGCTGGTTGATTGAATTCGGAATCTCAGAGTCATCCTTGGCGGCAGCCCAACGAAGCTCGCAGTCAAATGTCCGAATATTTTCGGCGATCGAGTGCATCATCGAGAGCGACTTAATCTTGAATGCTGCTGCACGTAGCTTGAGGCGCAGTTCGTCCGCGGACAACCGATCGGCGACAACTGCAATCCTCAAGTGCGCAGGCCGATAAAGCTCTAATTTGCTTTCAACGAAGCGCAGCCCCCAAAGGACGATGAATCCAATCACGGTGGAAACCGACCCAAGAATAAGTTGCCCTCCGCCCAGGCAAAGCCCGATCACGGTCGCGAACCACAAGGTCGCCGCAGTGGTCAGGCCGATGACGAGATTGTCTTTCCGCACAATAGCGCCGGCACCAATAAAGCCCACACCCGTCAGGATTCCGAGGGGTAAGCGCATCAGGTCCATCACCGCATAAGAATCGGCGGGCTTACCGTTGGTCTCAATCAGCAGATTCATTTGAATCATGGCGATTGAAGCAGCCAGGGTAACGAGCAATGTGGTTCTGAGCCCCGCAGGGTGGCCGGTGCGGCTTCGCTCCATGCCCAACACCCCACCGGCTGCGACGGTCAGCACCAGACGCAGAGCGATGTCGAACCAATGAAGCTGGAGCGGCATGGAACTTTTAGATTCCAAAGGCTGAAAGAAGGATGGCGCTTCAGGCTTCCGGTTGCGATGCTTTTATGTGCGCATAGTTCCGCAATACTTCTTGAATCGCCTGAAGAAACGCAGCCGGATTCTTGTCGAGCGTCGCATCCGAATAGGAGTTACGCTCGTCGGATGTGCTGCCAGAGACGGAAACAATGGGGATGCGAGAGCCTGATGCTCGAACAGCGCGGGTCAAGCGCTCGCAATCCCGGGTGGGCAGGGTATGGCAGAGAACGATGGCATCGAATTCGCCGTCTTTGAGAAGAAAGACTGCTTCCTTGACCGAGCTGGCCGATACAACGGAGCAACCTGCGGAGCGCAAAATAAGCTCGCGCGTGTCCAATATTCTGGCGTCTGAACCGATCGAAAGAACGAGAGCCTGCGGCACCGTGTGCCCCTTTGTTTCTCGAAAAATCACATACTCGCGTTCTTAAGTTGTTTGATTGCCCTTGGGAGAGGTCTTTGAGGCTTTTCCCCTCCCGCAGTGCAATGGAGTGGCATCGTTGATTCTCAACCAGGCCGCGCCCCGGATCAGACGTTGCTTATCTGTTTTATTTTCTGTGCGCTACGCATCGCAAGTTCGAAAGTGCGTTAACTCAGAGCTAATGGCAATTGGAATCTATTTAGCCACCTATCCCCCGCACAGTCTGTCCTGTATCGAACAGTCGATCTCCTAAATTAGGAAGATCTCCTAAATTAGGAATAGGATCAGCACACATCTAGATACGTCGATGGCCACTTTGGGTCGGCCTCCCTGCGCATTCAGATGCGAAGTCGCTCGTACTTCGCGGCGCAAAGGAGTCTCATGCCATCGGTCGTGTCTCGGAATGAACCGTACAAGAATCGTGTATTGGCCCTACTCCCTCCCCCGGATATCAGAAGTCTTTCTCCCCATCTGGAGCCGATCACCTTCAAAATGAAGCAGAGCCTGCACGAACCGGGCGAGGCGATCGAGACGGTGTATTTTCCAGAAGATGCCGTCGCCTCAGTGGTCATAACCATGGAGAATGGCAGCACCGTCGAGGTCGGACTGGTTGGGCGCGACGGCGTGGTTGGCCTGCCGGCGGTGATCGGGAGCGGCCGGGCTACGAATCGGACTTTTATCCAGTTGCCGGGATCTGGCTTCAGTGTGAAGGCGAAGATTTTACGGCAACTGGCGGAATCATCCGCCGAATTGCGCTCGTGCCTGCAACTGGCCATTCAGGGCTACCTGGCGCAAACTGCTCAGACAGCAGCGTGCAATCGAGTCCACGAGCTCGAAGAGCGAATGGCGCGCTGGCTTTTGATGTGTTCTGACCGTCTTCAATCCGATCACATCCCGATCACCCACGAATTTCTGGCCATGATGCTGGGCACACGCCGCAGTTCGGTTTCCATTGCGGCCGGCATCTTGCACAAATCGGGGCTTATCGCTTATGCGCGCGGAAGCGTTACGATCCAGGACCGCGAAGGCCTGGCCAATGCGGCCTGCGAGTGCTATCAATCCGTGTACGAGGAATATGTTCGGCTCGGGCTGCTCTAGTTAACCAGCGTCATTGAGTGAGATCGCTCTGATCGTGAAGTCAATTGCAAGCGGCGGGGACTTCTAAAGGAAATGGGACATTCGCCGGATTCGCTTGGATTCCGGTTTCGTCCGCGCCAGACGAAGCTGAGCCAGACATTCCCGAGCCAGGCAGAAAAACCCTGAAACACGTGGCGCATTTTCCCGCGTGACGATAGCTCTTGAATGCAATTCGACCATTATATTTGTGAACGATTCCTTTGCTGATCCAGAGACCCAGCCCGGTTCCTTTGGTCGATTTGGTACTGAAGAACGGCTGGAAGATTCTTGATGCGTCCTGCGCCTTGATTCCCGTGCCCGTATCGACAATTGAAACCACGACCCCTCGCTTCTGCGTGGTCCAATCGGTCGCGAGGCGTGCGCTCACCTTGAGACTGCCCCCGTTGGGCATGGCCTGAATGGAATTACCGATGAGGTTGAGGAAGATTTGTCGAAGCTCAACCGGAAAACCCTGCACAAAACACGGAGAAAAGCTGGGGCTGCACAGCTTGATTCGCTTCTCCTGTAGAGCGCGCTGCTGCAATGTCAGCACGCTTTGCAGCAATTCGGAAACGGAAACAGAAATCGGCTGCTTGGATTCGCGATAGAAAGTGAGCGTTTGCCGGGTGATGTGACTGACTCGCTGCAGCTCGTCTTCGGCCAGGATTGCGCAACGTCGCGCATCTTCGTCAAGCGAGGGATGATTGCGAAGAAGATAGACGAGATTCGTGATCGCCTCAAGTGGATTGTTGATCTCGTGAGCGATGATGCCCGCGACGCGGCCCATGGCGGCGAGCCTTTCCGACTCGCGCAGTGCCTCTTCGGCACGCAGCCGGTCGGTGATGTCGCGCCCAACCTCAAGAATCTCGTTGGAATCTCGATTCAGAGTTTTGCGGTACGACACAACAATCTCCGAGCCATCCTTCGCGGTCTGGATCAGATTGCCGTCCCACCATCCGCGGTCGCGCAACTCTGCCTCGATGTCTTCTCTTGAAATCGGGAAGACTGTCTTCAACGTGCCATGAAGGTCATTGCCCAGGATTTCCTGCTTCTTAAAACCAAACATGTTCTCCGCGCCTGAATTCCAGAACCGGAGAGTACCGTCCCAAGCACGAACGATGATCGCCTCCGACGCGAGTTCAACCAATTCCGCGCGCATCCGCAGTTGTTCTTCGCTCTTCGCGAGCTCCCCTGTTCGCTCATGAACGCGCTTCTCCAACTCGCGATTCAACGATTCCAGCATCCGGGTTTTGCGGTGGAGCTCTGCGAAAATACTGATCTTTGCACGCAGTACTTCGGGAATTACGGGCACCGAGATGTAATCGACTGCGCCGCTGCGATAGCCCTGAATCCGGTCGGAATCGGTGAGGTGAATGCCGGAGATGAAGATGATCGCGGTCTTTTGAAAGCGGGGATGCTGCCGGATCACGTCAGCCAATTCAAAACCATCCACATCCGGCATGCTGACGTCCATGAGAACGACGGCGATGTCGGTTTTCAGTAATATATTCAGCGCCTCGGTTGCCGTAGATGCCTTAATGAGATTCTCGCCCAGATCCGCAAGGATGACCTCGTAGCTGAGAAGCTTAGACGGCTGATCGTCGACCATCAAAATATTGATTTTCTCGTCAGGCGTCATTGCTTCTTCTCCGAGACCATTGGCTTGAGTGAATTCGGCGGCAATCAGCGATGGAGCCAAACGCGCAATGCCGACAAAAGTTGATCTGTATTAACCGGCTTGGCAAGATACTCCGACGCGCCGGCCTCCAAACATCTCTCGCGGTCTCCTTTCATGGCTTTGGCGGTCAGGGCGATGATTGGCAAACGCCGCAGCGCCAGGTTCTGACGAATCACCTGCATGGTTTCGTAGCCGTCCATTTCCGGCATCATGATATCCATCAAGACGATGGCAAGGTCCGGAGTGGATTCGATGGTTTCGATCGCTTCACGACCGGTTCCTGCCGAAAGCACCGTCATGCCACGCCGCTCAAGAACACTGGAAAGGGCGAAAATGTTGCGCACGTCGTCATCGACCACCAACACTTTGCGGCCGGCTAATGCATCGTCGGACCGGTGTAAATTGTCGAGCATCCGCTGCTTTTCGGCAGGCAAATCGGTGATGACGCGATGCAAGAACAGAGCGGTCTCATCCAGCAGCCGCTCGGGCGATTCAACGCCTTTTACCACGACGCTGCGCGCCAGCGTGTGAAGTTGCGCATCCTCATCGGGACTAAGTTCCCTGCCCGTAAATACGACCACAGGAAGGTCCTGGAGCTTGGGCCTATCCCGAAGTTGTTCGAGCACTTCAAATCCCGTCATGTCCGGGAGACGAAGATCGAGCACGGCGCAATCGTAGTTGCCGGTTTCCAGACTCTGAAGTGCAAGAGCCCCGGAATCCGCCATATCAATATCGATATCCTCGTGCCAGAGAAGCTCCCGGATACTGAATTGCTCCGCTGGATTGTCTTCAACCACCAGCAGCCGTTTGCGCCTCGGCTTGGAGTATTCGCGAATGCGCGCGATGGCCGAATCAAGATCTTCCGTCGTCGATGGCTTGGTGACGAAGGCAAATGCTCCGCGCGACAGGCCGTGATGGCGGTCCTCGTCGAGCGTAAGCATCTGCACGGGAATGTGCCGCGTCGAGGGATCGAGCTTGAGACGATTTAGAACCGTCCAGCCCAGCATATCCGGAAGGAAAACATCCAGAGAGATTGCGGCCGGATGGAACTCGTGCGCCAGCGTCAAAGCTTCGCTTCCGGTAGAAGCAACAAGGATTCTGAATCCTTTGTCGCGAGCCAGATCGCAGAGAACCCGCGCATAGTGTGGATCGTCCTCAATGATCAACAGCACCGCGTCGCCTTCCGCGATGTTGTGGCGATCGTCTTCAATCCGCGATTCCTGCTCAACCGCGGTGACTGTTGTGAGGAAAACAGGCATTGGCGCTGAAGAATTCTTTTCGTTTTTGGGAAGATTCGGAACCGCGGGGCCCACGTAGGTCTGGGGGAGGAATAGACGGAAGGTGCTGCCCTGTCCGGGTGCGCTGGAAAGTTGAATCTCGCCGCCGAGCAGGTTGGCCAATTCGCGGCTGATCGCCAATCCTAGCCCCGTGCCGCCAAACTTGCGGCTGGTGCCAGCGTCTGCCTGCTGGAATGCTTCGAAAATGATGCGTTGTTTCTCCGGCGGGATTCCGATTCCGGTGTCGCTGACCTCGAAGGCAATTACCGAGCCGGCGCCGCTAAGAATGGGGTGTCCCTGACTCCAGCCCCCTGCCACGCGGGAAACGCGGAGACCCACTGTACCGTGTTCGGTGAACTTGAAGGCATTTGAAAGCAGGTTCTTGAGCACCTGTTGGAGCCGCTTCGAATCGGTGACCAGGCTCTTGCCCATTTGCGGATCGACGTTGACGTCGAAATGAAGCTTGCGATTCTCCGCTTCATGCCGGAACGGCCTGGAAACCGCATCCAGCAAGGCTCCAAAGAATACTTCCTCGGCCTCGACCGAAACCGTTCCCGACTCGATCTTGGAAAGATCGAGAATGTCGCTGATGAGGTTGAGCAGGTCGGTTCCGGCGCCGTGGATGGTGCGCGCAAATTCAACCTGTTTTGACGAGAGGCTGCCATCCGGGTTGTCGGCAAGCTGCTGGCCGAGCACCAGAATGCTGTTGAGCGGTGTGCGGAGCTCGTGCGACATGTTGGCGAGGAACTCCGATTTGTACTTGGAGGTCAGCGCCAGTTCTCTCGCCTTTTCTTCGAGGGCGCGCCGAGCTTGCTCGATCTCCTGGTTCTTGCGTTCGACTTCGTAATTCTGTTCGGCGAGCTGCTGTGCTTTTTGAGCCAACTGCTCGTTGGTCTGCTGCAACTCTTTCTGCTGTGTCTGCAGTTCCGTGGCGAGCTGCTGCGACTGCTTCAAGAGGCCTTCAGTCTGCATCGTGGCTTCAATGGAGTTGAGCACGATGCCGATGCTGGCCGTGAGCTGCTCAAGGAATGCAAGGTGAGATGCGGTAAAGCCGCTCAAACTTGCGAGCTCGATGACCGCTTTGACCTGGTCCTCAAACAGCACCGGGAGCACGATGACATTCTTCGGTGTGGCCTTGAATAAGCCGGACCGAATCGGCGCCGTACGCTTGGGGAACTCGGTGATGAGCATTCTGCGCTTTTCTGAAGCGCACTGGCCAACCAAGCCCTCGCCGATTCGCACTTCCGCGATATAACCTTCCGGTGTATCGGCGTAGGTGGAAAGCAGTACCAGTGTTCCTTCGCCGGCTACTGGCTCGCCGCCCATTCGGTAAATCACGCCCTGCTGCGCGTTCACCAGGGGCGCGAGCTCGGAGAGCAACATTCTGCCAACGGTGACCAGGTCGCGCTGACCTTGCAACATTCCGGTGAATCGCGCCAGGTTGGTCTTGAGCCAATCCTGTTCCGTGTTTCGGTCGGTGGTTAGGCGCAGGTTGTCGATCATGGTGTTGATGTTGTCTTTGAGTTCGGCGACTTCGCCGCGCGCCTCCACCTGAATCGAGCGCGTCAAATCGCCTTTGGTCACGGCCGTGGCCACTTCCGCGATGGCGCGCACCTGGTTGGTGAGGTTATCGGCGAGCAAGTTGACATTGCCCGTTAGATCCTTCCAGGTTCCAGCGGCGCCGGGCACGTTGGCCTGGCCGCCAAGTCTTCCTTCCACACCCACTTCGCGGGCCACCGTTGTGACCTGATCCGCGAAGGTCGCCAGCGTGTCGGTCATGTTGTTGATGGTTTCAGCCAGCGCGGCAACTTCGCCCTTGGCGTTCACGGTGAGCTTTTGGGTGAGCGCGCCGTTGGCCACGGCGGTGACGACCTTCACGATGCCGCGGACCTGTTCCGTGAGGTTCACCGCCATGACGTTCACGTTGTCAGTAAGATCTTTCCAGGTTCCGGCAACACCGGGCACCACCGCCTGGCCGCCGAGTTTTCCGTCGGTGCCGACTTCGCGCGCCACACGCGTCACTTCGGCAGCGAAGGCGTTGAGCTGATCGACCATGGTGTTGATGGTGTCCTTCAGCTCGAGAATCTCGCCCTTCACGTCCACCGTGATTTTGCGCGAGAGGTCGCCGCGAGCCACGGCGGTTGTCACTTCGGCAATGTTTCTCACCTGAGCCGTAAGATTGCCGGCCATGGCGTTCACCGAGTCGGTAAGATCCTTCCAAGTTCCGGCGACTCCGGGCACGTTGGCCTGGCCGCCGAGACGGCCTTCCGAACCGACTTCGCGCGCCACGCGAGTTACCTCGGCAGCAAACGAACGAAGCTGCTCGACCATGGTGTTGAGCGTTTCTTTCAGCTGAAGAATTTCGCCGTGGACATCGACGGTGATTTTGCGCGAAAGATCACCGTTGGCAATAGCCGTTGCCACTTCGGCGATGTTTCTCACCTGCGCTGTCAGGTTGCCGGCCATGAAGTTCACTGAGTCGGTGAGATCCTTCCAGGTTCCGGCCACACCCGGCACCTGAGCCTGTCCGCCGAGCTTTCCGTCGGTCCCAACCTCGCGCGCCACGCGCGTTACTTCGCCGGCAAACGCGTTCAGCTGATCGACCATCGTGTTGATGGTGTTCTTCAGTTCCAGAATTTCGCCCTTCACGTCCACCGTGATTTTGCGCGACAAGTCGCCGCGAGCCACAGCCGTCGTGACTTCGGCAATGTTTCTCACTTGGGCGGTGAGGTTACCGGCCATGGAGTTGACCGAGTCCGTCAAATCCTTCCACGTTCCGGCAACACCCGGCACATTGGCCTGACCGCCGAGCCGGCCTTCAGTTCCAACTTCGCGGGCTACGCGCGTTACTTCGCCGGCGAACCGGTTCAGCTGGTCGACCATGGTGTTGATGGTTTCTTTGAGCAGCAGAATTTCGCCGCTCACGTTCACCGTGATCTTTTTTGACAAGTCGCCGGTCGCAATGGCAGTTGAAACTTCAGCGATGTTTCTCACCTGGCCGGTAAGGTTACTGGCCATCGAGTTGACGGAGTCCGTAAGGTCCTTCCAGGTTCCAGCCACGCCGGAGACCTGTGCCTGCCCGCCGAGTTTTCCGTCCGTGCCCACCTCGCGGGCTACGCGCGTCACTTCGCCGGCGAAGGCGTTGAGTTGATCCACCATCGTATTGATGGTGTCTTTCAGCTCCAGAATTTCGCCCTTCACGTCTACCGTGATCTTGCGCGACAAGTCGCCGCGGGCCACAGCGGTTGCCACTTCGGCGATGTTTCTCACCTGGCCGGTCAGGTTGCTGGCCATGAAGTTTACGTTGTCGGTCAAATCTTTCCAGGTTCCGGCAACGCCCGGCACCACGGCCTGCACGCCAAGTTTTCCGTCGGTTCCCACCTCGCCGGCCACGCGCGTGACTTCGCCGGCGAACCCGTTTAGCTGGTCCACCATAGTGTTGATGGTGTTTTTCAACTCCAGAATTTCGCCCTTCACGTCCACCGTGATTTTGCGCGACAAGTCGCCGCGGGCAACGGCCGTTGTGACTTCGGCAATGTTTCTCACCTGAGCGGTCAGGTTACCGGCCATCGAGTTGACCGAGTCTGTCAAATCCTTCCAAGTACCCGCGACACCCGGTACATTGGCCTGGCCGCCAAGCCGACCCTCAGTTCCAACTTCGCGCGCCACGCGCGTCACTTCGCCGGCGAACCGGTTGAGCTGGTCCACCATGGTGTTGAGCGTCTCTTTGAGCTGAAGAATTTCGCCGCGTACATCGACAGTAATTTTGCGCGAAAGATCGCCGTTTGCGATGGCCGTTGCCACTTCGGCAATGTTGCGCACCTGTCCCGTCAGGTTGCCGGCCATAAAGTTAACGTTGTCCGTTAGATCCTTCCACGTCCCAGCCACTCCGGGGACGTTGGCCTGGCCACCAAGCTTGCCTTCGGTGCCCACCTCGCGGGCCACGCGCGTTACTTCGCCCGCGAAGGCGTTGAGCTGATCCACCATGGTGTTGATGGTGTCTTTCAGCTCCAGAATCTCGCCCTTCACGTCCACCGTGATTTTGCGCGACAAGTCGCCGCGGGCCACTGCCGTTGTCACTTCGGCGATGTTTCTCACCTGGGCGGTCAAGTTGCCGGCCATGGCGTTCACTGAGTCTGTGAGATCCTTCCAGGTTCCGGCAACGCCCGGCACCACGGCCTGGCCGCCAAGTTTCCCGTCGGTTCCCACTTCGCGTGCTACGCGCGTCACTTCCGACGCGAACGAACGCAACTGATCGACCATGGTGTTGATGGCTTCTTTCAGCTGCAAAATCTCGCCGCGCACGTCGACGGTAATCTTGCGTGAAAGATCGCCACTGGCCACGGCCGTGGCTACTTCCGCGATGTTTCTCACCTGGCCTGTAAGGTTGCTGGCCATGGAGTTGACGGAGTCTGTGAGATCCTTCCAAGTTCCGGCCACGCCCGGCACCAGCGCCTGGCCCCCAAGCTTGCCGTCCGTGCCGACTTCTCGGGCGACGCGCGTTACCTCGGCCGTGAAAACGCCGAGCTGCTGAATCATCGTGTTGACGATTCGGGCTGACCGCAGGAACTCCCCTTCGAGAGGCCGGCCATCCACATCGAGCCGGACGGTTTGGGTTAGATTGCCCTGGGCGACCGCGGCGATGGCGCGCGTAACCTCAGCGGTCGGCCGCAGCAGATCTTCAACCAGAGTATTCACAGAGACTTCCATGTCGTCCCAGGCGCCGCGCCGCTGCTCCACGCGAATCCGCTCGCGAGTCCGGCCCTCTTTTCCGACCGCCTGCCCAACGCGTTTCAACTCGAAAGCCATCTGCTCATTGGCAATGACAATTTCGTTGAAGTTGTCGGCGATCTTGCCCGCCAATCCCGTCCATGAAACGGGCAAGCGCACGCTGAAATCGCCATTCTTCATCGTTTGCATGCACTGGAGGATGATGGCCAGATGCTCAGGTTCGGTGTGTTGCCCATTGGTTGCTGGCAATTCGCCAGGCTGAACTGTGGCCACCGGCGCAAACTCCTGTCCGGCTTTCCCGCGGCTGGGCTGCTTCACGGAGGTTTCCAAAATGTGACTCCTGTCGGAGGGATTTCCTATCGACAAAGGGTATCGAGATGTCGACACACTTCTGGGGATGAAGGATGGATGCGGACAATTCTTTCGGGGTTGCCCGATTGCTTCCAGCGTCATTGGAGTTTTCGTCACCTCCTCGGGCGAAACCGTGACTTTGGGTATAAATGCTCTTACAAAATTTGGCCGGCATGGACAACGAATGGGCCGGAAGAACGCATCGAAAACCTCAGAACCGAAAGATGGCGTTGAAGATGCACGTCGCGTTCAGCCCGCTGACCTGTCGTCGAAGGGCTCTGATGTTCTCACATTGCGCCAGCAGCAGAGGCCAACAAATTGGCCGCCTGCTCCAGGTTTTGGGGGATGAACGACCGTGATACTCGAAGGTGCGGAGTGATCATGAAGAAGATTTCAAGAATCCGCCGGCTCATCTTCCCGCGTATGCGAAATCTCGATGGGACAATCGAGTCAATCTGCGGCCAGTGCTTTTCAACTGTTGCAACTGCACTTCCAGAACGCGAATTGCAAATTGCTGAAGATGCTCATATTTGTAAGGGGCTTAAGCTGTCAAAGATTCTCCGGCCTTTGGACCGCAGTTGAGGATCCCGATTTTCTGGGGAAATGAATTGAAGGTTGATGGTTACGCGTCACCGCCTCTCGAGGGTTGGCGCGCATAAGAGCGACTGCGAAATCGGTACCAAGGAGCCTGGGACCACATGCAAACCAGCCGAGGAGTGGTTTACGTCGTCGATGACGAAAGGTTGATCGCGCAGACATTGGGAATGATCCTCACCCAATCGGGCTTTACCGCTTCCGCGTTTGAAGACCCTTACAGGGCTTTGGAAGCCGCGGCCGCCGGGCCGGCGCCCGATCTCCTCATCTCAGACGTCGTGATGCCAGGAATGTCTGGAATCGACCTTGGCGTTCAGTTCCGCCGAGAATATCCGGGGTGCAAAGTTTTGCTCTTCTCGGGCCAGGCCGCGACGGCAGATATGCTGGCGACTGCCAAACAACAAGGTCATGAGTTCGAGGTCCTCGCCAAACCCGTACATCCCTCCGATCTCCTGGCACGACTGCGCTCACTTACCTAGAGCGACACTCCAAGAAATCTGAACTTTGGCTCTCTCGAGCCAGAAATAATGTCGGTGTTGTTGTCACATCGTTCGGTGGCAGGCGGAATTCCTCGCCCCAGCTGCGACGAACTGGGTGCCCTTTAGGTAGGAGGGGGCACAGGCGTCATCGACTTCTGTTAATTCAATGATTCAGAAATCGACCGCCCTCAGGGAACCCCGGAGTCCGGATCCACGAGGGGCGGCTTTTTAGCGCAGTGAACTTTTGCTTTCAGATTGTTACATTCGCGAAGCCACCGGCACGGCAATTACCCGCGGCTCACGACGAGCTGGCGAACCATTGAGCGCGGCAAGTTCAAATCGCTTGGCCAACACGCGCCGAATTCCCGCAACAATTTCTGCAGGATTCTCAAGGAGACTGGCGTCCGGAAAGACGTACTTGTCCCACGGGGTCGAAGAAATTGAGGCAATTGGGATACGGGATCCCGAAGCACGGATTAAGCAAGTCAGCCTTTCGCGGTCTTTGATGGGAATGGTCTCGCCCAGGATCATGAGATCGAAATCGCCCTCATGAAATTGGTGAAATGCCTCCTTAATCGATGCCGCCGAAACAACGATGTATCCTTCGGACCGTAAAACCGCTTCGCGAGTGTTCAGAATCATGGGATCCAAATCAACTGAGAGAATAAGGGTTTCGGCCATTGTGTAATCCTCGTTTTGTGTGCATTCTGCCGTGGTGCATTACGGTCTTACTCGTTTTCCAGCAACGATCGCCGCTTTCAGAACTCTTGGCTTGGTTCACGCCTTGGCCGTCTTTTGATTCACCGTCCCAGAAGATTGGCCCACTTGCCCTACAAATCGCTTGTTGACGCGAGCTCGAATAGAACCTCCTACATACGCAATCTCACTCCGGCCACCCCACGGAGAAATTGCAGGCAAGGATTTCAACACGATAGCTCGACATCAGACTCATATGTTTTGAATCGTCCGCGGAGACGCGGCAAATTTGAAGATGCTGATTTTTCTTAGCGAGTTGGCCGAGGCACAATCAATTTCGGCCTGAAAAGTATCGATTAAAAAGTCGCAATCTCAATCGTTTGTCAGATTTTGATGAACTTGGAAATTGTTTAGGCCTGATCAAGACATTTGCGCTCGAGTAATCGGCCGGAGAAGGAATTCGGATCCACTCGGTCAACGATCGTCGCTCGTCAATTTCGAATGACAGGCCGCTCGAGTCCGAGCGGGTGCTACGTTTGCTGCGCTGTGCAAAAGTGCGTCGACAAGTTTCCCGGGGCAGCAATGGTCTGCGCAAAACATAGAAAGATGTGGCACTTAACTGAATTCCGAAGATCGGCTCAAAGATAACCCCACGCTCTTTTCGCGCATCTTTGTAGAGCAGATACTGCTGCTTCATTGGCGGGCTTCGGCGTTCGATGTGCGGCCACCCTTAATCGATCCTGCGGCCCAACCCGTGGCGGCAGCGATTTCCGTTGAGGTCCCGCGTGCCATTGCTTCCCCACAATGGTCGGAGGCGAGCCGTCATTGAGGACGTCCAGCCTCAAATCGATGCGGGCGGTCACCCGATATGCCGCGTTGCCGGCGACGAAGTGACTGTCACCGCAGCAGTTTTTGCCGATGGCAAAGACGAGCTTGGCGCCCGGCTGCTCTTTCGCCACTCCGATGATCGACGATGGTCGTTCGCTCCGATGCAGCCCACGGACAACGATCTTTGGATAGGTTCTTTCCGCGTTGAAAAGCTCGGTTGCTGGCAGTTCACACTTCTCGCCTGGATCGATCACTTTTCGACCTGGGCCAACGAATTAAAGAAACGAATCACCGCACAAAATAACCCTGATGCTTCAGAGGCCACGCTGAAATCGGATGCGGGATTAAACGTCGGCTCCAAATCCGGCGAGCAGGATATTCCGCTCGCCCTTCGTTCCGGAGTGGAATTGATCAAGGCGGCCGCAAAGCGAGCTCACGGCACCGACGCTAAACGGCTGTGCGAGATTGCGGAACGGTTCGAAAAGTTGGCGTCCGAAAATCGGAAGAACTACGTCGACCCCTGCGATGAAGAGCTCGTGAACCTCATGAAGAAATACCCCGATTTGGCAAACGCTACCCGATATGAAAATGAGTTACCCGTCTTAACCAATCGGATCCGCGCACGGTTTTCATCCTGGTATGAGCTTTTTCCTCGATCCGCGTCTCCTATCCCTGGCCGGCATGGCACCTTCCGCGATGTCGAAAGCCAGTTGCCCGAGATTGCGGACATGGGATTCGACATTGTCTATTTGCCACCGATTCATCCCATCGGACGATCGTTTCGTAAAGGACCCAACAACACCATCGATGCCCCGCGAAACGCGCCGGGAAGTCCCTGGGCAATCGGCGACCGCGCAGCGGTGACCAATGCGCCATTGGGCGCGCAAACTGCCGGTGATCACGGTGGACACAAATCAATTCATCCACAACTGGGCACCTTCGCTGATTTTGACAGCCTGGTAAGCGCGGCCAAATCGCGCAGCATCGAGATAGCGTTGGACATTGCCTTCCAGTGCTCGCCTGACCATCCATGGGTTACCGAACATCCTGACTGGTTCTCCAAGCGCCCCGACGGCTCGATTCAATATGCGGAGAATCCACCGAAGAAATATCAGGACATTTATCCGCTGAATTTCGAATCGCCTGACTGGCGCGCTCTGTGGGAAGAGCTGTATTCCGTGTTTGAATTCTGGATTCATCGCGGCGTTCGAGTCTTTCGCGTAGACAATCCGCACACCAAGGCGCTGCCCTTCTGGGAATGGTGCCTCAGCGCCTTGCGCACAAACTATCCCGACGTGATTTTCCTTGCTGAAGCCTTCACGCGGCCGCACGTCATGTATGCATTGGCCAAGCGCGGCTTTACGCAGTCATACACCTATTTCACCTGGCGCAACTCGAAAGCTGAGTTAGAGAGCTATATGACAGAGCTAACTCAGCCACCGGTGAGTGAATTCTTTCAGCCCAACTTTTGGCCGAACACGCCCGACATCCTGCATAAAACGCTTCAGGAAGGCGGGCGTGCGGCTTTCATGCAGCGTTTGATCCTTGCGGCCACCCTAAGTTCCAGTTACGGCATCTACGGGCCGGCGTACGAGCTTGCGGAAAACGCTCCGGCAGAACCCCCAAGCGGAAAAGCGGAGTCAGAAGAATATTTGAACAGCGAGAAATATGAAATTCGGCAGCGCAGCCGCAACGCCCCGGATTCGCTTGTGCCTCTCATTACCAGTCTCAACCGGATTCGCCGAGGCAACCGTGCCCTTCAATCGAACACTTCGCTTCATTTCCATTCAATCGATAATCCGCAGTTGATTTGCTACTCAAAGTCAACGCCGGATTTCGATAACACAATTCTGGTCGTGGTCAATCTCGATTCATTCAACGAACAAAGCGGCTGGACGACTCTTGACCTCAATCGAATCGGCTGTTCCGGCACCCAAAGCTTTCTTGTGGAAGACTTGCTCACTGGCGCCCAGTACACCTGGAGCCAGCGCAATTATGTAGCCCTACGGCCCGGCGTTCAACCGGCCCACATCTTTCATGTAAGTCGAATTCAATAGTCGCGCACTGTCAAGAGTTTTGGGGGATTGAAAGCGTGAAGAAGATCGCCAGCACAACCGATCCTCTCTGGTACAAGGATGCGATCATTTACGAGCTGCATGTTCGCGCCTTTGCCGACTCGAATAACGACGGCATTGGCGACTTCCCCGGACTTCTCTCCCGCCTCGATTATTTGAAAGAATTGGGAATCACCTGCATCTGGCTCCTGCCCTTCTTCACGTCGCCTTTGCGCGACGATGGGTACGACATCTCCAATTACAACGATGTCAACCCCTCGTACGGAACGCTGAACGACTTCAAGGCGTTCCTCGAAGCTGCCCATCATCGCGGCTTGCAAGTCATGATCGAATTGGTGATCAATCACACCAGCGATCAACATCCCTGGTTTAAGGCTGCGCGCCAGGCTCCCGCGGGCTCGGCTGAACGCAACATGTATGTCTGGTCAGAGAGCACCGAAAAGTACAAAGACGCCCGCATCATCTTTACCGATACGGAACAATCGAACTGGACATGGGACGAAACTGCCAAGGCTTACTACTGGCACCGTTTTTTTTCGCACCAACCCGATCTCAATTACGACAGCCCGCTGGTGATGGAAGAGGTGATGAAGGCCATGCGGTTCTGGCTGGATATGGGCGTCGACGCACTCCGTATTGACGCGATTCCCTACCTTTGCGAACGCGATGGAACCTCATGTGAGAACCTGCCTGAGACTCACGCCGTGGTCAAGACGCTGCGTGCGGCCATCGATGACGGCTACGCCAATCGGCTGATTCTTGCCGAAGCCAATCAATGGCCAGCCGACGTTCGTCCCTATTTCGGCGACGGTGACGAATGCCACATGGCGTTTCATTTTCCGCTCATGCCGCGCATTTACATGGCGCTTCGGCAGGAAGATCGTCTCCCCATCACCGACATCATGGCGCAGACGCCGCCGATTCCCGACAACTGCCAGTGGGGACTATTCCTGCGCAATCACGATGAGCTGACGCTGGAGATGGTGACCGCCGACGAACGCGACTATATGTACTTCGCCTATTCGGCCGATCCCCGCATGCGCATCAATGTTGGCATTCGTCGCAGGCTGGCCCCGCTGGTCGACAACAATCGCCGCCGTATCGAATTGCTGAATTCGCTCCTTCTCAGTTTCCCCGGCACGCCAATTCTCTATTACGGCGATGAAATCGGGATGGGCGATAACATCTATCTAGGCGATCGCAATGGGGTTCGCACTCCAATGCAATGGACGTCGGATCGAAATGCGGGTTTCTCGAAGTGCGATCCTGCGCGGCTGTACCTGCCGGTCGTGATGGACCCAATTTATGGCTATCAGGTTGTCAACGTCGAAGCGCAGCTAAGCGATCACTCGAGCCTTTTGCACTGGACGCGCAATATGATTGCGCTGCGGAAACTTTTTCAAGTGTTCGGCCGCGGAACGCTCACCTTCCTCAATCCGTCGAATCGCAAAATCCTTGCTTATCTTCGCGAATTGGACCAGGGCGACGGCTTCCGCGAAACCGTTCTCTGCGTCGCCAATTTGAGCCGATTTGCGCAGCCGGTTTCGCTCGACCTCACAAACTATGCTGGAAGTGAGCCCGTTGAAATGTTGGGCTACGTGCGCTTTCCTACCATCACCGAGGAGCCATACGCACTCGCTCTGGCGCCGTACTCGTTTATCTGGCTCGAGCTTCAGACGGCCACCGCGACTGACGAACTGCCCCCGGAAGTCGAAATGCCCGCGGCCGCCGCGGCGCCGGAAACTGAATCCCATGTTCAACCGGTCTTCGCGAACGGATGGGCAGAGTTCATCAACTCCGGCGGTAACGCGGTTCTTGAGCCCGCATTGCTTGATTGGTTGCCGCGCAAGCGGTGGTTTGGCGCCAAGACGCACCAGATAAAATCGGTGCGAGTTCGTAGCTGGGTGGAACTGATTTCGGACGCGAAGACCGTGGATCGTTTGCAAAAGATCTCGACGGGGCCGGTCTCCATTCCAACCGCACTCTTCTTTTTCGATGTGAGCTATTTCGATGGTTCGCCGGATGTCTATCAGATTCCGCTCGCCGTAAGCACGGATGGCGCGCTCGATGAAATCGTCGCGCATTACCCCGAGAGCATCATTGCCAGGCTGACCACCGCCGCTGGCCCCGCAATCCTGCATGACGCAACGGTAAGCGAGGAGTTCCACCATGAACTCCTGAGCCTGATAGCCAGCGACACAACACTGCCTCTTCAGGAAAGTGGAAGGCTTGCACCAGCAGTCCCCGTACTTGGGGCCGATGACGGCTTCAATCAAACACCGCCGAGAGCGTGGAATGAAACGCAGACTGTCGCAACCATCCCTGCGGTCGCCCCCGCTCCTCTCACCGCTCAACCCGGGGACACGGCTGCGCCTCCTCGAATCGAAATTCCGGCGGCTCAGCCGGCGGAGACGTCAAGGTTTCAGCCTCGCGAGTCTCCTTCTGCCGGCGATTTGGTTCATGATGGAAGCCGTCTCGACGCCCGTGCCTCCGCAGCGCTTCCGCCAGTGCTCGCGTCTCAGCGGTTGTCCTCGCGCGTGCTCTCCGCGGAGCAATCGAACACCTCGATCATCTATGGCAAGCAACTGTTTCTCAAGCTCTATCGGCGATTGCAGCCCGAAGAAAATCCGGACGTTGAAGTCGGCCGCTTTCTCACCGAGGTCGCTCACTTTAACCGAATCCCGCCTTTTCTCGGCGAAATCTCCATCAATTCCGGCAGCGCTGCCAAAACAACTGTCGGCCTGCTTCAGGGTCTGGTTCCGAATCAGGGTGACGGCTGGAAGTGGTTCCTCGACGAAGTTGGAGAATGGCTTCCCCGCACAGTCAACATCCCAGCTCCGCCGAAATCGGCTTTATCGAGCTGGCTCGGGGCGGCCAAAGAGATTCCTGAGACTCTGCGACCGATTCGCTCGACGATTGATGCGGCGAGTCTCCTGGGCGAGCGCACGGCGGAGCTTCACCTCGCTCTGTCGAGCAGCGCGACCATTGCCGCCTTTGTTCCCGAGTCGCTCACAAGCTCTGACCTGGCCCATGACGCTGAGCGTATTGAGACGCAAATCAAGTCTGCCTTTGCAGCTCTGAGAGCCACCCTTACCAAAGTGGATGACGCGACGGGCGACCGGGCGGCCCTACTCTTATCTCGCCGGGCCGAACTTATTCAACGAGCACGCTCCATTCAGTCAGTTACTTCCGCCGGCCAAAGAATCCGGATCCATGGCGACTATCATCTGGGCCAGACCTTGCGTGTCGCGCCAAAAGGTAACGACTCCGCCGCGGAAAAGGATCAAGAGAGTGATTTCGTCATCATTGATTTTGAAGGCGAACCCGCGCGGCCCATTGAGGAGCGGCGGCGCAAACAGTCGCCGCTGAAAGACGTCGCCGGTATGATGCGTTCATTTGCCTACGCTTCATTTTCGGCAGTCGATCGTTGCTGTGCAGATAAGAACAGCGCTACCCGTACCGGCGATCGTATCGCCCTCATCGAATGGGCGCAGGCGTGGCAGGCTGCCGCAACCTCTCAGTTCCTGGAATCCTACTTCAAGGTCATGGCGATGAAAGCAGATTTATTGCCTCCACCGGACGAAGGCAAGGTGCTTCTCGATGCTTACCTGCTTGAAAAAGCCCTGTACGAATTGCTGTATGAGCTAGATAATCGTCCTTCCTGGGTTTGGATTCCACTGATGAGCATTCTGGCTTTATGGGAATCAGGGGGCAACAATATTTCAAATGACGAAGCCCTGACTGACGCGTGGAGTCGATTTTCAGAGGGCCTTTTCGAAAAGCGATGGCAACGACGAACTCAATTCCCGATCGCTCCGTGTCCGAGGAAAAAAACTTGGCCGATCTGCTCGTGCTGGTCACGGCCATGGCGCCCGAACAATTCCAGGGAGTCCTGAAAAACCTGGAGTCCGCATTTTCTCCCGATGGTTTCGTGGTTGCGACACAGAACGAGTTACCTGCCGATCTTTCTTCGAGCCTGCGAATCGTAGCAACGCCGCAGTCAAACGTCGCATGGTCAATTAAGCCAGTCGATTTTATCAATGCGGCGCAGTTCGGCCGCGAGCACGAAGCAAAGGCGGTTCTGATTCTCGGTCCCGAATCCGATTCGCTTAGCCCGCTCGCACTGCGCAGTCTTGCCGACGCCATCCTGAAAGCATCGATCGACCTCGCCGTTCCGCACTATGCGCTGCCCTCGCATGCCGGACTGATCAACTCCGCCATTCTGTACCCGCTTACCCGCGCCCTCTTTGCGTCGCGGGTGCGATTTCCTCTCTCCATCGATCTCGGCATGTCATCCAGGATGGCTGATCGGCTTGCAGCCGTGGCAGAATCGACTTCCGCCGCGAATCAGGCAGACGCTCTTCTGTGGCCAGTCAATGAAGCGGTCGCCGCCGGCTTCGCGGCCGATGAGGTCGATGTTGGCCCGCGCGCCATGCCTCAGCCTTCCGATCCCGACATTAACTCGATTCTCGCCTTGGTCACGGGTTCGCTCTTTGCCGATATTGAGGCCAAGGCAGCTCTCTGGCAGCGGCCTCGCAGGCCTCCTCTAATCCGCAGGCCAATGGCCGATGTCGGTTTGAGCGACGCTTCCGCCGATGTTGCGCGCATGGTTGCGGCATTTCAACTGGCCAACGCAAATCTGCAGGAAGTATGGTCGCTGGTTCTGCCGCCCAATTCCCTGCTCTCGCTCCGGCGTTGCTCGCTACTTGAAGCCGCCAACTTCCGCATGCCAGACAATCTGTGGGCGCGGATTGTTTATGACTTTCTGATTGCTTTCCGCCTTCGCACCATCAACCGCGGCCACCTGATGGGCGCACTGATCCCACTTTATATGGCATGGGTGGCCGGCCATTTCAACGTAATGGCATCGGGAACCCCGCCCGAGCGGCACATTGAAGCGGTGGCCGCGGCGTTCGAAGCAGACAAACCCTATCTGGTCGCGCGGTGGCGCTGGCCAGATCGGTTCAACTCGTAATCACTCTCCACGTCGAGATCGAAACACAGTCCGGCGTGTTGGTGAGGAGGATATCCAATGCAAACCCTTGTCGATACTTCGATGCAAGCCACTGGAAGCACCGCAACCCAGATCTATAACGAAAACGTGTCCATTTCGCATCACATGTCTGACGCGTTGCACCAGTCGATTTACCGCGTGGTTACTCTTCTGATCGCCGTGCTCCCAGGAATTCTGGCGTTCTTTGTTGCGCTTTTGCTTTTTGCGGCAGCAGGGTTCCTCATCTCCTGGATATTGCGGCGGTGTCTTAGCTGGGCAAAGTTCGACGTTCGCTTCGCCCGCAAAAGCGGCGCCGATTGGGCTCCGGCCAGTTCCCCGACAGAAATCGTCGCCCGCGTCGCATTCTGGATCTGCATTCTGCTCGGGCTCGTCATCGGCGTCTCGGCCTTCGACACATCGTATGCTTCGGGCGCTTCGCCGGCTATCTCCCTGTTACCCTATTTCACTCACGCTATCGGCGCAGCTCTTCTGCTTATTGCGGGCGTCCTGATTGCCAGATTCCTTGCCCGCTCCGTACTCATCAACGCCGTGAACGCCCAACTGCAGTACGCGCGAATCCTCTCTCTCGGCGTAAAGTGGCTGGTTCTTGTTCTTACAGCGGCGATGGTGCTCGATCACTTACAGGTAGGAGGAAACATCGTTGAGCTGGCGTTTGGAATTCTGTTCGGCGGCATCGTTCTTACTCTTGCACTTGCCGTCGGCCTCGGCTCACGAGACCTCGTTAGCCGCTCGCTCGAAAGCCACGTGGAACACACAACAGACCGGCCGCGCGGTCCCGAAGAGGTCCCCACGACGAGCCAACAGATCAGGCATTTTTAGAAGAGCCTTCACGTACCACTGCGACAGAATCGGGTGGCAGTGACAAGTTGCCCTGGCTGATCTCAATTGCCCGTTGCGACGCAAGCACCACGCAGCTCTCTTCAGAAACCGCGAAGGTCTGGGTCCGATCGCCAAGGTTGCTGATCACGGTCACGTCTCCGCGCTCCAGGCGCAACCACTTTGCCTGCTCATCGAACGTTACGCGCGCATTACCCACAGTACCGTCGTTCAAACTCGGGGTGCCTCGGCGAATCTGGATCAGCACCCGGTACCACGCCAGCATTGCCGCATGGTCGTCATCCTTCAGCTCATCCCAGCGCAGTTTCGATCGCTCGAAGGTCGCCCGATTCTCGGGATCCGGAATGGAAGCTGGATCCCATCCGAATGCTGCGAATTCCTTCTTTCTTCCCTCTGAAACCGCTCGCGCAAGCTGGGGATCATCATGGTCCGCGAAGTACAGGAATGGAGTGGATGCCGCCCACTCTTCGCCCTGAAAGATCATAGGGACGAATGGACTCAGCAGATAAAGAGCAGCCGCGATTTTGGCCCGCTCCAGGCCCGCGGTGTGATTGATTCGGTCGCCCACCGCGCGGTTGCCCACCTGGTCATGTGTTTGAATGTAGCCAAGAAAGCGATGTTGCGAAAGATCGTGAATTGGCCGGCCATGTACCCGGCGTCGATACCGCGAGTAGATTCCGTCATAAACAAAAGTCTGTTCCAGAGCCTTGGCAAGTTGTTCTAACGTGCCAAAGTCCGCGTAATAGCCTTGCCTTTCGTTGTCATTCAATACCGCGAAAAGCGCATGATGAAAGTCGTCGCTCCATTGCGCATCGATCCCCAGGCCCCCCGCCTCGCGCGGTGTCACAATACGAGGGTCGTTCAGGTCACTCTCGGCGATCAGCACAAGCCTCTTCCCGAGAGTCGCCGCCAACGCTTCAACTTCTCTCGCCAGCTGCTCCAGAAAATGAATGGCAGAACGATCGACAAATGCATGAACGGCGTCAATGCGCAGCCCATCAATGTGAAAGTCGCGCATCCACATCAACGCGTTATCGCAGAAGAATCGTCGCACTTCAGCAGAACCGGCATCCTCAAGATTCACCGCACCGCCCCAGGGTGTATGGTGCGACGAAACAATATACGGTCCGTATTTTCCGGTGTAATTGCCGCTCGGCCCAAAATGGTTGTAGACCACATCGAGCAGAACCACGAGTCCCGCCGCGTGCGCCGCATTCACGAACCGCTTCAGTCCGTCGGGCCCTTGATAAGGCTCGTGCGTCGAAAAAAGGGCCACGCCGTCATAGCCCCAACCGTGCTCTCCCTCAAAAGCGTTTACGGGCATCAGCTCCACGTGCGTCACGCCAAGCGCAACCAGGTAGGCAAGCTTGGCCGCAGCTGCGTCGAATGTACCCTCCGGCGTAAAGGTTCCAATGTGTAGCTCATAGATGATCGCGCTCGCCAGCGGTGGTGCTTCGAAGCGCGCGTCGCTCCACTCAAACGCCGACTGATCGTAGATGCGCGACAGTCCATGCACGCCGTTGGGCTGCCATTCGGAACGTGGATCGGGATAGCACTTGGAATCTTCTTCGATCAGGTAGCCATATTCCGTTCCGGGTCCTGCGCTCTCAACCTGGCAACTCCAGTAACCGCGATCGTCGGGCCCTTGCATGGGATGGACCGTGCCGTCGGCTTTGACCGAAATCCGCCGCACAAACGGAGCCCACACATCAAACCGATGCATCGGCTCCTCCTTCCCGCACCAGCAACGCGACCGGAAAGCTGCGAAACAATTGCGATGTGCGCGTGCTTCCGCCATGTGCTTTTTCGCCGGTGAATACGTTGCTCCAATTCCCTGGCGGCAGTTCGACCGTCGTCGATCCTAACCCGCTGCCGAGCTTTACATTCCATCGCGGAGCAATCACTGCGACGGAGTTTCCTCGCAAAAATGCGATCAAATGCTGCTGCTTCGATCCGCTGACCGGAAGCGGACTATACGTCGCTTCTCGGCCAAACCGCTCTGCCCTTTCGCGGCGCAGATTAAGCGTTTTATACAAGATCCAAAGCTTCGGCATCCCGCATTCCATTCGCTTCATGATCTCTTCACTGCTCATGCCGGCCTCAAGTTGGGCGAGCATTGCCTGTCTGGATTCATAGTCGACCGGCCCGCGGTTGTCGGGATCGACGAGCCGCAGATCCCATATCTCGCTGCCCTGATAGGTGTCTGGAACTCCCGGCGCGGTGCACTTCAGAAGAGTTTGCGTCAGGCTATTCACCCGCCCAGGCGACAACACCTTGCTTACAAAAGCCTCGAGTTCCGAAATGAATTCTTCCGCCGCCAGAATCCGATCGATAAACAGCTTCAACGCGTCCTCGAACTCCTTATTCTGTTGCGTCCAGCTGGTTTGCTCTTTGGCTTCTCGGGCCGCCTTCTCCATATAAGCCGAAATTCGATCGACGCCGATCGGCCACGCGCCAATCAAAGTCTGATACAAAAAGTATTCCGTATTGCGATCCGGAAGTTTGTTCGTCTTGAACTGCTGGTTCCTGCGCGCCCAGCGGTGCAGGGTTGCGCGCCATTGTCCGGGAATCTCGGTCAGCACCGCTAGCCGCGCGCGCACGTCCTCCGATCGTTTCGTGTCGTGCGTCGTAAGAGTGTTCATGGTTTGCGGATGATCGGTTTGCCTCCGTGCGCAAAACGAGTGGAATTCCTCCAAAGTCGTTCCACCGCGCTCCGGCGCCCCGCCCACTTCGTTCAGCCCGATCATGCGGTTGTAGCAATAAAATGCTGCGTCCTCCACACCCTTCGCCATCACCGCCGACGTGAACTGCTGAAAACGCAGCAGGAACTCAGTCTCAGTGGCTCCTCGCGCGCGCAGCGAAAGCACATCGCAAATAAAGTCGAAAAGATCGGGTGCCAGATCCGCCCGTTGAGTTTTCGCGATCGTCACTGCATGCGAAATCTGCTTGATATCTTCCTCGGTAATCTCATCGCGAACCGGCGCAACATACGTTCTGTAGACCGCAAAGCTCGCCGCAACTTCGCGAATGGCGCGCCTGATCTCTGCACGCGTGTAATCGCGGCGATCGCGATTATTCTCGCAGATCTCCACAAACAGCTGCGCCAGCCGGTTCACATCGCTGCCTAAAGCCTCGTGCTGCACGTTCAGCTTCTTGGCATGAACCATTGAATCGTAGTCAGTCTTTTCGCCAACAAAGTTGGCGTAAATCTCCGTCAATTCCTTTAGCCCCTCGCCAAAAACCAGCAGACCATTGCACGCATTCAAAAAATCGTACCCTGTGGTGCCATCGATCGGCCATCCGGCGCGCAACGTTTCTTCCGGCTCAAGAATCTTCTCCGCGACAATCCAGGCCTTGAGCGCACCCGCGCGCAGCCGCTCAAAATAGAGTTCGGGATCGCGCAATCCGTCCGGATGGTCGACGCGCACTCCATCCAGAACGCCTTCTCGCAGCCACTCCATAATTCGAAAGTGGGTCGCTGCAAAAACCCGCGGCCGCTCAACACGCAAGCCGATTAACGTGTTTACATCGAAGAATCGGCGATATCCAAGTTCCTGGTCGGCCGTTCGCCAATACGCCAGTCGATAGTTCTGCATGTTGAGCAGCGAATCGAGCGCGTCGATGTTTGCATTCAATTCATTTACAGCGCGCGTAATCGCCTCGGCTACTTCCGCCTGTTCCTTCGTGACCCGCTCTAGGAGCTCATAGAGAATGGTTTTGTCGCGATGCCGCGCAGTCAGCACTTTCTCTTCGCTGGAGTCCGGCGCCGGCAGCCGCGCCAGGCTATCAGCGATAAAACCAAGGATCGGCGCATTCACGTATTTGGCGGCCATGCTCAAAGGGATCGCCAGCGAACGTGGCGCCAATGGAAAGTGATTATCGAAGTAGTGCAACTCAAACGATTGGCCGTCGTAGTTAATTTTGATCTCGCCGGCACTCAACACCCGCCCGTACTGATCCCCCAGCACCGGAATCAGCACCTTGTTCTGCAATTTCACTTCGGCGGAGTTCCAGTCGATGTCGAACCACGCGGCGAATCGGCTCGAGGGTCCGTTTTCCAACACGTCCCACCAATATGTGTTTTCCTGGCCCGCGGCCATGTGGTTGGGAACAATGTCGAGAACCTGGCCCAGGCCGAGCGCCTCAAGCGCGGCGCAGAATCGCGAGTGCCCTTCCTCGCCGCCCAACTCAGCGTTCACCGCCTGCGGATCGACGACGTCGTAACCATGCATGCTTCCTGACGCCGCACTTAAATAAGGCGAGGAGTACACGTGCGAAATGCCCAGATTCTTGAGGTAGGCGGCTACCCGTCCAGCATCATCAAAATTGAACGCACCATGAAGTTGAAGCCGGTAAGAAGACGAAGGGGATCTTTGCATAATCGGCTTTCAAAAAAGATTCGAGAGTGGCGACGCCGTTACTTGGAGAAGCCTTTTCACCCTTCGCTCGCGATCGACCGTTTCCGTAAGCTCTTTCGGACGCAGCGTTGGCAGATATGGAGTGAGCCGCAAAGCAGCGGCTCTCTTCTTTTGCCTTAGATGGCCAGTCGACACATGCGGGATGCGTCCAGAACTCTTCAAACTGCCGCTCGCGAAAAATGCCTTAAAACCTTATTCGTGATTGCCCAGCTCAGATGGCTCCCATCCTACTGAGGGCCGGATCGAACATCATCCAGCAGTTCCATAAATCCAATTTATCCAATAACTTATTCGGCCGCTGCCCCGCCCGGCTGAGGATGACCGCACCGTTGAAGACGTTGGCGCTTTCAGTTGGGGGTGGGTGGTTGGGCAGAGTCGATGACGAGGACTTCGACCGGGGCCTTGGCGGACTCGAGCTTAAGACCGAGTTGCTCCTGCACCGCAGTGAATATGGATGGACCGCCAGCGAGCGGCGAGTCGGCGGGCGTGTCATCCGGCGTCCAGTGAAGATCGAAATCATAGCGGCCTGTGAGGCCGGTCTTGTCGATGAGGTGTCGGCCAGAGGGGCCTTCGAGGATGTTTCGAATGTCGTTCATGGAGCAATCGCGCTCAACGCGTATGCCATTGCCGACAGATGTGTGGTAACAGCTTCCGCGAGGCGTGCCATCGGGCGATGCGGGCTTGCCGGGGGCGAGTGGCGCGGATTGCTTCATTTTCAAACCGCCTTTGGCGAGGACGATGTTGTAAACGGGGAGGGTCCGCGACTCGTAGTGAACTCGGAGATGGAAGCGATCGGCGAGCACAGGCTGCAACATGTCGGCGAGCTGGCGGGAGGTGAGCTGCGTGGTGGGCAGATCAGCGGGGTCGATTTTGGCATTCAGGTCGAAGAGGTCTGAGTCTCCCGCCAACGGATCGCCGTGGATCGGTTGCTGAGAGAGGTTGTAGGCAACCATGATGAAAGCCAGCAGCGGCCTGTCGACGAAGTGGCAGCTGTCGACATAGCAGCCTTCGTTTCCTTCTCGTTCCGAAACGTTCCCATGCCGCCTGATCGAAACGATCGTGAAGGCGAGTGGTTTGCCCGATGGGGTAGTAGGCGGCTGTGCATTCGATTGCGCAAGAGCGAACGGAGTGGCGAGCGTGAGAACTGTGGCTGCGAGCGGGCAGAGAATTCGGTTGCGCAACGAGGTGCGGGCACTTCGCGTTGTGGTCATCCGAGCCTCAAGGTTCCGCATGACAGCCGAATTCACTCTCGCACGACGCTTCGCGTGGCAGCGAAGATTTGGGCGCGCCACGCATGACGCCAAGCAATCTGTGCGCGATGCAAGGCAAAGATCAGCTTCGCCTCAAGCTCAAAACCACGCGCCTCCTACGGAGATGCAAGTAGGATTGGCGCATGCCAGAAACCCGCCTTTTGTGTCGATGGATCGACGATCGTCACCTGGCAGTCGTATTCCCCACGCGGCAAACTGTCGACTCCGAGAACGAACGTTAGCGGCATCGTACCCAATCGGCTCGTCGCACTCGGCATAATCGACTTGGGCGGCGTCTCAAACAGCTTTTTACCGCCCTGATACAACGTCACAAACGCAAACAGTGGCGCATCCTCGGAGTTTCCCGGCGCAGCTCCCGGGGCAGCGCCTCCTTTTGTCTCGCTCACAGTCTGCGCCTGGGAGGTCGATTGCGATTGAGTTTTTTGTTTGTATGCCTGGAAATATACGTAGATTTGTTTTCCGGCGCCGAACACACGCGTCACGCTTGGAATGAGCTTCTTTCCATCCTGAACGAGCGGATTGACGGCCTCGTCCTTTGCCCTGTCTTTTGCCTTCCCCGCATCGTAGATGGCTTCCTTCAAATCGGCGCGCTGGCTGCTGAGCACGACGGCGCTAAGCGGGATGCGCCGGTCTTCCTTATTCAGATTGGGGATGACGAAAGTGGTTTGAAAGGTTCCTATTCTGCCCGTCTCATCATCGCGCGCCAGAAACTTGATGGAGTATTTTCCCGGCAGCAGCGTGAATCCGGTGTCGTATTCAATCGGCCGCTTTGCCAGTTGCTGCGCCGTCTCGTCCGACAACTTGATATTCACGTTGTCGCGCACATTCGACACCGTCGTGCCGCCCACCAGGTCCTTGATCTCGCCCACAAAATCGATCAGCGTATGTTCCGCGCCGCCGCGCTTGGCCAGCGCCAGTTCCCGACCCGGAATCTTCACGACGATAGGAACAAAATACTCCGCCCGATTCAGCTGAAAATAGTCAATCTCCATGGCGATGGTCAGGTCGGTAATCGGATCGTCCAGCATCAGCGCGTCCTCAAGCTGCCGCTCGCGGTCTACGTCGTTGAACTTGGTAAACACCTTCTCCGCAAAGTAGCCTTGCCGGTAGTCGAGCTTGGCCTCTTGATTTCCGCTCAGCGAAATCTTGATTCGCCGGAACTTCCCGTTCGGATCGGTATTCGTCGTGTAGTAGCCGAGGATGTAGTAATCGGAGATCGCCTGTTGCGCCAGCTCAATCCCGCGCGACAAGTCGTTGTTATCAAGGAACGCCTTGCCGCCCGTGTCGCCGGCAAGCGCGTACAGGGTGTCTTGCGACTGCTGAAAATTACTCGTAACGGCCTGCGCGGCAGCGCCGTTGTAAATGCCCTGGTTCCCCTGCGAACTTTGCGTCGCGTCGCCCATCGGCGCCTGCGCCACCAGCCCCCGTGCGTCCACCGTCCAAATCTCGACTCCGGCCTTGATCGCCGCATCGGCTGTCGCGTGCATCTGCGCCTGGTTGTCAATTCCGTTCAGCCGCAATCCGCTGGCAAAATAAATCAGTGACTTTTTTTCGTTCACGTGTCCAAGCATGGTCGCTGCCGTTTGCAGTGCCGAAAGCTGCCGGTCGGTATTGAACACATTGAACTCGCTATCATCCTGACCGAAGGCCGCGCCCGTGTCGCTGCTGCTCGCGTCGTCGGTTGCGTCCGCCGAGCCCTGGCCTTCGCCCACGACCATCGTCTCCAAAATACTCAACAGCCGGTTGCGATCGTTAGTAAAGTCCTGCAAAATCTCCACCGCTCCGCCGTTGTAGCGCATGATCGAGACGAGGTCGACCGTGGTCAGTTGCGTGCGCACAAACTGCTCCGCCGAAGACAGCGCCCTCATCTCGTCGGCCGGCGGCAGCGACGTCATATCGAAATAAAGCGCCAGCAGCCGATGATTCTTGTAGCGCTCGTCCTCCATCGTCTCCGGAGCAATCTGGCTAGGCGCCAGCCGATAGAAAACCTTCACATCTTCGGTCGCGGGCGTCTCCGGCGGCAGCGGTTTGGCTATCTCTTCCAGGTTCTGCGGCTCGCAGTAACGAATCGTCTGTGGCGTGCCGTCCTCGGTCAGCGTGAAATCCTTGGCGGTCAGTCCGCGAATGAAGTTGCCCTGTTTGTCGCGAACTTGCACAGCCTCAACGACCAGCTGCGACTTAACAGTGAGCGTAAAATTTTGCGTCTGGCCGGGCGCCTGGTTCTGCCCCACTTGCTGCGCGGCCGGCCATGAGGACCAAGCGAAAATTGCCGCGGAAACTCCAACCAACCGTAACTTCCATGACCGAATTTTGAATCTGCGCGCCATCTTTAGAACCTCAGATGAAACATTGTTTCCAGATCGCGCATTCCACCCGCCGCTACCGGTTGTCCAAATTGCGAGCTTGAAGTGAAATTGTTCCAGCTCGCGAATGCCGGATGATTCAGTACGTTGGTCGCGTTCAGCGTCACATCGAGGTACAGCTTTCCGTGCGGCCGAAAGGTACGTGCCAGTTGGCCGCTCAGCGTCAGTTGATTGGGCCCGATAATCGAATTCCGGCCTATGGTGCCCCACTGCCCCGGCGCTGGCGGACCAAACGCGGCCGCATTCAGATGGGCGTCGCCATTCGTGACATAAATCGGCGCGCCCGTCAGATCAGGACGAATAATGTTGCCGAATCCCGTCCCCGGAACGATTGCAGACGAATAGATTGGCGTCTCCGGAAATCCGGATCCATACGACAAATTACTTTGGATCGTCCATTCTTTCAGCGCGCGCCCTCGCCATCCGCCGAGCAACGTTCCTCCCTCGAGCCCCTGCCCGCTGGTGTACTGGGCCTGCAAACTCAGCAAATTTCGCTGGTCGAAGCTCGACAGTGAACGCTCCGCCCGCGGCGCCAGCCAGTTTTGCGCAACCGCCGCATTCGGACTCGTCAAGCTCGCCGACTGTGCCTGCCCATTCGTGCTCGCAGTTGAATGCCCCTGCCCGCCAAGATATGCGTCGTCGTCAACCGATTTCGAATACGTGTAGGTCATCGATGCGGCAAAACCCCCGCGCAGCCTGCGCCGCAATTGCAATTGTCCAGCGTTCCGAATCGAGTTCCCTCCGGAGCGCTCGTAGACAAACCCCGACGGGCAGCCTGGACACGGATTCGCCTCGCCCAGCGGATAGCTGTTGGGCAGGATTTCCTGCGGTCCGTGTGTCCCCTTGGTGCCGAGATACGTCGCCGTCAACTGCATGGCAAACGGGACGTCGCGTTGCACGCCCAGTTGCCAAGTCTGCGCGTAACCGATGCGAAAATTCGGATCGATCCCGAAACCATCTTCTGTCACCGACGAACACGGCGTAAAGCCGTTGGCCAGCGTCAGCGGGCACGCCGCACTATTCTCGACAGTCAGGCTCTTTGAGAGCGGCGCTTGCTGTGCCAGCTGCAACTCGATGTTCTGATACACCGAGGTGTCCGGGTAAATTCCATAACCGGCGCGAATCACCACCGTCGATGCGGGAATGGGCCGCCACGTAATCCCAATGCGCGGCTCGAACACCGTCTTGTCTGGCCGGATCAGCGACGTCGGATAGTGGTCGCCCGTTACAGGCCCCACAGGATTGCTTGCCACGACCGGCGCCACTGCCGTGAATCCGCTCGCCACATCGATATTCACCAGCCGTCCAAACAGCTCCGTCATCGGCGCACTGTAGTCCCATCGCGCGCCCGCGTTGATCGTCAAAATCGGAAGCACGCGCCAATCGTCAGTGAAGTACACAGAGCCGACCGTCTCGCGCAAATACTTGTCCGCGTTGCCGTATGCGATGCTGCTTGTGTCCGGCACGCCGATCAGAAAATCCGCCAGGTCAGAACCGGTGGCCGCGCCTGTAAACCCAAATGTCCCACGTGGATTCTGCTGCGAGAACTGGTTGTATTCCTGCCGGCGAAATTCCCCGCCCACCGTCACGTTGTGCTTGCCTCGGTAAATCAGCGACGACGCTGTCAGCGAGTCTGCACGGTTGCGATTGAACGCGCTGTTCCCATCGGTCAGTCCGGCCAATCCCGACGAAAATCCCAGCGCGGGAGGTCCCCAGTCCGTCGCGTCCTGGTCGTTTCCGCCGATGCCCGCCATGCCCGACACATTCACGTGATTCGCAAAGTTCGGCGTCACCTCTGTCCGCAGGCGGCTGAATGCGTATGCGACGTAGATAAACACGCTCGGCTTCAGGCGGTGCGACCAGTGCGCATTGGCATTTTCGCCCAGTGTCCCCGTGTGATCCACAAATCCGAACAGGTTCACGGTGTCGGCGCGCGTGCTTTGCAGATTAAAGCTCCCGTATACCTGATCCCTTCGCCCGATCACTTTGTCCAGCCGAATTTGGGGGTTATCCTGATGCGCATCGTTCAGCACCGGAGCCTGGTAGTTGTAATTGGAAATGTCAGCGATATTGGGCAACGGATAAAGCGCCAGCAGCGCCTTTGCCTGCGCGCTCACTGGAACCTGATTCCCGGGATAGGGCATTCCGGTCGCAGGATTGTAGACCGTCACCGGCTGACCCAAAGCATTCTCGAGCCCCGCAAGGTTACCGCTCTGCTCGGCCTGCGTGGGCACCAGCCCGGTGTTAATAACAGCGCTGCTAATTCGCGTCCATTGGTACTGCACCGCAAAGTTCGGCCCATGCGGCATCAGATGCGGAATGTTCAACGGCCCCTGCAAAATCGCGAATCCAGTGAAACTGTTATAGGCGGGCTTCGCCGCTTTGATCCCGCTCAGTGAAAACGGCCGGCCATCGAGCGCGGAGTTGTCCTCGGACGCCACAAATCCGCCCGTATAGAGTCCCTTCGATCCGGATCGCGTGTTGCCGAATGCCGCTCGCGTCGCGTACTGCGAAGTGGCCGCGTTGTTCTCGCTTCCCTGCACCAGAAAACCGTCTGCGCTCTGTTCGTTCTCCTCGGGCGCCCTGGGGATCTCTGCAGGCGCGTTGTTTTGAGCGGCCGGTTGGCCTTCGGGCTTCTTCACCAGCGCTGGATTTGGCGCGGGCGGCAGCTCCTCCAAGGGACTCTCAGCCGACGTCGCCGCCTGCGACTCCGCAATCAGCTTTTTCTCAGGCAGCAGCTCCATCGCCCACGCGCTCGCCGCCATATTCGGCGCGACCTTCACCTCGGCATGGATCTTTTCAAACAACTGCATCTCGATGCCGATCGACCAGGGACCGTCGGCGAGGTCGTCAAATTGATACACACCGTTCTGATCCGTAACCGCTGTCAGTGTTTTCCCATCCCGCGTCGCGGTCACCGTTACCCCGGGCAAAGGCAAGCCGCCAAAAGTTACCATGCCCCGATACGGCGAGCCGGCGGCAGGCAGTGCGGCGCAAAGGGCCAGCGCCAGCGAGAAGACCGGGATGTAAATCGCTCGCCGCCAGGGCATGCAACGACTCCAGTTTTGCGCTAGTTCGGAGAAGGCTGCTCGATGTGATCGATCATGATCGCGTCCACCGGTTGCTTTCGCGCTTCGAGTTTCAAACCGAGCTGCTCCTCGAGCGCGGTGAAGATCGAGGGCCCCAAAGCTTCCTGCGGCGTACTGGAATCGGGCGGCAAACCTGCCGCAGGCATTCTCAACGTCATCGGCAGAGAGCCTGTCATCGTTGGCCCGCCGCCCTCATCGGGTCCCCACTCAAGCGTGAAATCGTAATTGCCTTTGAGTCCTGTCGCGTCGACTACCGTGGCGCTGAGTTGCTGGGAGATGGTTCGCGCAAGATCCGCCATGGTCACCTCACGACACTCCATCGTCATACCCTGCACGGAGCGGCGCATCCTGAAGCGGGACCCCGGCGCGTCTTCATCGTGCTGCGCCGGCTTGGCTACCGTGATTTTTGCGCCGCCTTTTGCCACGATCAGCGTATACGCCTCTAAGTCCACCATCTGGTGGTGAAACTTCAGGCCAAGGCGGTCTTCAAAAACCGGCAGCAGCATGGCCCATCGCTGTTGCGGTTTAATCGCTTCCAGCTTCGCCACATCGTCTGGACCGACCTTGGCCTGGATATCGAAACGAAGCGTTTTGACCCAGGCCGGCTCATTCAACATCCGGTCATCCGAAACGCCAAACGCCTCGCGGATGAGCATCGACAGCGGAACACCAGAGACCGAAATGCCGTCCGGCGTCATCCAGATATCTGAATTCATATGCCCTATGCCTTCGTCCGGATGGGGCTTGATCGAGACCACCTCAAACGCAGGCAGTTGGACGGGCGCACTGGCGTCTTGCGGCGCGGCAGGGTTCGTTCCCTGCGCAACTGAGCTGCGCGCTCCGGTCGCGATGCAGGCTATCGCAAGCAGGCAGCTCGCATACGTTCTCCCGCATAGGTGCGCTGCGGCTGCGCTCATCTGTGCTGCTACCTCATCGTAAGATCGGTCGCGCCAAGCGGGCGCTCGCGCAGATGCGCGCCTTGCGTAAGGGAGAGTTCAACTTAAAGACGTCGACGGGACTCATTTGGCTCAGAATGCGCTGTAGATTCTTTGCCGCCGCTCCGACTTCTTCGGTCCGGCACCGGCTAGTTCGGCGATGGCTTTTCTATGTGATCGATCACGATCACGTCGTCCATGGCCTTGGTCGCGGTGAATTTTATCCCGAGCTGCTCTTGCAAAGCTGTATACAAACTTGGCGGCGCATCCGGATTGTCTCCCGCAGGCGGTTGTACGGGCCCGTTCGTCCCGCGAAACTGCGCAAACTGCGAATCATCCGGCGTCCACTTCAAGTTGAAGTCGTACTTGGCCGTCAAACCTGTCTGATCGACCACGGGTTTGTCCATCACACCCGATTGCATCCAGGTTGCGAACTCCTTCATGGTCATATTGCGAACAACCAAGTCGCCAAAGCCCCTCAGTCCAAATCCCTGCGGGTCATTCGGACCGGCCGTTGTCTCCTTCATTTTGGGGCCTCCTGGGGCAAGCTGGATGGCGTACACGGAAAGCTCTCTCTGTTCATGATGAAACTTCAGAGCAAACCGATCGGTAAGCAGCCCTTGGATCATCTCGCCCATCTGCGTGATGCTCGGCCTTCCCGGCACGTCCGCCACGCCGTCGATATCGAACAAGTCGGTGCCCAGCCAGTCAGGCGCGCCGATGATTTGCTTGGCGTGCATTCCATACGCAACGGCAATCAAATCGTTCACGTTGGTGTGGAACGTTCTCGTATGCGTGCCGTTGAATCCGAATCCTTTCCCCGGCGTGTTCGGCTCGCTCGGTTTAATCGTCGCCACGTCGAATTTCGGATGAGCATCCGGCGCCATCGGTTTGATCGGCTCCGGAATTGGCCAAGCCGCATCTTCTGTGGTCCGCTCCAGGTTCAGCGCCAACGCATTCGGCCCTTGCGTAAATGTGCCGTCGATCGTCTTCCCGTCGGCGCTCATCTTGCCTTCGTAATTGCCGCCGATCGCGTCCATCGAGAAGGTCAGTGTGCCGCCCTCAAACGTCGTCTTGCCGGCCACAAACGGCTGGCCACCCTGATCGATGCTGTAGAAAGTGAGCTTGTAGCTGCCGTCTGTATTCTTCGCGATCTTGATTTCCGTCCGCAGATCGCGATTCGCCTGCGCGATATGCAGTGTCCCCTGCCAAATCCCAACAATGTCCGTTGGCGAAGCTGGAGCTTCCGAAGGTGTCGCCGCCGGGGTGGTGGCTTGCGCAGGCGGGGCAGGAGCCGCCGCGGGGGGCGCGCTGGGCGCTGCCGCTGGCGCGGTAGACGGTGCCTGTGCGTTCGCGCCTGACGCGCCGGCCGCCATTAGGAATGCAATCCCCGCAGCCGCAGACCACACCAGCCCGCGAAACGCTTTCCCGCTAAAACGCAACCCGCACCAAATACGGTTCCTGCTCATCGTGGAGGACTCCATCTTCTGCGCCCCTCGCGATCGCGCAAAAGACGCCTGAACTTGATTTTTCCCGATCCGGAGAAGAATACACCTATGGGATGAAACTACGTGCCCCCTTCCTTCGCGGTTCCCGCCGCGCTCATTTATCTTGACTGGGCAGGGATACATGCACGGTCCGCTAAGGCGCAATTCGCAATGAGCGGAATTTAGTTGCCGGCTTTCGAACGGCCCGGGGATTGCAAACGTCTTGCCTGTTGAACGGTCACCTTCGATGGTTTTCATCTTTACGCATGTGACGAAGTAAGTTCCCCTCGATGCCGAGCATGTCTGTTATGACGGATCCGAATTGCCACAGACCGACCACCCGCACAAGGCTAACGCTGATCGTCCGCGCATTGGTCGTGACGATCATCCTCGGTGCGCGTGTCGCTGCCCAGACCGAGGCGCCGGCGCCGAGCTTCGACGTTGCATCGATCCACATCAACAACACGGAAACCGACGGCCACCATCACATCATCAGTGACCCCGGCGAGAGTCACTTCCGCACCGTCAATCTCGCACTCCGCGATCTCATTCAGTTCGCCTACGGTGTTCCAGACTCGCAGATTCTGGGCGGTCCGGCCTGGATCGACTCCATCCAGTTCGACATCGACGCAAAGTCCGACCCCGCGGTTGATGCCGAATTGCACGCACTGCCAACCGAGGAGGCCCGCCGACGAAAGCAACTGATGGTGCAGGCTCTGCTAGCCGACAGATTCCAGCTGAAGATTCACCTGGAGACGCGACAGCTTCCTGTCTATGCGCTGGTTGTTTCTAAAGACGGTGCCAGATTCAAGCCGTCGATGACCAATGGCACCACCATCGATACCGGCCGGACTCATTTGCATATCGCGGGCAGCGACGACACCATTGGCATCCTCGCGCGCGAGTTGGCTCAGGTTCTGGGCCGCCCGGTCGTGAACCAAACCGGGCTCAGCGGCCGCTTCGACCTCAATCTGCGCTGGACTCCGGACGATGCTGCCGCGTCGGCTCCCTCCTCTCCCGACGTCCCGCCTGACATCTTCACCGCGATCCAGGAGCAGCTTGGTCTCAAGCTCGAATCGACAAAAGCTCCCGTCCCCGTGCTCGTCATCGACAGCGTTGAGAAGCCCTCGCCAAATTAGTGGGCGAGTAAGCCTCGATAAGGCACTGGAAGAAGCGGACCTCCCACGCGTAGCCCATTCCGCCAAGGGCCGGATCGAACATCGTCCAGCAGTTTCTAAACTGCTGCTCGGGAAATCCCGTAAAATCAAAAATGGCGCTCGACGAAGAAACCAACGTGGCCCCGTAGCTCAGATGGATAGAGCAGCAGTTTCCTAAACTGCTTGTCGGCTGTTCGAATCAGCCCGGGGTCACCACCCATCCCCATTGCTCAAGTCTGCACTTCATTCTGCTTTTCCTCCGCCGACCCCCTGGAGCCCCTTTGACTTCTGTCCTCGAAATCGCTATAAAAGTTGATGTCATGGAAGTCGTTTCCATGGCATCATTGCCGCGGTTCGCGCCGCTGCACTACTCATCACTGCGATCGCCAGGATGCTCGGGAAGGCGGTGAAAGTCCGCCACTGCCCCGCAACTGTGAGCGCAACTGTTGCCCGCGCCGTCGTATATCGAGGCATTGGCAACAGGGTTTCAGCCCGGTGCTTCCGCTCCAACGCGGAATCCACTTTAAGCCACTGGAGTCGAATCAAGTTCGGCTTTGGGAAGGCGGCTGAATTCAGCGCAAGTCAGGAGACCGGTCCTCGGCGTACTTAACCCGCTTTCACGTTCCGAGGGGAACGAAGGAGCTCTCATGCCGATTTCCCACGCCTATCGCGCAATTCCCGCGCGCATCCTGCTTCGCACGCTCGCCGCCGCATTGCTTGTGTTCTCTGCCACTGCCTGCCCCGCCGCGTCCATTCGGGGCGTCATCACCGATGCCACCGGCGCCAAAGTTACCGGCGCAGCCATCTCTCTCGTGAGCAACGGCCAGGTCGTTGCCTCCGCGGTATCCACGGCCGATGGCAGCTTCCAGATCCTCACGGGCGCTTCTGGCCGCTTCTTCCTCGTGGTCTCAGCAAAGTCCTTCCGTCAACTGCAAACGCCTGATTTTTACGCCGGCCAGCTTGACTCGATTGAGCGGAACGTGGTGCTCGAGCCGGAATGGGTGCGCGAGTCCATCGTAGTCACCGCCACCGGTACGCCCACTCCGCAGCCACAAACCAGTGCCGCGACCTCAGTGCTTGCACCCCTCGATCTCAGTTTCCGCACCGACCTTGTGAGCGCCCTTCGCCTTATGCCCGGTACGTTCGTCGCCCAGGATGGCCAGCTTGGCGCGCAGGCCTCCTTGTTCGTCCGTGGGGGCGACTCAACCACTTCCGAGATTCTTCTCGATGGCACCAGCGTCGACGATATGGGTGGCCGTTTTGATTTCGGCCCTCTCTCGACCACCGCCGTCGAAAGCGCAGAGGTCTATCGCGGCCCCAACTCGAGCCTCTACGGCGCCGATGCTTCCAGCGGCGTGGTCTCGCTCACAACGCCACATGGCACCACCAGTTTTCCTTCGTTCCTCTTTCAGGGCGATGCGGGTAATCTCGACACCTCCCGCGAAGAACTTGAGGTTGCCGGCGCACTCAAGAAACTCGACTATCTCGGCGCCTTCAGTTGGCTTCAGACCGCTAACAATCTTCCGATGGACGAGTACCACATCGCCACCTCGGCCGCCAACGTCGGATGGGCACTCAACGGCTCCACGCAAATTCGCGCCACGCTGCGATACGGCGTGGATGCCACCGGCGTCCCCAATCAGTGGGACTTCTATCATGTTGCCGACGATCGCAAGGAGGGCGATCAGAATCTCTACGGCTCCGCAACCGTCGACAACCAGACCACCGCGACCTTCCACAATCGCTTCCAGTTCGGCTTGGCTCGAAAGCGAGAACAATCTCAGCAATGGTATCCAGCCGGCATTTGCATTCCCGCGAGCAGTTGCGACGGCGCGCCCGATTCGTTTACCGGCGGCAATTTCTATGGAATGCCGGTGACGATCTCCGGCGCCAACGGATTCAGCGCCGCAGGACCGGCTTTACTCAACTACAGCGCTGCGAATGGCAGCGTTTATCCCAACCGCCTGGACCTCATCTCCAATCGCGACCAGTTTCTTTACCAGGGAGATCTTCATCTCACGCCGCACCTGCTCTTGTTGGCCGGCTTTCGCTATGAGAACGAGCGGGTCGCCGAGCGTGAGCCCGTCTATTTCATCGACGACTCGCTCAACGTCACCAACTTTGACTACGTGTTTGGCGCGCACGGAGATTTCAAGAATCGCTTCTTCTACACGCTCCGCGGCAGCGTCGAGCATTACCAGATCTTCGGCAACATTCTTTCGCCGAACGCCGGCCTCAGCTATTACCTGCTTCGGCCCCGGTCGGGAGTCTTCAGCGGCACTCGGTTAACCTTCAGTTTTGCGCAGGGCGTCCGCGAGCCAGCCCTAACTGAGGTCTTCGGCTCCCTCTACAATTTCCTTAAGCAAAACGGCGGCGACGCCACCATTCAGCAATACGGAATCTCACCGATCCAGGCCCCCACCACGCGCGCCTGGGAGGGCGGCGGCGAGCAAGGCTTCTGGGAAAACCGAATCGTCTTCCGCGTCAGCTATTTTCACAACCAGTTCGGCCGCGACATTGAATCGGTGGCCGCGCAGCTCGTCCCAGCCCTGCTCCCTAATCTCACTCCGCAACAGCAGCAGGCACTCGAAGCTACTCTCGAGAGTGAAAGCGCCTTTTCGCTCGATCTCAACTCCCTCGCCTTTCGTGCCCAGGGCATCGAGTCCACCGTCGAAGGCGGCATCGGCAAGAGCATCTTCCTGCGAGGTGGATACACCTACCTCGACTCCGTTGTTCAACGGTCGTTTTCAAGCGACAATCAAGCCTTGGCCGGCGGATACGCGCCCGTTTTCGACGGAATCCCGGTCGGCATTTACTCGCCCCTGGTTGGCGCCCGTCCCTTCCGCCGCCCGCCGCACACCGGCTTTCTGACGGCCACCTACGCTGCAAAGAAGATCACCGGGGTCTTCACCGCAGCCTTCGCCAGCCGCAGCGATGACTCCACTTTCCTTGGCTATGAAGATATCAACCAGGACAATTCTCTCGTCCTTCCTAATCGCAATCTCGACTACGGCTACGCCAAACTCGATCTGGGCGGTAGCTATCAATTATTGAATTGGCTTGACGTCTACGCGCAAGGAGAAAACCTTCTCGACAACCAGCACATTGCGCCCATTGGCTATCCCAGCCTGCCCTTCGCTGCTCGTGCCGGGCTGCGCATTCGCTGGGCTCCAGGCAGCGGCCACTAGAGCCAAAGTCAGCTGAACGAATCCGTTTTGGAGGCAGGTCAAAGCGCCCGCCAGTACAGTTGAGGCCAAACTGCGCTCTCGGATTCGTTCAGCCTCTCTGCTCCATTGCGCACGGATCCGGTCAGCGCATCTCGGGACAGATCCGTTGAATCCCCCTCATTTTCCACAGATTAGCTGCACGATGATCGATTTTCTCGGATTCCGAGATTTTTTTTCGTCCCCCTATTGGAAAAATGGTCACCCCTGTCCTACAATGACTTCTCCTGAGAGATTGCAGTACCCCAAAATTGATGTTCTTTGAGGGGATTCTTCAGCCCGTTTTGGGGCATGGGCGAAGTTCTAACTGCTCCTGATCACTCGATGACTGCGGCACAGCGGCGCATCGCAAATTCTTCAGACGTCTGCCCGCTGCAGACAGCCCAATCTTTTTCCTTTCCGCATTTCGTGCGCTGCACGGCTTGATTCGCTTTTGCGCGAGGAGAAAACCTTCGGCATTCGAAGCCGGTCGTTCGATACGCGACCTCCGTCCGACTGAACGCAGTGTTTGGAACGGGCGCTGTCGCGGGTTCCTGATCGAACATTTTGATTACATTTTTTCACCGGCTGTTCATAGAGCGTTTGTAAGCTCTTTTTAAGCTCCAAGTGTCTGACTTAAATTGTTTTCGCAGAAATACTTGATTGGTTCTTCACAGATTTTTTGGCAGTCTCGCAAGAGTGCGAATATTTCCCCGGTTCCTGCGCGTTGACCCAAGCGTTCATCCTTGGCGCCGGCGACGACGCAATCATTCACGCGTAATCGGGTCAAACGCAAACGACTTCTTTTGGAGGGCAGTTAAATGAGATTCAATTCACTTCGCTTCGCTGTACGTTGCCTGGCTCTATTCGGCCTCGCTGCGTCCGTCAGCTCCGTCGGTCTGAACGCGCAGTCCACAACCCAGGGTTCGATCGCGGGTTCGGTACTGGATTCTTCCGATGCTGTCGTTCCAGGAGCTACTGTCAGCATCGTGAATGCTGCAACGGGCTTCACCGTCAGCCTTGTTGCCGACAGCAGCGGCTTCTTTAAGGCCCCGCTTCTCGAGCCGGGAAAGTATATCGTCGCCATCAGTTCTCCAAATTTTGCCAAGTATCGCGCTGAAGATGTCGTCGTCGTCGTCGGTCAGGTCACCACCCTCGAGCCGAGGCTGGCGGTCGCTTCCTCATCGACCGAGGTCATCGTCACCGAACAGGCTCCTGTCATGAACCTGGAGTCGCCAGATTTCACTGACACCCTGAACCAGACGGCAATGCAAAATGTGCCCATCAACAATCGCCGTTGGTCGTCCCTTGCCATGAGCACTCCCGGCGTTGTTTCTGACTCCAACGGATTCGGCCTCGTCAGCATCCGCGGCGTCAGCCCCATCTTGAACAATGTCGAAATTGACGGAGCGGACGACAACCAGGCCTTCTTCGCTGAGGAGCGCGGCCGCACGCGCGAGGCTTACTCCACGTCGGCCAACGCGGTGCGGGAGTTTGCCGTCAACACCGGCGTCTATTCCGCTGAATACGGTCGCGCAGCCGGCGGCGTCATCACGTCTGTCACAAAAAGCGGAACGAACAATCTCCATGGCCAGGCATATTTCTATGATCGTGAAAGCAACTGGAACGCCTTCAACGACTACACCACCATCGCGGAAGTCATCAACGGCGTTAACACCCAGGTGCATATCAAGCCCGAGGATCTCCGCAAAATCTACGGCTTCACCGCCGGCGGAGCACTGATAAAAGACAAACTCTTTTGGATCTATACTTACGACCAACATACCCACGTCTTCCCTGAAGTCGGCATTCCGTATAATCCCGCGAACTTCTATACCCTGCCTCTCGCTGCGTTGCCCTCCGGTTCCACTTGTTATCTCACTGGCTCGAGCACACCCCCTGCTCAGCCCTATCAAAACGGTTGGTTGAGCGGCGATACAACAGCCACAAAAACCGAAGATTCTGAAGCCTGCACGCTGGCCGCACGTCAGGGAATCACCTATACACAAGCCGCTGCGGATTGGGCCTCCCTTATCAACGGTGGACCCCTCAGCACCGGGCAGACCGATCTGGGCCTCAATTCAGACCTCGGCCAGGTGGCGCGCTTTGGTTTCCAGGAAATAAATACGCCGAAGCTCGACTGGCAGATCACCCCCAAAATGCACTGGAGCGTTCTCTATCACCGGCTGCGCTGGGATTCGCCGGGCGGCGTCCAGACCGCAGCTGCCGTTAACTACGCGCGCGATTCTGACGGGAACGACTTCGTTAAGCTCGATTACGGCCTCACTAAGCTCACCAACCTCATCACCGACCACATTAGCAATGAGCTTCTATACCAATACGGCCGCGAGCTCGACGATGAAGGGCAACAGGCCTTAACGCCTTACACGCTTGCCGACGAAAACAATAAGAGCGGGAACTTTCCCTATGTTCAGATCGGAGCCTCATCCTCAGGATGGGGATTCAATTCAGGTTCTCCCTACTACTCCTACCGCGCAGCGTATCCGCTCGAAAAGAAATGGCAGGTCGGCGACATTCTTTATTGGAACAAGGGTAACCACAGCTTCAAGTTCGGCGCCGATATCGTCCATAATTACGACTTCCAGAACAACCTGTACGAAAGCAATGGCGATTACTCGTACCAATACATCGGGCCGTTCTTCAACGATCTGTTGAACTTCAAGAACGGTGTCACGGTTGGCTCATCCACAAAAGGTTGCGACGCAAACTTCACCGAATTTGCCGGCCAATACGGTTCCGGTAGTTCGGCCACCAATGCTGCTCCCGTAGTAGCCAATTACCCCTGCTACGCGGATTTCTACCAAGGCTTCGGAACTCCCAGCTTTGCTATTAACACATTGGACACAGGCGTTTTTGGCCAGGATAATTGGAAGTTTTCACCGCGTCTGACCCTGGAACTCGGCCTCCGCTGGGACCACGAGGGTCTTCCATCGACGGTTTCCACTTTCGATACCGCAGCCGGCGTCTTCGCACCCTACACCGGCATCACCAACAACCCCAAACAGTGGTCAAACTTCGGTCCCCGCGTCGGCTTTTCGTACGACGTCTACGGCAACGGACAAACTGTGCTTCGCGGTGGCTATGGCCTCTACTTCGGCCGCATCACCAATGGGAATATCTTTGAAATCTTGTTCAACACAGGCAGTCCGGCTGGGCAAACTGCTCCCACCTTCTTCAACGCGCCAACCTCCTCCGTTTCCGAAGGCCCGCAGTATCCGAATATCTTCGCCAGCGGCGCCAGCACATCCAAGCCAAGCTCCTATTTCTTCTCTCCGAATCTGAAACTGCCGGAGGTGCAGGAGTTCGACCTTCAGGTTCAGCAGGCACTCGGCAAAGATACCTTCCTCTCCGTCAGCTATCTTGGATCGCTGGGCCGAGAAATGCCTAACTTCTTAAACGTCAACATCGTTCCGTGCTCTGCCTCGCCCACCGCGTGCGTTTCCAGAACTATTACGGTCTCTGACGCATCCGGTAAGGGCCCCATCCCGGCCGGCCCGATGACCATCAACAACATCTACACCAGCTACGGCAACACCGCCCTCCTCGGCCCCACTGCAACGGACTTCACGTCCATTACAGAGATGGTCAGCAACATCAATTCAAACTATGGTGCGCTGGTCGGCGAGATCGTCAACCACTCTCTCAAGAACATTCAATTCGACGCCAATTACACCTGGTCTCATGGCCTTGACTATGCGCAAAACGCGCTCACTCAAGGCACTACGGAGAACTGGTATGACCCCTACGGAAATCACCGCTTGAACTACGGCACATCCAGTTACAACGTCCCAAACCGTTTCGTCGGCTATGTCCTGTACACCCTCCCAGGGGTCAGCAGCGCGAATCCGGTCAAATGGGTCACAAACGGATGGAGCTTCGACGATAGTTTCTCCATGCAGAACGGGCTGCCATACACCCCAGGCTGGAGCGGCAAACTGAGCGGCGCTCTAGGAAGCGACTTCAACGGTGCTGGCGGAACAACGATCATTCCCGGATACATAAGTATCAATTCGGCCCGCTATCCGCGCCACATTGTCGACGACGCTCGCCTGCAGAAGCAGTTCAATTTCGAGCGTTACATTCAGAATGTGCAACTCATCCTGAATGCCTTCAACATCGCAAATCATCAGAACATCACCGCTGTCGGAACCACGGCATATACCCTGTCCGGCTCCACATTGACATATCTCGGTCAGGGTTCGGCATCCCCTTCCAACAACACCCTTGGAATTCCCACAAACTCCAACTCGAGCGGATTCTTGCTCACTCCGCGCGAAGTGGAAATTGCCGCTCGCATCAACTTCTGAGAGGGCGGATCCAGCACTCATAGCGCGGCGGCTTCGGTCGCCGCGTTTTTCTTTGCGCGGCTTCGCGTTTTCCATGTTCCACCTCACGTCAACGTCGCGGATTCGGCAGCAGCTTAAGCACCCCGTTCGCCCAGAATTGGTCCTCGTCCTCTCTCCGTCGTCAATTCCCATTGCACCCAGCGATCATTGCACTTTCAATGCAGAAATCACCTGGTTCCGTCACCTCTCGGCGCTTCAAAGTGCGATTTTTCGAGCCATTTCTTCTGAAAAATGCCTCTAAACTTCTATTCATATTGTCAAAGTTGGCTTTCACGTAATGAATTCCGATGTTACTTTCGTGCATCTTTTCGATTGAATCTGTTGAAATCGTGGTTGTTATTCGCTATGTTGAATCACTCCCTCAATTCTTTTTTGGGGAGTTCCGGCTTCTTTTCGGATCTCCTGAGGTGCATCAATGATCTGCCCTAAGTGCCAATCTGCCGCCCTATCTGTCGTCCCGGCAGAAGTCCGGCTATACCGCAACAGTCCACGCACTTTGAGTCACCCCCCGATGACTCCTTCTCCTGATATTCGGGTTTGCCTGGATTGCGGCTGGTCGGAGTTCGTGATTCCTCGCGCTTGGCTTTCCGCTGGTTGGTTGCGCTCGCTGCGCCCGCAACCCACCGTTAGCGATGCGGGAATTGCCACCGCAAGTGCCACTGCCGCTGTAATGTAGTGCGGAAACAATTCGAAGCACCCGGCCCACCTTTCGCGGCCGCTCGACGGCATTTCCACATGTGCGATGCGTCAAACCGTCCTTCCTGCGCCAAAATCTGCACCCAACCAGACATTCATCCAACAAAAAAGGCCCCCAACCGAAGCTGGAGGCCTTTAGTCTTTGCGCCGAAGGCGCGTTTCGCCGTCCGCGCAGGACTTAGTACATTCCGTCCATGCCGCCGCCGCCGTGACCGGCAGGTGCCGCACTCTTTGGTTCGGGCAGCTCAACCACCAAAGCTTCAGTGGTCAAGAGCAGCGCCGCGATCGAAGCCGCATTCTGCAGTGCCGTCCGCGTCACCTTTGTCGGATCGATGACGCCGGCTTTCACCAGGTCCTCGAACTTGCTGGTCAGCGCGTTGTAACCGAAGTGCGGTTCCTTCGACTCCAGCACCTTGGCCACAACTACCGCGCCCTCTTCGCCGGCATTGGCGACGATCTGGCGCAGCGGCTCTTCCAGTGACCGCAGCACGATCTGGGCGCCGGTTCTCTCGTCGCCTTCGAGCGTGAGGATCAGTTTTTCGACTGCGGGTACGCAGCGAACCAGCGCCACGCCGCCGCCTGGGACGATTCCCTCTTCGACAGCCGCGCGCGTCGCATGCAAGGCATCCTCAACGCGAGCCTTCTTCTCCTTCAGCTCGGTCTCAGTTGCCGCGCCCACCTTGATGATGGCCACGCCACCCACCAGCTTCGCCAGCCGCTCCTGGAGCTTTTCCTTGTCGTAGTCTGAGGTCGTTTTCTCAATCTGCGACCGGATCTCCTTCACGCGGCCTTCGATGTCGCTAGCCTTGCCTGCGCCGTCGACGATCGTGGTGTTGTCCTTGTCGATGGTGATGCGCTTCGCCTTGCCCAGGTCCTCGAGCTTCACGCCTTCCAGCTTGATGCCCAGGTCCTCGGTGATCGCCTTACCGCCGGTCAGGATTGCGATGTCGCCCAGAATGGACTTGCGCCGATCGCCAAATCCGGGAGCCTTCACCGCCGCAACGTTCAACGTGCCGCGCAGCTTGTTCACTACGAGGGTCGCCAGTGCTTCGCCTTCAACATCCTCGGCGATGATCAAGAGCGGCTTGCCGCCGCGGGCAACCTGCTCCAGCAACGGAAGCAGATCCTTCATCGCGCTGATCTTCTTTTCGTAGATCAGAATGTACGGATCTTCCAGAATGACTTCAAGCCGCTCCGCGTCGGTGACGAAATACGGGCTCAGGTAGCCGCGGTCGAACTGCATTCCGTCGACAGTCTCCAGACCGGTGTGCATGGTCTTCGACTCTTCGATCGTGATCACGCCGTCCTTGCCAACCACCTTCACCGCTTCCGCGATGATGGCGCCAATCTCTTCGTCGCCGTTGGCCGAGATCGTGCCCACTTGCGCAACCGATCCTTCGTTCACCGGCTTCGACAGCTTGCTCAGCGCGCCGTCCTGGTTCCACTTGCCGTCCTTGTCGCGCGTGCCATTGATCACGTTGACGGCCTTCTCGATGCCGCGCTTCAACGCCGTCGGATTCGCGCCTGCCGCTACCGTCTTCACGCCTTCGCGGAAGATGGATTGCGCCAGCACCGTCGCCGTCGTCGTGCCATCGCCGGCCACGTCGCTCGTCTTCGATGCCACTTCACGCACCAGTTGCGCGCCCACATTCTCCAGCGGATCCTTCAGGTCAATCTCTTTGGCCACCGTCACGCCGTCCTTGGTGATGGTGGGCGAGCCAAACTTTTTCTCGATCACAACGTTCCGGCCCTTGGGCCCGAGCGTCGCCTTCACAGCGTCCGCCAGCGTATTCACGCCGCGCAGAATCGCCTGACGGGATTCTTCACCGTGCAAGATTTGCTTTGCCATGTCTCGAAACTCTCCTTAATCAGTTGTCAAATTCTCGAATTGCATGTCGAACTCTTGGCGCTGCCGTCCTGCCTGCTAAAGCAACCATCGCTGACGCGCGCAAGCGCGGTACGCCAGTCCGGCCAGGACTACTTCTTGAGGATGCCGAGAACTTCTTCCTCACGCATGATCAGAAGCTCTTCGCCGTCGATCTTGATCTCCGTGCCCGAATACTTTCCAAACAGCACGCGATCGCCCGCCTTCACGTCCAGCGGAAACACTTTGCCTTCGTCGTTCGACTTGCCTTTGCCCACGGAGATAACCTCTCCCTCCTGGGGTTTTTCCTTTGCGCTATCGGGGATAATGATGCCCCCACGAATCGTTTCGCCCTCTTCCACTCGACGGACCAGAATCCGGTCGTGGAGCGGAGTAAATGTCGTTGTTGCTGCTTTTACCGCCATGCTTTGCTTCTCCTTTTTTGGTATTTCTCGGTCTCGTCGCGCACCTGTGTGTCCCCGGAAACGCGGCTGTTGCAGATTGGTAAAATGAAAAGATTCAGAAGGTTGCAGCCAAGCTTTGGAAGGTCTTCTTCCGCTCTTTTGAGCGCTCTTACCTGCCCGCTGCTAGCACTCTTCCCTTCCAATTGCTAACGATAGGCAAGCCGACATGCACTTGTCAAGAGGGTATTGGTTAAAATTTGAGTGTTTCTCACTCACATTCCTCAATTCCACCAGTTTCGTTCCTCCCATCCCTTATTAAGCTCATTCTGTCGGTTTTGCCTCGGATTGCCCGGCCGACAGCGCCGCCTTCCTCGTTTGGCACTCCGGGCATCTCCGCACATCCGCCTCTCTGGCTCCCTCCCTTGCCGACTTGATTTGTCTCACTCCTCTAGGCCCTGCTGCCCATCAATCTCGCTTCCATTTACAATGACCCTATGTTTCAGCAGGCATTTCGTCGCACTTGCATCCTTTTTTCAACGCTTGGTCTCATCGCCGGCGCTTTCGCGCTCCGCGCACAGGACAACGACTCCCACCACGGCCGCAAATACAAGGCCCCGCCGCCTTCTGCGACGATTAGTGTCACCGTCGTTCGCGCCTATAACGGCAAGCCCATTTCGGACGCTCACGTCATCTTCCACCCCATCGAAGGCGACAAGGATAAGGGAGCTCTCGAGCTCAAAACCAACGAGGACGGAAAAGCCATCATCGATGTAATTCCCATCGGCGACACCGTCACGCTTCAAGTCATTGCCAACGGATTTCAGACCTATGGCGAGATCTACAAAATTGACAAGCTCAACATGGCCATGGAAGTCCGCATGAACCGGCCGGCCGCTCAATACTCCACGTACAAAGATTCCGGATCCGGTAATGGCTCTGGCTCAGGAAACAGCCCAGGTTCAGGCGACAGCTCCGGAAAATCTTCCGGATCCACCCCAAGCTCCCCGCCTCCCGACTCCAACAGCAAACCCTCTGATCCTCCGTCCAATCCGAGCCCATCTCAGCCATCGCCCAAGTAGACGCATCGACCTCATTCCATCAACTTCGCGGGTGCCCCCGGGTGCCTCGCAGTTGGGCACCGGGGATAGGATGCACTCGGCCCCGCTAAACTGATCTTGGAATGTCCACCGACCCCCTCTCCGGCAAAACGGTCCTCGTCACTGGAGGAGCTCGCCGCCTCGGCCGCTCCATCGCGCTTACCCTCGCATGGTGCCGGCGCCGACGTGGCCATCACCTTCCGCAACTCGCAATCCGATGCCGCACAAACCGCCGCCGAAATTGCAGCCCTGGGCCGTAACGCCCTCGCCGTCGCTTGCGACGTGCGTTCCGAAGCCTCCGTCCGCGAAGCCATCTCCCAGGTCATCGCCGGATTCGGACGCATCGATATCCTCGTCAACAACGCCGCCGTCTTCGGGTCCGCAGCGCTCGAAAGCCTGACCCTCGACCAGTGGGACGCCGCATTTGAAACCAACACCCGCGGCCCGTTTCTGGTTGCGCGCGAAGCTCTCCCTCATCTCCGCTCCGCGCAAGGACGCATCATTAACATGGGCTCTCTTGGAGGTCTTCACGCCTGGGCCGGCCACGCACATTACTGCGCCTCAAAGGCTGCTCTGCACATGCTCACCCAGGCCATGGCCAAGGCCTTCGCGCCCGATGTCAGTGTGAATTGTGTCGCACCCGGCTGGATCCAAGTCGATGGCGGAGCCGATTCCTCGGAACCGGGGGTGCCCCAATCCAGCTCCGCTAGCGTGGGATCGGATCTCGGATCGCCCGACACATCGAGCGCACCCACCGAATCTGATCGCCGAGCCGAACTTCAAGCCGTTCGCTTCGCCGCCAAAACCCCCATGGGTCGTAACGGTAACGCCGAGGACGTTGCTCAGGCCGTCCTCTTCTTCTGTACGGGACCCCATTTCATTACCGGCCAAACGCTTGTCGTGGACGGCGGTCTAGGCCTCGTCTAACTCCGCTCGCTCCGGTCACACCGCTAACTCCGCTATTTCCCCCGTATCCGCTCCCAGAACCCAGCCTTCTGTCCATCGCCTCGATCTGGATCGCCCGAGCCCCGCTGGGCGAACTTGAGCGGCACCTTCCCCCGCAATCCTTTTGCCTCCGGCTGCTCCGGCCACTTTGTGCCTTCAACAGCCGCGCGCGGATTCGTCTCGCAAAGCCGTTTCGCCGTCTCCTCGCCGCGCCGCTTGGCCACATACTCATATCCGCTCTTCAAATGCGGTGGCCGCCATACCGGATGATGCGCATCCGTCGCCAGAAAGTGAATCCAGTCCCGGTCGAGCAATTCGTTTGCCAGCGCCTCCGCCTCTTTTCCGAATCGCCCATAAAGCGAGCTGCTCGTCACCTGCACCAGGCATCCCATCCGCATCCATTCGCTCAACAACTCCGGCTGCCTCAGCACCCCCGGATACCGCTCCGGATGCGTCACGATCAGCGTGTATCCCGCTTTTTGCAGTCGCCTAATCTCATCGCTCACGCTCGGCGAAATCTCGCCCCACGAAAACTCAATCAGCAAATACCCTTTGCCGCCGATGGAGTATCTCAGCGGGTTCGCCACCGCATCACGCACATTGTCGGCCGTCATGTGGAAGTCGCACCCCAGGCTCAACTCAACCACGCCGCGCAGCCGTTCTTTGAGTTCGGCGAACCGCTCCTCAATCAGCGGATTCTCGAAAGAGTGCTGATCGCTCGCGTGCGGCGTGCAAACGATATGCGTCACGCCCTCGTCAGCCGCGGTTCGCGCCATATCCAGCGACGCCTGCAGATCGGGCGCGCCGTCATCCACTCCATAAATTAGATGATGATGTATATCGATCATGGGAAATCAGCTGCTAGCTGCTAGCTTCCAGCCGTTAGCTTCTTCTTGCGAGAACCGGGAATGTTCACACACTGGCACAAGCTCCAAGCCTCGGGCAACTCGTTGCTCTCTAAGATTCTTCGTCCCAAACCCAATTGCCGGCACACCCGCGCTAAAGCTAGAAGCTAGCGGCTAGAAGCTAGTAGCTGCTTTTGCAGCATCGACTCAAAGATCCCCCACCCATCCGCCGACCCCAGCAGCACTTCGCTTGACCGGTCGGGATGCGGCATCATGCCCAGAACATTCCGCCCTTCATTCAAAATCCCCGCAATGTTCCCGAGCGACCCATTGGGATTCGCATCGTGTGTAATCTCGCCTGCCGGCGTTGCGTAGCGAAACGCGATTCGATCTTCGGACTCCAGTCGTAGCAGTTCTTCCGGCTCACAGAAATAATTCCCTTCCATGTGCCCGATCGGAACCTTGAGTACCGCGCCCTTTTTCAATTGATTTGTGAATGTGCTGTTCGTCGTCTCCACCCGCAGGTGCACCTGCTTGCAGATGTATTTCAGCCCTGCATTGCGCATCAACGCCCCCGGCAGCAATCCGCTCTCGGTCAGAATCTGGAATCCGTTGCAGATTCCCAGCACCGGCCCGCCGCCCGCTGCAAATCTCTTCACCGCCTGCATCACCGGCGAGAACCGCGCAATCGCCCCCGTTCTCAAGTAGTCGCCGTAGGCAAACCCGCCAGGAACCACCACAGCATCTACGCCCTTGAGATCCTCGCTGTCATGCCACAGGAACTCTACTGGCTGCCGCGCCACTTCGGCGATCACGTTGTACGCATCGTGATCGCAATTCGACCCCGGAAAAACCACCACGCCGAATTTCATGAATTCAGATTACCAGCCACCCGCGCCAGGCGGCGTTTACCCTTCCGCCTCTCCCGCCAACGGCCGCCGACGCAGCCGCGACAGTAGCAGAAAGAATGCGATTACCGCCAGCACATTCAAGACTGCCTTCCCATACAGATCAATCGGCATCCATGACCTGCTGCCGGAAAATCCAGCAGCCATGCAGAGCACTGTCGCGCCGAAAGCCAGTGCACAGCGATGCATGTCGCTCCAGCAGGCAGAGCGTGTGATACGACCGAGTAGCAAATAGACGAGCACGGCCCATGCGACGCCGCCCGCCATCACCACACCGAATGCGACCCGCGGCTCCTTCGGCGCAAACACAAAACTCATCAGCCCATAGAACGGACAGCCGAGAACGAAGCCCAAAATCGCAACCAGCCACACGGGAGGAACAGCGCGAGCAGAGTCCGGCATTCCCGCCCCCACGCGGCGCGCCAGATTCGCCAGCATCGCGAGCAGTGCAATCGCCAGCAGGCCGCACCCGATGGTGAGTGCGCCCGGATCATACGGGGGCAGGTGAAAGATCATGGGGCGCACGCGCTTGATCCACGCATACCAGGCGATGCGCGAGCCGATCAGAAAGAGCAACCCTGAAACAATCAACCCGCGGTTGCGAAGCCACGGAACGTCGCGCCGGTCGCGAAAAATCAGTTCGGTCACCTGAACTGGCACCAGCACGACCCACACGCTTTCGTAGCCAAGCATGAAGAGGAAATAGATCCAATTCACTCCCCAAGCGCGACCGTAATGGACCAGCGCTCCGGGGAACGGAAGCGGCGCCAGCGAAGTCTGCTGAACCACGAATTCTTCGGCGATCGAAAGACCCAGCCCGAGCAGCAGCATGCTGGTCCAGCCGCCGCGCCATCGGCGCACCACTTCGCGAATGATCAGCGCCCCGCACCCCCACACCAGGATCTCCGGAACCAGCGCAAACAGCACACTGAACTTGGTCGCGCCGCTCAAAACTTCCGCAATTAGCGGCGAAAGAACGGCCAGCGTCAGCGCGGGTCGCCATCCTCCCCGCGCGGCTGCGTTGTTTACCGTTTTGGTGATTTCACTCATATAATCGAATCTCATTTCTGGACAGACGATATCTTACCCAATAAGATTCTTTTAGACTAAGGTTCTATATGATGTCAAGCCGGAAAAACCAAACCCTCATCTCGTCCCTGCAGCGCGCGGTGCGCCTCTTCATCGCCGGCGCCAGCTTTTTGAGCCAGCGTGCTGCAGACGCGCTCGGCCTGCACCCTACCGACATGCAGTTTGTGAACCTGCTCGACTTGCTGGGTCCCATGACGCCCGGGGCGTTGGCACAGTGCAGCGGGCTTAGCTCGGGCGGCGTCACGGTGGTGCTCGACCGGCTTGAATCGGCTGGCTACATCCGCCGCCGGCCGAATCCAGGCGACCGCCGCAGTGTATTCATTCACCTACAGCCCGCACGCCAAAAACGGGTCGACGCAAACTACAAAGGGGCGCGAAAACAGTTCGCCGAAGTGACCAGGGAGTTTTCAGAAGCCGAGCTTGAAGTGATTTTGCGCTTTTTCACGGCATCCAGCTCCGGCCGCGCTCCCCTGCTGCAGGGTCGCAAGGCTAAATTATGAGGTCCGGCTCCCGCGTCTCGTGGGCTCCGCTTGCCTATCTTCGAATGCCGTGAGAATGAGGTTCTTTTTTCCCGTCCCAGCCACAGCTCTCGTCCCGGTCTGTGTCCAAGCGCTGTCAAGCCCTTCACTTCGCATTTTCCCCGCAACCCACTGAATCCACTCGCAAAATAATTTCGTCAACTGGCTGGAAATAAACCACTTAACAATAACAAGGGGTGGGGGGAGGGGGTCCTCAAATAGATTGACCGCAGTTCGTCCGTCGGCCCAGCATCACCGTGCACGACTCACGAATCGCGAACCGCGGTGCGATCTTTCGACTCGCCGCTGGCCCCGCTGCCTCACTCCAACCCCACGCGCTTCTCCAGCCCCACATACCGCGGGTCGTTGCGGATTCCATCGAAGAAAGGATCGTACTTGATGTAAAGAATCTGTCCTTCGTGCGCGTCGGCGCACTTGGTCAGCTCAGCAAGCGCATTGTCCGTGTCGTGCAGGAACGCATACACAATCGCCAGCTGATAGTGCGGCGTCCGGTCCGCTTCCATTTGTTTGATGTCCTGTAGCGCCCCGGCCCTGTCGTTCTTGCATACGGCTTCAAACGCCACCATGGTTTGCGTCAGGGGCAACTTGGGAAAGGCCTTCACGAACTGCGGGACATCTTTAATAACCGTTGTACAGTCGTGACGCGCCATCGCTCCCACAAGGGCCCAGCCCGGCCCACCAAAAAATTGCGGATTGATCTGCTCCATGCGCTCGACGCTCTTTTGCTGCCCGGCCTGATCGCGCTCGAAATAATAGGCCACAAACTCCTCAAACGGCGGCACTACTGACAATGGATCTTCGGCCGCGGCCAGGCGCACCTGCTCATGAGCCTCGGCGAAGCGGCCGCGCGTCGCCAGCGACCACGCATAACGCGCGTGCGTCTCCGCGCCTCCGCCGAGTTCGATGGCGCGGCGATATTCATTTTCCGCCTCGGGCCAGTTCCAGTCCCAGTTATAGGTCATGTCGGCAAGCAGTTCGTATGCATCGGGCAAGTCGGGATCGAGCTGGATGGCCCTCTGGGCCGCGTCGCGAACGCGTGGGTAGCCGTCATTCTGGGTGGTCACCGTCATCGAGACAGAGGCAATCTCCGCATGGCCGATGCCCAGCCACGCGCGGGCAAAGTTTGGATCTTTCTCAAGCGCCGCATGGAAAAGGCTGATGGATTTGGCAAGCGAGTCAGCGGTGCGCCGGTAGTACTGGTATTGGCCCTGCAGGTAGAGGTCCATGGCTGCGGGATTCGTCGTTGGCTCGTGGATTGCCGGAGCCGATCCTCCCCGAATCTTGCCGATCGCATCGGAGATCGACGTCGCCACTGCGTCTTGCATGGCCAGCGTGTCGTTCGATTGTGTTTCGTAGGAGTGCGACCAAAGGTGATACCCGTCCGTCGCCCGGTTCAGTTGTGCGGTCACGCGCATCCGGTCGCCCTCGCGCGTGAAACTCCCCTCGAGCACCGCATCCACATTGAGCTGTCGCCCGATCAGGCGGACGTCTTCGCCCTTGTCTTTGAAAGCAAACGCCGATGTGCGAGCGACCACGCGCAGATCCCGCCATTGCGCCAGGTCGTTGGTCAGTTCTTCCGTGATTCCATCGGCGATGTATTCATCCTGATGTCCGGGCGAGTAATCCGCGAACGGCAGCACCACGATGGCATCGATCGGCTGCTTCGCCACTGCGCCAGAAACGTGCTGTCTCCACAGCATGATCCCGGCGACTCCCGCGGCGGCAATACATGGCACTCCGATAGCTCCTATCAGCCAGATGCGACGGGCACGAGACGTACTCGTCGGCGCCGTTTGTGAAGGGCGGACCGGCTCCGGAAATGCTGTTACCTCGCGAAGCTTCGAGGCATCGCGAAAGGTGAAGCTCGCCACATAACTGCGCGGAGGAAATTCGATGACCAGGGGGTCGCGGCGACCGTCTTCCCCGTAGTAGTCCCTGAGCCGTTGGCGCAGCCTGCTGAACTCCGTCCGCACCACCGATTCAATGCGCGGATCGAACGATGCAGGCCGCTCGAATACTTCCAACCCGATGGCATATTCGTTGATCTTGTCGGCATCGCCCTTGAGCGTATGCTCCACCAGATAGCGCAGCAACTGCCCTCGCCGGCTGGTCGCGGAGAAATGCGGCCCCGCCAGCAGACGCGCCAAATAGGCGCGAATCTCCTGTGTGCGTGATTCAGGAGTTTGTGGGAAAGTATGGCGGCTTTCGATGGTGCCCGGCATCGTGAGCCTCGTCCGCGTATATGGGATGATCTTACCACGCGCACGAATTGGCTCTTCGGGCTTTGCAACCCGGGATTTGAAGCGCATGAACGCTGGCCCCGTAGACCTTCAACACAACATGCCGGGAAAGGTGAAAGTCCCCGGCGGTAGGCGAAAATGGCAAGATAGAGCCGGTTTCGCAGAGTGGTCCCGGATCCGCTCAGCATGAACGGAATGTCCCCGGCATGCCCCCACCCGCCAGAGCCACACCTGCCACCAGGCACCCTGCAGCCAGCCTTCGTCCCTCCAAGCCCTACGCCGCGGACATAGGTGAGCAAGACAGCCGCCGCCAATGCGCGCAGCTCAACCATATTTGCCTCTGGGAGAAGTGGGGATCGAGTACGGCGGAAGCCTGATCGGAGAAGTGAACCAGCTAGGTCCCCCCCATCGGCCACCGAGCCGGTCAAACTTGCCGCCGTCGAAGGTGAGATTCGCCGAAGTCCCCACTCGGGCGGTAGTCTCAACAGGCACTGTAACGTTACAAGCCTTTAGTTTGATGGTTTTATCGCGCCGAGGTGGTAAGGAAAGCGCTTAATGCAAGAAAGGCGTGACGAACTCGGGAGAGCCATCAGCCATGTTGCCGGGCGTAAAACTGGGCTACAGATGCGAAATCAGTCTGCGGCCTCACTGAAAGTCATGCCCTGAGTGGACCCGGTAGGCCACTCGGCAAATCCAGGCTCCCGCACCGCCCATCCAGCGATCAGCACACTGGGTGTCGCGGCAGGTTTAAGCTCGGTCAGCGCGCCAAGCGTCGTATGCGCGACATGCTGATCCGGCTGCGCCGCGCGAGAAACCACTGCGCACGGGAAATCTTCCGGCAATCCTTCCGCCAGCCACTCCGCAGCCAGCAACGTCAAATCCCGGCCGGGCATGTAGACCACGCGGGTCCCAGCTTCGATCGCGGGGAGCTCTTCGCGGTTGTGCGACTGCGCGTGGTGGCCCGTCGAAAGAACCACGTGCGAGGCCCAATCGCGATCGGTCAGTGACCGGCCGACCCCTGCCGCCGCCGCGAAAGCAGCGGACACGCCCGGCACAATCTCCACCCGAACGCCTGCCTCAGCCAGCGCAGCCAGCTCTTCTCCAGCCCGGCCAAACAGCAGCGGATCCCCGCTCTTCAGGCGCACCACGCTGCGGCCTTCTTGTGCATGCTCGATCATCTGCGTATTGATTTCTTCCTGAGTAATGGTCTTAGCGCCGCAACGTTTCCCCACGTTTGCCACCACCGCTTCGGGTGGAGCGAAGTCGACTATTGCCGAGGGAACTAGATCGTCGTGCAGTATCACGTCAGCGCTCTCGATCAGCCGCACTGCCTTTATCGTCAGCAACTCCGGATCGCCCGGCCCAGCCCCAACCAGATAAACGCTCCCCGCAACGGCCCGCGCTTCCCTGCCCGTCCGCGCCAACTGTTTCGTCTCGCACAGAGCCGAATCGCAAATTTGCCTTTGCGCCAGCTCGTGCAGCAGCAGCTTCCGGCCTTCACCACGCTCATGCGTGGCCAGCACGTCGCGCCGCAGTTCTCCGAGCCTCGTCAGCCACGGCCCTAAATCCTCTGGAAGTTGTTCGTCAATCTCGCGTCTGAGTCGCTGTGCTACTGCCGGGCTTTCACCCGCAGTTGAAATCGCAATCTGCAAGTCGCCGCGACTCACTACCGACCCAAAGAAAAAATCGCAATTCGGAATGTCGTCCACGCTGTTCGCGGGAATTCCACGCTTTGTGGCCTCGCGATAGACTGCTGCGTTGACCTCGGGCACATTGGTCGCCGCGATCGCGATAAAGTTGCCGTCCAGGTCAGAAGGCTCAAACTCCCGCCGCACCCATTCAATCTTTCCTTCGGCCGCCAGCTCACGAATCTCTTCCTGCGCTTCAGGCGCAATAACCCGCAGCCGCAGTCCTGTCTTGAGCAGCGATCCGATCTTTTCCAGAGCCACCGTACCTGCCCCGACCAGCAACCCCGGACGGCCATCGAGTTTTAAGAAGATCGGAAGCAAACTCATTTTTCTTAGACAACCTCTAGCTGTTCTTGCTTTTGTTCTTGCTTTTGTTCTTGCTTTTGTTCCTGCTTTTGTTCTTGCTTTTGCCTTCTACTCCCTATTCCCTTTTCCCTATTCCCTGCCTTTTTCACTCCGCCACGCTGTGCGGCACGCAAGCGGTTGGCAAATCGCGCTCCACAGCCTCCAATGTCTCTCCGGCCAGATGCGCGCGCAATTCGTCGTTCGTGTGTCGCGCAAACCATGCGCGCAGATCCTCTGTCCCACTGCGCTCTGCCATGTACCGCCGAAGCAGCCGCTCGATCGCCTCCGGCACCAGCGGCGCCGGACACCGGTAACCCACCGGCCGCGAGATTCCCGCATGCTGGCCCACTGCTCCGCCCAAACAGAAGTAAAAAGCGTCTGTCAGCTTGCCCTCGTGCTTGATCTTTTTCCCCTCCAGGCCGATGTCCGCAATCCAGTGCTGGCCGCAACCGTTGGGGCAGCCGGTCACATGCAGCTTCAACTGCTGATCGAATTGCGGCAGCCTCTCTTCCATCTCGTCTACCAGCCACCGTGTAAATCCCTTGGTCTCGGTAATTGCCAGTTTGCAGAACTCCGTTCCCGTGCACGCCACGGCGCCGCGCCAGAACATTGAGCCTTCCACGTAAAACCCGATCCGGCCCAGTTCTCGCGCCAGCTCCGCGGTTTTCTCCTTCGGCACATCGATAATCACCAGGTTCTGCGATACCGTCAGGCGCAATGCCCCGCTTCCGAACCGCTCTGCCAGCTCCGCCGCGGCTTCAAATTGTTCGCCAGTCACACGTCCGCGCAGCACCGATGCGCCCACATACGCCAGCCCCGGTTGCCGCTGCGCATGAATGCCTACATGATCGCGAAGAATATCGTCGGGAACCTTCTCCGGCGCCGCCGGATCGAGCTTGAATCCGATCTTCCTTTCCAGTTCGTCAAGAAATCGTTCTGCCGTCCACCCTTCGCGCATGAACAGGTACTTCATCCGCGCTCGGTCGCGGCTTTCGCGCAGTACCGTTTGCTCGCGGAAGATCTCGGTTACGCCGCGCGCCACGCGCACGGCTTGATCCGGCCGCACAAACGCATCCAGCTTCACCGCCAGGTGTGGTTCGTTCGAAAGCCCTCCGCCCACGCGCAGCGAGTAGCCGGCCTCACCGTCGCGCACCACTCCGGTCAGCGCAATGTCATTGATCTCCGGATAGCAGCACCATGAAGGGCACCCGGTTGCGCAGATTTTGAATTTTCGAGGCAGGTTGTAAAACAAAGGATTTGCCGTCAGCTCGTGAGCGACTTCGCGCGCAACGGGCGAGGCATCGATCAACTCGTCGGCGGCCACACCGGCCAGCGGGCAACCGGTTACGTTGCGCACCACGTCGCCGCACGCGCCCTTTGGCGAAAGCCCTATGGCGTCGAGCGCATCCACCACTTCGGGCAGCGACTCAATCGTCAGCCAATGCAACTGGATGTTCTGGCGAACCGTAATGTCTGCCAGGTTCCGTGCGTATTTGCGCGTGATCTCGCCAATCGTGCGCAGCTGGCTCGCAGAAACGATCCCATTCGGAATCCCGATCCGCAGCATGAACCATTCGGTCGCCAGCCCTTCCCCGCCCTTGCCGCCCGTCGCGCCCACGCCATCGCCCTGCGTATACACACCCCACCATTTGAAGTAGGCTGACGCCCACTCTGGCACCACGCTCGAGCGCCCCTCGCGCGCGAACTGGCGAACCTCGTCGAATGCCTCCCACGGATTCTTCTCGCGCTTCAGGCGCTCCATCCGCTGGGCCTTGGTCTCTTTTGGCACCGGTGCTTCGCTCATCTTCTCTTTTCTCTCTCGTTCCGTTTCAATGAAATGCCCGCGAGAGCTTTTGGCTCAATCGCGGGCATCGGGGAAACCGTGGACTTTTATTAAGAAGTTCAGACCCGGATCACCCGTGCCGCGCGAGCGGCATACAGCAGCGACAACAGGCCATGGCTTCCATGGTCAGAATATTAGACTATTTTGGTCCGAATTGCAATTCTGAACAAAACCAAATGAACCAATAGCAGGACTTACGCGACGGCAGCCGCCAGATTCAGTGCCTCGAGAATTTCGCAGGTAGCCCTCTCAGCCGCCTCCGCGCAACCGTCCGACAGATCCATCGAAATTGGCTGCCGGGGGTCGATGGCGATCGCGTATAAAACCACTTCCCGTGTCCCGCCCTGCATGTAAAAGGCGTCGAGCAGATCTTTCACCCCAATGTCGTGCGCCGTCAGCGTCGGCGGATAGTCTTGCGAAAAGCGCGGCGTGGTGCGAGTTACGGTCCCCGGAGGATTACCGTCCGCTGCGGCATCAATCAGAATGATCCGATCGGCGTTTTGCAATGGTTCAAGCAGAATGAATCCGCCCGTTCCACCGTCAAGGCACTCCACTCCATCGGGCAGCGCCTGCTTCTCAAGCGCGCGCACCACGTGCACGCCAACCCCCTCATCGCCCATAATGACGTTGCCCAGCCCCAGCACCAGCGTCTTGTTAAGGCTTTTTGGATTCTCTGTCACTGCGCACCCTGTCGAACTTCCATCCACCAATAATCGAGCTCACTGTGCCCCGGCCCTCGATGTAGTCGTGGTAGAAGGAGAGATAAATGTGAACGATGACGAACGTGACGAAGAACCACAGGAATAGATGGTGCCAAAAGCGCACGCCCATGTCGCCGCCCAGTAGCGGAACGACCCAGTTAAACATCCGAGGCACCCAGGAAGAGCTCATCGAGGAGTAGAGCGCGAAGCCGGTGATGGTCTGGATGCAAAATGCAATGAACGTCAGGAAGTAGATCAGGCCGGCCAGAGCATTGTGCCCGGTGGAAATTGGACCGTGCATCTTCGTTTCCAGCACATCAGCTTTAACGACATCCACAATCTCCTGCCGTTGCGCGCGCTTCAGTGGGAAAAAGGCCCGCCAGCTTGCGTATTTATTGCCCACAAATCCCCAGTAGAGCCGCGCCAGAAAATTGAAGACGTAGACGTATGCGGCAGCAAAATGGATAAATCGCACCCAGCCGAACCAGTATTGCTGATAAGCCTCCGACGCGTAGGAAATGCGAACCGGATGGCCGATCATGTACCCCGTCACGCAGAGCAGTGTCAGCGCGATGGCGTTAATCCAGTGGTAGACGCGTACCGGCAGTTCCCACACGTACACGCGCCTGTATTCAACCGGCGCTCCGCCATTCAGCTTGAAAACGTCCCGTACACCCGTCGTCTGTGTGCTCATGCGCCTACTCGAATGAAACCTGGTGAAGGTGCCGTCCCTGCGGATCGTACAGATGCACGGCGCAGGCCAGGCACGGGTCAAACGAATGGATGGTGCGCAGAATTTCGACCGGCTCGTCGATCTTCGCCACCGGCGTTCCAATCAGCGCAGCCTCAAACGACGACCGCTGCTGCTTGCCGTCGCGCGGCGATCCGTTCCATGTCGTGGGCACAACCAGCTGGTAGTTCTCAATTGCTCCGTTATGAATCTTGATCCAGTGCGCCAGGGCGCCGCGCGGGGCTTCGACCAATCCCACGCCTTCGCAGTCTGCCGGCCAAGTCTTCGGATCCCACTTCTCGCCATTAAATGTGGACACTTCGTTGATCTTCACACGATCCATCAACTGTCCGAAGAAATCCTTCAGCCAAATCATCGCCAGCGCCGCATCGATACCGCGCGCTGCCGTCCTGCCCAGCGTTGAGAACAGCGCCGCAACCGGCACATTCAACTTGCCCAGCACCATTCCGACCGTTTCCTTCACATCCTCGTGACCCGCCGCATACGAAACTAATAGTCGCGCCAGCGGCCCCACTTCCATCGCGTTTTCCTTCCAGCGCGGCGTCTTCAGGAATGAATACTTCTCATAGCCTTCCAGGCTTTCGAATGGCGGCTTCGGACCGCTATAGGAAATGTTCGTCTCGCCCGCCCATGGATGGAGGCCCACACCGTCGCCTCCGTCGTACTTGTACCAGGAGTGCGCAATATACTCCTTGATCTCCTGCGAATCCCGCGGATTCACTGGATAGACTGTCGACAAATCGCGATTGAGCACCGCGCCTCGCGCGTACTTGAAGGCCTCTGGATGACTGTAACCCTTGGTCGGGAATTCACCGTAGGCAAGATAGTTGTGAAGCCCCCCACCGTAGCTGGCCCAATCCTTGTAGAACGACGCAACGGCCAGCAGATCGGGAATGTAAACCTCATTCACGAACTCGTCGGCCTGCGAGATCAGCCGCGATACCAGGTTCAGCCGTTCCATGTTGATCGCCGCCACTTCGTTCACGTTGATTGAGCATGGCGCTCCGCCCACCAGATAATTCGGGTGCGGATTCTTTCCCCCAAACACGGCGTGAATCTTGACTACTTCCTTCTGCCACTCCAGCGCATCCAGATAGTGCGCTACGCCGATCAGGTTCACCTCCGGCGGCAGTTTGTACGCTGGATGTCCCCAATATCCGTTCGCGAAAATTCCCAGCCCGCTGGCAGCAAACGCCTTGATCTTGTCCTGCACCGCCGTAAAATACGCCGGCGTATTCTTGTCCCACTTTGAAAACGATTGCGCCAGCTCCGCCGCCTTCTTTGGATCGGCCTTGAGCGCATTCACAATGTCGACCCAATCCAATGCATGCAAATGGTAGAAGTGAACCACGTGATCCTGCACATACTGTGTGGTCAGCATGATGTTGCGGATCAGCTCCGCCGTCGGCGGTACGCTCACGCCCAGCGCATCCTCCACCGAGCGAACGCTGGCCAGCGCATGCACCGTTGTGCAAACGCCGCAAACACGTTCCGTAATGGCCCAGGCATCGCGCGGATCACGGCCCATCAAAATCTTCTCCAGGCCCCGAACCATCGTTCCCGCGCTATACGCGTCGGTAATCACGCCGTTTTCCACCACTGCCTCAATCCGCAGGTGGCCTTCAATGCGAGTAACAGGATCGACGACGACACGCGTTGCCATAGCGTTTACGGCTCCTTCTCATCTTCCGTGTGAACTTCCGCAATCACGCTGCGCTTCCGTATGTTGGTCACTACCGCGTGTGCCGCCACGCCGGCCAGCGTGGCCACTCCAACCGCGGTGCCAATGGTGTCGGCCGTGCTTTCAATACCGAATCCTGGGAACGATGCCAGGTGCTGATAGAACGGGCCATTGTCCCAGAAGCCCGCTTCGCTGCATCCGATGCATCCGTGCCCCGACTGGATGGGATAGCTCGTGCCTTCGTTCCATCGAACCACCGAGCAAGCGTTGTAAGTGACCGGCCCTTTGCAGCCCATTTTGTACAGGCAATATCCTTTGCGCGCGTTCTCGTCGTCCCACGCCTCTACGAACAACCCGGCATCGTAATTGGGCCGGCGATAGCAGGTGTCGTGTACGCGCCGTCCGTAGAACTCCTTCGGCCTGCCCTGGCTGTCGAGCGCCGGAATCTGCCCCAGCACAAGCAGATGAGTCACCACGCCCATCATTACGTCTGCGATCGGCGGGCACCCGGGCACATTGATTACCGGCTTGTTCACCAGCTTCGAAATCGGTGTCGCACCGGTTGGATTCGGCTTCGCCGCCTGCACGCATCCGTTCGACGCGCAGCTTCCCCACGCCACGATCGCCGCCGCATCCGCCGCCACCGTCTGCAAAATCTGTTCCGCCGTCTTGCCGCCGACCATGCAATAGACGCCATCGTCTTTTGTGGGCACAGCGCCTTCGACAAGCACAATATATTTACCCTTGTTGTTCGCGATCGTATCGCTCAGGCTCTTCTCCGCCTGGAAGCCGCTCGCGGCCATCAAGGTTTCCGTGTAGTTGAGCGACAGAACATCGAGCAAGGCGTCTGCAACAATCGGGTGCGACGACCGGATAAACGACTCGCTGCAGCAGGTGCATTCCTGAAAATGCATCCACACGACAGCCGGTTTTTCCTTTTTCTCGAACGCCGAAACCACCTGTGCCACGCCGGCTTTCGCCAGGCCCGCTGCCGCTGCCGCCGCCGTGCAGAACTGGATGAAGTCCCTGCGGCTGTATCCCTTCTGCTGCATCGAATTCCAAATGGTCTCGCCCATGCCCGCTGCCTCGCTCACACACCTCTACGCCAGCAAATTCCTGAAGGATCAGGAGGAGGAGAGAGCTTCAGGAATTCGCCGGAATATTGTGACCGACCTTACTTACGACAAAGGACGAGTGGCTGTGCGCGTGATCACAGGTGTGGCAAATCACTTTTCTGCGAAGGAGGATGAACTTCCCGTGAGTCAAATCACGCTGGCGAACGCGCGCGATATCGGAAACCGCCCGTCGAGGTCTCACCGACCGAAGTCCTTCACGTTCTGTTCTGAGGATGAAATGGAATGGCTGGCAATCTGTAAATAGTGGAGATTACGCTGTCTTTTCCACCGGCGCCGCGGCTTTCTCTCGTGCCTTCTCCTTCACCGGCACCGGCCGCGTAGAAACCCACAATGTAAGGGCAATTCCCACCAGAACCGCGCTGGCGCTGGCCAGTTGCGCATTCGATAAACCCCAAATCACCTTGGGGTTGCGCCGGATAAATTCAACCAGGAAGCGAGCCAACCCGCTCAGCGCGAGGTACTGTCCCAAAATCGCGCCAATCGCGTGCTTCTTCCCCAGCCGCCACCACAGATACCAGCCGATCAGCAGCCCGGCTCCCAGTTCATAAAGCGGGGTCGGGTAAACCGGCACCAGAACCGGCTCGATTCCGTTCGGAAATGCCATTCCCCACGGATGAAACGTGAACCCGAAGACATGAACTGGCTGGATTGCGATCCCGTAGCAACCGTCGCCCGAAAGAAAGCACCCGATCCGCCCGATTCCGTAGCCGATAGCGGCCGCAGGAGCGCACAAATCCAGCGTCCGCAGCGGTCCAAGCTTTGCCCGCCAGCCCATGAAGATGAGGGCCGCAATGCCGAAGGTCAGCCCGCCGTACCACGCAAATCCGGCGTTATCCCACAAAACGCGCCAGCCAATTTGCCGGAATTCATCCGGCGTGTCCAGCACATGCCAGACCTTGGATCCAATAATGCCCACCACCAGCGCAACCGCCACCATGCCCACCGCGTCAGCGTCAATATGCGCCCGCTTATATGCGCGATCGACCACGATCGCCGCCACAACCGCAGCGAGCCATAGCATCAATCCGAAGGTGGGCAGATTAAACGACCCAATGTGCAGATAGGGAAGCATCTCTCTTTAAGTATAGACGTTCGATGGCGTCAATCCGCTGCAACAATGGCGCTGCCGCCGGCTTCCAGCCTCCCGGAGCGAGACCCGAATAGCTTTGCTGGGGGCCTAGAGTCGAACGCCGGCAGAGCTGCGATTTGATTTTTGGCCTTCGCGCACGGCCTATAAGAAATGGATCATCCACCAAATAAGAAACAGAGCGACCACGCCCAACAGGATATGGCCAATCCATTGGCCCGGCGTTGCCGGTCTGCCCAATTTGAACATGGGCCGATGGTAGCACCCTTCATTTCGCCTTGTGGACCTCCGCCATGGGGGAGTCCCATCGAAAACTCGATTCAGATTTCTGGCCGCGATTTACACAGGTGATCAGAATCCGATTTCGCGCGATACTGTCTGCATGTCCACCATGACTACCCAAGGCCTCGACGTTCTTTATTCCCGCCAGCAGATTGCCGAGCGCGTTGCCGAAATGGGCGCGCAGATCACGCGTGACCTCAACGGCGAAAAGCTGGTGATGGTCGGCGTGCTCAAGGGCGCTGCCTTTTTTCTCGTCGATCTGTCGCGCGCCATTCAGGCCGATGCCACCTTCGACTTCGTCGCCGTCTCCAGCTACGGCACCGGCCAGCGCTCATCCGGCGCAGTCAAAGTCATCAAGGACCTCGACCAGCCCATCGAAGGCAAAAACGTGCTCATCGTCGAGGACATTCTCGATACCGGGCTCACCCTTGCCTATCTGCGCAAGCTCTTTATCCAGCAGCACCCCAAATCGCTCCGCATCGCCACCTTGCTCGATAAGCCCTCCCGCCGCATCGAAAAAATCGACGCCGATTACGTCGGATTCTCCATCCCCAATCTTTTCGTCATCGGCTACGGAATGGACTACGGCGAGCGCTACCGCAATCTGCCCGATATCTGCATCATGCCGGCCAGCCAGCCCGCCTAGCGCTTCCTGAATTGGCGTTTTCCCGGCCCCGTTGGCCCGGCGTCCATATTTTTGTTCCACCGCTTTCTTTCCGCTCCCGCCCCGCCGTATACTCATCTCCCGGAGACCGCTGTTGCGCAGTCCAGTCAGCGCGTGTTTTCCGCGAATCGCAAGGAGCATCCTCCAATGTCTGCGTCTATCGCCGTCCAAAACTCCGATCTGGATTTTGATCACGGCACATTTGACTCTGCCGCATTTGCCGCCAAGGCTCTCGCGGATTGGCAGTCCCTCGCCGCCGTTATCGATCACTCGCTGGTTAAGGCCGAAGCCACGCGCCAGCAGGTCGAGGCTCTCTGCGCCGAGGCTGCGCGCTACCGTTTCGCCAGCGTTGTCGTTAATCCCATTTGGACCAGCACCGCGGTAAGGCTCCTTGCGGGGACAGGCATCCCTGTCGCTGCAACCATCGGATTTCCCCTCGGCGCATCGCTTGTTTCTTCGATGCGTCAGGAAGCTGCGGCACTGATGCGGCTCGGCGCTCGCGAACTGGGCATGGTTCTTCCCATCGGCCAGCTCAAGAGCGGCAATCATCACGCTGTCGAACACGCGATTGCTGCCATCGCAAAAGTTGCCCATGACCGCGACGCCATTCTGAAGGTCAATCTCGAAACCTGTCTGCTCACCATGCAGGAGAAACTGCGCGCTTCTGAGATCGCCATTCAAGCCGGCGCGGATTTCATCAATACTGCTACCGGCTTTGCTTCGGGGGGCGCCACCCCTGTCGATGTCGCCCTGATGCGCGGCGTTGTCGGCGCGCGTTGCGGCGTCAAAGCCGCGGGCCGCATCCGCACCGTCGAGCAGGTTCGTACCCTGCTTGAAGCCGGCGCCAACCGCATCGGCTCCTCCGCATCGGTCGCCATTCTTCGCGAACTCGGCGCGGATTAAGTGAGCTTCTAGCTACCAGCTCCTAGCCGTTAGCTTTGGCCTTGATGGATTGAGATCCAAGATTTCAATTCATCGATTTTGACAAATTCAACTCCACTAAAGTCGTCGAGAACCGATTCTTTCGCCGACGTTCGATGGTTCTTCATCCCTGGTCAACGTTGAGTTAAAGCTAGGAGCTAGGAGCTAGAGGCTAGAAGCTGTCCCCTGCGTTATCATTCCTTGATCCCTCATGTCAGACACTCCTCCATCCCCGCCGCACCACGAATTCGAGGGCGACTATCGCCCTGCCGACTCCTCCGCCTCGTCGACCGCACTTGATCCCATCAATGCCCGTATCGAGCCGGCCGACGTCGCCTACCTCATGCGTCTTACCGACGCTCTTAACACCACGCTCGATCTGCAGACCCTCCTCGCCCGCACATCCGAACTCGTACGTTCCCTCATCCCCTATCGCATCTTTGCCATCTTTCTCCTTAACGAGCGCACGCACGATCTGCGCATGCGTTTTCAAATTGGCCACACCCCGCAAGTCGAGCGCACGCGCGTTCCAGTCGGCAAAGGAGTTGTCGGCCAGGTTGCGCTTACCCGCCAGCCCCTCCTCCTCAACGACATCTCCACCGCCGACTTCTACATTGCCGCCAATCCCGACGTGCGCTCCGAGCTCGCCGTTCCCCTCATCGCAAAGAACCGCCTCATCGGCGTTATGGACCTCGAGAGCGAGCAGCTCAATTTTTTCCGTCCCGAGCATCTCCATGTCCTCACCATGACCGCCTCGCGCATTGCGCAGTCCATTGAGAATGCCCGCCTCTATGCTCGTGTCTCCCGCCAGGCGCAGACCCTCGAAATTCTCAACGAAATCGCCGCCGAGCTCGCCTCCATCCTCGATCTCAATCCCCTGCTCGAACGCGTAGGTCAGCTTCTGCGTCGCCTCATCGACTATCAGATGTTCACCGTCATGCTGCTCGATGAAAAAGGCGAGACCCTCATCACCCGCTACGCCTGGCGCTTCGGCTACGTCCACGCGCCGATTCGCCGCGTTCCCATCTCAACTGGCCTGGTCGGTGCCGCGGTCCGCGAATGGCGTCCCATCAACGTTCCCGACGTCGCGAAGGACCCGCGCTACCTTCCGATGAACTCCGAGACCCGCTCCGAACTCATCGTTCCGCTCTTTTACAAAGGCCGCGTCATCGGCGTCCTCGATCTCGAACACACGCGTCCCAACTTCTTTAATGAAGAGCACGAGCGCATGTTGACCACGCTCGCCTCACAGATCGCCATCGCTATCGAAAACGCCCGCCTCTACCAGGCCGTGCACCGGCAGGAGCGCCAACTCGAGAAAGACATCACCATGGCGCGCGAGGTGCAGCTTCGTTTGCTCCCGACCGACGCTCCTTCGCATCCCCACGCCGACATGGCCGTTCGATTTCTACCCGCTCGAACCATCGGCGGCGACCTCTACGACTTCCTCGACTACGGTCCCAACCGCACCGCTATCGTTCTCGGCGACGTAAGCGGAAAGGCCGCGCCCGCCGCGCTCTTCGCTGCCCTCGTCAGCGGCATCATGCGCGCTGCCGCCGCACAGCAGCCCGAGCCCGCGGCCATGCTTGCCGTCCTCAATGACGCCATTCAGGAGCGCAAGCTCGACTCGCAGTATGTCACCATGCTTTTTGCCGTCTGGAACGACGAGAACCAGACCCTCCAGGTTGCCAACTCCGGCGCTGTCCAGCCCGTCGTTTGCCGTGGGGGACAATCGCTCCCCGTCCGCGCAGAAGGATTTCCGCTCGGTATGTTTCCCAACGTCACCTATGAGGAAATCACCGTCGCCACTCAGCCCGGCGACGCCATCGTCTTTGTCTCCGACGGAATCCTCGACGCCGAAAACGACAAGGAAGAGATGTACGGCGAAGATCGCCTTGCAGGTCTGCTCTGCGAAAGCCGCGACCTGCCCGCACATGAAATTGCCGAGGCGATCCTCGCCGACGTCACGCGCTTTCAGGGCGGCAAAGACCGCTTCGACGACGAAACCATCATCGTGCTGCGCGTGCGGTAAAGCTGGGATCAGCAATCAGGAATCAATGAAGCCCTCTATTCGTGCTTACCTCGCGTCGCTGGAAACGCGGATCAGCCCACAGGAAGCATCATCGATGAGGGCAGCCTGGCCAGCAGCAAGGCCGCCGCATTCCTTCTTTAAGTTCCGAGCAAACCCTCTCGACATGCTGCCGCCTCGTTTCATCTTTCTTAACGGAGATGGTCCAGCATATCCATTCGTTGCGTGCCAGGGGTGTGATGTCTTCCCAAGCGGCTCGTGCCTTCACGTCAGAGGCAAGGGCCATCCGCAGATCATTCGGCAGTTTATGGGCCACTCCTCCAGAGATTCGAACGGTCGTCATCGGCTATCTCTCCCGGAATCCGTCCCACTCGCACAGTGTTTTTTGTATCGTATCGTTCTTCTGCCTCAAAGGATTTTATATGCTCTTCGATCCCCGGGTTTCAGATTCGCATACCTTGGGAAGCCCGGCGCTGGACAAGCCGATTTAGACTCGAGATGTCGGTGATGAAACAGCGCGCTACCTTCGTTCTCTTTGCATGGGTTTGCTCACTAAGTGTTGCCTTCGTTTTACCCGCCCAAAACGCAAAGCTTCGTCCGCCCTTTGAAATCCTGACTCACCGCATGGATGTCGACGTCGACGGAGCCCCAAATGCCTACGGTCCGCCGGGCAAGCCTGCGCTCGACATTCCGCGCGATGCGCATTACCTCAATCGCGACGATGAACCGATCGTCGGATATCTGACCGACGAACACCATCGCCCAGTTCTGCAGGGCCCAAACGATCCTTTTCCCGGCTATTACATCTCCCAGACCGCCTTTTCCGATCCCAACAATCAGAACGAGCGCGACCCGCGCCGCTACATCGACGCCCGCATGATCAACTATGTGGTTCGCGGAAACCGGGCGCGGCATCGCGGCGCAAAGGTAGGCGATTTCGTCGTGGTCTACTCCAGGCGCACACACAAAAGCGTGTTTGCCATCGTCGGAGACACCGGCAATCCCTCAGGGAACGAAGGCTCGCTGCACCTTTTGCAGGACCTGGGATATCCATTCACCGACGGTGTGAGTGAATCGGTCGAAAAATCTGAAATCGTGATTCGCTTCTATCCGAATTCAAATCCCGATCATCAATTTTTCTTCACCCAGGCAGATCTGGATGCTGCAGCCACAAAACTCGGCCTCAGCAAGAATTTCTCCGCCGATCCAGAAACTCCTCGATAAACCGCATCGACATGAAATGGCATCGACGCCGATTCGCGAAACCTCTCACTCTTCGATGACCGCCCAAATCTTTAACTTACCGCGCGCCATTCACCTACTGAATGATCACCACGTTCATGCTCCACGGCGCCAAAGATAACGTCAGCGGCAGGGTTTGCGCTCCGAGATTCGTCGTCACTGGCGGAGACCATGTGTTTGTCGTAGCCGGGTTTGACATGTCGTAGATCGCTTTGTCGTAGGTCTCAACGGTCACGCTCGTCGCCGAGGACAGACCTGACAGCGTCACCGTAACCGGCGCGTTGGCATTCTCGTCCAGGTTGAACAACATTAGCGCCGTCCCGCCGCCGCTCGCGGTCGCCGAATACGCGCGCACGTTGGTTGTATCGCCGGTCACACCCGCAGTCAGTACGGATTCGCCGTTGACGGCCACGTTGCTGAACAGTTGATATGCGATCGCCGTGGGAGACATCGTGCCAATGGGGCCCGCGTCCGGGCACGTGCTATCGGCGGAGCCGTCAGAGAAAATATTGTAGGCTCCAAAAGTCTGCCATCCATAAAGCGAAGAGCTGTTGTTTCCGGCAGCACCGTTGCAGTTGCCGAATCCAATCCACCACGTCGCGCGCGAAACGCCATCGTTCATCATTTCGCCCAGCAACTGGCCCGCATACAAGCCCTGCGTGATTGACCAGGTCTGCTTACCAGGATTCGACGACACCGAGCCCATCTCGCCCACATAAATCGGTGTGTTCGCTTTCCCTGCCGTCGCCAGCTCCGTCTTGATGGTATTGATTCCCGCGGTCAACTCCTGCGCCGCCGAATGCACCAGGGTGGTATCGTTCTCGCCTCCAGGGTTCTGCGGATAGAAGTGGTATTCCACAAAATCGTAAGGCGCGTTCGCCAGCACGTTTGCATCCCATCCGGCAGTGACACCGTCGGATGATGGTTCTCCACCATCCACGTCGACGCCCACCAGAGTGCTCGATGAAGCTGCTTTAATCAGCGCGTAATAGCCGCTCGATCCCGCCACCGCCGCGGCGTAGGTTGTGGGATCGTTCTTCACCGTGTGATCGTCCGTTTCCCAATGCCCATATTCTTCGTTGCCCACCGTCACATGGCTCACCGTGCCGCCGTTCGCGTAGGCGTACTTTACCCAGTTGGCCGCTTCGGTCGGACTGCCTCCGACAGTGCACGTTGGGTCGGTACCGTAGTCGGCCGTCAGCGCCACATCGAACCCGTAGGGAAGGTTCGAAGGCAAGGGACTTGGAAATTCGAGGTCGTTAATAAAGTTCAAGTAGTTCGTGTTCGGATCCTGGTATCCGCCGCCGCACAACGAAGGCGTGGGCGCTACGCCGTTTGCCGGATTACTTGGGTTGGTGCTGTTCCAGTGGTAAACGTCCGAGGTCGATCCGCCCGGCCAGCGGAGCGCCACAAAGCCCGCATTCTCAAATGCGGTCAAGATAGGCGAATTGCTCGCTGTATACGAGCCGCCGTTCGTAAAGTCGTCCCAAACGGCCATGTTGATTCCCATCAGCTGGTCGCTGATCGCCGGCCCGCTGCTCGACTCATTCACCGACACCGCGCTCTGAATAAACACCGTCGCAGTCTGCGTGATCGCCGTGCCTAGCGAAGGAGTCACGGTGAGCGTGTAAACCGTGGTCGTCGTCGGGCTCACGCTCACCGGCGTTCCGCTCGTGACAGCCAGATTGCCCGGAGTAATCACGCCTGTGCCGCCGGCAAAAACTGCTGTCAGGCTCGAGCTTGAATTCGAGCGCGATGGTCGCCGGGCTCGCTCCAAAACTCGTGATCGTTGGGGGCGGCACCACGGTCACAGTGACCGTCTGGGTCACCGCCGTTCCGCTCGTAGGTGTGACGGTTACTGTGTAGGTGGTGGTGACCGCAGGGCTCACGCTCACCGCGGTTCCACTCGTAACGGGGAGATTGCCCGGCGTGATCACGCCCGTGCCATTGACGAAATCCGCCAACAGACTCGAGCTCGCGCCTGCGGCAATCTTTGCCGGAGTAGCCGTGAAGGTTGTAATTGCCGGTGCGCTGGCACTATAGGTAACCTGCGCCGTTTGCGTCACTGCCGTCCCAATGGGATTCGTGACCGTGAGCGTATAGGTAGTGGTCGTCGAGGGGGTCACGCTCACCGCTGTTCCGCTCGTCACGGGTATGTTGCCCGGTGTAACCACCCCCGTGCCATTTGCGAAGACTCCAGTCAGGCTCGAGCTTCCTCCTGGCCCGACCGTCGTTGGATTCGCCGCAAAGCTTGTGATCGCCGGCGCAGGATCGACGTTCACCGTTACCATCTGCGTAATCGCCGTCCCTACCGGTGGGGTCACCGTGAGGGTGTAAATCGTCGTCACCGTCGGGGTCACTGGAACCGCGTTTCCGCTGGTGACCGCGGTGTTGCCCGGCGTAATCACTCCGGCCCCGCCCGCAAACACCGCCGTCAGGGTGGTGCCGCTCCCTCCCGCCGTGATCGTCGATTGGCCCGCCACGAAGCTGATGATCGTCGGCGGCGGATACACGGTTACTGTTGCCTGCTGTGTGATCGGGGTTCCGACAGCGGGAGTAACCGTGAGCGTATAGGTAGTGGTTATCGACGGACTCACGCTCACCGGCGTCCCGCTGGTGACAGCCAGATTCCCCGGCGTAATCACGCCCGCGCCGTTCGCAAAGACTGCCGTCAGGCTGGAGCTTCCGCCAGCAAGGATCGATGTGGGATTGGCCACAAAGCTGCTGATCGTCGGTGCCGGAACCACAGTCACTGTTGCAGTCTGCGTTACCGCTGTCCCGCTCGAGGGCGTCACCGTCAGCGTATAGGTCGTCGTAACCGTCGGGCTCACGGTCACGCCGCTCCCGCTGGTAGCGGCTAGATTCCCCGGAGTAATCACGCCCGTTCCGCCCGAAAACACTCCCGTCAACGCTGCGCTTGTCCCTGCTGTGATGGTCGTTGGGTTCGCCGTGAAACTGGCAATCGAGGCTAATACCGGAGGTGGCGTTGGCGAACCGGACGGTCCACCGCAACCTGTCAATCCTCCCCAACACACACTCAAACCAACGGCACACACCAAAGGAGCAAGAATCCGTTTCATCGTATTCCCTGTCTACTGCAAATTTAGCGACTGCAAATTTAGACGAATCTGGTCCCCGACATGATAACGTTCCCGCAGATTTTCCGCCATGGCTGAATTTTGGCCTTCTCCGAACGTCAATCCGGTCCAATCACCCCGGTCTAACCGCCGCTTTCCCGGCCTCTCTTCCGCAAAAAGCGGCCAAATCCCCCATTTCCGATCCCAGGCTCCTCATTCGATAAACTCATAGTTGCAACTCCCAGCCTTTGGCCATTCCGCGAAATCAAGAGAACCCATCCCTCTCTGTTCTCGCAACACAAGGCTAGGAGCTAGCGGCTAGAAGCTGCACTCCGGAGTCCTCTTGTCCACCGCTTCCCAAGAACGCCTCATCCGCCCCGCTCGAAACATCATCGGCAGCCTTCGCCTGCCCGGCGACAAATCCATCAGCCATCGCTATGCCATGCTCGGTGGTTTCGCGGAAGGCACATCGCGCTTTACCAATTTCTCCACCGGAGCCGATTGCGCTTCCACGCTCGCCTGCATGACAGAGCTCGGTGCAAAGGTCAATCGCACCGGCGCTGACTCGGTCGAGATCACCGGCGTTGCCGGCCGCGTCGCGCAACCCGCTCAACCCCTCGACTGCGGCAACTCCGGCTCAACCATGCGCATGATCTCCGGCCTTCTCGCACCGCAATCCGGCCGCTTCACTCTCATCGGCGACGAATCGCTCTCGCGCCGTCCCATGGAGCGTATTCGCAAACCGCTTGAAGCCATGAACGCCCGCCTCACGCTCACGGCCGGACACGCGCCACTCATCATTGACGGCCACCCGCTTCGCGCCATCGACTACGCCACGCCCGTACCCAGCGCGCAAGTCAAAAGCTGCATTCTCTTCGCCGCTCTGCAAACCGCCGGACCCACAACCATCCTCGAAGAAGTCCGCACGCGCGACCACAGCGAACTGGCTCTCCGCGCCTTTGGCGCTACGCTCACGCGGGAATCCGGCTCCATCACCATCGCTGGCCCGCAATCGCTCCACGCCATCGATGCCGTCGTCCCCGGCGATCTCTCTTCCGCCGCATTCTTCCTCTGCGCCGCGGCGCTCTTCCCCGGCTCCAGCCTGGTTCTCGATTCCATTGGCCTCAATCCCACCCGCGCCGCGCTGCTCGACGTTCTCACCGCTCTTGGCGCACGTATAAACGTGCTCAACCTCGAAGAAAAGCACTCCGAGCTGGTCGGCATTGTGCAGATTTCCGGTCCGGATGAAGGTCTCCGCTCGACTGAAGTCAGCGGCGCTCTCGCGGCTCAGCTCATTGACGAGCTGCCAGTCCTCGCCGCTATTGCGCCCTTCACCAGCGGCGGCATCCGCATTCGCGGCGCGCGCGAGCTCCGCGTCAAAGAATCCGACCGCATCGCCCTGGTCGCGAAAAATCTTCGCGCCATGGGAGCTGAGGTCGAGGAGTTTGAAGACGGTCTCGATATCCCCGGCGGCCAGTCCCTTCACGGCGCCACAATTGACTCCGGCGGCGATCACCGCATCGCCATGGCCTTCAGCGTCGCCGCCCTTCGCGCCACCGGCGACACGCTCATCCAGGGCGCCGACTCCGCCGCCATCAGCTTCCCAGAGTTTTTTGATTTGCTCGATCAGGTCGCGGAACGCTAGCGCTGCGCGCCGTGGCAATGCGGGCAATGCGGGGACATGATACCTATTCCCCATCCGCGGGGGGAATGCGGGGACATGATACCTATTCCCCTTCCGCAGTGCTATCGTCTGTGCATGGCTCGGCTAGCTCGCATCGTAATTCCCGGCCTTCCCCATCATGTCACCCAGCGCGGCAACCGGCGCGAGGCTATCTTCTTTGAAGTTGGAGACCACGAAATCTACATCGATCTGCTGGCCGAACAGGCGCTGAAGGCCGACGTCGCTGTCTGGGCCTATTGCCTCATGCCCAATCACGTTCATCTGATCCTGAAGCCCAAACATGGTGACGGCCTGGGGCGCGCAGTCGGCGAAACTCACCGCCGATACACCAACTTCATCAACGCCCGCGGCCGCTGGACCGGCCATCTCTTCCAGAGCCGCTTTTGTTCGGTCGTGCTCGACGATGCACATCTGATCCGCGCTGTTCGTTATGTCAGCCTGAACCCGGTGCGGGCCCGACTGGTCTCGCGGCCTGAAGATTGGAAGTGGTCAAGCGTCAGAGCCCATCTTGCCGCAGCCGACGACCGCCTGGTCTCGGTGCGGCCTGTGCTCGATCGAATTCCTCACTTGAAAGGCTTGCTCGAAATCGACGCGTTGGATGACTTCAGCGATCTGCGCCGCGCCGAAGCTACCGGACGTCCGCTGGGTGCGCCCGAGTTCGTCACCGGCCTTGAGAACCTGCTGGGACGCAAGATTGCACGCCGCGCTCCGGGCCGCCGACCCACAAACGAAATCCCTGCAGCCGAGCAGCTGGAACTGCTGTGAATACGTATCATGTCCCCGTATTTCCATGATACCTATTTTCCAAGACTTCGTGATATCGTTCCGTCACGGATTTAGTTGCCAGCCGGGATCTTATGAAATTCTAGGTGAATCTGTATCATGTCCCCCTATTTCCCCGCTAAGCCAGGCACAACCAGGCGATGTTATTGCGCAGGAGCATGGCGACACCTACGGCCACGCTGGAATCGTGGTGATGGGCGCGGATGGAAAGCTAGCCACTGTCTCAGCAAACGCCACCGGAAGCTATGGCGGCCAGATCACTCAAAACGACTGGGGCTTCCGGCCCGCTGGACAGAACGGCGAGAGCGCGACCGATCCTGCACCGGTTGTGCGTATTCCGCAGTAAGGAGAGGAGATTATGAAGACCGCCTTGCAAGTTCTTTTCGGCGTGGCCTTAGGTGTTGCTGCGCTAATGGCAACGTTCTATCTGGGCCTTTTGGTCAACGGTCAACCCGGCTTGCGGACGGCCATAATCGCTCTTTTGCTTCTCGGAATCACGCAGTGGATTTCGTTCGTAGTCATCCGCCATCACGTAGTGACGGAGGTTCTTGTTGGCTTGGCTCTGTGCGCTGGGGTTGCGAGTGGGCTGATCTTCTACAGTCACTCGTTCTTCTGGGAAGCTCGCTATCCGGACGGTTCGAGTCCGATCACGTGGCGGTCGGACTTGGTGCTTCTGATCCTGTTGGCGGCTACTCAGGGGATTTCGTTCCTCGTCTTCCATCGGATCAGACTCAAGGGACCGCGACCTCCGGCAGGGCCGACTGTCTCACGGCTTCACGGTTGACCCTGGGGAAATCTGGGGAAATCTGGGGAAATAGGGGAAATAGGGGGAAATAGGGGACATGATACCTATTCCCCCTTCAACGAGCCCCCGTCCAAATCTCTGTCAAGCCCCCCTCCGCCAAAATAAATTTCCATGGCTCCCCTAGGGAAATAGGGGGACATGATACCTATTTTCCAAGACTTCGTGATATCGTTCCGTCACGGATTTAGTTGCCAGCCGGGATCCTATGAAATTCTAGGTGAATCTGTATCATGTCCCCCTATTTCCCGTGACAAATGAGAATTGACAGATAAGATTCGCGTAATTGTGATGGGGGGCATTTGAATTGAAATCTGCGCGCATTCCGATCTTGACGATGGTTTGGGCTGTCTGTTTTTCTCCCCTGAAGGCTTCGTTAGCGCAGGCAACAAATTGCTTTGAGACCCACGCTATCGCAGAAATGGCGCGAGCCGAGTCAGCGGAGCAATTAGAGAAATGGAAGAAAGAGTCTGGAGACGGTTACCGCGCTCGATCCGTCTACGCCACTCGATTCTTCGAGCTGCGACCGACGGACCCAGTTGCTGCTTTAGGATTATTGGATTTGCTCCCTCAAGATGAGAAGCAGGACTCCGAGTTGCATCTACTTGAGGTATCTTTGTGCCACAGTGAAACAATGCCGGACATGCAAACACTCGGCAAATTGCTTATGCGTATGCCGCATGACCTAGCGACGGCCGTGATGGTCGTTCCGAGCAAAATGTTGGACTACATTTCCTATGCAGAGCTTTCTGTTATGTATCCAGACAGCGATTATGCAGAGCAAATGGGGGCGGTCTGTCGCTCGAAAAACGCCGAATTCCTAGATGCGTTCAACCGACTCCCTCCTGCGCGCAAGAAGTGGTTTGTAGCGAAGATTTTCAACCCAGACGGATGCCATGCCCTTGCCCACCCGGAAGCTGATTAGGACGAAATACCGCTACGATGCAAAGTGACTTCAGCTACGACTGTACTCCATGCTTTGCGCAGCCGGGGAAATAGGGGGGAAATAGGGGACATGATACCTAGAGAAATAGAGAAATAGGGGACATGATACCTATTCCCCCTTCAACTAGCCCCGTCCAAAGCAATTGTCAAGCCCCCTCAAGAAAAGGGGGGACATGATGCCCGGGTACTTTTACGATGATGAGGGGCGCATCTGCGCGGTGGTGAGTAGCACGGGGATGACCGGTTACCTCTACGACGCTGACGGCAATCGAATCGCCAAGGGTACGATCGTGACCGTGCCAAGCCTGGTGTCTTCCTCCAATCCCTACGGGTTAAGCTGCGATCCGTCGGTCAACGGCTTTCAGCTCACAAACTCCTACGCGCTCGATGCCGCCGGCAACCAGATGTCCGAGTACGTCACGGGCTCGGATGGCAACCTTGACTGGCATCACACCAATGTCTGGGCAGGCGGCAAACTGTTGGCCACCTACGAGACGGCGGCGGCCGGACCGCCAGCAAACGGTGCAACTCTTCATTTTTATCTTGACGACCCACTGGGTACCCGTCGCGTGCAGACCGACTATGCAGGCGTGATCGAGCAGACCTGCTCAAGTCTGCCCTTTGGCGACGGCGAAACTTGCACGCCAACGCCGACGGAACACCTGTTTACCGGCAAAGAACGTGATGCCGAATCCGGCAACGACTACTTCGGGGCCAGGTATTACGCAAGCTCAATGGGCCGGTTCCTGTCACCGGATTGGAGCGCGAAGGCCGAGCCAGTACCATATGCGAAATTGGGCGATCCGCAATCGCTCAATCTGTTCGCCTACGTGCGCAACAACCCGCTGGCCGGAGTCGATCCGGATGGACACTTTAACGGCTGTTCCAACCACACTCCGAACGACCTGTGCGACGGATCGACCGTATTTCCCGATGAGCAAGGAGACCAAGAAGAAGCGGCGGCGACAGTGGCCCGAACGCAGGAATTAGATGAAGAACTCGGGTCGGACCAACAACAGAACGACTCAAGCTCCAGCGCCACAGGGCAGGATCAATCGCATTCTGCGAATGTTGCGTACTATCCAAAGGGAGCCGGAGGGTTCGGCCATATTGGCATAGGCATTGATACCGACAACACACGGGGATACTCCACAGCTGATCCCAAGGTCCATTGGTGGACTCGATTGTTCGGAGCACCCGCCGGAGCCCCCGAACTCGATATACCTGCGCACACCAAGAATGGCGAAGCTCCACATCCACAGTACATTCGTATCCCGATCTCGGCTGATCAGGCAAGAGCGATGCAAGGTGCAATCGACGCTCGAATCGCAAATCCCGGACATTACAACCTGCTATTCAACAACTGCGCGCAGTTTGTTGAAAGCGTCCTTCACGCGGGAGGAGTTTCCGGTGTTCCACACGCCGAAATGAATGGTCCGGCTGTTCTGGCAGGAATCTTGGCGTACGAGAACAGTTGGCGATGACCAGGAATACCAATAAATGGGGCGAACCAAGTGGAGCTGAGAGATGATGAGTAGGTTAAGAATGAAGTTGGCTGGATCGTGTACGCTGCTTGGTGTGTTGCTGTTTGCGCCATTTGCGTCTGCTGGAGGTCGCCCAAAGCATCCATATCGTTACTCTGTTGTGGATATGCCGATCTCGTTATCGGAGGGCACCATCCGAACGCCTGAGTTCGCTCCCCCCGCGCACTGGTACTGGATCATGGTTCAAGTTGAGAAGCCTCTCCCATTTGCGCAAATGCAGTGCATGATGGGAACTACTGCAGGGCCGCTCGAATCCAAGGACTGCACTAGCAATGACCCTCTCCTTAGAGCGGACTGGACAGTGTGGAGTGAAGGCCAGATCATATCGAGCGGTTCGAGCGCAACAACACTGGCTTATGGGAAATATACGAAGGACTACATCTTCAGGTTCCTTGGGAGCTTCTCGACACTGCCGGATAAGAAGTACGTCGTGGAAGTAAAGTTCACCAAGGATGGAACGCCGTTGAACGTGGCCAATCCCCACTTGATCATCGTTAAGCAAGGGGAAGAATAACCGGCTGTGAGCGGGTCTGGCGGTGTGCGGCTCCGGGGGTCAGCTCCCAGCCGTCGACCCGGAGCTTCTAGCGATCAGCCAGGAAGCGCCAGCGGGCCGTGTGCCGGGAAATAGGGGAAATAGGGGGACATGATACCTATTTTCCAAGACTTCGTGATATCGTTCCGTCACGGATTTAGTTGCCAGCCGGGATCCTATGAAATTCTAGGTGAATCTGTATCATGTCCCCCTATTTCCCATGTCCCCCTATTTCCCGCATTGACGCGGATGGACACTTCAATGGCTGTGGGAATGGAGACGTGAGTGATCTATGCAATATAGAGCCCAGTCCGTATAACTACGGAGAAGTTGTCGAATATAACGGAGGACAAGCGCCGCAACAGAACGACAATGGGCAGAATGACAACGGGGCCCAACAGCAGGATAGCCAAACGGTTGAGGTAGCTCAAAACCAAACGCCGCCGGCGAACAATGCACAGCCCGCCACACAGAACACGAATAGTCAAGCACCTCTGCAATATGACATGAATCAGCATGTTCCTCCGCTTCCCGCAGCTGGACCAATTCTTCCAGTTCTTCAGTGTATGCAGTCCTGCTCGCAATTTGTCATTAGTTCAACCTCTGAAAATACGCCTGTTCATCCTGCAGGCACACCGCATAGGCAGAACCTAGCGGCGGATTTGGAAGTGCGTCCAGGGCGAGAGAGGGCGACTCTCCAGTGTGCAGCAAACTGCGGGGCTCACTTTGGCTTGAACGAGAGAGCGCATCCATCGGCACATGCGACTGGTCCGCATGTACATGTTCAGGTAACGCCCGGCAGAAATGGCGGGAGAGGGGACCTGCCCCTTGCAGATCAATAGGCGTAGGAGATAGCCATGCACAAACATATTGCGAGTATGATTTTCCTTCTTGTTGTTACGACATCGATGTCAGCTCAGGTCGGGACATCAAGGGGTACTAGCGAGTGCCAAAACCAAGCGTTGCCTCAATCCGTTCAGGATTACATCCGCGATCACAGCGATGCCTGGAGAATTCAAGAACCGAAAAATCTTGGTTCACGCGCACGCGAGAGATGGGAAGCAGAGAAGCCGTTGGGGTGTCCCGGGATCGCTGTGGGGAAGTTCGATAATACAAGTGATTCATCGTATGCGATCCTTCTTGTACCGATCACTCAGAAAGCGAGAGGATACAAATTTATCGTTTTCAACCTTCAGAAAGGCACACGCCTTTATCAACCGAAAGTGGTCGATCAGTCTGAAAGAGCGGAAAGTGAGGCTTTCTTCATACACACAATAGCCATCGGTGGATTTTTTGATCCGCACTCCCAAAGAAAGTTTCAGGTGCAAGCGCAAGAAGGTGTTTTGCTTATAGATGCCAGCGAAAAAGAGTATGAGGCTGACGTTTATTTTTGGGGAGCGGGACGGTTTCATAGTCAGCCGATAGACTATTAGCATCGGCCCAACAGCAGAACTCAAATTCGACGGGCACGACTCAGGGCCAGAATACAGATTATGTGAGTGTTTCGTACTGGCCGAAGGGGGAAATAGGGGAAATAGGGGGGGAAATAGGGGGACATGATACCTATTTTCCAAGACTTCGTGATATCGTTCCGTCACGGATTTAGTTGCCAGCCGGGATCCTATGAAATTCTAGGTGAATCTGTATCATGTCCCCCTATTTCCTTGTATTTCCTTGATTTCCTTGAGTCGGTAGTCCCGAGAGAAATGTGAGGATTTTATGATGTTCAAGCTCGCTCGCAAGTTCGCATACGTTGGAATTGCAATAGGTGTTGGAGTTTCGCTTTTGTGGTGGTATGTTCAAATCTTCGATCCATTTCATCTTCCGACTGTTGGGCACGTTCCGCCGAACTACAGCGCGCCGCCTCTGTACTGGATCATCAACGACAGGCGTTTTCGTGCTCTGTCCTGGCGGTCTGCTCTTCCAGGCGTTTGCCCTGGAAATGCGGGGATCGGTTCTCGTGGTTCATGTGGATTTTGGCAGTGCTCCTCAAGTGGTCCCATCTACTATGTAATCAGGCCTAGCAGTCGGCGCGTTAATCGGGCGACGACGGACGAATGCAAGGCCGAAAAATCTGGGTTCACGCGACGCGGGAGACGGGAAGCAGCTCGAAGCCATTGGAGTGTCCCGAGATGCGCTTGTGGAGAGGCTTTGATACGTACAAGTGATTCATCGGAGGCGGTCCTTCTTGAACCGATCACTCGAGAACAGCGAGAGGATACAAATTTATCGTTTTCAACCTTCAGGAAACGGCACACGCCTTAATGAACCGAAATGGGGAAAATGGGGACATGATACCTATTCCCCCTTCAACGAGCCCCCGTCCAAATCTCTGTCAAGCCCCCTCCGCCAAAATAAATTTCCATGGCTCCCCTAAGTCCTTTCTTCTCTGCTCTCTATTCTCTGATCTCTGTTCCGCCAAGTTTGCCGATCATTATGCCCATGTAGAGCACAATAGTTCCATGATGGCCAATCACGAATTCAGGCTGACCTCGTTGAGCCCCGCTTGCCCGGCAAGCCCGCTGCTTTTTCTAGCTCCGCCAGCCGGTCGCGCCCGGTCCCTCGGTCTCTTGTTCCCTTGTTCCCTTGGTCCCTGTCTCTCCAAGACCGTGATTTTTTCACACCTGAAACGCAAAAATGCGTCTTAACTCTATTGTAATCAGCACATATTCGAAAAATCCTTCCACAAATTTCGACGAATTTCCTCGATTTTCTTTGATTTTGGTGCAAATATAGCTCCGAAAACGCCCGAAATCGCACCCATTTCAGGCCCCTCGGATTCCCCCACAACTCCCCGCCACGCCCTTACTGCGCCGGAGGCGGTGCCGGTTGCTCCTGCGTCTCCGGTGGTGTCATGGTCGGCTCTTGTCCCGGCGCCACTGCTTCCACTCCTGGAATTGCGGGGGTTGTCGCCACCGTTCCCTCTGCCGCTTCCGTCAGGTTGATGTTGTAGTGTTGCAGCGTTGAAGCCAGCGTTTGATAAAGGCCCGCGCGGTCTTTCGCGTAGGCCGCGTTTGCCGCGATCAGGTTGTCCTCCGCCATCGCCAGGCTGCGCTCCTGCTGTAGCACGTTGGCAGTCGTTGACGCTCCGAGGTGCAGCTTCTTCTGTTCTGCGTCCCGGCTCTGTTGGGCATAGTCGCGCGCCGCCGTTGCCGCTCGCACCTGCGCACGATCATTGGCCAATCCGTACATTGAATTCACTACCTGCATGCGGATCTCGGTATGCAGTTGCTCCAGCCGCAGCTCCGCTTGCCGGTACTCCATCAGCGACCGCTCCTGTACCGATTGCGCTTCGCGGTTGCGCAAGTTGATCGTCAGGTTGAACCCCGCCCCTTTATCGGGAGCCGTGCTGTTCACCAGGTCGCCGAGCGTGCTTGCATAATCGCCCGGCGCGGCGTTGCCCACCACCGCGCAAGAAATACCTTCGAAATTACAGTTCTTGTTGACAGTTCCGCCGATGATGCTGGAGCCATAGAACCCGTAAATATTCAGCGTGGGCAGCAACGCATTGCGCGCGCCCCTCAATGTGATCTCGTCGTTCTTCAAAGTCAGCACTGCCTGCTCCAGCTCCGGCCTCTGTTGGAACGCCTCCTGAACCAAAGCCTCTACCGGTTGCGATTCCTCGGGCAGGGCCTCCAGGCTCACCCGATCTGTGGGAATCACTGGCGCCGCCGACAGCGCCGGGTCGTTCAGGTTGCGCGCGATCGCCTGCTTAATGATCTCCTGTTGATACTTCAGTGCGCTCTGGGCGCTGATCAGTGACTGCTGATCCGTGGCCACGCTCGATTCCGCATTCACCACATCCAGCGGAGCCATGGTCCCAATCTGCAACTGCTTTTGGTTGTCACTCAGCAGTTGATTGCTCTGGTCGAGCGCACGCTCTTTGGCCTGCACATCCTCGTACGCCTGCACCAGCCCCCAGTAAATCGTCTCCACCTGGTCCACGGTGTAGAGAATCTGCTGCCGGAACGAGGAGTCCGTGATGCGCCTATCGTTGAGCGCCTGATAAATCAAGCGCTTGTTCACCCAAACGCCGGCACCCTGCAGCAATTGCTGGGTTACCGTGGCCTTGAATGATGAGCTAAGTTGCGGGGTGTAACTGGCCAGTGGGTTGCTGGTGTTATTCCGACTGTTATTCCACGCAATGGCCAAATTAGTTCCGGGAACAAAGCCCTGGTTGAATGTGAAGTCATACGAATCGGTGTTGTTGGAGGATGCTGGGCTGAAGATGCTGGTCAGCTGCGATCGGCTCCGCTCCAATTGAATCGTGCCCCCAATGACAGGATCGAGAGACTCTGGAAACGGTCCCGCTCCGTTCGCAGTTTCCGATAATCCGCTGGCGCCTGAACCCGCGCCGCCCGAGCCAACCGTAGTGCCGCCCGGTCCTCCGCCCGTGGTGAGCGTCGAGGTGGAACCGCCCAGCGTGCCCGTAACCAGGCCGGATGGTGCACCAAACAGAATCGAAGCTCCCGACTTGGCTCGCAGGATATCGGTGTCGGCAATATCCAGGTTGTAGCGCGCAATCGCGATGTCGTAGTTGTTCTCGATCGCCAGTGCAATTGCGTCCGACAAACTCAAGTAGATCTTGCCATCCTTCACCAGGTCGGCCAGCCGGACCGAATTCTGAAAGCTGGCCTTGGGAATATTCGTCGGCATATAAACTCCAGCCGGATTCCGCAGCCAGCTTCCGAAAGGTTTGGAATAATCGCGGCCCGAGGTGCGCAGCGGAATCGGCTGTGTTGGAATAGGCGCGGGCGCAGCTGGGAGTTCCGATGATGCCTTGTCGGGCGTGCTCGAGATCGGCGCGTTGGAGGCCGTTCCCTGCTGCCCGTAGCCCGGCGGCATCGTGGCCGCTAGCGTTAGCAATACGCACGCAAGGGCGCGCAACCGCTCCCCGCCATGTCCACGCTTCATCAGTCTCGTTCCGCTCCGTTCACTGCTTGGGTCAACTTCTTCGCCCTTCAACACACCGGTCCTCATAAACTGCATGATCTCTCTCCACAATAGGTTGCGCCGCGCGGATTTCTTATGCGTCCCGGTCGCCCATCTGCCGCGCCCGTCGCACATCTCGGGGTTGTCAAAATGATTATCGCTTCCACTTTGCCCGAATGTTTCTTTCGGGGTGATGATCTTGATTACGAAATCGATACCCCTCTCGTTCCCCGCCGTGTTTGTTTCCTGGATTCTTTTCTGTTAGACCTGCCAAATCACAGCCCGCTTGTAATTCTTCCGCATCTCGTCTCGCTGAAAACTTCAAACCCAGTCACCCTGCGATCCGAACGCCACGATCATCCTCTAACCCTTGCAATCGGGTAACTCACCCCTTGTTTGCCACTGACCAAATTGCATGGTTACATTTTAACTAACTGGTTAGTAAAATACGCCTTGCACACTATCTCGGCAACTATCTGCTTGTGGATTTTCTTTACACTCCCGAGCCCACTTCAAGTAAGCCTCTTATAATCTGTGGCTTTACTCTATGAGTTTCTTCTCGACCGCCACGCTATCTGGTTCACTTTTCTTCTTAATCTCTCGATCCCTACTATCCTTTGCTCACTCTCTTTTCACTACATCCACATCCCAACCCCTTGCTACCCTAGATCGAGCGTCTTTCATTGAATGAGCCCGCCCAATACGCCAACGGCCTAAAGACCTGGAAGCTCACCCTCGCCTACGACGGCACGGACTTTCAGGGCTGGCAGGTTCAGCCAGGCCTGCCGACCATCCAGGGCGAACTCCAGGCAGCGCTCGGTCGAATTACGGGCGAATCGCCTCTGCCGCAAGGCTCCGGACGCACCGATGCGGGTGTCCACGCCCTAGCGCAGGTTGCCAGCTTCGAGCTCCGTGCTCCCATTCCACCTGAAAACTTGCTTCGCGCGCTCAATCGGACTCTACCGTCCGCGATACGTATCTCCAAAGCCAGTACGGCACCAAGCATCTTCCATGCGCGCCACTCCGTCATCGCCAAAACCTACGAGTATCGCATCCTTCGCGCTTTCGACTGTTCGCCATTCCTCGCGCGTTTTGTATATTGCTGCCCGTTTCCGCTCGATCTCGACCTGCTTCACGCCTCCGCACGCCTCTTTGTTGGCGAGCACGACTTCCTCAGCTTCGCCGCCACCGATCCGGACCTCTCGCATCGTGGATCGGCTCAAGCCGAGGCTTTGCTCCAAAACTCAGAAGCGCCCACGACTGAGGAAAAAACCATCCGCACCATCTTTTCTTCGGCATGGGAGCAGCAGTCCACTCCGAATGGCGAGCTTCTCATCTATCGCGTGCGAGGCAATGGATTTCTCCATCACATGGTGCGCAATCTCGTCGGCACCATGATCGATGCCGGTCGCGGCCAACTCGTTCCCGACCAGATCCCGGCCATTCTCGAAGCGCGCTCCCGATCTGCTGCCGGCCCCACCGCGCCGGCGCTTGGATTATTCCTCCATTCCGTCGACTATCCGTCCGAAGATACCGGACAGTCGCCGCTCTGATCGCACCTCGAACAAGATCCAACCAGAATCGGGCTGCGGCCACTGGCTTGTCGACTGCCTGCTACTCTGAATTCAGATCGATGCCGGTCCTTTCTCCATCTTCGGCATTCTCGCGCGTCACTGCGCTCGCTGCGCAACGGCCGGTTCACGCCGCATTCGCCTGGCTGCATGCGAATCCCAAAACGATCATGGATTGGCAGGTCGACCTCGTGGCGATCCCCGCTCCCAATCGCGGAGAGCGCGAGCGCGCTGAGTGGCTCGCGGAGCGCTTCACCCAAGCGGGCCTAAGCAGCATCGAAATCGACGCCGCCGGCAACGTTCTGGGCATTTTGCCCGCCAAGAACATGCCCGCAGACAGCACCTGTCCAGTCGTGCTGCTCTCCGCGCACATTGACACCGTCTTCCCCTCGGGCACTCCAATCAACCCGGTCCTTGATGGCGACCGTCTTGAAGCTCCAGGCGCCAGCGACAACGCCGCCGGTGTTGCGGGAATGTTGGCCATCCTAAGCGCGCTTCGCCATGCGGCTGCCACGAACGCCGGATTCGAATTGCCAGTTCCGCTTATCCTCCTCGGAAATGTTGGCGAAGAGGGTGAGGGCGACCTGCGTGGAGTCCGTCATATCTACGAACACAGCACTCTCGCAGGCCGCATCGCGGCACACATTGTTCTCGATGGACCCGGGGCGGACGCGGCCGTAACTCAGGCTCTCGGCAGCCGCCGCTACCAAGTCTCCATTAAAGGACCCGGCGGGCACAGTTTCACCGATGCCGGAATTCCCAACCCCATCGCCGCGCTTTCCACGGCACTCGCAGCGCTTGCCGAAACTCCGCTTCCCGACGAGCCGCGCACGACACTCAACCTCGGCACCATTCGCGGTGGCATCAGCGTCAACTCCATCCCCGAAAGCGTTCAGGCAAACATCGATTTCCGCTCTACCGATTCCAATCAACTTCTGCACCTTGAAGTCGCGCTGCACCGTGCGGTTGAAGATGCGGTTGCTCATTGGAACGAAAAGTCGAAATCATTCGGAAGCCGATCCGAGTCGCGCTTGTCCTTCACCGTCTCCAAAATCGGCGATCGCCCCGCTGCGCAGTTGCCTGACGATTCGCCTTTGCTCGCCACTCTGCGCGCCGTCGACCGCCATCTCGGCCTCCGCACCGACCTCCGGCTCGGATCGACTGATGCCAATATTCCACTTGCCAGGGGCGTCCCTGCCCTGTCGATGGGGGCCGGCGGAGAAGGCGGCGACGCGCACACGCTGCACGAATGGTATTCATCCAGGGATCGGGAGATTGCGCTGAAGCGCGTCCTTCTGCTCACCCTGGCCACGTTGGATTGGGCGGCAGAAATTTAACCACGCTCGCTTCCGCCCGCTGCGCCCCCCTTCCATATGGGCGTCTATTTTCGCCAGCCAAGCGTCTAACCTCCCAGCGCGCGGTTTCTGCCTCCGCCCTTTGGAGGATCACGCGGAAGGGTCAGTGCCGGACCCGTTGGCGAATCGTTATACTGGAGGGGTAGCGCCATTCTTATCCCAGCCCTCAGGCTGTGCTCGAACAGAGGTCAGTGAACTCTATGAAATCGCTCTTCGAACGGCTTCGCTCGCGCCGTCTTACCTCGGTATTCGTGTTGCTTGCCGCTACATCCGCCGCCATTTTGGCTGGATCGTTCGCGGCTCACGGAATCCATGGTCAGGAAAGTCAGAACAGCAGCGACGCTACTCCTCTCAAGGTCGTTACCACGCCCACTCCGCCCAACGACTTTGTGAAAATTGCGAAGATTGTTGGGCCAGCCGTCGTGAACATCAACACCCAGACTCTACCCAAGCAGTCGAGCAACCCCGGGCCCGGGCACGCGTACCACTTCCGCACCCCGCCCAACCAGCAGAATCCCGGCGATGACGACAATCAGGAAAACGGCCAGGGCGGCCAGGGACCGGACAACAACTTCCAGGATTTCTTCAACCGCTTCTTTGGCGGCCAAGTCCCTGGGCAGCCCGATGACGGCGGCGACAACGGCCAGGTGCAGGAATCGCTCGGCTCCGGCTTTATCGTCGATTCCAAGGGATATATCATCACCAACGATCACGTCGTCGACAAAGCCGACAAGATCTTCGTTAAACTTTCCACCGATCCCGACACCCAGGATCTCGGGCGTCCCGCTCGCGTCATCGGCGTCGATAAAGCCACCGATCTCGCGGTGATCAAGATCGACACCAGCACGCCCCTTCCCACCGTCAAAATGGGGAACTCCGATACAGCTGAGGTGGGCGATTGGGTTGAAGCCATTGGCAGCCCATTTGCTCTCGCACAAACCGTCACCGCCGGCATCATCTCCGCCAAAAACCGCACCATCGATCAGGGTGCGGCCGGCCAGTTCCAGCACTTCCTCCAGACGGACGCGGCCATCAATCCCGGCAACTCCGGCGGTCCGCTGCTGAACATGAACGGCGAAGTCATCGGCGTTAACACGGCAATCTATACGCAGTCTGCCGGCTACCAGGGCATCGGCTTCGCTATGCCCTCTAACACAGTCGTTTCGGTCTACAACGACCTCATTGGTCCCAGCCACAAGGTGACGCGCGGTTCCATCGGCATTCAGTTCCGCGAAGGACTATCGGGTGCCGTCAACCGGGTTTACGGCTTCAAGAGCGGCGTTCTGGTTCAGGAAGTTCAACCCGGCGGGCCAGCAGACAAGGCGGGCCTCAAGCCCGGCGACATCATCACCACGATCGATGGCCGCAGCATCAAGGACGGTGACGACCTGGTGAACGAGATTGCGAGCCGCTCTCCCGGATCGACGATACGTTTGGGTTTCGTTCGCGATGGCAAGCCCCAGGACACGACAGTGACCATTGGCGATCGCGATAAAGTCTTCGCCGAACTGGGCAACTCACAACCCGAATCCAATCCCGACAACGGCGGCGGGGCCGGCGAGGCCAAGTTGGGACTCGTGGTGCACGAAATAACTCCGGACATGGCCGCGAAAATCCATGCCTCCGGTGTGCTCATCGACTCGGTGCGCACGGGTTCTTTTGCCGACCTGCAAGGTTTGGAACCAGGCCTGCTGATCACGCACCTCAATAAACAGCCCACCGCAACAAAAGAGCAGTTCGACGCGGTGGCAAGCAAGCTTAAGACCGGGGACGACGTGGTCTTTGAAATTATCGACCCTCGTCATCTCGATCAAGGCATTAACTATATTGGTGGCACGCTATAACAGTTTGAGAACCGAGCCGGAAGTGAATTCTTGCTTCCGGCGCCGGTATCCAAAGTAATCCAGCCCGTGGCGGCCGAGTCATTTTGCCCTTGCCGTGCGACCGTTCCTTGGCTAGACTTTTTGGAACAGATCTTTCAATCTTTTTGGGAATCAGGCGGAAACGGGATGCTTTCATCGCGCACAGGATTGGCACTTTTGATCTCAGCGGCTCTCCTTGTGCCCGGTGCGTTCGCCTCCACCGCACCCGCCACCAGCCACCACACCACCGCATCGCACAGGCTCTCGCATAGCCGGCACAAAACGCGCCGCGCCCGTGGCCAGCAAGCGATCCAGCCTGACCGCGTCACCGAGATTCAGCAGGCACTGATCCGCGAACATTACTTGACCGGCGAACCCAATGGCGATTGGGACTCCACGACACTGGCCGCCATGCAGAAATATCAGGCCGATCATGGCTGGCAAACCAAGCTGATGCCTGATTCGCGGGCGCTCAAGAGCCTGGGCCTCGGTCCTGATTACTCCACGGCCCTCAACGCCAGCGGATCGAGCTTCGCCACTCCGCCTCCGGCCGCCGCGCCCGCCTCGCAAGACTCGGGCTTCATCGCCGCCTCCGGCGTTCGTCAGTAGCCTGTCATTCGTTCCGCATTAGATCCTCCATTCCGTATACGCTGAAGCATTCCTCGACCCAAAAATCGTAACGCCGGGGGCAGACTGCCCATTCAGACTTGCTCTGTTGCCAGCAAATCGGCCATCGTCTCACGCCTGCGAATCAGTCGCGCCCTTTTGCCTTCCACCAACACCTCGGCCGCGCGCGGGCGCGAATTGTAGTTCGAGCTTTGCGCCATGCCGTAGGCGCCGACGTCGAGAAGCGCCACAAGGTCCCCTGGCTCAACCGGCCCGAGGGTGCGATCGCGCGCGAAAAAATCCCCCGATTCGCAAACCGGTCCCACCACATCGACGACCAGCGATCTCCCCGCCCTCGGCTGCACTGGAACAATCTCGTGATGCGCCTGGTAAAGTGCAGGGCGAATCAGATCGTTCATCGCCGCATCGGTAATCACGAACGTCTTATCGCCATTTCGCTTCACGTAGAGCACCCGCGCCAGGAGTGCTCCCGCCTGCGCCACCATAAACCGCCCCGGCTCAATCAGCAGGCGGCCGTCGAAATTGCCCAGCGCGCGATTCAGCACATCGGCATACTCCTCTACTTTGCCCGCCGCATCAAAGGCGACGTCGTGGTAGTCGATTCCCAAACCGCCGCCCGCATCGATGGCCTTCAACACCACGCCCTCGCTCGCCAACCGCTGCACCAGTTTCATTACCCGCTCAATCGCCGCACCAAACGGTTCTGCAGAGCGAATCTGCGATCCGATGTGAACGCTGATGCCATAGGCCTCAAGCCAGCGATTTCGCGCCGCATGTTTGTAGATGGTTCGGGCGCGCCGAATGTCAATGCCAAACTTGTGCTCGCGCAGGCCGGTTGAAATGTAGGGGTGCGTGTCCGCAAACACGTCGGGATTGACGCGCAGCGAGAACCGGGCGCGAATCTTTTTCTTTTGAGCCCGCTCGGCGACGAGAGCCAGTTCCGCTTCGCTCTCCACGTTGAATGCCAGGATTCGGGCCTTCAGCCCGGCGTCAATTTCCGCCGCCGTCTTCCCCACACCAGAGAAAACAACGCGGCCGGCGGCTTCAGGCGCCGCCACCAGCACGCGCTCCAGCTCGCCGCCCGACACGATGTCAAACCCAGCGCCAAGCCCCGCCATTAGCTTCAGAATTGCCAGTGCGGAGTTGGCTTTCACCGCGTAGCAAACCAGATGGTCTCGCCCTTCGAGCGCCCGCTGGAACATTCCCAACCGATGGGCAATCTGGTCTCCCGAGTAGACATAAAGCGGCGTGCCGAACCGCCTGGCAAGCGTCTCCAGCGACACGCCCCCGCAATGGAGGGTCCCGCCTGCCTGGGGTCGTTGAAAGGGACGCGAAGTTTTTTTCTCAGTCACAGCTCTCGTCCAAAACCAAAAGAATACCTTGAGCCTACAGCATTCGGCCCACGAACTTTGATCGCGCGCAACCCCTTTCGCCCGCCCATTACAATGTCCCTGTGTCCGATTTGCTTCCTGTTCATCTCGTTGATCTTGTCGGCGTCGGCTTGAACGCCACCGATATTCTCATTCCCCTCGAGCAATTTCCCGCACCCGGATCCAAGGTCCATTACCGCGATCGGTACCGGCAGCCCGGCGGCCAAGTCGCCACCACCGTCATGGCCTGCCAGACCTGGGGAGTGCAGTCTCGCTACGTGGGCAAACTCGGCGACGACGATGCCGCGCGCCTTCATCAGGATGCATTTCGCAGCGTCGGCACCGATGCCCGCATCGTCACGGTTCCCGGCGCTGCCAGCCTGCACAACGTCATCCTCATCGACGCCGCCGGCGAGCGCACCGTCATTTGCCAGCGCAACGAGCAGATGGTCCTTCAACCCGCGGACCTTCGCCGCGAATGGATCGTGAATGCCCGCGTGCTTCACGTCGACGGCCACGACACCGCCGCTGCAACGCTCGCCGCAAGCTGGGCGCGTGCCGCGGGTATTCCCGTCGTCGCCGATCTCGACGACACTTACCCCGGCATCGAAGAACTCGTCGCCAATATCGACTATCTGATCGTGAGCGAGGATTTCTCCTGTCGCCTGATGAATGAAACCAATCTGGAGAGTGCGCTGCGCCGCATGCAGTCGCGCTATGGATGCCGCCTGAGCGCGGCTACGCTCGGCGAAAGCGGCGTGCTGGCCTGGGACGGTAAGCAGTTGATCCACAGTGCCGCTTATCGCGTTCCTGTCGTTGACACTACCGGAGCCGGCGATATCTTTCGCGCGGGATTCATCTACGGCTTGCTGCACGAGTGGCCCCTCGACCGTCAGCTCGACTTCTCCTGCGCCGCCGCGGCGATGAACTGCATGGCCCAGGGGGCGCGCGGCGGAATTCAGCCCGTCACCGCCATCGAGAACCTGATGGCCACCGTGGCACGCTACGAGAGCGCGCACGGCGTGCCCTCGACTGACTGAAAGTGCATAAACAGGAGGGTCGTCCGGCCCGCCCACGCTGGCTTTGAAACTTCACCCGCCCTTCACCCATCTATTTACAATAGGAACCAGCGAATGCGGGCCTGTGCTTAGTCCAGCTGATTAAAACCTCGCATTCGGCGATGGAGAGATTGCAATGCCACTGATGAAGACTTCAAATCCCGCCCTTGGCAAGAACACGTTCAGCGATTTTCAAGGTAGCCAGTACGGCGGCAGCCTGATCGACGCCGCGCAACGCATGACTCTGAACGGCACCATCAATAAGACTGCCATTTTGCTGCTGTGCGCTGTAGCCACGGCGGCGTGGACCTGGAACTCGTTCATGCAGACCCGCGACATGAGCTTCGCCGGTCCGGCGCTAATGGTCGGCCTGTTTGGCGGCCTCATCTTTGGCTTGATCACCTCGTTCAAAAGGACCTGGGCTCCGGTCACCGCGCCCATCTACGCGCTGCTCGAAGGCCTGGTCCTCGGCGGCCTGTCGGCGATCCTCGAGCTGCGCTATCCCGGCATAGCGATGGAAGCCGTCGCGCTCACTTTCGGCACGCTCTTCGTATTGCTTATCGCGTACAGGTCGGGCCTGATCAAGGTCACGCAGAAATTTCGGCTCGGCGTGGTCGCTGCCACCGGCGGCATCTTCATCTTTTACATGCTTGAGATTCTGCTCGGGTTCTTCGGCATCAACTTCACCACAGTCAACAGCGCCACGCCCATCGGCATTGGCTTCAGCCTTCTCGTTGTAGCCATCGCCGCGCTCAATCTCGTGCTCGATTTTGACTTTGTCGAGCAGGGTGTGGCAGTCGGCGCGCCCAAATACATGGAGTGGTATGCCGGCTTCGGCATCATGGTCACGCTGGTCTGGCTCTACATCGAGATTCTTAACCTGCTCTCGAAGATGCGCAGCCGGTAACCAGCGGCCGTAAAGCTCCGGGTGGCATCGGCTCAACTTCGACCGGCCATTGGCTACTAACTACTGGCTGTTTCCTTGCGGCGATATCAGCCAGAATGTCACGCTCACCGCGGTGCTCCGCTTATGCAGCGTGCCGCGGGGCACGATGAGCATATCGCCTTTCTTGAGCGTAAACTTCGTCGTGCCTTCCGCCTCTGGCGCGCGCCACTCTGCCGGGCCAATCGAGTGAGCGCCCTTGGGTGTTCCTCCAACTTCGTAAACGGTTTCCCCGTCCAGAATCTGGAAGACGTGATCGCGCCCTTCGTGCCACTCGTATTCCGCGCCGGTCTTGGCCGCTTCCGTGGTCATCACCACGGTAAAAGTCTTCGCCTGCACCACATTGTTGTTCCCAGGGCTGGCTTGGAGCGCCTTCTCGTCATCCTGAATCTGCTGCGCGGTGATCACCTGAAAGCTGGCGCCGCTGCCCGCACTCTGCGTTTGCGCTTCGGCAGCCTGCGAAAACAACGAGCTATTTGCGATCGCAAATCCCGCAGCCGCCCCCGCCGGCACTACGCGCAAGAACTCGCGCCTGCCTGGGTTGGATAAGGCAAAATCGCCCATCGGTCATTCTCCTTGATTCAGAAAATAGTTTGCACAGTTCCCTGCCAACTATCGACTACTGCTTAGCGCTGTCTTATCCAAACTGTCTCAGCCAAGGCGCCATCAGTGCGGCCAATTTCTTCGGCTGTTCGTAGGCTGCATAATGGCCTGCGCACGGCACCACGTGCAACTCGCAGCCGCCGGGAGCCGCACGAAACGCCTCCATGTCCGCAGCGGTCACGATTGTATCTTCGCTGCCGGCAATGGCCAGCATCGGAACGCGAATGGTCGCGACCGTCGGCACGGAATCCGGCCTAGCCGCGAGGCCGGCCTGCACTGCAACCTCCGCCTCTGCCGTCAATTTCATCTGCACGCGCACATCGGCCACGACTTCTGGCCGGTCTCGCTTCACGCTCGGCGCCACGGTGTTTTGTGCCATCCCGTCGAAGAGAACATCTACGCCATCGACTCGTGCCCGCGCAATCGTTTCCATGCGTTTGGCCAGGTTGGCCTCGGAATCCGGTTGCGGCTTGGAACACACGAACATCATGCCGCGGATGCGTTGCGGGGCTCTCCGCCACAACTCCAGCATCACGTAGCCGCCAATGGAGCAGCCGCCAAAAACAGCACTGGAAATCTTTAAGTGATTGAGCAGCGCAATGGTGTCTGCCGCAAGCTGGGCCATGGTCAGGGCCGGCGCGCCGGGAACGCGGGAAAATGCGCCCGTCGGCAGCCCCGATCCCAATTCGGATTGTCCATGTCCGCGCAGGTCGGGAACCACGGCACGAATACCCGCAAGCTCCCGCGTGAGCGGTCCCCAATACTCACGATCGAGCGGCGTGGGATGCAGCAGAACCACCGGCAGCCCTTCGCCCGCGTCGTTATAGCGCAGCTTGGCTCCTGCAGAAAGGTATTCGCCGTTCTTGACCGAATTCATATCTGGGGAGGATACGCTCCCGGATACGGCATCGTCTCCTCGGGAATGCCGATCCATGCTGCCAGGTAGGCGACGCCGACCAGCCCGCTCGAGAGGAAGAATCCAATCACAGCGAGAATACGTACCGTGGCCACGTCCCATCCGTGAGTCCGCGCCAACGCGAGGCAAACTCCGCCGATCATGCGTCCCGCGTGCGGCCGGATCAGCGGCAGGCCCGGCACGGCTTGCGCCATTGTCACGGTCGCGCCGCAACCCGAGCAAAACCTTGCCGTCGGATGCAACGGGCTACCACATTGCTGACAAAAGATGGCCATGATCGATCCCTCCGTGGTACGAGCCCACTGCTTTCATCATACGAATCCTGGTGCCCGCCGGTTCCACCAAGCCCGTTGTCCATGCGGACACTCAGCCCGTACAGTCCTGGTCCTTACTCTCTCATAGAGTTGGTTGCGTCAATCCCCTAAGCCAACTTCAAAACTTCCCTTAGGGGCTAAAGCCCCCGATTTTACTGGCCCTTTTGCGGCCCGGCTAAAGCCGTGCCCTTTTACAGAGCCATTTATGCAACCGGTTCTAGTCTCGCGTCCCCGTTTCTCCGTACGGCGCCCTCAGATACTTCCTGGCCAGATCGGCGCGCGAGGTATTCGGTCCTGCATCGATGGCCGCCTGGTAGTCGCGGATGGCAAGTTGTCGCGCTCCGGCCACATCGCGGCATTCGCCGGCATTCAAGAGCGACCGAATCTTCAGCTCCGGACTCACGCCGGGCATTGCAGCAGCTTGTTCATAGGCCTGCGCAGCCTCATCCGCATGTCTCTGGCCGCGGAGCGCATCGCCCAGCCCATAGTCGGCCAACTCCATCCGCGCATCGGCGAAATATCCGGGACGTGCATTGTCGGCCTGAATCTGCCGGTACGCGTCCACCGCCTTCATTCCCTGCCCCGCATCTTTGCGCAGGTTGGCATCTTCCAGGCAAAACAAGAAATCGTGTGGATACTCGTTCTTGAGCTGCGTGACCACCTGAATCGCTTCGTCGTATTTCGCCTCGCGCCGCAGAAAAAGCGCTATTACGGTTTTCGCATCGAGCCGGGTCAGCACGCCGCGGTTGCCGTCGTCGCGGAGCATGGCCAACCCCGTGGCCTTCGACCCGGTAATTCCCGCAAAGCCGATCATCAGCTTGAACGGCCAAGGAAGCGCGCCCACAACATACTCATAAACGCCGGTAATCAGCTTGGCGTCCACATAATTCGGATCCAGCGCGAGCACGCGCGCCGCGTCATCCCGGGCTTTCGTCGCCAGCCGGAACCCCGCGCCATAACTCCGCTCCACCATGGCCACATACGTGCATCGCAAGCTGCGCACCCAGGCGCGCGCGAAAAGCGCGTTCACGTCGTTGGGATCTTGACTCAGCCGCCAGTTCGCCTCATTCACCGCCTCATCGGCCAGGGCAAAAATCTGGTCGCGCTTCTTCGGATCTTCCTCCGTCGCATGACGACCGGTCAGGAAACCATCGTTCGCATAGAAGGTTGTATCCAGCAAATCCTGCCGGTAAAGCTCCTGAAAGATGATGGCGTTCAAAAGGTACGCAGTGGCCTGAGGGTCGCCGGGATGTTCAGCGTGATAGCGCTCGAAGCTTTTCACCGCGCCGCCGTAATCGAGATTGTAGAAATCTTTGAAAGCTGCGCGAACCTCCGGGTCGTTGTTCATGGGGTTGGTATCGACAGTTCCGGCCCAGGCGGGGCCAGTGATGGCCAGCGCGAGCACCCCGATCAACCACCGACGCATACGCAACGATCGCATTCTCAACGAAGGCTTCCCTCTCTCTTTATCGTATCGCCCGCAATCCGTTAGGATCGAGGTATGCCCGTCCCCGAGCGCTTGAATCGATCCGTCGCACATGCCGGTTCGCCCGTCGCGGACAAGATTGAAGCTGCGCGCCAGCGCCTCATCGTCGCGCTCGATGTGCCCAGCGCCGGCGCCGCCACCGAGCTGGTAAGAAAACTTGAAGGAACCTGCCAGTGGTTCAAGGTTGGGTTGGAGCTTTTCACCGCCGCCGGGCCGGCCGTCATTGAGCCTCTCGTGAAGAGCGGCCACTGCGTCTTCCTCGATCTCAAGTTTCACGATATTCCGAACACCGTTGCTGGAGCCGTCCGCTCGGCGGCCGCGCTTGGCGTGCATATGATCAACGTCCATGCCGCTGGCGGGCCTGCCATGCTGGCCGCTGCAAAATCCGCACTCGATGGAGTGAAAAATCCGCCTGAGCTTCTTGCGGTCACCGTGCTCACAAGCATGGACGCGGCGCAGCTCGGGCCCACGGGTATCGCGCGCACGCCGGCAGAGCACGTGGAGTTGCTTGCAACAATGTGTCTAGCGGCGGGGATTCGCGGCTTTGTTTGTTCTCCGCAGGAGGTTGCGGCGCTGCGCGCGCTGACCGGCCCCGAAGGCGTGCTGGTGATTCCGGGAATTCGGCCGGCGGGATCGGAAGCCGCCGACCAAAAGCGTTTGGCCACGCCCGCTCAGGCACTGCGTGCGGGTGCAAGCTATCTGGTGGTGGGCCGGCCCATCACGCAGGCGTCCGACCCAGCCAAAGCTGCCGAAGCCGTCCTGGCGGAGATGGCCGAAGCGCTGTAGAAGGCCTGGAGTCTAAGCCGGGCCGCCGCCAGTGTTGCGCGCGTGGGCCACATTTTCCGGGTCGTCAGTAAACGACTTGCCTTCCCCATAGGCAAACTTGAGGAACTGTGATGCGTATTTACGAATGGCGTCCCGGCGACCGTCCTCCCACGTCACGCGGGCCTCGCCGTCAACATAATCCCAATGGCCCTGAACATCGCCAATGGACCTGTAGGCGGTGCCATCCTCGTTCAATGTGATGTAGAAGTCATTTCCCGAACCGTCGCCGCACTCCCATTTGCCGATGAAACGGGCACGGCTGGGAACGCCGGCGATGTGGCTGTCCGCGGGAGCTGAGGAGACTCCTCCCGCAATCTCAACGCGATCAATGTCAGAGAGGTTGAAGGTCTGGCGATGGCCGTCCTTGAAGACGATCACGACAGCGCCGGACGTGGCTTTTGGCGGCGCGGGTGCGGCCACTTGGCTGAGCGAGCCGATTAGGCAAAACAATGCCGCGAGACGGGAGAGGCGAATAAAGTTTTCCATTGAGTTCTCCTGTAGGTGGAGTACGTGATGAATCTATAAGAGGTTCCGGAAATCCTGCGCTTGGCAGAGGAAAAGCGAAGATTGGATTTGGCCGGCTACAGACGGACGCGCGGTTCAAATGCAAAAAGCCCGGCTCTTCGCCGGGCTCTCCGTGGAAAACTGCTCAACTGAAACTTACAGTTTCTCGTAAAACTCGCATACCGAGCAGGAAATATACACTCCGCCCGGAACCCCTCTCTCGCGATCCTTTACGCGCTTGACGATGCGCGTGGGCTTGCCGCACTTGGGACAGTCGGTCGACTTCGTCGTGTCCATTACTTTCTTCCGGTCACCGGTCTTGGCAATTTTGGCCATCTGTAAAGATTTTCTCCTTTGGGTGTGTCTCTGCTCGCATCCCGCCGCGGCGGGACGGCTTCAACGGCGCGGCCGTTTCCAGCTAGAACGAATCGTTCAACACATCCGAACGTCTGTTCTCAGGCACAATGGGCACGGCTCGCTCTCTTCAGTTTATATGAGCCGGGGAGCCAGTCGATCTCGCGAGCAAATCTCTCGTCCAGCTTGGCAGCAAACCTATCGTCCAAAGGTTATAAATATGCTTTGCCAGAAGCCGCCCGCCCAAGTAGAATCGCGCTCGTAGCTTCCCCTGAACCCTCAAGAGCCCCCTCCATGAGCCGCCGTGCGCAGGCGGAGCCCGCGCGAATCAACCGCTTCCCGGAGCAACGATGATCAAGCAATATCTCCGCAATCCAGCACAGTTCGCAATTTCGCACTTCGATCTCAATCGCCGCACCGCCAGAGTTGCGCTAGGGAGTTGCGCCGCACTCTTCTTTCTGGTGCTCGCAACCGTGCCCGCCCTTCACGCTGCACCTGCTGCACGCGCCGGCAAAACCCGCATCTACTACGTCGCCGCAGACGAGGTGCAGTGGGACTACGCACCTACGGGCCGCGACGAGGCGATGGGCATGCCCTTCGATTCCGTCGCCAAAGGATTCACGGAGACCAGCGCCGACCACATCGGACGCATCTACAAGAAAGCCGTCTACCGCGAATACACCGACGCGACCTTCACCACGCTCAAGCCCCGCGCGCCCCAGGATGCGTATCTTGGAATCGTCGGCCCGATTCTCTACGCACAGGTCGGCGACACGATCAAAGTCGTGTTCAAGAACAACGCCACGCATCCGTTTGGCATGCATCCCCACGGAGTGTTCTACCAAAAGGACTCCGAGGGCGCCGGCTACAACGGCGGCGCCGGCAGCATGGAAGATCGCGGCGCCTGCATCGCTCCCGGCGCCATGCATACCTATATCTGGCAGGCCCCTGACCGCGCCGGCCCCGGGCCCAACGATCCCAGCTCCCTGTTCTGGCTCTACCACTCGCACTGCGATGAGCTGCGCGACGTGGCCAGCGGCCTGTTCGGCGGCCTGGTCATCACGCGCCGCGGAATGGCGCGCCCCGACGGAGCTCCGAAGGATGTCGACAAGCAGTTCGTCACCATCTTCATCGCGATCAACGAGAACGAAAGCTGGTATCTCGACGACAACATCAAGGCCCACATCGCCGATCCCACAAAGCTCAATCGCTACGAGTCCAAACCCGTGACAGCGACAGGGATCTTAGGCACCATCGCCGGTGCGGGATTTTTCGAGACCAACATCAAGTGGTCTATCAACGGATACATCTACGGCAACGGGCCCATGATGACCATGAAAGCGGGCGATCATGTGCGCTGGTACGTGGCGACTCTCGGCGACTTCTTCAACGGACACACGCCGCACTGGCATGGCAATACGGTGCTGGTCGGCGGCCAGCGGACGGATGTTTTGAACATAGCATCGGCGCAGATGATCACGGCCGACATGGTGCCTGACGATGTCGGCATCTGGTTGTACCACTGCCACATTTCGGACCACATGCTGGCGGGGATGATGGCGCGCTACCAGGTGCTGCCGCGCTGACGGCAGGTAGTGAAATTCGACGAAATTAGCGAAAGCGAAAAACGGCAAATTGCGGTCGCCGCGACGAAGAACCCATTTGCGTGCATGCGCTTGCGGGAGATTCTTCGTCCGATAGTTGTTCCAACGTCGATCTCGGAATTTGATGAAATTGGTTGAAATTTGTTCACAATTTTTTCGAAGTTTTGCTGATTCTAAAACTATTTACGAGCAAATATTGCGGTTGGGGGTGGGTAAAATCAACGCCATGGAGAGACAGGGACCCAGGGAACAAGGGAACGAGGGACCGGGCGCGACTAGATGGCGGAGCTAGAAAAGACGGCGGGATTGCTGAGCCAGCGGAGCCAAGCCTGAGTTTGTGATTCATCATGGTGAGACTATTGTGCGCCAGATGGGGGTAATGATCGGCAAACTTGGCGGAAATATATCTCGCATAGAATGAGCCAATTATGACGAATGGTTGATGTGGAGGGCTTGACAAGCCAGATCCGATTGATGGGGTTGCGATCCCACGCTTAAGTTCTCCGCTGCGCGGAGTACTTAAGGGGCAGCCGATTTTTGTGGTGGGCTGAGAGTGCGAGAGGCGGGTGCGGATCGTTTGGCTACATGGTCAGGGGCTAAAGGCCAAGCCATTAATTGCGCGTTTGCGGCATGGCTAAAGCCAAGCCCTGATACAACGCCCCTCGGTTGAGGGTTGCGGTTTCCCGGCAAAGCGGAGCTAGTATCCGTCTCACAGACGAGGACCTGTCTGTGGGGACCCCGGAGACGGGGCACACTTTTTCGTGGTGGGTTGGGAAGACGAACATGGGCTCGTGCTATCCCCGGTCCCCAACTGCGAGGGACCGGGGGCACCCATTTTCTTGGTGAGTTGGTGACCTGCTACTTCGCCGCGACAAGCTGGTTCGATCCGGCCGGGGGCTGCGGCTTCGGGTTTGCAGGCTTATCGCTCTCCGGTGCGTTGACGGGAATGGTTGAATTGGGCGATGGGGACGAATTGGCGGGCTGCGCATTCGTTGGCGCGCTGCCAGAAGAAGGCTGGCCGTTCCCGGCCTGCGAGGTGTTCCCTGCCGGAGGAGTCTGATTCGCCGGAGGCGTGCTCGATTGCTCGTCGGGATTGGCACCCGGCATTTCGTCGGGATGCGGCTTGGGGAACTGCACGGGGCGCATCTGGCCCTCGCTGTTGCTATCGGCGGGCAGAGGTTCGCCAGGTTTGCGAAGGCTGGGCGGCGGGGGAGCTTCCTGCTTATCGGGATCGATCTGGACGTCGCCCTCTTTGACGGTGCGGGTTTTGGTTTCGGCCAGCTCCGGCTGACCGGAGCCCATGAGCATGGGCGAAACCACATCGGCAGTGAAGATCTGGAGCGGCTGCCCGCTGCGAGCAATCTCGACGCGGATCACGCGGTTGCCATTGATGCGCACAAAATCCACTTCATCGGGAGCAGTGCCGTAGATCCACTCCTCATAGGGCATCTGCCCTTCCATCTCGCGGGATTTCGAGGTGGGCTGGCCCTTGGCGAACATCACCATGTCGGTATTCATGCCGACCAGCACCTTGTGGTTGAGGATGGCGTCCTTGAGGGCCGTGGGCAGCGTATCGGTGTAGGCCTGGACAGGAGACTTCACATCGAAAGAAATGAGCGGGTCGAGCAGCGCCTTGACCTGAGCGGCGGTGAGCGCGGGAACGTTGCCGGGAAAAACCAGATTGATGCGCGAGCCTGCCGGGTCGCCTTGCTGGTTGATCAGCGATGGATCGAGGTCTGGATCGCCCATGGGCGGACCGGCAGAGATCTGGATGTGGCGGAGAAAGCGATGCTTGGAGTCGGGGCCACCGTCGAAGTCGAGAACGATGCGAGATTTTTCGATCTTGACGTCGCTGACGACCACGCGGGTGCCGGGCTTGGCGGAGAGCCCCTCGCTGATGACCATGTTCAGGTAGCTCACGCCGGCGGGCTCAAGCTTGCCGTTGGCCTGAAGGGTGAGTCCCTTGTGGCCGCGAGGAAATGGACGGTTGGCGAATCCCTGGTCCGCCTCGAGGTCGCGGATGAGATCGAGGCGCGTCTTGGGGTCGAGCTCGGTCTTGGGCAGGTCGACATGGGTGGGCGTGACCTGCCTGAATTGGCGGTCGACCTCGCCTGTGCCGGCCACGGGGCCTTTGCCGGTACCGGTATCGACGGTGAGCACTTGTGCGCCGGAGGGCCGGGGCGCGAGCAGCATTGCGGCCATGATCAGCGCTGCGAACACGAAGGCGGCAAGGCCGAGCCGGGGTGAGCGCGGGGGTGCGAGCAGGGTCGATCGCGGGGTGAGGCGAATTTGTGGGGCGAGTAAACGCCGATGCAAACGCGGGGTCAAGGGGGGCCTCCCATGCGTGCGAACGCCGATATGCAAACGTTAGCGCCAATTGGGGAGAAATGGCAAATGAGGGGGGAGAGACAGGGAAAAGGGGATAGGGAATAGAGTAGACACGGAACGAGGGACTGAAGGACGTAGAAAGGGTTGCCCGAAATGCAGGTCCTTCGACTCGTTTTGGCGCAAAAACGCGCCAAAACTCGCTCAGGATGACCCATTGAGGGTGGTGCGATCCCAGCCTAAGTTCTCCGGTGCGCCGAGAACTTAAGGGCGGGGCAACCGATTTTCGTGGTGAGTTGGAAGTGGCGGGTTGAGGGTTTTGCGATCCCACCCAAGCGGAGCTTGGATGGGGCACCCATTTTCGTGGTGGGTTGGAAGTGGTGAGTTGGAAGTGGCGGGTTGGAAGTGGCGGGTTGAGGGTTGTGCTATCCCACCCAAGCGAAGCTTGGATGGGGCACCCATTTTCGTGGTGGGTTGGAAGTGGCGAGTTGGAAGTGGCGGGTTGAGGGTTTTGCGATCCCACCCAAGCGAAGCTTGGATGGGGCACCCATTTTCGTGGTGGGTTGGAAGTGGCGAGTTGGAAGTGGCGGGTTGGAAGTGGCGGGTTGAGGGTTTTGCGATCCCACCCAAGCGAAGCTTGGATGGGGCACCCATTTTCGTGGTGGGTTGGAAGTGGCGAGTTGGAAGTGGCGGGTTGGAAGTGGCGGGTTGAGGGTTTTGCGATCCCACCCAAGCGGAGCTTGGATGGGGCACCCATTTTCGTGGTGGGTTGATGTGGGGGTGGTGAGTGGGAAGTGGTGAGTGGGAAGTGGTGAGTTGGAAGTGGCGGGCTGAGGGTTGTGCGATGCTCACGGTTTCCCGGTTCGCTGTGCCCTAATTCCCTGTTCCATGGCTTACTGTTCCCGAATCCCGATTCACTTAGTCCCTGGTTCGCGTGCTCCCGGTGTTTCGATCTGGACGAGCCCGGGAGCGGCGGGTGCGACAGGCGCGGCTGGGCCCATGGCAGCATCATGCTGCGCGCGCGCGGCGGCATCAAGATCGACGGGGATTCCGCCGGGCACAAAAACCGGCACGTTATAGCGGAAGTCCAGATCGCGCGTGGCGCGATAGAGCACCGGGATGGCGATGAGAAATGCAATCAACGCAAGCCAACTGCCCTCGAGTCCATAGCCTCCGCCGGTGAGCCAGAGTGGTCCCATGGGATCGCCAATGACGACGTGCGAATGGCTGCTGATGCCGCTGACGACAAGGCCGAAAAGGATTGCCTGGGTGGCCTTCCAGCCAAAGTTAAGGCCCCAGCTGACCCACAACGCACGGGTGCGGAGATAGGCGATCGAGAGCAAACTGCTGAAGGCCAGAGCGACGATGAAGCTGACGCGGCTGGCGCCGGGATTGAGCGCCTGCATGATGGCGTAGATTGCAGCAAGCCCCAGCGTGGCTCCGGTGGGGCCGACGGCGCGAATGAAGCATTGGAACGCGTAGCCGCGATAGGCGATCTCCTCCACAAGAGCGGCTGCGGCAAAGAAAGCCGCATCGACGACGAACCAGCCCCAGGATGAACCCTGCGTGAAGAGCGCGATGGCAATGCCGCCGGCCAGAGTCATGGGCAGCACGCAGATGAGCACCGCTCCCCAACCGATGGCCAGGCCCATTCCTACTTCGCGCGGCCAACCCTCGCGCCTTGGGAAGCCTTGCTGGCTGATGGGGTGGCTCTGGCGATCGAGCCAGAAACCCATGACGGCAAAGCCGACCAAAAGCAGAAATGCCAGCATGATCTGGTGGACGAGGGGGAACCAGGCGTCGGTGACGAATCCCTGAGCGCCATGAAAGGCCAGCGAGCGCGCCAAAAAAAAGTAGATGATCGCGGCCAGGAATTGAAGGTACGCGCGCAAACGGCCGCCGGTGTGGGTGGGTTGGCTCATGCGAGATCCGGTTCGCGGCAAATCTGGAGCCGTGTGCTTTGAAATTCTAGGGGCCTGAGCAGGCTGCGGAAAAAGTCGTCCATGCTAAGAAACCCATCCCTCGGCGGCTAAAGCCGCATCGATTCTTGAAGCCTGATTGGCACGCGACCCACGCACTGCGTGGGTGCCCCGGTCGTGCCCTGACACTTCGTGCTTCTCCAAAATAGTTTTTTCGCAGCCTGCGAAGGCCAAAGAGTGATTCATCAACTCGTCAGGAGCCTGAAGGCCCCTGCTCAATCCATTGCGAACTTTGACGATTTCGTGGGAGTCAGCTTTGCGTGTAGAACTGGGCAATGTTGCGGAACTTGTGCTGCCGCGCGGAGACCATGGCATCGACGGGCATGGCTTTCAGTTCGGCCAGGTGCTTTTTGATTGCCGAGCCCAACATTCCGGTTCCGGCCTCGCGATCGACATGAATGCCTTGCGGGGGCTCGACAACGATCTCATCGACGCAGCCCATGGCGGAGACTTCAGGCGCCGAAATGCGCATGGCCTCAGCGGCCGATTGCTTATGCGCGGCATCGCGCCACATAATGGCAGCGCAGGATTCCGGAGTGATGACGAAGTACAGCGCGTTTTCAAGGATCAGCACGCGATCGCTCACGGCCAGCGCGAGCGCTCCGCCCGATCCGCCCTCACCGCTGATGATGGAGATTGTGGGGACGCGCAGCCGCGCCATTTCACGCAGGTTGCGGGCGATGGCCTCCGCCTGGCCGCGCTCCTCTGCGCCCACGCCGGGATAGGCGCCGGGCAGATCGATGAACGTGACCACGGGGCGCGAGAATTTCTCAGCCAGCTTCATGGCACGCAGCGCTTTGCGGTAGCCTTCAGGATGCGGCATGCCAAAGTTGCGGCGCACGCGTTCCTTGGTGCTGCCGCCCTTGCGGTTGCCGATCACCATCACTTCATCGTCGCCCAGGCGGGCCATGCCGCAGGCTACAGCTTCATCGTCGCCAAAGGCGCGATCCCCGTGAATCTCGCTGAAATCCGTAAAGATCCGCTCAATCAAGTCCATGGGGTAGGGGCGCTGGGGATGCCGCGCCCGCTCGATTCTGTCCCACGCGTGCGAAACGGGCTGCGTTTGGGAATAGACCTCTGTTTCCTGTTCGCTCATCGATTTCGAGGCGCCGTATAGGCACACCAACGGCCCTACGGTCATTCTACGGGGCCGAGACGATTGGGACAAATGCGGGCGCGGGCGGATTGCGGGCGGATGCATGGCGAGCGATTTTTGGTTGCTCTCAAGTTGGCGGAGTTTTGGAGCCAGACGCATTCCTGACGGGCGGGAATTTCCACCTTTTCCACAAACAATGCGGAAAAGCTGAGGCAACCCTCACGATCTTCATGGTTGTAGCGGGCTATTTCTTTGGTTTGCGGGCCGGCTTTTTCAGTGACTTTTTCGCCGACGCGGGAGCTGGCGGTTTGGCTTGCGTTTTCGTCACTGGCGGAGCCGGTTGCTTAGCTTGCGTCTTCGCGGGCGCAGGGTTCGGCCGTCTGGCTCGAGTTTTCGCGGGCGCTGAAGTTGGCTTTTTGTCTGGAGTGGATGGTTTGATCGTCGCGGGTTCTGGGTCTATACGGTAGCCGGCGGCGTGGGCTCGCGCCATCGCTGCGGCAACGGCTTTGCTTAGCTCGGCAACTTCGGCACGGCTGGGTACGGTTTCGCCGGCGATCCGCAACAGAGACGGCATGAGTAACCACCAGAGAAGTTCCTCGTAGGACTCGCGGACCAAGTAGACGTGGCCACCGTCTTGGTGCACGCCACAGAGCCATCGCACATCGGGATCGAGCCAGAGCGCGGGCGGGAGCGCCAATTTGTCGGCGTATGCCGGCGAGGATTGAGTCGAGGTTGCCGGCTTGGCCGATGTCGCAGCGGGTCCTGTTGGCTTGGCGGTCGCAGCCACAGGCACTCGTGGTTTGCCGTTTGCGGCGTCTTCGTTGTTCGCCTCGGCGCTTTCCTTGCCGATGCCGGCACTCACCAGAAGCAGGACTTTGATGCGCGCCGCTACACGCCATGCTTCCTCGCCTTCAAACCCGAGCGCGGCAAGGGCGCGGGCAAACGGCTCGCGCAGGCGGAGGCGGTCGAAGAGGTCAAGCGCGGTGGGTTCCGGATGCTTGTCATCGATCCATTCGGCAAGCAACTCAAGCGCGCACCAGGCGAGCACCGGTCCCCACATGGCCGTTGCGGTGAACTGCGGGCTGGGACTGGGCAACATGCGGCGAGCCGCGGCGGTGAGTGGCGCAGGAAACAGCGACTCCGCTTGAGGCATGCGCATGGCCGCCCGGAGAAGGCGCGTGAATTTTGGAGCCTCGGACGCTGCCGCCGTGGTCTCCGCGACCAGCGAGGGTTGGCCATCGACTTTGCGCCGCAAGATGTATGCCGCTGCGGCCTCCGCAAGAAACTTTTCGTATTTTGCCCACGCCTGCCTGAGAAACTCGTTGCGTTGCCGATCGAGTTTTTTGAGTCGCACCGCGCCAATCGCGCGTGGATGCTCCGCGATATCGGCAAAATGCCGCACAGCCGCGGGGTCAAGAAACTGCCGGAGCGCATCGTGCGTGGGCTTGAGCTCAAGGTTGACGAGTTCGTCGGCAAGATTGGGAACGCCGCGGCCGTTCAGCAAATCAGAAAGCCTGTCCCACGGTTGTTCCGGCGTCGGATGCAGCTCGTGCCAATCGAGGAAAACGTGGCACTGGTACGCGTGGAGATCGAGCGTCAAGCCGCGCTGGAGCAGGTCTTCAGCCCGGCGCAGAAACTCCAGGCCGGTAAGCGAATCGCGCCATGCAATCACCGTGCCGAGGTCGCCGCTCAGTCCCAGACCCTCACCCAGCCGCCGGCGGGCGAGGCCTCCCGATCCCTTGTCGGCATAGGCCGCAGAAAAATCGACGGTGCCGCGTGCATTGGCATAGCGGTTGTTGTAGACCACCAAGGCGCGCTCGCCGCCCTTGCGATTGGAGTACGCATACACGTCCTCGTTTACCGAGCCGTTGGGGCTGAAAAAATCGTAGAGCAAGAAATTGCTGCTCTCGGCAAACAGCCAGCGCCGTTTGAGCAGCGGCGCAATCTCGCGCTCGTGTCTTTCAACCAGCGCGCGATCGGGATTCTCCTCGTAACGCGGCCAGCGATACTCCATACCGTACTTCTCAGTGAAACCCTCGATCTGCCCGTGGCCAAACATGGGCAATCCGGGCAGCGTGGACATCATGGCTGCGACGCCGAAGCACTTGTCGCCCTTGCCGAACTGATCGATGGCGGTGCGCTCGTCGGGATTCGACATGAAGTTGACGTAGCGCTTCATGATGTCGGGATCGAACTCGAGGGTGTTCTTGATGACCGAGCGGTATTTGGCGTTATCCTCGTCGCGAAGCATGATCATGAACGCGCTGTTGTAGACGCGATGCATGCCGAGGGTGCGCACGAAATAGCCTTCCATCAGCCAGAAGGCTTCGGCCAGCAGCAGCGTGCCCGGAACCTCGGCGGCGACGCGGTCAACCACCTCGCGCCAGAACTCCTGCGGCATGGCGCGGTCAAAATCGGCGTTCGACATGCCGTACTCGGCGCGTGATGGGATGGCACCGCTCGCACCAGGCCCCGGAAACCACAGGCGATGAAAGTGGCGCTTGGCCAGCGTCATCGCCGCGTCAAAACGGATCACCGGAAACAGGCGGGCGACATGCAGGATGGTTTGAATCACCTGCTCGCGCACGGCTGCGTTCAGGTAGTCGAGCTGAGCGGTGTCGTTCCACGGAAAACTGGTGCCGTCGTTACCGTGATAGATGTATCGCGTTTCGCCGGTAGCCTTATCGCGCCGACGGAAAACGACAGCCGCATCGGACTGCTCGTAATAATGGTCTTCGATCTTGATCTCCACGCGGCCATCCTGCGAGAGATCGGGACCGTTGAAACTGTAAGCGGGATAGGGCGAGTCCCATCGGGAGATGAACCATTCAGGATGTTCGACGACCCAAGGAGAATCGATGCCCATGTGGTTGGGCACCATGTCGCTGGCCAGGCGAATGCCGTGCCGGTAGCAGCGATCGCGCAAGTTGATGTATGCCGATTCGCCGCCCAGATCGTCGGCGATGCGATAGTCAAAAAGGGAGTACGCCGAGGCCACCGCGTCGTGATTGCCGCACAGTTGCTTGATGGTCTTCGATGCCCGACTGCGTTCCCACACGCCAATGAGCCAAAGTGAATTGATGCCGCGATGGGCGAGCGCCGCGAGCTCTTCTTCGGGAATTTCGTCGAGCCGCCCGATGTGCCGCCCATACCAGCGGCTCAACTGCGCCAGCCAGACGTAGGTGCTCTTGGCGATCAGCACGGCGCCCGGCATCCAAGCCTGGTCGGGCGAGAATTTTTCGTATTCGTGCATCGAATCTGCGAAGCTCGGGACCTCTGCGCCACCCATGAACGACGGCCACTGTTGCGGCCCGCGCCGTGTTCCCGGCGGATTGAACTGCGCCCATACGGCCAGCTCCTCCTCGCGCAACACCTCGCTGGCCATCAACAGAAAACGCTCCAGCGTGTCGCCGATCAATGGCTTCCAAAGCTGGCGAATGATTTCGAGTTGATCGGCGAGCGATTTGGGCGAACGGAGCGCCGGCGCGCGCAGCAGGTCCAGCAGGCTCATCGGCTTCGCACCCGGCACGGGAATCAACGGCCGCGAGGCGAAATATTCCGGCATTTGTTGCGTGACTTTGCTGTAAACGGTTTTTTCCGCAAGCGGCCGGTCGTCGAACAGCTCTTCAAACGGCTTGAACGCCTCATTGCGGTTGGCCGACCACAGCAGCAGCAGCTCTTCAAGGGCGGCTGCGCGATGCGGCATTCCTGCCGTCTCTCGAGCAAGCCACTCGGCCGGAGTCGCTTCGCCGCGCATCACGCTCTGGCCTGGGAACTGCTCCACAAATGCGAGCAGCATTTTGTCGAGATTGTCCGTGCCAACCTGCGCGCCAAACCAGTCGAGCGCCGCGGACATTACCTGGGGATCGAACTGCTCGCGGTAGCGCGCCATCAACACATGGCTGGCCTCGTCAATCAGGCCCATGGCAAAAAGCTGGCCCGCGTGCACCGCCTGCTCGGGATTCTTCTGGACGTCGCGCACCTGATTCATGCGGTGCGCGAACTCGCGGCATGCGGGCAGGTTGGCCAGGATCACATTGCCGTTGTACGAGAACAGGGACGCGGCGAACCCGTAGCGCTCTCTCGTCTTACGCGAAATGTGGAACTCCATGGTCAAGAGAAGTCGCCCTCGGTTGCTACCCGATTCGTCGGTCTGCTTGATTCCTCCGGGGCAGTCCAACCAAAGCATAGATTCACAAATAGGTTAGATGCACGCTGGAAACTGTGATTGTAAATTGCCCGAGCCACGCCCCGCCGCCAATTCCAGAGCAGTTGGAACTCCGGTTGGCAGGGCACGGGGCACAATCACGACATTTCGTATCTGGACGGTTGCAGATATGCCCTGACGGACTGCCAGATTCCCTTCATTCGATCTGGGCAACAGGAGGACGAAGCTCCATTGCATCGCGGCACGAGAAGCACGATTGATTGACTGGAATGGCTGGGGTTGTAGCGCGACGATCAGGATGAAAGATTCGATGGCGGAGAGGGAGGGATTCGAACCCCCGATACCCGTAAAGGTATGCCTGATTTCGAGTCAGGTGCATTCAACCGGGCTCTGCCACCTCTCCGCGCTGGCCGTCGCTGGAAGAAGCCGTCCTAAGCGCAATACGACGCGCCGACAAGGATTTTGCCAGCGACACAGAAACACCGGCCTTGACCAGTCTAGTGGTAAACCAGCCCTGAGTGCAACGGAGACACAGCAACGCAGACAGACTCGCCGCTAAAAGCCAAAAGGCTGGCCGGCATTTGCGTGCCGGTCAGCCTCTAGGACACCTGGAAGCAAGGATTGCTGTGGTGAGTTTCCGCAAGCCCTCCTATTGCGGGCCGCGTAAATATTGCTCAATAGGCGAAGAACAATCCCTCAGGGGCTAAAGAGGCTGCGGAAAAGTCCTCAAAGCTGAGAAACCCAACCCTCGGCGGCTAAAGCCGCTCTCATTTTTGCGGCGCTTGCGGCACGACTAAAGTCGTGCCCTGACACTTCGTGCTTCCCCGAAGCAGCTGCGCCGTCGGGGATAAATTCCCGACCTACCAGTCGCGCCCTGACACTTCGTGCTTCCCCGAAGCAGCTGCGCCGTCGGGGATAAATTCCCGACCTACCAGTCGTGCCCTGACACTTCGTGCTTCCCCGAAGCAGTTTTTTCGCAGCCTGTGAAGGCCCCCATCCCAAAAGGTTCAGCGGCAGGCGTCGAGTGCGGAATCGCAACAATCCTCGGTGGAATTCGGCCGGCCCTCCGGGGCGGAGGCGGTTGGGAACTGGTGTTCCCAGGACGTCGTCCGCTGCGGCGGACTCCGCCCTGGGCTATTATCGAGCGCTCCTACGGAGCGGAAGGCCGAGGCGTCGCGGGCGATTTGAGAGAAGGCATTCTCCGAGGCTGACCAGGTTATGCCCTGGTCAGCCTCGATGACAGTTCAAGTAGACTCTTGCCGATGAACTTCCGCGAGCCCTCCCTTGGGGGAGAACTCGCGGATTTCTGTAGTGCAGCTGCGTCGCGCTATTGCGCGGCTTTGCTATGGTGACGCTCTCCAAGCGGCTTGCGCGCCTGCGGCTTCACTGCCGTTTCGTCCACCGGAGTCGTGCCCGGTACATCGGTCGAGAACATCGCGCCCGCCGGCACCAGGTAGTCTTCCACCGTCTGTCCGGGAGTCGAGCCCGTGGCCGCGCTGATGCGCGAAGCGTCGATGCCCTGCTCCGTCACCAGATAGTCCTTGGCGTTCACCGCGCGCTGCGCGGCAAAGTCCTCAACCCTGGCGTGCTTGTGCGTCGCAGCATATTTTTCCTGCTTCGCCGTCTTGGCCGCTTCGTCTGCCGATGCCTCGCCAACCACAACCGCCTTGGCGTCGGTTTGCTGCTTCAGATCCAGTGCCACCTGGTCCAGGCAGGCCTTGGCTTCGTTGTCCACGCGCAGCGGACGCTTCGCGTCGTTTGAGAAGTTGATCGAGCACAGTGCCTGCGACTTGGGCGCCGGAGGCGGCGGAGGCGGAGCCAGAATGGTGATCGTGGTGCTCGCCGACGCCATCTGGTTCTTGTCGTCTGACACGCCGCACGTGATTCCTACCGCGCCCGTCGGCGCGCCGGCAGAGGAGTACTCAGCCGTGGTCCCGGTGCCCGTCACCGTGCCCGCCGTGGCCGTGTAGTTATAGGTCAGCGGACGATTCTGCGGGCTCACGCCCACTGCCGTCACCGTCGCCGAGTCGCCAGGCTTGATCGTGCTCGGGCTCGCCGAGCAGCTCACCGTCGGCGGCTCGAACTGCTTCACCGCGTATTCGGCGGAGCACTCCGCGCTCTGGCCCGGCTTCAGGCCTTCCTTGCCCTTCTTGCCTTCCTTCACGTCGGCCTTCGCGGTGTAGGAACCCGGAGCCAGTGAAGCTGTGTTTACGCTCGCCGACGTGCCGTTGCCGGTCACGCCGTCGCCGCTCCAGCTATAGATCACGTTGTTCTTCTTGTTGGTGTCCACCGAACCGGCCGTAGCCGTTACCGTCAGCGGATCGCCCGGATAAACCGTCGGCGCGCTGGCGTTGCACGAAAGCGTAATCGGCGGCGCCTTCTTGCATCCCATCGGCAAGAGGGCAAAACATGCTGCTGCCAGGACCAGAGAAACAGACTTCAAGTCTCGCGAATGCACGTGATTCTCCTTCACATTGTGTTGATGATCGGCAATATCCCTTCTTAGCGTGCCGGGACGTCCGATGTTAGTAGGGGGCGCTTGCGCGCCCCCTCTTTTGACTTACCTGGTTTTCTTCGCCGCGGCTTTACTTCTGGGTGTTGGAGACTGTGTTCCCAGAAGAGTTACGGCATCCTTCGCGTTGAACGGATAGAGTTGCACCGACTGCTGGCCTGTGGTGCTAAGCGTGATATCCACGCGGCGGTTTTGAGCCAGGACAATCACATTCAGCTGGTGTAGAACTCTTGCCCGTTCGGCGTCGGTCAATTCAGTGTTTTGATCGACCAGATCCTTGACTTGATCGGCGGAGAGTTGTTGCTCTTTGCCGACGGCGCGCGTATCGATGCTGGACTCAGGAACACCCTGCTCAACCAGGAACTGCTTGGCGCGATTGACACGGCGCTCAGTAAGGGCCTGGTTATAGTCGACCGTTCCCCGCACGTCCGCATGACCGGTGAGGGTCAGGTGGGCATCCGGCTTGATGGCGAGATAGCTCTTGAAGTCCGCAGCAAGGGTGGTGAGAGTTGCCTGCTGGCTGGCGACAAGCCCGCCATCAGGATGCTCCGCCCTGGGTAGAGCAGTTGGGAAGAACACGCTGTGCAGCGCAAGGCGTGCCTCGAGGCGAACCTGCTCGGGCGATGGCGCCGGAGGTGGTGGCGGCGGTGGAGCGACGATGGTCAACATCGCGCTCGCAGTTGCAGTATTGCCCACGTCGTCGGCTACGTTGCAGTTGACGTTCACGTTGCCGGGCGCAGCTCCCGTTGAATCGAAGGTCGCTGTCGAGCCGCTGCCGTTGACCGTCCCGGACGAAGCGGTGTAGGTGTAGGTCAGCGGACGATTCTGCGGACTTACGCCAGTGGCAGTGATGACGCTCTTGTCACCCGGGTTGATGGAAGTGGGGTTGGCGGAACAACCGATCGTCGGGGGCTGGAACGCCTTCACCGTGAGGCTGGCCGTAGCGTCGGCTGTCTCCCAGGGTTTAAGACCTTCCCTGCCCGGCTTGCCTTCCTTGACGCCACACTTGACGGTGTAAGACCCAGGCGCCAATGAGCCGGTGGCGACGGTAGCCGTGGTTCCGCTGCCCGTTACTCCGGTTCCCGACCAGGAATAAATAACATTTGCCTTAGGATCAAGATTCCCAGCCGTAGCCGTGACGGTCACGGGGTCGCCGGGATAGACCGAATCCGGGCTGGCCGCGCAGGCCAGCGTAACGGGCGGCGGTGGGGCAATCGATCCCGCATGGATCACGATACCTGCGCTCAACCGCGCCGCATTGACGTTAGCTCGGCCGCCATAGGCTACCGGACCCCAATCGGCGTGCATGTACTCGTAGTCGGCTTGGAAGAGCCGAATGGCCAGATGGTGGTTGAACCACGGCGTCTCATAGTCCATGCCGCCACCGGCGGTTAGACCCGGGCCCCACTTGCCGGGTTCCAGGTTCGGCCCGGAAGTGCGCGCCAGGCCGACCAGACCATGTACGAAGGGCGTGATGTTCTCCATGGGAAAGCGGAAGATCATCCCTGCGGCCAGGGTTGTGAAACCGTCGTTTGTCCCCTTCTCGTTCAGGCCGACCTCAACCTGGAGGCCACCATAACGATTGAAGAAATAGGCTCCGCTTGCAATTGCGCCGCCGTTGACCGCTTTATAGGAACCCGAAAGCGGATTTCCGGACGTGTCGGTGGTGGCCACGGTGCCCTTTGGCGCGAGATAGCTATATCCGGCGAAGATATCCCACCGGGAAGGGATATTGTTGCTCCCCCCTGCCCGAGATGACGCCGACTGGCCCAACATGACGGCCGGCAACAAAACAGCTACTGAAGCCGCGGCGAAAAACTTACCGATCACTTTCAAAACACGAGTTCCCATGCGATTACCCTCCGCAATACGACGAAATGACCCAAAATGAGAGAGAAACTGTCGCCGACTAGAATATCTGAACATGATCCAGTGTTCGGAAGCCGGCGCTGTGAGCACTTTGGGGAGCGGTACAGGCTTCCCCACAGCATCATAAGTGAACATATCATGGGAACTGCGGCGAGAGGATATCTGTTTCAACAAGATGCTGGAGCAAAACGGGGTGATTACTTCAGTAACAGCCCCTTAGAAGTGCGCTTTTCTCACATTCCTACAGGGAATCCTGATCGAACCCTGCTTTCTTTTTTCCACACTTTCTGCGGGTGATCGTCATGAGAGTCGGTGGTTCTGTCAATCGAGACCACACCCCATGATCCCTTGATGGGAAAGCCGGGCCAGACTGAAGCGATCGCTTCCGTCCAGACTCCGGGGCGCCTTTTGCCGATCAAATTCCAGGTTGTTTCCGGCTTCGACGCTGGCTCGGTTTGGTCTTCTCAATATTTCTCGATGCATCGCGGCATGGGCACCAAAGCGGCCAGCAGCCCGACGGGGAAACAAAAGCCCAACATGAATCCGGGCGGGCAAATGAGCGCGAGGCAAATGAGAACTCTTTGCCAGAGCAGCGCGGCGATGTAAGCGTGTATGACAGGCAGGACTAGCGCAAGATAGAAGACCACCAGAGCGGCGCCGGCAGCGGGCAAGATTCTAAGTTGCCACGTAGCGCGCGCCGGCCACCATCCCGAACATCGCCATAGAGACGGAAACGAACGCGAGGTAATACCAGGAAACGACACTGAGGAGGCGGGTAAGGATCACCTCGTAGATCAGAGTGCAGGCGCAAAGCAAAAGCAAACCGCCAAAGAATGCGCGCATCTCGATGGTGTTTGAGGTTTGAACGTCGCTCAACGTCTCAAGCTGAGTCTGGCTCATGGGCATCTTATGATACGAACTTAATGGCCATTCAATGCGGTTGAAATGCGCTCACAAAATGGGTTCGCGACGCACGGACGATGGGGGCATTCCAGCATCCGCAAACGACAACCCGGCTCATCAGTACATCGTATTTTTGCGGTATGCTGTCAGGGCATGCACGGCCAAAACAGATCCGCCATGAACGTGCGCAGGCTCGTGACCCGCTTAGCCTTCGGCCTGGTCGCGCTGATCATGATTCGAGCCGCATACATTCCGCTCGCGGAAGCATTCACGCACGGCGAGACGGGCTTGGACTTCAGGTGCTATTACGCAGCAGCCTGGATGGTGCGCGGTCATTCGAGCGACGCGATCTATTCGTCAATTGGAAAAGACATGGATCCGACGGAGGCGTCGCCTGATCCCAATTCGATCTTTGCGCGGACGGCAAACGCACATGGAGTTCCCGATGTTTATGCTTACGTCTATCCGCCCACTCTCGCGGATCTGCTGGTGCCGTTCACTTTTGTTTCTGTCTCTACGGCACTCCATATCTGGTACGTATTGAACATTGCAGCACTGGCAGGCGCGGGAATCATTTTTGTGCGCACACCTGGCCAGGAACTTTCAAAGTACGCTGTGCCCTTCCTGTTCTATCTTTTTGTCTCGACTCCGACTGTGGATTGCCTGCTCTGCGGCCAGGTTCCGATCCTGCTTCTTCTCCTGATGGTTTGCGGGATCCACTTCTATGTCCGGGAAGACAAATACAGCGCAGGGGTGTTTTTTGCGCTCGCGGCGGCCATCAAGCTGACACCACTCATTGTGGTGATTCCCCTGATTGCCTGGGGCGACTGGAAGGGATTGCGCGCGGTTGGGCTATGGTGCGTGGTTATCGCCGGCATCCTTCTGGCCGTGAATGGCCCCAGCGCCCTGAGCCTCTATATTTTCCATGTTTTGCCATCGATGGGAAGTACGGCCATCGATACCGATTCCAGATCGCTCAGCACCCTGGTTCGGGTTTTGTGGACTCATTCAGAGACGGGTGTTGCCCCACCGGGTGCAGTTTGGGCGGGAAAGATTCTCACAGCCTTTGCAATCTGCCTGGCTGGCTGGCTCAGCTACAGGAGGCACGAGGACAATACAAAAGAGGACGCACGCGTCGAAACGATCGCGATCTTCCTCTTTCTCTCCGCCTGTATTGCGCCGGTTTCATGGAGGCATGCCTACCTTCTGGCTGCGCCAGCGCTGCTCTATATGGGTAAGCGGGCATGGGAGGGCCAATCCTCCATCTTCGAAGACGCAATGCTCCTGACTTTCATTGTTGCGGTGAGCACGAACCGGTTTCTGGAGCAGCCATTACTCACGCCGCTGTCTGGAATCGTGCTTTGCTTTCTCGGCCTATACAGACTGAGAAGCGCGCATCCTTTCGTTCGGAGACCGCATGGACCCGTCGAAGTGCCAGCCACTTAAATTTGATGAAAATGCAGGATGAGCATGTATGCGACAAAGCGGCACCTTTTGACGACCCTGAAAAAAACCGGAATTTATCACCGACTGAAGGCGTCGTTTGTCTACGAGCTCTACCTGAGCTTGACGGATGGAAAGCTAGCGAAAGACAGGAAACAGGAAGCCGACTTCTACCGAGCCTTGCTTGCCGGATTCAAGACGGGCGACCTGATCTTTGATATCGGAGCGAACATCGGCGACAAGACAGATACTTTCTTGAGGATTGGCGCGCGAGTGGTTGCAGTAGATCCCGATGAAGTGAATCAGGCTATCCTACGACAAAAGTTCCTCCAATATAGATTGAGACCCAAGCCAGTCATGATCGTCGGCAAGGCAGTTAGTGCGAAAGTCGACGTTGAGACGATGCTGGTTTGCGCGCCGGGATCTGTATTCAATACCCTAAGCCCAAAGGGAGCCACGACATTTAGTGGAATACAAAATCATACCGGCCAATCGGCGGAGACGATCGAATACAAAGAAAGCACGATCGTTGAGACAACGACTCTCGATCAATTGATCGAAACATACGGAGTCCCGTTCTTTACCAAAATCGATGTTGTGGGACTCGAGTTGGAAGTCATCCAGGGTTTACATCGCCCCGTTCCCTATTTTTCGTTTGAAATCAGCTTGCCCGATTCGAGGCGAGAGTTACTCCAGTGTGTCGACTTACTGGGAAAGTTGTCATCGCCGGGAGAGTTCAACTACACGTGGGATCGCAGGAATGGCTTGGCTTTGGACACCTGGGTTGATGTTCAGGAATTCCTCCGGGTGCTTGAGGGCTGTATCGACGGACCCCTGGAAGTCTTCTGGCGAAGCTGACGGCCTCCTGGACCCTGATCCCAATCGAGGCGGCGCGTTCGGTCATGGGAGATCAATGACTCTTTCGCATGCTATATTTGCGATGAGTTTTCGAACTGGATCACGACGGTACACCGGCCAGATGCGATGAAAGCACTGCGATTCAGAGGACCGACGGAATGAGTCCACGGCGCGTGCTTCACGTTCTGGATACAGCCGAGCCCCGCGGCACTGCAATCTGCAAAATTGTTGAAGATCTGGCGACTGGAATTGACCCAGCGCGCTATCAGATCGAGGTTTGTTTTCTAAGACAGGGCCCGCTTGCCGGGCGATTGCGTGATGCCGGAATTCGTTCAACCTGTGTGAGCTGGAACGGAAGCGCAAGTGATCCGCTGGGAGCGATGCGGTATGCGTTGCTCTTGCGATCGAGCGAGTTCAGCATCATTCACCAACATACCGGCGGGCGATTACTGACCGGCATGGGACGTCTCTTGACCCATGTACGGACGGTTCGTACCCTGCATTTCCGGGCCAATGAGAGCACCGGTATCGTCCCGACCGATTGGGAGTCACCCAAAACGGATGCCTTAATCGCGGTTTCGCAAATTGTGGCAGAGTTTTCTCGGGATTCGGGCGCCGTGGTCGTTTATCCGGGAATCAACGGTTCGGTCTTCCCTGAGAAGCGCACGCCGCACAAAGGGTTCGTGATTGGAACGGCGTGTCGCATTGAGCCGATCAAAGGGCTCAAGTATCTTCTCGAAGCTCTGGCTGTTCTGACCCCTCAGTTTGATGACCTTCGACTGGAAATCGCCGGCGAGGGGAGCCAGCGAACTATGTTGGAAAAGGAATGCGAGGCGCTCGGAATCGCGGGCCGCGTCTCGTTCATCGGGTGGAAAGATGATCTGCCAGCGGTGATGGCGGGATGGGACGTTTTTGTTCTGCCGTCTCTCGACGAGGGTTTTCCGATTGCGGCCCTGGAGGCAATGGCCGCCAGCTTGCCGGTTGTTGCCAGCGCAGTTGGGGGTCTGCCGGAGTTGGTGCGAGACGGCGAAACGGGCTGGTTGGTTCCTGCCGCGTCGCCTGCTGAACTTGCAACGCGCCTGGGTGAACTGATTTCCAATGGGCCTGAACGGGAATCGATGGGCAAGGCCGGGCGCGAACGGGCATTGCGCGATTTCTCCATCGCGAGAATGGTCGACGGGATTGTCGCCGTATACGACCGACTCCTCACCTAGCCAGGGACCGATGCGGGCATTTCAAAGGGGTTAGCACTCCGGATCGGGGGGCGGACAAAGTAGGTGTGCGCCTTTAGATACCACATAATTCGCGCGGTTGAGAATTTGGTATGATCCCACTAGTGCTCCCCCGGAGGATCCCCATGAGGATTCTTGACAGATTTCTCAGCGCCTACAGGAAACGCGTAAAGCCATACCTGCCTTCTTCACTCCGGAATCTGTCTTCCCGGGCGCTAGATCCCGCTCTCAAACTCCGAGGCGCGTACGATTACTGGCGTGTTCGGCCTGGCGTGACGCGAATCCTAGGCCCTCAGTTCCGGCGCAATCGCAAAACGATCGGGATCGCGCTCACTTACGCATGCAATCTTCGCTGCCTCAACTGCGATGAATCTTCCGCACAGGCTCCCGCGGACGCGCAAATGTCGGTCGAACAGATCCAGCGTTTTGTCGACGAGTGCGCGGCTGCCGATTACCACTGGAATCTGATGGAGATTGCAGGCGGAGAGCCGACCATGCACCCGGATTTTCTCGAGATGATCGACATTCTGCGCACTTATCGCAATCGCTACTCTCCGCAAACAAGGATCAAGATTCTGACCAATGGCGCGGGCGAGAAAGTGCAACAGATGATTGCGCAGGTTCCCAAAGATATTGAGGTGGAGGATAGCAACAAAAGCGGAAAAAGGCCCTCCGAACTCAAGCACGCAACCTTCAACCTCTCTCCCGAAGAAGTTGAGGGATACGACAAAGTTGATTTCCGAAATGCCTGCGAGTACACCTACCGGTGTGGAACGGGACTGGGGCCGACCGGGTACTATCACTGCCCGGTTGCGGCGGGCATGGATCGCATTTTTGAGTGGAATATCGGCAGGCAGTCGCTTCCGTCAGAGAACGATGACATGGAAGATCTGGCCGAGCGCTTCTGCAGCAAGTGCGGCTATTTCCTTAAAGAGCTGGAGTACAAAAAGCCGCTTGCCAAGCAGCTGACTTCGCCGGTGTGGAAACAGGCTTATGACGACTATCGCACCCGGCAGGCAGACAAGCTGGTGACCATTGGCGCCGGTCCAGATGCTGCCCACGCAGTGGCGGCAGAGGCCGGCACCGTGTCTTCGAAATAGCGACGCGCCGTCGAGTGCCCCGCAGCTGTTGTGCCGGTGCCGTGAAAGAGACGGAAACTCGAGCAATCCTCAAGAGACTATAGATTCAAGGAAATGGAGAGGCTATACTCGCCTCGACGGATCGGATTGCGCGCTTCCGCGGAATCTCCAGGGTCTGGTCGCAGGAATGGAACGCAGTGGATCATTCGCAGCAACCAATTGCACGACAGAAAGCACACTCGCCCATGGGATTGTCGGCGGTCAAATACGACGAGCGCTTTCTTGAAGCATCCTGGGGTTGGCTCAACGACCCCGAGGCCCGAACGCTGAACCAGAACCCAGCCTTCACGCGAGAGGAACAGCGGGCATGGTTTAATTCCCTTCCTCACAAATCCGACTATTGCATTTGGGGAATAGAACTCCATGGCATTCCGATCGGCGCCATGGGGTTGAAACATATCGAAAAGGAGAACGCGGAGTGCTGGGCCTACATCGGCGAGAAAAGCCTGTGGGGACAGCGCATCGGCAGCTGGATCTTGAATGAGCTATTCGAGCGCGCGAGACTGAAGGGGTTGAAACGGCTTTATGCGCTCATCGTGGAAGGCAATACGCGGGCCATCCGGCTATACCAGTCGCATGGATTTATCAAAGCTGGGAACGGCGATAACCCGCTTCGAATGGAGAAGGACCTAAGCCTATGACCGTGGGCACACACAAGCATCGGCGAGTGCACGGCGAGGCGTTGAAGCCTTTCGAGAGATCATGAGCATCGATTCCCCGCTCCGGCTCGTGCCCTACGAGCCAAAGTTCAAGGCCCCGTGGGACGAGTTTGTCCTTCAATCCAAGAACGGCGTTTTCCTGTTCTGCCGGGACTATCTGGAATATCACGCCGACAGATTCAGCGACTTTTCATTCTTGTTTTACCAGGATGATCAACTCATCGCCCTGATGCCTGCAAACCGCATCGATGACACAGTGGTGTCGCACAGCGGCCTGACTTTCGGGGGAATTGTTTCCGACTCAAAGATGACAACACCCCGAATGCTGAGGGTGTTTTCGGCGCTCGTGGACTATCTGCGGACGGGCGGGATCAAAAAGCTGATCTATAAGACTGTTCCGCACATTTACCATCTGCTGCCGGCCGAGGAAGACCTCTACGCGCTATTTGTGCACAACGCGCGATTGCTGCGGCGGGATGTATCTTCCACCATCGTCAGGGAAAAAAAACTCCCGTACGCCGAAGAGCGGGAGGCAGCCCTTCAGAAGGCGCGATCGCACGGCGTAAAGGTAGAACAAACAGTGGACTTTTCCGAGTTCATGGCGATGGTCGCTGCCGGACTCAAGACGCGTTACGGCGTGCAGCCGGTCCATACCGCTGCCGAAATACAGCTCCTTGCCACACGTTTCCCTGAGAACATCAGACTCTTCACTTCGAGTAGCGGCGGCAAGCTCTTATCGGGAATCGTGGTTTACGAAAGCGCAAAGGTTGCGCATATCCAATACATCGGCACCACGCCGAAAGGAAGGGCGCTCGGCGCTTTGGACGCCGTGATGGATGTCGTATTGAACGATGTCTATCGTGAGAAGCCTTATTTTGATTTTGGCATCTCGACGGTAGAGAATGGGCGCAGCCTGAATATCGGATTGATCGGAAACAAGGAAGGCTATGGCGCGCGCGCGACGGTATACGATTTCTATGAGCTCAACCTGAAGATGTGACGGCCATTTTTTCGTGTCGCAATGTTGATCGCAGATATTTGGCCAAGTTCAATTGGGCTAAAGGTACTGGAAGGGATGGCGCCATGGGCGTAGAGCAGTGCCGGATCATCGAGCTCCCGAAGATCGCAGATCCGCGTGGCAATTTGAGCTTTATCGAGGGCGGGAGACAGGTCCCGTTTGAGATCAAGCGTGTCTACTATCTCTACGACGTGCCGGGAGGCGAAACCCGGGCCGGACATGCGATGAAGTCCGGCTCAAAATTCATCATTGCCGCATCCGGCAGCTTCGACGTGGTTCTCGATGACGGAAGAGAGCGGACGACAATCGGGTTGAACCGCTCCTGGAAGGGTGTCTACGTCCCTCCGATGATATGGCGCGAGCTCGTCAATTTCTCGTCTGCTGGAGTATGCCTAGTCCTGGCGTCGGATTATTACGATGAGAGCGATTACATCAGGAGGTACGATGAATTCCTCCTTACAGCAGGAACAGGACCCTGATGAAAATCCTTTTCAATGACGTCCGGGCGGTCAATGAGACCATTGCGCGTGAATTAAAAGAGGCCGTTGACCGCGTCCTGCATTCCGGCTGGTTTATTCTCGGACGGGAACTCGAATCCTTTGAAGCAGAGTTCGCCGCTTACTGCGAAGTGAAGCACTGCGTCGGCGTGGCATCGGGAACGGAGGCCTTACAGCTTGCCCTTCTTGCCTGCGGCGTGGGTCGGGACGACGAAGTGATTACCGTTGCCCACACCGCCATGCCAACAGCCTTGGCGATTGCCGCCACGGGAGCGATACCGGTATTTGTTGACGTCGACCCGCTGACTTACACGTTGCGCACAGACCAGCTTGCCGCAGCACTTTCCCCAAAGACGCGAGCTATCGTTCCCGTTCATCTCTACGGCCGCTGCGCGGATATGGATGCCATTCTCGAATTCGCCGCGCGGCACGAGTTATACGTCATCGAAGATGCGGCGCAAGCGCACGGGTCGTCTTACAAGGGCAGGAAAGCTGGAAGCATGGGAGATATGGGGTGCTTCAGCTTTTACCCGAGCAAGAATCTGGGCGCATGCGGCGACGCAGGAGCGGTTGTTTGCACCGACCCGGATTTGGCTGGGCGTTTGCGGCGATTGCGGAACTACGGAGAATCGCGCAAGTACCACAATGAAGCGATGGGCTACAACAGCAGGCTGGATGAATTGCAAGCGGCCATCTTACGGGTGAAACTGCCGCACCTGGAACAATGGAATGAAAGCCGCCGAGACTTGGCAAGCCGCTACCTGGCTTGCCTCGAAGAACGATTTTCTCCTCCTAAAACAAAGTCAGGCTGCATCCATAGTTACCATTTGTTCGTCATCCAGAGCGATGAACGCGACAAGCTGCAGGATCATCTGCGGGCGCACGAAATCGAAACGCTCATCCACTACCCAGTTCCCTGTCATCTTCAGCCGGCCATGCAAGCGATCAAGCACCGTTGCTGCGACCTGTCCGTAACTGAAGGCCTCGCGAATCGAATCTTGTCGCTTCCGATGTATGCCACGCTCACGAGCGATGCAGTTGAGCAAGTGGCCCGCTGTGTGAACTCATTTTGAAGAGCCGCGTGCGGGGATTGCGCGCCACACAAAACGCATCGTTGTTCTGATCCGAGTTGGCACGAGGGACGCGACGAGCAAACCCAACATTAAGAGACGCTGTCGCCTGGTGCCATTTCCCACGGAGCCGAAGAGCGCGGGGCGAATGGAACGAATGACACCCGAAATTCGGACGGGGCGAGGGAGGTGGCTTGTGCTGTGGATGGCGCCGGCTACAAACATGCCGGCTGGCCAATCGCTCTGCGGGACGAACGCTCCGAGTCCGGGGAACTCTAATTCATCTGTCTGTGAGCGGTCTGGGCTTAAATCCAGGCGGACTTCGCACGGTGCAATCAGTGCGTTGGTCGCTGGATCAAGCCACTTGCTCTTCCAGGACGCGCCACAGTGATCCTGTAGCACGGCGCTTCTAAAGCGGGCTCCAAGCTCAATTCTTTTTTCTTCTGGCCATTCGAGCCAGTCGAGCACTCCTGCTATGAATTCGTTCTGAGTGGAGGCCCCGCGGACAACGGAGTCGAGCGCCAAGTCCTCTCCCCACAAAAGACACTGATGACGGTTGTACAAGCGTTGGACGGGAAGGCCGTGCCGAGCCGCGTCGAGGAGCGCAGTTAAGGAACTGCATGGATAAGCATCTAAATAGATGTCCGAAGCACGGTAGTAAAGTTCAAGAAGCTCACGGTCATTGACCACGCCAACGGGCATAAAGCGGCCGCCCACTGATCGCCCCAATCCCGGAAATGGCTCCGCCTCAGAAAGGCCTACCGCAACGATGTGAACTCGAGGATTCGACGCACAAATCGATTGAACAACTTCGGCGAAATTGTAGTCTGCGATGGGAGCGAATTTGAGAACCCAACCGATGGTCAGAGCAACGAGTGCATCGACCGGGAGACCGAGTCTCCTGCGCGCGTCTGCCTTTTCACAATCGGTCAGCTCTTCGTCGAGGAGCGGCAGCGGAAGCATGACCTTTCGCGGCTCTTTGGCGCAAAAACGAATCGACATCTCGCGCCCGGCAGGGCGGATATCGCCAAAGACCCGCGCTACGTCAAGCCCCAGATTGAAAGTGTGATCCGAGTGTCTGAAGAACAGCACCGGCCTGGGCCGATCGAAAAAAGCCACGTTCGGCAGTGGGTCATTGGGATGAATGTGCAGAACGACTGCGTCGAATTCCAATGACCGCGAACGAATCTGCGCCGCCGCCTGAAGCCAGGACAGCCCTGACGGCACCTCGACGATCTCTCCACCCGTTCTCTGAGCGGAATGGATCAGCCATGTGGGAAGAGGCGCTCCATTCTGCATGGAGACCAGGATGGAGTGAAGCTCCGAGGGCGCGTGTTGGGCGCAGATCTCGATCCAACGGGCAACGACCCTGGTGGGCCCTCCTGTTCCGAATGCTGTGCTTACAACGTGCAAGAAACGACGCGGCGGTCCCGCTGAGGGTGCGGCGGCAGAAGATGGGCCAAAGTGCTTTCTGCCAATCTCAGCAAGAAGTTGCTCTATTTCATGACAGTAGAAAATGCCGGGATTGGCTCCCCAGGCAACGGATGCCGCGTATCGGCACCACCCGATAGAGGTTTCGAGTTTGCCGCTGGCTGCGGCCCTCAGGGCGCGGTTTAAAGCCCGAAAGAACTCCTTTTGGGCTTGCTGCAAGAGCGACGCTCCAGATGCCGCTGCAGCGGCGCGCTCGGGAGAGACTGCCTCCTGACGACTTACTGCTTCGACGTCGCTCAATGTGCCTTTTTCGTTCTTCAAAACGACTCAGCTTCCCCGTGGATTATGCACAATCCGACTTGGTGGTTCGACAAGCTTGCCTCAGTCTGGCGTCCAGATGGGTTTAATTCAGAGCCTCTATAGTAAACTCGTCATTGTTCAATTCAAAAATCTCGCTTGATCCAAAGCGGTCAGATGATTTCTTCCGATAGCCAGCGAGCGAGTCCGGTCGCTACGACATTCATCAGGAGCTCGAATTCCTCCTGGAGCCTGGGATGGGCCGATCTCAAGCGGCACCGCGAGCTGCTCTACTTCCTGACCTGGCGCGATATCAAGATCCGCTACAAGCAAACAGCGCTCGGTATCACATGGGCGATTCTGCAACCGCTGGCTGTTGCGCTTGCGTTGACCGCGTTCCTGGGGCGTGTCTTCCATATGACGTCGGACGACCTGCCCTATCCGGTCTTCGCCTATGCGGGGATGGTGCTCTGGCAGCTCTTTGCGCAGAGTTTGGTCGCGACCAGCAACAGCATTGTCAGGGACGTGCAACTGATCTCCAAGGTTTATTTCCCGCGACTGCTTGTACCCCTTTCGGCGATTTTGGCGAGCCTGCTGGATTTTGCCGTCAGCCTCCTGGTGCTCATCGTGTTTCTCGTATACTTTCGCATCGCGCCGACCGCCGCGGTGGTTCTTTTCCCCCTGTTTGTGTTGCCCGTAGTCTTGTCGTCGCTGGGTGCGGGCCTGTGGCTCGCAGCGCTCAACGTCAAGTACCGCGACGTTCACTATACGGTTAATTTCTTTGTGCAGTTCTGGTTTTTCGTGACCCCTGTGGTATACCCCGTCAGCTCGATACCTGTGCGCTGGCGCGCGCTGTATGAGTTGAATCCGATGGTTGGGGCGTTGCAGGGATTTCGCTGGGCTTTGCGCGGCAATGGAATTTTTCCCGCCCAGTCGTTCATGCTCGCCATCTTGACGAGCACGGCATTGTTGTTGACCGGGCTTTACTACTTCCGCAGAACCGAGGACACCTTTGCGGACTTCATCTGACAATGGCGGCCCACTCGCGATTCGTTGCGAAGGAATCGGCAAGCGCTATCGGATCGGCGTGCGATCTCCCTACCGAACTCTGCGCGATACGATCTCCGGGTTGGTGCGCGCTCCGTTGCGCGCGATGTCGGGGCGTGGGCGCAAGCTCGCAAACGACGAACGGGACCTATGGGCGCTCCGAGACTTGTCGCTGGAAGTGCGCGACGGCGAAGTGCTGGGAGTCATTGGGCGAAATGGTTCCGGCAAATCGACCCTGCTGAAGATCCTGTCGCGGATCACGAAACCAACGGAGGGGCAAGCCGCGATTCGGGGCCGGGTCGGCAGCTTGCTCGAAGTAGGGACCGGCTTTCATCCGGAACTGACCGGAAGAGAGAATATTTTCCTGAACGGCGCAATCCTGGGGATGACGCGCCGAGAGATCGAGCACAGGTTCGACGAGATTGTGGAGTTTGCCGAATGTGGCCGTTTTCTGGATACGCCGATGAAACACTATTCCAGCGGAATGTACGTTCGGTTAGCCTTTGCGGTTGCCGCCCATCTTGATACTGAGATCCTGCTGGTGGACGAGGTTCTAGCCGTAGGTGATGCCGTTTTTCAAAGGAAATGTCTGGGAAAGATTGGAGATGCCGCGAGCCAGGGAAGGACCGTACTTTTTGTCAGCCATAACATGCTGGCCGTCGATAGCTTGTGTACGCGGGCCATTTGTCTGCATGAAGGCCGGGCCGTTTTGGAAGGGCCGCCGACAACGGTTACATCCCAGTACCTGCAGAACTGGCTGCCTGCCTTCAAAAATGTAATCCATGAGAATATTGAGACGGCTCCTGGAAACGACGCGATCCGGCTGCATCGCGCGCGGGTCCGCCCGCTCAACGGATCACCCACGGACCAACTCACCGTTCGCACTGCTTTGGTTGTGGAGTTTGAATGCTGGAAACTTGCTGCACAGAGCCAGGTGGATTTAGCAGCGGAGATCTCGAACGAGCATGGTGTAACCGTGTTTACCACCACCGAGAATCGTGAATCTCCGGCACCGGCCGGTCTGCTGCGGAGCGAATTTATCATACCTGCCGACTTGATGAACAACGGTACTTACAGACTCCGCCTTATGGTATTTCTGAACGGCATTGGGATGAACTTAGTCGCCGACTGGGCGGACCTTTTGGCTTTCGAGATTCACGATGCTGCCAGCGAGCTGCGCGGCACTTTCCACGGTCACTGGCCCGGCACGGTGCGGCCGAATCTGGCATGGAAGACAGAATTGCTGGAGCCGTTGCCCGCTTCTTTTCACTCTGTCACCGGCGACGCGTGAGAGAACGACGGTTTACCGGCAATGGCAATTCATGCGCGCTGGTTCGCATCGAGGCCTTATCGGCAGCGCAATCCCTGGGCGGCGAGCACTGCGACCTACAATGGTTCAAGTCATGATGTGAGCGAGTTTCTTCCCAATGACGACAATCTCGATCGCGATGGCGACCTACAACGGGGAGCGTTTCCTTCGCCAACAGCTCAATAGTTTTTCGCGCCAATCTGTGCCGTGTTGTGAATTAGTTGTTTGCGATGACAGATCGACCGATTCGACTTCCGATATTCTTGAAGACTTCTCCCGTTCAGCGCCGTTCCCCGTACATTTGGTCAGGAATCAAGAGCGGCTGGGCTATACGGCCAACTTTCTGAAAGCAGCAGAAATGTGCCAGGGAAACTTGATCGCATTCAGCGATCAGGACGACGAATGGTTGCCAAATAAAATCGCACGGCTTGCCGAGGCTAGCCGGGATTCAAATGCTCTTTTGTTCGCCCATGCCGCAGAATGGATCGACGATCGAGGCCATCCGATGGGAGTTGTGTATCCCACCGACCGTCGATTTCGAAAGTATCTTGATGACAGCGATTTTCCGGGCCATGCGATCGCAATTCGAAAGCAGCTGCTGACAATGACCGCGGGCTCCATGAGGGCGCAAACCTATAAAGAGATCGCGGGTGATTCTGAATTCGGTCACGATGTGCTGTTCCTCGAATTAGCAACGGCATTTGACAGTGTTCTTTTTATCCCGGAGGTTTTGTCCCGCTGGCGCGTTTATTCTGCCTCCGGCCATGCGTGGACAAAAGCATTTAATACGACGGGGGACCGAAAAGCAGGCATTGCCGAGCGACTTTATCCCTCAGACCTCGCCGAGGTCTACGCGAAAGGGGCGGAGACCTTTCGCAGGCATGGGGCATTCCTTACGCGCGTGATTGAAGATCTGAAAGCCAACGCGACCGAAGCGGCGGGCGCTTCTCTGCGCCTTTCTTCTTCAGTGAAGTTGATGAACAAACGAGCAGATGTCATGGCGCTGCGTGCGCAGCTCTATAAGTCTCAATCGCTAAATGAACGAACCAAGCTACTGTTTCAAGGCGCATCCAGGGGACAGTATCGCAGCGCCGCGCACGGGGGCGTTGGGATTCACAACGCTCTGCGCGATCTGCTTGCCATCGTCGCGAAGCTCCCGCGACCCCGTTAAATTACGGGGACGATCGAGACGAGGAATTATCTTGGTTCATCGCACGTTTTATCCGGACTGCGACTGCTGCCGCAGGGTTGGAGCGGATAAAATGCAGCTATGAGAAAAGCGGAAAGCGCCGAAGACGATCCCACAGGCGAGTCGTTTCGCAGTAAGTTACTGCGTACCGTTGGACCAGCCTGGACGACGCGATTACGCTGCATGGCGAAGGGGCGGGGGCTTCCAAGGTGGGGAAATCTCAGGCGAATGAAGCCATTTTCAGATGACTTCGGGTGGGATCGCGGCACGCCCGTTGACCGGTACTATGTTGACCGTTTCTTCGAGCGGCACCGCGATGAAATTACCGGAGATGTTCTTGAAATCGACCAGAGCATCTACACGCGCAGGTACGGCCACGATCTTCGGACTGTCCATAGCGTTGACATTGATTCGGCATCGAATCCTACGTTTCTTTGCGACGTTGCTCACTGCGAGAACGTTTTGCCGTCAGAAGCCTACGACTGTTTCCTGCTTCCATGCACTCTTCAGCACTTCCGCGAACTAGAACTTTGCCTGCGGAACGTTCTTCGCGTGGTAAAACCGGGCGGCGTGATTCTCGCGAACGCGGCCGGGCTCTTTCGCCTCGACAAGGTGGGACTTGATTTCTGGCGCCCGACACCTGACGGCTGGCGGGAGCTTCTAAAGCGCTGCTGGCCAGACTGCACAGTTACCGTTGAGGCCGACGGCAACTGCCTAGCCGTCGTGGCCATCAATCTCGGGTTGGCGCTTGAAGAGCTGAAACCGAAGGAACTGGATAGTTATGATCCGCGCTTCCCTGTTGTTACAAACATTTACTGCCGCAAGCCGATGCGGTAAGGTACACCTTCAGGAGCTCACGAGCTAACTCAGCGGAAGTTACCATTTGCAGATGTTATCTTTGCAGAAATGAATCCAGAATCTATAAGTCGTCGCATTGATGGAGCGTTCAATATCGTCTGTCGATCGATACCGTGCCAGTTGAGTGGTCGAGGCCGCTGATGATCAAGGTTTCCGTCATCATTCCCACGTATAACCGGCGGCATGTTTTGGAGCGGACGCTTCCTGGGGTGTTGGCACAAGATTTTCCGGCGCAAGACTACGAAGTGATTGTCGTGGTCGATGGGTCGACCGATGGCACATTCGAACTGCTGCGCGGCTTGAAGCCAACGTGCTCCCTACGTGTGTTGGAATCGTCGCACCGAGGCGCAGGCGCCGCGCGAAATGTGGGCATACGAGCTGCCGTGGGCGAAATCGTACTCTTCCTGGATGACGACCTTATCACGACGCCTGATCTTCTTCGGCAGCACTATGCAGCGCATGCAGGCGTCGAGCCATGCGTGGTACAGGGACGCATGTATATCGCGCGCGACAGCTCACAAACCATAATTCGCGATGCGATTGAGCGAATCGGCGATGCTTACTATGGCCGCATTCAATCGGACATGAATTTACGCTTTCCCGATGGAATGTCCTCGGTCTACGTGCTTTCGTATCTGGTGAATGGCTCGATGCCGCGAGATATCCTCATGCGATGTGGCGGGTTCGATGAAGAGTTTCTGGCCGCTGAAGAGCTCGACTTAGGGTTGCGCCTATGGAAGCTTGAAATGTCGTTCCGATATCGGCCGGAGGCGATTGCCTATGAGTATTATGTGAAGTCTTCAGTGGCCTTCTTGCAATCGCAAGCCAGAGCTTTGGGTGCGGGCGATCTTCGTGCAGCTCGGAAACATCAGGAGTACCGGCCTTACTGTACGTTCTCTAAGTGGGCGGAGAGGAGTACCGGTAAAAGATGGCTGCTGAAGGCATCGACAAGCTTACCCATATCGCTGGTTCCCATTATGTCGCTGCCTCTGCGACTGGAGCGGCTACTCTATCGCTTCAGCGCTTTCCGTAAATTGGCATTACGCTTGCTGAATTGGAATGATACCGTTGCGCATTTTGAAGGCGCTCTGAGGGTCGCCGGTTCATGGAAGACCTTCGAAGACGAGTTCAACCGAAGCTGCTCGTCACTCCTTTATCATCACGTGGGGCCCGAGAGGCCCGGCACTTACCGCGATTTGACGGTATCGGCCAAGGATTTTGAACGTCAGATCCAATGGTTGGCCCGCAAAGGATATACCAGTATTACGCCTTCTGATTGGCTCAACTGGATCCACCACGGCAAGAACCTGCCTTCGAAGCCGATTCTCGTGACATTCGACGACGCTTACGTTGACACCGCGGAATATGCTCTGCCAATTCTTAAGAAGTATGGGTTTGGTGCGGCGGTGTTTGTGGTGACCGAACGGTTGGCTGGAACCAACACCTGGGACGAGATCGACGGGTGTGGCTCGCTCAGATTAATGACCGCGGATCAGATTCGCCACTGGGCACCCCAGGGAATCGAGTTTGGCGCCCACAGCCGGACACACCCGCACATGACCGAGCTTTCTGATTCCGATGTGGCAGCGGAGCTCAGCGGGTGCAAAAGCGACCTCACGGCACTGCTGGGCCATCCACCGGTCGCGTTCGCATATCCGTACGGTCAATTCAACGAAACAGTTTATGATTTGACGCGAAAAGAATTTGCTTTGGCATTCGGCGTCGAGGAGGGGTTGAATTATCTTTCGACTGACCCTCATCTTCTCCGACGTGCTTACATTAGCCCCAGCGATTCGCTATTTGAGTTTGCCCTGACCGCACGCCGTGGTGGAATCAGGAAACTGCATGATTGGCGCATCAAGCTGGCCTTACGCACAAGGCTGAGGCGGATGTTCCACATGAACAAACCTCGTCCCTGACCTCTCGTCAGTGGTTATCTGCAAAAAAGAAACCAAGATTCCGGGTTGGGTCCAAGAGGGTGTGAAGCGATTGAAGTCAGAAGACCCGGGCTCCATCTCCTTCCTTAGCAGCCGGGCAGCCCTGATTCCCTGTCGGATTCGACGCGTCCATATAGGCGGTCGACGCCCCTTGCGAAGGTAAAGGTGTGAGAGTCGCCCGCTTGACGTTGTAGACGAAGAGATTGTTTCCGTACGGATAATGACCCGAGAGCTGTCCGTACATGGTCGCATCCACTGCTGCCTCCCCAAAATGCATATTGGAAGAGACAACATTGCTGCTTAGGGAGAAGTCTCGCAAAGTAAGTTCCACTGCTCCGGTTGTGTCGTCGCTCCCCTCAAAAACGATTCCCGGGCCAGAATACCTGCAGAACCCATCCAGCAGGAGAACGCTCCCCGGCGGTAGAGAGCGGACATGGGCGGCCACCGAGCTGAGTATCGCCGTCTGTCGAGACGCTGCATCGGCCCAGAAGGAAGCGATTCCGCTCATAGCCATGCAATTCACGCCGCAAGTTATTCCGATCGCGAAGGCAAACAATCGTACACGCGCAACTTCGGAAGATAAGACAGAACAGATGAGACCTGCGATGGCGACAAGCACGCATGCCGCGCCCGGCGCAGACCCGATCACCGCGCGATTAGCCAATCCTGGAGAAGAAAAGTTGGTATCGATGGAAGAAAGAAAAAGTCCATAGCCCAAAGCAAAAACGCCGAAACCAATTGCTATCAACCAGAGGCACCTACGCCACGAGGGGAGATCGGAGGCCTTCGTCATCTGCCAAAGATAGGCGGTGACCAAGACAAAAACACAGGCCGATGCGGCCACTGCCGTGAAGCTCAACGCTGAATTCCGGTAAAGACCAACCAACACGGTTGGCATATTTAGAAAGTATGTCCAAAGGTTGAATTGAACTGCCTGAACAATCGCATGCCATATTAGTGCCCATAAGTGCGAAAAGAAATGGTGATGATAGCTAACATTCGTTTGCATTCGAACTTTGACCAAGATAAGACCCAGTAGAATGGCGGCCGTTCCAGCAACACCGCCAGCCCTCCCGAGTGCGAACTTGAACGAAAAGCCGGAATCTCTGTAACTTCTCCAACCGACGAACACCAATGAGGCGGCAATCAACCCAAATGCCACTTCATAAGAAAGAATGCTGAGGGCAAAAGCCAGAAGTGCGAGGAATGCCCACGCTATCCGGTTTTTTTCTTCCGCTCGAACGGATCTCAACAATGCCCAGATCCCCAAAAATGCGAATGCCATGCACAGTGTAACCTGTTGCGAGGAAATCCAAATTCGATCGGTTGAATAATGCGGCAAGAATCCGAAAACAACTGCGATCGCAAATGCCAGTCCGCGTCCGGCGCGCAGTTGCGTCAGCGGGAGGTAGAAGAGGACAGTTACGAGACCAACGACTGCGATGTTAATCAAGTGATACGGCAGAGCATGCAAGCCGAATGCTTTGAAGCTCAGGACAAAGTAAACAAGTTGCACCGGCCGCATAAGAAGATTTGGATCCGAGGCAACCAGCGCTCGGAAACACGCTCCAAGTCCGCGATCCAAGCTATTGGCGAATACCGCGTAGTAATACCAGTCATCCGCGTAAAAGCCGAGCCTGAATAGATAAGGCAGCGCGGAAAGCGCGCTTAGGCAAAAAAGAAAGACGCAGTCGACCGTTGTTTGACGATCAGACTGCGTTTCAATTTCATCTGCCTGTCTACCGTTTGCCGGTGTTGTTTTCAAATCAGGACCTTACCGACCCTTTCCACCTGGCGGCAATCGACTCCCCCCGCGGCAATATACCCGCGGAAAAAGACATGGCTCGGTTCACGGTTTTGTGGTTGCCGGGATCCGCCAATTTCCAGTGCGACCGCCCGCAAGCAGGATGGCCGCAGACAAGGTGAGAATTGGTCCAACGACACTGAAGAGTGGCCGGCAAACATTCCCGAGGCTGCCCGCATAACCACCCAGACACAGGGTAAGGAATCCCGTTGCGAGCGAAGCCGCCACCCAAGGCGTCGGCAACCGGTTCAGGCGAATGACCCCAAGCGGCAGGAGCCAGCCAAAGGCATACCAGAATTCCTGGTCAGTAAACTCCCTCAGAACGGCAAGAGTACAACTGCCCTCGCATCCCCACCACGCCGCCATAGCCAGCGGTGAAATGGCCGACCCTGCAACGATCTTGTGCGCCAGAACCACAGAAAGGGCGCTGGTGCACACAAGAGACACTACCCAGAACAACTCCAACTTCGTTCTATCGTGCTTTTTTGACGCCAACCACCATGTTGCGGCGAAAAGCGCGGCAAACAGCAGGAAACTTTGCTTGGCCAACCCGCCGGGGATTCCAATGAGAGGAAGCAACCACCACCTCTTCGAAAACAGCGCCCAGGTGATGGCCATCATGAGACATGCTTCCGATGAATCCACAAGGCCCGAAAGGAATAGATTGGGAACAATCCAGTTGAGCAGGTAGAGCGTGCACCCGAAAAGCGCGATGGGTAAATCGCCGACCACGCGGAGCGAAACCAGCAGAAACAAGAATGCCGCGGTAGAGCAAAACAGACAATTCGACATCAACAGCCCGAAGAACACTGGATCCCATGAGCCGACTCTTCCCTTGGCAAGAAGATAGAAGGGCCTTGCGACTTCGGGCACAAGTACCCTATAGCCGAATGGGATGTCGTTCGGCCCATCTTGATGCAGAACCATGCTGTAATAACTTGTCCAGTCGGGCCCTAATTCCCTTGCATCATATCGGTTGAGGGTCGGATAACCGAGTCCAAAGCAAATGAGGAAGAATAGAAACCACAAGACGAATGCTCTGCGTGGCCCAAGAACAGCATCTCGGCACGCATGATCGAGTGAAGAATCCATTTCTAGTTGTCCTGAAAAGGGGCCAATCACGCGTCCACTTGAGACAGGCTGGAGCGGCGCTCTCCGTCCATGAGGGCTTGAGAAATCGAAGCCAGCTTGGGACACGGGCTTAGGGCGAGCGCTATTTGTTACTGGTCTTTTCTGGTGCGGAAGAAGAGCCAGGCGGCGCTAAAGGACTCTGCCAGGAGCACCGGCCATCCGCAGGAGATTATTCCACCTGGGTCTGGTGCATCTCTCGACCAAGCTAGCGGCTTTCGAAGCGCGCGACGAAAGACAAATCGGAGAAGATCAAGGCGGCGGCCGGGATATTCAGAGAACAACAACATGGAATAGGCAATTTGATTGCGGGCCTCCTCCTTGATATTGTCTGGCTTTTGACAGAAATGAAAAACGATGGCGCCAGGAACGTGAGCGGCGCAGTAGCTTAGGTAAAGAAAATGCACGAAAGCGTGGTGTTCTTCCAAACCCCGAAACGGGGCACCCCTTCCGAGCCGTTCATCAAACACCTTCCATCCCACGCATGCTGCTTTACGCAGCGCCATGTTCGTGCCGATCCCCAATCCGCCAAAGGCCGCGGTTTCAAACCACAGATGATCCTTGTTGCTGAGGAACCGGGTTGGCTCTTGGCTGTCTTCCCGACCGGAAGAATTTGGCCAACTGGTGCCGCCGGTCACGACGGCTACCCGCGGATCCGAGAATGGCTCAAGCAGAAGATTCAGCCAGCGCTCATCAGGAACAGCGTCGTCATCCAGGTAGGCGATAACGTCAGAGTGGCTCTCGGCCAGCCCGCGATTCCGCGCGCGGCTCAAGCCCTGGATTGGCTCGATTGTATAAACCGCACCAAATTTCAGGGCAACGGCTTTTGTCTCCTCGTCGCCCGAGGAGTTATCGACCACGATCAACTCATCTGGTGCGCGTTCCAGTTTAGAAATGCCCGCAAGACATTTCCGGAGAAGAGTTGGACGATTCCGGGTACAAATGACGATCGCGACTGTCAGATCTGGCGTCAAGCACATGGGAGGTAAAGCGACCTGCATTGAAGAATGCACCAAGAACCTAAACCAGTAGCCTTTCGCTCAGATTAGCGGTGTACCTATCAGACATTCCAAACTGGCGCGGATCATAACTGAGGAAGACAAAGTAAGGCAGTCGACTAGCACTTCAGCCGTCAAGGAATTCTAACAGACGATCCGAGGGGAAAATTCAGAATGACTTCGGCTCCCCCAGAAATCGGTTGGCGTGGCCGACATGAATCCGCTTTGGCGCCACCAATTCGCTTCGAGCTTGGTTGCAGGGTCGTTCTGACATGCATGCGAATCGGTTTTATCCGGGCTCTGAGGAAAATTCATATACAACGGCGGAAAGGACTAACGTCGAAAACCCCCAAATAACCTAACCGCCGATTGCGGGTGCTTTACACAGTTCCGCCAACCCATCGTGCAAAATCACCTTCCCGTGGCAGGTTTAGGCGAGCAAAACTCACTGCGATGAAAGACAATCTTGCCAGACCAACTTGTTTGGAAACGGCCGCCAAGACGGTCCCTCTAGCGCGAGAATCCGCGACCAGCTTTGACCGGCCCGGATTGAAACCGCGGTGTATCCAAGCTAGGGCGCGGGTCTGAAGTCGTAAGAGGCGCCAATGGTAAAGCCGGCAGGAGTCAGATCATGGGGTCCGAGCACCTGCTGCCAGAACTGATACTCGTAATCGCCGCGTATCCAGATGTGCCGCCAAGCGCGATATTCGACACCTCCGCCGGGTGCCAAGACCATAAAGGTGTCCTGGGAATAGGTTCCCGCTGGCGGAAACTCCAAGCGCCCTATGCCAGCCAAAAACTTGGCGTAGGGGCGGAAGTTGCGATGGTGATTCCATGTATAGATTGCTCCGCCCAGACCAGTGTCCTGACGCATCCTGGATAGATCGGCGGGGCGGCCATAATTGATATCCCGTCCTTCTCCCTCGATGCCCAAGCCGTTGAGGACCGCCGGCAAACGGTGGGGATACCAGTCGGCCCATGCCGAGACGCCCTCCATTCTTACGCCCGGCCCCCAATCGATACTGAAATCGGAGAAACCGGCGCCAACCACGATTGGCACGCCGCCCTGGTTGGCGGAGGGGACGACCTGGGAATATACAGGCAGAACCGCAGCCACAAACAAGGCTGCGAAATTGAGCTTAAAGATGGGCTTCAAACGCATAGTCTCTCCTCAAGAATTGACGAATGCCCTCTCAGCGAAAATCCCCCATTCAGGGGAGAGCGCAATCGATCGAATTTCAGGATTTGCAAGGCTGAAGCCAACAAGACAGCAGTGATTAGCGGTATGGTCATGCCACCTTCCGACCTTTGGGCGTCATCCAGGGGCTTCCGATTCTCTTTCAGCTCATAAAAACAGAATATCCGGTTCGACTACCCGTGTGTTAATCCTTCGTGTACCGGTTCAATGATAAAAGGCCGGTCGCCGGAGTCACAGCTCAACGAACTAGAAGTCGATTTTTCGACCGGGAAACCAAGTGAGTTGTATGGTTGCAGCGGTCACTGTCTGCTGGCCGGGAAGGTAGATCGGAGCCTTCCAGTGCTCGTAGGCGAAGTTGCCGTTTATCTCAAAATCCCTGCCAATCCGCTTCACTGCCTGGAAATTGATCTCATTCAGAGTGGTTCCACCCGGAATAAAATCCTTGGCAGCTTTTTGATTGCGGACGCCCACCTGAATCCATTCATCACCGCTTAGGTGGTAGGTAATCCAACCCTGGCCGCCCTTATCTTCACGGCCGATCCAGTCGCCGAAAATCTGGCCGTTGTTGGTATACCCTTGGCGCTGGACTGCCTCGTAGTACATGAAATGTCCGCCATTGCTGGTCGACACCGGCGGATCGGTCGAAGCGGCTTCAACGCGAACATCGAGCTTGGCCAAGCCAGGCACGTGCGATAAATACAGACCGGGGCGCCAAGATGCGCGACGGGGAGCATCGATGGGGGAGACATCGTCATGCACTTCGGAGTCGCAGTAAAGGGTTAGCCAATTGCGGACGAAGGGAAGGCGGTATGAGAAATCGAACGCTCCAAAGCGGGCTCCAGGGTCATGGGTGCTGTCTTTGACCGCCGGACCGGGGGCACTCAAGCTAAAGAAGCTCCGCAGAAAGCTCTTGACGGTGATCGGCTCGTGATCCTTGCCTCCCCAGATGACCGTGCGCTCGAAGCCGAACTCAACATTCGGCGTTGGCCGAAAGCTGACTTTCTCCGAATGGACCCAGGGATCGATGGGATAGGTGTGTCCTTTCAACGGCCCGACCAGGAATTCATAACGAAAAGGGCCTGTAAGGCGGGAGAGCAACGGCACATCCAGGGGTTCGATGCGGTTGATGCGGAAGGCGTAGATGTTCTCGGCATTGTTGGAATAGGACATGGCGCCGCCCTGGCCAGGGCCCTGCCAGTCATCCTGTTTTCCGAAGGAGATGATGTGATTCAAGTATTGAGCGGAGACATAGGCTTCCAAGATGCGGCCTCGCACCGCCGCGGCGACTGGTCCAACTGGCATTGTTGTCTGCTGATTGTTGGGTAGTGGCGTACACAGGGTTCCATTCTGCCAACAAGTCGGGCTGAAAGCGTCGGTGGTGCTGTCAACGGCTGCAAGCTCCTGGACCAGCGAGGACGAGTAGCCGGTAGTGGAGGGAGCGCCCTGGAATTCGCCACGTACATAAAGCAGGAAACGACCGAAGGATGCATAGCCGCTGGCGCCAGAATAGTTATTCAATCCGTTGGCGTAGGGCCTGCCATAGTCGTTCACAATGGTGGAGCCCAAATGATAGCTGTCATTCAGGGGCGTGCCGCTGATGGCGCGCGCCACGCTGTAAACGGAATCGACGCGAATGGTGCCCTTGTGCGCCGCGCAAGAGTCCCACTTATCATCGCCTATCTCGCGCTTGAGTGCGTCGTACAATCCCTCGGCTTCGCTTGCGGCTTGCCCTTCATCCACATCCTCGAGACGTTCTTCCGTGTCGTCCAGCATCCGGCTCAAACTCGCACGCGTCCAAGGACGCATGTCCAGATAGACCTGGTCGACATATCCCAGGGCGTAAAGCCGGAGCACAGACCGGTATACCCAGCTATCGACCGGAATGAATGGAGAGCCTCGAGTGACAGTGGAACAATCGGATTCGCCGGCATCGGAAGAGCTGCCGGATCGTTCCGCGTCGTTCGACATCCCCGGCCTGGCCGCGGCGGAAATACCGGCGGTCATTAACGCAAGCAAAACGAGCAGAGCCGGAAATCTAATAGAGGCCACTACGGATAGTTTACGGCTCACGCTGGCATCCAGTTCTGTTTCATTCGCCACCCTCAAAGCCGGGACGATGCCCACTGCATGTTAAAGATCGGCATACACAAGTTAAATCAGCGCAATTTGATGCGCTGCCGAAAGGCCCGGTTGTCCGCAGAGCCCGAACGCTAATTGTGGCCTCACTATGCCTCGCCCATTGGGGCCTGCAATACGGAACTGCGGTACCAATCGATGGTATTGCGCAGGCCCGCCTCAAACGATGTTGCGGCTCGAAACCCGAACTCCCTCTCTGCGCGGCTAACGTCCAAACTCCTGCGTGGCTGACCATTCGGTCGATTTGTATCCCACACAATCCGTCCCTCGAAGCCTGTCATCGATGCAATGGTCGTCGCCAGTTCACGAACCGAAATCTCCATCCCACTGCCGAGATTCACCGGCTCGGATTTTTCATACCTTTCGGTAGCCAAAAATACACCCTCCGCCGCATCTTCCACATAAAGGAACTCCCGCGTCGGCGAGCCATCGCCCCACAACACAATCTCGTCGCGTCCGGCCGCTACCGCCTCGAGACACTTGCGAATCAAAGCCGGGATCACGTGGGACGATTGCAGATCAAATTTGTCACCCGGCCCGTAGAGATTGACAGGCAGAAGGTAAATTGCGTTCGTTCCATATTGCTGGCGATAGGCCTGGCATTGCACCATCAAAACCTTTTTGGCCAACCCGTAAGGAGCGTTGGTTTCCTCTGGGTAGCCAATCCACAGGTCTTCTTCGCGAAACGGCACCGGCGTAAACTTCGGATAAGCACAAATTGTCCCGAGGACAACGGTTTTTTCTATCTCGCGGCGCCGGGCCATTTCGATAAGTTGAATGCCCATGATGGCATTTTCATAGAAGAATCGGCCTGGGTTGGCCCGATTTGCGCCGATCCCGCCTCCCACAGCCGCTAAGTGAATCACAATCTCCGGCCGATGCAGATCGAACATGCGTTCTAGCGCGTCTATGCTCGTCAGGTTGTATTCGCCATGCGACGGCGCAACGACGTGATGACAGCCGGCGCTCTGGAGCCTGGCGAGGAGATGGCGCCCGAGAAATCCCGCTCCGCCCGTAACCAGAATTCGCTTGCTGGGTAATTCAATCATGTCTATCTTTGGGAGTTGGAGGGCCCGCCTGGCTTGAGCCAATGAGCGCGACCTTCACTAAAACGGTTCGGCTGCAGAAATCCGCAATCGGAATGCGATCTCTATCGTGTGCCGGTGGTCATCTTCGCGGTCTCTGTGGACGCGGCTTGCAGCTGACCGAAGATCCAGGGATAAGTCTTTGACAAGCCATCGAACAGACTTTGACTTGGCTCCCAGTTCAGTTCCTTGCGCAACAATTTGTTATCGGAATTCCTGCCCCGCACGCCCGTCGGTCCGGGAATGTGTTTGATGGAGAGTTTTTTCCCGGCAATGCTCATTATCATCTCGGCCATCTGATTGATGGTGACCATTTCCTCGGATCCGATGTTGACCGGCCCCTGGAAAGATGCAGTCGACATCAGCCGCCGCACCGCTTCGATGCATTCGTCGATATAGAGAAACGACCGTGTTTGGAGGCCGTCGCCCCACATTTCAATTTCTCCCCCATCCGGCTGCTCGGCAACTTTCCGCATCAACGCGGCCGGAGCCTTTTCCTTGCCGCCCTGCCATGTGCCTTCAGGACCGAAGATGTTGTGAAAGCGCGCGATCCGGACGTTGAGCCCGTGGTTACGCGCGAAGGCCAGATACAGACGCTCGCTGAAAAGTTTCTCCCATCCATATTCGCTGTCAGGGGCGGCGGGATAGGCGGTCTCCTCGGCGCATTTGGGGTTGTCGGGATCTTCCTGGTTATAGGCCGGGTACATGCAGGCGGAAGAGGAGTAGAAGATTCTCTTCACCCCGCGATGGGCGGCGAAATCTGCCGCATGAAGGTTGATCATCGCCGAGTTATGCATGACATGCGCGTCATTTTCTCCAGTAAAGATATAACCAGCGCCGCCCATGTCCGCCGCAAACTGATAGACCTCATCCATCCCCTCATCGAGAAGTGCTTCCCAGCTCTGGCGAAGACGCAGATCGGCGATCACGAAATCGTTCGCTTCGGACGGGCAGTATTCTGTGTGCTTCAAGTCCGCGCCGCGCACCCAGTAGCCTTCGGATCGTAAGCGCTTTACCATGTGGCTGCCGATAAAGCCCCCCGCGCCACAAACCAATGCTTTCCTGATCGCCATGCAGTTTTTCTCCTTGTGAGTGGATGCTAAGTGAAAACGATACAGAGATAAGTGGATCGCGTAAAGCTCGCCGAGCACGCTCGATGGAAAGATGTGCCCAGCGACTGTCTATCAGTACTCGTCCAAGAGGAGCAGTTTCCGACGCTTGTGCTCTGCGGCGCGAGTGGAAGCAATCCGAAAATTCAGCATCGCATTGACGGCCCGTTTCTAACGATCTTCGTGCTCTACGACGAAACTTAGCGGGTTCGGTTGACCGAGAACCGCAGCTTGTTTCCGGGCTGTCGAGTGGTACACTTTTCGGGATCGGGTCCTTAATTCCAATTATTGAAGAGTCCCATGAACCCTCTACGCACGTTGATGGAGCGACTGAGCCGGGGCCGAACACTGAAACGGCACCTACCGGCGGATTTGGGATCGGTTCCCATCCTGGCATCTCCGGATGCGGCTCTGACTTTCTGGAAAACGCGCACGAAATCGGACCTCTTTGATTTTGCGCTCGAATTTGTACAAACCGGCAGCGTAGTGTGGGACGTAGGCGCCAATGTTGGCTTGTTCTCGATTGCAGCAGCACAGCGGGCCGGGGCTAGCGGTAAGGTGGTGGCCATCGAAGCGGACATCTGGCTTGCCGCTCTCTTGCGCAAGTCCGCAGCCATGCAGCCTCCAACGTCGGCGCGAGTCCAAGTGATTCCCGCCGCAGTTTTTGATTCGCCTACGATCGCCTCATTCAATGTCGCGAACCGTGGCCGAGCGTCTAACTTTCTCGCCGAGACGGGGGGAGCGGGTTCGACGCAGACCGGTGGCGTGCGGGAAACCGTCAGCGTGCTCACCATAACACTCGATTGGATGCTGGAGCAGGGCCCTGCGCCCAGCGTGATGAAGATCGACGTTGAAGGTGCCGAGTGCAGGGTGTTGCGAGGTGCGCGACGCGTGCTCGCTGAAGCCCGGCCAGTGGTTCTCATAGAAGTCTTTGAGGATTCGCGCGCCGAGGCTACGGAGATTCTGTTGCAAAACAACTACAAACTCTACAACTGGGATTCCAAACCGCGAGTCAGCATCGATCGAGCATGCTTCAACACTTTGGCTCTTCCGCCGGGTAGATAGAACATTAGAGATAACGGTTTTGCTGGCCCTGATACAAAACAGCCTTCTTCCCGCTCGCAATTCACGACACTGAAATAAGCGGCAACGCTCCGCTCAGGAAGCGGACTTGACCGCGGTCTCCCCAGCCAGTTGTGCCGCATGTCGTTTTTCCCAAATCTTGGCGTCGATCAGGAAGCGGAACCAGAAGGTTTGCAGGACCCAGAAAATGAGTCCTTCCTTGCCGTCAAGAAAGCCCAGGCGCAAGAAGTAGCGATAGAAGAACAGGCCGAAGGGCCGGACAAACAGTGGGAGCCGGTTGTATTCCTGGCGGAGGAATCGCTTGCGCTGGTTTGGGTTGCCGCGTGCATCGGGCTGAACGCGATCTGAAGTCTCCGTCACTTTCATCTCGGCCACTTCGAGGTCGGACCAACGATTGTGCCGCGCCGTCCACTCGGTCAGCGGCATTTGGTTGTCGTCAACCATTGTGCCCGCCAGCTTGCCGTAGCTTCCGCTTTTGAGAATGAAGTACGAGTCGTATTTGCGGTCTTCGCTACGGCCCACCCCGGTGCGAAACAGGCGCATGTGCCAGGTCGGACTCATGCCTCCGTGGCGCAACACCCGGCCCAGAAAGCGCACATATCGCGGCAAAAAATAGCCGGAATGCTCCGGTTCATCGGGGAGTGCCAGAATGGCCGCCACCAGTTTGCTGTCCATCAGCTCGTCTTGATCCAGATGTAGTTGCCAGGGCCGAGTGATGGGCAAGTTGTCGATCGCCCAGTTGCGCTGGATTCCATAGTTCTCGAACGGGTGCTGAACGACGGTGGCCCCAAAAGTCTGCGCCACATTCACGGTTCCGTCCTTGCTGTAGGAATCCACGACGAAGATCTCGTCGGAGACCAAACGAATACACTTGAGCGTTTCGCCCAGGGTTTCTTCAGAGTTGAAGGAGAGCACAATGACCGTTGGTCGCATAAAAACTTAAACAGGCCTTCCGAAATGAACCTTGAGCGGCTCACGAATGACCGCGCCATGGCTTTGCGTTGTGAATTTGAGCCGCGGAGACAATGCTATGAAGTTAAGAGATCGCTGCAGCAAGGCGAACGACTCGATCCGCTCCCGGATTGCAGCAGGCATTCAGGGACCAATCCATTTAGCCCCCGTGCAACAATTGGCGAACCCTCATCTCCTGGAGAGATTGTTCGTACCCGGATTTATCGGACTCGAACGTGACCGCCCATTGAAGGAATTCGAGGATTCCATCGCCGAACTTCCATTTGGGCTTGAAACCAATCAACGCTTCAGCACGCTTCAGATCGGCCATTCCGTGCCGGATATCGCCCTGGCGAAATGCACCGTTGACTCTGACCTTGGATTTTTCGCCAAAGAAACGGTTCACTGTAGTGGCCACTTCCAGAACAGTCGTACGGTCGCTCGAGCCCACATTGAGGACATGAGCGCCGCCCATCGGGCTCTCGACACAAGCTGTGGTAGCTTGAACGACGTCGTCAATGTAAACGAAATCGCGGCTTTCGAGTCCATCCTCGAAAACATTGATCTCGCTCCCAACCCGCGCCAGATTCGAGAAGACTGCCAGAATTCCCGTGTACGGATTCTTCAACGACTGGCCCGGTCCAAACACGTTCTGGTAGCGGAGCGCGAACGAGGGAATTCCCAGCGTGTCTCCGAAGATGAGTGTCATTTGCTCCTGGACCTGCTTGGTCAATCCGTAAAAGGAAGAGGGTTGAAAGGGGGCCTGCTCTGGAGTAGGAATGGAATCGCAAGCTCCGCCACACACCGGACAAAGCGGGTCAAACTGGCCGGCCAACTTGTCGACAGTGGATCTCGACACGGGATAGACCACTCCATCTTTCGGACACCGATAAGCACCCTCGCCGTAGATGGAGCGAGACGAAGCGACAACGATCTTCTCCACGCTACGCTTCGGATTTGAGGCCAGCACCTGATACAGGTTGGCAGTACCTGCCAGGTTTACCTGCTCGTACCGGCTCACCTCGTACATTGATTGTCCGGTGCCGGTTTCCGCGGCGAGGTTTAGCACTACTTCACAATCGACGAGTGCTTTTTCCCAGATCTCCGGATCGCGCACGTCGCCTCGAATCAGTCTTACCTGACCCCGCAGATCCGCAGGAAGATCGATAACGTCACCATGAATTTGGGGAGAGAAAATATCCAGAATCGTTACTTGATGACTCGATTGCAAAAGTCTGCGGGCTACATGTGTGCCGATGAAGCCTGCCCCGCCGGTGATCAGTACCTTAGCTTTCAACTCTTACCCTCCGCATTGAAACTAAAAAGTGAGCGAACGTTCACGCCCGACTCAAGCCAGGTAATACGGCCCGAACCTATCGGGTGAAAATGCTGATTGTCGCAGGTTCTACTCTGATTTCGTGGGCGAGTATCTCAAAGCCCCTATGCGCCGCCCGGAATCCGGCTGCGCGCACGATGGCAACTTTCTTCTTCATCCCAGATAGCCTTGATAGTAATCCGCGAGATACTCCTTCAGAGCGCACCGCCAGTCGCGCATTAAATTCAGGCCACGGAGATTAAGTTTGCTGTTCACCAGCCGCTCGCAAGCGGGACGAGGAGCAAAATATTCCTTACTGAAGTAAGAGCTGGCAACTGGCTGCAGCCGCACCTTATCGGAGAGTCCAAGAAGCTCCAGGAGCTCCCGAGCCACTTCGAACCGGCTCGTTTGCCCATCACAAACCATGTTATAGAGACCCCAGAACTCATGCTCGATTAGCAGCTTCACATTCCGGGCAAAATCTTTGGTGTAGGTCGGCGTACCATCCTTATCGTCAACAACGGCAAGTTCTTTGCGGCCCTCTTTGAGTTGTCGCATGAGTTTCTGAATAAACTTCTTGTCCTTTGCAGGCCCTGCGCCCATCATCCAGCCTGCACGGCAAACGAGATAGCGAGTCGCGTTCTCAATGACAAACCGCTCTCCCATAAACTTTGAGCGGGCATACAGGCCCAGCGGACTGGGAGTATCCCAGTCGTCATACATGGCCTTCTTGCCGTCGAAAATCCCAGCAGTGCTGATAAAAAGCAGCGGGATATTCAGCCGGTTTGCGATGAATACCGCATTTTCGACGGCGAGTGTATTTGTAATGTAGGTGTCGTCGGGGTTGTTTTCGCAATACTCAAGGCTCGTATGGGCGCCGAGGTGAAAGAGATAGTCCGGCTTGAATGCGATTACATCTGTCTGATACGCATTAAAATCGCGAAAGTCGAGGAAAGAAAGCCAGGATTCATTGACGTCTTTATCGGTACATTTCAACTCATATTCATCTGCGAATTGCTTGTGAAAGGCTTCGCCGAGCATGCCGCCGCAACCAGCAATATAAATCTTCTTCATGCACAATCCTTGATGAGCTTAATGATGGTAATGATACACAAAGCTAGTTCGACAACCTAAGCTCGAAGTTCATGATCCGACAGTGTCGATACATCCTTCGAAACCGGACCTGCGCCGTCGCCCTGGCTGGCTGAGGAGACCACGGGGGAAAACACCCGACCAATGGCCAGAGCCGTTTGGCTCATTGTGTACCGTCCCACGAAACTGCGGCGCGCCCGGAGGGCCATGGCGTCCCGCTCGGCCTGAGTTAGCTGAAACCAGCGGCGCAACAGACGCACAGTGCCTTCGAGCGTATCGTCCTCGACAAGCCCAGCACCGTCGCTCTCGATCTCTGGCCATATGTTTACTCGATTACTAATGAGCACCGGACGTTTTACGGCGAGAGATTCGACGACCGCGATGCCGAAGTTCTCAGAGTGAGACGAAAGGACAAATGCTTCGCAGGCCCGAAGGGCACCCCACTTGACATCATCATCAATAAAGCCGGGCCAGTGAACCCTGCCGCCAATGCCTCGCTGCTCGGCCATGCGCTGAAGCTTCGCCTGCATTCCCTCCTGATCAGGGCCGGCGATCACAAGATCCACGTCCGGAACGGAGGCTGCGATTTTCCCGAATGCCTCAAGGAGCAGATCGCAACCTTTCTTCGCGTGAATCCTGGCGAGGAACAGAAGATAACGGCGACCGCGAAGGGCAGGAAATTTCCGGTAGAAGGTCCCGATCTGCCCTGCTGGATCGTTCGTGCACTCTTCCGGGTCTGTGATTCCTAATCCCACAACAGCACTGTTCCATGCGTTCGGACGAAAACTAATCTTTGCCAGCTCGCGCTCAGATTCGGCCGTGAAAAAGACCGCCAGCGCATCGCGCAGAACCGGATATTGCATGGGCCAATAGAGCGTCTTCTTGAGGTGCTTGAGTGGATAATTCCGGTAAAACCAGGGGTCGAGCTGGCCATGAACGAAGATTCCATAGGGCGTGCCGGCGCGCCGTGCCGCCAGTCGAAGCGCAACTCCTGGAAACGTCCATATCCCGTGCATGACGATAGCATCGAAACGACCTGCATTCTGGCGGAGCCAGCGCCACAACCGAGGAGAAAATGCGTACCGTCCCAGATAGGACTGACCTAGTGCATGCAACGGGCACGAAATTCCCGCGTGGAAGGGCTCACCGGGATTGTCGAGACAAACCACTTCGATCCCTGCGCCGATTTCGCGGTAGGCTTTCGCAAGCTGCCGCACGGACTCCGGCGGACCGCCAGCCGCTGGCGACAGACTATCGATAACATGAAGGGTGTTCATCAAACCTACATTTGAGCCGGAGGAGGCCCGAGAGTCAAAGCCACTGAAGAGCGGTCAACCGGCAAGCGGTCACGATAGCGAAGCATCAAGGGCACCAGGTGCCGGGCATCCCAATAGCGAGGGACAAAGCGGCGCGGATTGGAGATACTGCGCATCAGCCAGCCAAGGCCCACTTCATCGATCCAAACGGGAATTCGGACCTGGTCTCCAGAGAGAAAAGCAATGGCTGCGCCGACACAATGAATTGCCGGCCGATAACTCAGTTTCTGTTTGAGATAGAAGCCCAGCCGCTCCTGAGTTCCGCCACCGATGCCTAGAACCAAGTGCCTGGGCCGGCGGTCTTCAAGCAGCTCAAGGAGTTCTTCGTCACGGATCACTCCGTCGTAGATCGGCGCTATGTAAATATTGTCTTCGGCCACAGGAACGCCAATCCCGCGCAGCCACGCAACGTTGCGCTCAGCCGCTGCCGGAGAAGGCATCACCCAGAAACTGTTCTCCGACTGACGAATGTCGGCCTGCTCGATCAGAGCTCGCAGATATTTGAGTCCGGAGAGCTTTGGAATGCGGGTGCGCTGCATCAGGTTCCAGAGAAGCACCATTAAGGCGCTGTCGGCAATCGCGAAGTCCGCACCGACCAGTGCCTCGCGGTACTCGGGGTCGTGCGCAAGGTTTTTGAGCGCCGGGGCGGCCGGCACCACTACCAGGCCGCCCTGTTGCGACACCAGATCGATGGCATCCTGAGCAGACCCAACAAAGAAACGTACACCCAGAATCATTTGATAACGCGGCGTAGATAGATCCGGACGGTTCATTTCGTCTTCGTGGAATGGAGGGACTTGGCTACTGCGAATTCGTCTGTGCTGAGGTTTCCGCTTGGAATAGATAAGTCGAATCCGCATATACCGGATCCGTCTCCCCTGGAAGCGGCTCGATGGAGACTCCGCGCGGTATGTATCCCATTGACCGTATGACATCCAGTAGCTTCTCACGCGACACTCCGGCGTGAAGCTCAACGAGTAACTTGGGGCGGTATCTTCTGGCGACTTCAACCATTCCTTCGAGTACTTCTATCTCCATGCCTTGCACATCGATTTTGACGCCATCGATGCGCGAATCCGGTCCCGAAATCTTTGGCCACAACCAATCCAGCCGGGAAATAAGAAATGACTCTCTGAAGCCTTCCTTTTCTTGCAGGGTGCTATCGATCATTCCTCTTATCGACAGCATTGTCTCAATTCCCAAATCCGACCGGTTTCCCAACGCGATAGGCACAACAGTGCTTTGTGAAAGATTGTTTAAGAATCTCGTACGCGAAACGCACCCCGCGGTGTTGAGCATCGGCTCAAATGCATAGACATGCCCTGTTGTGCCAACCAGATTACAAAGTGCAATCGTAGTGTATCCGTAATGCGCGCCGATATCTAACCACGTTTCACCCTTGCGAACATTCTTTCGAAACCACTCCAGCAATGACTGTTCCGTCCGACCGAGAATCGCCGCCGGATAATCGTGCCACGAAGTCACGATCTTGCTACCGCGCAAAGGGCCGCCCAGAATCCTATGACGCACCAGTGAGCGTGGAAATAAGCCCCGAAGTCCTTCCCTCAATCTTCCATTCATGAATCTTCCTCGAATCTTCTAATCTTCTTCTGGCCGGCAAAGAGCGGCAATGTGTCCAAGTCCAACCGGATCTTCTCCGCGCGCTTCATCATGCCGACCCCTCAAGTTCCCTGCCGTGCTTCCGCTTTTTCTGCGAAACCGCTTCAGTCACGGCCGCTGGGCGCACGGATTCAGTACTAAACGCTGGAACGGGAGTGAACTTCGCAGTGGTTGCGACGTCTAAGAGGTCCAACTGAATTATTTCGTGGCAAAAACAAACGTGTCATATGCGCCATTGCTCGTCACGGGGAAAATACGAACCTCGATTTTCTTGAAGCCGAGGCTCGCCAAAAACTGGCGAAGAGATCTGACCGGGTATTGTGTTCCCCGCATCGTTTTCATACCCATGGTTCTTTTGAAGTTTGCCTTGATATTGCCGAAGCTGCGCCGCAAAGCATACGCAGACGACATCACATTTCCAACGAGACCCGATTCGACGGGAAACTGGTAGAGCGGCAGACCCACCATCATGGTTCCCCCATTATCGAGCACGCGATAAAACTCGCGAATATAGGAAAAACCGATCTCCTTGTTATCCAGATGCTGAAGAACAATTGTGGTGAAGAGGGCGGTGACTGACTCATCGGCTTGCGGAAGATGTAATCCGTCGACGAGCGAGAATTCAACATTCGCGCCAGGGATCGCCTTCCGCGCGCGGTCGATTATTTCTGCAGAAACGTCCACAGCATAAACGCGGCCGAAGTACGAAGCAAGCGCTTTGGTTATGCGCCCTGCTCCACATCCGATTTCGAGACAGCTTTTCTTGTTGACTCCATAGTGTTGCCAATGGCCCAGGAAGTCCCGCCAGTCAGATTCTCCGATTGCGTAGAATTCGTCTTCCGTCCACGGGGAAGATCCGTCTTTCTCCTTGCCGGCCCACGCAGCCACACCAAAAAGCGGGTCGTCCTTTCCCCAGCGCCTCCACTCGGCATTTGATTTCAATTCATCCACAAAATCTTCTCCCAACTAAAGACTGACGTCATCGCTTCTTGAGCAATCCACGCTGGATCAATCTACATATCCTTGTGTTCGCGTGAAATACTTTATATCGCGACTCAGTTGTTTCACGGGCCGCGCGGGACTACCGGCATAGAGAAAGTACGGCTCACTGTATTGCCTGTTCAGCAACGAATTAGCTCCCAGGACAGAGTAGTCCGGTAAAGCCGACCCAGGAAGGAAGACAACCGCCGCTCCGACAAAACAGTACTCTCCAATTGATACCCCGGCTGCGCCCTGTTTACATTCCATAAGGTCGATGCTGTGAGTCAGAATCAGTGAACGACAGCCTGCGAATGTGCTGAATCGGCCAATGGAAACAGTTGCCGTACAGTCAATGTAGTGCCGATTAGTAAGTGCTGCCTGATCGTGCACGACTAGCTCCGGACGGCGGTTCTTACTATCTTGAAAATGAACAGCACCCGTCAATGGCATGCCAGTAATCCAATTCCAGTTTCCAATCTGCGCGCCGTTTCCAAGTTCCAGCAACTCGACCCCCTGCTTACACAGGGTCAAGTGGCCGATGATTGACTTTGGGCCCATTTTCAGGCGCGCGGGGCAGATCAATGAAAAACCAATCCGTGCGGTCTTATGGATTTCGTACTTCAGCAAATAGACGAGCAGGAGCCGACGCAGGGGCCAAGGTAACAATAACGCGGCAATGGAAACCACAAGACGCGATTTCATTCAACCTCGCCGGAAGCATCGCAGATCGGCACTAAAGCCAAAAACCTGCTCTTACCTAGAAAACAAATAGGGGAAACCAATTGTCGCACGGTCGTTCAATTATGGCCCTTTGAATCGACGACCCTCCACAGCGCTGATGAATCGAAGCTCAGCAAGATTGCCTATCGACTTTTCAGGAGACCGCGAATCGCGGACGTGCATTTGCTGGCCACGCGTGAGAGATTCCGGCCGAGCAGAAATCTCGAAACATAATTCAACCCTAAAGGACTGAATATCAGTCCTGGCCACTGACGGAAAGCTTGAGCAAAGTGTCCCCAAGCCTCGCGTCGCTTGCCAGCTTGCGAAAGCCAGCAGGCGCACTGGAGGTACATTCCGGCGCGTGCGCGGGCTTCGCCGTGACGCAAGCGCTGGCGGTTCTCCGCAGCCGACAAAAACCGCTGATGGGCCGTCAGAAGCACTCTGGCATTCTGTTCGCAATCGCGGAAACACACGCCATTCATGCTTTGGCCAAAACGATACGAGCTCCACACCTCAGGAACGTAACGGAACGATTCGGAGGGATATCCCGCCACCATCCGCATAAGCCATTCAGTATCCCCGGGCCCTTTAATCAAGCCGTCAAATAGACCCACCCGCTCAAAAGCTTCCCGGCGAATATACGCGGACTGCAAAAGAAGAAAATTCATCCACAAAAGGCGATCAATATCGAGGATCCCGGGGCGATCGATGCGAATGAGCGCTCCATGTTCGCCGACGATCCGGCAATCACCATAGGCCATTGCCACATCGGGATTGGCGCGAAATACATCCGCAGCCCGAGAAAACGCCCCCGGAGCGATTAGATCGTTTGCAGGCATGATCACGATAATGTCGCCGCGGCTGGCAAGGATCGCCTTGTTAATCGCGTCATGAGGCCCGGTGTCTGACGCAACGTTCCAACGAACCGGATAGCGCTTCAGGATGTCATGTGTGCCATCTGTCGAGCCGCCGTCCTGCACAATCAACTCTTTGTGGGGATAGTCCTGTGCAAGAAAGCTTTCAATCATTTCCTGCAAATAGGTACCGTCATTCAAACAAGGGGTAACTGCACTTATAACCGGCATCCCGTGATCAGTCATATTTTTCTGTCTTACTCTGTCTCGGTATTCGCCCTTGTTTATTTGCACATATCTAAAAAGCCCTGCCGGGGCAAGTGCGCAGCAAGCATCTTGGAGTGGGTAATCGCTTTAGGTGACCTGGGTTTGAGACTTCGAAACGATTATCCAGCCGCAGAGATATGCGGCCGCGTAAAGACAGAAAAGCGTGAGCTCCAAGTTGAGGTAGTAATAGGGGATAATCATCTCGTTCGACCATGTCAAGGCAAAATGGAGAACCAGAAATGCGATGGCCGAAATGCCCCCGAGGGTGAGCTTTCGCATGGCGACGGAAGGCACGTAGATGACGAAGAGAGGCCACGCGTATCCGAAAAGCCTCTCCAGCGAATGTCCGATGAATGGGGCCAGCAGGAAGGATGCCACTCCGTAGAAAAGGCAGAACCGCATCAAGGGCGATTCCGTTTTTATTGCCGGGAGTCCTTTCCGCCAGAGAAAGATGAAAAGTAGCGGGAGCAGTCCAAAAATGCCGAGCGCATACCTCAATGTGGTCAGAGGAAGGTAGGGCTGAAAGGGGCAAAATCCGATGGAAGTTATTCCGCCGAGATGCACAGAAATAACGCCGTGCGGAACCGCGCAAAACTCAGACTGCTTGCTGCTCCACAGAGGAAACCCAATGTTCAGCGCGAAATTCCACGGAATCTTGCCAATCAAATAGATGAGCGGGCTCACTTGCTCGCGATTCGACAATGAATTGGCGGTCAGCGCGCCGACTGTCAAGCGACCTGCCAGTGAAGCAATCACCGCGACGCCCATATCTCTTCGCTTGAAGACCTTCCAACCAGCTGCGAGAAGGCAAACCAAAACCAAGACGGTGGATTCGCGCGAGATGAACATTGGAAACAGCATCAGCGATGCAGCCAGATAGTGCCGCCGGTCGAGAAGAAGTAGAAGGCAGGCAAGCAGAGTGGCGTTCAGCAAATCGGGAAGCATGAGGCTAAGAAACAGCGTTGCCCAAAGCGCAAGGCCTGCGATCGAGACAAGAAGAAAAACGCGGGGAGCGCGGGGAACGAGCAGTATGGCAACAATCGTGAGCAGAGCAACGAGGTATACGATTCCCAGCCAAAAGAAGGCCGTTGTTAGGTTGATGTGAAATAGGAACGCGATCGCCCGGCTAATGAGCGGTGCCAATTGCCTCCAAACAAACGGCTGAATCGTTTTCGAGGTCTCCCCGTTGGCAATGTTCATGTACCAACTGGCATCGGGCTGTTTGAAAATCAGGGCTAAACCCGGTCCGAGCAGGTTCTGGAGGATTGCGATCAAGGCAGCAATGAAAGTAAATGAAAGCACAATGGCCGAGTTCCGACCGCGCAAAGAACCGTCTGGCGCAATTCGCTCAGCGGTTTCCGCCTGATGCGGGGCCGAATGGGTCTTTCCGTCCAACATTTTTATCATCTCGGTGCTCGTTCCTCGCTTTCGACCTTATGCAACGCTTTGGTTGAGCAAGCCAGCCGCGCCACGCAACCTCGGCTTGATCCGCGTCCGGGGAGGCCGTTCTGCTCGTTGCGGAGACCGCGAAGAATTCTCCAGCAAAGACGAATGATGTGAATGGTCACATAGTCGGCCACTAATAATTACTCGATTCATCGCTGAGGTCTCGGTGTGAATGTGAGAGGCGGCCGCCTTTTCGACCTAGCGGTCCGTTTCTTCAGCGCCGAAGTCGCGGGCCGTTTGACATTTTGGGATACCATGCCCACGCAACTGGCCAACGTTACGATGTAATACGGCACAAGAATACGCCCTGTCGACCCATAGGGGGAAAACAGAATATCCCAGAACAACGAAAATGCCATGAAAGCCGCAACGGGCAGGAGCACAACGGTTGGGGGATAAACATGCAACAGAGCCCGAGCGATAAACACGTAGACCCATACCCAGAAAAGTGCGCCGACCACGCCCGCGTAAACCCAAGCTTGCAGGAGGTACGAGTGGGCCGGAATGAGGCCGTCTATTAATTCATCCCTCGATATATCCGTCGCGCCTTTATATCCCAGCAAGGACAGTGCCCTCAGTTCCCCAATGTAATAGATCCGGTTTTTTGCCCACGAACCATGCCCTAATAAGGGCGAATCGTAAACGGCGGGGATCGATGCCAGAAGCTCCGTCCGACCGCCAAGAAGTACTCCGTATTTCCCACTCGATTGAAGCTCGTACTTTTGCTTCGCATCCTCGCCTAGAATTCCTGTGCCAGCTGCATATTGATAGGCCCGCATGGTGCCCACCAATCCCACGATGATTAAAGCGGCAAAAGCCACCACCGTTCCGGCTCTCAACCTGTGATCCACCTGGGCCTTTTTGCGTAAGAAGTCAGCGGCGAGAAGATAGAGGGCGGCGGCGAGGCAGACTCCGCCTGTGTTGCGACTCCCCATTCCGATGTTGATGACTCCTGTCATGACGATCACGGCAATGGGCCAACGGCTGCGCCACTTCTCGTGCGAAGCGAGGAGAAAGACTCCCATGGTCACGGGGTAAGCGAACCCAAACTTCCACGGATAATCCTTTATGGAATCATTGGGATTGAAGGAAACTGTAAGTAAGCTGCCTACTACGAGTCCCCACCCGTATAGCTCCAATCGCCGTGGTCGCCCGTACAACAGGGTCCAGATCACGGCGAAATTGATCAGCGTTATTCCTATATTGCTCCATCCTCGCACGTAGTCCTCAAACGCCGTATGCCTTACGATGTCCGTTACGCATTGCGAAGCGAGCCAGAATGAACCCAGAATCAAGACCGTCTTCTCCACCGGCATCGAAATCCTGAGCTTTCCGCGGAAAGCAAGTACGATGAAAGTGGTTAGGAGCAACAGGTCGGAGCCATTTATGACGCCGCCAATCTTCAACTCAACAAACTGGAGGCAAGGGATTAGAAAGACCAGGGCGTCAACGGGATCCCCATCGCCTGCGGGTTTCCTAGCCTGCGTGGTACTCTGCCGCTCTGCTTGTGTCACTGGGAGATTCGCTTCATGCAAGCGTTCTGGTTACACCAAAGTTCGGCATTCGTTCGACGAATGAATTCTCGGGGAACGCGGACTCAATTTGGAAGTGTTTGCTCACCCCCCGGCCTCGGAACTCCCTGCGCTCAATGAGGGAGCACGAAACAAAGAAAGAGTGAATTCGCCCAGGTTTTCATGGAGGAGGGAAAGCGACTGGCTAAACACATAGCCGACCATGAACACGTCCACCGAGAGGACGCTGATGCCGACACCTGTCAGGCCAAACCGCGAAGTTAATAAGTACGCTGCCGGCAAAGAAAGTGCCGTAGCCACCAAATAGACAGCGGCTTGCCGCTCATGGCGGTTGCACGCGATGGAGACTACAGCCGACGTGTACCACAAAGAATTTGCGAGGACCTGAAACAGCAGCAGTTGAAACAGCCACTGATCCATTGCTATGTTGTGATGAGTCCAGTAGCCGTAGATCCGCCTGCCAAACACCTCGAGAAACAGTATTCCCGCCAAGGACAATCCAAGGGAAGCCTGACATGCACAGCGATGAATATTTCGCGCCAGCAATCGGTTGCCCGCGCCGAATGCGGCCGACAGCTCTGGCCAGATGCTATAAGCGATCATCGTCGCCAGGAAATAAACAAACCGTGTCAAGGTTCTGACGGTTGAGAACATGACCACCGCAACGGGACCCATCGCGGCACTGACCACGATCGTCATTCCCTGCAAGCTGAAAGCGCTCCCGACGGGGAAAGCCATGTACGCGATTGCCGGACGAAACAGCCTTTTTATAATGTCCAAGCGCGCATGGCGGTAACCATGCGAAAGCCATGGACTCTTTCGTCTAAGAACAAGTTGACAAGACCAATTACCTAACAGACGGACCGCGACGAGCACCAGCGCGACGAAAAGAGGCGACGCATGACAAGCAACAGCGACGATGCTGCTCGCGTTGGTCAGGAATACGATAAGATTCCCGAGGAGCGTCCCCAGCGCATAGTTGCCGTCGCACCTGAATCCCGCGGCAATGACGGCCCATTGCAAATCGAGAAGCACACAAACGCACAGCACGGATAAGATCGCACTGACTTCGCCTCTAGACAACATGGCGATCTTGAGCCACTTATCAATCGGCAGCGCCCAGAGCCCGAGGGCGACGCAGAGGCCGAATGATACAGAGACCAATGTCGTTAGTAACCACGCGCTTTGAAACACTTCAAGGGCGGCGTTTTTCTCTCCGCGCGCGACAAGCATCGTCATGTCGTTGGCGGCTACGGGTCCGAAACCAAAATCGGTAAGACCGAGATAGACAGGGATCGCACTTAGAACGAGCCAATCTCCGTAGAGCTTCGGGCCCCAGAAAGACAGAAAAACCGGCACGCTCACTAGCTGAATGACAGCCGCCAGAAGAGGTCCAAGGCTGGTAGCCCCAATGCCCTGAAACAGCCGCCCTTTTAAAGTTTGCTTCGTCATTAAAGGAATGAGTGATCACGATCTTCGAGTCTTGGGAGCATTCTGATCGGCGAGCGGTTATGCTTCAACGCTGCCTCGTGCTTGCAAGCTGAATTCTTTCCGAGCTTCCGCCCCGTGCTTGCAAAACCAGTCGACCGTAAGCTTTAGTCCTTCATACAGTGAGGTCCGCGCATGAAATCCAAGGTCATGTTCTGCTTTAGTCGTGTCAAACATGCGGTGCTCCTGTCCTTCAGGTTTGGACAGATCCCAGAAAATCTCGCCTTCGAAGCCAGTGATTTCCGCGAGGGTTTCGGCGACCTCGCGAATGGTGTATTCCCGCCCGCAGGATAGATTCACTAACTCCGCGCGGCTGTACACCTCCGCGGCGCGCACCATGCCCTCTGCGACGTCTCCCGCATAGACAAAGTCCCGTGCAGGTTTTCCCGATCCCCAGACAACCACGGTCCGGCCCTTGCCGCGATCCGTTGCGGCGGCTTCAACAAACTTGCGCACTAAGGCCGGAAGCACGTGCGCATGCTCGAGATCGAAATTGTCATGCGGCCCGTATAGATTGCCAAGGAGAGTCACAACCGCCGGAAAGTGGTACTCGTTCCAATAAGCGAGCGATTGTGCATGAAGCGTTCGCTTGGCCAACGCATAGCCAAAGCTGGTCCGTTGCGGAAATCCGTCCCAATAGGATTCTTCTTTCAGGGGCAACGGTGCGTGTTCGGGATAGGCGCAACCCGCTCCTGCGCTGATGAATTTCTCGGCATTGCTTTTCCACGAGTAATGCAGAACCAGCGTCCCCATCATCAGATTCTGATAGAAGAACTGCGCCGGCCATTTCTGATTTGGCAAATTTCCGCCCACCAGTCCCGCCAGATGGAACACGACCTCGGCAGGATGCTCGTGAAACAACCTGGCCGTTTGTTCTTCCTGGCTCAGATCATATTCGCTGTGGCGGACTACAAACGGCTCCTTGCAGCCGACCGAGCGAAGCTTCTCAAGCAGATGCTTACCGAGAAACCCTCCTCCTCCAGTAACTAGTACGCGCTTTTTTGACCAATCCACTTCTTAGTTGTCCCTTGAAAGACCTGTCCACGAGCTTGATGGCTGAAGAACTCTTTGGGAGGTACTTTGACTTGTGTTATTCAAGCAATGTTTAAGATCGGCCAGTCGAATCAGTGCTGGCTGGTTACGGCCACAGCCGCCGCTCCGCCACTCAACTTGGTCTCGACTTCCTTCAAGTCAGCATCCACCATGATTTTGACCAATTTTTCAAAGTCCACCGTCGGCCGCCAGTCGAGTGCGTCTCGAACCTTGCTCCAGTCCGCCTGCAAAAATTCAACCTCGGCTGGACGCAAATATCGTTTGTCCACGACCACGTATTTTTCCCAATCAAGCCCAACATGAGCGAATGCCGCTTCTACAAATTCACGTACGCTGTGCGCGACGCCAGTGCCAATTACATAGTCCCCGGGCTTGTCCTGCTGCAGCATCATCCACATAGCCAGCACATAATCCGGCGCGTATCCCCAGTCGCGACGCGCGTCGAGGTTGCCGAGATACAGCTTCTCCTCCAGCGCGTGCTTGATTCGCGCGACAGCCCTGGTGATTTTTCGTGTTACAAACGTCCCCCCGCGACGCGGCGACTCATGATTGAACAGGATGCCGCAAGACGCGTGCATGCCGTAACTCTCGCGATAATTGATGGCGAGCATGTGCGCGAAGACTTTGGAGCAGCCATAGGGACTCCGTGGGTAAAACGGGCTGACTTCGCTTTGCGGCGGCGGCGTGCTTCCAAACATCTCGCTGGACGAAGCCTGATAGACCCGGCAATCAAGCTTCGCGTTCGTTATGGCTTCCAACAGCCGGAGCGTGCCCATAGCCGCCGTATCTGCTGTGTGTTCGGGAAGCTCAAAACTTACTTTGACATGACTTTGTGCCGCAAGGTTATAGACCTCGTCGGGGCGAATCTCTGAGATTAACCGCGATAGACATCCAGCGTCGGTGACGTCTCCGTAGTGGACGAAAAGCTTGCTGCCCCATTCGCCGGTTTCAAACAGCGGATCGACCCGGTCTGTATTGAAACTGGATGAACGTCTCTTGAGTCCGTGAACGACGTATCCCTTGGAGAGAAGCAACTCCGCGAGATACGACCCGTCTTGACCAGTGATCCCTGTTATTAGTGCTGTCTTCATGCTGTTCCTTTTCTCGAAATAAGCGGCGGTCGTTCCTTCTTAGTTCACGTGCAAAGACCTCTGCCACAAAATCGTTCGTGCTAACCCAGTTTCGGCTGGAACGAACCTCAGCGGACCAAACTCTTCTTGGAATCTGGTGCAGTCGACCGAAACCTCTTTCGGAGCTCCAGCCATGCCCGCTACCGGGCCGTCACTCGGTACTTCGACCGGCACGTTCAGCTCACGGCCGATTAACTGCGCCAATTTCAGAATACTGGTATGCCAGACTCCGCCGACGTTGTAGACAGGCTGCTTGCCGCAAAGCAGGATGCGCCACAGCATGAACATGGCGTCGGATATATAGCAATAGGTTCGCTGCGCGGATCCATCATCCAGCAATTGGATTCGCCCGTCCCGAAGCGCTCGTTCGACAAACGAGTGCAGCACACGCTTATCTCCCCGACGAGTTCCCGGACCATACGCCAGACAAAGTCGAGCCGCCTTCGCCTCAATGTCGTCACGATGATAACTAAAACAAGCGGCCTCCCCGCATCTCTTACCTTCGATGTAACACGCGCGAGCATGCGTAGTGTTCGTCAACCCGATCTGCTCCTCGCGATACGGGGGATCCTCTAAACCGCTGTAAACCTCACTACTGCTCAAGAACAGAAATCTCCCGCCACGCCTAACTTTGTCCAAAAGGGCAAGTGTGGCAGTTGTGTTCAAAGTGATGGTGGCCCCAGGATCTCGAGTGAACAAGGCCGGCTGGCTGTAGGTTGCGGCATGGATTACGATATCCGCTGCGGGCAAAGCATCGACAGCAGCAGCTTTCCCCAAATCCGCCTGGTGAAAGTGGAGTCGGCCCTCGGAAGATTCTTCAGCAAACCATTCCGGAACCGAGGTGTGCACGACCGCGTTAATCTCAAGATCACCGGCCAATTGTTGCTGGAGATGTAAAAGGGCAGCCAAGAAGTGCGAACCGAGCATCCCGGATGCACCCGTTACTAAAACCTTTCGACCGCGAATCAAATCAACGGATAAGTCTCCCCACGAAGACTTAGCGTCTTCGAAGAGCAGAGATTTAACCGGCCCTAAAGAATTGCTCAAATCGATTCTCCATTGCTTCGACGGTAAGGCCGCACTCCACATCTTGTTGGTGAACAGTGCCGTAGGACCGTATGAATTTGCGGGGAACGCCTATGGACAGAACTCGTGCGCTTCGGTTTACTCCAAGCGCGGATATGACTTCGTGACACAGCGTGCCTTCATAAAACGGCTCAACAATCGCGATACGATCAGTCTTACAGTGGTTGTAGAGCGTGCTCCGGTCAAAGGGCTCAAGCGTGGTGTAATAGATCACCGTAACATCCATGTCACGGCTCGCTTTAAGCGCGGTCTCCAAGAGTGGACCTACGACTACGATTGTGCCCGACTCACCTTCTTGTACGACCGTCGCCGCGCCGAAAGCAACAGAAATTGACAAGGTGTGGGACTGTTCCGCTAGTCGAAAGTAGATCGGCTCGGCTCCCTTGTATGCCTGCCTGAACAATTGATCAAATTCGCTCGCGCTGCCGGGCACCACAATGCGCATACCCGGAATCGCCTTGAGAATCGCCACGTCCTCGGGACAATGATGAGTGCAGCCCAGGGCCGCATAGTCATAGGACGCACCGACAGAGATGAGTACCCCATTCAATCGCTGGTAGCCAAAGTCGATCTTGATCTGTTCATAAGCCCGTTCGACAGCAAAGGGCGCAATACTGTGGAACACTGGGATGAATCCTTCAGCGGCAAGACCGGCGGCCATACTTATGGTGGCTTGTTCCAGGATGCCGATGTTGTAAACGCGCCCCGGGAAGCGCCCAAATGCATTCCTAAAACCCCAGACACCGATGTCTCCAAGGAGCAGCACCAATCGCTCATCGTCGGCCATCATGGACTCGATGGTTTCAACCAGTTGGCGACGCATCTCAGAGCAACTCCTGCATCATGCGCTCAAGTTCGTCCGCGGACGGGATACGATGATGCCAGGCAGGATCGCTCTCCATCTCCGCGCATCCTCTTCCTTTCACCGTGCAGGCGATCACGGTGCGAGGCTTTTCCCATGGCCCCGAACCCAACGAGCCGACTAGCGCCTGATGATCATGGCCGTCCACCACGGCGATCTCGAATCCCATGCTGCTGAACTTGGCTTCCAAATTCCCGAGTTCCAATGCCCTATCACCCGAGTGATTGAAATCGACAATGCAGCAGAGTGAACCTAACTTGTGATGGCTGGCCAGAAGGCAAGATTCCCAGATACTGCCTTCGTTACATTCGCCATCACCGATGAGACAGTAGACGAGCCGATCAATCTTCTTAAGCCGCAATGCCAGGGCAACCCCAACGGCCATCGGAAGTCCGTGCCCAAGCGATCCGGTGGAAGCTTCTACTCCCGGAACCTTATTGCGGTCCGGATGTCCCCCCAAGGGGCTGTCATGCTGGCCGAGGGTGTAAAGAACGTCGGCGGGAAAGAATCCCTTCTTCGCAAGCACTGCGTACAGAGCCAACGACCCGTGTCCTTTGCTCAAAATGAATCGATCGCGCCCCTCCCATTTCGGTTTCCCGCAATCGAATTTCAGCAGGCCATCGTAGAGGACCCATAGGATGTCAATGATGGAAAATGCGCTGGCGATGTGTCCTTCCCTGGCGCGATAAACGCATTGAAGGATTTCCCTTTTCAATTCTTTGACAGTCGAGGCGCGCGTATCTACCACGGGAACTTCCTTATCACGTAGCATTGCGTTCACTTATCGATCTCAAAAAGGAACTATGGGGCGGTGTGCCAAAAGAGCCGGCCGGATCGTCTAGCAAGAGGTCGACCTATTGCCGCCGTGGGCCAGGATAGATTCTGCTTACGGACGCAGTTAGATTGGCTACACGATCTTAACGAGCATACACTGATCGCCGGTTAGTTCAAATAGCGGCTCGGGCTTATCGGCAAGAAACTCGTCAAACGCAGCCTTTACGCCGCTCGCCGCGTAGTAATCATGAGAAAGAAGGGCTCCACCTGGAGATATCCGGGGATAGAAAAACTCCAAACAACTCCGGGTGCTCTCGTAAAGATCCACGTCAATATGAACGAACGAAAATCTATGGTGATTGCTAATAGGCGCTGCTGTCTCCGGAAAAAGTCCTTCGTAAAAAGTGATTCCCGCATAGGACCTAAGATAGCTGCGAACGGAATCGAGGGAGCAAGCGTACTCGCCCTCGGTGAAATCGGCTAAATCGATATCTTTGCGTGCCGGGAGGCCTGCAAACGTGTCGAACAGATGAAGGGAGCGCGTGCCCTTTGCCGCGCATATCAGTTTCGAGGAACCACCCTGATAAACGCCGACCTCCGCAATGTCTCCGGGAACCTTGGCGGTTTGCTTCACGGCCGCAAAAATCGAGTATGCTTCAGAAAGGTTCAGAAGCATTTCTCGCTCGGCATGGATTTGGCGAATCAATCGAACAGCTTCAGCGCGATGAGGCTGACCATATGACAGCACCTCAAGGTTCTGCAAATTGTACTGGGAACGCGACGCGTATCTCGCGACTTGCAATAACGGTGCCACTACCGGACTGCAAGCGCGTAGCGTGAATATCCTCTCGACAATTCGCTTTGTAGTGGTTTTGAGCATTTTTTAGAATCCAAATAAGGCGCTTCCAGACAGCTGGTCGCTTACTGAGCCATTTCTCAGAGTGCCGCCCCGAAGGGTTCACCGAGGAATAAATTCTCCGCATCTTTCTGAAAGTAGCTTTTCGTGTAGGAGTGTACTTGAGGACTTTTCAGGAGTTCGGCGATGGACATGAAATACAGACTTTCATGCTGCTGGTCCGGGGTAATTGACGCGCCTGAGCTGACTGGACAGCGGCAAGCGATCACGACATACTGTGTTGAGATAGCCGGATCTTCGAAACAACTGTCAGGATATACGTGATCGTAAATCCCCTGAAGAACCACCTCGTTCGGGGACACGGTCAAACCCGTTTCCTGCTTCACCACGCGCCTCAGCGCCGCAGGCAAGGTCTCACCTTTCATCACCCTTCCGCCGGGGACAAAAATGCAATTGCGGGCAGGTCCATGTCTCCGGCGCCCCACCAGCACCTCTTTTCGCTCGTTGATCAAAAGCAGATCGAGCGAAACCAGAACCGTATCGCGGACCACATTCTTAAACTGTTCCAAACCTAATTTCATTGGTGCGGTCCAGGCGCGACTTGCGAAGACTCAGGAGTTGGTCGTCCGCGACTAAGATTGAGCTCCAGCCTCGCGGCCGTTCTGAGTAAAGAACCGGCGAAATGTCTTAATCACAAACTCTACTTCCCCGTCCGACATATAGGAATGACAGCCGATGTAAAAGCCCGACTTGTTAATCCATTTCGCCACGGGATACTGGTCTTCCAATTCTTTGCCGAACAATTTTTGATAAATGGGCTGATTGGTTAGCGGCAGCATATCTCGCGTCTCGATATTGGCGCGCTCAAGGAAGTTCACAAGCTCCTTCTTGGGTTGATCCCGCAACACCAACCCGTAGAGCATGAAGCTGTGAGTTCGATCGGCTGGGCATGTCGGAAGCTGAAGCCTGTCGGAGAATGGGGTCAGCTCCGCAGTAAAGTAGTCCGCGATCTTCTTCCGGCGCGCCATGATCTCGCCGGCTCGGGCTAATTGCCCGACGCCAAGCGCCGCTTCTAACTCCGTACAACGAAAAGAATGACCGATATGGATAAAAGAGAACCTCTTGTCGATGATCTCTTCTAACAGTTCGCCCCCGGCACCTTCATCATCGCTACAACTTATATAAATGCTGTCGCGCCCATGGTTCATCAGGCTGCGCATATCGACAGCCAGATTTGTGTCATTCGTGATCGCAAATCCGCCGACTCCGGTCACGAGCAAGTGCGCCACATAGGTTGAGAAACAGCCCACGTCGCCCATGCTTCCGACTGGATGTCCCATGTACTTGGCGAACATCGTCTCGCATGAGTCCTCGATGATCGATAAGTTGTGTTTCTTGGCTAACTCCAGAATCGGCCCCATCGTTGCGGGCAATCCCAGCAGATGCACCGGAATCACGGCACGAGTGCGACTTGTGATCTTCTCTTCGATCTTCGCCGGATCGATGTTATATGTCTCCGGTTCAACGTCGACAAACACAGGCGTCATGTTATTGTGCAACACGATGTTGCTGGTTGCGACAAATGTCACGGCAGGTACGATTACCTCGTCGCCATCGCTCCAGCGGTTGCGAGCCTTAAGACCGGCCAGAGCAATATGCAGAGCCGAAGTACCGCTGTTCATGAATAGTCCGAATCGGCAACCGTGGATTGAGGAGAACTCACGTTCGAACCTCTTTGTCATGGGGCCGTAAGTCAGCCGGTTGGAAGCCAACACCTCCTCTACCAGCGATTTCTCTAGATCAGAGACAACTAACCCGCCAACACCGATTTGACTTGCAAATCTTTCCACTAAGCTCTCTCCGTGGTTTTAATGCCCGGCCAACTGACTCGCTCTCAGCGTTGGTCAGTCACCTGTTCGGCTGGATCTAAAGTCTTCATTCCGCTCTCCTGCTTGAGGTAACGCGATGGTTGCCACCGGTTGGAAAGCCCATCCGCAAGCCAGATGAAGCTTGACGGCAACGGCGGCTTTCCCGTTGGGCGCAAGGATTGACGATCTCGCGCAGCACAGGAAGGTCTAGTAAGCGGGTTCAGAACCTTTCAGACGCGTCCGCAGCCATCTCATTCCGGGCACGGACCAATACCACCGGCTGGAATCCATCACAGAACCAGCAACTTCTGTAATGAGTCTCTTCGGCTCGCCTGCAGGGTCCGCTTCTTTCCACACCGTCGTGAGAAGAACCACAATGCAGGCCAATACCAGGGAAAGAAAAGCGCCGACCTCGACAATTGATCTCCGGTTTGGCGTGGATTTAATCAATGGGATATTCGGCGCATCCAAAACTTGGACGGTTGGAATTTCTTCGGCCTCTTCCACCTTAGCCGCTTCGTACTGTTTGGTCAGGGTCTCCCATAACCCCTCGTCGACACGAACCTTACGTTCCAGGTCAAAATAGGTTAGTCCCAACGCAGGCAATTCGTCAGCAGTAGGATAAGGAGATTCGCTGGATCCAGTGTTACTCCCGGGCCCCTGAGGCAGCCCGCCCATCTTGTCCATTTCTCTCTGCAATTCAGCATTATGTGCCTCAAGGGCGCGCACTCTGGAATTATCTTCCGAGTATGTTTGCCGTAGTGCCGCGAGTTGGCTGCGGCCCTCAATGAGCTCCGCCTGCAATCTGAGACCCTCCTCTACGGTCGACTTGGTCTGTGAGGAAATATCAATTGCGCCGCTTTTCGCGGAGAATTGACTCAGCTGCTTGGCCGAACTGTCGAGACTTTGCTTGACCTCTTTTACCCTCTCTTCAAGAAATATCCGCTCGCGGCGAGCAGATGAGGTGGCATTGTCGGTCACAACGCGATTCAGTTCTGTTATGTATCTCTCCGCGATCCGTGATGCGGTCACGGGGTCTCTGTCATTGACGCTAATGGCTATCGTTCCACTCGTCTGATCCAACTCGATCTTAGTGGTCTCCTGTAAGGTTCTGCGGGCCTGCTCCATGTCCCTCACATGGTAGTAGTGAGAAAGGTCAAGGCCATTGATGACTCCATCTTCAACGTTCCGGCTTTTCAGAATGCTGACGAACAGGTCCCCTGGAGTGTTCAGCCCCAGCGCTTCACTGCCAATTTGCGCCGCAGAATCGCCGGGCGACAACATGTTCATGATGCTGGCATATGGAGAGTTATTGTCCGGGGGCATCAAAGTCGTGGTCGATGTATAAACGTTGGGCAAGGAGAGGGCGTAAAGAGCCGAAATGAGAATGCCGGCGCCCACAATCCAAAAAACTGTCTTTCGTTTCAACCAGCATATCCGTATGAAATCAGCGATTCTTGAGCTCAGAGGTTCGCCGGGGTCCTCGTCGCCAACGGATTCAATTTCATCCGTCTCGGTGGGAAACTCGGGAGTTCGGGTTGTACTCTGAAAGTCGTCCATTTGAGACTCACTCTCGATGTATTGTTCGTCAGCGGATGAGCCGATTGCGAGCGGCGTCCACTTTTTCAGCGGACACCGCCAATGTCACCGATCAGCAATCGTCTCGAACGTCAGCCCGCCTCAGAACAGTTCCATCATTTGGCCTGGCGGTTCAGGCACATTGGGGATTCTCGCGTATCGATCAATAGGTTCCTGCAATCGCGATGGGCAGGGCAGCCGCCGACATGGCCTGCGCTACCGATGCGATGTTCTGCCAAACCGTTGAGGCGCCGGCAATCTTCTCAGGAACAAATATGGTGTCGCCAGGTCGCATACGCAGGTTCATAAAATTACTACTTACCCAGCTACTGCTACGTGGCACGACTGACCCATCGGCGTGAAGGACGTATATTTGTTTTTTGTCACCGGAAGGTGACGCACCGCCCGCTTTTCGCAGATACCAGATTAGATCTCTTCCGGGAACATAGCTTATTGCGTCGGGGTTATAAACCTGGCCGCTAACGATTACAAAATTTGGCCGTTTGGGTATATACAGCGTATCTCCGGCACGCATTTCGATATCTTCGGACGTATTTTTCCACTGACTGATGTCGGAAGAGATGTTGATGATAAGCCGGCCGCTTGCGGGATGGCTGCGAAGACTCGCCAGAATCTCCTGCCGCTGTGCGTCGATTGACTGCTGGATACCTGCCGTTGTTTGCGTTCCAAGTGTCCCTTGCCGAACTTGGGCAGGCGTGCTCTCGATCTGTCGAATCATTTGCAAACGCGCCTGCTCGGCCAGCAGGCGGACCTGGTCTCGCTGCAATACGGCCGCGGGCGGATAGGCATCGGCTCGAAAGCCTCCCGCTCGCATCAAAACCGAACTCAGGCGTTCTCCGGTTTGAATCGGATAGCTGCCGGAATGCTCGACTTCGCCTCTTATCGTCACCGACGAACCAATGTCCTGCCACCCAGCAAGTTGCTGAATGCTGACAACGTCTCCTGGTTTAAGAACCACGTCGGCGCTCTTGTCGCCAGCCAGTGCCTTGTCGACTGCAACAGTGCTATGGGTCACCAATACCTTTTGGCCATTTTGCACCTCATAACTTGAAAGACCGGCTTCATCTCGATATGCGCTCCGTGTAAACCCTCCCGACATGCTTACCAAATCTGCAACGGTCATCCCTTCAGACATAGGATAGGTACCGGGACGAAGAACCTCGCCCTTGATCGAAACCATAGGGGCGTCGATGTCGTAGCGTCCATAGACGTGAATCAAATCGAAGGGCTCAAGAGGAAAGGAATCGTTGCCAATCAATGCGTCGTGTAAGTTGAAATTCACGATCTTAGGCCTGAAGTCAGGTGGTTCAAGCCGAACTAATTCCGCATGATCGGACGGCTCGGGCATGACATCCTGATACGAGCGCAGGAGATCGTTTATCGTCATCCCTTCCTTATACGGATATTTGCCAGGCCGATAGACATGTCCTTCAAGAAAAACCGCATCCTGGTTGTAGGGCAAGATCTGCGAGATTGCGACGTCGTCTCCGCCCTGCACAGGGAAATCAGCAAGCTTCTTTGCAACTTCAGAAGGATCGTCGGGGAGTTGCAGACTTACCATGGTGCGGCGCTCTTGAGCCACGATGCGCGCTACATTGATTTGTTTCAGGCTAGCGGTGCGCAGCACCCCTCCCGCAAGATCAATGACCTGATTCAGGGTTTTCTCGCCGTTTAGTTCATAAATCGCCGGGCGATGCACCATCCCTTCCACCGTAACTTGTGGCCCAACGGTCGGCACCAGGAGCGTATCACCGGGGAGAAGACGCTCGACGTCCGAGCGGACGCCCTTCAAAAGAAAATCGTATAGATCAATCTCACGGACGAGCTGGTCGCCACGATACTGTCGCAGGATACGTAGAGATCCTCGACTGGTTGGGCCGCCCGCGGCGTAAAGCGCGCTCAACGGCGTCGATAGCGAACTAACGTCATAAGCGCCGGGGCGCTGCACGTCTCCTACGACATACACCCGGACTGTGCGCAGACGGCCCAGCGAGATCTCGACGTGTTCATCATGAAACTGAGCGCTGAGCATCTGTTGGATGGCATTCTGTGCGGCGGCGATCGTCATACCGCTGATCATGATTGTGCCCGCTTCAGGGAGCTCAATCTGACCTTGGCGGTCGATCGTCCTTTCAAACCGGCTTGATTGGCCGCCCCACATATTCAGAGTCAGACCATCACCCGGTCCGAGAACATAGTCGGGGCCGGCAGGAAGATCCATCGGCAGCTGGTTCGCGTTACCAGTGCCAACTACAAAAGAGTCGCTGCCGAAGCGCTGCAGCTTGCCGCCAGATGATGGGATTTGGGTGTAGAGATCATAAAGTGACGGCAGATTCTTATACGGAATCGGCTCTTGTATCTCTTGTGGTTCGCTCTGGGGCTTTTGGGGACGCGGTTCTGGCGGCGTAGTACGTGCATTTGGCGTTGGTCTGCGATTGTTCGGTGATGGCTGCGAAGAACTCCCGTTCTTGCCAGCCGCCTTGGCCCGACTGCTCTGCAGACAAGTGCGGAGACAACTCTCAGGATCGCCGCTTTCGATGCATGTCTGAACGCACTTATTTGCATCGACGCTACTCTCCGTCCCAACGACCCCATTTCCCGGGACTGAACCTCCATTGGCATTGGGTGCTTCGGCCGAGCCGCTCTGAACACAGGATTCCGAAGAACTCCCGGCATCGCAATATTGATTCTCTCCCTGGTCGCCATTGCCATTGTTAGATGGCACCTGGGCCTCACCGGCAGATCGCGCCGTGGCCTGACCGTTGGGTGCACATGCATCAGGAGAGGACCCGTCGGAAGTGCAATTCTGGTCCGACTCTTGCATGCCGTCGCCAGCGGACGGTGATTCGCTTTCATTAGCGGGGGATGTATCGGTCTCATCACTTGATGGTGATTGAGCCCCATTCGCGGACGGTGATCGAGCCTCTGCGTTGGGAGCACAAGCTTCAGGTGAACCCTCAGCGCCACAGTTCTGGTCCGTCGCCTGCGCACGTCCAAACTGGACAGCCATAGCACCGTAGACCAACATCGCCAACCCCAGCGTAAACAGGAGATTGCGGATGCGGGTCCGGCGCGCTCTGAATTGAGCCGTTCTTCGAATGAATTGAAGTATGTTGTGCAATTGGTTACCTTCTTAGGCTTCCGTTTGTCATTGCAAGTTCATTGCTGGGAGCCTGCCGCCTTTTGCAAGCCAAACGATTCATTTCCAGCCGGGATGTCACACCACGCCAACCTTGGGACGATGTGCAAGAGCCGTGGACATACGCACTCCGACTTCTCACACAACCGGCACGACTACGAATCCCTCAAATATTCCGGCTCGCTTTGGCCTTTAGATCGGGAATCGCGATACTCGCCTTCTTAGTATCGCTTGCAGCGATGACCGCCAGATCCGAATATCGGATTAGCCGAGCAATCCATTGATCCGCAAAATCGATCATTGAGGGCTTTCGCCCTCGATGGTTGCGATTTTCGCCTCCAATTTCTCGACCTTTCGTTCCAGATTCTTCATGCCTGCGCGGAATTCGTCGAGATTGCGCCCAAGCTGATCATCGCGGTTGACGTCTTTCACAACAGCGCGAACAGCTTCGCGCGTAATATCCGATACGCTGCGCGCGCTGGTTAAAGAGCAGAGGCGCCTAAGAGCAATGTATTCCTCTTCGGAGAGACGAACGCTAACCTTGCGTGAGCGCGGCTTCAGAACTGTCATATTTGACCTCAGAGCCGGGTTTGAAATGCAAAACGATGTCGGATAACTCTCTGCCTTCTGTTCCGCGGCAGAGCAGGAAAGAGACTCGATCACTCTGGTTCTTTCGAAGCGCCCAAATTTCGGTCGGTTTAGGGAAGGCTCCGCCCCTCTTAGTCCCAGGTAATTGGTGAAATATCAACTAAACAGATACTTCTCTAAGAAAGGCGGCGATGCGGCGTTTCTCGACGTCGACGAGAATCGTGGATTTCGTTCTTCGCATCGGTCCGAAGCTTCAGAATGACCAAGGAATAGCATGGAGGGCGCGACGCTTGCAAGGTGGAAATGTAGGACAAATGCGTGACGAACTTGAGTCCTCTTTAATCTATAAAGTTTTCATTCCGAACGTGTTAATTTAATCGAGCCTTGACCGCAATTACGATCCAATGTGAGACGTTTTGTCCACATAAAACCCTTTACGGGCGACTGACTGGCTGGCTTATTTGACCCTCGAAATTCGGGTGCGCCTCGCCTGATTATATGGATTCATTGCCACCGCTGAGCGTGCGGTCGAAGAGTATTTCGATCAAGTTTGTGGAGATCCCGGGTTATCCGTAGATTCCTTGCTCAGTATTTGACCAGGAGAGCCCTCGCAGGGATGGTCCGCCGTGAGGTGCTAAACAGTTGAAGCCGAAAAATGGGGCACGAGCGCCTTCGTCACGTTCGTCCCGAGCCAGGGGCTGAACAACGACGGCGACCCAGTCGCATACCTGTAGGCGGCCCGCTATTGAGCCTCTGTGTAGGTATAGCTGTTCGAGAGGAACGATCCGCCGCTGAACTGTGTCCAGAGCTGCACGTAAATCGTGGCTCCGCTCGTGGGCAGATTCACGGTAACGCTGGTGCCGGTGAGCGGGGATGGACTGATATTGGCCAGATCGTAGCCACCGGGGGTGCTACCAATATGTAAATAGTAGGCGGTGACGACGCCTGAGCCGGGGCTCCAAGTGAACGTGGTTGTGGCTGACGTCAGCGTGCTGCTCGGCGACGGACTGGTGATGGCGGCTGCGTAGACATTCGCCTCGGTGTAAGTGTAGCTGTTGGAGAGGAACGATCCGCCGCTAAACTGTGTCCAGAGCTGAACGTAAATCGGGGCTCCGTTCGTGGGCAGATTCACGGTGACGCTGGTGCCGGTAATCGGGGTTGGGCTGATATTGGCCAGATCGTAGCCACCGGGAGTGCTGCCTATATGCAGGTAGTAGGCGGTGACGACGCCTGAGCCGGGGCTCCATGTGAAAGTGGTTGTGGCGCCAGTCAGCGTAGTGCTCGGCGACGGACTGGTGATGGCGGCTGCGTAGACATTCGCCTCGGTGTAAGTGTAGCTGTTGGAGAGGAACGATCCGCCGCTAAACTGTGTCCAGAGCTGAACGTAAATCGGGGCTCCGTTCGTGGGCAGATTCACGGTGACGCTGGTGCCGGTAATCGGGGTTGGGCTGATATTGGCCAGATCGTAGCCACCGGGAGTGCTGCCTATATGCAGGTAGTAGGCGGTGACGACGCCTGAGCCGGGGCTCCATGTGAAAGTGGTTGTGGCGCCAGTCAGCGTAGTGCTCGGCGACGGACTAGTGATGGCGGCTGCGTAGACATTGGCCTCGGTGTAGGTGTAGCTGTTGGAGAGGAATGATCCGCCGCTGAACTCGGTCCAGAGCTGCACGTAAATCGTGGCTCCGCTCGTGGGCAGATTCACGGTGACGCTGGTGCCGGTGAGCGGCGTTGGGCTGATATTGGCCAGATCGTCACCACCGGGGGTGCTGCCAATATGCAGATAGTAGGCGGTCACAACACCCGAGCCCGGGCTCCAGGTAAAGGTGGTTGTGGCTGACGTCAGCGTGCTGCTGGGCGACGGGCTGGTGATCGCGGCGGCGGTTGTGGTCGAAGACCCGGACAGTGCATTGATCAGGCCGGTTCCGTTGGGGCTACCCCATCCGGTGGCCAGATCGTACCCGGTTGTGGCCGAGTAGCCATTGCTTCCACTGGTGATGTCATGAAAGTCCGAGGTGTAGCTTGATCCCGCACCAATGGAATAGAGACTAGGGTTGATGAAGCCCAGAGGCTGGTTGCCGTTTGCCACCGACTGCTGATTGATCAGCGCCATGTAGCCTGCCCACATGGGGGCAGCAAAACTTGTGCCGCCGTAGCTATTTGCGGTGCACGTAGTCTGATCGGCACACACATAAAAGGTGAAATTCGCATTGGCCGAAACATCGGGGCCATTACGATACGTTTGGGAACAACTGGCGCAACCCGCCGCCGCAGCCGTCTGCCACGATGGGATGGCATATTTATGCGGCGAAATACCGCCTCCGCTATCGGCCCACACGGTCTCAGAGGCCCATGGTCCGGCTGCGGAACTTGTCGACAAGTCGGTCCCTCCCACGGATGTCACGTACACATCGTCAGCCGGATAAGTTTCGGAGGCCTTGCCTGAGGTCGTCCACTTTGCATTGTCGCCGGCCGCTTGAAAAAGATTCTGGCCCTGCGCGGCGAACTCCTTGAAGTACGGATCGTCGGTGGTCGGATCAGCGGGATTCCACGTCCACGATGAGCCCAACTGCGCGTTCAGCGGCTTGGCTGTCGCCATGGCATTGAAGATCGCAGCATCCGTCGAGCCCACATACACAACGAGGCTAGACAATCCTGGCGCCATACCTAGGGCCTGCGTCATGTCGAGGGTCTGCTCGGTGTCATCGCAGTTGCCGCCAGCCGTTGTATCGAGACAACTGGTGCTGGTTCCGTCCGTCGATAGCAGCGTGATGGGAACGCTGTTGGTTTGCTTGGCGTTCGTGAAGTAGGTAGTGAGATCCGTAAGATCAGTCCCGTAAAACTCCAACAGCCCAACCGACTGACCGGAGCCGTTTAGCGCGGTGCCACCGTAATAGGCTGCTCGCATATCGCTCCCAAGGAAGGAAGCCGATGGGCCGGAGCCGGTAGTCGCGTTTGAACTCAAATCGGAGCTGGCTGGGTTCCTCTCGAGCCCCGCAGGATGCGGCACTGAGAAGTTATCGAGCCCCGAGATGTGCCAGAGTGAAAATGTGAGGTTGGTGGTGGGCTCGTGGTCGGGCGCGTAGAAGGTGCGGTTCTCAGTGGGATGCTGGTAAACGCCGAGCTTCACATTGAAAGCCGCCTCGACGTTGGCCGCGGGCCCAGATACCTGCAGATTCACGCGATTCGGGGAAGTACCGACGACGGTCAGGCCATTTTGCTGTGCGAAATCAATCAGTGCATCGTACTCAGCCTGGGTGGGCGCAAACTGCTCTGTAAACTGCTCAACGGTAAGAAAATGCCGGTAGCTCGGACTGCTGGGATTGTAAAGATCGCTTAGAAGCTGATCCAACTGGTCCTGATTGCGAAGCGGCAGCGTGATCACCAGGTTCATCTTTCCGGTTGCGAGCACCGCTCCCATCCGTGGCGCAGACCCATCCTGAGTCGCCTCACGCACGTGATGTGTCAACACGGACTGAGAAACACAAACAGCAGGGGCCACCGAAATGAGAAGGGCAATCGGGAACGCATAGATCCCCAGTTTTCGCTTCATGTTTTTCCTTTTGGGGGTTTATCGAGGGACCGTCCCGTGGAAAAGCACACCCCGCCTCCTTGCATTCTGGGACAAAGAAAGTGTTCATGTCTATGAAAAGACGTGCCTAGAAAGGCTTGATTCCCGTTACCTTCGGGGTATTGACTTGGGCTCCTTCCTGTCCTCCGTATCGATTGAGACTTTATCCCCCGCAATGTCCGGCTGGGTCGAACTCAAGGACGCATAGCGCTATACTTTTATTGGTCTCGCCGGCCGAATCGCTTGCAAAACGAATTCGGTTAGATTCGCCGCCTCCCCCCGCGGTATTGTCGGAATCGATTGAAACCCTCGCGCTTCGACTTACGTCGATAAAACACGAGTCTGCAACGTGCGGTCGTTCCTGGTGAGTGACCGCGCATGGTTTTTAAGTCCGCGGCCCGACGTTTGAGGATCGGACCGCGGCAATCGGGGGAACGCCCTCGCTCGCGATGTGCAACGGGAGCGCCATGAAAGCGTATATCGCCGCACTTTCCGCCTTGTCCTGCATTTTCGCGGGAACGCTGGCAGCCGCTCAAACCGAGCGAGCACTGTTGATCGGGATCAACACCTATCAACCTGCCGGAACCACACCTGATCATCCGGCCGGCTGCATCTACGGCCGCTGCGAGCTGGGCACATTCGAGAATCTCGACGGCTCAGTGAACGACGCGCAGGCCATGGCCGATTTGCTCACCGGTCCTAAGTTCGGCTTCCCTGCCACCAACGTCGTTTTGCTCACCAATCCGGCGCCGCCTCATTCCAGCCCGGGAGTCGTTCTGCTGCCGGCTGACCAAACCACGCGCGATGGCATTCTTGCTGCGATGCAGAAATATCTCGTGGACCTCCCGAATAAGGGCGACACCGTGGTCTTCTACGATGCCAGCCACGGTTCGCTGCGAGTCAACAGCAAGAGCAACAAGCTCACCGTGCTCGTTGGCAATCAATATGTCCATGCGGACAGCACCTTGGTCCCATCAGACGCGTACAAGGGTGGCTACGACGTCCGAGACCGCGAGATGACACGCATTTTTAACGCTGCTCTCGACAAGGGCGTCCACTTAACTGTGATCTTCGACAGCTGCCACTCCGGAGGCATCAGTCGAGGCATCGGCCCGGTTTACCGCGAACGTGCCCTGGCCTTCGATCCGCGAGATATCGATCAAGCTCCCGACGCGCTGCCCAACGGGCAGCCGGTTCCTTCGCCCACGCAGCGCACAGATAATTCCGCCCTGGTATTTTCCGCCGCTCAGCAGGACCAGACCGCGAAAGAGATGCCTTCCGGAGCGGAGCCTCACGGTGCCTTCACCGCGGCACTGCTTCAAGCCCTGCAGGCCATGCCCGCCGACACGCCCGCTTCCGTTATTTACGAACGCGTCAAGGCCGTGCTCGAAGGCAGCAATGTGCCCGATCAGGAACCGGATCTCGATGCGACGGCGGAACGACGCCGGCAACCGCTCTTCGGCGGCGTCGCGGCCCAGTCCGACAAGGTACGCGCCGCCGCGCTGGGGATCAACGACGATGGGTCGGTCTCGCTGGATATTGGCCGTGCTTCCGGCCTTGGAGTCGGCAGTGAGTTCACCTCCAGCACGCCCAACGGAGCGGGACAAACCCTTCAGCTTCGAATCACGAGCATGGACGGCCTGGCACGCTCCTCGGCGGCAATCGTCACCCCAGCAGGTGCGAAGGTTGCTCCCGGCGATCTGTTCGAGCTGAGCAAATGGATTCCCGTCGATAATCCACCGCTGCTCGTTTGGCTCTGGCCTTCCAACCTCACTGAGGATCAAATCGGCTTGGCGGCCGCTCAAGTCGAGGCTTCCGGGGCCGCATTGGTTTCCGACCCCGCCGAACAGCAATGGACCCATGTTCTCAGTTGGGACGGCACGAATTGGACGATCGAAAAAGCCGGCTCGACCACACCGGTCACGCTCGGCGCGCCTCTGACCGCCGACGCGATCAAAAAGAATCTGCCGGCCGGCGCGAAACTCTGGGTCAACCTTCCTCCGTCGCAGGAGTTGGCGGCCAAGCTAAAGCCGGCGGGCAGTGACGACGCAGTGCAGATCGCCGAAAATCTATCCGTTGCGCATTATGCGCTCACCGGTGTCCTCAGTGCCGATGGGCCCGCTTACGCCTGGTATCACAAGAGCGAATTGGCCGCAGGACCACTCGCGGCCAACGCGCCTCCCCACAGCCCCGGCTGCTCGGCCACGTCGCAGTATCCGGTGCGCAGTGATTGGGTTCCGGTCGGCAACGCAGCCGCCGTCGACGCCGCCGGCAACAAACTCAACCACTACTCGTCGCTCCTTGCCAAGGTGCATGGCTGGCTCGAGCTGGCCAACAGCCCCGCCGACGCGTCCACCGACGAGTTTTATACGCTGGCCCTTTTGCCTTCGAGCGCTACTTCGCCGCTTCCGGCCAATCAAACAACACACCAGGGCGATCAGCTCGTCATGGCTCTGCATTCCGATGACCGCATCGTCGATCATCGCTGGGTCTATGTGCTCGACATCGATTGCCACGGCCAGGGCACCGTGCTTTACCCGCGCGACAACGCCGAAAATCAGTTTCCAAACGACGCCGACGATGGCCGCCAATTTGTCTTGCCCGGCGCGCCCGTTCTGCACATTTCTCCTCCTTTTGGAGTGGACACGCTCATCATGCTCAGCACCGAGCAGCCGCTCGCCGACCCTTACGTACTGAATTTTGAAGGCGTCGCCACTCGCGGTTCGCGCGGAGTTTCGTCGCCGCTCGAAAAACTTCTGAATCAAACCAGTGGTGGAACTCGTGGATTCTCTGGCGAGGTTCCTACGAATTGGGGAATAGGGCTCATGACCGTTCACAGTGCGCCGAGTGCTGCGCCAAATTAAGCTCGGCACACTCTTTTGATTTCACGAATCGAATTGAAGACTACGTCCACGACCGGGTCATAACGTCATGAAAAGGGGGAGACGGCACCTTGCGTATGCGGGTATGCTGGTGTTGAAGCCGCTAACGGTTGGGGCCGGTAGCTGGAATATTCCCTAAAACAGGTAGATAACGGTAAATCGTCGGGGGTCAGGATGAACCGTGCGGCAAAAATCGTTCTGGTATTTTCAATCAGCATTGGGCTGCTCTCAGCGGCTCAGGCTGACGCGCAAAGCTTTGGCGCCGCTAAGGAAAAAGTCACTCTCCAGCGCAAGCTTCCCGCGCTAGTCCACATGCCGGGAGACACGATCAAAGTCACCGTCACCTCATCCGACGAAGACGGGACACTGCCATACGACTTTCAAGCGCTTCTGGAAACCGAGTTGTTGAAAGACGATCCCAATCTCCGCGAGGATGACAATCCCGCCACGCAGATTCTCTGCCAGATCACCGACTACTCTCACCCCGACGCCACAGAGGTAACGAGAGCAGCGCCGGGAATCGCCTTTGGGGCGGGCGGTATCGACATCACCAAGAGCGCCACAAGAACAGCCACCTTTGAGCGCATCACCGGCCAGCTCAACATTTCGTTCCAAGCCAAAGATGCGAGCGGCCATATGCTCATCTCCGACAACATTTCGTCGAGCTTCGACGGAGAGTACGACAGCGAGGGAAATTCAACCTCCCATGGAATGATGGGCGAGATTACCGGCAAGTTCTCCCGCGCCAAGGGCGGGGCCAAGAGCGAAGATCTCAATCCTCCAACTCCTGCCGAACTGCGCTCGCGCCTGATCATCGATGCGGTCCAGCAGGTTGCGGAGCATCTGGTGGATACAAACGAGACCGTCGACGCGTTTCTGGCGCGCAAAGATGGCCCGCTCGAAGACGGCGACAAAGATGCCGAGACCGGACTCTGGGAGCGCGCCCTCGAAACCTATGAGACGGCGCCGGCATTTCCCAAACCACAGGAGGACGCTTACAGGCTCTACAACATCGGCGTCGCCTACGAGGCACTAGCGTATCAAGCTGAAGATCAAAAAGCGATCATGAAGTATCTTGACCAGGCCGCCATCAACTACGGAAAGGCGATTGACGCCAAGCCTGACGAGAAATATTTTCTGGAACCGCAGAAGCGTATCGAAACTGCCATTGCTCATTACAAGGAGCTGGACCAGGAACAGCAAGTGGCAGCCCGCGCCAAGGCAGAGGCCAACAATCCACCTCCTGCTCCTGCCCCTGCTGAAGGCAAGGGGCTCACCAATGCCCAGATCATCACCATGGTGAAGTCAGGCATCAATGACTCCACTGTCATCAAGACCATCCGCGGTGCGGAAGCTGTCACCTTTGATCTGACCCCTGCAGGTGAGCAGGCCCTCAAAAGCGGAGGGGTGAGTCCTCAGGTCCTGGCAGCCATGAAGATTCAAGCTGCGAAAAAGCCCGCCCCGTCAGCATCTGCTTCTTCTCGCAAGGGACTCACCAATACTCAAGTGATTGCCATGGTCAAGGCCGGCATGGATGACGACACGATCATCTCCACGATTCACGGAGCGGATGCCGTCAACTTCGATCTCACGGCCGACGGTCAGCAGCAACTCACGAGCAGCGGCGTAAGCCCGAAGGTTCTTGCTGCAATGAAAGCCAGAGGTATGAGAAGCCCGGGCGCAAACGCCAGGCCGGTAGCGTCAAGATGAAAGCGATCCACCGACTCAGCTTTTTTCCCCTGGCACTGGTCACCTTTGCAATGGTCCCAGCTCAGGGCGCGCGCGCCCAGGGGATTCGTTGCGGTGCGGGCCAGGACCTCATCGTTCAGGCGCTGGAGCGAATTACGCCGCAAAGTGGCGACGACGCGTTTGAAGACGCGCTGCAACTTCTCAAGTCCGCTGTCGCGGAATGCCCTGAACTGGGCGACGCGTGGTACTACCGCAGTCTGGTCGAGAAGCGGCTTGGCCACGATGCTCTCTCCAACTATGCAATGGAGAAGGCGCGTTTCAATGGTTCCGATGCGCTCGATCAGGGCCTGAATCCGCTGGTCCTCTCCACGCCTGCCTCGCGCGGATTCGAAACCGACCAGGGCACGACGCCGACCCCGGTTGCACCCCCGGTAAAGCCCGGCCCCGTACAACAGAAATGGGCGCTTGTAGTTGGCATCGGCCGTTTCACCGATACCCAGATTCCAGCCCTGCACTACACCGACGCCGACGCCACCGCTTTCGCCGATGCCCTGAAGGACCCTTCCATCGGAGCCTTCCCCGCCGACCATGTCAACGTTCTAACGGACGATCAGGCCACCACAAAAAACATCAAGGAAGCCTTGAACTCTATTGCGCGGCAGGCACAACCCAATGACCTTGTGGTGATTTATGTAGCCACGCACGGCACCCCGCGCACTGCGGACACGGCTGGCGGAGCCAACTATCTGATCACATACGACACCGAAGCCTACTCAGGCACAAGCCTTAATGAGGATTCGCTCTACGCGACGGCCTATCCCATGGTGGAACTGGCGGATGCCGTCTCCACGCGCATGAAGGCCCTGCGCACTGCGGTCTTTCTGGACACGTGCTACAGCGGCGGCGCAGCCGGCGAAAGCGGGTCGCAACCTGCTTCGGCGCTCGCCAACACCGCGCCGTCCGGCAGCATGCTCGCCCACATGACCGACGGAACTGGCCGCATCGTGATGTCAGCGAGCGAGGTCAGCGAGGAGTCGCTCGAAAGCAACCAGCTTAAGCACGGCTATTTCACTTACTACCTGCTGCAGGCTCTTAAAACCGGCAAGGGCGAGACGCCGTTGAGCCAGGTTTACGGCTCGGTGGCACAGCAGGTTTCAACTACCGTCTCCGCGCAGGGCATGCACCAGCATCCCGTCATCCATCGGAGTTCCCCCGATGCCGACTTCGCTCTCCGCACTCCGCCCGCCGCGACGGCGAGCGCTCGTCCCTGAGCGCAATGCAGGCCATGAAACGTACCGGCCGCCATCCGCTTCGCACCAGCGCAGTTTGTCTCGCGGCGATTTTCGCCGCTGCGTTAGCATCCGCGCAGACCGGAGGGCTGGACGCGCAGATCATGCAACACGAGCAGAACCTGGCTCAGGCGCGCGCCAGCAAGAATGTCCGCCAGCAGGTCTCGGAATCGAACATGCTCGGTGCGCTCTACTACAGCGCGGGGCAGCTTGAAAAAGCGCTCGATTACCTGAATCAAGCATTGCCCATCGAGCAAAAGTACTCGAGCCTTCTTGGCCAGGCCACAACCCTGAACACAATGGGCCGCGTCTACACCGATCTTGGTCAGGAAAACAAGGCTCTCGAGTTGCTCAATCAAGCGCTGCCGTTCTGGCGTGCGCTTCCTTCGCGCGCAGGCGAAGCCGAAACGCTGAACAACATCGGCAAGGTCTATAACAACCTTGGACAACATGACGATGCGCTTAAATACCTCAACCAGTCCCTTGCGATCTGGCATGAAGTGGATGCTTCGCCTGCCGCATCCTACGCCGGAAATACGCCACCGGGTTCCGCTCCGAGCAGCTCTGCTTCCCCTTCAAGCTTGCTCGCGAGCGCCAGCATCAATGGTGAAGCCAGCACGCTCGACAATCTGGGCCGGACCTCGTCGGACATGGGCGACGGCTCGCAGGCTCTCGACGACTTCAATCAGTCCCTTGCCATCTTTCGCAAATTGGGCGAGCGCAACGGTGAAGCTCTGGTGCTCAATGACATGGGTCCTGCCTATGCGGCCCTTGGCCAGAAGCAAAAGGCGCTCGACAGCTATAACCAGGCCATTGCGCTCTGGCGCGAAGTGGGCAACCGTCAAGGAGAAGCGCTCACGCTTAACAACATTGGCCGCCTCTACAACGATCTCGGCGAGCATCAGACCGCGCTCGACTACTATAACCAGGCATTGCCCATCTGGCGGCAGGTAGGCAACCGAAGCGGCGAAGCGCTTGCACTCAGCGATACGGGTCGCGCCTACGCCGACCTCGGCCAGCCCGCCAAGGCCATCGAATTTCAAACTCAGGCTTTGCCCATCTACCGGGACACCGGCAGCCGACGCGGTGAAGCCATGGTCCTCAACAACCTGGGCCGTGATCATTCGGACCTCGGTGAAGCCGAGGAGGCAATGAACCTCGATCTGCAGGCTCTCTCCATCTGGAGAGAAGTCAAAGACCAGCGTGACGAAGCGCAGGATCTGATGACCATCGCCTGGGCCTACTCGCTGATGAAGCAGCCCGACCTGTCTTTCACCAGCGCCATCGCCGCGCTTGGCCTTGCCAAAGCTACGGGCGACCCGCAGATCGAGGGCAACATCGAGAATTCGATCATGATCGGATTTCGCAAGCAGAATCATCCCGAGGAAGCCATCTTTTTTGGCCTGCTTGCAGTCAACGACTACGAGCAGATCCGAAAAAATCTACTGGGAATGGACAAAGAAGTTCAAGCCGGGTTTGCACAATCGCGTTCCGGCGCATACCGCATGCTGGCCGAGCTGCTGGTTCAGGCCGGCCGCGCCGGCCAAGCCGAGCAGATTCTGGATCTTCTCAAAGAGCAAGAGCTTCAGGACGTCGTGATCACCGCATCACCCAGTGCCTCAGCAGGCATCGAGCCGCTCAAGCTTTCGCCTGCGCAGCAGGACGTTGAAACCATGCTGCCCGATCTCGAAAAGAAGGCACGCATGATCGAGGAATCGAGCCTTGCCTATTCACAGCTTCAGGCCAAGCCGTCGCGCACCCCAGAGGACGAGGCTGAGCTCAAGTCGCTCAGCGCAACCATTCAACAACAAGGAAGCGACATTCAGTCCACTCTCACCAGCAAGATTTTTCCCGAGCTCGATGCGCAATCGTCACCCGGGCAGGCTTCCACCGACACTACGAAGAGCTTCCTTCAGGAATCACTCGCAAAACTCGGTCCGCGCGTGATGGGAATTCGCTTGCTCCTTGGAGACGATCACGCCTACGCCATCGTTGTCACTGCCAATGCCCGCAAAGTGATCGCTTTGACCGCTACTTCATCCGACATTCGCGCCAAAGCCCTGGAAGCACTCAAAGCAGTCGCTTCGCCATCGTCCGATCCTCGTCCCCAACTGAATCAGCTCTACTCCATGGTGGTTGCGCCCATCCAAAGCCAGCTCAAGCAGCTCGAATCCACGCCGGGCCCGAAGGGCAGTGTTCCTACTCTTCTCTGGTCGCTTGACGACGCGTTGCGCTACGTCCCGATGGGCGCGCTCTACGACGGAACACATTACATGGTTGAGCGCTTCCACAATGTTCTCTTCACACCAGAGAGCTACGGTCACATGACCGATTCGCCGCTCCAAAGCGGAACCCCGCTCGGCGCGCTCGCCATGGGTCTCTCGAAAAGCTACAACGGACTTCCTGCTCTTCCCGGCGTCATTCCCGAGCTCGACTCCGTGGTTCACGATCCATCCGATCCGGCATCTCACGGTCCCATGCAAGGCAAGCTCTTGCCCGATGAGCAGTTCACTCTCGCCAATCTGAAATCGTCTCTCGGCGATGGCAACGCCTTCTCCGTAGTGCACATCGCCAGCCACTTCGTGCTGATCGCCGGCAGCGGCGACGAGCCTTTCCTCATGATGGGCGGCGACAACGCCGGCGACCCCAGCGGATTCGAGTGGAACCTCTCGGCCATGGAAAACTCGACCGTCGCCTTCCGCGGCATCCGATTGCTGACGCTCTCGGCATGCAGCACCGCAAAGGATTACAAATCCCGCAACGGTCTCGAGATGGACTCGCTCGGCATGATTGCTCAGCAGAAGGACGCGGAAGCTGTGCTCGCCACGCTCTGGGACGTAAATGATTTGAGCACCAGCCACATCATGAGCGACTTCTACGATCGCTGGGTCAAAAATCCAGCCGAAGGAAAAGCTGAAGCGCTTCGCCAGGCTCAGCTAGCATTCATTCACGGCGGCGGGGCCGTACCCGGCGGCGGTACTGGTCGTGGCTTCGAAACCGTCGAACCAGCAGGTACTCCCAATGCCGGCCTCGGCTACGCTCATCCTTATTACTGGGCGCCGTTCGTTCTCATTGGCAATTATCAATAGCCGTTTAGAAGGGTTGTTGAATCTGCACTCGGCCTACGAAAGCAGCTTTTTCGCCACCTTCACGTACAAATCCACAGCCTCCAGCAATTCCCTCTTGGCCAGCCGCTCAAACGGCGTGTGCGCTACATGAATGGTGCCGGGGCCAAGCAGCAGCGGCTCGCCCCAGTTGCTTAGTTGCGGAATGTCTGTGGTGAACTTCGCCACCATGGTTGGCAAACCCTCCGGTGCGCGCAGCCGCACAAACGGAATCTCCAGCGTGAAGTCCACTTCCGACAGTCCGTTCGCCGCCTCTAACAGTGCGGCCTTCACAGGCGCCGAGTCGCCCACCAGCCGCACAAGCACTTGCGCTTCGGCCTTGTCTGCAATGACATTCGGCGCGTGGCCGCCGTGAATCTGTCCGATGTTCAGCGTGCTTGGGCCAATGTCTTCCGTCACCGGCAGTTCCAGCTTGATCAGCTTCGCCATCACCTGCACCAGCTTGTGTACAGCGCTTTCGCCCAATTCCGGATACGCTGAGTGCGCCATCTTTCCCGTGGCACGAAATACCACACGCAAAGCGCCTTTTGAAGCCAGCGCCACCCGGTTATCCGTCGGCTCGCCATTGATCAAATAACGGCTTCCCTTCGGCTTCAGATTTGCCGCTTTGGCTCCCGCCGAATCGCGCTCTTCGCCCGAGACAAACAAAACTCCAATCCGAAACCCCAAAGTGCGGAGCACCTCTGCTGCTGCGACCTGTGCCGCAATGATTCCCTTGGCGTCGGAGACTCCGCGGCCATGCATAAACTCCGCGTCTTCGCTGAATGGGATGTACGGCGGCACAGTGTCCATGTGCGTTGAAAAAACCAGATCCGGCGTCTCGCCTGTCCGGCCTCCATACACGTTCCAGCGCGGCCCAGAAGTCCCGCTATCCGCGGGCTGCGCCACAGGAGTCTTCTCCACTTCCCAACCGCGCCGGGCAAGAAAATCCGCGAGAAAATCGCCGACCGCACCTTCGTGGTAAGTCGTCGATTCAATCTGGCATAACTGGCGCGTCAGCCCAATCGGGTCAAAAGGAAGCATGTTTAATTGATCGTTCATAATGTTGCCAGAATACCGTACAACCGGTTCGGACCACGCAGAGATGCATTTCCAGCACCTTCCGCGAGCCGGTGGAAGCGCTACGGGGAGCGGCGTAAAATCAATGGTGAAATGATTTATGCCCTAATCGTACAAATTCTGTCGCAACAAGAAAAGCGCGGTAGTCTCGAACACCGCGCTCGGGGCATTGCCCGTATCCATTTTGAGGGGCAAGCCGTCCGAAGGGAGTTGTTGCCATGACCCCGGTCAGCGACGCCGCCCTTGAAGCAATGCACTCCGCAGCAACCGGTATCTTCACCGGCGCGCTTAAGGCCAGCGACATTGCCTCCGCATTCGATCGCCGCCTGCGCTTCGATGGCCACAGGCTCAACCGGCTCATGCCCGACGGCAGCGGCCCTTCCGCCATCGATCTCGCCGCGTACAAGCGCATCTTTGTCATCGCGATCGGCAAAGCTGCCGGTCCCATGCTTCAGATCCTTCTGGATCGCATGAAACGCCGTAAAGGCGTGCGTGGCATTTGCTGTACCAACTTGCCGCCTACCGCACGCAACTGGCGCTTCCGCTACTTCGAAGGCGGCCATCCCGTTCCCAACGAGGACTCTTTCGCAGCCGCCCGCGCCGCGCTTGCCCTTCTTCGCAAGGCCCGCAAAGATACACTCGTCATCTTCCTCATCTCCGGCGGCGGCTCAGCCATCTTCGATCTTCCTCTCGATCCTCATATCACCCTCGAAGAAACCGCAGCTTTCCACCAGTTGCTTCTGGCTTCCGGCGCGCCCATCCACGAGGTCAATACTCTGCGCAAGCATTTCTCTGCCGTCAAAGGTGGGCGTCTGGCCATGGCTGCACCCGAGGCGCTCAAGGTGAGCCTGCTCCTTCCCGATGTGCCGCTGCGTTCCCTCGACGCGCTCTCTTCTGGCCCCAGTACGCCCGACCACTCGACGGTTGCCGAAGTGCGCGAACTTCTCGCGAAATACGAGCTTGCACCCAAGCTTCCGGCCTCCGTCCGGGCCTTCTTTGAACGGGAAGATCTGCCGGAGTCACCTGGAAACAAGAGTTGGCGCCAATCGTTGCTGCCGAAGCTGCCCTGGAACGATGCAACCCGGCCCCGCCGCATTACTTCAGCAGCCAGCATGAGCGGCGAAGATCCGGCATTTCGCGATTCAGTCTTTGAGATTTTGCTTTCCAGCCACGACTTGGTTGAGAGCGTGCGCTCGCTTGCGCGCGAAGCAGGCTACCACGTGGTGGTCGACAATAGTTGCGATGACTGGGACTACGGTGAAGCAGCCCGCTATTTGCTGGAGCGCTTTCATACATTCCGAGCCAAGCACAGCCGGCTTTGCCTGATTTCAGTTGGCGAGGTTACGGTTACGCTTACGCGAACGCCCGGCGCAGGTGGCCGCAACCAGCAGTTTGCCCTGGCCTGCGCTCTTGAGCTCGCAAAGCACCCTGGCGAGCACCTTGCCGTTTTCAGCGCCGGATCCGATGGCATTGACGGCAACACAAAATCTGCTGGCGCCATCGCCGACCCCACCACGGTTGCGCGCGCCCGCGCCTTCGGCTACGACCCCGAGCGGTCACTTGCGGAATTCAATGCCTGTCCGCTTTTCACGGCAATCGGCGACACTGTCTTCACCGGCCCCACCGGTCACAACCTGCGCGACCTCCGCCTCCTGATCTCAGAAAGCGCCTGACACCGCCCCGTTTTCGCGACGACGAATTACCGGTGGAAAATCGAATTATTTTCTCTCTTGCGCTTTGCCCTGCTGCATTAGGATTGGTTCGTGCCTCGCAAACCCAAGCGCAAGAATTCCGGTCGGCTCCCCGACATTCGTGCTGTTGCAGCAGTAGCGAAAGTTTCCATCGCTACGGTCTCCAGAACCATGAATGGTTCCCCGCTGGTCAGCGAACGCCTCAGCAAACGAGTCTGGCAGGCAATCAAGCAACTCAACTATCTGCCCAACACCCATGCCCGCACGCTGGTTTCAGGCCGCAGTCGTATTCTTGGCATCATCGTAGAAAACATTTCGAACCCATTTTTTCCGGAGTTGATCCAGAGTTTTGAAGAGATTGCCGTCGCCCGTGGCTACGAGATCCTGGTCAGTTCCACCAATAGCGACCCTGCCGTTCTGGCCGCATGCGCTCGTCGTATGCTCGAGCGCAAAGTCGACGGCGTCGCCGTCATGACTTTTGGCGAGGAAGAGCCGGTGCTCGATCAGCTGACGCACCGCGGCGTCCCCATCGTACTCGCCGAATTCAAGGTCGACGATCCCAAGACCAGCACGATCCTCCTCGACTACTCCACCGGCATTCATCAGGCGATTCGCCACCTTGTCGATCTGGGTCACCGCTCAATCGCGTTCCTCGCCGGCCCGCATAGCCTTCACTCCGCCATTACGCGCGAGAACGACTTTCGTGCGGCTACGCAGTCTGCTGGTTTGCAAATTCCCAAAAAGTGGATCATTGAGTGTGACCACACACTGAAGGGCGGCATCGCGGGTTTCGAGCAGCTGAGCACGCTCGCCACCCGCCCCACAGCAGTCGTCTGCTCCAATGACATGACCGCCATCGGGGTTTTGCGCGCGGCCTATATGCAGGGCCTTCGCGTCCCCCAGGATTTCTCCGTCATTGGTCTGGACGATATCGATTTCGCCGCGTACACACTGCCCCCACTGACCACTATCCGCCTCTCGCGCACCGATCTCGCCCACGCCGCATTCGACGCTCTTCGCAGCCAAATCGAGGGAACCGGCAATGCCCGGCCGCAGCGCGAATTTCTGGTGTCAACGAGTCTCGTGGTTCGCGATTCCACTGCCGCCCCGCCCAGAGCTTGAAGCCAAATTCCTCGATGCCGCGTCCAACAATTGCAATCGGATGACAATTCGATGACGGCCGCGCGCGCCGCCGCCACGATATGCTCTTCAAAGAGGGATACCGTTCCCCTCCCCCAGAGGCCACGCAATGACGACTGCTTACCTGAATCGCATCGCCACCGCGCTGCCTCCTTACGACATGCACCGGGCCTTCATCCCCTTCGCTGAAAGCCTCTTGGCTGAAGGCACTCCGCGCAATCTTTATCGCCGCATGGTTCGGCTCGCCGCCATCGAGCACCGTTACTCATTTCTCAAACCGATCGTCACCGATACGGGTGTCATGCAGGATGCAGACTCGCTTTTCGTGCGTGGCAACTTTCCGTCCACCGCCCGGCGTATGGAAGCCTTTCGCCAGTTTGCTCCGCAACTCGCGCGTTGCGCTCTCCTGAAGCTCGCGCTCACCGATTCCGAACGCCGCGGGATCACCCACGTTATCGTGACTTGCTGCACCGGGCTCTACGCGCCTGGCCTCGATTTCGAAGTCATCGAGCTCGCCGGCCTCGATCCCTCGGTTGAGCGCACGTTTATCGGATTCATGGGTTGCTATGCCGCGATCAACGCGCTCAGGGCTGCGCGCCACATTGTCCGCTCGGAACCCGAAGCCAAAGTTCTGCTTCTGTCGCTCGAGCTCTGCTCGCTGCATATGCAGGAGACCGACGATTTGGAGCAATTGCTAGCCTTCACAGTCTTTGCCGATGGCTGCGCTGCCTATCTCGTTACCGCCGAACCCACCGGCTTCGCCCTCGATAGCTTTCTCGCCGTCAACCTCCCTGGCACCGATAGCCTGATCACCTGGCGCATCGGCGAGCAGGGTTTCGATATGCATCTTTCCGGCCAGGTTCCGGGCCAGCTGCGCAGCGGTCTCGCCGAGGCGGGCACGCGGATCACCCAAGGTCGCGAAATCTCTTCGATCGACCTTTGGGCTGTTCATCCCGGCGGCCGCACCATCCTGGACGCGTCAGAGAAAGGACTTGAGCTTCCTGCGGAAGCTCTCGCCGAATCGCGCAAGATCCTCCTCAACTACGGCAACATGTCTTCAGCGTCCATTATGTTCGTTTTGCAGAGCTTGATGCAGCGTGCCAAGCCCCGCCAAATAGGCTGCGCAATGTCCTTCGGACCGGGAGTTACCGCCGAGACGATGATGTTCCATGCAGTCTAGGGCGATCAACTTTCGTCAGCGCGCCGAGCTCACCGAACTTATGGATGAGCCCTGCTCCCGCGACGAGCTTCGCGCCTGTCTTCGCGATCTTTCCCGTCTCAATCGCTGGTTCTTAGGCTATCGCCCAGTTCTCAATTGGCTCGGCACGTACGCTCTCACAAACTCTCACCAGCCGTTTCGCATTCTCGACGTCGGCTGCGGATACGGCGATAGCCTCCGCAGAATCGAACACTGGGCCCGCAGCCGCTCCATCGCAATCGAACTCACGGGCCTCGACCTAAACCCGGATGCGATTGCCATCGCCGCCGAGACCACGCCACCCGCCAGTGCCATTCGCTGGATCGCCTCCGACATTTTTGACTGGCAGCCCGATACGCCGGTCGATCTCATCGTGAGTTCCCTTTTCACGCACCATCTTACCGAGCCGAACTTAATTCGCTTTCTAAAATGGATGGAGCGCAACTCCCGCCTTGGCTGGTTCATCAACGATCTCTCGCGCGCCGCGGTTCCCTATCATCTTCTTCGCGCCTTCACCAAGCTCTTTGGCCTTCATCCATTCGTCCAACATGACGGTCCGGTTTCAATCGCACGCGCCTTCATTCCCGACGACTGGCGTCGAACCTGTGCGGCGACAGGCCTTGATCTTCGCTATGTCTCCATCCAGCCCGTCTGGCCCGCGCGACTCTGCGTCGGCCGCAGGAAAACTCCGTGACCGCCCCCGCACGGCACGTCGATCATCTCGTTATCGGCGGCGGTCCCGCAGGCGCGATGGTCGCCATCCGTCTCGCCGCTGCGGGTCGCAACGTCGTGCTCATCGAGAGAGAATCCGGTCCGCATCACAAGGTCTGCGGCGAGTTCCTCAGCCGCGAGGCCGTCGACTATCTCCAACAGGCCGGCATCTTCCCGCTGAGTCTTGGCTCCACACACATTCGCACGCTCCGCGTTTCTTCCGGTAGCCAGACCATTACAGCCCCACTTCCCTTCCAGGCTCTCTCGCTGTCGCGCCGCGTTCTCGACGAAGCTCTGCTTGCCCGCGCCGAAGAAAGCGGCTGCCAAGTCCTGCGCGGCACGGCGGTCGAGTCACTCACTCCGGGAGGCAATTCGCCGAGCACCGATCATTGGATCGCTTCGCTCGGCAACGGCAGCTCATTCAGCGCGACCAATGTCTTCCTCGCCACGGGCAAACACAACCTGCGGGGATTTCCCCGCGCGCGCTCCAGGCAGTCTGATCTCGTCGGGTTCAAAATGCATTGGCAACTGTCGCAAAGCCAACTCCTCGCACTCCGCGATTGCATGGAGCTATATCTCTTCCCGGGTGGCTACGGCGGTCTGTCGCTGATTGAAGATGACGTCGCGAACCTTTGCTTCGTCGTTCGCCGCATTGCGGCGCGGTCAATCGGCGGATGGCCTGCACTCCTGGCGAAGCTTCAACGGGAAAATCGCCGCATTCGTGAGCTTCTCGATGGCGCTACACCGCTCTGGCCGCAGCCACTCGCTATTTTTCCAATCCCTTATGGCTATCTCATTCAACAGTCGGGCGGCCTTTGGTGCGTCGGCGATCAGGCAGCTGTCATTCCATCCTTTACCGGAGACGGAATCTCGATTGCTCTACACTCTGCTGCTCTTGCCGCGCAAATGTTTCTTGCTGGCCATAGCGCAGCCGATTACAACCGCACCCTGCGCGCCCATCTCACCCGATCGATGACTCTCGCAACATGGCTCTCGCGCGCTGCCGTCACCGGCGTCGGCCGTAGCGCCACGGGCGCTCTACTGCCGTTGTTTCCATCAGCCATGCGCTGGATCGCCGCCGCCACCCGAATCCCGCAGTCGTCTCTTGTATCTTGTGAGCCATTGATCAAGACTGCCAAACCGGCCGCCAGTCCGGGCACTTGACGCGTCTGCCCCACAATTACTGCGCCGCTGTCTCGCTCTCGGTCTCAAGCATGCCTGCCTCTCGCCATGCCGTAATCTCCGCATGCGTTTGGTCCGCCGCCACGCGCCGGTCGGAATAAATCCGCGGCTGGCCAAAGTGCAGTTTCGCCGCGAACCCCGTCACGCCCAGCACCTTCCACAAATGCCTTGTGAATTCTTCAGCGCCGAACCAGCAAAGCTCACGCTCTTTCACACCACCCTCGATCACGTACCGAATCGCCGCCGCGGTGATCGACGCGCCTGCCTTAATCGCTGGATCGATCAGCCTCGAATGAAAACGCAATACCTGTGCTCCGTCTGTGCTGGTGCCCTCGGGGAACAGCAGCACCGGAATCGGCAGCTTGAGCCGTTCCGTCATTTGGTCCGCAACCGAGTTGGCGCTCTCCCGGCTCGATCGATCGAGAAAAATCGTCCCGCCCGAACGCGCCGCCTCGCCAAAGAACGGCCAGCTTCCAATCTCCATCTTGGCCACAAAAAAGCACGGCATCGCCGCGCTAATGATGATGATGTCGAGATAGCTTAGGTGATTCGAGACCACCAGCCCGCAGATCGGCGGCTGGCCTTCCACCTGGGTTCTGATGTCTAGCACCCTCAGAATGGCCCGAGCCGATCCTTGCAACCACAAAGCGCGCCGCTCCAGAGTCATTGGCCCGCGCACCCGCGCCAGCCAGAATCGAACCACGCACATTGCAAGAGCGAATGCCAGCGCCACAGCGCGCCGCAAACGGCGCATAGTCAAAGCGTAAGTGGCGCCAGGAAGCGGTGGCGAGCTGCCGCCGAAAGCAGATTCAGGTCAAGAAGCGTCAGAAAATCGATGGTGCGGAACTCGCGGTCCCACGCCGGCGGCGAGGCAATGCGCGCGCCAATCGCAAGATACGTTTTCAAAAGTTTGGGGACTTTCGTCGCGCATGCAATCGGCGCTGGAGAAAAATCCTTTGGCAATGATCGATCGGTCTGGCAGGGCGACGACTGTGCGTCAACTTCCCGCTGCTCCATGGGACACGCATATTCTGCAGTCGGCCTGGTCTCAAACTCCGCTGGAACCCTGAAATTCTTAAGCTGGCAATACATCTGCCAACCCTCCGCCGGGTCATTGGAATTTAAAGAAGAGCAACCGAGCAAATAACGAAGCCCCATGCCGGTAGCATACTGCGCGATCCCTCTCCACAACAACATCAGCACCTCAGGCGTGCGATGCTCGCGGTCAATTGACGCACGTCCAAGTTCCAGAATTCCCGGCCTCAAAGGTTCATACGGTCCCAGGCTGAACTCCCGTTCCGAGTAGTAGCCCAAATTTCTTCTAGCCATCTCGCCCGACTGCATCCGGTAGGTTCCCACCACGCGCCGGCTCACTTTGTCCTCGACCAACAGATGCTCGCAGACTGCGTCGTACCGGTCCATATCCAGACCAGTTTCGTAGGAACTATCTAGACCCTCGCCCAATTCGATGTTGAACACTTTGAAGCGCAGCCTGCAAGCTGCTTCGCGATCTTCCGGTGTCTCGGCGAGCCTTAACCGATAGCGCCCTGCATCTGCCCGGATCCGTGATGTCTGCGTAGACGCGATTTGTGCGGGCGAGCCGGCTGGAAGCGTAATCTCCACCAATGAACCGGCTTCAGCCGCCAGCCTTAACGGAACCTTTGACCGAGTTTGCGAAATCACGCGATCAGTATGGCGCCGTGATTGTCAACGCATAGTCAACGTGCTGCAAAAACGGTGCAAATATACGGTTCAATTCGTGATTGATCCGTAGCGGAGCTGACTCCCATATCGCCAAAGTTTTCCGCAAAATCAAAAAAGAACGGAGCGTAGCTACAATCCCACAGCTCCACTCCGGTCACATTTTTTCGGGCGCGCTTTCCGCCTCGCTCGCTTAACGCCCTCTTCCGCCTCTAAATGAAATTCCACCGCGTGCCGCCATCATCGGTCCCCGCGCTGCATATCCTCCGCCAACATATCCATGTGCCGCAAATCCGCCTCCCACATATCCCCGCCCGGTGTATCCATATCCATAGGACCGCACCGCCGGAGCATAAGCTCGGGACGTGTAACCATAACTCCGCCCATACGGACCGTGCGCGTACGCTCCAACGCGCGGACCAATCGCGACCCCGACATACGGAATCGCGGTCGGATAGTACGGCGCGTAGACAGGCGCCGGCGCATAGGGCACAGGCGCGGGGTACGCGACTGGCGGTGCATAGGTCATCTCCGGCTGCGTGGGCTGTTCTTCCGGCGCGGGCTGCCCGGGCGCATACGATTGCTGCGGTCCCTCATCCGGTGCCTGCGTCGGCGGTGCTGGTGGCGGCGCGTACGACTGCGGTCCGCGCTGGTACAGCCCATACGGATCGCGCTGCGGCTCCGGCACTACAGGAACCTGAATGTCGTCCATCACGCGCAAGGTCAACGCTGTCTCAGACTTCAGCGTCGGCCTCGGCCCGCGCCGCGGCAGGTTGATCAAGTCGATCGGCCACAGAACGGGAATCATCCACAGAACCGTATCGCGGACGGCATGGCCCTTGCCCAGAATTCTCCCCTGCGAGTCGATTTTGTAGCCCGGCACGTCGACCACTTTCGCGCTGATTGGAAACACCTGATCGCCGACATACAAGCGGTCAAAGTCCAGTTCCATCCATCCTTTGCCCACAAAGTGGCCGGGGTCTTTGTACTCGGCGAACTCTCCGCCAAGATAGCTGTTGTAAGGCAACATGAAGTCGCCGCGGTGAAACTGCACCTTGCACAGGATCGGATCGCCAACTGCAGTTGTCTTCGAAGAAATCTTTCCGTCTCCGGTGGTGCACGAAACCAGCGCGCCAGCAGGGATCAGCCGCGAACCGGCGTCTGCAAACAGCGATGGCGTGAGAAGAAGTGAGAACACTACGAACATTGCGCGCTTCATACACTGCCCTCCAAGGCAAAGAATGCCGTTGCACCTCGCGAGAGACGCTCGCGCAGGCGTGAAGGGACGAGAAATCCCCGATTAGTCACACGAACCCACGCAGGATTCAAAAGTTTCGCAATTTCTTGGAAATGTTTTTGGAGGGCGGAGCCAAACGGGAAGGTATATCGTCTAATGCGGCTCACGCCGCGGGGGGATTGCCACATTGTCGGAGCGACTCGGCGATCAGGGTCATGACGGAAAGCGGATAAAGAACCGTTATGTCCCCGGCTCATAATTCAAGTTCTGCCCTAGCCAGCGTTCCACTTCGACTACGCTCATTTCTTTCCGGCGCGCGTAGTCTTCCACCTGGTCGCGATCGATTTTGCCCAAACTGAAGTACCGGCTCGCCGGATGCGCCAGATAAAACCCGCTCACGCTTGACCCCGGCCACATCGCAAACGACTCGGTCAGCTCAATCCCCGCATTCTTCTTCACGTCGAGCAAATTCCACAGCGTGCCTTTCTCTGTGTGGTCGGGGCACGCGGGATACCCAGGCGCCGGCCGGATCCCGCGATACTTTTCGTGGATCAGTTCGTCGCTGCTCAGCTTTTCGTCGCGCCCATAGCCCCACTCCTCGCGCACTCGTTTGTGCAGGCACTCCGCAAACGCTTCGGCCAACCGGTCGGCAATCGCCTCGGCCATGATCGCGTTGTAGTCGTCGTGAGCCGCTCTGAACTTGTCGCACAGTTCCTTCAATCCAAACCCGCTCGTCACCGCGAACGCGCCAATCGAATCCATGAGCCCAGTCTCCTTTGGCGCAACAAAGTCAGCCAGGCACCGGCACGGCTCATTCCCTTCCCGATCCGACTGTTGCCGCAAGAAATGCACTCGCGTGAGTACCGTCTTCCGGCTTTCGTCTGTGTACAACTCCACATCGTCGCCCACTGCGTTCGCTGCAAAAAATCCGTACACGGCGCGTGCTCGCAGCAACTTCTCCTTCACAATCCGGTCAAGCAGAGCATTTCCCTCGGCAAAGATCTGCCGCGCCTGCTCGCCCTGCTTCTCATCCTCGAGAATCCGTGGATAGACGCCCTTCAACTCCCACGTGTGAAAGAACGGGCTCCAGTCGATGTACTCTCGCAGCGTTTCCAGTGGAAACTCGTCCAAAACCCGAAAGCCTGTGAAGGCCGGCTTCGCCAGATCACTCTCTCGCCACTCGATCGGCGTCCGCCTGGTCCGCGCCGTTTCCAGCGCGACGACCGCCCGCCGCGGTGCTGCATGCGCCTTGCGCAGCGCGTCATATTCCGCCTTGTAGCGCGCGACGAACTCCGGCTTGCCCTCTTCGCTCAGCAGGCTCGTCGTAACCGGCACCGCCCGACTTGCGTCCAGCACGTGCACAACCGGCTGGCTGTAGTGCGGTGCGATCTTGACCGCCGTATGCGCGCGGCTCGTCGTAGCTCCGCCAATCAGCAGCGGTAGTTTCATTCCCCGCCGCTCCATCTCCCTCGCCACGTGCACCATCTCGTCGAGCGATGGCGTAATCAGCCCGCTCAGCCCGACGATATCGGCCCGCACCTCTCGCGCGCGTTCCAGAATCTTCTCCGCCGGAACCATCACGCCCATGTCGATCACTTCGTAGTTGTTGCAGGCCAGTACTACGCCCACGATGTTCTTTCCAATGTCGTGAACGTCTCCCTTCACAGTCGCGAGCACAATCTTGCCCTGGACCCGCACTGCTTGGCCCGCCGCAACCATCTCGGCCTTCTCCGCCTCCATAAACGGGGTCAGATACGCGACTGCTTTCTTCATCACCCGCGCCGACTTCACCACCTGCGGCAGAAACATCTTTCCCGCACCAAACAAATCTCCCACCACGCCCATGCCGTCCATAAGCGGGCCTTCTATTACCGCGAGAGGCCGGCCCAGCTTCACGCGCGCCTCTTCAGCATCCACCTCAACGTACGCGTCGATTCCCTTCACCAGCGCATGGCTCAGCCGCTCCTCCACGGTTCCGTTGCGCCATTCCTCTACCTTCTTTTCGTCCCCTTCGTCGCCTGCGCTCACCGCGCCCGCAGCCTTCAACTTTTCGCCAAACTCAACCAGCCGCTCGGTCGCATCGGGCCTGCGGTTCAGCAACACATCTTCCACCAGTTCCTTCAGCTCCGGCTGAATCTCTTCGTAGACCTCGAGCATTCCTGCATTCACAATGCCCATGTCCATGCCGGCCGCAATCGCGTGATACAGGAACGCGGCGTGCATTGCCTCGCGCACCTTGTTGTTGCCACGGAAGCTGAACGAGACATTGGACACGCCGCCGCTCACCTTCGCGTGAGGCAAATTTTCCTTGATCCATCGCGTCGCGCGGATGAAATCCATCCCGTAATTGTTGTGCTCCTCCATCCCCGTCGCCACTGTCAGGATGTTCGGATCGAAGATGATGTCTTCGGGCGGAAAGCACAGTTCGCGCGTCAGAATCCGGTAAGCCCGCTCGCAGATCCGCGTCTTGTCTTCGAATCCCGCAGCCTGCCCCTGTTCGTCAAAGGCCATCACGACCGCAGCCGCGCCGTACTTCAGGACCGCCGCCGCGTGCTCGCGAAACTTCGCCTCGCCCTCCTTCAGCGAAATCGAATTCACAATGCCTTTGCCTTGCAGGCACTTCAGTCCCGCCTCAATCACTTCCCACTTTGAGGAGTCGACCATGAAGGGAACCTTCGCCACCTCCGGCTCGCTGGCCAGCAACTGCAGGTAGCGCGACATTGCTGCCACGCCATCGATCATCCCCTCGTCCATGCAGATGTCGAGCACGTTCGCGCCGTTCTCCACCTGCTGACGCGCCACGCTGACGGCTTCTTCGTACTTGCCTTCCTTAATCAGCTTGGCGAACTTCGGCGACCCGGCCACATTGGTCCGCTCGCCAATCAAGATGAAGACTCCTGGCTGTTGTGTAAACGGCTGCGAGCCGGACAATCGCAGCGGCTTTGTTTCAATCAGCTTTGTCGAACCCGCGCTCATGCCGTGCTCTCGACGCCGCAGGACTCCGCGGCCTCCATTGTCGGAATCTTCCGCGGCGCAATACCATCCAGGGCCCTCGCAATCGCCGCAATGTGTTCCGGCGTATTCCCGCAGCAACCGCCCGCAAGATTGACCAGGCCTTCGTGCGCAAACTCGCTCAGATAGCGCGCCATATCCTCGGGCCCCAGGTCGAACCCCGTCGCCGACAACGGGTTCGGCAATCCCGCATTCGGATAGCACGACACGGCCGCATCCGCCTTTTCTGCAAGCTCGCGCAAAAACGGCGCCATCAAGTCCGGCCCCAGCGAGCAGTTCAAGCCCACGCTGAATGGCTTCACGTGCTTCACCGCGGTCCAAAATGCCTCGATGGTCTGCGCCGAGATCATCGTCTCGCCGCCGCGACCCACCGCCGCCGAGATCATCACCGGCAGTTCTCGTTGGCTCGCCGCAAGCCCATCTTCGTTGAAAACCTCGCGAATGGCTACCAGCGCTGCCTTCGCATTGAGTGAGTCGAAGATCGTTTCCACGAGCAGCAAATCCGCACCGCCCGCAATTAGCGCGCGCGCCTGCTGTTTGTACGCCATCTTCACCTGGTCGAACGTCACCACGCGGAAACCTGGATCGTCCGCATCCGGCGAATTTGAAAGCGAAACGGTCAGCGGACCAATGGCACCTGCCACAAACCGCTGCCGCCCCGTCGCGTTGCCCACGCGATCCGCCCACACCCGCCCGTGCTGCGCGGATTTCTCGTTGATCTCCCACGCCAAATCAACGAGGGACTTGTCATCAATCACTCGCTGATAGAACTCCGGATCTTTCCGCCCTCCGCGTTCTCGGGGATCATCGACAAAAAACTCGCTCTGCGAGATGCTCGTCGCGCCAAACGTATTCGTCTCCACGATGTCCGCACCCGCCTCCAGAAACCGCCGATGAATATCCCCAATCAACTCCGGCCGCGTCAGCGTAAACAAGTCTCCGTTGTTCAGCAGGTCCTTTTTCGCGTCCTTAAACCGTTCGCCGCGAATGTCCGCTTCCTTCATACCGTAGTTGCGGATCGTCGTGCCCGTCGCTCCATCAATGATGGCGATGCGGCTTTCAATGATCTTTCCGAGCGGATGTTGGGAAGCTTTAGTCATTTCTTCTTGTGGGTTTACGCCGACCCTCTCCAGAATATCGGACCGCGTCCTTCATCCCACCGCTTTCCGCGCTAAACGTGCCCTGGCAGCCACTGGACTGCCGCAACTCCGGCCTGAACGGGCATCATGTGCGCGGCCCGAACTTGCGGACATGGCGGGACCCCCTTTTGAAACTTCCTGTTAGCTCCGCTGCTCCCACTGACGCTGCAAACTCCTCCGCCCCAATTAGACTGAGAAAGATGATCACCACGCTCTTTGGCAGCGAAGAACCGAAGAAATCGAGCGAAGAATCGCAGAAAACGGGATTTTTCGATCGCATGCGCCAAGCCGTCTCGCGCACCCGCGAGTCTTTTTCTGCCAAAATCTCCGACATTGCCGCCCTCACCCGCACTGTCGATGAGTCTGCCCTGGAAAGTCTTGAAACCGCTCTTCTCTCGAGCGACATTGGAGTGCCAACCACCACCGCCATCCTCGATGCCCTCCGCGATCGCGCCCGTCATCAGGCCATCGAAGGCGGCGCCGAACTTCGCGACCTCTTGAAAGAACAACTCGTTTCGATCCTTAGTGCCCCGCAAGGGGCGGCTGCCGCACCGCAGGTGCCGCCAAAAGTTACCTTCCTCGTGGGCGTCAACGGCACCGGCAAGACCACTTCGAGCGGCAAGCTGGCAGCTTGGTCCCGGGCTCAGGGCCGCTCCGTGATTTTGTGTGCCGCGGACACATTCCGCGCGGCGGCAATCGAGCAACTTGAAGTCTGGGCCTCGCGATCCGGCGTGGAGATGATCAAGACACGGCCGGGCGGTGATCCCGCTGCTGTTCTGTACGATGCCATCACGGCCGCCAAGTCCCGCGCGATTCTCGATCTTTACGTCGATACGGCAGGCCGACTCCACACCAAAACCGGCCTCATGGACGAGCTGGACAAGATGCGCCGGACTGCTGCCCGTTTGATCCCCGGCGCACCTCACGAAGTCCTTCTTGTTATGGATGCAACAACGGGACAAAATGGCTTACAGCAGGCCCGCCAGTTCACGCAGTCAGCAGGCGTCACCGGCATTGTGCTCACTAAGCTCGACGGCACTGCCAAGGGAGGCATCGCAGTGGCCATCGCCCGCGAACTGAACCTTCCCGTCCGCTTTGTCGGCGTCGGCGAAAAAATGGGCGATCTTCTAGAATTCTCGCCAACAGAATTTGTGGATTCGTTGCTGGAATAAGATGACGACCGCCGAGCCCATCCCCGATCTCGACCTCCACTTCATGCGCCGCGCCCTCGAACTCGCGCGCCGAGGGATCGGCGTCACCTCTCCGAACCCCGCCGTCGGCTGCGTCATTCTCGATCGCGCAGGCCAGGTCGTTGGCGAGGGCTGGCACGAGTACGATCTCCGCGATCACGCCGAAATTGTTGCGCTCCACGAAGCCACGGCGCATGCTGGCGATCGCGTTCAAGGCGGAACGGCTTACGTGACCCTCGAGCCGTGCTCGATCACCGGCCGCACCCCGCCCTGCACTGACGCCCTCATCAAATCAGGTCTCGGCCGTGTCGTCGCCGCCACCATCGATCCCAACCCCGCCGTCGCCGGCCGCGGCCTTCAGACTCTCCGCACCGCCGGAATCGAAGTCAGTCTCGGCCCGTGCCAGGCTGAAGCCCGCCGACTCAATGAGGGCTTCGCTTGCTGGATTCAGCATCAGCGCCCATTCGTCCTCATGAAAGTCGCGATGACCCTCGATGCGCGCATCGCGCCGCCGCCCGCGCAGCAAATACCGCACGCGCCCTACTGGATCACCAGCGAACTGGCCCGCGCAGCCGTTCAGCACCTTCGCTGGGCAGCTGACGCCACGATGGTCGGCGTCGACACCGTTCTTGCCGACGATCCCTTGATGACCGACCGCAGCGGTCTGCGCCGCCGTCGCCCGCTCCTGCGCATCGTCCTCGACTCCGCCCTGCGCATGCCTCTCGATTGCAAGCTTGTCTCGACTGCTCAGAAGGATGTCGTCGTCTTTACCGTCTCCCACGACGAAGCCCGCATCCGCGACCTTGAGAGCCGTGGCGTCCGTGTCGAAGTTCTTCCCTCGGATGCAGGCCGCGTTCCGCTCGACAAAGTCCTCGCGAAACTCGGCGAAGAAGGTATCCTCACCCTACTCACTGAGACCGGCACTCGCCTCAACACCGCTTTCCTCGCCGCAGGCCTCGTCGACCGCCTCCATCTCTTCATCTCACCGCAAATCATGGGCTCCGACGCAGTCCCCGCCTTCAAAGGCCTGCCGAGCTTTGTACCCATGAAGGAAGTCGAAGTCGAGCGCTATGGCGACGATCTCGGGCTCAGCTCCCTGCTTCGTGACCCCTGGCCACCCGCGCCAGCTTCGTGAAACCACCCGCACCTTCGCGCGTCCTATAATTTAGATAAGCTCGGCTCCGGCCCCTGAATCGTGAATCGGAGTCACCCTGTCTATAACGAGACCTTAAGCAAGAACGGAAATGTACATCCAGATGCACTCTACTCCCCTCATCACCGCTGTCGTCTCTCTTATCGGTCTTGCCGGCGTGCTCGCCTGGCGCATTCGCGAGGGCCGCAGCGCTGTGACCCTCAAAAAAATCGTGATGCCGCCCCTCGGCATGGCAACCGGCTTCTGCATGTTCATTGTTCCCGCGTTTCGGGTTCCATGGACCTGGGGCCTCGGCGCATTCTTTATTGGCGCCATCATCTTCGCCTATCCGCTCCTGCTCACCTCCGATCTCCATCGTCAAAACGGCGTCATTATGATGAAGCGTTCGAGCGCGTTTTTTGCGGTCATCATCGTGCTGGCCGTCGCTCGTTACCTGGCACGCGGCTTTTTTGACCGCTTCCTCACGCTCGAGCAAACCGGCGCTCTCTTTTATCTGCTCGCCTTCGGCATGATCGTGCGCTGGCGCTTGAAACTCCTTCTCGCCTGGCGCGCATTGACCGCCGAGCCGGCCCTCGCGTCCGGGACTCCCACCCCTGAAGAAGCTCCGGCCAGCGACTAACCCGAATCGACCGCATCAGGCCCTGCACTTTTGACTCCGCTAATTCGGCTAAATCCGTTCTCTTTACTCACTCCTGAAACCTGACACTTGCATCCTGTCTCTGTGAGACAATCATCCGCAGCGCTTCTCCCCTCGCATTCCCTTCAAGGAAAACTTTCATGCCCCAGGCAGCGGCCACGCACTCTCTCACCCTCGAAGTCGAGAGCAAAGGCTCGACGGCTCTTGTCCGCTGTCATGGCCGCCTTTACGCTGGAGCCTGCGGTGCTCTTTACGCCAAGGTTCATCCTCTCATTCCCGATCACAAACGCATCATCCTCGACCTGACTGATCTCACTTCGGTCGACAGCATGGGACTAGGCACTCTCGTCCGTTTGTATGTTTCGGCCAAATCCGCTGGCTCCTGCATCGAGCTCATCAACCTTGGCAAACAGGTCCGCGAGCTCCTGGGGATCACGAATCTTCTTTCCCTCTTCGGCGACATGTGCGAGAAGGGCGTCGCGCTGAAATTCTGATGCAGCAGCCGGGTAGACCCTACGTCCCCTAGGCCCTTGGTCCCGAAGTCCCTTAAAATCGGCTTATGTTCACCGGCATCATCGAGCAAACCGGAACCCTCGTCAGCCTCACCGATCGCGGCGGCGTTCGTCGCATCACCGTTGAAGCTCCCGGCATCGCTTCTCGCCTTCGTGAAGGCGACTCGCTGGGAGTCTCCGGTGTCTGTCTCACGGCCCTCGATCCCGACCCCATTTACTTCCACGCCGATCTGGCAAAGGAAACCCTCGATCGCACCTCGCTCGGCTTTCTGGCGCCCGGAGCTCGCGTCAATCTCGAGCTGCCCACCGCTGCGGGCAGTCCCCTCGGCGGTCACATCGTTCAGGGACACGTCGATGGCACAGGGGAACTCCGTTCCCTTGAACCTTTGGTCCCGTTTTCCAGTCCCAACTTCGACCGCCAGACCACCGACTGGACCCTCAAGGTTCGCGTCCCGGAGAACGTCCGTCAGTGGATGGTTCACAAAGGATCTGTAGCAGTCGAAGGCATCAGCCTGACCATCGCGGGCGTCGACGACGAAGAAATCTCCATCGCCATTTTGCCCCTCACCTACTGGCGGACAAATCTCCACACGCTCGCTGTGGGCGCGCCCATGAATATCGAGGCCGATGTGCTTGTCAAATTGGCAGCGATGCAGATGCAGTCCGCAAAGAAATCGGATTTCGACCTGACCGCTGCGTGGCTGGTTGCCAACGGCTACTGATCCCGCCTCTTCGGCAGAATCTCCGGCGGGGCCACTTCAACCCAACGAGCCTTGTTGGACTCCGGCCTGCATTCGGCCCAAAGCGCGTAAATTTCCTTCTTCGGCACGCCCCACGTCTCCACCATGATGGCGCTGCCGCCATCTGCGGCGGTGTAGCGCTCGCGGCACCACAAAACAAACGGCACGCAGCGTTTGCCTTTACGCATGGTGAACCAGTCGATGATCTCGTGCGGCGACTCGTTGTAGACATTTTCCGGCGTCCACCAGAATCGGACCGGGCCTTTCGCCGAGAACCGCTCCTCAATACACGTGCCTCCGGATTCGCGCATGGCTTGCGCGAACTCAGCCCACCCCATGAACCGCTCACGCGATTTCATCAGTTTTTTAAGCGCATCCTCCCGGTGTTGCTGGCGCCATCGCAACACGAGCAGATACGGCGCAGCAAAACATGCGCCCAAGAACAGAAAAGGAACCATCAGCAGCCCGAGAATCCACGCGAGGACTCCGGCCCCTTGCTTTTGCTGCCGCAGGTTTTCCGTTTCCGGCATTTGCATCATCGCCGCCTGTCACGGTTTTGTGGGGAGCTTTGGCGGCGCCACCACATAGTCGTCGCCAACTCGCGCCAGGATCTGTGCGCGCTGGTCCATCAAGAGTTTCAACCGCTTTGTTACGTCAACGAACTCTTCCTTCTGATCCGCTGTCAGTCCCGCGCTTCCCTGTGCAGGCACTCCTGCACTCGGGCCCGATCCAGTCTCCGCATTCGGCGCACCCACTGGCGCGGCCGCATTCGTCGTCAGTCCAGCGGCCTTATCCAGCGCGTCGAGCCGAGCCTGGAGTGCTGGAATCTCGCGGTCAATCAGGATGGGCTTGATTACCGGCTTCTTTTCTAGTCCTGCCGCCAGCTGATTGCGGTTGTTATCCTCCCAGACGGGCAGAATACCCACGTGCCCCAGTTCCACACGCACACCCGCTGGCCCGTAGTCCCTTTTCACCGCTGAAAACAGCCCGATCATCTCGTCTCTCGGCTCGCCATCCGAATCCGGGTTGAGCCCTTCCACATAACTCCGCGACTGGTTCGATAGAAAATTCCCCATCGAATAAAAGATCACCGTGTCGCGTCCATCCTGTGTCCGGTAGGTCTCAATCGGCTGCAGAACGTGCGGATGCCCGCCCACTACTACCGATGCCCCCGCTTCCAGCATCTTGTGCGCCAGGTCCACATCCTCCGGCCGCGGCGCCGTCGCGTATTCAATGCCCCAATGCACGCTGATGACGAGCAGATCGCACTCGGCCTTCGCTGCCTTCACAGCCGCCAGCACCGTCGCTTCATCCGCCCCAGGCGCACCATTCGATTCGCCAGGATAGGGATAGAAATTCACATGAGGCTGATCGTCCTTGTCCGGGTTCCGGTTTCCATTCAGCCAGCGCGTCATTCCCAGCCAGCCAACTTTGATCCCATTCGCCTCGGTGATCACCGGCTGCCAGGCCGTCGCTGCGTTGTCCGACGTCCCCGCGAAAAGCAGTCCCGTTTCTTTCAGGTGCTCGCGGCTCTCGGTAAATCCCGCCCAGCCCTGGTCCATCACATGATTGTTGGCAAACGACACGATCTTGATCCCGCTGGCTTTGAGCGCTTCGGGCAGCGCCACCGGCGCGTCAAAAAGGAACGCCTTGGTCCCATGCGAATTCTGCGGCGCCACTGGCGTTTCCAGATTCACGAACCCAAAATCCGCCCCCTCGAACACATCCGAGACATCACTGAACTGCGCCGCCCAACCTTGTTCACCGTCGCCGGCCGCGACAGCCGCCTGCTTCACAGCCTCATGGGGAATCACGTCTCCTGCGACGGCAAAGCTTACCTGCGCCAGGTCGTGCGGGTACGGCGTTACGACCGCCGCGTGCTGTCGCGCGTGGAAAGCCGGAATAAGCGATACGCCGAGAACCGCAAGTGCGCTGACGCCCACCAGCCAACGCCAATGGCTTCGCAAGCCGCTCCCGATCGCCGCGATGCCAATGCTCATTCGGCGGCCAAGCCCGATTTCGGATCGCGCGGACCCTAACCAAGCGCTCAACCCGGCGTTTGCTCCAAATCGGCGGTTGCTCAAAACCGAATCCATATCGTGCCTTGTCTCCTCCGGCCGATTCCGCGGTCTCAGTATGAACTGCCTCCCGGAGTGCAATCAGGATACAGGGTTGTCGATAAAGCGCATCAGATTCATCGTTGCCCCAGTGCGCCTGTGTATCAGGAGCACAACGGGTCGAACGGTGGAATTGCGCTTTTACGGATTTCACGCCAGAGCTTGAGTCCATGAGAAGCTTGTCGTTATGGGGAAAAAACCTCTATGCGCTTACATTCTGGCCATGGGTTGGACGGGCCTTATGCTGGTCGCACCGCTCGCGGGGCAGCAGCCAGTCCGGCTCACGATTCAGTGGGATAAGGTCGTCGTCGTTTCGCGATCCACTCCAACTTTGCAGATTGTGGTGAATCCGCCGCTGAGGCCCGGCGAGCCTCTGGGTGCGGCGGCGTACAAGGCGGTCAAGGACCTGGGCGCGGATTACGTGCGCTACGCGGTGTGGCTGCCCTATCCCAAGCTTGCCGTGGCGGAGCTTGAGCCGCCGACGGCACAAAAGACCTCGTGGGACTTCAGCCTGATTGATCCAATGACAAAGGACTTTCTGGCTGCAACGGAGGGGCATGAGCGGATCCTCAACTTCAGCACAGTGCCGGCGTGGCTATTCAAGACGGACCAGCCTGTGACGTATCCGGCGGACCCGAACCAGGTGGATTGGAATTACACACAGGGCACGGAATTGGTAGATCCCACCGGCCAGCAAGTGGGCGAGTACTTTGCGCGCCTGGCGAGCTGGTATTCGAACGGCGGATTCACCGACGAGAATGGGGTGCGGCATGAGTCGGGCTACCACTACAAGCTGCCGTGGTGGGAAGTGCTGAACGAAGTCGATTCCGAACACCATATGACCCCGGAGCAGTACACCGCGCGCTACGATGCCATCGTAAGCGCGATTGACGCGGTTTCGCCAGAGACAAAGTTTGTGGGCCTGGCGCTGGAAGATCCTGGTAAACAGCCAAAGTTCTTCGAGTATTTCCTCGATCACAAAAACCATCGGCCCGGCACGCCGCTGGATATGATTTCCTATCATTTTTACGCCGCGCCGGCGACGGGAGAGACGGTGGACGACTGGCAGTACTCATTCTTCGATCAGGAAGCCGGGTTCTTGAACACGGTTCGCTATGTGGAATCGATCCGCAAGCGGCTCTCACCGCAAACCAGGACAGACCTCGACGAGTTGGGAACGGTCCTGCCCGGAGACAACAACCCAGGGCATGAGGCACCGCCTGCCGCTTACTGGAACCTGGCCGGCGCGCTTTTTGGCGATTTGTTTATTGAGCTTTCAAAGCTCCAGATCGACGTCATCGGAGAGTCGCAGCTCATCGGTTTTCCCACCCAATTCCCCAGCGTGAGCATGATGGACTGGACAACGAACCAGCCGAACGCCCGGTTCTGGGTCCTGAAACTGATCAAAGATTCGTTCCACCCCGGCGATAAGCTGGTTGAATCCACAATTCAAAGGTGGGACCTGGACGTGGCTGCACAAGGATTCATTACCCCCGCGGGCCGGAAGCTGCTGCTGGTGAACCGTCGGAATCGTGCGATTGACGTCGCTGTTCCGGATGCCGAGAAAGCCAGCGCACTCACAGTGGATGCTCAAAGCGGCGAAGGCCCGGCGCGAAGCGTTCGCCCTGCAAATGGAGCGATGCGGCTGGAACCGTTCGCGGTTACGGTTGTGAGTTGGTAAACGAGGGCTCAGCAGATAGGTCGTTGATTGTCAGAGCCTGGGTTCGCGGATTGACATGGCGAAAATTGCCTGAAACCATCTGCCCTCGTCGTACCCTGCAATGGAAGCGGCCCGCTCCATTCGCCAGAACGGACCGCTTTCAAGCATCGCCGCTACTCGCGCCTCATGCCTTGACCTACCTTATTTCAGGCCCACGCCGTAATAGTAGTTGTAAGTGCTATTCTGCTGCGCCGCGAGCGAATTTGCTTTGAACGAGGAAAACAGCACTGCATTGCCTTGAAAGGTGAAGAAGATATCTTGTTGGGTGGTCGCCGTCGTCACTCTCACCGTGAACAGCCCCCAGCAGGGGTCCTGCAAGAGTCCTGCGCCCCCGTAAAGATAGCTCGCCGCGCCAACCGGGGTCAGAGTCGAGCCTGCAGGCAACAGGTTGTTGCCTGCGCCGTCGGTTAAGGTGACGGTTCCGGACGCGGTCACCGTCATCGTGGCTTGGTTCATGGTGACCGTTCCGGTTTCCACATTGTTCGCGCCGGTAGTGGCGTTGATCTTTTTGTAGAAGATCGCGTTGTATGTTCCGGCCGTCGAAGGATCAAAGTTCATGCTCGCCGCCTTGGGCAGGCCCAGGATTGAGCCGTTCGGCGTATCGACGACGAAGAATCCGTTGGCCGTTCCAAAGATGGTATCGGTGCCCCCTCCCTGGCTCGCTGGCGACGTTTGAGTCATAAATGTGCCCGAAGGATCTTCCACCATAGAGCTGAAATCCTGCGTGCCGCCGCCAAATGCCGGATCGGCCCCAACTGTAATCGCCCCATACGGCCAATACGATGTGGTGAGCCCGGAGCTGGCTCCAATGGCGATCGACCCTATATCCACCCCACCCGAAGTGGTGCGGAACTGCATAAAATTGAAGCTCTGATTGGCAAATGTGGCCACTGTGATCGGCCCACTCTCCACGGCCGTGATTAAAGCAGGGGCATTCTTCATCGGGCCAGTCTGGGTTGCCTCGATTACCAGCGCGTAATTGGGCACTTCGTAGGCGGCGATCAGGTTGCCACTCGGATCGTTGATGGTGTAGCTTCCATCCCCGTTGACGGTGTAGGGAACAGTACCGCTCTCTCCGTTGGAGACGTCGGTGTATTTGATGGTCAGGGCGCTGGCATCGACAGTAATGGTCAGAAAATCTCCCACCGATGCGGTCCCGTTGTAAGTGTGCGTTGTATTCTGAGGCGGATTCGTTGTGACCGTCTGTAATGTAGTCCCACAACCAAGGAGTCCCGCTACCGCGAGCAGGGTGCAAAAGGGGCGTAGACGCATGTGTCCTCCAGCGGGGCCCAAAAGAATAGCTCCGCACCTTCGCTATCGGCGTGGAGCTGTTCCGCGCGACGGATAAATCACCAAAAATTAGACTTTTGTAATGTTTGCGATCCTCAGCTTGTCCACAAGAGACGCGCAACTCAACGGCTCACAAGCGGCGACAAATCCCGAGGCCCTAAAGTCGCGTATTGCCCTTGTTCGGGGCCGCCCGTCCACCCTCAACCCCGCGAGCGCTCAGCCCTTTCCGCTCGTCTATCTTGCAGTTGAGACTGTTACCCTTGTTCTGGAGCATTTTCTCGAGGATTTCTGGCCGCGCCTGAAGCGTGCGGCCGGCAAACACGACCATGGCAGAGTTCGTGATCAAGTTGGCCGACGAGCGCGGCCACGTGCAGGAGCAGGTTCAATCCGCGGCGACGGCCGACGAGTTGCGCGCCCGCTTCTCCCACGCCGGCTATCACGTCTTTTCTATCCGCGCACGCGGCAACATCGCTCTCGGCCGCCGCAAGGTCAAGCTTGAGCCATTCCTCATCTTCAACCAGCAATTTCTCACGCTGATTCGCGCCGGATTGCCGATCCTCGGTTCCATTCAGATGCTGGGTAAGATCCAGAAACAAGCCGCGTTCTCGAGCCAGTTGGACGACGTGGCCAGCCGCGTCAAGCGTGGCGAGGCACTCTCGGCTGCCTTTGAGGCGCAAAGCGGCATCCCGGTGATGTACACCACGACGCTGCTTGCTGGGGAACGCTCCGGAAACCTGCCTGAAGTCCTCGACCGTTACGTCAGCTTCCAGAAGGTCGCCCTGGCCCTGCGCAAAAAGCTCGTCGGAGCCCTGATCTATCCCAGCGTACTGCTGGTTTTAGTATTCAGTCTCCTCATATTCATGTTCACCGTCGTGATTCCGCAGTTCGCCAAGCTCTATGACCAGCTCGGTAGCAAGCTCCCGGCGCTTACTGTCGACCTGCTGCGCTTTGGCCAGTGGATGCAGCACAACTTCATCTGGCTCGCACTGGGCGCCGTAGCCGCCGCTTTCGGCTTCTACCGCTTCGCCATCACCGACGGCGGCCGCGACTTTGTCGATGGAGTCCGCGTCAAGATGCCGGTCTTCGGCAAAATCTGGCTCAAGTATCAGGTGGCTCTCTTCGCGCGTACGCTCTCGACGCTGCTCACCGGAGGCCTGCCGCTGGTGCCGTCGCTTGAAACTGCTGCGCGCTCCATCTCCTCGCGCCGCGTCTCCAAGGCTGTCGAGTCTTCCATCACCACGGTGAGCGAAGGCAAGAGCCTCGCCGATTCTCTGATCAAAACCGGCGTATTCCCCAGTCTGGCTTCGGAGATGATCGCCGTCGGCGAGCAGACCGGCGCCCTGCCCCAAATGCTTAACTCGGTTTCTGAATTCTTTGAGGATGACGTCGCCACCGCGCTCGCAGCCTCGCTCGCGCTCATTGAGCCCGCCATTCTCATCCTCATGGGTTGTGTCGTCGTTTTCATTCTCATCTCGCTCTACCTGCCCATCTTCTCGCTTGGTAATTCCACCGGGATGTAGCCGGCAACACCTTCAGGAGGGTTCGAACCATGGCCGAAAACAACGTCGTCACGCTCCCTGTTCCCGGTGACCTGCGGGCCGACGAGCGTGTCAACGCCGAAGCCCTCGCCCGCCGCTATCACGCGGAGTTTGTCGACCTCAAGAATTTCAAGATCCAACACGATCTCCTGCGCACGGTCCCCGTGGAACTTATGTTCCGCTACAACTTCGTCCCCATCGAGCAGACCCCCGACTCGCTGGTCATCGCGGTTAGCGACCCCTCGCGCCTTATGGTCATTGACGAGATCGCCGGCTTGCTCGGCGCGCGGATCACCGCGCGCGTGGCCACGCTCTCGCAGATCACCGATCTGCTGAAGAAAACCGAGCAGTCGCAGCGCGTTCTCGACGAAGCCAGCGAGGGCCTGACCTTCGATGTCCTCACGGGCGACGAAAACTCCGATGAAAACATCTCCATCGAAAAGCTCACCAGCGACACGGAAGACATCAGCCCCATCATCCGCCTGGTAGATACCACCATCTTCACCGCGCTCGAGCGCCGCGCCTCCGACATTCACATCGAGAGCTACGACGATTCGGTTCACGTGAAGTACCGCATCGACGGCGTGCTCCAGGAGGCCATGGCGCCCATTGCCCGGGAGCACCACGGCACCATCCTCGGCCGCATCAAGATCATGAGCGAGCTCGACATCGCCGAGAAGCGCGTGCCGCAGGACGGCCGTTTTCGCGTGCGCTACAAGAACCGGCTGATCGACTTCCGCGTTTCCATCATGCCGACGATTTACGGAGAGAATGCCGTGCTTCGCGTTCTCGACAAAGAGTCGATGAGCGAGAAGTTCAAGAACCTTACCCTCGACGTTGTCGGCTTCGCCGAAGAGGATCTTCGCCGCTTCCGCCGCTACATCCGCGAGCCTTACGGCATGGTGCTCGTGACGGGGCCCACCGGATCCGGCAAAACCACGACACTCTATGCCGCCCTCAACGAGATCAAGAGCGACGAAGACAAGATCATCACCATTGAAGATCCGGTCGAGTACCAGATTCGCGGGATCACGCAGATTCCCGTCAATGAAAAGAAAGGCCTCACATTTGCGCGCGGCCTGCGGTCGATTCTCCGCCACGATCCCGACAAAATCCTCGTCGGCGAGATCCGCGATCAGGAAACCGCGCAGATCGCCATCAACTCCGCGCTCACTGGCCACCTGGTTTTCACAACCGTTCACGCCAACAACGTTGTCGACGTGCTCGGCCGCTTCCTCAACATGGGGGTTGAAGCCTACAACTTTGTCTCTGCCCTCAACTGCATCCTGGCTCAGCGCCTGGTGCGCACCATCTGCGAGTACTGCGCCCACTCTGTTCGATACGAAGACGAGGCTTTGCTCGCAAGCGGCATGGACCCGGCCGAATGGCGCGGCTTCGACTTCCGCGAGGGCTCTGGATGCATGGAGTGCGGCGGCACCGGCTACCGCGGCCGCACCGCGATCCACGAGTTGCTCGACCTGACCGACACCATTCGCGAGATTATTCTCGCCAAAAAGCCCACCTCCGAGATCCGCAGGCAAGCGCAAAAGGAGGGTATGAACTTTCTCCGCGAATCCGCCATCGAGCGTGTCCGCCGCGGTGTCACTACACTCAAAGAGATCAACAAGGTTACATTTATTGAGGCGTCACGATAAGACGGGGACCGAGAGAACAAGGGACCCAGGAACAGAACGGCAACCCATGAGCGCGATGTTCAGCAAAAACCCGATCACGGCGCAGTCCACCGGCCGCCCGCCGGTGGCGATTGAGATCGCGCCCGAGGGTGTGCTCGCCGCGGCGCGCCCGGTTGCGCGCAGCCGCCGCAGTACATCCGAGCCGGCTGAAGGCAACGTGTACGCCTACGTCCCGCTTTATCCCGGCGCCATTATTCCCGGACTCGAAGAGCCCACTTTGCGCGCGCCCGATGCCGTCACCGCAGCCATCCGCTCTGCCCTCGACGAAATCGCGCCTCGCTCGCGCGCCGTCACCGTCGTCCTTCCGGATACGCTGGTCCGCGTCTTCGTTCTCGACTTCGATTCCCTTCCAGCCAAACACGCTGAAGCCATCCCGGTCGTGCGCTTTCGCCTGCGCAAGATGGTCCCTTTCGATGTGGAACATGCGGGCGTCAGCTATCAGGTTCTGTCGGAGAACGAATCGGAATGGAAGGTGCTCGCCGCGGTCGTGCCCGGCCCCATCCTTGCCGAATATGAGGCTGCCGTTCGCGCCGCCGGTTACGAGCCAGGCGCTGTTCTCTCTTCTTCGCTGGCCGCGCTCGAGGCCTTCGAATCCATGGAGGCCATCATGGCCACCAACCTGAGTGCAGAGGCGATCACCACCACCATCGCTAACGGCCAGGAGCTTCTTCTCTATCGCACTCTCGATCTTCCACAGAATTCCGCGCAGCGCGTGGCTGAAATTCAGCGCAGCATCGCCGTCGCTTCCGCCTACTTTGAAGACAAACTTGGTTCGCGCCCTCGCACCCTTTACTACGCGGGAATCGAAGACATCGCCGAATTCGCGGCCTCCATCGGCGATCCTGAACTCACCGTCGTCGAGTGGGCTTCGCGTCCCGCTGAAGGTGCAATGACTACGCTGCCTCAAACCTGCTTTGCCGGCGTGGTGGGCGCGCTGGCGGGGGCGAGTTGATCGATGCGCGTTAGTGTCAATCTCGCCTCTCGCCCTTACGCCAACATCGGCCCGGCACTCAAGCGCCTGCGCATTGGCATGGCTGCGCTGGCCGTGCTCTGTCTCCTCTTTCTTCTTGGACTTCATCTCTTTGATCGCCAGGCCGAAGCGTCGAGGGCCCTCGAACACTCGCTCGATGGCCGGATTGCCCGCGTCCAGGCCGAGCGCTCCGCGGCCGTCGTCATGATGCGCCGCCCCGAAAACGCCCGCGTGCTCATCCAAGCCGAGGCTCTTAATCAGCTTTTCGATGAAAAGGCCTTTTCATGGACGCTGGCGATGGAAGCCATGGAAACGGTTCTTCCCGCCGGCGTGCAAGTCACCTCCATCGAGCCGATCCGGGCCCCCGATGGGCACATCACGGTTCACGTTCGCGTCGTCGGCCCCCGCGATCGCGCCGACGATCTGGTGGCCAACCTTGAGCGCTCGCGCCGATTCCTCGAACCGCGGATCACTGGCGAAAACGCTGAGTCCAGCAACAACCCGTCGCAACGCCAGGAGCCGATCAGTATCTCCAACCGCTTCGATTTCGATCTCCTCGCTGAGTACAATCCGCCAACCCTCGAAGAGGCGCACGCTGCTGCGAGACCGCCGCGGCGGCTGCCGCCGTCCGTTCCTCTCGGCATCGAGAATCCAAAACACAAGCATCTCAATCCCGATTTTCCGCCCAGTAGCGACCGGCAGCCCTACACCGGGCCCGCTCACGGAGGTCCGCAATGAGCGCCAACGGAAACTCCACGACATTCCGTGAGCGCCTGGCATCTCCGCTCACCTGGCACTTGGCGGGCTTTGCCGTGCTACTGGCCCTTGCGGTCTTCCTCGCAGTTCGCCTCGGTTTCGATTGGGTTGCGATGAATAGCCGCGCCAGCGAAATCCTCGCGAGCAAGCAGCTCCAGTTGAAGGCCCTCGAAATCCAGACCGCGCCTCTCCACGGCCTCGATCAACGCGTCGATAAAACACGCGAGCAGATCGATACTTTTTACAAAAAGCGGATTCCATACGATTACTCCGCGATCTCAAGCCGCATCGGCAATTTGGCGGTCACATCCGGCGTTCGATTGACGCGTGTGGGGTACGCGCAGGAAAAACCGGGCGCCGAGCTTACTGAAATTTCAATGGACGCGGGGATCAGCGGCGACTACCCGGCCATCATGCGCTTCATCAACTCGCTGGAGCGCGATCAGATCTTTTTCATCATTCGAGCCATGTCCCTCACCGGGCAGCAAGGCGGACTGGTCAATCTTCGCCTTCGCGTCTCCACATGGCTGCGCCCCGCCGACGCCGAGGCAAGCGGTTTGCCGATGGCTCCAGCCCACGACGACCAATCTCCGGCCGAATCGGTTCCTGGCAAGGAGGGCGAATAACCATGGCTCTCGCTCTCGGCACCGAAAACAAGCGCCAGGTGATTTTGGCCAGCGTGCTTGGCGTCGTCCTGGTGATCTGCGCCTTTGTGGTGTATCACATGTTCTTCGGATCCTCCTCACCGAATGACTCTGGTCCTGTGCCGACTGCGCCTGCGGTCAGAAATCCGCCTGCTCCGGGCGGCGGAAATCCCCCCTCCGCTGGTGGCGGATCGTCGGCCGCATCGGGCAATGAAGCACAGCGCCTTTCAAATGCCGGCATTGATCCCTCGCTGCATTTCGACAAGCTGGCGCAAAGCGAAGATGTCCAATACTCAGGCTCAGGGCGCAACATCTTCTCTGCCGAGTCGGTACCCATTGCGATCCCGACTCCGGTTAAGAGCGCGCGAAACATTGCGCAAGCCAACATGCCGCAGGCTCCGCCACCACCGCCCAAGCCACCGGCTATCGATCTCCGCTACTTCGGCTACTCGCAGGACGAGCATAAGCAACTCCAGGCCTTTTTCATGCACGGCGATGACATCTTCATGGCAAAGACCGGCGACATCGTCGACCATCGCTTCAAGGTTGGCGCCATTCACCCTCTCAATGTTGAAATCACTGACCTGGCCTACAACAACACGCAGACCATCCCGATTTCAGCCCAATGATTCCTTCTTCGCCAATTCGCAGCCGTGGCGTTTGTGGAAAGCGCAAGGGCGTTCCCGCCTCCGAGCAGGGCTACGTCATGCTGATCGCCATCTTCCTGATCGCGCTGCTGGTGATTTCGCTGGCTGTGGCCGCGCCCAAGATGGCTCGTTCCATTCAGCGTGACCGCGATCTGGAAACCTTCCATCGCGGAATGCAATACCGCCGCGCCATTCAGCTCTACTACCGCAAGTTCCACGCCTATCCGCCGAACGTTGACGCGCTCGTTAATACCAATGACATCCGCTTCCTGCGCAAGAAATACATTGACCCGATGACCGGCCAGGACGACTGGAAGCCGATCGTGTTCGGCCAAAACAAAACTCCGACTGCCATGGGCTTCTTCGGCCAGCCACTGGCAGGCAATGCGTCCTCGCTTGCGGGCATTGGGCCAAGCGGCGGCGCCGGCGGTTTGCCGGGAAGCACGACTCCCGGCGGCGGTTTCTCGACTGGCAGCCCTTCCAACTCACTCTTCAGCGATACGTCCAGCGATCAATCGTCCGCGACCGGCGGATCCGGCACAAGCGACACTTCGGGTGGTTCATCCGGCGCCACCGGTTCTGCCAGCGGCATATCCGGCGGGGCGGCAGGATCGACCGGGGCAAGTGCTGGTTCCGGTGGCCCAACGTTTGGCGGCGCGGGCATCATCGGCTTCTCTCCGGCGAGCCCCAAGCAGTCGATTCTTGTTTACAAAAAAAAGCAGCACTACAACGAGTGGGAGTTCACTTACGACCCGCTCTCCGACATGCAAACCGTTGGCGGCGGCAACACCGGCCTGGGCGGCGCCGCCACGAACGGCACCGGCACGAATGGCATTGGCACTAATGGGGCCGGCACGACCGGCACGGGCACCGGCGGCGCTTTTCCGTCAAGCAATCCGGGGCCGACTCCGAATTTTCCGCCTGACAATCCGGCACCGCAATAGATTCGATTCTGCGACGGCCATCAACGCAAAAGGCCCGCCGTTTCCGGCGAGCCTTTGATCTTGTCTTTGCTTTTCCTGTTCCCTGTTTGCTATTCCCTGTTTTCTTAAACCTGGAACGAAGAGCCGCATCCGCAGGTCGACTTCACTGCTGGATTGTCAAACTTGAAACCAGCCGCTTCCAGCGTTTCCACGTAATCGACGGTGCAGCCGTTCAGGTACATGAGTGATGTGGCGTCCACGAAAACCTTGAGGTCTTCGAAGCTGAAAACTTTGTCCATCATGCCGGGCTGATTTTCAAAGGCCATCGAATACTGGAAGCCCGAGCAGCCTCCGCCCACCACGCCGATGCGCAGCCCAGCCGGCAGGGGATCCTGCGTGGCCATAATTTCGCGCACCTTGGTAATTGCCTGAGGAGTGAGGAAAAGCGGCTGCTTCTTAACGGTCTCTTCGACTGGCGCTACTGCTGTTGTGGCCATGAGATCTCCCTCTTAACTTTAGGTTCGTTCCCTTTTCGTACTCTACCGAACGAAGGCTGGTCGCACAAGCCCCGCTTTAGGTACCCATCCCATTCGATGCAATGGCGCCGGGGAAGACGCAGCGGTTTAGGGTGCGCGACAGGCGCGAAAGAGGCCCTGAAAACAGCGCAAAAAGGGCCGTTTGGGGTCGAAATCTGTCCCGTTCGGCGAGAAAATCGACGAAATCGGTTGAAATTTGTGAACGGTTTTTTCGAAGACTCGTTGATGATAAAGGGGTTAGGTAGATTTTCGCATCCCGAGGTGTGAAAAATCATGGCCTTTTCCCCTTTTCACCGGGTCGGACAGCGGCTAATTCACGGTCGACCGAGAGGTTCCAAACCGAGCCGGGGCGGGACCATCCGAAGTTTCTTAGCGCGTCCGGGAACAATTTGGCTGGTCGGATAAGCATGGATCGAGTATGCGCCCTGCGGGCGTAATGATCGGCAAACTTCGGAGAAAAGAGATCAGGGAACAGAGATCAGATAATGAAGGACTTACGGGAGGCTAGCGGAATTATTTTGGGGGAGGGCTCTTGACAGCGAAAGTGCAGGGTTGGGCTGGAGGATTGGGAGTGCCAGTGGCCGGCCTCGAGGCCTGAGCTCGAGCGTTGCGCGATTACAAATGTCCGGCGCTCGTAATAGTGGTTCACTTTTTCATACAAACGGCGCTATGATGACAGACCGTAAGGGGCCCCTCTGGCCGCGAGACCGCAATTCCCTACGACCCCGCAGTTTCTGGGACCGGATTTCGTTCGGAGGTGGGGTATGTTCGTACCGGTAATGTGGGCCGTATGGTCGGCATTCGTTCTATTTATGGCCGCCCTGTATATCTACCGCTCCAGCCTGACTAAAAACGAAGAGGATCAGATCTTCCTCGACGACTCGTTTTCGCATGAGCAGGCGGAGCAAGCTGCCATCACTTCACGAGTAGCGAAGGTCGAGCCCATGGTGCGCGTGGCGCGCTGGCTGGTGGTGGGGATGACCGTGGTTGTCGTCGCGTATTACGTCCGCGACATCATGCTGCAGCTCCACCTGCTGGAGTAGCGGCAGCGGATTCTCCCGGGGCGCGCGGGGCCTGACTGGCCTCACGGAGCTGAGGTTCGCCCGGTGAGGGCGCGCGTCGAACGACAGCGGAATGACGGGGGAGAAGAGCATCCCTTCGGGGGCTAAAGCCCAGTCGAATTGGTTGACTTCTTCGGCACGCGACCCACGCGCTGCGTGGGTTCCCCGGTCGTGCCCTGACACTCCGTGCTCGTCAGAAGCAGCATGTAAATGCCCCTGCTCTGTCCGGACAGCCCGGGGCTAAAGCCGAAGCCAATTTGCGACATTTACGGCAGTCGGGGATAAATCCCCGACCTACCGGTCTTGCCCTGACACTTCGTGCTGTTCCTAAGCAGTTTTTCCGCAGCGTATTGATCGCAGTCGGGTTGTCTGTGCTCAGAACTGATGGAAGATGTCGTAGAGGTAGTACGCCAACACAACTGCCGTCATCACGCCGACGAGGGCCAGCGCGAACCTCTTCAAGGGACGAATCCGGCTAACTCGCGCGGCAATGGCGTCCTGATCTGACTTCAGACGAGTGGACGAATCGGCCAGACAGATCTGGGCTTCTTCATTGCGTCCCAATCTTGCCGCAAAAATAGTTACGCCGGCCATAAAAGCGAATGCGATACCCCAAACAGCCCACAGAATCGAAACTAAGCCCATAACAGTCTCCAGGGTTAAGAATTAGCGCGGTCCGCATGACGCGCCTCGCCTGTTGGGGAGCCGCTTACAGCGTGCCTCACGCCGTCATCTTATGGGCTGGCAGGTTCACGTTTGGGTGACAGGAGTCACAGGCACTCGATCAAGTTCCGGTTTCGCACCACATCTCGAAACGGGAGAGCTCGTGAGATTGCGTTTGTGGTATCGCCGGGCTTCAGAGGCGAGACCGGGGGCATCCATTTTTCCTGGTGGGCAGGAATCGCGAGAGGCCGCCGGAGATCCCTGGTTCCGCAGCGGGTTCTATTCCACTTCCTGCCGGGCGCGGTATCCATCGCGCGCAATGATGTCGTACTTGAGAGGTTTTTTCTTCTCATCCTCCATGCGCAGCGGCTGGCCCTCATCGTCCACCAGTTCCACGCGAATCTTGCGGTAAGTCCCATCCTGCTTGGCGTTGGTCGGATGGTAAACCAGCTCGTATTTGGCGCGGATGTTTTCGTTGATGGCCTTCATATCGTCGGGCAGCTCGCCGGCAAACCGCGGCTCGAAGTGCATGCCGCCGGTCAGATTGGAGAAGGTCCGCATCTGATTTTCGCCTTGCAGATATTCCATGCTCTCCCCTTGCATGGTTTCGATGAAGCCGCCGGTCGAGACAGTAAAGATGGTGATGTCCTGCGAAGCCTTCACTCGCTTCAAGATCTGGTCCAGGTCGAGTTTCGACATGGTGTCGATGCCGGAAGCGACGAGCAGAATGTACTTCTGGCCTTCAATGCGCGACATCCGGTCCAGCGCCTCATTGAGGGCGTCGAAGAGGGCTGTCTCGCGGAACGCCGCGGGCTGATAGACTTCGCTGGCGAGTTCGTTGATGCCCTCCATAATCTGCCGTTTATCCTGCGTAAAATCGCTCACGATGTGCGAATTCAGGTCGAAGGTCATCATGGCGGCGTAGTCCTGCGGGCGCAACTGCTCGGTAAATGCCACCGCCGAATTCAGCGCGTCCACTCTGAAGAAAAAGCCTCGCGCAGAGTATTCCATGAGGATCAGCGCGGTGATGGGTGCTTCGGTGCGCTTGAATCCTTCGACCTTCTGCTCCACTCCGTCCTCATAGAGCTTGAAGTTCGATGGCTTTAATCCGGGCACGAATTGGTGGGTCTTTTCGAGAAGCACGCCTACGTCGACTGTGACCTCGGGAACCTCGACGCGGAGGCTCATGCTGGGCGCGTTATCGGGGTTCTTGAATTTTGGCTGCGCAGGCGCGGGGGGCGGCGTGTTGTCTGGATTGTCGGGTTTTTTGGGCAGAGCCATGGGCCCGTTGTCGCCGCTGGGGCCGCCGGCTTCCGGCGCCTGCTGGTCAGGTTGCTGTGCGGCGGGTGGCTGCTGCGCCGCCGGGGACTGGCTTTGGTACTGTGCTCGTCCCTTGAGCGGCGAGGCCGCCAGAAAAAGTGCGGCAAAAAGAATCGCCAGAGAATAACCGCCCGTCCTGATTGAATGTAGCTTGTTCATCGCAACCTCTTGTGCTCCCCAGAATACGCGATCTCGTTCGATGGCCCCGCGGCCTCTTATCGGATCACGGAAAAGTCGTCGAAGGTGAGGAACCCATCCCCCGGCGGCTGAAGCCGCACTCATTTTTGCGGCGCATTCGGCACGGATAAATCCGTGCCCTTTCAAACGGCGCGACCGACGGGTTTTTTGCAGCCTGCTTATTCCTCGTAGTGGGTCAGTTTGAATGAACCTTCCCTCAGGGGCTAAAGCCGCGATCCAATTTTCTCGACCTGCGGATGCAGGGGATAAATCCCCGCCTACCAGCCCGGACCCTTCAATGCCTACCAAGCCCGAACTCTTCTCTGCCTAACAAGCCCGTACCCTTCAAACTGGCCCACGGCTTATTGCCTGGGCCGCTTTCGGCCGGGTCCGCTCACTGAAGCGGTCGTGCCGTACTCTAATAGACGTGGAAACCAACTCGAAGGAAATCGGCCGCGGTCTCCCCGCCTTCGCCCTCCTCATCTTCTGCCTGGCGCTGGCGCTCGCTTCACCGGCCTTGTTACTGGCACAATCGTTGCCGTCCGTCGCGAATTCGGCGGCGCAGCCCGGTTCGAGCGCTGCGGCGGTCGGAGCGCCGCCCGCCAATCCCGCTTTCTTTCCCTTAAGCCAGATTCGCCGAGGAATGACCGGAACCGCATGGACGGTCTTCCAAGGTTCCAAGCCTGAACCCATGCAGGTGGAGTTTCTTGGCATTCTGCGCGGCGCGCGCGGGCCCGGCCAGGACCTCATCCTGGCTCGTCTGCACGGCGAAAAGCCCGAATATACCGGCGTGGTGGAAGGCATGAGCGGCAGTCCCGTCTACATTGACGGCAAGCTGGCCGGCGCGCTGTCTTACCGCATCGGCCAATTCACCAAGGAACCGATTGCCGGAATCACGCCGATCGAGCAGATGCTCGAAGTCCGCGACATTCCGGTGCGCGATCTCCCAATGGAAGACGCGCTAGCCACACCAGCCGCTCCAGCAGCCGACGCGAGCAGCATGGCAAGCAACCAGCGGCCGCTCGCCGCTGATCCCATGGACGAGCAATCGTCGATGACATTTCAGCCCTTAGACACCCCGCTGGTGATGAGCGGATTTTTGCCGGACGCAATTCGCTTCTGGCAGCAGCAGACTGCGGGAACTTCGCTGGCACCCGTGGCCGCAGGCGGCTCGCTGGGCGGAATGGCGCAAGGCGCATCGGCGGGCCAATCGGGGTCGGAGGCCGAGGCTGGTGCACCCGCGCGACTCGAACCCGGCTCCGCGGTCAGCATGCAGCTCATTCGCGGCGATCTGGAAGTCTCGGCCACCTGCACCGTGACCTGGGTTGACCCGAAGCAACTGCTGGCCTGCGGACATCCGGTTCTTGGCGCGGGACCGGTATCGCTGCCGATGACCACCGCGGACGTGGTGGCCACGCTGGCCTCGCCGCTGAATTCCTTCAAGATCATCAATACCGGAGAGATCATCGGCGCCTTCACGCAGGATCGCGCGTCGGCCATTCGCGGGGTCTTTGGCGCACAGGCGCACATGATTCCGGTCCACGTTGCCATCGATTCGCCGGAAGGCCCGCGCAAAGTTAACGTCGAGATCCTGGACCTGCCTTCCCTTACTCCGACCGCAGTTCAGGTTGTGCTCTACGAAGCGCTGATTGAATCGAACCAGGGTTCCGAAGCGCAGAGTTACCACGTTACCGGCGGCATCGATATCGCCGGGTTTCCGCTGGTTCCGGTCGATGTTTGGGCGGCGTCAGCCCAGCCAACGCCCGCGCCCATGATGGCCGCGATTGAGGCCGGCAGCGAATTCACACGCCTCTATTCGAACGGCGCGCGCCAAGGCGAGGTTCGCTCCATCGATCTTCACGTCCAGGCCATTCCGCATACGATCGACGTCCAACTGGATCAGGCGCGCATCGCTTCCACCGACATTGCACACGCCGGCGACACGATCACGATTGAAGCCACGCTTCGCCCGTCGCATCAGCCCGAACGCAATGTGCGCATCGCGTTCAAGCTGCCGCCGCGGCTTTCGTCAGGCAGCCTGCGCGTGCTGGTTTCAGACGCCGCTACGCTCGACAGAACTCTGCTGCAGCCACGCCAGACGCCGACCCCGGCCGATCTTTCCACCGTCCTGGCCGAGGTTCGCGATCAGCACGCCGCCGACAACATCTATGTGAGCCTGCTGGCGCCTGAAACCCAGGCTGAAATCCACGGGCAGACTTATACCAGCCTGCCGCTTTCCGTCGCCAACGCGCTGGAGCCGCTGCGCAATGCACAGGATGCGGGACTGAATGGCGAGTCGGCCGAGATGGTGGGTGAAGCGCCCGCCGGAGGCGTCCTGACGGGCTTCTGGATTCTGAATCTCAATATCGAGCCTGGCGGTTTAAACTAGGGACGCAATCTAGACGTACCTTTCTTCGACCGGCGCTTTGGGGGCAAAGCCGGCAAATGTAAATTTGTTGAGGCTTCGGGGGCAATTATGGCTCAGATACAGGGTCTTGCGGCTCATGCGGCGGGGGCAGAGCTGCTTCCGCTGAAATACGACCCAGGCAAGCTCGGCGCGTACGAGGTGGAAATCGAGATTACACACTGCGGCGTTTGCCACAGCGATCTTCACCTCATCGCCAACGACTGGGGCATCAGCCAGTACCCTTTCATCCCGGGTCACGAGATTGTTGGAACCGTCGCGGCGGCGGGCAGCGAGGTGAAGTCGCTTGAGGTGGGCCAGCGCGTGGGCCTCGGCTGGCAATCGAACTCCTGCGGGCAGTGCGAGTGGTGCATGCGCGGCCAGGAGAATCTCTGCGCGGCCTCTGAAGGGACCAGCGTGCATCGCCACGGCGGGTATGCCGATCGGGTCCGCGCCAACGCCCGGTTTGTTGTCCCCATTCCCGACGCTCTGGAGAGCGAACAGACCGCGCCGCTGCTCGGAGGCGGAGTGACCGTCTACAACGCAATGCGCTTCGCGGGGATTAACCCGTCGTCGCGCGTGGGTGTGGTCGGCGTAGGCGGCCTCGGTCACCTTGCGATTCAGTTTGCCCGCATTTTCGGTGCTCACGTAACGGCGTTCTCAACGACGCTGGCCAAGGAAGAAGAAGCCCGGACCATGGGCGCACACCACTTTGTAAACAGTCGCGAATCGAAATCGATGAAGGAAGTGGCGGGGACGATCGATTTCATCCTGACCACGGTAAATGCCGACCAGGATTGGAGCTCTTACGTGCAGGCGCTGCGGCCGAATGGCGCGCTATGGTTCGTCGGGGTGCCTCCATCGCCGGTGTCGGTGAGCGCATTTCCTCTGGTTTCCGGGATGCGCACGATTGGGGGCAGTCCCATCGGCAGCCCCTATGTGTTGCGCGAGATGCTCGACGTGGCCGCGCGGCACGGCGTGAAGGCCGTCACCGAGCGTTTCCCGATGGAAAAGGCCAATGAGGCCATCGATAAAGTGAAAAAAGGCAAAGTCCGCTACCGCGCCGTCCTCGCCAACTAGCGGACAGACAACTCGTCAACCCCGCAATCCGAAAACGAGTCACTAACCACCGATTCTTTATTTCCACAGCCAACTTTCGCTAATATATTTGCCAATGTCTTTCCCGATCAAAACCTGCGTCATTTGTCACGAGGAGTTCGAGCTCCACCCCGGCAAGCCCGGCTTCGCCAATCGCTGTCCCTCCTGCAGCGAGCCTGAGGAACCCACCGAGTCCGAGGCCCGCCCCTCAACCGACTACGTCGAGCGCCGCGCCGCACTCGAAGTCAACGCTGCACGCCGCCGCGCCATGCGCGACCTGCTCTACCGCAAAGACAGCTAGACCACGAGACAATTCGACGGCTCACCGCCCACGGTCCACGTTTGTTGTCCACTTGTTGTGAGAGGAGTTAAGCGTGACGATCAGAATTCAGAAGGTTTCCGCGGGACTATACAAAGCAATGCTTTTGATCCCGGACATGCTGGCGGTGAAAGACAATTGGTCAACGCCCGGGCCGATGACTGAAATGCTGCTGGTTCGGGAACTGGAGAATCGAGGCGCACACCAGAAGGACATAGTGGATGCCCTGTACGAAGCTGATCTAAACTGGCCAGAGGACCGGCGAAAGTGGCCCGACGGTTTGTGATTTCCGTCCACGAACCACGACTCACGACCCACGATTCTCCGCCCACGTCTACAATAGGTAAGTGAAGCAATCATCCCCGCCCGCGGCCCCTTCCGTGGGTTTCATCTCTCTAGGCTGCCCCAAAAACCTCGTCGACTCCGAGGTGATGATGGGTTTGCTCGACCGCGCGGGGGCTCGGCTTACGGCCCGGCCAGAGGACGCGGAAATTCTTGTGGTCAACACTTGCTCCTTCATCGATACGGCCAAGCAGGAATCGGTTTCGACCATCCTCGAGATGGCGCGGCACAAGACCGAGGGCCGGGCAAAGAAACTTATCGTGGCCGGCTGCCTGGTGGAGCGCTATCGCGACGAAATCCGCAAGAACATTCCTGAAGTCGATGCGGTGGTCGGCACCGGCGAGCTGGAAGCCATTCTCGAAGCGGCCGGTCTGGAGCCCGCTCCCATGGCAGCGCCGTTGTCGCCGTTCACGATTTTGACCAGCGCGCACGCGGAAATTCGTTCCGGCAAAGAGTCCCTTTCCGGAACCCACAAATCGCCGGGCTCAACACTCGTCCAAGACCAAGACAGCCCGAAGGGCCGCCCCGAAGGCGATGCCCGCGAGCGTTCCGGCCGCTTCCTTCGCGATGCGTGGGCGGGTGCGTCCGCCGCTTTGCCCACATATCTCTATAACGAGAACACCCCGCGACTTTTGTCCACACCGCGCGCGTCGGCTTACATCAAAATCGCCGAGGGCTGCGACCACCCGTGCACCTTCTGCGTCATTCCCAACCTGCGCGGCAAGTTCCGATCGCGGCGATTCGAGTCGGTTGTGGCTGAAGCCGAACAGTTGGTCGCCAGAGGGGTTCGCGAGATCACGCTCATCGGGCAGGACACCACTTGCTACGGCGAAGACCTCGGCCTCAAGGACGGCCTGGCGGCGCTGCTCGACCGGTTGGCGCGCATTGAGGGCCTGCGCTGGCTGCGTTTCCTCTATGCGTATCCCAACCGCATTACGGGCAAACTGCTGGAGACCGTTGCGAAACACGACAACATCTGCAAATATCTCGACCTGCCGCTGCAACACGCGTCGCCCGATGTGCTGAAGCGCATGAAGCGTGGCGCCGGCGCTGACATTTTCTTAAAGACGCTCAACAAAGTTCGCGCCGCTGTTCCGGGCATCGCGCTGCGCACCTCGTTCATCGTCGGCTTCCCCGGCGAATCACTTCGTGACCTTGAAGTCTTGGAGGGGTTCATCGGCGAAGCCAAATTCGACTGGCTGGGCGTGTTCAGCTATTCGCATGAGGAAGGCTCGGCGGCTTACGCGCTCGACGAGCAAGTGCCGCGCCGCACGATCGAATCACGTCGCAAGCGCCTGATGAAGCTTCAGCAATCCATATCGCGCCGCGCGAAGAAGGATTGGGTGGGCCGCGAGCTGACGCTGCTGGCCGAAGGGCCCAGCGCGGAAACACCACTTCTCTGGGAGGGGCGATCGGAGTTTCACGCCCCGGAGATCGACGGCAAAGTTTTCATCAACGACTTTGGGCCGATGGACGATCTCGAGGAGGGCCGCTTCTACCGGGCTCAGATCACCGAGTCCCACGATTACGACCTGGTCGCGCGGGTTCTCTCCGTGGCAAACTAGCCGGCCCGAATGCCGGGGTCAAATGCCCTGCTAAACGATGCGTCCACCGGCAAGCGAGCGGTGGTCAGCTCGTGCCGGTGGCGCACTGCGTGGGGAAGGACCGTTGGTCAGGGTGTAATGCGCGCCGCGGCCATTGAACCCGTCACTTCGACCGGAGTCGGAGTTCCATCCAGGTTCCAGATTTTGAAGGTGAACGATCCGCTATAGGACATTCCGTCTGCGGAGACCCTGACGTTCTCATCCAAAGTGAATGTGTTGGTCGCCGTGGCCGCCGGAGTACTCGGATCGAAAAGCCAGCCGACATGATGCAGCGAGACGCTCCTCAGGCCGGTTTGCTTCCACACGCCGACGCAGACGTCGCCGCCAGCCGGCGCCAGAAACGCGCTTTCAAACTCCGTGCCGTCGCCGTGCCAGGTGTCAAAGGTGTCGTTGAACGTCGATCCATCGGCGCTGTTGGTATAGATCACGTGCCACAGTCCGACGATCGAAGGGTTAGCCCCGAGGATGGGCGTGGGAAAGCCTAACTCCGCCTGCGTCAAGATGGGAAGCTTGATGGAGTTCTTGAATCCTGTTGCGCCAAAGTTTCCGCATGCCGCGTTGGCGGTGTTGGGTGCGATCCAGAGGCAAAGGGTTGCCACTGCCAAAATGATGGTGCGCTTCATAAGAATTCCTCCTTGTGGATTTGGCGCCTCGTTCTGTTCGCGCCGTGTGATGAAGGGAGTCTGCTCCACCTTCGCTCGGGACTCAATGAGCCGGAGATGAGTTGCGCATGAGTTCAGCGCCTCCCCCCAACTCATCCAAAACTCATCCCGGCTCACCCCATATTTTGGTAATCTCTCCAACATGAAACAGCCGATGGAAGGCCTCTCAAGCGACCAAATTGCCGGGCTGCGCCGAGTCATCAACAGCCCCGTCCTTACCCTTGATGATCCGGACTACGCCACCGCGCGCCTGGTCTGGAACGGCATGATCGACCGCAATCCGTCTGTGATCGTGCGCCCCACCGGCATCGCCGACGTGATTCAGTCGGTCCGTTTTGCCCGCGAACACGGCCTCGCCGCTTCAGTTCGAGGCGGCGGCCACAGCGTAGCCGGAAAGTCCGTCGCCGACGGCGCGATGATGATCGACCTCTCCCTGATGCGAGAGGTCCAGGTCAACCCCGGCCGCGAAACTGCGCTCGCCCAGGGAGGCGCAACATGGGGAGAATTTGATCGCGAATGTGAGAAATTCGGCCTAGCCACCACCGGCGGCGTCATCTCGTCCACCGGTGTCTGCGGCCTCACTCTGGGCGGCGGTATTGGCTGGCTCATGGGCAAGCACGGACTGAGCTGCGACAATGTCGTCTCCGCCGACATCGTAAACGCCGATGGCAATCACCTGACCGTCAGCGCAACGCAGAGCGAAGACCTCTTCTGGGCCATTCGCGGCGGCGGCGGCAACTTTGGCATCGTTACCGCGCTCGAATTTCGGCTGCATGAACTGGCTTCCATCCACGGCGGCATCGTTCTGTATCCGCGGCCGCTGGCTTTCGACCTGTTGCGGCAATATCGCGACCTGACTGTGTCTGCGCCCGATGAAATCACCGCCTATGCCGCGCTGCTTACCGGCCACGGCCATCCCATGGCGGCCATTGCGCTCTGCCACAGCGGGACAGGAGGCGACCGCGCGGCCCAGTGCAAGGAGTTCTATCTATCTTCGCCGCCCGCCGCCGATATGATCGGCGAGAAGAAATATACGGAGTTGCAAACCATGCTCGACTTCACGGCCCCGGCGGGAGCGCACTACTACTTCAAATGTCCTTTCCTGCGCGAGCTTACCGATGAAGCCATTCAGACCATCCTCGACCACACGGAGCAGATGCCGAGCGAGCAGACCCAGGTAGTCCTTGAGCATATGCATGGCGCGGCGAGCCGGGTGCCCGTCGAGCAGACGGCCTTCGGCCTGAGGCGCGTGCACTACAGCATCAACATCATGCCTGCGTGGACCGACCCATCGATGGCCGAGAAATGCATCACCTGGGCGCAGGAGTTCGCTTCGGCCCTGACCGGCCTTGGGGCTTCAGATGCGTACGTGAATTACCTTGGCGACGAAGGAGCGTCGGCGGTGAAGGCATCGTACGGCGCAAACTATGCGCGCTTGGCCGGCCTTAAAAAGCAGTACGACCCTGACAACTTTTTCCGTTTCAACCAGAACATCGCACCGGCTGCCTAGTTGCGCGCCAGGTGCGACAAACCGATCGACCTCAGGAAGGAGCGAAAACGTGCTTCCGTCCGGTACGGTTGGAATTCATGAGTGATAGCCGCGATGTATATGGGCGTCGACTTATGCGCCACACCGCGCTCAAGCCACTCGTACATCTCCGCGGCGAGCCCGAGGCTGGCGTAGATCGTGGCGATCAGTACCGCCGGCTCGGTTCTTTCTCCAACGGCCTTTACCTTCTTGACGACCGCCAATGCACGGTCGCGCTCCCCCCTGGCCGCCAACGCCCCGCCCAAAAACGCGAGTGACTCAATGCTGTCGGGCGTAAGCGTGAGTGCCTTCTCAAATGCGTTAACGGCCTCGTCGTGTCTTCCGAGCGCGCACAAATTTCTGCCCAGAAACATATAGGACCTGTAATAGCCGGGATCAAGCTCGATGCTCTGCTGCAATTGCCGCTGAGCGAGATCGTGCCTCCCGGCGAGCAGTTGCGCAACCCCCAGGTAAAGATTGACGCTCGTCGAAAGCGGCTCAATCTCTCGAGCGCGCTGCATCGAGTCGATCGCTTCCTGATTTTTCCCCACTGCTGTCAAATAGAGCGACTGCCAGATGAGCGCCGTAATCTGGCTCGGATCCAGTGCAAGCGCTGCTTCGAATTCCCGGCCCGCTCCATCCCAATCCCAGTCATACCAGCTCATGATGAGCCCCAGCGTGCAATGCGCCTCGGCCAGCGTTTCATCCAAATCCAACGCCCGTTGCAGATGCGCATGTGCCTGGGCAAGCGCGTTCAGCGGCTTCATCTGTCCAACGCGAATCGATCCCATTTGGGCGTAGCAATCGGCAAGTCCGGCGTAAGCCGGCGCAAACCCGCCATCGATGGCCAGCGCCTCGTTGAAATACGCCATGCTCTGCCGGATGGCTTCGGCCGTCATCTTGTGCCAGAAAAAACGCCCTTTGAGATAAGCGTCGTAGGCTGCTGAGGAGCGTGAGTAGCGGCGCGTGCCCACGGTGGCGCTGGGGAAAAGCTCCAGCGCAAGGCTCTCGCTCACGCGCTGCGTGACCTCTTCCTGCACCGCGAGCAAGTCGTAGGCCTTGCGGTCGAAGGTCTCCGACCACAGCACGCATTGGTCGCGCATATCGTGCAATTGAGCGCTAATGCGCAGCGTATCCCCCGAACGCCGCACCGATCCGCGCAGCAGGTAATCAAGGTTGAGCTCCCTCCGCAGCCGATCGAGATGCGTCGCCATTTCCTCGCCGCTCTGGAGCTTTGGAACGGAAGTCACGCGCAGCCGTGACGGATCGATGCGTGAGAGTGCGGAGATCATGTCCTCAGTTAATCCGGCGGCAAAATAGCTCTCGATATGGCCGGACATATCTTCGACGGGAACCACCGCGATGCGCAGTCTCTTTTCATCTCGGGGAATCGCGGCAGCCTCGGCGGCCCCGCCTTTTTCGAATTTCCCGACAAAGCGGTATCCCAGACGCGGCAGGGTCTCAATATATTTTGGGTTTTCAGCCTGGTCGACAAGAGCGAGCCGGATCTGCCGGATGCAGAAGTTCAGCCCCTGCTCAAAATCGACAAAAGTGTCGTCGCCCCAGATTGCCAGCCTGATCTGCTCGCGCGTGACCAGCGTGCCGCGATGCTGCAGCAAAAACGCAAGCACACGCGCCGGCTGCTGCTGAATCCGCACGGGCGCGCCGTCCTTGCGCAACTCAAACGTTTGTTCGTTGAGCTCGAAATCTCCAAATCGCGTGGCTGACATAGCGGAGAAAGAGGGGAGCGAAACTTTGCGCAATTATAGCAGTCATTTTTTTCAGGCAAAATCCCGCCTCCGCCCTTATTATTCCTTCATGTCCATCCAACGCCGCACCTTCCTCAAGTCCGCTGCGTCCATGGTTCCCGTTGCTGCGCTGCACGATCTCATCGCGCAGAGTTCCGCGCCGGTCACGCCAGCCGTCTATCCCGTCCCCGCCGGCGAGGATCGCACCGGCCATCTTCATTCTCTCGGTTTCAGCCATCTCGCCTTTAAGGTCACCACTTCCGACACAGCAGGCAATCTCCTGGTCATCGAGCACACCAATCTCCTTCCCGACACAGGTCCGGCTTTGCATATGCATTACGGGCAGGAGGAGTGGTTCTACGTGATGGAAGGTGAAGTTCGCTTCCAGGTCGGCGATCGCCGCCTGCGAATCGGGCCCGGTGAGTCGATCCTCGCCCCGCGCCGCATTCCTCACACTTTTTCCGCTTCAGGCTCGCCGGCGCATATGCTCATAGCCTTCACGCCCGCCGACAAAATGGAGCAGTATTTCAACGACGCCGCGGCCCATCCTGAACTCGCGCCCACGAAAGATTTCATGAACCAATACGACATGCAGTGGATGGGCCCTTCACCGTTCTGGAAGTCCTGAACCGGGCGTCCACTTCGTTTTGGTTCCCTGTTTCTGATCCCTTGCGTGTGATTGCCGCCTTTCTGCTATCCTTCCGCCATGAAAAAGCCACTTCCCCGCCTCGTCCCAAGCATACTGGTCCTCTTTGCCGCGCTTGCCCTTGCCGCGCCTGCTGCCTCGGCGCAGGATTGGGCCAAGACCATCCTCGATAAATCGCCACGCCATCAGGAATGGGTCAAGGTGAAGTATGACAATCGCACCGTGGATGCTTTTGTTGTTTATCCCGAAGTCAAGCACAAAGCGCCGGTCGTGCTGCTTATCCATGAGATCTTCGGACTGTCGGATTGGGCGCGCTCCATGGCCGACGACCTGGCCGCCATGGGCTACATCGTCATCGCACCCGACCTGCTTTCGGGCGACGGACCGGGCGGCGGCGGCACCAGCGCATTCCCTGACCAGCAGTCCATCATCCGGGCTGTGTCCGGCCTCGACCCCGGCACCATTACCGGCGACCTGAATGCGACTGCCGATTACGCGCTGAAGTTCCCTTCGGCGAATGGCAAGCTCGCCGTGATCGGCTTCTGCTGGGGCGGTGGCCAATCCTTCCGCTTTGCCACAACGCGCCAGGGCCTCAGCGATGCTTTCGTCTTCTACGGGCCGCCACCGGCGGCTGACGCGATGAAAAACATTACTGCTCCGGTTTATGGTTTCTACGGCGGGAGCGACGCGCGCATCTCGTCTACGGTGCCCGACGCCAAGACAGCGATGGCCGCGGCGGGCAAGAAGTATGACCCCGTTATCTACGACGGCGCAGGACACGGATTCATGCGCGCGGGCGAAGACCCCACCAACACCAACCCGGCCAACACCGCGGCGCGCACAGAGGCCCTGAAGCGCTTGCAGGGGCTTCTGAAGGGAATGTAGCGGCCGGTAGGGCAAACTTTCGCGCTACCATATTGTTGATCGCGGCCTTCGCCTCCGCGCCACCAATATGGCCCCTCGAAAAAAATCCGCCAAGCATCTGCACTGCCCCACCTGCGGGATGATTGTCCGCCCCGCTGACGAAGATTTCCCTTTCTGCAGCGACCGCTGCCGAAAAATCGATCTCGGCAAATGGGCCATGGGCGTCTACAAGATCAGCTCGCCTGTTCTCGATCCCGAAGTTCTTGAAGATCTCGGCGGGATTGGCGGCGGCCACGATAAGGGTTCGGATGAAAGCTGAAAGTCGTTCCACGTTTTTGGTCCAAAACCAGAACACCACGAAGTGGGCCTGGGCTGTGGGAACATTTTTCGGCGTCGGCTACCTCAAGCCTGGCCCCGGCACATACGGGTCTATCGCCGCATTGCTCTTGTGGGCTGCGGTGGGAGTGGCTCGCCACCCGCTTCCGCAAGCGATGCTGGTCGTCCTCGCGGTATGGATCGTGCTGGCAATCGTTGCGGGCGTGCCCGCGGCGACCATCGTCGAGCGCGAATATGGCCACACCGATCCCGGCTTCGTGGTCATCGACGAAGTCATCGGCCAGTGGATTGCGCTGCTGTTCTGCCCCATCGACTGGCGCCACGGGATCATCGCGCTCGTTCTCTTTCGCGCCTTCGATATTACTAAGCCGTTTCCCGTGCGGCGATTTGAGCGGCTGCCCGGCGGCTGGGGCATCGTCTTCGACGACGTGGCCGCAGGCTTGTATGCTTTAGGTGTAGCGTCGCTGCTGCGCATCTGGTTCTGACGACGCCCGCAACTGGTCTGATATGGCTCGCTCCTCCCCTCAACCCGTTCCTGACGCCGCCCACTTGCCACGCGTGGACAGCGTCCTGCCTTCTGCGGCGTTGCCCAGCGGCGAAGTCGAGCTGATTGGAGTGTCTCTCGGCCCTAACGGCTTCGGCCTGCCCTCGGTCACCGTCGACAACCAGCCGGCCCACGTCCTGATGAGCCGTCCGACGCGCCTCGTCTTTCGAGTTCCCAATGAAGCTTCTGCCGGACTGATTGAAGTTCGCACGCCCGCCGGAGCCGCGAATCCAGCGGCATTGCGCGTCGCCCGCCAGCTCAATGACGGCCTTCATCCAGTCACCAGCCCCGCGGTGAGCCGCTCCGGCATGGTGTATGCCACCATCTCTGGCCCGCGCGGAAAGCAGACGGCCGTTTCCGTCGTCCGTGTCTCGCCCGATGGCCGCGCCACTCCCTTCGTCACCGGAATTCTGAACGCCACGGGCCTGGCCTTCAATCCCGACGGCGATCTCTTTGTTACTTCGCGCGCGGAGGGCAACGTCTATCGCGTCGATGCGGCCGGAGAATTCACGCAGTATGTGGAAGGAATGGGTGTTGCCACCGGCGCGGCATTCGACCCAGCGGGCAATCTTTTTGTCGGCGACCGCAGCGGCACCATTTTCAAAATCAATCCCCAGCGCCAGATTTTTGTTCATGCCACACTCGAGGCGAGCGTCTCCGCATATCATTTGGCAGTCAACGAGGAAGGGGCACTGCTTGTCACCGCGCCTTCGCTCTCGTCCAATGAAGCCATCTGGGCCATTGAGCCGAATGGCGACACGCGAGTCTGGTATCGCGGCCTCGGCCGGCCTCAGGGACTTGCCGTCTCGAGCGAAGGCGATGTCTATGTTGCCGCCTGCCTGCATGGACGCCACGGACTGGTCCGCATCACGCCAAAGGGCGAAGCCTCACTGGTTCTCGCCGCACCCAATCTTGTCGGCGTCGCCTTTTCACCGCTGGGCACCACCATCCTCGCCACCCACGACGCCGTTTATGATGTGGATTTGGGAGTGGAAGGGCTCACCCTTTTCTAAGCTGTTAGCCGCTAGCTTCCAGCCTCTAGCTGGGGCTTGTGGTGGGTGTTGGGCCGCACCGGACTTTGGTGAGCGGATCGCAAAAGATGGTCCAGCGCGATAAAGCTGGAGGCCAGAGGCCAGGAGCTGAAAGTTGCTTTCATGAAATCTGAAATCATTGCCGTAGGCTCCGAGATGCTCACTCCTTACCGCCAGGACAGCAATTCTCTCTACCTTACGGAAAAGCTCAACTCGCTGGGCATCAGCGTGGCTTTCAAAACGATTGTCGGCGACCGGCGCAAAGATCTGATTGGCGCCGTCAAGACGGCTCTCAGCCGTATTGACATTCTCGTTCTCATGGGCGGGCTCGGGCCTACGGAGGACGACCTGACACGCGAGGCGGTCGCTGAAGCTCTTTCGCTGACTCTACGCCGCGACGCCACCCAGGTTGCGGCTCTCCACGCGCGCGCCGCCACGTGGCGCATCTCAATGCCGCAGAACAATCTGAAACAGGCTGACGTTCTTGACGGTGCAACGGTTCTCACGAATTCTAATGGCAGCGCGCCGGGCCAGTGGCTTGACGTTACGTTCGAGGGGTTTCGCAAGGTGGTGATGCTTCTTCCCGGTCCTCCGCATGAGTGCCTTCCGCTCTTTGACGCCGAATGTCTGCCGCGCCTGCGCCAAGTCGTCCCGCCGCGCGCCATCGCGGTTCGCACGCTCAAAGCCGCCATGATTCCCGAGTCTCAGGCCGACAAGCTGCTCGCACCCATCTACTCCACCTACACCGACGTTGAAACCACTTTGCTGGCGCATACCGGAGACCTGCAAATTACTCTGATCTGCACCAAGCCGAGCTTCATGGCGGCGCAACAGCGCGCCGACGAGCTCGCGGAGCGCATTGAGGACGCTCTGGCGGATTGGTTCTACTCTTCGCAGGGTGACACGCTGGAGCAGATCGTTCTTTACTACCTGGGATTGCGACAAGCTACGCTTGCGGTCGCGGAAAGCTGCACGGGCGGCTTGATCGCGCAGCGCATTACCTCAGTGGCCGGCGCATCGCGCTCGTTTGTGGGGGGCGCGGTGGTTTATTCCGATCCCATGAAAACCACATTCGCCGGCGTGCCCGCAGAGCTGATCGCGCAGCACGGCGCCGTCTCTGCCGAAGTCGCCAAAGCGCTCGCCGACGGCATCCGTGCGGCGACTGGCGCGACCATTGGCCTGGGTGTAACAGGAATCGCAGGGCCTGGCGGCGCAACCGATTCCAAGCCTGTGGGCCTGGTCTACGCCGCTGTCTCCGACGCGCAGGGCACGGACTCGATCGATCGCACCTTCCGCGGGGATCGCCAGCGGGTTCGCGAATGGGCCGCGCAGTTTGCGCTCGATTTCGTCCGCCGGCGGCTGATGTAACGGGCAAAGCTCTCTCCGTGAAAGCGCAGAAACGACTCGGCCATAACCGCCGATGTCGCAGTTCCCTGCCCCTTATCACACGCTCGTGTCATGACTTTCGTCATATCGCGCCGGTTGGCGCGGCACAACTCCCCACACAAAAGCCCGCATCCATCTCATCAGATTTTCAAAATTTGAGAGATGGGTTTCTCTGTTTTCCGGAGTGACCTGCTCTCTGACTTCTTCCTCTGAGGTGGTCAATGAAATTTAAGTGGATGTTGTGTGCTCTGGCGGCCGCGGCCCTGTCATCGCTTGCGTACGGGAAAGAGCCAGTGGTTTACCAATCCGGAAAACTGGTGCAGATGAACTCCGTTCATTGCGGCACCGCGCAAAAGAGCGACACGTCGGCGCTCGGCGAAATTATCGGCACCGACGATCGCAGTACCAAAACGCAAGACGTTTTGTGCCAGGAGTACATCCTGCAAACGGATGTAGTGGTCTATCACATTCGCCCGCGCGCCGATAAGCACCCCGACCTGTTGCCGATTGGAACCACGGCGCAGTTCCGCATCGAAAAAGACAAGATGATTCTTCGCGCGCAAGGCACAGATAAGGAGCGCCAATACCTGGTGGTTTCAATGGGGCCGCGTTCCGACAGTGCTTCGTCGGTCTCGGCGCTGGCGAGCAAGCCTTAGAGGCGCATCGAGAGCTGCCGGAGGGCGGGCCGAAATGCAAGCCCGCCGGTCCATTGAGATTTGGGTTCTACTTCCTGGCCGCAGCTATCGGCTTGTAACCTGACTTGGCTGCCTTCTTCAAGGCCTGCAATCCCTGCGCGATTGTGAGCAGCGGCGTTGTCTTGACGGACTTGCAGGAGCCCCCCGCGGCGGCGGCCATGGAGAGCGCCGCGGCGTTTACGTTGTTTGGCATTTCCACGATCATCACGAGATCGTAGTCGCCAAATGCGAGCCACGAACCAATCGACTTTCCGCCCAGACTCTCAATTACTTTGGCGATATGGCCTGCGCGATTCTGCGGCTTGGCTATTAACGCGCTCAATGCTTCAGAGGTATACGACACCTGCACCAGATAACCTGCCATGGGATTCACCTTTCAGAGGGAACTTTCCTTCGTGGGGGACGGAGGGCTGTTCGAGTATACCGCCGGCAATCCGGCTCGCCTGACAAATCTTCGACGCGCATGGCTCCGCGGGTTCTGTCAGCGCCGATTGAGAAAGCGATGTTTCACTGGCTCAAACTAGAATCGAGACTGAATATGCTTCACTCCTGGAGTTAGTCCAGCAGTCGCATTCTTAAGCAGAGGTGGTACTCATGAAGCAGAATTTCGCCGCAATCGTGCTCGGGGGTACCGGTCAAGTCGGCGGTGCAGCCGTCGCAGAGTTGCTGGCAATTCCGGAATGCCGGGAAGTGGTGATGATCACCAGGAAGCCCATTGCGGCGCGATCGCGGGTGCGCAACGTCGTTCTCGATACCGGAGCAGCTGACTTTGCCGAGCAAACTGCCGCACTGGCCCGCGAAGTTTTGAGCCAGGGCCCCGCCAGTGCCGTGAGCTGCGTGGGTGTCGGCGCTGGATCGGCGCGCTGGAGCGAAGAGGAGTTGCGGCGGCTTGAACTCGGCGTCGTGGGAGCATTCGCGCGTGGCTGTCATGACGCAGGAATTGCTCAGTTTTGCCTGCTATCAGCGGCGGGAAGCTCCAGCCACAGCCGAATTCGCTATGCACGCGTGATGGGCATGAAGGAAGACACCCTGCGCAGTATCGGTTTTGCCCGCCTGGCCATCTTTCGCCCTGGCATCATCGTTGGCAACGCTCATACGCCGGCTTGGACTGCCTGGTTAGGGAGCCTCGTGCCCGGGCGGTTTGGCAATATCGATCAGCAAATTCTCGGTTGCTCAATGGCCGCAGAGATCGCTTTGCACAGTGGAGAGGTTGGGGAAGTCACCCTTGAAAATACTGCCATGAAGAAACTCGCCGCCGGGCTCGAATGAGCGACCGTGGGCAGCAGAACACATAGGATTGCAAGGAACTGTTTCATGGTGGTCCCACCCTTCAAGGCGTGGTAGCAATCGCGTGTTCGTGTCGAGTTCTCTACGCTCTTACCGCGCGAGAGCAAAGCTCATCATCGCGTGAACGGAGAGCAAGGATGGCTAAGTAGGTTCGCACTAGTCCTTGCACATGCCGTGCCATGTGTCCATGGCCGGCTCAACGATTATGGAGTCGATAGGGCTGTTGCGTCCTTTGCTGTAGTACGAAGCGCCTTGCTTCGTAACAATCATCAAGGTATCGCCGTTGGCGAAATCCCCATTACTTGGACAATAATCGCCTAGATGCCTGCTCAGGTCGCTCATAGAAGTTCCAACCTGAATTCCATCCGGAGTGGACCATTTGTTACACCACACTTCGATTGCAAACCGGGCCCAATCAACTGAATCAATAGTAGGATCAATCCCTTGGTCCTGCCATGAAAATGAGATGCACTCATCTTTGTACCAGTAATAGACCTCATCCGAGGAGGAGTTTGGGAGACGGATGCGCCAGACCTTGTCGGGATTACCGAGATGTTGCACGGCATCGCTGACAAGCCCGGCCAATCTGACTGGGCCAATCCTAACCCCGGGAACAATGGTGTGGTCGTAGTTCATGTCGCGCGGGCCAGTGAGACGAGGGTCAGAGGACTTTGCGCCCTTCTTGACCGGGCCGGCGTGGGCGCGACCGTAGCAAGCGAGTAGGAGTGCGAAAGCGGCAATCGCCAAGCAGAAAAGACGTGGGTGCGTGCGGTGATTCATTGTTTAACCCTTCCCCGAAAGGGAGCCTTACCGACATTATCTTCGGATTTACTTATTGGATTGCGGATACTACTGGTTCTGTTTCATGCAATTATCGTAGTTGACTTGACATTGCTTTGAACAGGATGTTGCTCCATCACAACCCTTCATGCACTGCCTATAGTTGGCCATGCATTGGTCCGCATGAGTATCCGCCGCCATTGCATGTAGCAAGCTGCGGGCCGGAAAATCTGCGTGGAAATCGACTTGGATATTGTCGGCAATTGCTATGCCTCCGGTATGGCTTGCGGGATCACCGTTAGGTATCGGAGCGCCAAGTTGGCCATTTGCAGCTGTGGCTACATTCAGGGAAAGGATGAGCGCTGCGAATACAAAAGCGGGAATCATCTGGAAACGCTTCATTAGGTTCTCCGGTTGCGAGGATCGGGCGCGTGGCTGTGGTGGACCAAGTACTACAGTGTTAATCTGACACTGTCAACGGAATACTCCTATTTCGGCGCTGATTCGTATGAAATTGTGCCGAGCGCGTCATCCAAGCTCCGCTTGTGTGGGATTGAAGTCGTGTGTCTAACCCCGCTAACTCTGCTGCCCTTTGCTACACTTCTCGTGAAGCATCAGCCCGCTTTGCCATGCATTCAATCCCCCACCATCGCCGCGGGAGCCTTCATGCCGGTTGTTGAGCTCGCCTCGGTCAGCAAGTCCTACGAGAACAAACTCGCGGTTCGCGATCTTTCGCTATCCATCGATGCGGGGCAGATGTTTGGCCTCCTCGGCCCCAACGGCGCCGGCAAAACCAGCTCCATTCGCATGATGATGGGCATCACCATGCCCGACTCCGGCCGCATCAACCTTTTCGAAAAACCCTTCGACCGGCGCAGTCTTGACCGCGTAGGCTACCTGCCCGAGGAGCGCGGTCTCTACAAGAAGATGAAAGTCATCGACCAGCTTGTCTTCTTCGGTGAATTGCACGGCCTGACCAAAGGAGACGCCCGCAAGCGCGCCATCGACTGGGCCTCGCGCATGGAAATCTCCGGCTCTCTCGACAAGAAAACGCAGGAGCTTTCGAAGGGCATGCAGCAGAAGATTCAATTTATCGCCACGCTGCTGCACGACCCCGGCCTGGTCGTGATGGATGAGCCGTTCAGCGGCCTTGATCCCGTGAACACCACGCTGCTTCAGGACGCGCTGCTCGATCTGAAGGCGCAGGGCAAAGCCATTCTCTTCTCGACGCACCGGATGGACCAGGTGGAAAAACTTTGCGATTCAATTTGCCTTATCAACAACGGCGAAGCTGTACTGAGCGGCAACCTGCGCGAGATCAAGAGCCGCTACGAGCGCAACCACGTTGTGATCGAGTTCGAGGGTAGCGCCGATTTTCTCAAGTCCGATGAAATTGCTTCGGCGAATAACTACTCGGGGCATGCGGAAATCACCTTGAAGCCCCACGGCGACGCGCAAAAGCTGCTTCACCTTGCCGCGTCCATGGCCGCAATCTATCGTTTCGAGCTGGTTGAGCCTTCACTCGAAGAAATCTTTATCCAGACCGTGGGAGGCAAAGGCAATGCGTAACATGCTGCTTGTCGCCCGCCGCGAGTACCTCGAGCAGATTCGCGGGCGCGCCTTCCGGATCTCTACCATTCTGGTGCCTGCGCTCATTCTCTTTCTTCTCGGCGTCAGCGGTTTTACGGGCCGCAAGCTGGCCAGCGGCCGCCACATCGCCATCGCCGCCGACAACGCCTCGCTGGCCGCCGACATCCGCGCCAACCTTCTCGCTGACAAAGGCGCCCATTACACTGTCGACACCATCGCTCCCTGCACCCCCGATGATCGCGCCAACCTTCAGGTTCGCATCGAGAATAAATCTCTCGACGGTCTCGTGATCATCGAGAATTCAGCTTCCGACGCGCCCACTGTAACGTACGAATCGCAATCGTCGGCGGATTTGCTCGATACCTCTCGTCTCACCCAGGCCATCAACTCCGGCTTCCTCAATCTCCGTCTTTCCCAGCAGGGCTTGTCCGCCTTCCAGGTCCATTCGCTGGTGCAGACGGTTCCACTTGAAACTCTTCAAGTCTCTTCCAGCGGCAAGACGGGCAAAAGCCAGGGCATGACGCCGTTTTACGCGTCCATGTTGATGACCTTCCTGATGACCATGCCCATCCTTCTTTACGGCATGGACATGGCGCGGTCGGTCATTGAAGAGAAAAGCTCGCGCATCTTCGAGGTTATGCTCGCCGTCGCACGCCCTGAAGATCTGCTCGCCGGCAAGCTACTCGGTGTGGGCGCCGTCGGACTGACTCAAATCGGGATCTGGATCGTGGCAGCGGTTCTTCTCTCCGGCTCCGCGCTGGCTGGGCCCATGCTCAGCGGCCAGGTCAAGATCCATTTCAGCACCGTTGAAGCCGTCCTCTTCCCCATCTACTTCATCCTCGGATTTTTCCTTTACAGCGCCTTCTTCTCTGGCCTTGCCGCCACCTGCGAAACCGCGCAGGACCTTCAGATGTACATCACGCTGGCCGTCATTCCTACCTGGACCAGCTTCGCCATCCTTCCTTTCCTGCTCAACAATCCCAATTCGCCCTGGGTGGTCGCGGCCTCCATCTTTCCTCCGACCGCGCCGCTGGTCATGGTCCCGCGTTTCGGCATGTTGTCGGCGCCGTATCCCTGGGGCCAGCTCGCGATTTCGCTGGCGCTAATGGTCTTCTCCATTTGGGCCGTTATCTGGTTTGCATCACGCCTCTACCGCGTCGGAATCCTCATGTATGGCAAGCGCGCCACGCTGCCTGAAATCCTCCGCTGGATCCGCTACAGCTAATTTCCCGACTACAGTTCACTGAACGCTGACACTTGATCCCTGCCTGTGTGTTGCAACTCATCCCGCACGAATCCCATCTATTGATTGAGAAGGGCGCCCAGGAGCTTCGGGTTATTGGATGTTCTGAATTGCTCAGCTTTGCGTCGAGACCGAGTGCTATCTTTTCTCATCGCACATAAGGCAAACATCGAATGAAAACTCCATTCAGCCAGCACCTCCGAAGGTGGTCGCTCACTGTTCTGCTGACCTGCGCCATCCAGCCGCACCTTCATGCAGACCCGGCGGTCGTCCACTATGAGCAGGGAGCCTATCACGGCTTCCTCGAACTGCTTTCGCAAGATGGCCAGGTGGTTGCTTATGGAGATAGTACTCAGGTCGTCCATGGCGACCGAGTCACTTCGCAAACGACCTTCACCTTCAAAGATGGCTCTATTGACGAAGAAACCGCGGTCTACTCGCAACGCCGGACATTCCAGCTTATCTCCGACCACCATGTTCAAAAGGGGCCTTTCTTCCCTCATCCCCTGGAGGTCTTTGTCGACGCACGCAGCGGTCAGTTCACCACCCGCACTACGGGAAAGGACGGCAAAGAGGAGTTCAAGACCAGCCATGTTCAGTTGCCGGCCGACCTCGCCAACGGCATGGTTCCTCTCGTCGTTGAGAATATGGGCTCCGGCGAATCTTCAAAGACAGTTTCGATGGTCGTGGCCACACCAAGTCCGCTGGTGGCCAAACTCGTCATCTCCAAAGTTGGCGAAGACAATTACTCGTTGGCTGGCTCGTCCCCCCGCAAGGCCATCCATTATGAGATCAAGATCCAACTCTCGGGACTTGCCGGCGTTGTAGCGCCCCTTATTGGGAAAGCGCCGCCGAATATTGAAATCTGGACGGTCAATGGGCAAGCCCCGACCTTCGTGAAAGAACAAGGGCCCATGTATCCTGACGGCCCCATCATGACCATCCAGCTCACCAGCCCTGTCTGGCCCGACGCGCCCAAGTCTGGCAACTAGACCCGGCCACTCGACCCATCATGGCGGCCGCCGCCGTAAAATCGACTGCAGTGACCGCCGAAACCAGCGAGCAATTCAATCTGCAACAGCGCCTCGTGCTGGCCGTTGTTCCGCGCGTGGTGTGGGCGCTGCTCTCAGTTGTCGGCCGCACCTGGCGCTTTGAGACCATTGCCGAGATGGGGGCCACGCCGCTGGTATTTGGCGAGGGCGCTGGTGCTGAGATTTTTTGTTTCTGGCACCAGTGCGTGTTGCCCTGCACGTTTTACTTCCGGCACACCGGCGCGACGATCATCGTCAGCCAGAGCTTCGACGGCGAATTGATTGCGCGCACGCTCAGGACTCTTCGGATACGAAACCGTGCGCGGTTCAAGCTCGCGCGGCGGGCGTGAAGGACTGCTGGGGCTCAAGGAAGTGATCGAATCCGGCCGCCCAGCCATCTTCACAGCCGACGGACCGCGTGGTCCGATTTTTCGAACCAAGTCCGGCCCTATCCGGCTAGCGGCTCTGACTGGCGCGCGCATCGGCGCTTTTCATCTAGAGCCGCGCCAAGCCTGGTCGCTCAACTCCTGGGATCGATTTTTTATTCCCATGCCGTTCACCCGCATCGCCGTCAGTTGGTCTCGCTGGACCCATATTCCAGCAGACCTCGCCGAAGATAAGGTTGAGGAAGAGCGCGAACAGCTCAATGCCGCACTCGAACGCGCCCGTCTCCACGCGCTCCAACCCTTCGGGAAACAGGCTGTCGATGTCTGAACCATCTCATCCAAAAACTGAAGGCGCAGGGCGGCCGGTGCAGGTAGCCGACTTCGACTACGATCTGCCGGAAGACCTCATCGCGCAGGAGCCTCCGGCCGAGCGCGGAACGAGCCGCATGCTGGTGATGGAGCGCGCGTCGGGCGCTCTGCGTGACCAGTCTTTTTCTGGTTTTGGAGAACATCTTCGCGAAGGAGACCTGCTGGTCCTCAATGACAGCCGCGTCATCCCCGCGCGGCTCTATGCGCATCGCACGCTGGTCAGGGATCGTGAAACGCCAACCGGCCGCATTGAGGTGATGCTCACCGAACCCGCAGGCGACAATCGCTGGCGCGCGCTGGTTCGCCCAGGGCGCAAAGTTGCGATCGGCGAGCGCCTCGTTTTTCCCGCGCCTACCGGAGAAATCGTGCTCGAAGCTGAAGTGCTGGAGCGCGGCAAGTTCGGCGAGCGCCTACTCGAGTTCGCCCCGGTTAATGACTTCTTCGGCGTGCTCGATGCTATCGGGCATGTGCCGCTGCCGCCGTATATCCATCGGGGAGATGCCGATCGCGATCGCGAACGCTATCAAACAGTATTTGCACGCGAGCGCGGTTCTGTCGCCGCGCCAACAGCTGGCTTGCACTTTTCGCCGCAGATGCTTGATTCGCTGGCCAATAAAGGCGTCGAGATAGCGCGCGTCACGCTCCACGTTGGCCTCGGCACATTTGCGCCGCTGCGCGTTGAGCGTGTTGACGAGGTGCGCTTGCACCGCGAGCGCTACACCATCTCACCTGAGGCCGCTGCTCTCATCCAAAATGCCGCCGCGCGCCGTGCCCGCATCGTCGCAGTCGGCACCACTGTGGTTCGCACGCTCGAAGCTGCCGCGCTCAACACGCACGACGGTGTCCTTAAAGCTCACTCCGGCGTCACCGACATCTTTATCTCGCCCGGATTCAACTTCCGTGTCGTCGGCGCCCTGCTCACTAACTTCCATCTGCCCCAATCAAGCCTGCTCATGCTGGTCAGTGCCTTCGCCGGTCCCGACCGCATGGGGCTTGACCGCGTTCTCGCAGCTTACCGGCACGCGATCGGCGAGCGTTACCGTTTCTTCAGCTACGGTGACTGCATGTTTATCCAATAGAGTTCTCATCCCGAACGACCGGGCATAGCGAACGAAGTCAAAGGACCTACTTCACAGCATCACGGCTGCAACCGACAGATCGCGCTGCTAAACTCACTATCGATGTCTTCAGAACCCAGGCCGCCCGTTTTCCTGCTCGACGCGATGAGCTTCATCTTTCGCGCCTATCACGCCATGCAGCGCTCACGGCCCATGTCCACACGCTCCGGCCTGCCCACCGCGGCCACCTACGTCTTCGTCAACATGATCAAGAAGCTGCGCCAGGACTTCTCGCCCAGGTATTTTGCTGCCGTCTTCGACGTGAGCGGCGAGGTTTTTCGTGATGAGCGCGCCCGTTCCATTGCAACCCTGCGCCGCTGGAACGCGAAGACGCAGGGCTTCGAAGACGTGAGTTATGAGGGCTATAAGGCAAAACGCGAGGCCATGCCAGAAGATCTTCGCCGCCAGATTCCCTATATTCGCCGCGCGCTCGAAGCGCTGCGCATTCCCATTCTCGAGGCGGAGGGCTTCGAGGCCGACGATGTGATCGGCACATTGGCACGCGAAGCCGCCGAGCAGCTGCACGAGGTCTTCATCGTCTCCGGCGACAAGGACATGATGCAGCTGGTCACGCCGCACGTGAAAGTTCTCAATCCGCAGAAGGATAATCTGATTCTCGACCCCGACAAGGTGACTGAGACGCTCGGCGTCCCGCCAGACAAAGTCGTCGACGTAATGGCGCTGCGCGGCGACTCGGTCGACAACATTCCTGGAGCTCCTGGCATCGGCGACAAAGGCAGCGTGGAGCTGATCAAGGAGTTCGGCAGCGTCGAAGCGGTTCTCGACCGCGCTGATGAGGTCAAGCGCAAAGCTTACCGCGAGTCGCTTCAGCAGAATCGCGAAACGGTTCTGCTCTCAAAGGAACTGGTCACCATCGACACCCACGTGCCGCTGCCGCTCGATTTGGCCGCGATGGAAACCCAATCGCCCGACCTCGAGGCGTGCCGCACACTGTTTACCGAACTCGAATTCACCTCGATGCTTCGCGAACTTGCGCCGGCGGCGGGCGGAGTTTCGGTTGAGTGCATCGATGAACCGACGCCCGACCAGATCGCTGCGTTCTATGCCGCCGCGCGCTCCTCGGGTTTCGCCTTTGCGCTCGATGCCGCGGAGCCCTCAGAAGAAGAATCCGAAGACGGCCAGACAACGATGCAGTCGCTGCTCGACGTGGCTGAAGCCGCCGAAAAGAAAACCCACTTCATGCTCGGGGTCAGCGCCGACGCCGCGCTTGCGCTACGCCTGCCGCTTACGCCCGAGCTTCGCGCGCTGCTCGAAGATGCCGCGGTGCCCAAGCGGATTCACGATTGGAAGTTGGCGCTGCACGTACTGGGCGACGTGGGCGTTCAATTGCGCGGCGCGGTGGATGACACCATGCTGCTGTCGTACGCGCTCAACCCCACGCACTCAACACAGTCGCTGGCCGACGTGGCTGCGCGCAACAACCAGCCGGCTCCTGCTTCGTTGCCCGCCGCTGCCGCCTCAATTCAAGCGCTGGTTCCGTCTCTGCGCGAAGAAGTCGACAAAGCGGGCCTGGCGCGCGTGTATACCGAAATCGACCTGCCGCTTGCTCCCGTGCTGTATGGCATGGAACAAGCCGGCGTCCGCATCGACACAATTGCATTGAGCAGACTCTCGGAGAAGTTTGGTGCTGAGTTGACGCGCGTGGGCGATCGCATCTTTGAGCTGGCCGGCGAGCGATTCAACATCAACTCGCCCAAGCAGCTCGGCATCGTTCTCTTCACGAAGTTAGGCCTGCCTGCACCCCCCGCGCGCGGCAAAAACAAGTCGGTCTCAACGGCGCAGGATGTTCTTGAATTCCTCTCCGAACAGCACGAGGTGCCACGACTCGTTCTCGAGTACCGCCATTTGTCCAAACTCAAATCGAATTACATTGATGCCCTGCCGCTGCTTGCCGATGCCGACTCTCGCGTACACACCACATTTCAAGCCGCAGCAACGGCAACCGGGCGCCTTTCATCGATCAACCCGAATCTGCAGAACATTCCCGTGCGCACCGAGTTGGGCCGCGAGATCCGCGCGGCGTTCACGGCCGCGCCCGGCACCGAGCTGCTGTCGGCGGATTATTCTCAAATCGAGTTGCGCCTGCTGGCGCACTTCAGTGGCGATCCGCTGCTGATTCGCGCCTACGCTGAAAACATCGATATTCACACGCTCACGGCAAGCGAGGTCTTTGGTGTTCCTGTCGAAGGCATGGACAAGGAGACCCGCAACCGCGCGAAAGCCGTGAACTTCGGCATTGTCTACGGAATCTCGGCGTTCGGACTGGCCGCGCAACTCAACATTCAGCAGTCCGAGGCGAAAGCCTACATCGAGCGATACTTTGCGCGCTACCAGGGCGTCAAATCGTTTATCGAAAAGACGCTCGAGCAGACACGACGGGAGGGTTCCGTGCGCACTATGTACGGCCGTTTGCGGCCCATCCCCGACATCGAAAGCCGCAACCCGAACCAGAGGGGCTTTGCCGAGCGCACCGCCATCAACACTCCGCTCCAAGGCACGGGCGCTGACCTGATCAAGCTGGCCATGATTTCTCTCGATCGCAAACTGGCGGAGCGAAAGCTGAAAACGCGCATGGTTTTGCAGGTCCACGACGAACTGCTGTTCGAAGTTCCAGCCGACGAAAAGGAAGAAACTGCGGCGTTGGTGCGTGCAGAGATGGAAGGGGTCGTAAAATTGAAGGTGCCTTTGGTCGCCGACGTTTCGTTCGGACCGAACTGGAGAGATTTGAAATAGGTCGACCAGGACGATTTTTGCCCTGTAAAAGAGGCCGGACAAGTAAACGTTTGCCTGGCCCGGAGGAATGACAATGAAAAAAGTGAGCCGCAGAGAATTCGCCAAAGGAATTGCCATTGCTCCCATCGGATTGGCGGCCGTATCGTCGCTGCTCGCGCAAGCGAATCCTCCGAGCCCAACACCTCCCGCGCCGGCGAAACACGTTCCACATCCTGAGGCCGCGGCCAACCGCGTTTTTTCGGTTTCAGAGGCCGAACCCTTTGCCGCGCCGCTGGAATTTGTTCGCAATGAAATTTCGCCGCGACTACAGGCTTTTCCCTTGAGCAACGTGACTCTCGAAGCCGGCTCGCTCAAGCAGGCCCGCGACTGGAATCGCGGCTACATGATGCGGCTGCCAAACGATCGCCTGCTTCTCAACTTCCGCGTCAACGCTGGGCTTCCGTCGAATGCCTCCCCGCTTGGTGGCTGGGAAACCCCAACCTGCGAGCTTCGCGGACATTTTGTCGGCCACTATCTTTCTGCATCGGCCTTGCTCATCGCAGCGACGGACGACACCGCTGTGAAGGCCAAGGCCGGCGAACTCGTGGCAGGATTGGCTGCTTGCCAAGCTGCCCTCAACCAGAACGGCTATCTGAGTGCGTTTCCGCAGGAGTTTTTTGACCGCCTTGATCGGCGTGAGAATGTGTGGGCGCCGTTCTACACGATGCACAAAATCATGGCCGGTCTTCTTGACATGAAGACGCAAGCCGGCAACGATCAGGCGCTCGAAGTGGTGGTGAAGATGGCCGGATGGGTCGATGCCTGGACCGCGGCCAAGCCGGAAGAGCACATGCAGGACATCCTAAACACCGAATATGGCGGCATGAATGACGTTCTCTACAATCTTGCTGCGGTAACCGGCGACGATCGATGGGCTCGCACGGGCGATCGCTTCACCAAGAAGATCTTTTTCACGCCGCTGGCGCTCCGCCACGATGCGCTCAAGGGCCAGCACATGAATACCCATGTTCCTCAGGTGATCGGCGCGGCTCGCCGCTATGAGCTGAGTTCCGATTACCGGTTTGGGGACGTGAGCCGGTTTTTCTTCGAGACGGTTTCTGAGTCGCGCACGTATGCCACGGGCGGATCAAGCAATAACGAGCATTGGCTTACTGATCCAGATCATCTCGCGCTCGAAATGAAGGTGAGCTCACACCATCAGGAGTGCTGCTGTTCCTACAACATGATGAAGCTAGCGCGTCACCTGTATAAATGGAACGGCGACCCGCGTTTGATCGACTATTACGAGCGGAATCTCTTGAACCATCGCCTGGGTGCGATCGAGCCCGAAACCGGACACACTACCTATTTTCTTTCGCTGGCGCCGGGAGCCTGGAAGACGACCTGCACCGAGGATGACAGTTTTTGGTGCTGCACCGGCACTGCTGTCGAAGAATTTTCAAAACTCAACGACACGATCTATTTCCACGACAACGACTCGCTCTTCGTCAATCTCTACTTTGCATCGACGGTCAACTGGAAGGATCGCGGCGTTCGGCTCAAACAGAGCACCAACTTCCCCGAAAGCAATTCGACCGAGCTCACTATCGAAAAAACGTCTGCAGCTCCCTGGTCGCTTCGTCTACGGATTCCTTCGTGGACCAGCGAAGCGAATTTCGTCACCGTCAACGGCCGGCGGTTGGAAGTTTCTGGCACGCCGGGCAGCTATCTGGCCATCACTCGTGCATGGAAGGCCGGCGACCGCGTTGAACTCACACTCCCGATGCGCCTGACCACCGAACCATTGGCTGACGATCGCTCGCAGCAGGCATTTTTGTATGGGCCACTGGTCCTGGCGGGCCAGTTTCAAAAGACGGGGCTCGAAGAGGATCTTGAACACCAGCAAGGGCCGGAGGTTGTTGACGCGCCGGCGGTCGCGGTACCCGCGCTCAAATCGAAGGACCCGGATGTCGGCTCCTGGATTCGGCCAGTTCCGGGAGAATCGCTCGCTTTCCGCACGACCGGGCAGGATCGCGATGTAGACCTGAAGCCCCTGAACCAAAGTTGGCAACGCTTCGCGGTCTATTGGAAGGTATCGTAGCGGAGGGAGTTAGCGAGGAGGCCCGTGGAATGGGCTGAATCAGCCTATTTTCCCTTTTTCCGCCTCGTCACTCGATCCCCGCAATTCCCCAATAATAGGGCTTGCATAGTTATGCAATGATATCGTATATTTATTCAAGCGCGGTTTCCCGCACGGCGGGACCGCGTTTTTGCTTTGCCTGAATCCAGGGACCGGTAGCGAGAAATGAACGTCCAACGCCTCAACGTAATCCGCGAAGTGCTATCCAGCTCGCCGGTGGCGAACCAGGATGAGTTGCGCCGCAAGTTGCGCCGCCGCGGCATTCAGGTTACCCAGGCCACGCTTTCCAGAGACATTCATCAATTGCGGCTCTCAAAGGGTCCGGGGGGATACTCGCTGCCCAATGGGCATGGCGCGCCGGCGGCGGAAGACGATCAACCTCCCTCGCTCAACGAAATGATCGACAGCTTCGCCTTGCGGGTACGCCAGGCAATGAATCAAGTGGTGCTGAGCACCGTGATGGGCGGAGCGCAGCCGGTCGCAGCAGCGCTTGACCGCGAGGAATGGCCCGAAGTTATGGGTACCATCGCGGGGGACGATACCGTTCTGGTAATTTGCACGGGCTCTCGCCAGGCTACCGAGGTGGGAACACGCCTGAGGACGATGCTCGGACAATGACAAAGACTTTACAAACCGCGGTTGTGGGAGTGACGGGCTACGCCGGAGCCGAGTTGGCGAGGCTGCTCCTGCATCACCCACGCCTGAAGAACCATCCGCCGGTCTTTGCAGGCCGCGTGGATGCCAAGGATATTGAGCATGGCGGTATCGCGCTCACCGACATTCATCCCCAGCTCCGGGGCATTCACGGCGCCGCGGAGCTGAAGCTCGAACCGTTTTCCTGGGAGCTGCTCACTACGCTCGGCGTCGACGTGCTGTTTCTCGCCACGCCGCATGAGCAGTCGCGCGAGTGGGTGCCGGAAGCGCTCAAGCGCGGACTCCGCGTCATCGACCTGAGCGGCGCCTGGCGCTTAAACGAGGCCGCCAATCGCACCGTGTACGCATTTGCGGACGAAGGCTCCGAACTTGCCGCAGCCACGCAGGCACAGGCCGTCTATGGCATGCCGGAACTGCATCGCGAGCAGATCGCGCAAGCACAATTGGTCGCGAATCCAGGGTGTTACGCAACCTCGGTGATTCTCGCGCTGAAACCGCTGGTCGCAGCAGGCCTGGTCGATCTGGAGCGCGGAATTGTGGCCGACGCGAAGAGCGGCGTCAGCGGAGCCGGCAAAGTCCCGACTGCCAGAACACACTTTATGTATGCGGCGGACAATCTTTCGGCTTACGGCGTGTTTACGCATCGCCACACCGGCGAAATTCTGGAGGAAGTCGGCGTTTCCGGTTGCCAGATTGTTTTTACGCCGCACCTCTTGCCAATTCCCCGTGGAATTCTGGCGACAATTTACGTCCATTTCACCAAGGTTCAAACCCACGAGAGTGTGGCGCGGGTGTATCGCGAGTTTTTTGCGGGCAGCCCGATGGTACGGCTTTATGAAAAGGCGCTGCCGCAAATTCAATACTCGGTGCGGACCAACTACGCGGACATCGGGTTCGAACTTGATCACAGCGGGAAGCGCGCAGTGATTGTCAGTTGCCTGGACAACCTGCTGAAGGGTGCTGCCGGCCAGGCAGTCCAGAATCTGAACGTCATGCAGGGCTGGCCGGAATCGGAGGGTCTCGCATGATGCGCGCCGCGGAGGTCTTGCAATGAAGTACGTCGTCAAACTGGGAGGCGCGGGCCTGGAATCGCCTTCGCTCCTCGATGGTTGCATGCGCGCGATCACTGACCTGGTGCGCGACGGCAATCAGGTTGCGGTGGTTCACGGGGGCGGCGTGCAGTTGACACGCACTCTCAAGGCTCTCGGCAAGCAGAGCGAGTTCATCGATGGCCTGCGCATTACCGATGCGGAAACACGCGACGTGGCGCTGATGGTATTTGCCGGCCGCGTGAACAAAAATCTGGTTGCGGCACTCGGCGCGCTTGGGCAGCCGGCGGTGGGGCTTTCCGGGGGCGACGGATTGCTTTTCCGCGCGCGCAAAAAGCGCACCGCTCCCGACCTGGGATTCGTGGGCGAGATTGCCGCCAGCGATCCACGCTGGCTCGATGCCATCTGGCAGTTGAACGGCGTTCCCGTCCTCTGCTCCATGGCGCTTGGATTCGATGGCGAGTACTACAACATCAACGCCGACGAAATGGCTTCGGCCTGCGCCATTGCATGCCGCGCCGATGCACTGGTTTTTCTCACCGATGTTCCAGGAGTGAAAGGAGCAAACGGCGAAGTGTTGCGCTGGCTTTCCATCGATCAAATTGCGGAGATGGCCAAGAGCGCGGTCATTTCCGGCGGCATGCTGCCCAAATTGAGCGCGTGCCGGGAGGCGCTTCTTAATGGTGTGAAGCGCGTGCGAATTCTGCCTGCCGAGGCTGCGGCTTCCCTTCCCGATTTGTGCAGCTCGCGCATTGTTCATGGCACTGAAGTGATGGTGGCCTGAGGAGTAGCTCCTGGCCAGGAACGGATTTTGCTGAACTGCATGGCGGTTGAGAAAGGCGACATTTTTCCATTGGAGGGTTTTGTGAAACTTGAAGAGATTCGCGCCGCGGAGAAAAGACTGCTGCTTTCGACCTACGATCGGAGCCCGGTTCTTTTCGTCGGCGGTGAAGGGGTCTACATCCAGGACGAGAACGGCACGAAGTACCTCGATCTGCTCAGCGGCATTGGCGTGAACGCGCTGGGATATAACCATCCGGCAATCGTGGATGCGATCGCGCGCCAGAGCCGAGCCCTCATTCACACGTCCAATCTCTTCTACCACGAGGGCCAGGCGGAATTGGCTCTGCGCCTCGCGGAACGCACCGGACTCGACCGCGTTTTCTTCGCCAACACCGGCACCGAAGCCTGGGAAGGTGCGCTCAAGCTGGCCCGTGCGTATGCCGGCCTGAGGCGCAGTGAAGGCGCGAATATCGGCACGAAATTCCTGGCGCTCGAGCAGAGCTTTCACGGCCGCACGTTCGGCTCCATGTCCACAACATGGAAGGCGAAGTACCGCGAGCCATTTGGTCCAGTGGTTCCCGGCGTCGAGTTTGTGCGCCTGAACGATGTCGCCGATCTGCGTGCGAAGTTCTCGAGCGAGGCCTGCGCGATTCTCGTCGAAACCATTCAAGGCGAGGGTGGCATTCGGCCGCTGACGCAGGAATTCTTTGCCGAGGCTCGCGCTTTGGCCAGCTCCACCGGCGCATTGCTGATTGTGGATGAGATTCAGTCGGGCATGGGACGCACCGGAAAGTGGTGCGCCTATGAGCACTACGGCATTATGCCCGACATCACCACACTTGCTAAGCCGCTGGCCGGCGGGCTTCCGCTGGGAGCGGTGCTTTGCACGGAAGAAGTGGCGCGCGTGATGCACCCCGGCATGCACGGAACGACTTTTGGCGGCGGACCGCTGGCCTGCGCCGTGGGCATCGCAGTTATTGACGCGATTGAAAAGAATGGCTTGCTGGCGCATGCAACGAAAGTCGGCGATTACTTCCAGAATCGCCTGCGTGAGCTCGCTGGCCGGCATGAAGCCATCGTAGATGTACGCGGAAAGGGCCTGATGATCGCCGCCGAACTGGATTCGGCGGAACTCGCCAAGCTCACGGTGGCCGAAATGATGAAACGCCACATCGTGATCAACTGCACCAGCGACACCGTGTTGCGCTTCCTGCCGCCGTACATACTGGAGCGCGCACACGTTGACACGGCGATTGCCGCGCTCGACGAAATTTTCACTGTCAACGCCGCGGCGCACCACACGACTGCGGGAGGTCATCATCATGGCTAGCAGAACTACCCTTGAACGTAAAGATCTCGAACGCAAAGAGTCCGCGATCCCCGTGCAGAAGGATCCTGACGTCCTTGCCGCAGCCGCGCGCATGGCCGGCGAGGATCTCTGCTCCATCGCCGACCTCTCAAGCGCGGAGGTGCGCGCCCTCATGAAGCTGGGGCATGACGTCAAACGCAATCCTCGCGAGTACCGGCATGCGCTCGATGCCAAGCAGATGGTGCTTATGTTTGAGAAGGCGAGCCTGCGCACGCGCCTGGCATTTGAAACCGGCATGAACACCATGGGCGGCAATGCGATCTTCGTCGACCAGACCAATTCGCCGCTCGGCGAGCGTGAAACCATCGCCGACGTGTCGCGCAATCTTGAGCGCTGGGTGGATGTGATCGTGTTGCGCACCTACGCGCACGACACCATCACGGAGATGGCCGCCAACTCGCGCGTGCCGGTGGTCAATGCCCTTTCTGACGTCGAGCACCCATGCCAGGCGCTGGCCGATTTCATGACTCTCGAAGAGCATTTCGGCGGCTCCGCGGGCCTGAAATTCACTTATGTCGGCGATGGAAACAATGTTTGTCACTCGCTGATGCTCGTTGGCTCGCAGTTAGGCGCCAACGTGACGGTGGCTACACCGCGCCGCTATTCACCAAATGCTGAAATTGCGGCTGCGGCGCGAGAGATTGCGGAAAAGAATCATTGCGAGCTCCGGCTCATGCAGGATCCGCAGGCCGCGGTCGAGGGCGCAGATGCCGTCTACACCGATGTCTGCGTCAGCATGGGCTTCGAACACGAGTCGACAAAACGCGCCCCCATCTTTCGGCCCTATCAAGTGAATGAGGCGCTGATGCAGAAGGCCGCATCCCACGCAGTATTCATGCATTGCCTGCCGGCTCGCCGCGGAGAGGAAGTCACCGACGTGGTCATCGACAGCCCGCAATCCATCGTCTTCGATCAGGCCGAAAACCGTCTGCACGTGCAAAAGGCGCTGCTGCTTCTGCTGCTCGGCGGTTTGGCGAATGTTTCAAGCTTCGGCAGCTCACTTTGACAAGAGGCTCTTGCCATGAAACCGATCAGAATCAGCAAGGCCGAGTTTGACAAGTTCCGGGAACTTCAGAGGAAGAAGCGGGGCGACTGCCACGCAGCTTTCAGTTCGAACCTTTCGGAAAATCCTTGGCCCTTTGTGACATTCGGGCTTACACCTGAACAACTCAGGGAGAAGGTGCTAGAACGGTCGCCAAAACTGATTCAGCTCGTTGGGGTTTTCATCGAGATCCGCCCAACTGGCGGGAGGTTCTTTGTGGACGAGCAAGGCGTTTATTGGAAGGACGCGCAGAAGAGGAGACATAGGTTTGTGGAATGGAAACCAGATGAACGTCTTAGGGAGCCAATTAAGCAACCATCGTGGCCGGAGCTCAGACAAAGACAGATTGACGCAGCAGCACTTCGAAAGCGGTAGCACTGTCAACTGTTCACTGAATTGAGGGTTTGCAAAGTATGTCCGTAATTCTCGAGTCCCTGCCCATCGGCCAGAAAGTCGGTATCGCCTTCTCCGGCGGGCTCGACACTTCCGCCGCCCTGCATTGGATGATGCAGAAGGGCGCGATCCCCTACGCCTACACAGCGAACCTCGGCCAGCCCGATGAAACTGACTACGATGCCATTCCGCGCGCAGCCCTCGAATACGGCGCTGCAAAGGCTCGGCTTATCGACTGCCGCGGTCCGCTGGTGCGCGAAGGCATCGCCGCGCTTCAGGCGGGAGCCTTTCACATCACGACGGCGGGCGTTCCCTACTTCAACACCACCCCGATCGGCCGCGCGGTGACGGGTACCATGCTGGTGGCCGCGATGAAGGAGGACGACGTCAACATCTGGGGCGACGGCTCGACCTTCAAGGGCAATGACATCGAGCGCTTCTACCGTTACGGGCTGCTGGTCAATCCCAGCCTTCAGGTTTACAAACCGTGGCTTGACGCCGCTTTCATTGACGAGTTAGGCGGACGCGCCGAGATGTCAGCCTTCATGCAGCGCTCTGGCTTCGCATACAAAATGTCGGCGGAAAAAGCGTATTCCACCGACTCAAACATTCTTGGCGCAACGCACGAGGCCAAGGATCTCGAGCATCTTTCTTCATCGGTCAAAATCGTTGTTCCTATCATGGGTACCGCATTTTGGCGCGACGATGTCGAAATAAAGCGCGAAGAGGTCGTCGTGCGGTTCGAAGAGGGCTCGCCCGTCGCACTTAACGGCCGGCAATTTTCGGATCCCGTCGAACTGCTGCTCGAAGCCAATCGCATCGGCGGCCGCCACGGGCTCGGGATGTCCGATCAGATTGAGAATCGCATTATCGAAGCGAAATCCCGCGGCATCTACGAGGCGCCGGGCCTGGCGCTACTCTACATCGCTTACGAGCGCCTGATTACCGGCATTCATAACGAGGACACCATCGAGCAGTACCGCGAAAACGGGCGCAAGCTCGGCCGGCTGCTCTACCAGGGCCGTTGGTTCGACTCGCAATCGATCATGCTCCGTGAATCCGCACAGCGCTGGGTCGCTAAGCCCATCACCGGCGAGATCACGCTCGAATTGCGCCGCGGCAACGACTACTCGATTCTGAACACCGAATCGCCGAACCTCACGTTTCACCCCGAGCGCCTCAGCATGGAGAAGACCGAATCGACCTTTTCCCCACGCGATCGCATCGGCCAACTCACGATGCGCAATCTCGACATTACCGACACCCGGGAAAAGCTCGTGACCTACGCAAAAGCGGGCCTCCTCACGTTGAGCAAAGGCAGCGAGATGCCACAGCTCAAGAATGGCAAGGAGAAGGAATAGGATCAGGTACGCTTAAAGAAATGGCCAACGAGCAACAATCCGGGAAGATGTGGTCAGGCCGCTTTCGCGAACCGCTGGATGCGGAGTTTGAAGCCTGGCAACGCTCGATCGTTTTTGACTGGCGCCTCCTCGAGCAGGAAGTCGCCGCCAGCAAGGCGCACGCGTCTGCCCTCTGTGCTGCAGGGATTCTGTCGAAAGCTGAAACAACGGAGTTGCGTGGGGCGCTCGACGAGATTGCCTCGGAATTCGGTTCCTATTCGGGCAGGGTTGAGATGCGCAATCACCCGACGGCTGAGGACATTCATCACTTCGTCGAGCTCAAGCTCGTAGAGCGCGTGGGAGAACTCGCTCTCAAGCTGCACACTGGGCGCAGCCGCAACGAACAAATTGCAACGGATCTGCGCCTCTTCGTGCGCGCGCAAATCGAGCAAGCCGTCAGCGGCCTTGCAGCCTGGGCCACTGCTTTGGTTGAACAGGGACGCGCCTCCGGCGAAGCGGTGATGCCGAGCTACACGCACCTGCAGCGCGCAGAGCCGGTTCTCGTGGCGCATTGGCTGCTGGCTTATGTTGAAATGGCGCTGCGCGATGCGGATCGCCTGCTGGATTGCTCGGCGCGGCTGAATTTCTGCCCGCTGGGATCGGGAGCCGTGGCCGGAGCAACGCTCCCTCTCGATCGGAACATTGCGGCACATGAGCTTGGATTCACGGCACCCACCGCCAATTCGATGGATGCAACCAGCGACCGCGACTTTATTCTCGAGTATCTGAACGCGCTTACATTCGTCGGTCTGCACCTGAGCCGCTTCGCCGAGGAGATCACTCTCTTTGCGACGGCGGAATTCGGTTTCGTGAAGCTGCCGGAAGCATTTTCCACGGGGTCGAGCGCGATGCCGCAGAAGAAAAACCCTGATCTGACCGAATTGATTCGCGCCAAAGTGGGGCGCCTCAATGGAGCCGCACAGGCCGTGGCCATGCAGCTCAAAGGCCTGCCCTTGGCCTACAATAAAGACATGCAGGAGACCCAGGAGCCGGTCTTTTCCGCCGGCTTTGTGCCGCAAATGCTGAATCTCGTTGCGCGGTTCACGGCCGCCATTCAATTCAATCGCGACCGCATAGGCGAAGCGGCAGAATCGGGCTTCCTCAACGCCATGGCCGCGGCTACTTATCTGGTTCACAAGGGTGTTGCTTTTCGCACTGCTCACGAAAAGGTTGGCCGCGCGGTTCGCTTCGCCATCGAAAAGGGTGTGGAGCTGGATGGCTTGACCCTTGCCGAGTTGCGCGAGTTTGGACAAGAGTTCGGCGAGGATTTTTATGCGGCCATCACTCTCGACGCTACGCTCGATTGCCACGACGTGATCGGAGGAACTGCGCCGGAACGAGTGCGCAAGGCTCTCGATCGCGCCTCGGATTGGATTCACGTTTTGGAAAAACAGAATTCCAGGGAGGCCATTCATGCTGGTGCGTAAAGCGCTTCTGCACGACGCCTCCAATATCTACGATCTTGTAAACTCACTTTCCGGCGACGGCACGCTACTCAAACGGCCGTTCGCCGAAATCTGCGAAAATATTCGCGACTTCACGGTTGCCGAATCTGATGGTGGCGTATTTCTCGGCTGCGGCGCATTGCACCTTTATGGCCCGCATCTCTGCGAGGTGCGCTCCATCGTGGTCAAGCCTGAAGCCAAAAGCCAGGGCGCCGGGGGCGGAATTCTGAAAGCGCTCATCGAGGAGGCCGAAACCCACGGCATCCAATCGGTCTGCCTGTTTACGCGCATTCCCGATTTCTTTTTCAAGTACGGCTTCCGCACCGTCGAAGATAAGTCGGAACTGCCCGACAAGATCTTCAAGGATTGCCAGATGTGTCCGCGCCTGCACCGCTGCGATGAAGTCGCCATGGTGCGCGGCCGCATCCCGCGTATGTCCATCCTCGGGCCGCGCGGTGAAGCGCAGGAACTGGTTCGACTGTCGGGCTGAGAGAGAGACATTGATTGGCGATCCATCTTCGCCGCCAAATGTTGGCATATCTCGAAAGAGTCAGCATCTCCTATGGGTCTTGCCTGACTGAGCTTTTCCCCGTTCCACCACAAACGCGACAAGGCTCGCGAGCGCGACACCACAAAAGAGCAATACTTTCGATGTCATGATGGTCGCGAGAATGACAGACGCGATGCTGCCGCAGTATTGCAGCTCGGCGCAGCTTCTCCAGTTCAGGGCCGTGTAGACGGGAATATAGGCGAGCAGAAGAATAGCTTGAAACGGCAGCAGCTTCCGCACGGCGAGCGCCAGCAGATAAAGCGGGAGACTGAGGAGCGGAAGCGCGCAAAAGGCGACGGACAGAACCGTGTTCTGGCGAAAATCGAGGCCACGCATCGCGGCCAACCCATATAGCGTGAGCAGGCAACTGAAAATGCCTGCGGGAATCGTGAACACCTTGCTGCTGTCGCTTCGCATCGTCACGACTTTTTCCCCTTACGATTCGCCGATTCGCTCCGGAGAACTGCCGCCGCAATCACGGCTTGCCCGTAGCTGAGGCCGCCATCGCCAGGACTCACTTGCGCATGTTGAAACACTTCGAACCCTTCCAGTTCGAGCCCGGTGCGCAACAAGCGCGCCAGGCGGCGATTGTGCAGACAACCGCCCGAAAGGGCGACTTGCTTGATGCCGGTTGTGTCGCGCGCCATGCGTGCAGCAAAAACGAATCCGTGGGCTACGCCGGAGTGAAAACGCGCAGCGATCTGGGGTTTGGCGACACCAGCGCAGACGTCGTCAAACAACTGGCGCCACAGAGGAGTGGTCGAGATGCGCATGGGCTCGTGCATGTTCAAGTCGCCTTGGAGTTTAACCGAATAGCCTGAGTAGAGCGCGTCGCGGTCAGTCGTTTTCGGCTCGGCGGCGCCGGACCGGGGAAGAGGCTCATCAACCGCGAGCCCCTCGAGCTCAATGGCGGCCTGCGCTTCATAATCGACCGCGCCCCGGCCCAGAATTACGGCGGCAACGGCATCAAACAGCCGCCCGCAACTGGACGTGAGCGGAGTATTCAATCCGCGCTCGATCATGCGCCGAATCACCCGCGCATCCTGCTGCTTGACTCCAGTCAACGAGAGCACTTCTAGCGATTCGATATCAAAGCCCGCGGCGTGGAGCGCCCCCAGTGCCATTCGCCAGGGCTCGCGAATCGCCGCTTCGCCGCCGGGCATCGGAATGTAGTCGAGATGCGCGAACCTGCCGAAGTTGCCGGGATCAGGACCGTCGAGCCGCACGATCAACACTTCCCCGCCCCAGATGCGGCCATCCGTGCCATAGCCCGTTCCATCGAGCGAAAGGCCGATGACCGGACCAACGAGCGAGTGCTCTGCCATGCATGCTGCAATATGCGCGTGATGGTGTTGCACTGCAATCAGCCGTAAATTGCGCTCGGCAGCCCATTCCTTCGCCCATGACGTCGACAAATATCCGGGATGAAGGTCGTGAACCACTGTCTCAGGCTCGATCTCGAATGTGTGCATCAGATGGGCAAGCGACTCGCGAAAGAATTCGAGACCGGTCAAATTCTCGAGGTCGCCGAGGTGCTGGCTCTGGTAGGCAAATGGGCCTCGTGCCAAAGCGAATACGCTCTTGAGGTGCCCGCCAACGGCGAGTAGAGGCGGAGAACCCTCTCGCCCTGAATTGCCGGCCAGCGGCACGGGCAGCGGCACAAAACCACGAGCACGGCGAATCAACTGTGGCGCCCCATCAACGAACGCCATCACCGAGTCGTCGCAACGCTGCAGAATTTCGCGGTTGTGCATCAGGAACGCGTCGGCGATGTTTCCGAGCCGTGACAGCGCCTCGGCATTATCGATCGCAATCGGCTCTTCGCTCAGGTTCGCGCTGGTCATCACCAGTGCGCGCACACGCTTGTCGTCGAAAAGCAAATGTTGCAGCGGGGCGTATGGCAGAAACACGCCAAGCCACGGAATTCCCGGCGCGACCGATGGCGCAATGCCGTTGCCCGTTCGTTTCGGCGCGATCACGATGGGACGTGCAACCGTAAGAAGCAGTTCTTCTTCCCCTGGCGCGAGCATGCAGAGTTCACGCGCCGATTCAAGATCGCGCGCCATCACGGCCAGCGGCTTGCCGTAGCGATGCTTGCGGTCGCGCAGGCGCATCACCGCGAATTCGTTGGTGGCGTCAACGGCCAGATGGAATCCGCCGATTCCCTTGATCGCCATGATTTCGCCAGCCATCAAGCGGTCGACCGCCGCAGTCACAGGATCGTCCGAAGAAATTTCCATCCCGCCCAGAGCAACCAGACCCACGAGCGGTCCACAATCCGGGCAGGCATTTGGCTGCGCATGGAAGCGACGGTTCGTCGGATCGTCGTATTCCGCCTGGCATTCCGCGCACATCGTGAATTGCGCCATGGAGGTCTGCGGGCGATCATAAGGAATGCTGCGCGTGATGGTGAAACGCGGGCCGCAGTTTGTGCAGTTGATAAACGGATAGCGATAACGACGGCCGCGAGGGTCGAGCAGTTCGCGCAGGCAGTCGGCGCAAGTCGCCGCGTCCGCAGGAATTCCGGTGTTCACGTGGCCGCCGGCCTCGCTGACGACGATACGAAAGTCTTTCTCTTGTTTTGGAGGAACGCTTTGCGCATTCACAGAATCGATGCGCGAAAGTGGCGGAGCTTCATCCAGTAGCCGTCGCCGAAAGTTCTCCAATTTCTCGAGCGGCCCCTCAATCTCGATGGTCACGCCGCCCGTGTCGTTGCCGATGAAGCCGGTGAGGCCCTCCTCGGTGGCGACGCGAAAGACGAAGGGGCGAAAGCCGACGCCCTGGACGACACCGCGCACAACGATCGTCTCGCGTTTCAGCAACCCATCGTTTGTTTCTGGTTTCGGACGAGATTTCCGAGTCAACTTGGCGCTCCCGCTCAGGCATCAGCATAGCGCAGAGCCCATTACAAAGCGCTGGCCCTACTGCCGCCCCGCCCGCAATGCCTATCGATGAATGAATGAGCGCATACTCTGAAAAGAAGCATCATAAGGGCATGGTCATGGCGGAATCGAGATGGATGCAAGCGATTGGAGGAGGATGCCTCGCGCTGCTCCTCTCGGCCTCGGCCCAGACGCCCAATCCCACGGACGTGATCCGGCTGGCAGATGCGGCGATTGCCTCTCGCGCGGATCAAGTTCTCAGCTTCACTGACGTTGAGCACTACGCCGTTTACCGAGGCGGCGATGAAACACATCCCGCGGCGGAAATGACGGTGCGGGACACCTACAAGCAGGGAGCCGGCAAAACCTACACTGTTCTCTCCGAGAGCGGATCGTCGATTCTTCTGCACTTCGGTTTGAAGCCGCTTCTCGAAAACGAGCAGAGCATCAATCAGCCTGGAAATGTTGAGAAATCCTGGTTTGATTCAGCGAACTACAACATGAAGCTCAAGTCAGCGGCTGTTCAGAAACTGAATGGGCGAGATTGTTACGCTCTTGATATAAACCCCAAAGGGCAGGCTCCGAATCTCATCATCGGAACCATGTGGGTCGACGTGGGGGACGGAACTCTGGTCCAGATCGAAGGAGTCGCATCAAAGAACCCCTCCGCGTTTTCAGGAACCACGCACATGATGCGGCAATACACAAACATTAATGGGTATTCGATGGCGATCCATGCCCGCGCCGAATCCGACAGCCCTCTCTTCGGCGATACCGTGGTGACGATCGACTACAGCGATTACAAACTTGAGATTAAATCCGGCAAATAATCTGGCTCCGCGCGCCCGCAATCGAACACATCCTGTCCTGGCGGCGCTCCCTCGGGCAGAGGGTTGCGGTGATCTTCCGCACTCGTTCCGTCCCATTTTTCACAAGCGCCGTGTGCCGAAACACGAACACCCACGAATTGAGCTGCCGCGAAACTCCTTTGAATCTGAAACGTCCGAACTCCATGTCAGGAAATGGGATAAACCGACAAGCCCGTGATTGCTGTCACCGTGAAAGGAGGGTCTGCGCTCGTACAACAATGGTAGTATCAGGCGCAGGCGGCACTCACCTGCTTCCCGCTCCCGATATGGGTCTCTCAACGCACCGATCACGGAGGGAATGTGCCCATCATCGCGCCCCCACCACTACCCAGTGACGACAAACGATGGAAAATCGTCAACGGCACCATGCGCAAGAACGGCTTCGCCCGTCACGCGTTGATTGAAACTCTGCATACCGTGCAATCCTCGTTCGGCTATCTCGACGACGATTCAATTCGGTTTGTGGCGCTTTCGCTGCGTGTTCCGTTGAGCCAGGCCTATGGAGTGGTCACGTTCTACCACTACTTCAGCCTGAAACCTCCGGGCAAGCACACCATGACGGTTTGCACCGGTACGGCCTGCTACATCAAGGGCTCCGACAAGCTATTGGCCGCCGCCGAAAAGCACCTGTGCATTCCGCAGGGCCAGACCACGAAGGATGGCCTGATCAGCCTGACGACCGCGCGATGCGTGGGCGCCTGCGGGCGGGCGCCGGTGGTTCTGAACGATGGCGAACTGGCGGGCCAGGTGAGCAGCGAACAAATGATCGAGCAACTGGAAAGGTGGGCCGCTGAATGACCATCGAAGAGCTGGACCAGATTGCCGAATCAGCGCGCGCGGAAAATCGCAAGTTCGAACATGAGGTCAACGTGTGTATGGGGACTGGTTGCCTCAGCCAGCACTCTGACAAAGTAAAAGAGGCGTTGGCGAGCGCGGTCAAAGCGCAGGGCAAAAACGTATTGGTGCGCCGTACCGGCTGCATGGGTCTTTGCGCCGCCGGCCCGCTGGTGCTGGTGGATCCCGAAGAGACACTCTATCAACATGTGCAGCAGGACAATGCAGAAGCAATCGCAGCGAGCCTGGGCGGCGAACCTGTGAAGGATCTGCAATGTAACCTGCGCGAGCACTTCGATCAGCAGGTTCACGTGGTCCTGGAGAACTCCGGACACATCGATCCGGAGAGGATCGACGACTACATCGCGCGCGATGGCTACCGAGCTCTGCTTACCGCGCTCAACGACATGACGCCTCGTGGAGTGATCCATCAGATTACTGAAAGCGGTCTGAGGGGCCGCGGCGGCGGCGGTTATCCCACCGGGTTGAAGTGGAGCACAGTTGCCAAGGCAGCGGGAGACGTAAAGTATGTCATCTGCAACGGCGACGAAGGCGATCCGGGCGCGTTTATGGACCGGAGCGTCCTGGAAAGCGATCCGCACCGTGTGATCGAAGGCATGGCGATTGCGGCCTACGCCGTGGGCGCAAGCAAGGGCTATGTGTATGTGCGTGCCGAGTATCCATTAGCGGTGAGCCGCCTTACGGCCTGCCTGCGCGATGCACGCCGCCGTGGCCTGCTTGGCAACAACATCTGCAATACGCCTTTCAACTTCGATGTGGAGATCAGGCTGGGTGCCGGAGCATTTGTCTGCGGCGAGGAGACGGCGCTGATCGCATCGATCGAAGGCAAGCGCGGCACACCCAAGCCGCGGCCGCCCTATCCGGCGGTTAGCGGACTTTATGGCAAGCCGACGCTCATTAATAATGTTGAGACTTTCGCGAACATTGCGCCGATCATCCGCAAAGGCGGCCGCTGGTTTGCGAGCATGGGTTCGGAACGGAGCAAAGGGACCAAGGTCTTCGCGCTTACCGGCAAGATCACGAACACTGGCCTGGTCGAGGTTCCCATGGGAATCAAGCTGCGCGAAATCATCGAGGGCATCGGCGGCGGCGTTCCGGGCGGTCATAAATTCAAGGCCGTTCAAACCGGCGGTCCGTCGGGCGGCTGCCTGCCCGCGGAAATGCTCGATATCGGCGTCAGCTACGACGCGTTGCTCAAAGTGGGCTCGATCATGGGATCGGGCGGCATGATCGTGATGGATGACACTTCGTGCATGGTGAACGTCGCAAAATTCTTCATGGAATTCTGCATGACGGAATCGTGCGGCAAGTGCATCCCTTGCCGCGCGGGCACGGCACAGATGTTCACGCTGCTCTCGCGCTTTTGCGACGGCACGGGAACCATGGACGATCTGGCGCTGCTTGAGGATCTCTGCTCCACCGTAAAGGAAACCAGCCTTTGCGGGCTTGGCCAGACGGCCCCCAATCCCGTGTTGAGCACGCTCCGGTATTTCCGGCACGAATACATCGAGCACATTGTGGACAAGCGCTGTTCGGCCGGCGTCTGCAACATGCCGGCAGCCCAGTCTGAAATTTCGAGAGAGGTGGTGGCATGAGCCCGGAAACCGACGTCAAAACTCTTGTCATCGACGAGCAGGAGGTCAGCGCTCGCGCCGGGCAGACCATCCTGGAAGTGGCGCGAGAGAACGAAATCAACATTCCTACGCTATGCCATCTCGACGGCCTGAGCGATGTGGGTGCATGCCGCATGTGCCTGGTAGAAATCAAGGGCTCGAACAAGCTGCTTCCGGCCTGCGTGGCAACGGTGCAGGAAGGCATGGAAGTCTCGACCAACACAGAGCGCTTGCAGAAGCATCGCCGCACCATTCTCGAACTGCTGTTTGCCGAGCGCAACCACGTTTGCTCGGTTTGCGTGGCTAACGGCCACTGCGAACTGCAAACCCTCGGCCAGGAACAAGGCCTGACCCACGTGCGCCTGCCCTATCGCAATCCCGATCTGAACGTCGACGCTTCGCACGAGCGATTCACGCTCGATCACAATCGGTGCATTCTGTGCACGCGCTGCGTGCGCGTCTGCTCCGAAATTGAGGGCGCCCACATCTGGGACGTAATGGGCCGCGGCATCGATTCGCTGATCATCTCTGACCTGCATCAGGATTGGGGAAGCTCGGCGTGCACACGCTGCGGCAAGTGCGTGCAGGTCTGCCCCACCGGAGCGCTCTTCGATAAAAGCAAAATCGGCTCCGATCATCCCAAGTATCCCGATTTTCTGCCTTATCTCAACGTGATGAGGGAGGCGCGATGAGCAAACTGAAACTGGCAACAGTATGGCTCGATGGATGTTCCGGTTGTCACATGTCGTTTCTCGACATGGACGAGCGGCTTTTGGAACTCGCGGAAGTGGTAGACCTGGTTTACAGCCCCATCGTTGACACCAAAGAGTTTCCTGACCAGGTGGATATCGCTCTGGTCGAAGGGGCGGTCAGCTCGGTTGACGACGAGAAGAAGATCAAGAAAGTCCGCGACCACTCAAAGATGCTGGTGGCGATGGGCGACTGCGCGATCACCGGCAATGTGCCTGCAATGCGCAATCCCATTGGGCCGGATGCGATTCTCGACCGCGCCTACATCCAGAATGTCAGCGCGCAGGCGCAGATTCCCTGCGTCGTCGTACCACGGCTGCTCAAGATCGTGCGCCCCATTCACGAGTTTGTTAAGGTAGACGTTTTTTTGCCCGGCTGTCCGCCTTCCGCCGATACATTTCACACCGCGCTCACCGCGCTGGTAAACGGCGGGCCGCTGGACATTGCGGCGCTTACCCGTTTCGGAGCTTGAATCATGAGCCAGACCATCACAATCGATCCGGTAACCCGCCTTGAAGGACACGGCAAGATCACCATCCAGCTCAACAGCCAGGGCGAAGTCGAGGACGCGCACTTCCACGTCACGCAGGTTCGCGGCTTTGAACGCTTCAGCGAAGGCCGTCCGTTTTACGAGATGCCAAGCCTCATGGCGCGCATCTGCGGCATCTGCCCTGTCTCGCATCTCATTGCCTCTGCCAAAGCTTGCGAAGCCATCATGTCCGTCCGCATTCCTCATACGGCGGCGCAATTGCGGCGCATGTTGAACCTGGCGCAGATGGTGCAGTCGCATGCGCTGAGTTTCTTCTATCTCGCGTCGCCGGATCTTTTGCTTGGAATGGAATCTGATCCCATCAAGCGCAACATTATTGGACTTGCCGCGGCCAAGCCCGAGTTGGGCCGCGCCGGCGTCGGCCTGCGCCGCTTCGGCCAGAGCATCATCGAACTGCTGGGCGACAAGCGCATCCATCCGGGCTGGGTGGTTCCCGGCGGCGTCACCGAGCCGCTCTCCACGGAAAAGCGCGACAAGATCCTGGCGATGATTCCGGAAGCGTACACGAATATCGCGCTGGCTCTCGACGCATACAAGAAGATCGCGGACACATTCAAAGCCGAGATCGCAGTCTTCGCCAACTTCCCTTCCAACTACATGAGCCTGGTCAACGAAGACGACTCCATCGAATTCACCGACGGCGACATTCGCTTGATCGGCCCCTCCGGCCAGACGATCGAGGACGGGATCGCGGCGACCCGCTTCACCGAAGTAATCGGAGAGGCGGTTGAGCCCTACAGCTATACCAAGTTTGCGTACTACAAGCCTCTGGGCTATCCCGATGGCAGTTATCGCGTAGGGCCGCTGGCGCGGCTGAACATCGTGAAGTCGATGGGGACACCGAAAGCTGAAAAAGAACTTGCCGAATTCAAGCAGATAGCCGCAGGACCGGTCGAAAGTTCCTTTCACTACCATCATGCGCGACTGGTTGAGATGCTCCACGGCATCGAAAAAATTGAAGAGATTCTCAGTGATCCGCGCATTCTCGACATACATGTGCGTGCCACGGCCGGCGTGAATCGCCTTGAGGGCGCGGGCCAGGCAGAGGCGCCGCGTGGCGTGCTTCATCATCACTACAAGGTGGACGAGAACGGCAAAATCACCTGGGCCAATCTGGTCATCGCTACCGGCCAGAACAATAAAGCGATGAACCTAGGCGTTCTGCAGGCCGCCAAGCACTATGTGAAGAACGGAAAATTTACCGAAGGAATGCTCAACCGCGTTGAAGCCGTGGTCCGCACTTTCGACCCATGCCTTAGTTGCTCGACTCACGCCTTCGGCCAGATGCCATTAGCAATTACCCTTCTATCAGCCCAGGGCGAAGAACTCGATCGGGTGGTGCGCGACTGATTTTTCTCGGCGCCGAAGTTTTGGTGAAGCAAATGAACGACAGCCACGCGAATGTCATGGAACCGCGCGAAGACCGAAAACCATAAAGGAGACAAATTGAGTTCCCATCCCGCGAAGCCGATGCGGTTTGAAAAAGCCAGCTGTTTGGTTTTGGCCTGTGGCAACACGTTGCGTAGTGACGACGGCGTTGGACTCCGGCTCGCTGAGTGGGCGGCGCAACGATTCCGGGACGACTCCCACGTGCGCGTGGTCGCGCGCCAGCAGTGGACACCCGACCTGGCCAAAGACATCGCCGATGCCGAATCCGTTCTCTTTGTCGATTCTTCGGTTGATTCCGTTCCGGGCCGAGTCAGCCTTATTCCGGTCGAGGCCAAAGCCAACGGCCACGAAACCGCCGGGCATCATATGGGCGCACCTGAACTTCTTGACCTATCCCGTACGCTCTACGGCTCGCTCTCGGCTCATGCCATGCTCCTCACCGTCGGCGCCGGCTCTACGGAAATGGGTGAAGCGTTCAGCGACAGTGTCGAAGCAGCTATCCCCCGCGCAAGCGGCCTGTTGGAGAAGGCCGTGCGGCGGTTCATGGAGAATTAATTTCTCTGCAAGATCGCTCAACCAGCCAGAAAAAGCGGCCGCACTTTCATGCGGCCGTAGTCTTTTTCGTGCAACCCAGAAGAAATCCGGCTACAGCAGAATCCGAGTAGATGTACCCCCGAGGCAGCTCGCCTGAGTGGCTTTTCCGACAAGAAAGAGCCCCCCTGCACGGTTCCTGCGAGCGCACCGTTACTCGGATTCTGCTCTAGAACGCTGCCAACGTCTGCCGCAAACTATAAGAACTGAGCGTCTTGATGTAATTTCCGCGGTCGTACGGTGATGTGTCGGGCACGGAACGGCGGCTGAGGCAACCGCGCGTTTCCTTAAGTGAAGCGTACTCGCGCTTGTTGAGCCAATAGCGAAGGTCCGCAAGTACGCGTGCGATATGCCCGATGCCGTGGATGTGCAGCGCCGAAACCATCATCGCCACGCTGCCGCCGGCCATAATCGCCTTCAGCACGTCTTCGGCGGAGTGGACTCCACCCGTAATCCCGATGTCCCCCTTGAGATTGCCATAGAGAATGGCAGCCCAATGGAGACGCGGCAGCAGTTCTGACGGTGTAGAAAAATGGAGCGTGGGGCGTACTTCGAGCGCCTCAATGTCGAAATCGGGCTGATAGAAGCGATTGAAGAACACCACGCCGCGAGCACCCGATTCTTCAAGCCGCGCGCAAAGATTCGGCAAACTGGTGAAGGATTGCGAGACCTTAACGGCGACGGGAACCGTGACTGCATTACAAACGCTTGAAACCAGTTCGAGCAGCTGCAGTTCAATCGCGTCTGAAGTTTGGCCGCGATCCGTGGCGAGCGCGAAGGTATTCAACTCGATGCCGTCCGCTCCGGCCTGCTCCATCTCTTTCGCCAGGCTCACCCAGCCGCCGCTTGTCGCGCCGTTCAGGCTTGCCATGATGGGAATATCGACGGCCTCGCTGGCGCGCTTCAGATGCTCGAGGTATCCATCCTGCGTCATGCGATAGTCCGACAGTTCGGGCAGAAAATCCAGCGACTCGGCGAAGGAATTGGTACCTCTCGACAAATCTTCGTCGAGGGCGCGGGACTCCAGCGTTAGCTGCTCTTCAAACAGCGAAGTCAGCACGATGGCTGAAGCGCCCGCATCTTCCATGCGGCGAACGTTGTCAATCGACTCCGACAGCGGCGTACTTGCGACCACAATCGGTCCGTTCAAATTCATACCCAGGTACTGCATGGAAAGATCGGTCATTGTCCACCTCCGGCAGAGGTTGCCGACAGTTTACTTTCCGGCTTTGCGTCAACCTTTTCAAGGGGCGCGATGTGCGGCGTCTCGCCACGGCCCGGCATACCCGCGCGAGCCGAATAAACGCGCCACTGGCGCTCAACGTCATCCTGCGCTTCGGTCAGCAGCTCCGCAGCCATCTCCGGGTTGCCGCGCGCGAGCATCGTGTAACGAGCTTCGCGATAGGCAAACTCCTTGAGCCGGATCGACGGCGCTTTTGAGTCGAGCTGGAACGGATTCTTGCCCTCATCGCGCAGAGCGGGGTTGTAGCGCATCAGCGGCCAATAGCCCGATTGCACAGCCAGCTTTTGCTGCTCGAGGCCATGCACCAGGTCGTATCCGTGAGCGATACAACTTGAGTACGCGATGATGATCGACGGGCCATCGTGCGCTTCGGCTTCCTGAAAGGCCTTCACCACATGGCTGTCGTTTCCGCCCAGAGCTACCTGCGCCACGTAGACCGAGCCATAACTCACGGCCTCCATAGCCAGATCCTTGCGGCTGTTCTGCTTGCCGCTGGCAGCAAACTTCGCCACTGCGCCCCGCGGCGTGGCCTTCGATGCCTGCCCGCCGGTATTTGAATAAACCTCGGTATCGAGGACGAGCACGTTTACGTTCTTGCCCGAGCCCAGCACGTGATCGAGACCGCCAAACCCAATGTCGAACGCCCATCCGTCGCCACCCAAAATCCACACACTCTTGCGGACCAATGCGTCGGCGATGGCCAGAAGATTGCGTGCATCCGAGGTCTCGTTGCGGGTGAGCCGCTCACGCAGCGCACTTATGCGCTCACGTTGCTGATTGATCTCTGTCTCGGTCTTTTGCGAAGCGCCGACTATATCGGCGGCCAGCTCCGCGCCAATTTGAGATGCCAGCCTCGTCACCAGCGTTTCGGCAAAGGCCTTCTGTTGATCGAGAGCTACTCTCATGCCGAATCCGAACTCGGCATTGTCTTCAAAGAGCGAGTTGTTCCACGTCGGTCCGCGGCCTTCGGCGTTGCATGTGTACGGCGTAGTCGGCAGGTTACCGCCGTAGATCGACGAGCAGCCCGTGGCGTTTGCGATATAGAGCCGGTCGCCAAACAACTGCGTCATCAGCTTGATGTAAGGCGTTTCGCCGCACCCCGAGCAGGCCCCTGAAAATTCGAAGAGCGGCCGAAGTAGTTGAATATCCTTCACCTGCGAATGCGACAATTTTGCGCGATCGGCTTCGGGCAAGCTGAGGAAGAAATCCCAGTTCTCCCGTTCCGGCTCGCGCAGAGGCGCTTGCGGCGCCATGTTGATCGCCTTCTTGCTCGCGTCGCTCTTGTTTTTCACCGGGCAAACTTCCACGCACACAGCGCATCCGGTGCAATCTTCCGGCGCGACCTGCAACGTGTACCGCTCTTCTTCCATGCCGCGCCATTTTGGCTTGGCCCATTTGAATGTCGCCGGAGATTTGTCGCCGAGCTCGGAGTTGTAGACTTTGGCGCGGACCACCGCGTGCGGGCACACCATCACACATTTGCCGCATTGGATACAGAGATCCTTATCCCACACCGGAATAAACTGCGCAATGTTGCGCTTCTCCCACTGCGCCGTGCCCGTCGGGAATGCGCCGCCCGCCGGAAGCGCGCTCACCGGAATCAGGTCGCCCTTCCCCGCGGCAATCTGGCCCAGCACGTCGTGGACGAACTTGGGCGCCTTGGCTGAGATCACCCCGGTCACATCGAAGTCTGAACTTGCAGCAGATGGAAGCTCGACTTTTTCAAGATGCGCCAGCGCATGATCGACAGCGGCATAATTCTTCTCAACCACAGCCTCACCGCGCTTGCCATAGGTCTTTTTGATCGACTTCTTGATCTGCTTGATCGCCTCTTCACGCTCCAGCACGCCGCTGATCGCGAAGAAGCAGGTCTGCATAATGGTATTGATGCGCGAGCCCATGCCCGCCTCGCGCGCCACTTTGTAGCCGTCGATCACATAGAAATCGATCTTCTTGCGCAGCATCTCTTCCTGCATGCTTCGCGGCAGCTTGTCCCACACCTCGGCCGCGGAATACGGCGAGTTAAGCAGGAACACCGCTCCCGGCATGGCCGCTTCAAGCACATCCATCTTTTCGAGGAAACTGAAGTTGTGGCAGGCGACGAAACTCGCGCGCGTAATCAAATAAGTCGACCGGATTGGATTCGGCCCAAACCTCAAATGCGAAGTGGTCATCGACCCTGACTTCTTGGAGTCGTAAACAAAGTAGCCCTGGGCGTAATTCGGCGTCTCGCTGCCGATGATCTTGATCGAGTTTTTGTTTGCGCCCACCGTTCCATCCGAGCCGAGCCCGTAAAACAACGCCCGCACCGTCTTCGAATCTTCGGTCGAAAACTCGGGATCGAACTCCAGGCTCGAGTGGCTTACGTCGTCATTGATGCCGATCGTGAAATGATTCTTGGGCGCAAGCCTGGCCAACTCATCGAAGACGCCTTTTATCATCGCAGGCGTGAACTCCTTCGACGACAGCCCATAACGGCCGCCAATCATCGCCGGCATACCCTTCTCAAAGGGCAAATCCGCCGCATTCTCACCCAGCGCCGTCATCATGTCCATATAAAGCGGTTCGCCGGCCGCGCCCGGTTCCTTGCAGCGGTCGAGAGTGGCGATCGACTTGACGCTTTTGGGCAGCGAGGCTAGCAATGCTTTGCCATCGAGCGGCCGATAAAGGCGGACCTTGACCATGCCCACCTTTTCGCCCTGAGCGTTGAGTGCATCCACAGCTTCTTCGGCGGCTTCTGCGCCGGAGCCCATCAGAACGATCACGCGCTCAGCATCCGGCGCGCCATAGTAGTCAAACAGGCGATACGCGCGGCCGGTCTGTGCGGCAAAGCGATCCATCACCGACTGCACGATTCCTGGAACCGCTGCGTGAAACGGCGTGCAAGCCTCGCGCGCCTGAAAAAATACATCGGGATTCTGCGCCGTGCCGCGAATAAACGGGCGATCGGGCGTGAGAGCATTCTTGCGGAATGCGATCAGAAACTTATCGTCGACCAGCGCGCGAATGGTTTCGTCGCTGATGGGCAAAATCTTGCCCACTTCGTGCGAGGTGCGGAAACCGTCGAAGAAATGGATGAACGGAATGCGCGATTCGAGGGTGGCGATCTGCGCCACCAGTGCCATATCGGCGACTTCCTGCACGGAATTCGAGGCCAGCATGGCCCAGCCCGTTGACCGGCAAGCCATCACGTCGGAATGGTCGCCAAAGATTGACAGGCTATGCGTCGCCAAAGTGCGCGCCGTGACGTGCATCGTCGCCGGAGTCAGCTCACCGGCAATCTTGTACATATTGGGAATCATGAGCAGCAGGCCCTGCGAAGCCGTAAACGTCGTTCCGAATGCCCCGGCCTGCAATGCGCCGTGCAACGCGCCCGCAGCGCCGCCCTCGCTCTGCATCTCTTCCACAATGGGCAATGCGCCCCAAATGTTCTTCTTTCCCTCCGAGCGCCACTGGTCTGCCCACTCGGCCATTGGCGACGAGGGGGTGATCGGGTAGATCGCGACGACTTCGGAAAGGCGGTAGGCAACGGACGCCGCCGCCTCGTTTCCGTCCATGATGACGGTCGGAATCACAGTCTTTGGTTCACTCATTCGCTCTGCTCCACAGTGCGGCGCTTGAGGGAAATCGGCCGCTAACGTGAGTCTCAGCGCTTAGTAGGTTAAGGACAGTGATGCGGGGCACACAGACGGGCCAAAATCCCATTCTGTGGAACGAGGTTTATAGAGTGGACCTGAGTACGGATGATGAGGCGGCTCAGTAACGCAGCACTTAGCCCCGCCCCTTCCGCGGATCTCGGGTGCCAGCGAGCCTGAAACTCCCGTGAACAGAAAAAACGCCCCAATGTCGATTGGGCCTGGCTCACCGCGTCATTGGAATGAGGCACCCAAATGCCTACAATCCAATTCAGGAGACGACAATGCAATACATGCTAGGGCTCTACTTGGAAGAATCGGCCTGGGAACGAATGACGCCGGAACAGCAGCAGCAAGGTGCGGCGGCCTACACGGCGTATACCGAAGCGCTGAAAGCAGCGAAGGTTCACGTGGGTTCGAACCGGCTGCGTCCATCTGCTACGGCAACTACCTTGCGCGCCACCAACGGCAAAACCCAGGTTCTCGACGGCCCCTTTGCGGAATCGAAGGAGCAGTTGGCGGGCTACTACCTTATTGACGTGCCCGATCTCGACGCTGCTTTGAGCTGGGCAGGAAGGTGCCCGGCCGCGCAACACGGAACGGTCGAAGTGCGGGCCGTCTGGTCCATGTAACCGAGGAGTGAACCAAATGCGCGAATTGGCCGGCGCGGCGAACCTCACGCAGTCGGCCAAGAGTGCAATTCTTCAAACAGAATGGGGATTTAGGTGCAAAGCGGGCGCCAAACCAGAACCAGTCCCCAACCAGGCCAGCGAGTCATGATGCTGAATCAAACGTTTACTGTCGAGCTCATCAAAAGCCCCAAGCCGGGAGGCTGGACCTATGTCATCTGCCCCGAATCCGCAGAGTTCTTCGGCACACGCGGCCTGGTTAAGATAAAGGCCACGGTCGACGGCCACCCCTTTCAAAGCTCCTTCATGGCACTTGGCGACGGCAACCACAAGCTGCCCGTGAAGGCAGAAATCCTGAAAGCGATTGGCAAAAAGCCCGGCCAAAGAGTCAAGGTCACTCTCCTTGAACGGATCTCTAAACCGCGCAGTAAAAAGTGACAAGCCGGCCCTGTGCGTTCAAAAAGAATCCTCCATGACTGAAGCGAACAATGAAGCCATCTCCAGCCTCCTGGAAACCGTTGCTGGGCGCAGCCGTGCCAAGCTGGTCGCGTATCTTGCAGGCCGCTTTGGAGACATTGAGGCCGCCGAAGATGCCGTCTCGGAGGCTTTCGCATCTGCACTCTCTTCATGGCCCGAAAAGGGATGCCCATCCAACCCTGAAGCGTGGTTGTTTACGGTAGCCCGCCACAATCTTATCGACCAATTCCGTCGCGCCCGGCAGACCGCCGGCAGCGACGGCCTTGAGGATCTTGCGACCGACCTCGGCGCAGACGAAACCGCCCTTCCCGACCGCCGCCTTGCATTACTGTTTGCTTGCACTCACCCGGCCATTGATCTCGCGGTGCGCGCGCCGCTCATGCTCCAGGTCGTGCTCGGTCTGGATGCGGCGCAGATCTCCGCGGCGTTTCTTGTTTCCCCTGCGGCCATGGCGCAACGTCTGGTTCGCGCCAAAACCAAGATCCGCGACGTGCGCATTCCCTTTGTCATTCCCGATCGCAGCGAGCTTTCCGATCGCCTGGAATCAGTCCTTGATTCCATTTATGCCTGCTTCTCCGAGGGTTGGACCGACCCAGCCGGTACCGAGTTCACACGCGGCGAACTTGCCAGGGAGGCCATTTTTCTTGGCCGCCTGCTTGTCGAGTTGCTGCCCGACGAACCCGAGGTCCTGGGACTGCTTGCACTCATGCTCTATAGCGAAGCGCGCAAACCGGCCCGCCGCAACGCCCGCGGAGAGTATGTTCCGCTCTCGGAACAAAACATCACTCTGTGGGACCGGGCAATGATTGAGGAGGCCGAAACCGCTCTGCGCCATGCGAGCCGGGCGAATCTCATCGGGCGCTATCAGCTGGAGGCCGCGATTCAGTCTGCCCACGTAGCCGGCGCTCGCGCCGGTTCTCCGCGCTGGAGTGAGATTCTTGCGCTTTACGATGCGCTGGTCCAGCTTACAGCTTCTCCGGTCGCTTCAATCAACCGCGCGATCGTCCTCGCAGAGCTCGAAGGCCCCCAAGCAGGTCTGGCTGCACTCGACGCTTCGGGTTCCGACAAGCGTCTCGACTCGTATCAGCCCTACTGGGCTGCGCGCTCCAGCCTGTACCATCGCGCAGGTTCGGCCGAGGCGGCCCGTCAGGCTTACAGTCTGGCTATCGGCCTTGAACGCGACCCGGCTGTCAGAGACTACTTGCTTCAGCGCTGCCAGGATCTAAAGGACTGAGGCTTCTCTCGAACTCGTAAGTACTTTGCCCTGAGATCTTTCAAGGTTAGGTCTTGAACCTTTTCATATACTTCAGATCGATCTTGAGCGCCTCCATGGGTGGCATATCGAATTCTTCCTGCTCCACAAAGCAGTGCTTGATGTTCGCTTTGCGCGCGGCAGCAAAGATGAGCCGATAGTCCGGAACGCCCATCCCCATCTCCGCCGCAGGAGGAGGAGCGGTGATTGATGCGGCTGCCGCAGTTTTCTTAAATTGCTTCACATGCAGCATGGAGATGCGGTCGGCATGGCGCTTGAGAATCTTCACCGGGTCGCCGCCGCCAACCCACACCCAGCCGCAGTCCAATTCGATCGAGACGAGCGATGGATCGGTGAGCCTCAACAACTCGTCGAAGGGCACAACCCCGTCCTGCGCGCCGAACTCCATGGTGTGATTGTGGTACGCAAACCGCATTCCCGCAGCGTTCACATTTGCGCCCATTCTGTTGAATTCATCCGCGTTCCAGCGCCAGTCGTCCAGCGTGAACGATTGCACCAGCGTGCTGAACGAGTGGCCCTTCAGCCGCGCTGGGTCCTTGATGCCCGGAAATGAGCAAACGATAAAACGTGTGCCCAGCGCTTTGTTGAAGGCGATAATGGCCTCGATGCCGCTGCTTAATTCGTCATGAGAATAGTGCGCGCTGGGCATGCGAAGCCCGGCCGCACCGAGGGCTTGCCGCACCTGTTCAGCGCTGCGATTGAAAAAGCCTGCAGCCTCAACCTCGGCGTAGCCCAACGCCGCAATCTGCTTGAGCGTGCCCTCGTAATCGCTGGGCAGCAATTTGCGGACAGAGTAGAGTTGGAGGCCGATCGGCAGACCGAACGGGGCCGCGCGCAGCATGGTGATTTCAAGACTGCCCGACACGAATGCGGCCGCCGTCGAAGCGGACTGAAGAAATCGCCTTCGCGTGATCGCGGTCATCTTGTTCCTTCTAAAGTCCAGATCTCCGGAGACTGCCTCGGCTACTGCTGCGGCGGGAACCGCTTGAAAAGTATGCTTGGGTCGCAGGGGGCGTCGTCCTCGCCATTTTTGCCCCACAAATCGCGAACGACGATCATATCGCTCCCGCGGCGCCTTTTTACAACGCAGTGGAACTGTTTCTTTTGGTCATCCCAGTCTTGAAATTCCGACCGAATCAGCACCGGACGGTTGCCCAGAACCGCATAGACCCCGGCGCCATACGCAAACCCCGACATTCCGCCCCGATCATAAGAGAGAATTGTCTTGGTGGCCGGATCAAGCCAGAATCTGTCGAGGCCGCTGAACTCCTTGCTGTAATCGAAGCTCCCGGTCCCGGGATTAAAGAGCCACACGCATCCACTCTCATTCCCGGTCGCGCCATATCCCGTTTCAAGAAAAATATCCTTATAGCCGTCGAAGTTGACGTCTTCCGCAGTGAAGAATTCGGCGCCTCTTCCCGGCGGCTCCATTCCATCCAAATCGCAACCGGTCAAGTGCTGGAACGCTCGCGGTGAGTCTCCGCGGTAGACCTCGATGTCCCTTATGGTTGATTCCGCATTTCCAGATTGATCTGGAGGTTGCACGTCTGGAATCAATTTGAAATGGAACGCCGGCAGGCTGGGGGCGATGGTGAACGTAAATGACCGTCCCCCGGAAAGGTCTTCGGTTACCGATTGCTGTGCCGTGCGAGCGGGTTGGTTTGGTGTCTGGGGACGTGCCAAAAGGTCGCCGGCAACACCGCAGCCTGCAACGAAAAGAGTTAGCGTCATTCCAATCCGCAGGTGTTTCATCAAAGGAATTTTATACTGCGGCCCGAAGGCTGATGACCTGCGCCCTCCACTCCGCCTCAATCATGGCATGCGAATTGTCCACGCGCCCCGCGTAGAATTCCGCCCAAAACGGGGCCTGGTCATGCCATCCTGTGTAGCAGCATATGCAATCAAGAACCCGCGACGATCTAAAATCTCCCGGCCTCTGGCGAGCGACCCCGCCAAAGTATGTTGCCATCTTTTTGCTCGCCGTCTTCTTCCTCTTCTCGAGCATAGGATTCGTACTCGACGTCATGGGAACGGGCCGTCAACCCGCCTTGCGGTTTGCCCTCAATGTATTTCTCATCGGGTTCTTTGCCACCGTCTACGCGGTCACGGGGATCGGCTTGCGCCGACAGTGGTGGAAAGGTTGCATCGTAGTCTTCATTCTCCAAAACGTCTGCATGACGCTCGTCAACAGCTGGCTACCCGATGCAACCCCGCCGACTCAACTCGATTCCGTGCAGCTCAGCCATTTTCATAGCCGGCTCGTATTTGACGGTGTGGCAGTGATCATTTCGGTCGTCCTGGGCTACATCGGCTTCATCATTGTTTCGATTGGAGAGGCCCGCCGCCGCATCCGGCTCGAAGCTGACAAGGCGGCGATGGAAACTGAACTCGCAGCTGCTCGCGAAATCCAGCGGATCATGGTTCCCCAGGAACTGCCGCCGACTCCCGGATACACGATCGAGAGCATCTACCGCCCCGCCGCGCAAGTCGGCGGAGACTTCTTCCAGGTCATCCCGCTCAGCGCCGGCCAAACTCTCGTCGTCATTGGCGACGTCAGCGGCAAGGGACTGGGCGCCGCCATGATCGTCTCCATGCTCATCGGCATGCTGCGTACCATCAGCACGGTCACCACCGATCCCAGCCAGATTCTGGCAGAGCTCAACATCGCGCTCTTCGCGCACAAGCACTCGGGTTTCGTTACTTGCCTCGTGGTGCGCCTCGATCCCTCGGGCGGCATCACTTCTGCCAACGCTGGTCACCTCCCGCCCTGGCTCAACGGTGTCGAGCTCGCATTCACCGGGTCCGAGCCCCTTGGCGTCCTCGCTTCGATCACGCCGGAGCGAGCCGTTTTGGAGATGCGTTCCGGCGATCGCCTCACCCTTCTCACCGATGGCGTTGTAGAAGCGCGCGACCAGGATGGCGATCTGTTCGGCTTCGACCGCACTCAGTCCCTCATACGCGATGCGTCCCCGCTCGCCCTTGCGGAGGCCGCCATTCATTACGGGCAGGACGACGACTTGACGGTGATCTCCATTCTTCGTAAAGCCTGAATGACCGTGGGAATCTAGACACCTGCCCAGCCGTATGCAAGACTGTCCAAACCGAGGTTCCCCTTGCCTCAGTTGCATCCAAGACCTTTCGAGAAGGCAGCCAGCGTCGCCGGTCGAAACGTTGCGATTTGGTCAGGTTCGGTCGCCGCTATCTTCGCGGCTGGTTTCGCGTGTGGTTGCGGCGGCGGCTTGCTGCACACCAACGCACGCGACTTTTCGCTTTCCGTCAATCCGCCCATCGTGAGCCTGACTGCGAGCGGCGCCGCACAAACTGTTTCGGTTTCCGCAGCCGCGATCAACGGGTTCTCCGGATCGATTCAGGTCTCGGTCACTGGATTACCCTCGGGCGTCACCGCAACTCCATCCGCGTTCACGCTGATCGCCGGAACGCCGCAGCAGGTCAGCCTTTCTGCTTCAGCATCCGCCGCCTCGAGCACAGCCACCGTCGAATTCACCGGCACTTCCGGCACTCTGACCCACTCGGCGCCGCTTGCGCTCACGGTAACCGTCGTCATCGTGCCGGATTTCTCGCTTTCGCTTAATCTGCTCAGCATGAGCCTTACTGCTGGCGGCGCCGCACAAATGGTGTCAGTCTCCGCAGCCGCAATCAATGGTTTCTCCGGATCGATCCAAGTCTCGGTCTCAGGATTGCCCCCTGGCGTCACCGCGACGCCCTCCACGTTCACGCTTGTGCCCGGAACGCCGCAGCCGGTCAGTCTTGCGGCCGCATCCTCCGCCCCCTCGAGCACAGCCACCGTCGAATTTACCGGCACATCCGGGTCGCTTACCCACTCCGCTCCGCTTGCGCTCACCGTCACCGGCGCCACAACTACAACCGGCATCGACATTGTCACCTATCACGACGATGTTGCTCGCACCGGCCTCAATCCAAACGAGAGCGTATTGACGCTTGCAAACGTAACTTCATCCCAGTTTGGATTGCTGCGCATCCTCGCCCTCGATGGATTAGTCGATGGCGAGCCGCTTTACTTGTCAAACCTGATCGTGGCCGGACAAGCGCAAAACGTGGTCTTTGCGGTCTCCGAGCACGACAGCGTCTACGCCTTCAACGCCGACACCGGTGCGCAGCTTTGGAAAACTTCCGTCCTCGGAGCAAACGAAACCACCAGCGACGCTCATGGATGCAACCAAATAGTTCCGGAGATCGGCATTACTTCGACGCCGGTCATCGATCGCAGTGCAGGTCCTCATGGCACGATCTTTGTCGTCGGAATGACGAAAGACCAGTCCGGAAACTATCATCAGCGCCTTCACGCGCTTGATATCATTACGGGCGCCGAACTGTCGGGCAGCCCCACCGAGATCGCCGCGTCTTATCCCGGCACGGGAGCCAACAGTTCCGGCGGAAAAGTGATTTTTGATCCCGGCCAGTATGCGGAGCGTTCCGGCCTGCTTCTCCTCAATGGAACCATCTACCTCGGCTGGACCTCGCATTGCGATGCGGGACCGTATACCGGCTGGTTGATGGCATACAGCGAATCGACATTGGCCCAGACTGCCGTTTTGAATCTCACACCGAACGGCAGCGAAGGATCGATCTGGATGGCGGGCGCTGGCCTTGCCGCCGACTCCAACAGCTACATCTACTTTCTTGATGCCAACGGCACCTTTGACGGCACCCTCAATGCCAATGGTTTTCCGATCAACAACGATTTTGGCAACGGATTTATTAAAGTCTCCACAGCCGGTGGAACACTTGCCGTGGCCGATTACTTCGAGCCTCTCAACACCATCAGCGAGTCAAACGATGACGTCGATATGGGCTCCGGCGGCGCGCTTATCCTGCCGGACCTCACAGACCTGTCCGGAACTGTGCATCATCTTGCCGTAGGGGCGGGAAAAGATTCGAACATCTATGTGGTCAATCGCGATTCGATGGGAAAATTCAACCCCGCGAGTGACAACCAGATCTATCAGCAGATTGGCGGAGAGATCGGCGGCGTATGGTCCATGCCGGCTTACTTCAACAACACCGTGTACTACGGGGGGGTGAGCGATAATCTCAAGGCGTTTCCCATTGCCAATGCCATGCTGGCGACAACATTCAGCGTTCAAAGCACGACCTTTTTCGAATACCCCGGCACCACGCCGGCGATCAGCGCTAACGGCACCGCAAATGGAATTGTGTGGGCCGTAGAGAATTCATCGCCCGCCGTGCTCCATGCCTACAACGCTGCCACGCTCGTTGAGCTCTATAACAGCAACCAGGCTGCGAGCAATCGCGACCACTTCGGCAATGGCAACAAATTCATCACGCCTTTGATCGTCAACGGCAAGGTGTTTGTTGGCACGCCCAGCGGAGTGGCTGAGTTCGGCCTGCTGCCCTAGACAAAAGACCACCCGAACAACCACGAGAATCGGCGCTTCCGAGCGTAGGGCTCCATCATTCATAAGCCCGGACCCGGCGACCAAACATCTCTTTTCATGCGGTTTGCATCGCGAGACGGACAAGAGCCGTCCGCGTGCCTTTAAGCCGTTTTTTGCATCTTACTTTGAAAGCTTTCTAGGATTGCCGACCGATGAAAAAGCCTGGCCATCTAGTGTTTGTCGTAGACGACCGAACTACCGTAGCCGAGAGTCTCGCCATGGTCCTGGTGCAGGCGGGTTTCAGAGCCATGGCATTCGACGATCCCACGATCGCTTTGTCGGCTGCCTCGCTTAAGCATCCTGACGCCTTGATCTCCGACGTCATTATGCCGCGCATGACGGGCGTCGATCTGGCCCTGCGCGTCAAAAGCGCTCATCCGGAATGCATGGTGCTGCTCTATTCGGGTCAAATCCGCACTTCCGATTTGCTGGCGCGAGCCAAAAAAGAAGGACACGAATTTGAAATTCTCACCAAGCCTGTCCACCCGGAAGAAATCCTGAAAAGGCTGCGAACGCTGCCCGCTCAAGCCAGCTAACCTGCTCGCCCCGCCCTTGGTCCCTTTGTGCCTATTCCCTGCATTTAGATCCCCGCGTACCACGAGTATCCATAATCGGAATCGACCGAGCCTTTTCCCGAGCCGAACTTCCTGATGTCGTCCGTCGCCGTGATGTGTGTGAGGAACTTCAGGCTCTTGTAGCCAAGCTGGCGCGGCAGGCGCAGGCGCAGCGGACCGCCAAACGGCACGGGCAGATCGCCGTCATTCATTCCCATCGTCAACAGCGTGTGCGGATCGAACGCGTCGGCCATGTCGATGCTCTCCCACAGCCCCTTTTCGAACGCGTAGTAGACAATGTAGCGCGTCTGCGGCAGCACGCCCGCCTCGCGCAACACTCCGGAGAGCGGCGTCCCAATCCACTCCGCCACATACGACCAGCCTTCCTCGCATGCGATCTCGGTGATCTGGTTGTGGACCGGAAGCGTCTTCAGATCCGCGATGGATAGCACCAGGGGGTGCGCCACGGTTCCATCCACCACCAGCCGCCAATCGCTGAACCCGCCCGCCTCCAACTTCTTGAATGCCGCGGTCGGCGGCGCAATCGCATTCGCGAACGGTTTCTCCGAAATCATGCTGCGCGGAAACTCGCGCGCCGGCATGCGCGTGGTGAGGATGCGCTGGCATGCGTAGGTCAGCGTCTCTCCCGGTCCATACACGCCGCCCCCATCCGGAGGAATCAGTCCATAGCGCTTGGCAATGCGCCCCGCAGCCTCGAGACCGGCAACGCCAACCGTCGCAGCCGCGCCTCCGGCGATTAGTTTGCGGCGAGTGATCGTCTTCATCGTCCCTCCCCCGGCTCGCGCAACTTCCCCGTGATCATTGATGCCATCCGCCTTTTAAATCCCGACGCCGCAACCATCGCGACGTGGACGACAAGAAACGCCAGCAGAAGAATCGAATCGAAAAAGTGAAGGGTTCGCGCCGACTGGCGCCCTCCCAGCAACTCCACCGTCCAGGGAAAAGCAGCGGTGATCGAAGGCGACATCGCCAGACCCGTCCAGATCACCAGCGGAAACAGGACAAAAATCACTACTACGTACGCCGTCCGCTGCAGCACGTTATACGAGCGATCTTCCGCGCGATCCGGCGGCTTGCGTTGCAGATACTGCGCAATCCGATCCCTGAACGCGCGCGAGTTCCAGTCCCGACGTTCCGGAATCAGGTTCTTCAAGAAATGCCCGCTCACCACTCCGTAGATCCCATACACCAGACCCGCGAGTACCGCCACCCACGCCGCCTCGAAATGCAGGTATCGGCTCCATCCATTCTGGTCCGGCATTACGTAGCCGTATCCGGTGGGCACCGTATCGCGCGACGACGGAATTGGAATCACGAAGAGCGCCTTCGTGTTCACGTTCCCTTCTTCGCCCCAATAGAACCGCGGATGCGAAATCACAATCTCTCCGCCCGTCACCAGCAGCGCAATGAACGCGATAAATGTGAGCCAGTGCGTTACGCGCACCACCGCGGAGTGGCGGACGGTCGTCGTGCTTTCAAGCTGGGAAGCCGCTGGCACGCCGCCAGAGTAACACGCTCCCGGAGTGAACGTGCCGTTTTCTCAGGCTCGGATTCCGCGGGGCGACACACACAACATTTTCCGGCGGTCCGGTGAACCACGTCCTATTCCCGGCTCCTTCGTTCCTTATTCCCTACTCCCTATTCCCTATTTCCTGTTCCACCAGCGCTTCCCACTCTTCTTCGAGCGTTGCCCTCTTGAATTTGCGTCCCGCGCGCTTGTACCAGTAATCCGCATTCCACGCCACGCCCTCCTTGCGATGCAGGTAGGCGTGAACCGCCATCGCATCGGCCGTGTCGAGATCGTCGACGATCCCGTGTGCGCGCGCCCAATGGCCCTTGGCATCCCACCACAGCGCCGTAAGCGGAGGGGTCAAGCCCTCAGGTGGCTCATCCGAACCCAGCGACGCGCGAAACTCATCAGCGGTCATGCTTCGCTTGTACCATCCGGCCCTGCGCCCGGCAATCCAGGCGCCAAAGATCTGTCTGCCGACACTGAACTGTGATTTGAATCACTTCCCGCCGAAATCTCTACTGCTACAAAGGACTCATCGTTCCGATGAATGTGAACAGAGGGTCCGCCAGGGGGCCAGAGTTGGAGGCCCGTGGGGCCTTCCAAACTCCCACTCCCCGAGGCCGCGTCATGGGAATGCTAAAATCCGGAATCCCCCAAATCTACGATTGCAGGCGTGGCCAATTTGGCCGTATACTGAACTCCGACCATTCCGGTCGTATTTTTCTTCTGCCGCGCCATTTCGGGCGGCATAACGGGGTTCATCAGGTGAGTGTTCTCAGCGATTTAACGGTTGGCGAAAGCGCGATTTTAGTGTGCCTTGACCTGCCTGAGAATGTCCAGAACCACCTCATGCATATGGGGTTTGTGCCCGATGCTGAAGTCACCGCACTGCGCCGCGCCCCAGCCGGCGACCCCACCGTCTATCTCGTTGACGGCCTCGAAATCGCGCTTCGCCACGAGACCGCTTCGGCCATTCGTGTCCGCTCGGCAGGCGCCGAAGCCGCCGATCCCGGAAACACCTCCGAAGAAGCTCCCCATCTTGCCGAGGCCGCGCGATGAACGCCTCCTGCTGCGACGTACCGGCCTTCGAGCCGCCCAAGGCTTCATCCGGGAGTGCGCTCCGCACGGTCGTTCTCATCGGACCGCCCAACTCAGGCAAATCGACGCTCTTCAACAAGCTCACCGGCCTGCGCCAAAAAGTCGCCAACTATCCCGGCGTCACCGTCGAGCAACGCATGGGCTCAATGGCTGGAGTGGGTCGAGAAGACCTCACGCTCATCGATCTTCCCGGCATCTATTCGCTCACTCCGTACTCTGAAGATGCGCGCGTCGCCGTCAATGTTCTGCGCGGTCGCATGCCTGGCACGCCCAAACCCGACGCCGTTCTGCTCGTCCTTGACTCGCTTCATCTCACGCGCCAGCTCATGCTCGCCGCTCCAGTGCTTGAAGTCGGCCTGCCGACTCTCGTCCTCCTCAACATGTCTGACCTGATGAAGTCACGCGGCGGCCAGATTGACACGCTCAAGCTCGCGCGCGAACTCGGCGCTCCGGTTGCACTCATCAGCGCCGTTCATGGAACCGGCGTCGATGCCGTGCCGCTCTTCCTCAATCAGCAGAACGGCCACCGCGAAACCTCCAAGCCTCTCTCGCTCCCTGTCATGGGCAACGCGGCCAGCACGCACACATGGGCCGAGCAAGTCAGCCGCAACACCGGCTACCAGGCGCCGCTTTCAGCCGAGAACACCCGCAAGATCGACAACGTGCTTCTGCATCGCTTCTGGGGACCGCTTCTTTTCCTGCTCGTCGTGATCGGCGTCTTTGAGGTGGTCTTCGCACTTGGCCAGCCGCTCTCTGACGGCTTTGGCGACATCCTTGCGCGCATGGGCGAACTTGCGCGTCCGCTCATTCCCATGGCCTGGCTGCAGTCTCTGCTGCTCGACGGCGTGTGGAAGGGCGTCTGCTCGGTGCTGGTCTTTCTGCCTCAAATCCTTCTGCTCTTTCTTTTTATTGGAATCCTCGAAGACTCGGGCTACCTGGCCCGCGCCGCACTGATCGCCGACCGCGTCATGCGCACCATCGGCTTGAACGGCAAAGCATTCATACCATTGCTTTCGGCCTACGCCTGCGCCATTCCCGCCATCATGGCCACGCGCACCATTGAGAACAAGCGCGATCGCCTCGCCACCATTCTCGTCACCCCGTTCATGACCTGCTCGGCGCGCCTGCCAGTCTATCTGCTGCTCATCGCCGCTTTCATTCCCAACCTGTACTACCTCCACGGGATTATCGGTCTGCGCACGCTGGTCATGCTCGGCCTCTACGTGGCGGGATTCGTGGCCGCATTCACCACCGCGCGCCTGCTCAAGAGCTCCGTTCTCCGCTCCAGCGATACGCCGTTCATCCTGGAGCTGCCGCAGTACCGGATGCCCACACCTTATGCGCTTGGATTGCGCCTGATCGACCGCGCGCGCATCTTCATGAAGACCGCTGGAACCATCATCGTCTCGGTCACTCTGGTGCTTTGGGTGCTCGCACACCTTCCCGTGGTCCACACCGCGGCTGGCGCACTCAGCGCTCCGCAGTTAGCCCAGAGCCTCATCGGCCGCCTCGGCCACTTCATCGAGCCGGCCATCGCCCCACTCGGCTTCAATTGGAAGATCGGTATCGGGCTGCTCTCGAGCGTGCTGGCGCGCGAAGTCATGGTCAGCACCATGGGAACGCTCTACGGCGCCGATCCCGGCACCCAGGCGCTCAACCTGCAAACTGCTCTGCACCACGATATGACGCTGGGTGGCGCCATGGCTCTGATGATCTTCTTCGCCTTTGCCATGCAGTGCACCTCGACAATCGCCGTCGTCCGCCGCGAAACCAACAGCTGGAAATGGCCGGCGCTGCAGTTCTTCTACATGCTGGCTCTCGCTTACGGCGCGGCCTTCGCCGTGAACCACATCGTCATGGCGCTGTTCGGCTGAGCGTACGCTCCCGGTCCTTGCGGCCTGGCATGAAATCCTCTTCCCTACTCCCGATTGGCTACCCACAATCCCCCTTCTTTCCAGCTCCGCTCTTCCCTGCTTTCGTTTGCCTTGACGCTGTGCCCGCTACCATCCATACTGGTCGGTATATTGTCGGCCAGTAAGACACCAAAACGTAAAGCGGCCACGACGCGCGATCCCGAGCGAACCAGGGAGCGCTTGCTGCGGGCTGCATTCCGCGAGGTCTACAGGTACGGCTTCCAGAGTGCCGGTGTCGACGCGATTTTGGCCGCGACCAACGTCACCAAGGGAGCGCTCTACTACCATTTCGAAAACAAGCAGGCTTTGGGGTACGCCATCATCGAAGAGATCATCGCGGAAATTACCCGCGACCGATGGGTGCTTCCCCTCGAACGCAGCAAGAACAAGAACCCTATCGATGCTCTGATTCGAATTGTGAGGGCAATCCCCTCCCGGCCAAGAGACGTGAAAAGCGGTTGTCCCCTGGTCAATCTGGCGCAGGAGATGTCCTTGCTCGACGAGCAGTTCCGCAAGCGATTGGAGAAGATCTTCCAAGCCTGGCAACGGGAGATTGCCATGGCTCTGCGGAGGGGCCAGTCGGAGGGAACAGTCCGCCGCGACCTGCTGCCGGAAGAGGCGGCGAGCTTTCTAATCGCGATGATCGAAGGCTACGAAGTGCTGGCAAAGAATGCTCAGGGTGCGAAGGTGTGGAAGATGGGGATCAGGAATGCCGTACGCTGGCTGGGTTCTCTTCGCGCGCCGCGCCGCCGCAAGCCAGTCTGATCGCAATCGGCGCGCCTGCTTCATTTGCCGATCCTCGCCTTTTTGTTGTGCCCCGTGTTTTTAAAAGGGCGTGGATTCCTCCGTGCCAACGACGGCTCACAAATCAACGCTGAACTTTAGCCCTTTGGGATGTCTTTCTCAAACTGAACTTAACTATCATCTCAGGAATATTTAGCTCTACATACCAACCAGTTTGTATGCTAATATGCGGGGGAGAGTTCAGAGAGGAGATCGGGCCGTGACCACAACCAATGTGTCGCGCAGGAATTTTCTCGCCACGGGAACCGGCGCGCTGCTTGTTGCCGCCGCTCTGCCGGATCCAGCCAGCGCCCACACACACGGAGACCAGAACTTAGCCAACGAGGAGATCGTCCGCAAGTGGTACGCGGCCTGGGAGAACAATGATCTGGCTACCTTCAATGCCCTGCTCGCCGACGATTTTACGTTTACCAGCGCGGCCGGCGACGACCACATCAGCAAGAGCCGGTTCAAAACCCAGTGCTGGGACATCCAGGTCAATTTCATCCAGCATTTTGATCTCGAGCGGGTCGTCACCGGCACGGACGATGCCTTCGTGAAGTATCTTTGCCACACCAAGAACGGCAAATCGTTCCGGAACGTCGAGTATCTCCGAATCAGCAACGGAAAATTGGAATCCATCGAGTGTTACTTCGGCGCACAATCCAGCTTTCCGTCGGCGGTAAGCACTGGCCAAAAGTAGCGTTAATTCCGAATCTCGCGCCCTACCGACCATAGTCTCTACCTGGGGCCCCGCGCGCTCCGAGCACTTCCTTGTGCAATCCCATGGCCAAAGACAGAAAAAAATCTCCCCGATGCCGGGGAATCGCCAGACTCCCAGAGGTCGACCTGCGAAGCCGCGGGTATTTACAATTGCCAATGGAGCTCCGCGCCCAGAGACATTTCGCGATCCCGCGTAATCTTCCATGAAGAAAATCGGCTTCCTCTCCTTCGGTCACTGGACCCCCTCGCCGCATTCGCAAACGCGGTCGGCGTCAGACGCGCTCCTGCAGTCCATTGATCTTGCCGTCGAGGCCGAGCGCCTGGGCATGGACGGAGCCTACTTCCGGGTTCATCACTTCGCGCAGCAACTGGCATCGCCATTTCCGCTTCTGGCGGCGGTCGGCGCCAAAACCAGCAAGATCGAAATCGGCACCGCCGTCATCGACATGCGCTATGAGAACCCTCACTACATGGCGGAGGACGCTGGCGCGGCCGATCTCATCGCAGGTGGCCGACTGCAGTTGGGAATCAGCCGCGGTTCTCCCGAGCAGGTGATCGATGGATGGCGCTCCTTCGGTTACCGCCCCGCAGAAGGCGAGGACGAAGCGAAGATGGCCCGCCGCCACGCCGAAGAATTCCTCAATCTGCTCGGCGGTAAAGGCTTCGCCAAGCCCAACCCTCGACCCATGTTTCCCAATCCGCCCGGATTGCTGCGTCTTGAGCCGCACTCCGAAGGATTGCGGGATCGCATCTGGTGGGGCGCAGCCACCAATGCCACAGCCACCTGGGCGGCCAAGCTCGGAATGAACTTGCAATCCTCAACCCTTAAATTCGACGAGACCGGCGAGCCGCTCCACATTCAACAGGCCACACAGATTCGAGCCTTTCGCGCCGCATGGAAGGAGTCGGGCCACGCTCGGACTCCACGAGTTTCCGTTAGCCGCAGCATCTTCGCCTTGATCGACGACCGCGATCGTGCCTATTTCGGCCGTGGAGAACGCGAAGAGGACACGATCGGATTCCTCGACGAAAACACGCGCGCCATCTTCGGACGCAGCTACGCCGCCGAGCCCGATGCATTGATCGAACAACTCCGTGAAGACACCGCTATCGCCGAGGCCGACACGCTCCTGCTCACTGTCCCCAACCAACTGGGCGTCGTCTACAACGCGCATGTCATGGAGGCAATTCTGACCATGGTGGCCCCGGCCCTTGGCTGGCGCTAAACCGCGCTTGTCCAGGCAACAGTTTCGTGGCCCATCAACTCGCTCTCAAGTTCTTTCACAGAGTCACTGCGAGTTTGCTTTGCAGCAGGTCGCGGAATGCAGTCATCGCGGAGACATCCATTTGTCCCTGTGCCAAACGATGTGAGTCGGAATGTCGAGTCGAGGCCCGGCCGAGCGCAACGCCTTGAATTGGCGCTTGCGCAGCTCCTGCTCCACCACAATCTCCGGTAGAAGTCCCAGGCCCATTGCGGCTGAGATGCATTGCTTCATGTGCCGTGATATTCGACTGCACCGTGTGTACCTTCTCCGCGGTTCGCGCGAAATTCAGCTCGCCGGCCAAAACGCGAAAAATCTGCAGTTGTCGAACTTCCATCGCTCCATCTCTCCATGAGATGGCAATTATCTTATCAATCTATTGGACAGATGATCAAGACGACCCCAAACTCATTTCATGAAAGGTCGCTGGTCCCGCGGAATCCATTCCCGGATCTTGACGGCTTTTTCATTCCCGGAGGTTGTCAGCCATGAACGTCATTCAAAGCAAAGTTCCCTCGGCCCTTGTCCAGTCCATCGCCATTTACTGCATCCTGCTCACAGCGCCGCTCAGAATCCTGGCCGCGACCGACCCCGACGTTCCTTCTACGCCGATTACACCCCAGCCCCACTCCATCGCCGACCAGGTCAAACTCGGCCAGAACTACCTCGATGGCCGCGGCGTCCCACAGGATCCGAAGCAGGCCGCCTACTGGTATGAGAAGGCTGCAGGAGCCGGCGATCCCTTCGCGCAATTTCAAACTGGTTATTTTTACGAGACCGGTTTGGGCGTCGATAAGAATCTGGAACGTGCCGCGCACTGGTATCAGCTCGCTGCCGCCAGCAGGTACCCTTTGGCCGAGATCAATCTCGCAGTCGCGTATCTGTGGGGCACCGGCGTTCCCAAAGACGAGGCATCGGCATTCCGGTTAATGAGTGCGGCCGCTGCGCAGGGCAATGGGTTGGCAGCCTGCTATCTCGGCGACTTCTACGCCTTCGGAATCGCCACACCCGTGGATCGCTCCAAGGCCGAGAAGTGGTATCGCAAAGGCGCAAGCCTGCACGATCCTATCGCGCAGTTTGACCTTGCTTCAATGCTGATGAATGCGGAAGGCCAGCCGGATCTTCCAGCCGCCGCCAGGCTTCTGCGCGATTCCGCAGTGGCAGGTTACGTTCCCGCAAAGCACGAACTCGGGCTGCTTCTGGTTCGCAACCCGACTCTCGCTGCATCTCCGCGCGAGGCGCTTGGGCTGTTGAACGATGCTGCCGCCGCTGGTAATTGGAGGTCCTCTATTCTGCTCGGTGTGCTTGAACGCGATGGCCTCGGAGTTCCTGTCGACATCGAAGCCGCCTATTACCACTTCCGGGTTGCCGCACTGCAAGGCGGGAAACCAGCAAGCCAACTCATAGCTCAGGATCTTGCCCTGCTCTCAACCAAACTGGGCCCGGCGCGAACTCAGGCGACCGACCTGCAGGCTAGCCAGTGGTACAAGGATCATCCCATTGACCTGGTGTTTGTCGAAAAGGATGCAGGGGGCGGTCTCTCATTTGCCCTAGTGACATCCGGCGCCACGCACGCGGCGCAAATGTTGATTCATCCTTCGCTCTGAGCAGTTCCGGTGCTGCTCGAGGTCTGGAGAATCTTTCCTTCGCTTGAAGCCAAACTAGATGCTTGCTCGGCGCGCGCCCGCGAGACGCGCGCCAACAAATCGGGCCGCGCGGAGCGCGGCCCGATTCAACGTCAACGCTACAGTTGAGGGTTAAGTTGAGGTCTAGCGATGGCCGCCATGTCCGCCGCCGCCACGATAGCCGGGCAGCGCCCGCTCATGGCTTCCATCGTGACCGGCAGGGCCCACGTGACCGTGGCCGTCACGCGCCTCATTGCCGTGGAAGTGGTTAAAGGGCTCTGCGCCGCGCTCCGGTAGCGGTCCGTGATAGCCATGATGAGGATCGAAGCGGTTATCGACGTGGCCATAGAAGTGTCCAGGCCCATGAAACCATGGGCCGGCACCGATGAATATTCCGTCGTCGAACCAATCGGGCCCATAGTAGCCGTAGGGCGCGCAGTCATACGGAGCGTAGTCGAAGTAACCATAAGGGCACACGGGAGCTGGCCCGAGGTTGATCCCGACAGAGAGCTGGGCCGGCGCGGAAGGCACACAACAGAACAGCCCGGCTGCGACGACTGCACATGCGAAGGCTTTAAATTTGGACATGATTCCTCCTGCCAATTTGAAGGCCCTGAGGATCCGATGGTTGCGTCGGAAAAACCGGCGCGTCGACGAAGAAGCTCCCTTTCGCGACCTTTAAAGTATAGATCCTTAATGATTAAGCCCATTCGCCACCGAACTCAAACCCGTTGAAATCACACATTCGGCCACCAGCGCCAAATCTCCGAAAAGCCTAGAAAACTCGGCAGTTTTCACAATGCGGTGTGATTAAAATCACTGCAATAAATGGCGACTTATATTGTCGTATATTTAATGAAGACCAAATTGGTCGTATATCAAATCCACGTGGCGACGGCTCTATTTAAACTCGTCCGCGGCAAGAAAGAGCAGGGGAATTAAAGCATGGGACGGCCAGGCAAGATGCACCGATCATCAATTCAACTCATGTGCATTCTTATATTTGCAGGGGCTGCGGCTTGGGCTGCCGTGACCGGCAGCATCTCGGGAACCGTGCAGGACCCTTCAGGTCGAGTGGTTCCGAATGCCGAGGTGACGGTGCGCGAATTGAGCACTGCTATCACGCACCTGACGCGCACCAATGCCAGCGGCTATTACACATTGCCCGTTCTGCCGGTCGGACGCTATGAGCTGGACGTTCACGCACTGGGATTTGAAAGCTATAGGCGCCGGGACATCGTGCTCGATACGGATGCCGCGCTGACGCTCGATTGCCAGCTTGCGATGGGCACGATCTCGCAGACCGTGAGCGTGACCGACAATACTCTGCACGTGGAGACGGTAAGCACGCAGTCGGGCGAAGTGATCACGGGACGCGAGATGGCATCGGTGCCCCTGAACGGGCGGAGCTTTACCGACCTGCTCGCTCTTCAGCCGGGAGTGGCGCCTTCTACATCCATTGGCGCCGCGACGGTGGAAGATGTAGGCGCGACCATTCTGAATCCTTCAGGCACTCTGAACCCGGGAACGATTTCAGTGAACGGGCAGCGGGAGACGTCGAACTATTTCAGCGTCAATGGCAGTGACGCCGAAGAGGATGTGAATGCAGGCACGGCGATTATTCCCAACCTGGATGCGATTTCGGAGTTTCGCATCGTGACCAGCAACTTCGACGCTGAGTATGGAGAGTTCAGCGGCGGACAGGTGAGCGTGGTGACGAAGAGCGGCAGCAATTCATTCCACGGAAGCACCTTCGACTTCTTGCGGAATACGGATGTGGATGCAAGGAATTATTTCTCGCCGACGCGAGGAATATACCGCCAAAATCAGTTTGGCGGAACGCTGGGAGGTCCAATCAAGCGCGACAAGCTATTCTTTTTTACCGACTACCAGGGAACCCGGCAAACCCAAGGTATAGATACGGGCGAAATCAGCGTGCCGTCGCACGCGGACCGCACGGGCGACCTTTCTGATTTCGTCGACAGCAATGGAAACACCCTCCTGACCGGGGCAGTAGGCGGGCCTTATTTCGCGAGCATTCTTACGCAGCGCCTGGGCTACACCGTCGCGCAAGGCGAGCCTTACTACTTCAACGCGGGCGAGCCGATGGCGGGCAATCCCGGTCTCACATACGCAACTAGCTGCGCCTCCTCGGCCGATTGCGTATTTCCCAATGCGCAGATTCCTCTGAACGCTTGGTCGGTGCCGGCACAAAAGCTTCTCCAATATATTCCCCCGCCAAACAACGCGGGAGGTTTTGCCACCTCGGCATATAACCAAACCGTGCGCGACGATAAGGCTGGCGCGCGGCTCGATGCAAACACGCGCTGGGGACTGCTTTCGACTTACTACTTCATCGACGATTTCGATTTAGACAATCCATATCCGACCGCGCAAAGCGGCGCCAGCGTGCCTGGATTCGACGCGCTGACGACGGGGCGTGCGCAGCTTCTGGAGCTGAGCCTCACCAAGGCCATCAACACCACGACCGTGAACGATGCGCACATGAGCTACCTGCGCGATGTCAATAATCTGGGGCAGCCGGTCGGAGGCCGAGGGGTGAGCCTTGTGTCGCAAGGGTTTGCGAATGCCGACGGGTCGCCGAGCATCGTCGCGCTCGATCCCAAGGGTCAAAGCGTGGAGAATCTGAATTTCAACGGCTACTCGATCGGCGCCGCGGCCAACCAACTGATCCAGTCAAACGACACTTACCAGGCATCGGACACTTTCTCAAAAGTCCTGGGTAACCACACCTTGAAGGCGGGCGCGGAGTTTCACGCCGACCAGGTGAATGCGCACGCCATCGCGCAGTTCAACGGAAACTTCGTGTTCTCGGGAACGGAAACGGGCGTGGACTTCGCGGACTTTCTGATCGGAGTTCCCAGCCAGTACAACCAGAGCCAGCTGAATCCGTTTTATGCGCGCAACAAATATGTTGGCCTGTTTGCTCAAGACAGCTGGCACCTCCGGCCAAGCCTGACGCTGAATTACGGGCTGCGCTGGGATCGTATCGCGCCATGGACGGAAAAATACAATCAGATTTCGACCTTTGTGGCGGGCGCGCAATCGCAGGTGTTTCCGGGCGCACCGGCGGGGATTCTGTATCCCGGCGATCCCGGGGTTCCGAACACTCTGGCGCCGGTTGACAATCTTGGATTCGCACCGCGCGTGGGACTGGCGTGGTCACCGCAATCGAAGAATCCGCTGCTCGAGAAAGCGCTGGGCAGTGCCGGCGCGACAAGCATTCGCGCCAGCTTTGGCAATTTCTACACCGCCATCGACGCGCTTTCAATCAGCGTACTTGCGGCGAACGCGCCCTATGGAACCACGTACTCCAGTCCCGCCCCGCCGTTGTTCGCTACACCCTTTGTAAGCGCGGCCGACGGCCAGACTTTTGGCCAGCCCTTCCCTTACACCTTCGCGCCGCTCAACTCGTCGCGCAGCAATCCGGACGGGAGTATTGACTGGAGCACCTACGAGCCGATCAGCGGAATTCCCGGATATGACGTCCACAACCGGGTGCCGTACACGGAAGAGTGGATGCTGTCGATGGAGCGCCAGGCGGGACCAGACACGGTTCTGAGCGCGAGCTTCATCGGAACTTCGAGTCATCGGCAGTTGGTGTTGATCGAGTCGAACCCGGGCAATCCTGCGCTTTGCCTTAGCCTGAGCCAGCCCAGCGAAGTGCAGCCGAACACGGTGACTTGCGGCGCGAATGGCGAGGACACCGTGTATTACCCCATCGGCGGCGGACAAGTGAACGGAACACGCGGGCCGCTGGGATCGAACTTCGGCAGCAATGCGCTGCAATCGAATATTGGGCGAGCCAACTACAACGCGCTGGAGTTGAGTGCACGGCACACTAGCGGACGGCTCGAATTCTCGGCTGCCTACACCTACAGCAAGTCTCTTGACGATTCGTCGAACATCGGCGAGGAAGTCAATCCTTTTAACCCGGCGCTCAGTTACGGTCTATCAGCATTCGACGTGAAGCAGAATTTCGTGCTCAGTTACGAATACCAAATGCCCCTGGACAAGCTGCTGCATGCGAATCGCTTCACTCAAGGATGGTCGCTTTCAGGGATCACGAGATTTGCCAGCGGTTTTCCGGTGACGATGATCGACAATGGTGACAATTCGCTCATCGGAACCAATCCGAACGGGGTGAACAACAGCAGCATCGACGAGCCCGATTACAACGGTGGCTCGCTACACCTGAATCGTAATCCGCGAACGAACCTGAACAATTATTTCGAAGCATCGGCCTTCAGCGAAAACGCTGTGGGCACGCCCGGCACTTCGAAGAGGCGGTTCTTCCACGGCCCGGGCGCGGACAATTACGACATGGCGCTTGCCAAGCGCCTGCGGCTGACGGAGTCGACATCGCTGCTCTTTCGTGTGGAAACGTTCAACACCTTCAACCACGCGCAGTTTAACGGCCCGAATGCGATTGACGGAAACATCGGCAGCTCGACCTTCGGGAACGCCATCAGCGCGGCTCCTCCGCGCATCCTTCAAGGCGCGGTTAAGCTCAGCTTTTGATTGCGCAATTCCGGGCCCAAGGACGGGGAATCTACTCGCGCTGTCTGGCTGCGTTTGCTGCTTCAGAGGCCAGAGTCAACTGTTGACTTTCGGTGAGGCCGTTCTCGGCGAGGATCGAGTGGTTCTGCGAACCTGCGGGAAGGCTCGCGCGGCGGCAGTGTCTCGGACCGGTTCAGCGCGAGTTTTTGCTTGACTCTGCCTACGCGACATTGGGAAAGTAGCGGCAGGCATAACGGGTAGGAGGAACAGCGATGCAACGATCGAGGTCATGGATTCCCAGGGCAAACGCGGCGGTGTGTGCGGGAGTAGGTCTGTTGCTGGCGGCGTTGAGCGCGCGGCCGACGGCGGCACAGATGAACACGTGGGCGGCCATCGCTGTAGCTCCCTCCACGCAGACCAGCGGCGAATCACATGCGGTCCTTTCCCAGGCCGATGCCGAGCGCGGCGCCCTTCAATATTGCCAACAGGGCGGCCACAACGACTGCAAGATTGTCGGATCGATTTCCGGAGGATGCGTGGCGCTGGCGATAAGGTTGAAACCAAATTACGATGGCTCTGGGAGTGGTCCAACGCGCGAAGCGGCCACTACGCAAGCCCTGGCAGCGTGCACGAAGGAAGGCGCGGGCGGCAACTACTGCTGGTTGCAGGTGGCGCCCTGCTCCAACGACGACCCGCGCTGGCTCTCGCCGTTGCCTATGCCTTCGGTGGGGCCGCCCGGCGCGCCGGCACGAATGGTGGATCCAGCCTTAGTTGGCCTGTGGGAGCTTAACGTCGACTCCGGCATCTGGGTGTGGCAGATCGCTGCCAACGGTTTCTACACCTTCCACAGCGAAGCCCCGGATAAAACTCCGTCGCATAACGGGATGTTTGCCGCGAGCAACGGAAAGTACACCCTGAATTCCGTGAGCATGAATTGGGACGACCAGGGAACCTATACGATGCAGGGCCCCGACGTAATGGTAGGCGTGGGAAAGTTGGGCAAGGGCACGTGGTACAAGATTGCATCGGACCCAGGGTTCTCAGAGCCGGCTTCGGGGCCGGCGTCAGGGACCAGGCGCTGACTCCTGGCAATTGGCTTCCTGACGAGGCATCCCACCCATCGTGCCATGCAGCAGCACGATGGATGGGGTTCCCCTGGTTAATTTAATTTGCTTTATCTATTTGTCCTGCCGCCTTCCGCGGCAGAGACGCCAAACCTGAAAGCGATCCATTCTCGATCAGGCCGCGCGAACGCGGCGATCGAACCCTAACTCATGAAGCCAAGATAGGGGTTGGTTCCGAAATTCCCGAAGTTGGGAAAGACGGTGCGGATCTGCGAGTCGGAAAGACCAAACCAGCTGGCCAGCGTGCCAGCGTATTGCTCCACGGCGGTGGTAGGGATAAGGCGGCCTGCGCCAAGATCGTTCACCTGATCGGTGCCGATGACAGGGTATTGGCCGTACATATCCTGGCCGTTGACCGCGCCGCCGACGACGAAGTGGTGACTGCCCCAGCCGTGGTCCGTGCCATCGCTGTTGCAGGTGAGGGTGCGGCCGAAGTCGGAGATGGTGAAGGCGGTGACGTTGTTGCCGAGACCCATGTTGACCATCTGGGCGTCGAAATACTCGAGGGCCGCGCCGAGCTGGTTGAGAAGGCGCGCGTGTTGTACAGCCTGATTGTCGTGTGTGTCGAAGCTGCCGAGCTGGACGTAAAAGATCTGGCGGGTGACGCCGAGCTGGCTACGACCGGCAATGATGCGCGCAACGGTCTGCATGGAAGAGGCCAACGGATTGTTGGCGAGCATGTTGGTCATCGGATCGAGATATTGCGGGGGATTAGGGACGCCGCCGACGCCCGCCGGCGCCATGGCGGTGGCCAGAGTGGCCTGGGCCTGCATGGAACGGTTGATGACGACTTCGTATTCCTTGGCGAAGAGGTTGTTTTCGTCAGCGGTGAGGATGGAGTTGAGCGGGTTGGCCGCCGAGGGCAGACCGAACGGCGGGTTCTGGAGACCGTAGATCGGAATGGGGCCGGCGGACGTGACGTTGAGCTGAAATGACGATTGGCCGGCGAGGAAGAGCGCGTTACCGGCAGTAGAGATGCAAGTAAACATGGAGTTTGAATTCATGTTCATGGCTTCAATGGCGTCGGCCACGGCGCCACCCCAGCCCACCTGCTCGCTACTGCCGAGATTGGAGGCGATGGCCTGCCATGCGGCGGTTTGATCGAAGTGCGAGAAGAGCGAATCGGGCAGAGGGACGGAGTTCGAGTTGATCTGCGTTTTGGTGGCCGGAGCCACGAGAGTTCCAAGGTTGGCAACGACGGCAGCGCGGCCGGTGTTGAAGAGATTTTGCACGCCGCCGAGCGAAGGGTTGAGGGCGAAGGTGCGGCCCGACTGCGGAGTCTTGAGGGTGATGGGCAGCAGTTCGTTCACCGGATAGGCGAGGCCAGGCGCGCCGGAACGAGCGGAGGTGAAGGCGGCAAAGGAGGAAGGGTCGGTGGCGATCACGGTGCCGTGGCCGTCGTTGCCGCCCTGCAAGTAGACGCAGACCAGGGCGCGGTAGTCAGAGCCCGTGGTGGACTGCGCCATGGCGGCGAGCGAGTTGAGCTCAAGGAGAAACGGGCTGGCATAGATGCCGGCCATGGACGCCATGGAGGCCGTTCTGAGGAATTGCCGGCGGGTATGTTTGCAGTTGCAGCTCATGGCTGGCTCCTATTGCTGCGCGGCGTAGTCGGGCGACGCCACGGTGAGATAGATGGCAGTTTGAACACGCGAGAGAAGCGCGGCATTGATTGCATTCTGATCGCCGCTGGGAATGGGGATGGCGGTGATGGCGCCGAGAATCTGGTTGTAAAGAGTCGTGGACATCTGGCCGTACATGAGCAACAGGTTGATGCGGTCCATGAGCTGATCGGGCGTTGCGGCCAGCGACATCTCGGTGGAGTAGTAGGAGAAGACGTCGGGACCGCCCTGAGCGTTGGAGCCGATGGCGCTTTGCATGTAATTGATGTATCCGACCACAGAGGACACGTTGGTCATCTGCATCTCTGGCGCGAGCAGGCCGGCGGCGGAGATGGAAGTATTGGGCGGCATATAACCGGGCGCGAACCAGTTGAAGACAGTGGGAGAGCGGAGCCACATCTGACCGAAGCCGTAGATGGGATCCTCAGTGCTGCCCACATCGAAAGAGCCCGTGCGGGATTGCGCGGTGAAAGCGCGTGCCCACTCGGTATAGCGCACCAGCGCTTCGCGGACCTTTCCGAATTGCGGGTTGGTGGAGTCGGTGGCCGTGTCGCGAGCTTCGGGGTCCATGAGGACTGCGGTGATGACGGCTTGCAGATTGCCGCGCACACCGGTGCCGTCGTTTTCAAAAACCTTGGCGACGCGGCTGATGTAGGCGGGGCTTGGATTGCTTGTCACCAGGTGCTGGATCAACTGCTTGCAGAAAAACGGCGGCAAGTTGGGATGATTAAAGAGGGTATCGAGAGCGATCTTGAGATCGCCGACGGGATCGGGGCTGCCTGAGGCCGGAATAGTAACGCCGAGAAAGTCCTTTTCGACGGTGGAATGGTGGCTGGGGAAGCTCTGCATGGGCAGCAGCTCTTCACCGTAGCCAGGACCGACGTAGACGCAGCAGTTGGACCAGGCGTTATCCGTGGAGTCGCCTGGAATGTTCCAGCTCCAGCCGGTGAAGACAGCGGCGAGGCTCTTGACGTCAGTATTCGAATAGGTGGGGATGGGATTGCCGGTGCCGTCGAGCTGCTGCGAACCATCGTCGTTCAACTTCCAGAGTCCGATGGTGAACAGTTGCATGACTTCGCGCGCGTAGTTTTCGTCGGGGTCAGTGGTTGCGTTGCCCTTGTCGTTGCCCTGCATGGAGAGGAACTGGCCCATCATGGGATTGAGGGTGACGTCCTCAAGGAACTGGCGGAAGTTACCGAAGGCGTCGGCGCCAAGCAGGTCGTAGTAGCTGGCTTCGCCGCGCGGCATGTTTTGAATCGCGGTGGTGTTGTTGCTGGAGATGACGTACTGAAGCGACAGAGCGTACTTGACACGCTGGCGGAGCTCATCGGGCGCGGTCAAGGATTGCTGCCAGAAGGTCTCTTGCACGAGGCTGTCATCCTGGTTGTTCTCGACGAAGAGCGCGGCATTGCATTTGACATCGCTGGTGGCGCAGGGAGGATTGTTCACGATGACCGACTGTTCGACGCCGGGTTCAGTGGGCGTTGGCGGCAAAGCGAATTGCTGGCTGAGCCAAGTCGAGTAGCCCTCGAGTGAAAGCGTGCGGATATCTGCGTCCGTCGGGCCGAACGTGGCCTGCTCAAGAAACCGCGCGGCATCGCTCGGGCTGACAACCGGCGTAGGAATCGTGCCGCTGACTATAGCGATCAGGTCGTTCGACATGGCCGGGCCAGGGCTGGGGTTGAGGACCTGCAAATCGAGATTGCCGGGCTGAGCCTGATCGACATTCGCGGTTAGTTGCGTTCCGCTGTTGAAAGTCGTGCTCACAGGAGATCCGTTCACCAGCACTTGCGCGCCGGTGATGAATTTCTGCCCGGTGAGTACGATGGTTGCGGGTCCGGGATTGAACGCCATGGGCGTGGCCGACGTGAGAATCGGAATGGGATTCATCACCGAAATATTCTGCGAAATAGCCACCGCGGGATTGTCCACACTGGTGATGGTCAGTTGGACAATATTGCTCGGCGTGGGAACAACCGGCGGAGCGGTGTAGGTGATGGATCCATCGGTATTCGAGACCGCCGTGCCGACCAAGGCATTGCCACCGGCGATGCCATTCACTTGCAGCGTAACCGCCGGATTGTCGGTTCCGTTCACCATCAGGCCGAGATTGAGTGAGTTCGAGACACGAACATCCGTTCCGGAGTTCGGCTCAAGCGTAAGCACCACGAGGCCGGGACCAACCTTCATGGAAAGCGGAATCGCGCTGGCCGATCCGGGATTCGGGTTGGTGACCGTGAGCGGGTAGGTCCCTGGGTTCGGAGCGGCGATTTGCGCCACCACTTGAGTGCTGGAGATGTATGTGGTGGGAACCAGAGCGCCGTTCCAACTGATCTGCGCTCCATAGACGAACTGCGAACCGTTCACCGTGACGGTCGTCGTCCCTTCGGAGAATCCATTTGGAGTAACGGTGCCGAGAACGGGAATTGGATTCCACACCTGAACTGCAACCGAGCCGGGAGTGGCTGCGGGATACGCAGCGATTGAGCTCGTAATCGTTACTGTGTACGGGTTGGGAACAACTGCGGGCGCGGTGTAGAGGCCGGTGGCTGTGATCGTTCCCACTTCGGCGTTGCCGCCGGGGATTCCGTTCACATAGAAGGTCATAGACCTTCCAGAGGCAACATAGCTCGAATTGAGCTGCATCGTTTGATTCACACGCACGTCGGCGGCTGGAGCACCAATGGCAGCAATCGTGTCCAGATTGACTGCGATATTTCCTCCGCCGCAGCCCGTCATGAAGGGAGCGAACGAAATGAGCGCTGCGACAAAAACAAATGACGGCCAAAGAGACACGGTCTTTGGCAGAGAACTGCGTCGGGACAGGGATTTGCGAAGACACGACAATCGCATAGATACTCCTGAGGCCGGGAACTCCAAGGCAGGCAAATGCTGAACCAGTGAAAAACAGGGTTACAGGGGAACGAAAGTTACAGGTGATTCGTTACAGAGGTTATCTAAGTGACCAAGCCGATGCAAACTAAAATGCGGCGAAAAATTACCGAAGTAATGTCAAAATGCCATGTAGCCGGGCTGGTCGCTTCGCTGTGAGGCGTTTTTTGAGGTGGACAAGGCGCTTAGGCACTGTTATGGAGGGATGGGTCGGACTCGACGCGTTCGAGGTTTATCGCATCTCACGGTCTTAGACGGGCAGAGGACCCTCGGGCGCCGTCACTCCAAAATCCATGGCTTCAATGTCTACTTCGCGCGGCAGGCGGAATGTCTTGATCGTCGACGATGACCCGACGGTTGCCGAAACCTTGGCGCTGATCGTTTCAAGGCAGGGTCACGAAACCAGAGTGGCTCCGTCCGCGGAAGATGCATTCGAGCTGATTGCAAGCTGGCAGCCGGGTTTAGCTGTGCTGGACGTCATGTTGCCGGGGATCAGCGGCATTGAATTCTCCAAGATGCTTCGAGGCCTTTACCCTAAATGCGAGATCGTGTTGGTTTCGGGTCACCCAGGAGCTGAAGATCTGGTCGACATTGCCCGGGCGCAAGGACAAGCACTATCCATCCTTCCCAAGCCATTGGATCCCGCAACCATTCTGGCGATCGCATCGGGGCTAGCGCCTGGCACATCGGAAAAAGCGGACGCCTAGCCAGCGCGACGGCGCGGAATGATTTCGCGAACGGCGACGATGATTTCGTTGGTGGCGAATTGCGGGGGATTCATTTGGGACTCCTGCCTGACGACGTTGGCGCACGGGGTCGGTAATGGCGCACAGATTCTGACACGGGCATGCGCGCCGCTCGGACTTGCACAGTGACTTGCGCGGACCTGCGCAGCCGAGAGTTCACAGTGTTGGAGCAGCTGGCCGAGAATGATGTTGTCCGAACATGTGGGGCCGGAGTTTGCCTCACGCAAATGCCGCTATCGGCTGCCCGCAATCATTTGCGCGGCATGCTGCAAGCTCGTGTCAGTCACCTTCGCTCCAGACAACATTCGAGCCACTTCGTGGGTGCGGGAGCGGTCGTCAAGAACGCGGATCCGCGTTTGCGTGCGGCCGTCTTTTTCGCGTTTCTCCACAGCCAGATGCTGATCGGCGAAGGCTGCAATTTGAGGCAGATGCGTGACGCAGAGGACCTGCTGCGCACCGGCCAGCGCCTTCAGCTTTTGGCCAACAGCCTCGGCGGCGCGCCCTCCAATGCCAATATCGATTTCGTCAAAAACCAGCGTCCGCGGCGTGGTTTTCTTTTTTGACTTGGTGCCGGAGCCTTCCTCGACGGCGACCTTGAGGGCAAGGAGCACGCGGGAGAGCTCACCACCGGAGGCAATTTCGACCAGCGGCTTGAGAGGTTCGCCGGGATTCGTCGAGATGCGGTATTCGACCTCGTCCCAACCAGAAGCGGACCAGTGGGAGTTTTCAGATGCGCTTCCCTCAGGGGCTAAAGCCCCTTCGTTTTTTCTGCCGCTTTCGGCACGACTGAAGTCGTGCCCTGACACTTCGTGCCTTCGTGAAGCGGCCAGGGCGGAAAATTGTTTTCCCGAACCTGCCGGGGTGCAAGATTCGCTGGACGTAACGGCGACCTGGAACTTGACCTTCATGGCCAGCGAGTTGATCTGCGCTTCAGCGAGTTTCGCGAGTTTGATTGCGGCAGTTTGACGCTCGGCGGTGAGAGCGGTAGCGGCCTTGCGGTAGGATGCAGCGCTTTGTTCAAGCTCGGCGCGAAGCGTCTTGAGGATTTCGTCGCGGTCCTCGACTTCGGCGAGCTTGCCGGCCACGTCTTCGCCGAATGCACTCACTTCGGCGACGGTCTTGCCGTATTTTCTCTTGAGCCGATCGATGAGGGCGAGACGGTCTTCGATTTCGGCAAGGCGCTCGGGCGAGGCGTTGATGCCTTCAGCGTAGTCGCGCAGAGCTGTGGCGATATCGGAGATGGTGGCGCGGGCTGATGAGAGCTGCTGCGCAGATTCAGTGAAACGGGCATCGTACCGGGCGAGCTCTTCGACGTTGCGGACGCCGTCGCGGAGGGCGGCTTCGGCGCTGGCGCTGCCTTCGTAGAGCTCATCGAACGCGCTCATAGCAGCGGCGTAGAGCTTTTCGGCGTTGGCCAGGACCCGCTTTTCCGTTTCCAGGGCCTCATCTTCGCCGGGATTGAGATTCGCCTGTTCGATCTCTTTCTTCTGATAGCTCCACAGATCGACCATGCGCAACCGGTCCTGCTCGCCATGCAGCAGGTCGTTGAGTTTGCCGGAGGCGGCGTGCCAGCGCGCGTGAGCCTCCGAGACTGCATCTAAAGAAATACCGGCGAAACGGTCGAGAAGCAGGCGTTGCTGCGACTGGTCGAAGCTGGAGAGGCTTTCGGTCTGCGCGTGGACCAGTGCAAGCTCAGGCGCGAGCAACTTGAGCACTTGGACGGTGGCGGGCTGGTTGTTGACGAACACGCGGCCTTTGCCGTTTGAAAGAATCTCGCGGCGGAGAATGATTTCAGCGCCTTCAGCGTCAATACCGTTCGCTTCAAGGATGGCTTCGGCGCCGGAGGTGGATTCGAAGACGCAGGAGAGCGCGGCCTTGTCGGCGCCATGGCGAACCAACTCTCCCGAGCCTTTCCCTCCCAGTAGGAGGGCGAGCGCGTCAACGAGAATGGATTTGCCTGCGCCGGTCTCGCCGGTCAGGAGATTGAGCCCGGGCCCGAAGGAGGCAATAGCGTGATCGATGACGGCGTAGTTTTCGGCGCGCAGTTCGACGAGCATGGTTGATCCGTTTTTATCACGGAGGTTCGAGCATTGAACGATTATTCCCCATTTCAGGCACACAAAAACAAAACGCTTAAAGTGGGGTTACCCAATCTTGGCCCTCCAGCTCACTCCATTGCGCCTTCCTCCCGAAGACTGCAGCGGACAAAGGCGGAAAAACGGATTGGACAACTGGCTTTTAGACGCACCCAAACGGTCACTTGGGCTGAAGAACGCGGTCTGGTACCGTGGAGAATGAGGTGAATGGCGATCATTACTGCAGCATTTGCATGTATTTTGCAGGCTGACGGCGGCGCTGGCAGCGGCGCGGCACCTTCGCAGGGCCTTGGCGCGCTGGCAAGTATGATGGGCGAAATTGGACCGATTGCGATCGGGGTGCTGGTGGTGCTCCTGCTGGCAAGCCTGTATTCGTGGATGGTGATTCTGGGCAAGATTTCCACGTTCAACAAGGCGACAACCCAGAGCAGAAAATTCATTCGCGCGTTTCGCAAGGCGACTCGGCTCAATGAGATTGCGGCCCTGACGGGCGATTACAGCGCGAGCCCGCTGGCGCAGGTATTTGAGGATGTGTACGAGACCTACAAGCGGCAAACGGGCGGATCGGGACCGCCCCGCAATCTGACGCCGCTGGAGCGCACCGCGCAGACCGCGGCCAGCACGGCGGTGACGGCGTTGGAACGGCGCATGACGTGGCTGGCGACGATCGGCAGTACCAGCCCGTTTGTGGGGCTGTTCGGAACGGTGATGGGCGTAGTGAAAGCGTTTCAGGGTTTGGGGCAGGCGGGTTCTGCCACGCTGCACGCTGTTGCGCCGGGCATCAGCGAAGCGCTGATTACGACGGCGGCCGGCTTGTTCGTGGCCGTGCCAGCAGTTGTGGCCTACAACCAGTTTTCCGCGCGGATCAGGCTATTTGCCTCGGCCACCGATGACTTTTGCCGCGAGCTGCTGAATTCCCTGGAAGAGATGCCGCAGCGAACCCAGGCGGCGCCGAGGGTTCCGGCGGAGATGCCCCGCGAGGCCGAACGCAGTCTATACAAATAGCGGGGTTAGCGGAGCTGGCAGAGTCAGCGGAGTTAGTTCCGAATCCGCGAAAGGTTCACTGTGGCATTCTCGACATTCAACGGACAAACACGGTCGTCGCTGGCGGAGATCAACATTACTCCGTTGGTAGACGTGGTACTGGTGCTGCTGGTCATTTTCATGATTACCGAGCCGGTGCTGCAGTCGGGGATCGAAGTGAACGTGCCGAAGACGCGGACGGTGAAACAAATCACCGAACAGCGGATGGTGGTAACCATCGATCGCGATCAGAATGTGTATCTCAACGATCAGCCAGTGAACGTGCACGATCTCCCTGCCCGATTGCATCAGGCGGGAGTTGATCCGGCGCATCAGGCGATCTATTTGCGCAGCGACCAGCGGGTGCCATTTGGAGCGTTCGCCAGCGTGATGGACGCGGTGAAACTGTCAGGGATCACCAATGTATCGATCGTGACGCAGCCGATGGATTTGAACGGATCGCCCGGGAGCCAGTAACTACGTGGAGCTGGCGAGTCCGTGGAGTTAGCGCGAACACTATGGAAAGCGTTCTTGAGGGTAGCGAACACCTGGAGCGGGAACTGGCGCGGGAACCTTTTGCGGGACCGGCGGCAGGTTCGGTTGTGTTGCATCTCGCGATCGTCGGAATGCTTTTGTCTTACGCGTGGGCGATGGGACTGTTTCATCACAACTTCTGGGGCACAGCGGGCGCAGGCGGATCCATGCAGGTGACGCTGACGAGCGCGCTGCCGCTTCCCACCGAACAGATCAACAAGAACGTGCTGACGACCGAGACCCCAAGCCAGGCGCCGGCGACTCCTAGCCCGAAGGAACAGAAGCACGTCGACGAGACAGCGATTCCGATTCTGGGCAAGCCTACGAAGCCCACGGTGCAGAACACACCCAAGACGCAACTGCACCAGCCGGCACCGAAGCAGAATGTGGCCCAATATGGCGAGCAATCCGGCTCGGTGATGCCGCGCCAGATGCAGCCGGGGACGGCCGGGCCAACAACGGTGGGAGATAACAACTTTGCCAGCCTCTTTCCGTGGTATGTGGACCAGATCAATCGGAAGATGTCGCAGACCTGGGACAAGGCGCAGGTGGATGCGCGAACACCGAAGGGAGCACGAGTGTTCCTGGCCTTTACGATTTACCGGGACGGCAGCCACAGCCCGCCGCAGATCGACACTTCAAGCGGCAGCCCGACGCTGGACAACTCGTGCATGATCGCAGCGCGGCGCGTGGATACTTTTGGCCAGCTTCCTTCAAACTATAATCAGAGCACGTTGAAGGTTTCGTATTACTGCGAATACTGAAATTTCATGGTCCATGGTTGGCGATTAGTGACGTGCGCACGCTCAACTGTTACCCCAACAGGAAGGATTTTGAGATCGCATGAAGGCAATAATTCGGGTTTTTTCCCTGGTTTTCTTTTCCCTCTCGTGCTTCTTGACGCCGCACATCTCCGCCCAGGATTGGGTACACACCGGAACCAATCTTGGCAACGAGCGCATCCGCCTCGCCGCGGCCGATTTCAAGCCGGTGGGCAGCGATCCGGAAACCGTTCCACTGAAGGCCATATTCGACTCCACGCTTTATAACGATCTCCAGAATGCCGGCATCTTCGACATGGTTTCGAAAAGCCTGGCGCCCCAGGCCATGCCTGGATCGCCGCAGGAATTTGTGGCAACGCAGTGGTCGGCGTTGCCCGCCAACGCGGCCATGGTGGCGTTCGGGGCGCTGTCGGCCACCAACGGACGCCTTGTGGTGTATGGATGGCTTACAGACGCGCGCACGGCGGGCAGCGCGCCTGTGCTCGCGAGCCAGTACAACGAAGAGGTCAGCCAGGAGATGGCGCGTACGATCGCGCATCGCTTTGCCGATGAAATCATCTACCGGCTCGGCGGAGCGATCAACGGCATCGCCGAAACCAAAATTTATTTTGTGAGCAATCGAACTGGATCGAAAGAGATCTGGGTGATGGATTACGACGGCCAAAATCAACACGCCGTCACTCATTTAGGCAGCATTTCGATCTCGCCGCGCATCTCACCAGACAACTCCCGAATTGCGTTTGCCTCGCTCGGAAGCGAAGGATGGTCGATTCGCATGTATTCGCTGGACTTAGGTCGGCTGGTGAGTTTTCCGGCGGGTTCCGCGGGAGGCAGCAACCAGTCTCCGGCGTGGGCGGCAGACGGTTCCAAGATCGCATTCTCTTCCGCGCGCGGCGGCCACCCCGACATTTGGATCTCCGATGTGAGCGGCAGCAACGATCACAGCGTCACTTCGTTTGGATCCGATGTATCGCCGGTTTGGAATCCGCGCACCAGCAACCAGCTTGCGTTCGTGAGCGGGCGGACGGGTGAACCGCAGATTTACATCATGGACAAAGATGGCGCCAACGTGCAGCGCATGACCGACGGGGGTTATGCCATCTCGCCGTCGTGGTCGCCAAGCGGCAGCATGCTGGCGTTTGCATGGAACCGCAAGTATGGCCCCGGCGACCCCGGCGGGTACGACATCTATCTGATGGATATAGCCACCAAGAACTGGCTGCAGGTGACCCACGAATCCGGCGTAAACGATTTTCCGTCATGGTCGCCAGATTGGCGCCACATTGTGTTCCAGCGCCAGATTGGGCACCGCACGCAGATCTGGACGATGCTGGCCGACGGAACCCACCAGCAGCAACTGACATCCTCTGGCGACAACATGATGCCCAATTGGAGTTGGAAGTGAACTGTCGGCGTTATGGTGTTGGCACTCTAGGTGAAGCGTTCCGGCTTTTTAACCATGTTTGCTGTTTTGATGAACTATCATTTTGGGGGTGCTGAGGTTCGGCTGGCGCCAGACGGGCAAGACGCTACGGCGACAAAGAGACCTGGTTGCGCGCAACATTACCACCACCTTTTATTGAGAAGGAGAATCCCCTTGAAAATACAGAAGCCTGTTTTTTCGATTGCTCTTTTGCTCGTTGCCTTGACCGCCGTTTCAGGTTGCAAGAAGAAGACCGCTCCCTTGCCGTCAGCGGAGGAGGCGCCGGCAGCATCCGTGCCCGCTCCGACGGCACAGTTGACTGCGACTCCTACGGTGATCTCAGCGGGAGATCAGGTGCAGCTGGAATGGAAGACGACCAATGCCGCGACCGTTTCGATTGACGGTATCGGCGATGTTCCCACGTCGGGCGTGAAAACCGTGATCCCGACCGGATCGACCACCTATCACCTGGTCGCGCGCGGCGATGGCGGAACAGCCGACGCTTCGGCATCCGTGACCGTGAACTCGCCACCGGCGATCAGCGTGCCCAGCACGGGCATGAGTGAGCAGCAGGACTTCGACGCACACGTGCAGCCGATCTTCTTCGATTACGACAACTACGATATCCGCGGCGACGCGCAGGCGATTCTGGCGAAAAACGCCGACTACTTGAATTCGCACCCCAATATCAAGGTCGTCATCGGCGGCTACTGCGACGAGCGCGGGTCGGACGAATACAACCTGGTTCTGGGCCAAAACCGCGCGCAAGCTGCCAAGACCGCGCTCGTTACCGCTGGCATCGCCACCGATCGCATCCGCGTAATCAGCTACGGCAAGGAAAAGCCGTTCTGCTCCGATTCGACCGAGGAGTGCTGGCAACTGAACCGCAGAGACGGTTTCACGATTGACAAGTGAGGCAACGGATCGCCGCTGGTTTTCGCCAGGATTTGATATGCGCCACCATACGGTAGCTTCGCTCTTAGAGCCCAGCTGCCGTATGTTGTATTCAGGAAGTTTTGATTGAGAAAGGTAGAGATCATGCTGAAATCGAGCCATCTTACCCGTCGACTGGCCACAATTGCAGCCCTGTTTCTTCTTGTCGTGCCGGCAGCTACACCCGCCCATGCGGTTTCAAAAGAAATGGTTGAGCTGCAAACCCAGGTGCAGCAGTTGCTTGATGCAGTGCAGCGATTGCAATCTACGATGGATGCGCGTCTTGGCGTGCTGGAGCATCTGGCGCAGCAGACTGCCGACCAGTCGAATCAGGTGAGCACGGCGGTGACTGCCCTGCAGCAGAAGATCGGTGCGCAGAACGATGCGGTGAGCGGCAAAGTGGACGGCGTCTCCGGACAGGTGCAGTCCCTGAACGATTCGGTGGACGAGCTGAAGGCGCGTATTGCCAAGCTGGATAAATCGGTGCAGGATCTGCAGACGCAACTGCAAGCCATGCAGCAGGCAGCGCAGACGCCGCCAGGCACAGCCGGCGCGGCCGGCCCGGGCGGAACGAGCACGCCAAGCGGACCGGATCAGGGGCCGGGATTGCCGGGCGCAGTTTCTCCAGGGGGAGCAGGTGCGCAGCAGGCACCGCCGCTTCAAGAGACATTGCAGGCCGCAGTGCGGGACTACACCGCCGGACGCTACCAGGTGGCCCAGGGTGAATTTCAGGACGTCGTGCACTACTATCCGTTGGACGACGCGTCTGGAACCGCGCAGTTCTACCTGGGTGAAATTGCCTACCAGCAGAAGGACTATCCCACCGCGATCAACGAATATAACGCAGTGCTGGAGGGATTCAGTGGCAACGCTAAGGCCTCCGCGGCGCAATTACACAAAGGATTCGCTCTGATTGCGAGCGATAAACGCGAAGAGGGCATTCACGAGCTGCGTTCGCTCATCCAGCGGCATCCACAGACGCCGGAGGCACGTGCGGCGCGTGCCAAATTGACGGCACTGGGAGTGAAGACGGCGGCGACGGAAGCGGCGCATTAGCCTGAGAGCCCCTGGCTTTGGCGGTGCGATCAAAATTTTGGAAACCCTGCAACGAAAAAAAAGCCCCGCTCATTGCGGGGCTTTTTCGTTGAATTGGATCCGCGTTTCAGCCTTTCGTGGGAGCGGTGTCGATCGGCACGGTGCCATCGGTCGCAGCGGCCGTAGACGTCGCAGCTGCCGCGGCGGCGCCGGCAAGCGCTGCCGCTTTCGCCACACTCTTGTAGTGGCGGACATCGGCGCCCTGCACCCAGAAGATGACATCTTCGGCGATGTTGGTCGCGTGATCGCCCACGCGTTCGAGGCTCCTGCAAATCATGAGTGCGTTGAGGGCCTGGGGCGCGAGATGGCTCTGCTCCTCCATAACCTTGGTGAGCGCGCGAAAGGCTGCACGGTTCATCTGGTCGACGGCATCGTCCATGGTGAGCACGCCTCGAGCCAGTTCGGCGTCGCCCTCAATGAAGGCCTGCAGGCTCTTGCGCACCATGTCAGCGGCCAACGCGGCCATGCGCGGAATGTCTACGGGAAGATCCACCGCAGCCAGGCGATCCATGATGCGGACCCGGTCGCTGATACTTTTGGCCGCATCGCCCACGCGCTCCAGATCGGCGTTGATCTTGATCACGCTGAGAATGAAACGCAAATCGATGGCCATGGGTTGCTCCATGGCGAGCAGGTCAAGCGCGGCCTGGTCGATATCGCGCTCCATGCGATTAATGGCTATCTCGCTGCGGCTGACCAGGTCGCAAATGGAAAGGTCGCGAACCCGATAAGCCTCAATGGCGCGCTGAATCGCCTGCTCGGCGAGCCCCGCCATCACCAGGAGATTCTCCTTCAGGTCTTCCAGGCTCTGTTGAAAGCGTATGCGTGTCATCCGAACCTGCCCGTGATGTAATCCTCCGTGCGCTTGTCAGAAGGATTAGTGAAGATTTTGTGGGTCGAATCGAACTCGACCATGCGGCCGTTGAGGAAGAAACCGGTCTTCTCTGCCACGCGGGCTGCCTGCTGCATATTATGCGTCACAATCACAATGGTGTACTGCGACTTTAGTTGAAAGATGAGGTCTTCGATCTTGGAAGTGGAAACCGGATCGAGGGCTGAGGCCGGCTCATCCATGAGCAGCACTTCGGGGTCGACGGCAAGAGCGCGGGCAATGCAAAGGCGCTGCTGCTGGCCACCGGAGAGGCTGGCTCCGGATTTCTTTTTCAAGTCGTCCTTCACCTCGTCCCAAAGCGCCGAATTCTTCAGGGACTTTTCAACCACCTCGTCGAGCGATTGGCGATGCGAAAAGCCGTTCAACTTGAGGCCCGCGGCAACGTTGTCATAAATAGACATAGTGGGAAAAGGATTGGGGCGCTGGAAGACCATCCCTACGCGACGGCGAACCTCAACCGGCGATGCGTCGTGATAGATGTCCAGGTCGCCCATCCGGACACTGCCTGTGACGCGGGCAATGGGATTGGTCTCATGCATGCGGTTGAGGCAGCGCACGAAAGTGCTCTTGCCGCACCCCGAGGGCCCGATCAGCGCCGTGGCATGATTCGCAGGAATATTCAGATTGATGTCCTGCAGCGTGTGATTGGTGCCGTACCACGCATTCAGGTTGGTTACCTCGATGCCTACGCCCACGTGCGTATCTCTCCTTACCGACTGGCTTAACTTGTACCTTTCAAGACACCACGGCTGGTGACAAAACGCACCAGCGAAACCGCGAGCACAATCAGAACGATCAAGACCAGCGATCCCCCCCACGCCAGCCGGTGCCAATCGTCATAGGGCGATTGCGCATAAATCCAGATCTGCAGGGGAAGAGCGGCGATGGGCTCGTTCAGGCTGGTGCTCCAGAAATCGTTGCCTAGCGCAGTAAAGATGAGCGGCGCAGTTTCGCCTGCCACGCGCGCGAAGGCCAGCATGCAGCCCGTGATGATACCTGGCGACGCCGTACGGACGGTAATCGAAATTACGGAACGCCAATTGGGTACGCCCAGGCCCAGCGCGGCTTCGCGCACCGAATGCGGAACCATCAGCAGCATTTCTTCGGTGGTGCGGCAAATCGTGGGGATCATCATGATGCCCAGCGCGACGCCACCGGCCAGGGCCGAGAAATGATGCTGCGGGACAACGATCAGCGCATAGGCCGCGAGTCCCATGACGATGGATGGAACGCCGTTGAGTACGTCGGCGGTAAAGCGAACGGCATCTGCAAGTTTGGTGCCTCGCCCGAACTCAGCCAGGAAAACACCGCCGCCAATTCCCACGGGAACGCCGATCAGGCTGGCGATGGCCAGAAGAGTGACCGAACCGACGATCGCATTGGCCATTCCGCCGCCTGCCACGCCGACTGGCGCAGGAATCTTGGTGAAAAAGTCGACATTCAGCGAACTTGCGCCCTTAATGATCAGGTAAACGAAGATCGCAGCCAGCGGCACAATCACCAGGATCGTCGACAACACCGCCAGAGACGTTGCAGACTTGTCGACCAGCCAGCGGAGGCGTGTCCGAAATTGAAATTCCTTCTGCACTTTCTTTCCGATTCCCTTCCCCTGCCTTTGTCGAAGGTATCTCTCACTACTTAACGTTGCGTCGCCGGGGCTCCGCGTGTGACCGCCCAAACCAGCAGGCGGGCGGTTGCGTTCACAATGATGGTTACGATAAACAGCGCCAAACCGATTTCGATGAGCGCGCTCAGGTGCATGTCGCTCACCGCTTCGGTAAACTCGTTGGCGATAACCGAGGCCATCGAACTCCCTGTAGCCAGCAATGACCGGCTGATTTGCGGGGTGTTGCCGATGACCATTGTGACCGCCATGGTTTCGCCCAACGCGCGGCCCAGGCCGAGAATTACGGCGCCGACGATTCCAATGCGTGCATTGCGCAGCACGCCCATGCGAATCATCTCCCAACGCGTCGCGCCCAGGGCCAGCACGGCTTCCCGCTGCGAGTGGGGCACGGCCGTCATCACCTCACGCGTAAGCGACGAAATGATAGGCAAGATCATGACGGCGAGAATGACAGCCGACGCAAAATAGCCGAGTCCGGTGGGATTGTCGTCGCTGAAGAATCCGCTCCAGCCGAAAGCCTTCACCAGCGCCGGATTCACATATTCGCGAAGCAGAGGCACCAGAACAAAGACCGCCCACAAGCCGTAAATGATGCTGGGAATGGCGGCCAGAAGTTCGGTCAAAAACGCCAGCGGCCCGCGCAGAAATCTGGGACACATTTCGGTGAGGAAGACCGCAACGCCGATCGAAAGCGGAACTGCCAGCAGCAACGACAGAAGTGAGGAAACCAACGTGCCGTACACGAAAGGTAACGCGCTGAAGTAGTTGTTGACCGGATCCCAGTAGGAAGGCAGGCCCGTCGTGGGGTCAATGTACGTCTTATAGAAGAATTTAAAACCGAAAGCGTGCCACGAAAGCTGCGATCGTTGAATGAGTTCCCATGCGATAAGAGCCACAATGGCGAAGATGCTGAGGGCGCACAAAACCATGAGCCCCTTGAAAATCCCATCGGCAACGGCGGAATTGCCCCGGCCAAGCAAATGACGGCGAATGGCCGACTGCTCCTGCGCCAACGCACCGCTGGGCGGTTGCGGCGTAATCGAATCGGCTACCGGTTGAGTCTGGGGTTGAGAGATGCGAATTTCAGGCACGGTGACGTCCACAAGGGTCAGGCTACCGGTGAATTGTGAATGCGAGGTTACAACGAAGCAAAATCAAGCGCATACGGGTGGAAAACTGCGTTCCCGCTGAAACGACCCCTGTCCGTAGCAAACCGCAGCGTCGGCGCAAGCCTCGAAATTGATCGAGAATCTGCGGTTCAAGCATGAAACGCCTCACATTGCGATTAGAAAATCGATGTACTGGGCCGGCAGTCGTCTATCCGCGCGAAGGTGGAGCGTGGTACAACTCCAACATGACAAAGGGAAAGACTCCGCCTGTACCCGGCCATGTGAACCTGCGCATGTTGGCCGAACATCTGGGCTTGTCTCAGACCACGGTTTCCCTTGTCCTCAACAATTCCCCGAGCGCCAAGTCCATCCCTCAGGAAACGCGCAACCGCGTCGTTGAGGCGGCTCAGCGGCTCGATTACCGGCCCAATTACTTCGCCCGGTCACTGCGGCAAAGCCGTTCCATGAGCGTTGGGGTATTGGCGCCCGACCTCAGCGAGGGGTACTTCACTCGGGTGATGAGTGGAGTCGTTGAAGAACTGACCGCGGCTCGTTACTTCTATTTCACAGCCTGTCACGATTGGAAACCGGAACTGATTGAGAAGTATCCGCGGATGCTGGTGGAGCGGGCGGTTGACGGTTTCCTGTTGCTGAATACCTCCGTGGACGAGCTTACGGTCCCGGTACCGGTCGTTGCCATCTCGGCGCACTGCTCCGCGGACAAGGTCACAAATATTCTTCTTGATCATCACCAGGCGGTGCAGCGGGCGCTCTCGCACTTGTACGATCTTGGTCACCGCCGCATCGCCTTTATGCGCGGGCCGCGCGCCATTCCTGACTCGGAGTTCCGCTGGGAAAGCATTCAACAGGTAGCCAGGGAGATGGATCTGAAGCTCGATCCCGAGCTTGCTATCCGCATCGATACCGCGGGGTGGTCGACCAAGGGCGGGCAACACCCCATGGCGCCGGAGATCGGCTATAAGCCGATGCAGGCCTTGCTCGAACAGACGCGCGCGTTTACCGCCGTATTTTGTTTCAACGATATTTCCGCCATTGGCGCCATTCGCGCCCTGAAGGATGCGGGGCTGAGCGTGCCTGGAGACGTTTCAGTGGTGGGATTTGACGACATTCTCTCGGCGGCATACGCCACACCGTCACTCACCACAGTCCGTCAGCCGCTGGCAGAGATGGGCAGGCGCGGCGCAAAGGTGCTTCTGGAGCGAATTGCAGATCGGAAGAAAGTTTTTCCCACCGACATCTTCATGGAATCCGAGCTGATTATTCGCGAGTCCACCGGACCAGCGAAACACCGGGGTTGAAAATGGAATTCAACCGCAGGCGGCCGCAAGCCAGCGGCTGATATAAACCTGCGCGTGGGCTTCCCCGCAGTAATGGCGCGCTCCGGGCGCATCGGCAGCTTCCTTGGTCCACTTGTAGACGGTGAGCTGCTCGCTGTTACAGTGGCAGACAAACCAGCGCGAGGGATTGTCGCTCTCTTCTCCGCAGATTTCACATCGATAGATGGTGCCGATCATCCTTAACCTCACTTTGGGGGTCAGACTCTAGGGTTCGAGGATCAGTTTTCGCGTACCAGCGAGAGAGCCACGACCAGGGAAACTGTTCCTTTATTCAGCCGTTTCCTGCTACTCGAGCATCTGCAGGTCGAGCGGCTCAACCAGCATGCAGTCCATCGAGCGAATGTTGGCCAGCGCGCGTTGCAGAGCGGAAGTCTTGCAAGGCTCCACAGTGACCACGAAAGGCAGCGCGTCTGCAGGATAGCCCGCTTTTTGCACGATGGCGCGAATATTAATCTGCTCGTTGGCTAACGCTGTGGTGATCGCAGCCACGATGCCGGGGCGGTCCTTCACAAGGAACCGGATGTAATGAGGAACTTCAAACTCTGCGCCGATGCGTGCCGGAGCCGACGGAATCTCCACGCGCTGCGAGCCGTGAGCCAGGGCAAGCAGATCGCTCACTACTGCGACGGCTGTCGGATGGCCACCCGCGCCGTGACCTGAAAACACCACGTCTCCGCCATAATGACCACTCGCGATCACCATGTTCTCGGTCCCTTGTGACCAGGCCAGCGGCGAGCGCAGCGCTACCAGCATGGGACCAACGGCTGCCGCAAGTTGCCCATCCACCTGTTGCGCCCGCGAAACCTGGCGAATGGTGCAACCAAGATCGCGGGCATAGCTAAAGTCCACCGGCGTGATCGTGGTGATCGACCTTGGAACGATCTCGTCGGGATCAACCTGCATGCGAAGAGCCAGGCGCATGAGTATGGCGAGCTTGGCACGCGCGTCGAATCCGCCCACATCCTCTGTGGGATCGGCTTCCGCATAGCCCTTGGCCTGTGCTTCCGCCAGCACTGCGGCGTATTCCGCGCCTTCCTCCATCTTGCTCAGGATGAAGTTGCAGGTGCCGTTCAGAATCCCTTCCATGCGTTCGATACGGTCCCCGGCCATGCCCTGTTCGAGACCGGGAATAACCGGAATGCCGCCGGCGACTGCAGCGCCGTATTTGATGTGGCCGCCTTTTGCCGCAGCCAGCCGCTCAAGCTCGATGCCGTGATAGGCAATGAGTTTCTTGTTGGCTGTCACGACGCTCTTGCCGGCCTCCAACGCGCGGCGCACCCAAGTTCCGGCGGGATCGAGGCCGCCGGCCAATTCGACAATCACGTCGACATCGGAGGCCAGCACAGCATCTGCGTCTTCGCTCCAGACAACGCCTGCAGGCACCCAATCCGCACGCTTGCGTGCCACACTCCGGTTAAAAACGTGCGTCAACTCGAGGCCATTCGGGTTCGATTCGACGAGGATGCGCGCCACCGAACTGCCCACCGTTCCAAAGCCAAAAATAGCAATGCGAAGAGGCCGCGTGGGAGCGGACTTGCGCGCATGAGCGGCAGTTGCGTTGGAGGGCGGAGCGGAATTGCGCACTTGAGGCACCGAAATCTTCCTTTTTTACGCGACGGCAATGCGAAGTCGAGTAACAACTTGATGATACCCGAGAAGCGCCGAGTCTCCCATGGACAGCCCCTCGCTCGACGACGTAATGAACATGTCACTTTTTTGTAAATGGCCGTCGGCGATCCTCATGTCTGCTAGCATGTGTGCAGATGCGGCGCGGCTTCTCCATTTTCCTGATCCTGTTCTTCGGGCTGGGTCCGCTGTCGGCCATTGTCGACGGCAGCGAAGACGCAGGCTTGCCGGCGTGTTGCCGGCGGCACGGAGCGCACCACTGCGCCATGTACGCGGAAATCATGGCCATGCGGGCCGGCCGCGGCATCGATCGGACGCCGAGCTTTTCGGCTCCGCTCACCTGCCCGCTGTTTCCCGGCCTGCGATTCGGAATGCTGGCCCCGGCTCATGCCCTGGCTGCGGCGGCATCGACGGATGTTCGCGTCGATCGGGCTCTCGACTCCGCGCCCACGGTCGCAACCGCTTCCTTCTCTTCCCGACCCGGCATTACGCACGCCGGCCGTGGCCCTCCTCAAAACGAACCCGGCTAATCCTGCGCTGAAAACGGGGCCCTAAAGGGGCGAGGCAATGTCTACGTCCACGCAAGGTGTGTGCGCCGCCCCGCTGGCGCCATGCGTCGGTTGACGATGGCCCCCAGCGCGCGGTTCTCTTTCGGCGATTCTCCAGGAATACTGCGGGCAGGTCTCGCCAGTGATTGGCGCGATGCTGCGTGTGCTCGAACGAGATTTGCAAGGAGGTTCATTTTCATGCGACGTTATTCCATCTTTTTTCTCACGGCGGCATTGTTACTGGCCGCTTCCCTTCCCGCGTTTGCCACGATCTTCGGATCCGTGCGCGGCGTGGTTCACGATCCTCAGCATCGTCCCATCCAGGGCGCGCGCCTTACGCTAAAAGCGCAGAACTCCGATTGGACGCAATCGCAAGACTCGAACGATAACGGGGAGTTTCTCTTTACGTCGGTCCCCATCGGGAATTACACCGTCGCGGTGGAGTCAAAGGGCTTTCAACAGGTGAGCCAGCCGGTGATCGTGGAGTCCGATACCAGTCCGGTGCTTCATCTTCAATTGGCCATTGCCGGCGCGACGGAAAGCGTGACCATCTCTGACATCCCCGTGCAGGCGACGATGGACAGCGCCACTCCGACCACCATGCTCGACCGAATCGATATCGAACAGACTCCCGGCGCCGAGCGCACGAACGGCATGGAGATGATCACGGATTATGTGCCGGCATCCTATGTGACCCACGACATGCTGCACATGATGGGCGGACACCAGGTCAATTGGCTCATCGATGGCGTCCCGATTCCGAACACGAACATCGCTACGAACCTCGGGCCCCAGATCGATCCGCGAGACATCGACGATCTCGAGGCGTTCAGCGGAAGCTACGACGCCGACTATGGGGATCGCACATATGGAGTCTTCAACATTGTGCCGCGTACCGGGTTCGAACGAGACCGGGACTGCGATCTGGTGATCACCGGGGGAAATTTTTATCAGACCGACGACCAGATCAGTTGCGGGGCGCACACGGAGAGGTTTGCTTATTATCTGAGCGGAAACGGCAATCGCAGCGATTACGGACTACAAACCCCGATTCCCCAGGTCGTAAACGACGCCGACAACGGGTTTGGAGGCTTTGCGACGTTCATCCTCAATCCTGACGCCAAAAACCAGTTCCGGCTGGTCACTTCGCTGCGCCGCGATTACTACCAGATTCCCATCGACCCCGATCCCAACTCAGTTGGGAATCAGGTGTACCCTTCGAGCGGGCTGCATGACGCCGAGGTTGAGCCGGACGGATACGCGACCTTTTCCTGGATCCACACGTTCAACCCGAAGACGCTTCTGACCGTTTCGCCCTTCTATCACTACAACGGCGCGGACTATAACAGCGGTCCAAACGACTACCCAGTCATCTCTACCGTCCACCAGAATGCCAACTACGCCGGAGCACAGACGGTTGTGAGCAGAAATTTCTGGAAGAACGATCTCGAGGCAGGCATTTACAGCTTTTATCAGCACCAGTCCAACTACTTTGACAACGACTACACCGACGGTACGCCCAACGTCTCACCTTCTTCTGTCAGCGTGAATGGAGGCGTGGTCTCCGAGTTCATCAACGACAAATTCAAGGTGGCGCCCTGGCTCACTTTAATCGCCGGACTTCGGGAAACCCAGTTCGACTCAACCTCTCTCTCCGAGCATGCGACCGATCCGCGCCTCGGTGGGGACATACGGATCCCACGCCTCAACTGGGTCTTCAGCGGTTTCTACGGGTATTACTATCAGGCGCCGCCATTATCGACCGCGTGCCTGGCAAGCTCCACCACATCGCCGGGCGGGTGCCAGCTTCAGATCCTGGCTAACGATCAGGGTTTCACGTTCTCTCCTCTGCACGGCGAGCGCGACATTCAGTGGCAGTACGGGGTCACAATTCCGATCTACAACTGGACCCTCAACGCCAATAACTATGAAACCCGGGCGGAGAACTGGCTCGACCATAACAATATCGGCGAATCGAATATCTTCTGGCCCATCACCTGGGCGTATGCGCAGATTCAAGGGTGGTCGCTCACCTTGCACTCTCCGGATGTGTTTCACCATGGGCAGTTTCACCTTGCTTATGCAAACCAAATCGCGCAGGCTACCTCGCCGATCACCGGAGGATTGGTCTGCCCGGTTCCGATTACAGACGCATGTCCATTTTCTCCAGACAATCTTCCGCCGGGACTGGGGCCCGTTGACCATGATCAGAGAAATACGCTGAACGTGGGCTTCAACGGCAAGCTGCCGTGGGACTCATTCGCGTCCACGAATGTCTATTACGGGTCCGGCTTCACAAACGGGCTGCCCGGTTTGCAATATCCCGGGAATTACTTGCCCAGTCACACCACCTTCGATTTATCAGGCGGTAAAACCTTTGCCGAAAAGTACACTTTTTCCGTAAATGTGGTGAACGTGACAGACCTGCGGGTGCAGTTGGATAACAGTTTGACCTTCGGTGGATTCCACTGGAACGACCCACGGCAGATTTATGGGGAGTTCCGCTATCGGTTCAAATATTAGCGAGTCAGCGAGTCAGCCAGTTAGCGGGCTGGCGGGGTCCCGTCCTGCCGCAAGGAACGCGGAGGGACGGGGCAACCGTCGGATCAACACTGCACGTGAAACAAACCTGGCAGCACTTCTCCGGCTTTGCCTTCAACGATTTGGTCAAAGGCTTCGGAATTGAGCGGATGCTCAGGACCGATGTAGACCGTCTGCGTACCGGACTGCCGCGCCCAATGGACGAATCCCGCTGCGGGATACACGTTCCATGATGTGCCGATCACAATCATGATTGTGGCCTCGGAAATCTCGCGCTCGATGCGCGGCATCTCGAGCGGAATCTCTCCAAAGAAGACAATGTGCGGGCGCAGTCTGCCTCCGCATTCGCAGCGGCCCACCTGGTCAAGGCTTGCGTAGACGGAGCGGTCCTCGACCGGAGGGCGGCCGCATTCGCGCTCGCAGCGCGACTTTGTCAGCTCTCCGTGCATGTGGACGAGACTCCTCGAGCCGGCGCGCTCATGCAGATCGTCGACATTCTGCGTGCAAAGAAAATAGCGATCCGGGATCTGCGCTTCAAGCTCGGCCAGCGCGATGTGCGCGGGGTTTGGTTGAGCGTTGGCGCAGTCGGCGCGGCGCTTGGAATAAAAATCCCACACCAGCGCCGGATTGCGGCGCAACGCGTCAGGGGTGCAAATTTCCTCCACGTTGTATCCTGCCCACAACCCATCGGACGCGCGAAACGTCGGCAGGCCACTTTCGGCGCTGATGCCGGCGCCGGTCAACACGAAAACACGATCAGTGGGAGAGATAGTGATGCGGGACATTTTCTTTTCAGCTTTCAGCTATCAGCCGTCAGCGTTCAGCTTTTTTCGTGGCGCTCCAGTCAGATTCAGCACTCATTTGCTAAGGGCTGAGAGCTGATGGCTGACAGCTTGCCTCTACGGAACCAGCAGAATTTTGCCCGTCGTCTTGCGCTCTTCCAAATCAATCTGTGCCTGCGCGGCATCGGCCAGCGGATACGTATGCTCCGTGCGCACCTTCACCTCGCCGTTGGCGACCCAGCCGAGAACCTCACCTGCACGCCAATCGAGCTCGGCTCGCGTGGCGATGTAGTGCCAGAGCGTGGGTCGCGTGAGGTAAAGCGAGCCCTTGCTGTTCAGCAAACTCGGATCGAAGGGCGGAACGGGACCGCTCGACGCGCCGAACAAAACCATCATGCCACGCGGGTGCAGGCAGTTGAGGCTACCGTCGAATGTGGACTTGCCCACTCCGTCGTAGACCACGTCAACGCCTTTGCCGCCGGTCAGGCGCTTCGCCTCGGCCTCGAAGTCCTGCTCGGTGTAAAGAATCACGTCGGAGGCGCCTGCCTCTCGCGAGAGCTCAGCTTTTTCTTTGGTCGAAACAGTAGTGATGACGCGCGCGCCGATGCGAACCGCAATCTGCGTCAGCAACAGACCAACGCCTCCTGCTCCCGCGTGGACCAGGGCCGTATCGTCCTTCTTAAGCGGGTAGGTGGAATAAGCAAGATAATGCGCGGTCATGCCTTGCAGCAAAACGGCTGCTGCCCACTCCAGGCTCAAGCCTTCGGGGACCTTCACCAGCTGAGCCGCGGGAACCAGGGCGTATTCCGCATAGCTGCCAATGACGCTGGTGGATGCAACAGCATCCCCCGCTTTGAATCCATTAACGCCCGGACCGAGTTCTTCCACCGTGCCCGCGGCTTCGCTGCCGGGAATCATCGGGAACGAGGCCTTGTATACGCCCTTGCGAAAGTAGACCTCGATGAAATTAACGCCCGTGGCCTCAATTCGGATCAGAACCTGACCTGGTCCCGGTTGAGGAATAGGCAGGTCAACGAGCCGAAGCGCCTCCGGTCCGCCAGTGGACTGAATCTGGATGGCTTTCATGACTTCGTCAAGAATGAACCTTGAGGGTGGGCTACCGCAAGGAAATAGAAATTATCGACTTGCGGCTACAGGCTCTCGTCCTTGCTCCCAGAGAGCAAGGTCCTCTCGTCGGAGGACTCCAGGCGCACCAATCGGTCGATCGTGTACGACGTCGGGCGCTGGCTACTGTAGTAGTGGCGCACCTGCAGCTCACCGAGTAGCCCCAGCGCCAGCAGTTGAATGCCGGAAACAATAAGCACCGATGCGATGACGAACATCGGCCCGTGCAGTTCCATTAGATCCACTCGAGGATTGACCAGTTTCATTCCCAGCAGCACCGCGGCCATGATGCTGCCGGCGAACATCGCAAAAACACCGCAGCCGCCGAAAAAATGCAAAGGACGGCTCATGTGCTTAATAAGGAAACGAATGGTCATCAGGTCAAAGAACACCTGGAAAGTCCGGCCCAGTCCATAGTGGCTCTTGCCGCGGACACGTTTCAAGTTTCGGATAGGTATTTCGCAAATCGATGCGCCGTACAAGCTGGCCAGCGCCGGTATGAAGCGATGCATCTCGCCGTAAAGGGGAATGTTCTGGATCACTTCGCGGCGATAGGCTTTGAAGGTTGTGCCGAAGTCGTGAATCGGAACTCCCGAAAGCCGCGCCATGATCCAATTGGCGGAAGCTGACGGAATGCGGCGAAAAATGAGGTTGTCGATGCGCACTTTGCGCCAACCGGAGACGACGTCGTAGCCTTCATCGAGCTTTTCAAGAAAGGCAGGAATGTCATTGGGATCGTGCTGCAGGTCTCCGTCCATGGCCAAAACGAATTCGCCCGAAGCATGATCGAAACCGGCCGCCAGTGCGGAAGTCTGGCCGAAGTTGCGGCGCAGCTTCACGATCAGGACCCGGCTGTCAACCGCTGCCACTTCCTCCAGGAGCTTGAAAGTCCGGTCGCTCGATCCATCGTCCACCAGAATTAGCTCAAAGGACTCGTCCACCTGCTCCATGACTTGCTTGAGCCGCGCATACAGAATGGTCACGTTCTCTTCTTCGTTGTGAAATGGAACAACGATCGAGTATTTCGCCATGGTGCTCCTTGGTGCTCCTTTTAGATGTCTTAGATGCACGAGGGATGTCTGGGAATCCCATGGAACGATATGGATGCGGTTCGCGCTCGAATTTTTCCGCTCAGTGCGAAATAGAGAGTCAATTTGCGTGAAGGCCGCAGCCTACTCCCGCATCTCCATTTCGCCAAGCATCGACTGCATCTCACTAAGGGCATGGCTGTTACCGCTTCGCGCGGCACAAGCAATGCCAGCTCTAAGCCGCCCGATAGCCTCCGGCGTTCTGCCCGCGCCAGCCAGCGTTTGCGCAGACATAAAGTAGCCTGCGGTGTAATCGGGATGGTCGGCAATGAGTGTATCAAACTCTGAAATCGCAGCATTGATTTCGCCCCGGCTCGCCAATTCCATGGCGATTCCGTATCGGGCGAAGCTGTTCTTCGGGTCGAGCGCGAGAATCTCTCTCAATCCTGTGACTTTATCCATTTTGCCTATGTCGGGCCGATTTCGCTTCTTCGGGCCGTAAGAGATTTGCGGTTTTGACGCCGAATGCCCACACTGGAAGATAGACGTCTGGGCAAATTTTTCGGGCCAAGGCAGCCGCCCCTTCTATTTTAACCGGCGGGCGATGAAGACGAAATAAAAAGCGACAGAGTAAGTAGAGGGAGGCGGCATGAACACCCAGATCCAGCACCCCAAGGTGCGCACGGTGGCAAGTACGCAGTCGGAGAAGACAGAGATTGTTCTGCCCAATGACACCAATATGTTGGGCCATCTGCTGGGCGGCCGCCTGATGCACTTCATTGACCTGACCGGCGCCATGGCCGCCTACCGGCACGCGCGAACGAACGTGGTCACCGCCTCCATGGACCACATCGACTTCATCCGCCCCGTGCACCTGGGCGATCTGGTCACGCTCAAGTCGAGCGTCAACCGGGCGTTTTCGAGCTCCATGGAAGTCGGAGTGAAGGTTTGGGCGGAAAACACTAGGACCGGCGAAGTAGCCCATGTAGCGAGCGCGTACCTGGTGTTTGTTGCGGTTGACGAACAAGGCCGCGTGCAGAAGGTTCCTCAATTGAAGCCGGAGACGCCGGATGAAGTGCGGCGCTTTGACGATGCGTTACGGCGGCGCGAGCATCGCGAACGCGAGAGCGTGCGGCGCAGTGAGGGCAAGTTGGCCGTAGCCGCGCTCGCGAGCGAACAAGACAACCCATCTTGACACGAAGTCGCCCATCAGTTTTCTTGGAACGCCGTTCCGAATCGCAGACACCCGAAGCCTGAAAAGTTCGTATCGCAATCTTCAATATGTCATCTTCCCTTCCCTCCTTATCGAGTCTCGCTGAATTTCCTCGCCGCATCGTCTGCCTGACCGACGAAACCACCGAGACGCTCTATCTTCTCGGCGAGCAGGACCGCATTGTGGGCGTTTCCGGCTACGCCACGCGCCCGCCAGAGGCCCGGTTAAAGCCGCGCGTTTCCGCCTTCCGCAACGCGAAATTCGATGCGATTCTCAATTTGAATCCCGATCTTGTGCTCGCGTTTTCCGATGTCCAGGCGGAAATTACGCGCGAGCTGGTCTTGCGCGGCGCGACCGTGATGAATTTCAACCAGCGCAGCATCGCAGAGATTTTCGAGATGATTGCCGTGCTCTCGCGCATCGTGGGAAACCCGAACGCGGGACTGGCCCTGATCGAGAAGCTGCAACAGGGCCTTGCGGAGATCGCAAGATCGGCGAATGCCTTCCCGCGCCGTCCTCGTGTGTTTTTCGAAGAATGGAATGAGCCTCTCATCAGCGGCATCCAATGGGTTGAAGAGCTCGTCGAGATCGCCGGTGGCGATGTGCTTTTTCCTGAGTTGCGGCGTTGCGGTAAAGCGCAGGATCGCGTCGTCGATCCTTCCGCGGTTGCGGAACGCGACCCCGACGTCATCATCGCCTCGTGGTGCGGCAGAAAAATGAAACGAAAAACCATCTGCTCGCGGCCGGGATGGGGAGCAACCAAGGCCGTCCGCAATGGTCACATCTACGAGATCAAGGGAGCGTACATTCTTCAGCCGGGACCGGCGTCCTTAACCGAAGGCGTACGGCAGATTCACGCAATTCTGGCTCGCGTTGTGGGAGTGGAAGTTGCTCCGGCGCTTGAACCCGCGAAAGTGTGACGATTCGGTCCTGTAAACTTTTAGAGAGAAGATCCACTCTCGCCTCGCTCTGCGCCATGCGCGGAGGCTGGGTTTGCAAGTTTCCTAAAAAGAAATCGCGGGAAAAGGAGTAAATCGAATGGCTCATTCCCATGCCATGCCTCAGCCAGTGGCTTTGCCCGGTGTTTCGAAGATCGTTGCCGTCGGTTCCGGGAAAGGCGGCGTGGGAAAAACCACGGTGGCCGTTAACCTGGCCATTGCGCTCAGCAAACTCGGTCAGCGCGTCGGCCTCATGGACGCCGACGTGTACGGGCCCAACGTGCCGCTGATGATGGGCAGCTCGCAGTCGCCGAAGATTGGCGAAGGCAACATGATCGAGCCCAACCTGACGCACGGCCTGAAAACAATTTCCATCGGCTATATTTCGCCCGGCGACAAGCCGCTGGTAATGCGCGGTCCGATGCTGCATCAGATCATCCGCCAGTTCTTGCAGCAGGTGAACTGGGGCGAGCTCGATTATCTGATCGTCGACCTGCCGCCGGGAACGGGCGACGTAGCCATCTCGCTGGTTCAAACCGTGCCGCTCACCGGCGCAGTTGTGGTGTCGACGCCCAGCGACGTAAGCCTGGAGGACGCACGCAAGGCGCTGGAGATGTTCGCTCAGGTCAACGTGGAAGTCCTAGGCATCGTGGAGAACATGAGCCACTTTACTTGCCCGCACTGCCACAACGAGATCGACATCTTCTCGCGCGGCGGCGCGGAGCGCACGGCCAAGCAATTCAACCTGCCGTTTCTCGGAGCCATCGAATTGATTCCGGCCATCCGCGAAGGCGGCGACAGAGGACTACCCGTCGCGCTTGCCGGACCGAAAAGCCCGCAAGCAGCGGCGTTCTATACGATCGCCGAAAAAGTGATGGAGCAGGCCGAAAAGGCCGCAGCAGCAGCCTCCGACGTGATCGAGATCAAATAAGGCTCAATTAACGCTCAATACGTAACGCGCACAGCAGTCTTCATTGCCGGCAAAGGAAAAGCGGGGCTTGCGCCCCGCTTTTTCCTTTCCTGAACCTCTTGCTTAGCGCCAGTGGCCTTCCACCAGAATCCAGCCGTCGCCGCGGTGTACCCAATGATGCGGAACCCAGACTGCGCCATCACGCGGTGGGTGATCCCAGTGGCCGCGGTTCCACACATAGCGGTGGCCATCCCAGCGGTGGTAGCCGTCGACCCACACCCATCCGGGATGCGGTGGATGATCATGATGCTCAACGATCGGTGGAGGCGGCGCAATGCGGACGATGACTTGCGCCATCGCGACCGCAGGAGTGAGACACAGAGCGAGTAGCCCTGCCAAAAATTTCTTCTTCACAGGAATCTTAACCTCCGTGGTTAGATCTGCCGGAATCGGGGGGCCTCATCCTGGCGATTAATCATATCAACCCCATGACACAGAATTCGTTGCGTGGCTGTTGAAAAAGCGCCCCGCTGGTTGGATGCGCATCCAGAGGCAAACGGCTAGTCGGCGAAAGCGACCGGCTCCCTGGGTGCGAAAACATTTCCCAGGCGCTGGATCTGTGCGCCGACGCTGATCAGCTTCTCCTCGAAACGCTCATAGCCTCGATCCATGTGATAAACCCGATCGATGATGGTCTCGCCCTCGGCAACCAGGGCCGCCAGCACCAGCGAAGCCGAGGCCCGGAGGTCAGAACACATGACTGCGGCAGAGGTGAGCCGCGCCGGGCCGCGCACCATGGCGGCGCTGCCATCCACTTTGATATTGGCCCCCATGCGGACCAGTTCCTGCACGTGCATAAACCGGTTCTCGAAGATGTTCTCGCGGACCTGGCTCACGCCGTCGGCTTGCGTCGCGAGGGCCATGTACTGCGCCTGCATATCGGTGGGAAAACCCGGATACTCCTCGGTGGAAATGTCAGCGGCTCGCAGCTCTGAGGCACGCACGCGAATCGAATCCGCGCCCAGCACATCGATGCGTGCGCCGGCCTCCTGCAGTTTGGCCATCACCGCGCCCAGGTGAGACGCGTTGCAATTGGCAACAATCAGGTCGCCCGCGGTGATCGCGCCGGCGATAAGAAACGTCCCTGCTTCGATCCGGTCGGGGTTGATGCGGTAGCGCGCCCCGTGCAGGCTGGTGACTCCGTGGACGCGAATCGTCGCCGTGCCCGCACCTTCAATTTGCGCGCCCATCGCGGTCAGCAACGCGCCCAGGTCGACCACCTCCGGCTCACGAGCGCAATTCTCCATGAGCGTATCGCCCTCGGCCAGCACCGCGGCCATCAGCAGATCTTCAGTGCCCGTGACGGTGATTTTGTCAAAGACCAGGTGCGCGCCGCGCAGGCGTTCCGCGCGAGCCTCCAGATAGCCGTGCTCCTGCGCAATCACCGCCCCCATCTTCTCCAGGCCCTTGATGTGCAGGTCAATGGGCCGTCCGCCGATGGCGCAACCGCCGGGCATGGCCACGCGCGCCACGCCGGCACGTGCAATCAGTGGGCCCAGCACCAGCGAACTGGCGCGCATGGTCTTTACGATTTCGTACCGCGCCACCGGATCGGAAAGTGTGCGGCAACTGATTGTGGTGCGGTCCTTCAGCTCGCCTTCGCGCAGTTCCACCTCAGCGCCCATGGAGGCCAGCAGTTTCCGTTCGGTTTCAATGTCCCGTACCCGAGGAATATTCTCGAGGGTAATTTCATCCTCGGTGAGGATAGCCGCGGCCATGCAGGGCAATGCCGAGTTCTTGGCGCCGGAGACGGAGATGGTGCCGACCAGCGGATTGCCGCCGCGAATAACGAATTTATCCATAGTGATGAGCCTTCAGCTATCAGCTTTCAGCCTTCAGCTACGGCATGTCAATGATGGAGCCTTACCGTAAGCCGGTTGGGTGAAACTGCACAGTTAACGAGTGTCCTGAAAAATGAGGATTCTTCCCCCCGAAGGCGAGGGGCGCGAGCTGTCGAACCGGACCGCAAGACCGGCTTCTCACCTCAGGTTTTCGCGATGTTTACGACTTGGTAACGCCCCCTACCCCCTCCCCCTTTTTTTGGGGTAAGAGGTTTATTTTCAATGACTTGTACCTTTTGTAGGGTCTTGTAACCCATTGATTCTAGAAGGGTTATACGCAACCTTAGCCTTTTAAAGGACTTAGGAGAACACACCTCGCAGTCTTGTATGCGGCCGCAAGTTCCGAGAGATTGCTTGTGAAATAAGTATGCGCCGAAAGAGGGTAATTATCGGCAAACTTCGAGAAAAGAGATCAGAGAACAAAGATCGGAGAATGAGAGAGTTACGGGAGGTGCGGAGGTTTATTTTGGATGCGGGGACTTGACACGACTGGAGAGGAAGTCAAAGCGCGGGCAAAGCACACTCGCGGCGACTGCAAAAGCTGGGTGAGATGCGTGCGAAGCGGGAGAGCGACGTGCAAACTCCCGCTTCTTAACTGAAGGCTGGCTAGTTCGACCCTTTGAACGAGGGTGTGAACCGGGAAGCAACTGTTTGACTCACCGAGGAGAATCTCACTGCGCTCCACCGGAAAGAATCCGTGGTCTGAAGTTCCGGACGCTCGCTGAAGTTCCGTTCCGGTTCCGCGGGCCTTTCCCAATTCGTCGCCGTGCGCCGTTCCGATAGTTGACTGCAGTTCATTGCTCACCTCCTGGGCTGGGGATTGAGGCTTTCGCCGCGCTCCCATTTGCTAAGCAGAACCTAGTTGCCTGTTTGAGCCGCCGGGACCAGATGAAGCGGCTCATTCAGCGTGAAGAGCAAAACCGTGCCGTCGTCGAGCGTCGCCTGCGGATGATTCACCAGCAGGTGAACCGTGATGACGCTGGCACCGATAATCCCGCCTGCCAGCGCTCCGCCGGGACCGGCGACAATAGCGCCCGTCACCACTCCCGCGCCAGCTGCGGCGCCGTATTCGATGCCCACTTTCTTCAGTCGCGAACCAGGCGTAATCGCCCCTTCACTCCCCACCCGATCATTGGAGCCGGGTGCGCCGGTGGTTTGAGCGTAGAGATGGAATCGCGAACCGTCCGCGAGAATCACGACCTCAGGCTGCAGCCGCATTGATCCATGGCCGGCAAAGTGTCCGCTCGACACCGTTGCGACCTTGCCGTCGATCTCGGAACCCGCAGGAATCAGCACCTGGCCATCCTGCATGACGTCAGACACAACGCGCGCGCGGAACGGATCGCCGTCTGCGTTCATGGCACTGGAGAGCCGATCCATCAAACGAACGCGAATCACAGCGCCTTCGCCCAGGGTGCCCGGCGGCAGTGGAGCTGGATGAACGATGTCGCCATCGGGATCGCTGGTGGCCGTGCGTTGATTCAACGCGGGCGGCGCCGGATTGTCGGGCGCGATTTGCACAATGCCGTCGTCGGTTCCGTCGGCCTGCCTCGGGCGAAGGCTGTTGTCCCGAGCGCTGGTATCTGGAACGCCATTCGCTGGAATCGTATAGAGTGACCCGTCGAGGGAGCGCGAACCCGGCGCCGGCTGTGCTGCGGGTTGCGTCGCCATCGGATGACTGGGGGAGGGCTTGGCGTCAGGCGTGGCTTGCGCATCGGGCGTGGTGATCGAGTCATCGGGCGGCGGATTGGAAGTGCCAGTGTAAGGTGAGTTTGCCTGCTGCGCTCCCATGAAGGCTGCGCCAGCGGCCAGAACAACATAGACGACAAAGGTCCGTTTCATGCCCATATCCCCTCCCGGAGCAAAGATCCCCTTACCTCGGTCAGACCCTGCGATGACGGGAAAGTTCCGCGCCCGAAGGCCTTGTGTGGCCGCAGGCGTAAAACCAGCCAATCTAAGCGTAGCGCGACTTTGGGCAATACCCCATTGGTGGAAAACCAGGGCGTTCCGCTGGCGGCAAGAATCAAGTTGGTTATCGCTTGCGCCTAAATCGCTGACTCTTCGAAGTGTGACCAGCGCCACAGGGATGATCCACAGCCAATTTGCTAGAATCCGAAGGAAAGAAGCAATTTTTTCCACAAGTACTTCTTCGCTGGACGGAGAGATATTTTTGCGCGAACCAGGGCTTTTGGACACCATTCAAAGCGCCGCCGGAGAAACCCTGGCCGTGGATCGCCGTCCCCAACTGAATGACCGGCTGCAGCACCGCATTTTGAGGAGCAATATGACTGAGATTGTTGCCATACGTGCCCGCGAAGTCCTGGACTCGCGCGGAAATCCGACCGTGGAGGCCGATGTCATCCTGGAAAGCGGCGAGATGGGCCGCGCGATTGTGCCTTCGGGAGCTTCAACGGGCGAGCATGAGGCCGTTGAGCTGCGCGACGGCGATAAGAGCCACTACCTCGGCAAAGGCGTGCTGCAGGCCGTAGCCAATGTGGAGACGGTGATTGCGCCTGAGCTCGAAGGCATGGACGCGGCCAACCAGCGGCTGATCGATCAGTCGATGATCGCGCTCGATGGATCGCCGAATAAGGGCAAGCTCGGTGCGAATGCAATTCTGGCTGTTTCGATGGCCACGGCCCGCGCCGTGGCGCAAACACTCGAAGTTCCGCTCTATCGCTACCTCGGCGGCGTGAACGCCAGCGTGCTTCCCACGCCGATGCTCAACGTATTGAACGGTGGCGCGCATGCCGATTCGAACGTCGATTTTCAGGAGTTCATGATCATGCCCGTTGGCGCGGAGCGCTTCAGCGAGGCACTGCGTTGGGCGGCCGAGACCTTCCATACGCTCAGAGGCGTGCTCAAGAAGAAGGGCTACAACACCGCCGTCGGCGACGAGGGCGGGTTCGCGCCTTCACTCAAATCGAATGCCGAGGCCATCGAGCTGATTCTCGAAGCCATCGAGCAGGCCGGCTATAAGCCCGGCGAGCAGATCGCCATTGCGCTCGATCCGGCGTCGAGCGAGTTCTATGACACCGAGAAGAAGAAATACGTGTTCAAGAAGGGCGACAAGAGCGAGCGGACCAGCGAAGAGATGGTGGATTTCTACCAGAACTGGATTCGCCAGTACCCCATCGTTTCGCTCGAAGACGGCCTGGCCGAAAACGACTGGGAGGGCTGGAGAATTCTGACCGACAAGCTGGGCGGCAAAATCCAGTTGGTCGGCGACGACATTTTTGTCACCAACGTTAAGCTATTGCAGCGCGGGATCGAAGAGGGCGTGGGCAATTCGATTCTGATTAAGCTCAACCAGATCGGCACCGTGACCGAAACACTGGAGGCGATCGAGCTTGGCCGGCGTTATGGGTACACGTCGGTCATTTCGCATCGTTCTGGCGAGTCGGAAGACACGTTCATTGCCGATTTGGCCGTGGCTACCGGCGCCGGCCAGATCAAGACCGGATCGGTGAGCCGCACCGATCGCATCTCGAAGTACAACCAGCTGCTGCGGATCGAGGAAGAGCTGGGGTCCGGTGCGGTTTATCTGGGGCTTGAGAGCCTGAACTACGAGGGATAGCCCGACTCAATACACATCGAATTTGTCATCCTGAGCGAAGCAGGGCGCGAAGGCGCCCTGCTTCGCCGAAGGATCTGCGGTTGTTTTTGAGCCGTCAAATCAGACGGGTGATAAATGGCCGCTATTTGCTGGCGCCCGTGCTCTTTGCCTTGTTCACGGCCTGCTCAATCGCCGCGGCGTCGCCCAGATAATAATGGCGAATCGATTTCAGGTTCTCGTCGAGCTCCTGCACCATGGGCACGCCTGTCGGAATATTGAGATCGACAATCTTGTCGTCGGGAATGTCCTCGATATATTTCACCAGCGCGCGCAGGCTGTTGCCGTGGGCGGCGATGACGACTTTCTTTCCTGACTTGATGGCGGGCGCGATCGCTTCGTGCCAGCATGGCAGAAAACGCTCGACCGTATCTTTGAGGCATTCGGTCAGAGGAAGCTGTTGCTTGGTCAGGCTGTGATAGCGCGGATCTTTACCCGGATAGCGCGGGTCGCTCTCTTCGAGCGCCGGCGGGCGGATATCGTAACTGCGGCGCCAGATTTTTACCTGATCCTCGCCGTACTTTGCTGCGGTCTCGGCTTTGTTCAATCCTTGAAGGGCGCCGTAGTGCCGTTCGTTCAGCCGCCAGTCGCGATTGACCGGAGTCCACATCTGGTCCGTCTGATCCAGCGTGATCCAGAGGGTGCGAATCGCGCGCTTCAAAACTGAAGTGAACGCAATGTCGAAGGTATATCCCTGCTCCTTCAATGTGAGGCCGGCGCGCGTGGCCTCTTCCCTGCCCTTGTCAGACAGATCAACGTCCGTCCAGCCGGTAAACAGGTTTTCCTTGTTCCAAATGCTCTCTCCATGACGGATTAAAACGACCTTATACATGCGAAACTCACTTTCCTAACTGAAATCTTTTTTGTTGGTGATTCGCTTCAATTATACGGAATCACCAATTCGACTTTTGGCCGTAGCCACGAGCGTGGCATAAGAAGAATTCACGAACACGAAAAGGCCTCCCGATTTGGGAGGCCTTTGCGTTGGGAGGGCTGAACCTAAGCTTTAGCGAGGACGAAGCGCCCGGATGGCCGCCACGCGCTGTTCGATGAGCCGCGCACGCTCGGCCGCGATGCCGCCGAGGTAGGACGGCGCAGGCGTGGCCATCAACACCAATGCCAAAGCGATCAGTGAGAAGCAGAAGCCGGCAATGCCTGCGGAAATCAACATGTGGTACATGTCGAAGATATCCAGACCCAGGACTTTGAAGGCGACGTGCTCCAGCGGCTTGATGTGTTCGAATACCGCGAGTGCGAAGAGGAAGAAAAGGGCGGCGGTCGAGGTCAGCGCGGCTAGCGTAACGTCAAGCCCGCGGTGGAACTTTAGGCGAGCGCGGCAACGGGCGCACTCAGCAAAATGACTTTCATAATCGCGCCTCATCTCCGGAGAAATCCCGGAAATGTCATAGCGCCAGCTTGCCAAGATTGCGCCTACGACCCGGTCAGTACAGTGATTGCCCAGTGTAGACATAAGGAGTCACCCTGCAAAGAAAGTCAGTTCAACCACGGTGCTTCCACCCGCTCGTACGGTGAAGCTACCAATTGGACGCCCGATCTCAGGTGATCGATGCGAAACGTCCCGAAAAAAGACCCGCCAGGAACAGAACTCGATCAATTTCCCGGCTTTTTCACGGCCCGTTTGACGATCTACTTGGCCGTAACTTCTTTAATAATACTGTATTTACCTAGAAACTTATAGCCGAAAGTGGCTGGTGTTGCTCTGCAAGTAACAGGCGGTTAGCAAGCAGGCTGGCGCGGCCCAGCAGCGCCTGCTCCGCCGCGACTCTGGCCAACTCAGGAAGATTATTATTTTCAGAAAGATGGGCCAAAATCACGTAGGCCGCCTGGCCATCGTAGGCGTTCAAAAGGAATTCTGCCGTGGCATCGTTCGAGAGATGACCGACACGGGAAAGCACCCTTTGCTTCACCGACCAGGGATATGGGCCATCCCTGAGCATTTCCAGGTCATGATTGGATTCGAGCAGCAATAGATCGAGATCCCGGAGTTGCTCCTTGACGTTGGGTGGGATGTAGCCGAGGTCGGTGGCGAATCCCATGCGGATGCCTTCAGACCTTAACACAAAGCCCACCGGATCGGCCGCATCGTGTGGAATCGTAAATGGGCTCAGGACGATATCGCCGATGGAGAAGGTCTCGCCGGCGCGGAAGTACTCCACCGCAGGCAGCCAGGTTGGGTCTTGCTTCATCGAGGGTGGACCAACGTTGGTCTCCTCGATCGCGGCCGCGTCTATCGCCACAATTTCTTCTTCAGGGGTACGGTCAAAGCCGGGCGTCTCGATCCCAAGGGCCTGACATTCCACCTCGGCTTCTTCTGAGTCCGCTTCTTCGGCCGCGGCTTCTTGCGGCTGCGCCTCAGCTTCGCGCTCCGCCGCCTGTTTGCGGCACTGTTCCAACCACTGTGCGTAGGTCATTTGGCGGCGTGGGGTCAACCAGCGCATCCAGGCGCGATGCGTAGCCTCAGTAAAGTAGACCGGAATTCCAAGTTTGCGCGCCGTGACCGCCAGACCATTGACATGGTCTTGATGCTCATGGGTAATTACGATGGCGTCGAGGGTCTCAGGAGCCTCTTCGGCGAGCTTCATGCGTCGAAAAAGCTCGCGGCAACTCAGCCCAGCATCGACGAGGATGCGCGTGCGCCCCGCGGAGACAACAGTGCTGTTGCCTTTGGAGCCCGAGGCCAGCACAGTGAAGCGCACCATGCAATGAGAATAAATCAAATGCGCAATCGGGGGCAGAGGGCGTCGCTCGACGGAATACCTCCACGTCAATCCCCCGTCCCGTTCGGATTTGCCGGCAGTTCAATCGAAACCAGCGTCCCACGGCCCGGATTGCTCACCACGTTGAACCTGGCCTGATTGCCATAGAGCACCTCAAGCCTTTCCTGGACATTTTTCATGCCGATGCCTGAACCGGTGCGGCGAATCGCGGATTCGGGACGACCCGTCATGCCTACGCCATCATCGGAGACCTCGATCGAGACCCTGTCGCCTTCAAGGCGGCTGCGCAAAGTAACCGTCCCGCCGTGAATGCGGGGCTCCAGTCCATGCTTGATGCTGTTCTCGACGAGCGGCTGCAGAAGAATGCTGGGCACTAAGACCTCAAGCGTGCGCGGGTCGATATCCTTTTCAACGCGCAGTTTGTCGGCGCCAAAGCGGACGACTTCGATATCCAAATAATCGTCAGTGAATTTCAACTCCTCGCGCAGCGGCACATAGGCGTCGTGGTCCTTGAGCAGCGCGCGCAGAATGTTGGCCAGCTTCACGGTCATCTGGCGTGCCAACTCTGGTTTGTTCCGCACCAGCGAGGCAATGGAATTGAGCGTGTTGAACAGGAAATGAGGATTGATCTGGCGTTGCAATGCGTCAAGGCGCGCTTCCAGCACCAGGCGCTTCTGCTCTTCGAGCGACATTTCGACGCGCAGGGCATTCCACACCTTGATCGCCACACCAACCGAGATCGGCGCGCACAGCCAGACCAGCGCCTGCAGCCATAGATTGCTTGCCAACAGCGCAAACAGACGATGAGGGAATGCGTGCGCGATCCAGTCGCGGGTCATCTCCATCACCGCGATCAAGACCAGCAACAGAAACTGGCGGTCGATGCGCGGCTTGATCAGGTTGCGCCGGACCCACCGGTAAAGGCTAAGGTCGATAAACGGCGTGAACGACCAGATCTCTTCCTTCTCAACGAAACGTCCAATCATGCCGGCGACGAGACCCAGAATGACGTCGAATGGCAGCGCGAGAAATTCGTAATGCAGCACCGCCGGGACCGACAAGATCGCGCCACTGAGCATGGCCCAGCCGGGCCCGACCAACAGACCAAGAAGAATGACAGTTTCAAACGAAATGTCAGCGGCAAGAAAGTTGGGGACCCAAAACCGGAGCCAAACTCCGAGAGTGAGAGGCACCAGGAAAAAAGCCAGCAGCGCCAAAGTCTGCCGAGGACTCCGCGTGTCGGCAAAAAACAGCCGACGGAAAGTGGTCACGCGCGCCAACACACTGGCCACTGAGGCAACCACGCCCAGTTTCACCAGCAGCGTGATCCAAATGATGTTGTCGGTCACAGGATCAATGTACAGCGCCGCGCCTGACGGAATCTATATAACCAAGCCTTTGAAGCAAATGCAAAGCGTGACAAACCTGGTGAATCGCGAATCAATAGCGAGCACCACGGCGCCCTAAAGCGGCCAGCGCCGTAAAATATAGTGATGGCACTAGAAAGAGTGACAAAGGTCGCCGACGCCAACTTTCCTACGCGCTGGGGCAACTTCCGCATCCTTGGCTTCGAGGGCGCTGCGAGCGTTGGAACGGCGGGCTGCGAGCCTACCGGGACCATCGACGGCCTGGTGGCCTTGGTTATGGGCGATATTCATTCCGCGCCGCCCTTGGTCCGCATCCACTCACAGTGCCTCACTGGCGACGTTTTCGGCTCCCTGCGTTGCGATTGCCGGCTCCAACTGGAAATGGCATTGTCGGCGATTGCCAAAGAGGGCGCAGGCATTCTGCTCTACGAGCAGCAGGAAGGCCGCGGCATCGGCCTGATGGCCAAACTGAAAGCTTACGAACTGCAAGACCGCGGACGCGATACAGTGCAGGCGAATGAAGAACTGGGCTTCGCTGCCGATTGCCGCGATTATGATCTTGCGGCGGGGGCGTTGAAGCTGCTTGGAGTTTCGAGCGTCCGCCTGATGACCAACAATCCAGAAAAGGTTGCCGCATTAGAGGCCGCGGGGATCGCCGTCACCGAGCGCGTGTCGGCAGAGGTCGAAACCCAGCAAAGCTTCGAGCGCTACTTGCGAACCAAGCAGGAGAAAATGGGCCACATTCTCGATCATTCCAGCACCGTCGACCAGTAACGCGAATCGCGTCTGGAGGGCGTTAGCAGACGCTTCGGGATCGCGATTCAGCGGTCGCTGTAGAGCGCCAAGTTGTTGAATGATCATGCTAGAATCGCTCTCACTGGGTGGGCGATGATCGAGGCTCAAGCGCAGTACGGTACCACGCCGGAACTGACCGCGGAAATGATCCGCGCGCAGCTTGAGCTGCTGGTTCGCGATGAAGCCTTCCGTTCCAGCAAGCGATCAGTTGCATTCCTAAAGTACGTAGTGGAAATGACCCTTAACGGGTTCGCAGATCAGGTTAAGGAACGCACCATCGGGGTCGAGGTTTTTAACAGAGACCCATCGTACGACACGAACCTTGATCATATTGTGCGCACTGCGGCCACGGAGCTTCGCAAAAGACTGGCCTCCTATTACGTCGACGAGAAGCACCGCTCCGAATTGCGCATAGGCCTGATTCAGGGCTCGTATGTTCCCCGCTTTACACTCCCAGGACAAAACAGGCACATCGAATCCGAGATCGAAACCGAGCAGCCGGAGTCGCTATTTGAAACGCATGCCGCGCACATCAAGATTGGCCCGGTTCCCGTAACAGGGTTGAAGAAGCCGGCGGCTTGGTGGAAGCACTCCTACGTCGCGGCTTTTGCAATCGTTGTCTTCGCTGCCGCCGGGCTCTCCGCATACACATGGTTGCATCGATCTAATCCAGAAGACCTGTTCTGGAAGCCCGTGCTGGATACGCCGGGACCGGTTCTGCTTGTGGTGGGCGATCATCCGAACGGACCTCCAACGCTGCCCGATGTCGACGGAAATGGAAGCCCCGTCACTCCGGTGCCCAGTTCCGATTCATCTGAAACCGTTCCCTTCGCCGACACCGTCACCATCGCCAAAGTAGTTGGCACGCTCGAGGCCAGAAACAAGCAGGTCCTTATTCGCCGAGGAAACGAAAGTTCCTTCTCCGACCTCCGCAACGGCGCAGTCGTCCTCATCGGCGCCTTCAATAACGAGTGGAGCCTGCGTCTGACTCGCCAGTTACGCTTCAGCCTGGCCATGGACCCGGACCATCATCTGATCTACATTCGCGATGCCAAAAACCCGTCTTCGCGGAGTTGGAGCTGGGGTACCAACCAGCCGCGCGAGCCAATCACCGGAGCCAACAGTCCCAAGCTGGAGGACTTCGCACTGATCTCGCGGATCAGGGACTCAGAGACAGGGCATGTTGTGGTTGTCATCGGCGGGCTCTATACCTATGGCACCGAAACGGCTGGCGAATTTCTCACCGATCCAAGTCTTATGCAGGCCATTTCAAGAGATAAACGCCTGAACGGAAATGAGCCGAATCTGCAGGTGGTTTTGGGCACAACCGTCACCGACGGAACCCCCGGCCCTCCCAGGGTCCTCGCCGCATCGGCCGAATAAAGTCGTCTTCCGCTGGACGCCAGCATGCGTATTTCGACTGAGATAAACAAAAGAAAATAATACAGATCGCTCCAGTCTCTGACGGTCAGGGACGGTATCTGTCTCATCAACTGTCAATCTATTTCAATACAAACTTCGCTGCTCGTATTTTCGTGCGCCCGCTGGCGTCTGCTCCGGACACGAAACCATGGTTTTCACCCGCAAAAGCAACAGTTCAGGAGGCTATATGAGGGCTTTTCCCAAGTGGATCGGTTGTTTTGTCGCCGTTTTCGCGCTATGCGTTTGCGTTCCAGGCCGGTTATCTGCACAAGGGTTTGGGAGCATCAACGGCACGGTGACAGACGCCAGCGGAGCGGTGGTCCCGAATGCCGAGGTGACCGCAGTTCAGGTTGGCACAGGAATTTCTTCGACGACCACAACGGGTGGCCAGGGAAATTTTGTCTTCCCCATTCTTCCGCCGTCAACCTACAACATTACCGCCACGCGCGCGGGATTTGAGGCGTACACGGAAAAGGGCGTTGTGTTGCGCGCCGACAACGCGGTGACTGAGAACATTACGCTGAAACCCGGCCGAACTTCGGAAACTGTGACCGTCAGCGCCGACACCGCACAGGTGGACGTGACGACAGGAACGCAACAGCAGGTGATCGGCGCAGCATCGGTGGGATCGCTACCCTTGAATGGGCGCAACGCAGCAGCCCTCACTGAAGAAGTGGCCGGGATTACCATTGCGCCAAACGGGCAGGCGGATCAGGGAAACACCAAGACATTCCCCGACGCCATCACCATCGCGACCAACGGCACATTCGTCGGGCAAACCAACTACATGCTCGACGGCGGCAATAACGTCGACGAGTACACCAACGTGAACGAGCCTTTTCCCATGCCCGATGCGATTCAGGAGTTCAGCGTCGAGACCAGCAACTATAACGCCGAGTACGGACAGAACGCGGGTGGAGTGGTCAACATCATCACCAAGCACGGCACCAACCAATATCATGGCGACGCGTTTGAATATGTCCGCAACCGGGCCTTCAACGCCGCCAACGCTTTTGCCACCACTGTCGATCCGCTCCACCGCAACCAGTTTGGCGGGGCGATTGGTGGACCGCTGGAGATTCCCCATCTGTTCCAGGATCACAAGTCCTTCGGGTTCTTTGGCTACCAGCGAACCATCAATCATGAGTCCTCGACGGCCGGGTCCAACACGATCCTTTTGCCGACAATCTCCCAGGCGGGCGCAAACGCGTCAGGCGGAGCGCCGGGCACAAATAACCTGGTTTTCACCGATTGCGTCAGCAATCCGTTCGATCCGAACGGAACCACCTACATGATTGCGGATGCGTCGTGCCCCAACCAATCGCCTTACGCTACTTCCCACACTTGGAAGCCCGGAGCCTTGAGCCCGGTAACTGCGAATTTCCTGAAGTACGTACCGTCGTTGACCGCAACAGGCACCCCGCCCCCGTTCGCGATTCCGGACAATTTCGACCTGGCGGAGATCACGGCGCGCGCGGACCAGGAGTTGGGCGCGAAAGACAAGTTGACTGAGCGGTACTTCTCCGACGCGTTCATCCTGCAGGGCGTGGAAAACCTCACGAACCTGTTGAGCTTGAACGACGAAGCTACGAACCATTACTACAACTCACTCATCAATGAGACGCACACCTTTAACGATCACATCGTCAACAACCTCGTCGTCAGCTATCAAATCCAGAACGACTTCCGCGGGCCGGCCGGCAACGGCATCGATGTTCTGGATCTGGGTGTCGACTCGGCCAATTTCTTCAACCCGACGCCCAAGCAGATCAATCAGATCTACGTCGAGGGGGGGTACTTCGAAATCACCACCCTCGCGCAGGCGACCTTCAGGAGAGCGAACTACACACTCACCGACGATATCCACTTCCTGATGGGAAAACACAATATCGATGCCGGCTACCACGACGAATTGTCGAAGATCGACGTCAACAACCTCAACACGCTTCCGGGCCAGTTCAACTTCAGCTCCACCGGCACCAGCGACGCCATGGCCAGCTTCCTTTTTGGATATCTCTTTCAAATGAACCAGGGCACCGGCCAGATCTTCAGGCCTCGCGGCACATTCCAGGGAGCCTACGTTCAGGACAGCTGGAAGTTCACGCGTAATCTCACTCTCAACTACGGCGTCCGCTGGGAGCCGTTCGTGGCATGGAGAGAGAGAGATGGGCGAATGGGAAGTTTTTCGCCCACGCTCTGGGCATCGGACACCCACTCCACCAAATATCCGCTGGCGCCCGCAGGGATGGAGTTCGCCGGCGATCCCGGGTTTAATCCGCGCGGAGTTGCCTCTAATTACAACCACTGGATGCCCCGGCTGGGATTTGCTTATGACGTCTTCGGCAACGGCAAGACGTCAATACGCGGCGGCGCAGGCCTGTTCTTTGACAGCCGCATCAACAGCACGCTTTTCAACATCTACTCGAATGGCGAGCCGTTCCTTGAATCGGTCGCGCTTTCATCCACCTTCTCGGCCACAACTCCGGCCAACGACATCAACATGAGCTGGTATAACCCCTACGGCACCGCTGGGGTCACAAATCCCTTTCCTGCGCCGCAGGTCCCGCCCAACACGTATCCCATCTCCTCGTCGAATAACTGGCTGACCTACGACCCGTATAGAGGCTTCCAGGATCCGCGCACAGTCGCCTTTAACCTTGCCGTGGAACAGCAACTGACTTCAAGCCTCTTATTGCGGACAGCATACGTAGGTGAAGTGAGCCGGCACCAATGGCAGGACCTCGAACTCAATCCTCCCGTTTCGCTGGGTTCAACGGCTCTGACCTTTTATAATTATCCCGCCTGCACGGCCACCAATAGTTGCTATCCGAAATACATCACTGCGGCCAACACCGGCGGCAACACCAACTTCAACTCCTTGCAAGTCTCGGCCGAGCAGCGCGCCAAATATGGCTTGACCATGCTCTTCAACTACACGTGGAGCAAAGCGCTCGATAACATGCCATGGAACCAAGCAGCAACATCGATCGGCGCGCAAAACTCCTTCGCCCTCCCGATCACCATGCCAAACTTCAAGCGACTCGACTACGGACCAACGGAATTCGATCATACTAACGTCATCGCGGCGTCGTACGTGTACACCGAGCCGAAGATCATGCAAGACGCTCCCGGCGCCCTGCGTTATCTGGTCAACGGGTTTGAGACTACCGGCCTGGTACAGTTCCGCACCGGCGACCCATTGACGATCTTTTCCAGTGCCGCCAATAACTCCGGTTCCCTTCAGAACCGCGACCGTGCCGTGTATAGCGGGAGCGGCGCGTACGGCGGTTCGGCATGCGTTGGCGGACCCGCGAAGTGCAAAAGCTACCTGAACTCATCTCCATCTGTCTTTTCAGTCAATCCTGCCGGCACCTTCGGGAACGTTAAAAAGGGTTCCTTCAGGGGCCCGGGCTACGCGGATTGGGACGTCAGCGCCGCCCGCGATTTCCCGTTCACCGAGCGGGTGGGATTGCAATTCCGCGCCGAGTATTTCAACGTGCTGAACCACCCCAACCTGGGCGACCCTGGCACGACATTGGGCGGTTCGTTCGGCAGAATTACAAGCACCAGTCCTCAACTGTGGACCAGCACACAGCCGCAAAACGATCCGCGCATTGCGCAGTTTTCGCTGAAACTGCTGTTCTAACTTGATCGGGGAGTGCGGCTCAGCGCGGCGCTCCCCATTCAATTGATCCAGCAATCGATGGATAGTCGAGTGCCGAGTGCCGCGGCAGCCGAAGGCTGTTTTTATCTCAAAATACAAACTCGGCGCACGTGAAGGCCACTCGATGACTCAAAAAACAGGAATTCTCACCGAGACTCCGTTGCCAAAATTCCTGCTAGGCCTCTACCTGGCGGCAGCCTTCGCGACTGCTCGAACGCAGACCCTGCGCCCCAGAGCGCAGGCCGGGGTCCCCAACGATCGGGGCTCCCAGGAAGCGGGCTCTGCTTCCTGGGGTGGTGGTGACCGGTCTTCCTCGTTGGGATGGAAGGCCGTCTACCGCAACCCCATCCTCTTCGCCGACTATTCCGATCCCGACGTCATCCGTGACGGCCTGAATTACTATCTCGTCGCTTCTACCTTTCACTTCGTGCCCGGCATTCCCATTCTTCAATCGACTGATCTTGTCCATTGGACCATCATTGGTCACGTCGTCGACCGCCTGGACATGGACCCTCGCTACAGCATGATTGGCGGCAATCGTTACGGCAAAGGAGTCTGGGCGCCATCCATCCGAAAGCATGATGGGCGCTTTTATGTTTACTTCCCTACCCCAAGCGAAGGAATTTACGTAAGCACTGCGGAAAAAATTACGGGACCATGGAGCGAACCTGAAGTCGTAATTGCAGGACCCGGTCTCGAGGATCCATGTCCTTTCTGGGATGACGATGGAACCGCCTACTTGATTCACTCCATGACTGGAGCCGGCCCGCTGATTCTGCACCGCATGTCCTCCGATGGCAAGCACGTGCTCGACGAAGGAAAGATCATCGTTCAGGATCCGGAGCACCTGCCGGTTCTCGAAGGTCCCAAACTCTACAAGCGCAATGGGTACTATTACATCTTTGCTCCCATTGGCGGCGTCGGCGGGGGCTCTCAAGCCGTGTTGCGCTCGCGGCAAATCTATGGCCCCTACGAGCACCGCGTGGTGCTCACTCAGGGTTCAACCAATATCAATGGCCCACATCAGGGAGGCTACGTGGAGACTCCCAACGGCGAAGGATGGTTTGTTCACTTCCAGGCCGATGGCGCGCACGGCCGCATCGTGCATTTGGAACCTGTCAGTTGGCGCAATGACTGGCCGGTCATCGGCGCAGATCCGGACGGCGCGCCCACGGGCCAGCCTGTTTCCTCCGGTCCAATCCCGGGCGATCCTCGAATACCTTCAAAGCTTCGGCCGCAAACTTCGGATGACTTCAGCGATGCCGCACTCGGGCCTCAATGGGAGTGGAATCACAATCCCGACAACGAACATTGGTCCTTGAGCGCCCGGCCGGGTTACCTTCGCCTCATTCCGATGCCCGCAGACGGCTTGCTTTCCGCGCGCAACACGCTTACGCAGTCCATGCAGGATAACGCCTTCGAGTTCACCGTCCGCATCGATCTCACGGACATGAAGGCAGGCGTTCACGCCGGTCTCGCGATGTTTGAATACTCCGCCAGCGGGCTTGAGGTTGTACAGTCTGATGGTCAGAGGCACTTGAATTTTTTCCACCAGCACGATCACACCGACGGACCAGCGCTTTCCGGGCAATTGATTCAGCTTCGCGTGCAGGTTGACGGCGATCAAGCGGTATATTCGTATAGCCTTGATGACGGCGTAACGTTTCACCAGCTCGGTGCGCCCACTCCGATCCACTTCAGCTGGTGGAAAGGCTCACGTCCGGCTCTCTTTGCATACACAACGCAATCCACCCAACCCGGAGCTGTCGATTTCGACTGGGTCCACTATCGGCCGCTGGGCCCCAATCCCTGGTGACCCCAACTGACCCAAGGTAACTGGCGAGCTGGCAATTTTCTTCAGGGCCGCTGAAAGGAGCACGAATCCAATGCAATCACGGCGAGAATTCATCGCACAGGGCGCCCGGGCCGCTGCGACAATTGGCGCGGCCGGATCGGCCGCTTCGCTGCTGGCTGGTTGCGCAAATCACGCGGCGATTCCCGCGGTTATGCCGGCCTCGTTTCACGACGTCTCCGGTTCGCGCTCCCTTCGGGCTCATGCTCGCCGCCACGGCCTCGTCTTCGGCTCCGCAGTCATCATTCACAACGTCCAGAGCGATCCCGATTTTGCTGAACTGATCGGCGAACAATGTGGCATTGTGGTGCCCACCAATGAGCTAAAGTGGGTCGCTTTGCGTCCCGCGCCCGACCGCTACGACTTTTCACGTCCTGATTTCCTGCTCACCTTCGCCGAAAATCATCACATGCTGATGCGCGGCCACACGCTTTGCTGGCATCAATCCGTTCCCAGCTGGATCCGGCTTCCGCAAAACCTGCCTAACACGCGCCAATTCTTTGTCGACCACATCACCACTGTCTGCAAGCATTTCGCCGGCCGCCTGCAATCGTGGGACGTGGTGAATGAGGCCATCCTTCCCAGTGACGGCCTTCCGGGGGGATTGCGCAAGTCTTTCTGGTACGAACAAATGGGCCCGGATTACATCGACCTCGCCTTCCGCACCGCTCGGGCCGCCGACCCTCACGCCAGGCTCTCCTACAACGACTACGGAATTGAGTACGACAATGACAACAACGCCGAGCGCAGGCGCCTGATTCTTGAACTGCTGCACGGCATGCAGAAGCGCGGAGTGCCAATCGACGCGGTTGGTATCCAGAGTCACATCAAGGCTGCGCAGTCCGACACCATCGGCAAAGGCTTGACCGATTACATCGAAGCCATCCGCCAGATGGGCCTCGAGGTCTATCTCACGGAAATGGACGTTAACGAGGACGACATCGTGACCAACGATCCCTCCAAGCGCGACACCATCATCGCTAAGACCTATGCCGACTGTCTCCACGTCGCTCTCGTCAATCCGGCAGTCAAGCTGGTGCTTACCTGGGATTTTAGCGATCGGTTCACTTGGCTCAACGAAGGGTCAACCCACCATCGGAAACAACCCAACCGCCCTCAGCGGGCGCTCCCGTTCGACAGCGATTTCCGCCCGAAAGACGCCTTTTTCGCTATTCGAGACAGCTTTGATCGCCGGCCAGCCGTGTAGACCCGCCAGCCTGGGCACCCACCGCTAACCTGTGGGAAACTCGGCAGAAACCAGGCAGTTATCGCGCAGATGACCCTTTAGAGTCATAGCCACCTACCACATTTTTCCGTGTATTCTTGAGGGTATTGCGGTGGGGATTGCCCAGTTGCGATTTCCGGACTTGCGCAGACAGCCCGTCGATGAACAGAAGGAGATCCGAATGACTCGCCGTTACGCCTTTCTCCTGGCCCTGATGCTGACCGCCGCTGTTCTTCCGCTGCGCGCGCAAACCGGATGCACCGACTCTCCCGAAGATCCAACCATTGTGCTGGCATTAGTCGGTGGCGTGGGTGCGCTCATTGCCGGCGCGCGGGCCACGCGCAACCGCAAACGTTAGCCCTCAACGGCCCCGCTTATTGGTAGGATGGGGAATTCAACCGTGAACCTTCCCCGCAATCTTCTTTCGCTTCCCGTCTCTGCCAATCTGGTCGCCCTTTGTTTTGCTCCCCTTTGTTTTTTCCCACTTCTCGGTTGCGGTGGAACTGTCACCAAAGGCGGCGGGTGCAACCCAGCCGTGACTTCTTCCGTACCCGCTTCCTGTCCATCGAGATCTTCGGCCGCAGGTGTCTCATTCACTGGCAAGGTCATGGCCGCAAACCAGCCCGTCAGCCTGGCCTCGGTCCAACTCTACGCCGCCGGCTTTTCCGGCAATGGCACGGCGCCTTCCGCATTGCTTTCCTCGCCTTCGCAGACTGCAGCCGATGGCTCATTCTCGGTCGCTTCCGGGTACGCCTGCCCCTCGGCGCAGACCCCCGTTTATCTAATTTCCAAGGGAGGCGACATATCGAGCAGCGCGAATTCAGCACGATGGCTGATGGCCGCTCTCGGCCCCTGCGGCGGCATCGCTTCGGGCAGTTCCTTCTCGGTCAATGAGGTTACAACCGCTGCATCGGTCTGGGCGCTCGCCTCATTTATGTCGGGCGGCGGCAACGTGGGCGCGAGTTGCACCAACAGCACGGGCCTCGATAATGCTTTCGCCACTGCCAACGAACTCGTGAATACCACGACCGGCACCTCACCGGGAGCCGGCCTTCCCTCCGGGCTCGCCGTGCCTACGACCAAGCTCGACTCACTCGCGGATGCGCTCACCTCGTGCACCGGTGCGGCTGCAGCAAGTTCCTGCTCCGCGCTTTTTTCCGCGGCAACATCCGGCAGCGCCGCGCCCGCTAACACGCTTGACGCTGCCCTCAACATCGCGCGCGCGCCCGCCAACAATGTTCCGGCAATCTACGCTCTCGCTGCGGCCAATCCAACCTTCTCTCCGGCTCTCGCTGCCGCGCCTCCTGACTGGATGCTGCATTCGACCGTCTCCGGCGGAGGCATGGACTCGCCGGCATCGGTAGCAGTCGACGCAACTGGCGATGTCTGGGCCTCCAGCTACTTCAACGCTGTGTCGGAGTTTTCTCCGTCCGGCGCTGCAATCTTTCCCGCCGGAATCACGGGCTCCGGAATCAACGAGTCCTATGGCATGGCGCTCGATGTTCATGGCAATGTCTGGATCGCCAATGAGCAAACCACTTCGAACAGTGGCAACGGCGATGTGACCGAACTGGATTCCTCCGGCCAGGCCATCGAATCCGGAATCACTAGCGGTGGCATCTACTTTCCCATCGGCGTCGCGGCCGACCCTAACGGCAACATGTGGTTCGCCGATTACGGCGACTCCAAAGTCACGCTGCTGTCCGGTTCCGGCTCGGCCATTTCGAGCTCCACAGGTTGGGGCGGCACTTCACTTGCCTTCCCCGTCGCGCTGGCCGTTGACGCTGGCCACAACGCCTGGGTCGTCAATCAGGGCGGCCTGCTTCCCGTGACAGAAATCTCCGAAGACGGCTCAATGGTCACCAGTTACGACTGCGACTGCAATGGAGCATCGGGCGTAGCCGCGGACCAGAAGAACAACATTTGGATCGCGAATTACTACGGCAACAGCATCAGTGAAGTGAATACCTGCGGAACGCTCGAGCTTGACGCTGCAACTGGGGGCGGCGTCGTGCGTCCGCAGGGAATCGCAGTCGATGGAGCGGGAATGGTCTGGGTCGCCAACTTTCAGGGCAACTCGCTGGCGGAGATTAGCGGCGCGTCGAGCGCGAAGTCTGGCAGTTTCCTTTCCCCCTCCAGCGGGTTCGGCACAGACGCTTCACTCCTCGATCCCTACGGACTGGCCATCGACGCGAGCGGAAATCTCTGGGTTTCGAATGCCGGCAAAAACACCCTCACCGAATTCATCGGTGTCGCAGTGCCGGTCAAAACCCCTCTCGCCGGCCCTCCGCAAACTCCTTAGCGCCCATCGACCTATACGAGCGTGAATCGAGATGCGATGATATCCAACGAGGGACTGGCGGTTTTCATGGCCGAAGAGTTGGCGCTTGCAACCCCGCAAATCGAACCGGACGTTATTTCTCGCCGGTCGCAGACGCCGTCATTCGCGGTGTGGAGCGCAGTCATCGTCCTCGCCGCGACAGGCTGCCTCGGCATTGAGCGCGAGCTCATCCTACTCTGGCGCTGCTGGACCACCGATCCGCTGCGCTCCATTGGCATGCTCATTCCGCCGGTGAGCATTTTTTTCACTCTTCGCGTTTGGCGGCAAAATGGCTTCGAGATGCGCGGAAGCTGGTGGGGCTTGCTTCTCATCGGAGCTGCATTTTTCACCGGTATTCTTCACCAGAATGCCGAGCTCTTCTTCACTGCCGGTGGAGCGCTCGTCTCCCTGATCCCGCTCACTTTGCCTGTCTATCTCTACGGCAGCGGCGTGGTCCTCCTGTTCGCCGGGAAGCGCGTTTGGCGCGAGGCCTGGTTTCCTCTCGCGCTCTTATTGCTTTCGCAACCGGTGCCTGTGCTCACCAGCAGCATGATCGATATTCCTCTGCAAAACATCTCCGCCCGCGTCGCGCGAGACTTCGCCACGCTGATCCATTTTGCGCCCACCACGCCGCAGCTCCGCCTCATGTTCTCGCCCGATTTCGGCATGTTTATCGCTCCCGGCTGCGACGGCATTCGAGGCGCGGTGACTCTGGGATATCTGGCGCTCATCCTCGGCTATCTCAAGCGCGTGAGTTTGCGCCGCTGGGCGGCTTATGTCGTCGGCGGCGTCTTGCTGGGATACCTCTTCAACTTCATCCGCCTCTGCGTTCTTGTCATTTATTACCGCATCGCGCTTGGCCATCCCGCGCTCGAAGGTATCGCCAAACAGGCCGACTATGTAATCGGCAGCTGCTTGTTTCTTCTCGCCATCCTGATTTTTGTTTGGCTCGCGAGCCTGCCAGGAGAAGAACCCGGTTCCTCGGCTTCGATCACAGGTTCAGCGCTGCGCACCCGAACACCGCAATTCCGCGCCGAAATTGCCGTGCCGTCCACTTCGAATCTTTTCCTTCGCTGCGCCGCCTTCGCCGCCGCGCTTATCGTGGTACTCGCGCTGCCCTCTTCGGCGCTTCGATCGCGGCCCGACACACAGCGCTCCACTCAACCATCCGCCGCGTCCCTTGCGCCCTTCCCCAAACAAATTGGAAGCTTCGCGCTTTCGCGTACCTGGTACGAACAGTCCGGCGGACAAACGCTCGTTGAAAGCGGCGCCTACTCCGCCCCCAACTCAGACGAGGTCATCCTCGCCGTCTGGGTTGCGCCGTTCGTCTATTTTCACGATGCAAATTCATGTTGGCTGGCGCGCGGCCTTCAGCCCCAGCGGGTCGACTCTCTGCCCTTTGTTACCGCGCAAGGACACTCCGCCGACCTGAGCACCGGCTTTTACAACGACGGCGTCACAGACAGCATCGTCGTCAGCCTCGCCTGCACTCCCGACTCCTGCTCCCAGTCGCAGCGCGTCTCCTCAAAAGGTCATTTCAGCTTTTTCGTCCTCAAGCCGCAGCTCAACGAATTTGCCGGCGCAGTGCATCCCGTTCCCTTCATGATTCGCATCGACCGGATCCATTCCAATGAACCGCCAGCCACCATCGAAAGCAATCTCACCGCCGAGGCGCGAAGATTTCTCTCCGGACTCGACCCCATGAGCCTGAGCCAAACATTTCAGTAACCTTGGTGCCATCCGTTGCTGTAGACAGTCAATATCTACATTCGGAGGCTCAAATGCGGAAACATCACATCGGCATCGTCGTTCTGGCATTCCTTGCCCAGACCTTCTCGTCCAGCTCGCCTTTTCAGGCACGAGCGCAGACGGACAAAGCGGCCTACCCGGCCATGGCCCCTATCGATCAGTATTTGATGCCCGATGAGAGCTCGGAAATTGCGCTGGCTCGCACCGCTGCTCCAGCATCCATTTCGGATCAGGCTGAAGTGATGGTTCTCGGCCGGAACGGCTATACGACAGCGGTAAAAGGTAGCAATGGCTTTCTCTGCGTTGTGGAACGAGCATGGGGCGCCGCGACCACCGAACCCGAGTTTTGGAATCCCAACGTCCGCGCTCCCATTTGCTTCAATCCCGCGGCCGCCAAAACCTTTGTGCCCATTTTTCTGATGAAAACCAAACTCGTGCTGGCAGGAAAATCGAAGTCCGAGATTCTCAACGCGACCCGCGACGCATTCGACAACAAGGCACTCCCCACACTCGCGTCCGGCGCGATGTGCTACATGATGTCGAAGCAGCAGTACCTGAACGACATCGGCAAGTCCTGGCATCCGCATCTCATGTTCTTTGTTTCGGGCGACGCGGCGAAAAGCTGGGGAGCCGACATGCCCGGCTCGCCGATTATGGCTGGACCCGACCCCGAAGAACGGGCCACAATATTGATGGTCTGGGTCAACAACTGGTCCGACGGGTCATCGGCTCCGTCGAGCACGCACTGACCCGCAGTTCGGCCGCTCAGAGCCGGCGTATTGTTTTGGCCCGGCAATTGGCACAACTGGGTTTTTTAGGCGGCCCGCTCACTCCATATCTTGTAGGTCGCCGGAGCCAGGCATTCCACCTCCGCGCAACTGCCCCGAATTATCCATCGATACTGTTAGGGATATCCGCGCGAGGACTCGATCTTTGGGGGTTAGGCTGATTCCCGTTTTTTGTTGCATTCCAGTTTTGTTCCGCTTCAGGAAAGCTCGTGTGATTCAAGCGCGCAAATACAACATATCCTCCGATACCGTAACGATAATGGCCAACAGAAACCCATAAACCTGCGCTGGACGATCGCCGCCTTCGGGCCCTAGACCGCTTCGCGCGGTTTAGGTTCCCTGAGGAGAGATTGGCCACCGTGATCAATACAAACTGTTCTATCCGCTCATTCTTCGCGCTCAATTCCAATTCAATCAAGTCTTCAACGCGCATCGCAGCCATGTTGGCACTGGCGATTGGATTGGCGTGCGGCATTCCCGCAGGCGCGCAGGGGATAACTTTCAACGGGGCGCAGATCGCGCTGAACACGGCGGCAGGCACCTACGGCGCACCACTGGGAGTGGCCGAGGACGCCCAGGGCAATCTCTTTGTTGCCTCGGGTTTTACAGTGGGATCTATTTGCGAGATCCCCCTGATCGGTGGCAGCTACGGCGCTCCCATCCCGATAGCGACCGGCACTTCGTTCTACTTCCCGGAGGCCATCGCAGTCGATTCCAGCGAAAACCTCTATGTAGCCAACGCCGGCAGCAGCGGGGGCACGGTGTATGAAATCGCCTACAGCTCCGGCTCGGGCTACAGCAATACGGCCACCGCCATCGGCACCAACCATTTCTGGGATTGGACTGCGGCCATCGCGGTGGATGCGAGCGGTAACGTCTTTGTTGCGGATGGCGGCGACAGTACGAACGGCGCAGTTTATAAGATCTCCGCGGGCGACCTCTCTACGGCTACAAAAATCACCACCAGCGACTTCATAGAACCCTGGGGCGTAGCGGTAGACGGCAGCGGCGATGTTTTCGTCAGCGATCGGCACGCAGGCCACTTCGGGCTGTGGGAGATCAGCACCGTCGCCAATCCTTACGATACGGTAGCCCAGATTGGTGGCAGTTATGTCTTCCCGGCACCCGGTCCGGGCAATCTGGCTTTGGACATGGCGGGCGATCTGTTCGTTGCCGACTACGGCAATAGCACCATTGAAGAGCTGACGCCTTCCGACGGCTACACAGCGGTCCTGCCCGCGTTTACTCTGACCGATCAAAATACCCCAGAGCCTTTGACCTTGGCGGTAGGACCTACCGGCAATCTTTTTGCCTCGGATGTAAACAACAACGTAGTCGACGAGATCATGACCTCGAGCGTGAACTTTGGCCCGGTAAACATGAACTCCGCCGCAAATCTGAGCCTGCAATACACCATCGGCGCCGGCGTCACGCTTGGCCCGGTCCAGGTGGCAACGCAGAATGCAGCCGGTCTGGACTTCAGCGCCGGAGCTTCGACTTGCTCCTCGAATCAGACTGCCAGCCCGGTTAGTTGCGCTGTAGCCGCTTCCTTTGGGCCTTTGCATCCAGGCCAAAGAACCGGCGCCGTGGCCTTTACCGACGGCTCAGGAAATCCGCTTCTGACAACCTACCTTTATGGCGCAGGGACAGGGCCGCAGGTGACGTTTCCCTCCGGCAGCCAATCCCCAATTACGATGGTCAGCTCGCCTCAGCCTCGCGATGCGGTGATTGACGCCAGCGGCAACATCTTCTATGTCGATGTGAGCAACCAGACAGTGAATGAGGCGCTTTTCTCTGGCGGCTATTCATCCACGCCTCTGGGGGGCAGTTTCAAATTCAGCTCGCCCCTGGGCATTGCACTGGACGGAGCGGACAACGTCTATGTCGCAGATAGCGGACCAAGCGTCTCGGTGATTTACGAGATTCCGGCCGCAGGCGGCTATGCCACTGTGAAGTCCCTGGGCAGCGGTTTTTCGAGCCCCATGGGCGTCGCGGTGGACGGAAGCGGCAACGTCTTCGTCGCCGACAGCAACAACAACGCCGTCGACGAGATTCTGGCAGCGGGCAACTACTCCACAGTCCAAAAATTGTGCAGTTGCATGGCCTACAACCTGGCGGTCGACGGCAGCGGAAACGTCTTCTTTGTCGGCGCCGGCACCAGTGTCTTCGAGATCCCGGCCATCGCAGGCGGCTACGGCACAGTAAATACGCTGAACTCCAACCTCTCCGACACCTTGGGAGTGGCCGTGGACGCCAGCGGGAACGTTTATATCGCGGATAACAACCTGGGAATCCTCGAGCTTCCCGTCGCGGGTGGCTACTCCACGATTGACTCGCTGGGCGCGGTCGCGAATTCTCCTCAAAGCATTGCGCTCGACGGCCTGGGGAATGTTTACTTCGGCAGCACAACAGATGGCGCGGTTGAAAAGCTGGACTTCGCCGATGCTCCGACCCTCACTTTCACCGCGCTGGCAGGCTCGTCCAGCACGCAATCGGTCACCGTCGCCAACGACGGCAATGCGGAACTCGACTTTAGCGGCTTTAACATTTCAAACTCCTTTAGCCAGACAACCGGCAACCAAACCATTCCCGACTGCGCCAGCAGCGGAAGCGTAGGTGCCGGGGCAAGCTGCAATCTGAGCGTCGAATTTCAACCGCTTTGGGCAGGATCGTTTTTAGGCGAGGGTTTTACCATCCTCGACAACGCGCTCAACTCGCCCGGAAGCAACCAGACCATCTGGCTAAATGGCACGGGAACGAATCCCATCCCTGTCGCCGCGGCAACCACGATCGCTGCCTCAAGCGGCTCAGCCACGTACAGTAGCAGCAATCAGGCCATAACGTTGACCGCAACCGTATCCAGCACCAGCTCTGTAAACGAGGGCACGGTCACCTTCTCGATCTATAGCGGTGGACTCAACATCGGTCTTTCAAGTTTCACCCAGGGCACTCCAGTCGGTGTTTCAACCAGTGCGATCCCGGTGGTGAACGGCATCGCCAGCACCAGCTACACACTTCCAGGGTTCACGCCGCTGGGATCGTACACGATCAGCGCGGTCTACAGCGGAGGCATCGACTTTGCCGCCAGCACCGACAACAGCAAGTCGCTGATGGTGAATGCTGCGTTGACCCCGGTGAACCCCTCCACTCCACCTGCAACCGCCGTAACCGTGATCGTCACCAATAACACGCTTTGCCAAACGGCCTGTACCGTGGACAGCGTTCAGGTGCTTACCCAGGGTGCCGCAACACTCGATTTCAGCAAGAGCAGTTCAGGCGATACCTGCTCCCAGAATATGTACGCGACCGGCCAAAGCTGCACGGTGTCGGTGAACTTCAATCCCCAGGCGCCGGGGGTGCGCATGGGCGCGGTGGAGTTATTCGACGTGAGCGGCAACCTGCTGGGCACGCAGTTTATCAGCGGTGTCGGCCAGGCGCCGCTGGCGGCATTGTCGCCGGGAATCATCTCCACGGTAGCCGGCGTCGGCTCCAGCAACTACGCCGGTTATGGGAGCTACGGCGGGGACGGCGGTCCGGCGGCCAGTGCGCAGCTTAATATGCCCTATGGCATCGCCTTCGACGGAGCCGGCAATCTCTACATCGCCGACTACGAAAACAATGTAATCCGCATGGTTGCGGCAGTGACCAATGGCAGCTACACGGCCGGAGATATGTATACCGTGGCCGGCAACGGGACACGCGGCTATGGCGGCGACGGATTGAGCGCCACCGACCCTGCGGTAGAGTTGGACGGACCCACAGCTGTGGCCGTCGATGGAGCCGGCAATCTCTACATTGCCGACTACCAAAACAGCGTGGTGCGGATGGTCTCTGCGCTCACAGGCAAGATTTCAACCGTGGCCGGCAATCAGCCCTTGGGCGCCGGATACAACGGTGACGGCATTCCCGCCACCAGCGCGCAGTTGAATTTTCCATATGGCTTGGCTGTCGATGGCGCGGGCAATCTCTATATTAGCGATTACCACAATAATCTGGTGCGTGAGGTATCTGCCAGTTCGGGCATCATCCTCACGGTGGCTGGCAATGATTCGTTGGGCGCCGGCTACAGCGGCGACGGCTCCCCTGCCACGGCAGCGCAGCTCCAACTGCCTCAAGGACTCGCTCTCGATGCCGCGGGCAATCTCTACATCGCCGATAGCGGCAATAACGTGATACGCGAAGTCTCGGCCACGGGAAATATTTCGACGGTGGCCGGCAATGGCGCCGCCGGGATCGGCGGCCTGGGTGGCGCCGCCACAGACGCGTCACTGTACAGCCCTTCGGGCGTGGGTGTTGACGCCGCGGGCGATCTTTATATCGTCGACTTCGGCGTGCTTGAAGTCTCCCAAGCCACCGGAAATATATCGCAAATCGCGGGCGATCCCAATGCAGGGGGAGGAGGCAACTTATACACGGGTCCCGCCACCCTCGCCGAGATGGGCGCCACCGGTATCGCTCTCGATGGCGCGGGCAATCTCTACATTGCCGATGCCAACAGCAGCGTCATCCGCGAGGTGAATGTCAGCGCCGGTGCCATCGCCTTTCCCAATCCGACCACCGTCGATACAACCGACTCCACCGACGGCGAATTTTCCTTGGCGCTCAACAACATTGGCAATGCCCCGCTGACTGCGTCCTCCTTCAGCCCGGCTGCGGATTTTCCGCAAGAAACCGGTTTGGGAAGCGATTGCACGACGGGCCCCTCGCTTGCGCCCGGAGCCAATTGCAACCTGAGCTTCGAATTCGCGCCGCTCTCGGTCAACGCGTCGATGAACGAACCGTTCTCTGTGGCCGACAACTCCGGTGCCACACCCAGCGCCACGCAGATCATCGCGCTGAGCGGAACATCGGTGGCGCCAGAGATCACGATCACTGTTTCGCCCTCCAGCTCGGGTTTGCCCGGAGGCGCGGAGGGAACCGCGTACAGCCAGACCTTCGGGGCCAGCGGAGGAACTTCGCCCTACACCTACACGATTTCGAGCGGTGCCCTGCCCAGCGGCCTGACTCTGAATAGCTCAACCGGTGTCCTCACGGGAACACCGTCTGTTTTCGGCAACTCTAGCTTCACGGTTACCGCGACCGACAGCAGCAGTCCGTCCGATGGCGGCCCGTTCACCGGGAACCAGGCCTACACATTGTTGATTGCGGGACCCCCGGCGCAAATGGTGATCATCTCCGGCGCAACCCAGACCACCGCCACTGGCGCCGGCTTCGCCCAACCGTTAGCGGTCGAGGTTATGGATGCAAATAATACCCCATTGCCGGGCGTAACCGTGGACTTTGCCGCCCCCGGTTCGGGCGCGAGTGCGCAGCTCTCCGACGCAAGCGCGATAACCGGGTCGAACGGAATCGCATCGGTAACCGCCAGGGCCAATGAAACAACCGGCGGCCCTTACACGGTGACGGCCAGCGTTCCTGGTGTGACGCCGGCGAGTTTCAGCCTGACCAACATCCCGATTACCGTTTACACCGTAAACACAAATCGGGACGATCTGAGCGGTAATGCCGCAAACTGCAACGGGAGTGGAAGCTGCTCGTTGCGCGATGCGCTGGAAGCAGCGCGAGAGACTGGCAGTGGAGCGATTGGATTCGACCCCACCGTGTTCACGGCGGCGAACCTTACCTCCAACCCCGCTGCTAACGTCATCACTCTCACCAGTGGGCTCGATATTCCGTCATACACCACCATTACCGGACCCGCGCCGGTCGTGGTTAACGGCGTCCTCACTCCGGTTGTAACGGTCGATGGCGCCGGCACATATACGGTTTTCTCGGTGGACAAATCCCTGAACACTGTGTACGCGTCGATTGCCAACCTGACGATCGCCGATGGGTATTCTTCCCACGCCGGCGGCGCCATCGAAGACAACGGCGTCTTAACCGTTAGTAACAGCGTATTCAGCAACAACACAGGGCTCCACGCCGGAGGCGCGCTCTTTAACGGGTACGCGCTGTCTCTCATCGACTGCACATTCAGCGGCAATTCGGCGCCGGTGGGCGGCGTCATGATGAACCAGGGGCTGGCCGTCATTCTTGGCAGCACCTTCACCGATAACAGCGCCTCGAATAATGGCGGCGTCATTTTCAACGCCGACAGCCTGACGCTCATCGACAGCACACTGACCGGCAATTTCGCCGGCAACAGCGGCGGCGCGATCGCCAACTCCAACCAGGGTTCACCGGCCGGCGCCATCACCATCACCAACAGCACAATCACCGGGAACTTCGCGGCAAACGACTCGGGCGGCATCGGCAACCGATCCCAGATGACGCTCTCCAACAGCATCGTCAGCGGCAATTGGGACGGAACGTCAACGCTCGTGAACGACTGGGACGACATCGACGATGTCAGCGGCGGCACCACGTTTAACCTGGTCAATGGAAACAATGGCGGCAATGTCGTTGGTTATTACAACAATCCCGCGACCATCGCGCCGGTCATCGCCCTGGCCCCTCTCGGGAACTACGGCGGTCCAACCCAGACCATGATTCCCTTGCCGGGCAGTGTGGCCATATGCGCAGGCATGAATCTGACCGGGCCTTTCTGGCAGGATGAAAACGGAATCCCGCTCACTACCGACCAGCGTGGAACGGGCTACCCCAACACCAACTCAACCTATACGGGCTATGCCAGCACGCCGTGCGTCGACGCGGGCGCCGTACAAACCAATTACTCGTTGAGCTTCAGCACCGAACCGTCCGCGAGCGTAACCGAGGGCGCCAATTTCCCGATCTCTGTAACGCTCAATGAAAGCGGCAACGCCTTCCCGGCCGCCGCAGGCAGCGTTTCTCTGGCGCTTACCGGCGCCGGAACGCTGACTGGCGGTGGCGCGATCTCGCTTTCCACCGGCGTGGCCAGCTTTTCCACGCTATCGGTGGACACCGTGGGCACGGGCGACGCATTGACGGCCAGCATGATGCTCGATGCGGCCAGCTCACCGGTCGCCGGCGTCTCAGTGGCTAGTTCCAGCTTCGATGTGAGCAGCAGCGCACCGCCAGCGATCACCGTAATCGCTTCGCCCGCCACTCTGCCCGCAGGGACTTTTGCGGTTGTTTATGATGGCGCAATCTTCTCCGCCTCGGGCGGCTCCGGACCTTACACCTTCACGATTTCGGCTGGCAACCTGCCGGCGGGTTTGGCGCTGAGTTCGAGCGGCGTGTTATCGGGTACGCCTACGGCGCCAGGTGGCTTCAGCTTCACCGTAGAAGCAACCGACCAGAATTCCAATAGTGGCAGCGAGCCGTTTATGTTCACCGTCGGTCAAGCGACTCCAACCGTCACCATCTCAAACCTGCCTTCGAACGCGGTCTACAACGACAGCTTTACGCCAGCTCTAACCTACAACGGAGACGGAACCGCTTCCGTAGACTCGAACTCACTTGGCATCTGCACGGTGGCCGCGGGCGTTGTCCACTTTGTGGGCGTTGGAACCTGTTCGCTCACCGCGAGCGCTACGGCAGGAACCAACTACGCGGCTGTCAGCGGCAACACACAGACCTTCGCCATCGGGCAAGCAACTCCAACCATCACCATCTCAAACCTGCCTTCGAACGCGGTCTACAACGACAGCTTTACGCCAGCTCTAACCTACAACGGAGACGGCACCGCTTCCGTAGACTCGAACTCACTTGGCATCTGCACGGTGGCGGCAGGCGTGGTCCACTTTGTGGGCGTTGGAACCTGTTCGCTCACCGCGAGCGCCACGGCAGGAACCAACTACGCCGCTGTCAGCGGCAGCGCGCTGACCTTCGTCATCGGGCAAGCAACTCCAACCATCACCATCTCAAACCTGCCTTCGAACGCGGTCTACAACGGCAGCTTTACTCCGGCGTTTACCTACAACGGCGACGGAACCGCTTCGGTGGATTCGAACTCACTCGCTGTCTGCACAGTAGCCGCTGGCGTGGTCCACTTTGTGGGCGTCGGAACCTGTTCGCTCACCGCGAGCGCCACGGCAGGAACCAACTACGCCGCTGTCAGCGGCAGCGCGCAGACCTTCGCCATCGGGCAAGCAACTCCAACCAACACCATCTCAAACCTGCCTTCGAACGCGGTCTACAACGGCAGCTTTACTCCGGCGTTTACCTACAACGGCGACGGAACCGCTTCGGTGGATTCGAACTCACTCGCTGTCTGCACAGTAGCCGCAGGCGTGGTCCACTTTGTAGGCGTTGGAACCTGTTCGCTCACCGCGAGCGCCACGGCAGGAACCAACTACGCCGCTGTCAGCGGCAGCGCGCAGACCTTCGCCATCGGAGCAGCTACGGCCACTGTCACGCTGTCTCCGGCGACGTTGGCGCAATCCTATACTGGCTCACCGCTGGCGGTCACCGCCACAACCAGCAGCCCATCCGGGTTGGCGGTGACCATCACGTACAGCGGAATTCCGCCGACGGTCTATAGCAGCTCTTCAACGGCGCCGTCGAACGCCGGCAGCTACGCAGTTGTGGCTACCATCAACGACGCCGACTACAGTGGATCCGCGACCGGAATACTAGCAATCACCCCGGCCGGCTCCTCAACCACGCTGACATCGAACAGCAATCCAGCGGTGCTAACAAGTTCGGTGACCTTCACAGCGACGGTTGCATCGCCGGCAGGCTCGGCATCCGGAACTGTGAACTTCCTGGACGGCACAACGCCGCTCGGTTCGTCCACACTGTCCGGTGGATCAGCGGCTCTGGCCATCTCGTCACTCACTGCAGGGGTGCATTCGATCACCGCGGTCTACGCGGGTAATTCCAACTTGAGTGGATCCGTGAGCGGCATCGTTTCAGAGACGGTGGTCGACTTTGGTCTAACCGGCAGCGGCGGGAATGGTGGCGGCAGCTCTCCGGTGCAGACAACAGCTCCAGGAGGAACGGCAACCTACACCCTTGCCATCGCTCCTACAACCGGCGCTACATTCCCTGCGCCGACCATGCTGACTGTAACCGGAATGCCGACAGGCGCGACCATGGTTATTTCTCCCTCGACGTGGACTCAATTGACAGACACATCATGGTCATTCCCGGCGAATACGCCGTTCTCAAATATCACAGTGACCGTACAATTGCCGCAGTCGGCGGCGAAATCCGGGGATCGGGACAATCCGATTCACCACCCGTCACCGATGCTTTGGGGATTGCTGCTGTTGCCCTTCGTCGGCCGTTTGCGCCGCACAGGCAGGCGTCTCGGCGGCTTGGTTGCTCTGGCTTTGTTAATGGCGTGGGGCGTCACGGCAGTGGGACTAAGCGGATGCGGCGGACATGCGACCACCAGCAGTCAACAAGGGACATACACCATCACCATGACAATAACCACCGGAACGTTGTCGCATTCCACAAACTTGACTCTCAACGTGCAGTAGTCTTTGGGACGTAATACTCGTAACTCGCTTCGGGGAAAGGTTGCTCCTCGAACGCGCCTAAACGATGAGAGGACTCGGAGCTGAACTCAGGCTCCGAGTCCTGTCATAAGCTACCTGGGTCATTCACAAGCGCTCAGATGGCCTCATCGTTCGAGTGCCTTCGTAAGCCGAGGATCGCCATCAATTCCGCGCTGGCGGTTCTTCGCGCGCGCAGCAAACAAGCTGAGGTCTCACTCGAAGCGCCATCGGACTTACCGGAACATGCTCAAACGATCGATGTTCGCGATAGCGCTCTAAATCCGGAGCAGCTCTATGATTTGCGCTAGAGGTGTTACTGCGTCTTGCGTGCGATCTGCAAGCTCAATGTCGGCCTTCGCAGCCCGATGACAACCTGGATTGAACGCGAGTGTTCTGTGAAGCAAGTGGCACGAACTCTCGACCTCTCTCTTGCGGCGGCTAAGGCGAGCCTTCATCGTGCGCGTAGGCAACTCACGCGCTTTACGGTGTTCAAGGACCGCCTCCTGAATGCCGAACTAATCTCTGGATCGAGGCGCCAGTACGTGATATCAGACTTCCAGAATCGAGAACTGTCGTGTCCGAGTTGCGGCTGATCGAGAGTCACGGATCGATCGAGGAGGCGGCCGCAACCGGCCACAAGCGTATCTCCGAGGCGGAACGCGGGCTGAACAGTTTCATCAACTCCATGACCAGCTTGATTGGAATGAGTGCTTCCGGGTGTCTGACCGAATTGTGGCTGAATGGGCTCGCACATATGGAGTGTGGCAGTTCGTAGTCCGGAAAATGCTCCCAGGCACGATATCAGGAAGCATGATTGGACTCCTTCCGTTTCTCTCAAAGATCCAGGGTGACACCCGTGTTCGGCTGGGAACAGCATACGAGCACGTTCCCGGCGGCGGGCCTCTCCAGCGGCTCAGGGTTATAGATAACCGATCCGTCAATCAGACCCGTCATGCAGGTATGACAGACTCCGGTCCGGCACGACCATCTGACCGGAACATCGCACGCTTCCGCAAGCTCAAGCAAGCTCCGAAATTTCGAATCCCAAGCGGCGGTAATCCCGCTGCGCGCGAATGACACTTGCGGGCCATTTCCGGGCTGCCCTTGCGGCAGGTGAGGAGAATGATCGACCTGCGCCATACCAGGGGTAATAGCCTCCAGAGAACCAAAGATTTCCGTGTGCACATTCCCGGCGAGCACACCCCAGTTCTGCAGCCCATCGTGCACGCTCTGCAGGAATGAAGGAGGGCCACACAGATAGAAGTCGTTAACTTGCGACACGCCAATCCTCTCGAGTAGTGCGGTGTCAATGTGCCCAGGAGCATCGAAGTCTGCGCCGACTTGGTCGGTTGCAGCGGGCCTGCTGTAAACGATGTATTCTCGTCCACGAGAGAGCTGTTTCAGCAGAGTGCGCGATTCTTCTCGGAATGGATGCTCAGCGCGATTCCGAGTCCCATAGATCCACCAGATCTCTTGTTGCGATCCTTCAGCGACGAGTGCGTGCAGAATGGCCATGACGGGCGTTGCGCCCACCCCAGCGCTGACGAGAACCACAGGACTCTGGCTGGGACGCAGAGTAAAGCTGCCGCGCGGCGCGCTAACATCCAATAAATCGCCTTCTCGCGCACGAATGCACAGAAACGAACTTCCAATTCCGTTCAACTCGCTCTTGACGCTGATGCGAAAATGGTCGGCTGCGGGCAGATCAGACAACGAATAGCTGCGAAGAACCGGCGGTTTGGCCGCATCGACGCGCATTCGCAAGACTACAAATTGGCCTGCCTGGCAAACAGGAAGAGGTTGGCCATCGATTGGCTTCAGAATAAGGGAAGTTACGCTCTCGCTTTCCTTATGAATATTCGCGACCCGCATCTGCCGGAATCCGGTCCAGGCTGGTGCTTGTTGCTCATCGGCGAGCCCCGGATTCCCTGCCGCAGTTCCGGGATTCAGGTCTTGTCGCAGCATCGCTTGGAACGAAGTCTGCCAACCCTTGCTCAGTGCCGGAATCCGGAGCGCGCGTTGCAGTTGCTCGCTGGATTGCCCTGGCAAATACAGGAGGGCGTCAACCTCGGATACACTGATTCGTTCTGGACCATCAGTAATTTTTACAATTTCGTCGCCTGCTCCAACTTCTCCTTCCTTCAACACGCGAAAGTAGAATCCCGGTCTGTGATGTTCAACCAGAAGCGCCGGCATTCGAGATTCATTCATGCGGATGCCGACGCGGAAGCACGTGACGCGCGGCTGCGTTACTTCAAATTCCGCACTTCCGATGCGATATTGATCACCGATGCAGACTTCGTTATCAGGAAGTCCCTCAACTGTGAAGTTTTCTCCGAACTGGCCAAAAGTAAAATCGTTGCGGCCCAAAAAGTGTTCCCAGTAATGATAAGAATCCATCTGGTAGACGAAAACGGCGCGCTGCTCCCCACCATGACCGGCAAGATCGGCTTGCGCGTCACCATCGATATTGAGCTTGCGCACCATTCGCCGTCCATCAACTGGAGATTTCCAGATTGCGGTACGGACAGCCTTACCGTTCCATGTCACGTCGCGTGGGAGACCCACGTTTACTGAAAGCAATCGGGGCATGCCTACCTCGTCGAAAGTCCAGCGACTGGCCAGAACCTTTTCGTCTTCGATCCATCGAGCCAGCTCGCGGCTACCAGCGACGCGCCGGAGCGGCGTCATCCACGTAGAGAATCTCTCCGTTCACATGACCGGCGCGGGCCAAGTAAAGAACGGCATCGACAATATCCTCTACGGTCGCCCGTTTCACAACCGTCTGAGTCAAGTCGTTGGGAACACTTGAGTGCACTGGTATATCGACTTCGCCCGGAGCTACAGCATTAAAGCGAATGCCATCATTTGCATACTCGACCGCGAGGTTCCGGGTTGCTGAATTCAACCCACCCTTTGTCATCATCGAAATCGAACCCTTTTCGCCGGCGATGGGCCGATCTGCAAGCGCTGCGCTGATGGTCACTACACATCCCGATTTCTGTTTCAGCATTTCTTTCACGGCGCGCTGCGTGATGTAGAAGAACCCAAGTAGATTGGTGGAGACAAGGGCTTCGAAGTCCTCAGTGGTGAAGTCAGTAAAAGGCTTGTTGAGGAAGATGCCAGCGTTATTCACCAGGACATCGATCGTCGCGAATTCAACGATTGCTGCTTCGACAGCCTGGGCAGCCGTTTCCTGGTTGCCGATATCGCCATCGATGCGAGCCAGGCCGCCACAGGGAGCCAAGTCTCGAGTGGCGTGACGAGAGGTTGCGACAACGTTATAACCCTCTTCCAGAAACTTTTCGACTAAACCTGCGCCAATACCGCCCGATGCTCCGGTAATGATTACTGTTTTTTTGCCCGGCATGGGAAACCTTTCGCTTCAAAGGTCCGAATTGAATAAACATCTTACGGGAGCCCGGGGGCTCCACCGGCCAAGACGAGCCTACGTAAGCTTGGCCGTCATGGCAAACACCGCGCTCTGTCCGATGCCGGCGATTGCAGTAGACACCTAGGTGGCTTTCTTTATTCCTTCCCCCATTCCTCGTCGCGAGAATACCGAGTGACTCGATGCACAGCAGCCATCAGAACAGAAGCCGGCGAGATGAACAATGAGACGATAGTATTGTCGATACTTTCGTATCGGTTTCGCGATGCCCTCCCTGGGCCCCCGCGGCGACCGAAAAGCGGCTCGTAAATAGCGCTGGCGACGACGTTATGACGAATGTCGAACTCTTCATGGGCTCCGTATCCCTTTCGGTTTAGAATAATTGGACCTGGAAGCTCGTCGAACATTCCCCAAAGATGACGCCTGAGAAACAAGGTTCACAAACCAATGGACATTCATGAACGTAAACAAGCCGAGGCTGGGCTGCAACAGGGCGAAGGATTACTCCAGGCTTTTTTTGAAAATAGCCCAAACTTGATTTTTGTGAAAGATTTGCAGGGCCGGTACGTGTACGCCAACAGGCAGTTCCAGAAAGCATTTCATATCTCAGGCGAAATTAAGGGCAAGACGGATGACGAGCTGTTCTCGGCACAACAAGCCGCAGCCTATCAGGCTGTCGATCGACAGGTGTTACAGTCGGGCTCGCTGGTGAAATTCGAAGATGTAGCGCTCTACGAAGATGGGCTCCACGCCAGGATCGTCCAGAAGTTTCCGTTATTCAACGCAGAAGGTGAAATCTACGCCATAGGCGGAGCGGTTACCGATATCACCGACCGGAAACGCGAAGAATCCGCACTCCGCTACAGCGAAGAGAACTACCGCCTCGTGGTGGAAACTGCCCCTGATGCCGTGATCAGCATTGACGAACGCGGTGCAATTCTGTTTGCCAATCCCGCCACTGCGAGGATCTTTGGCCACGATCCGGCGGAGTTGATCGGGCAGCCGTTGACTGTGCTTATGCCGGAATTCCTGCGGAAATTGCACGAGAAAGGGTTCAGCCGCTATTTGGCTACCGGCCAGCGGCACATCAACTGGCAAGGCACCGAATTGACCGCACTGCGCAAAGATGGGAAGGAATTCCCCGTCGAAATCTCTTTTGGAGAACTGTCGAGAGATGGGCATAAGGTATTTACTGGCTTTATTCGAGATATCAGCGAAAGAAAGCAGGCGGAGGAAATGCGGGCAGCGCACGCCCGCCAGATGGCTGTGCGGGCCGAAGTGAGTTTGGCGTTCGGCAAAGACGAAAGTTTGAAAACGATCCTGGGTGAGTGCAGCGAAGCCGTCGTGCGCCATCTCGGCGCGGCATTCGCAAGGATTTGGACCCTGAGCGGAGACGGAAAAATGTTGGAGTTGCAGGCCAGTGCAGGCATGTACACACATCTTGACGGACCCCACAGCAGGATTCCGATGGGAAAATTCAAAATTGGGATGATTGCACAAGGTCGAGAACCACATCTTACCAACGACGTACTCAGTGACCCTCGAATCAGTGACAGAACATGGGCAAAAAGAGAAGGGATGGTTAGTTTCGCCGGCTACCCACTGAGCGTTGGAGAACGCACGGTAGGCGTGCTTGCCATGTTCTCGCGAAAGCCAGCCACGGCAGAAACAACAGATGCGCTAGCGTCTGGTGCGGACTTGATCGCTCAGGGAATTGAGCGAAAAAATGCGCAGCAGGCTTTGCAGACTACGCAAGTAGAGCTCGCCCGCGTTTCCAGGCTGACAACCATGGGAGAACTGGCAGCGTCCATCGCCCATGAAGTCAACCAGCCTTTGACAGCTGTAACCAATAACAGCAGCGCGTGCCTGAGACTGCTCGCCGCGAGTAAGCTGGAACCTGAGGTTCTCCGCCGAGTACTCGAAGAAATCGTTGCCGATGGCAATCGCGCAAGCGCGGTTATTGCTCGGATCCGCGCATTTATCAAGAAGGCCCCAACCGAGAAGAGCAAGCTGAATATAAATGAGGTCATTCAAGAAGTACTGACTTTAACTGACCGCGAGATTTTTGAGAATCGAGTTCAGCTTGATCGTCAATTGTCGGTGGCTCTCCCCCTCGTGTTGGCCGATCGGGTGCAGATGCAACAGGTCCTGTTGAATTTGATGATGAACGGGATAGAGGCCATGGCTGCGGTCACAAATCGACCGCGATCGCTCTGCGTGAAGTCACGGATCGACGACTCCGGGGACGTGCTGGTTGCGGTATGCGACTCCGGTACCGGCCTTAGTTCAGAAGCGGACCGCCTTTTCACTCCCTTCTTTACGACGAAAGCGAGTGGTATGGGAATGGGCTTGTCCATCAGCCGCTCCCTGGTTGAAAGTCATGGCGGCAGACTTTGGGCTGAACCCAACTCTCCTCATGGCGCTGTTTTTTGCTTCAGTCTGCCGGAATCCGGCAGGAGTGCGTCATGACGGATGCCCCGATTGTCTTTGTCGTCGATGATGATCCATCCGTACGTTCTTCGCTCAAGTTCCTTTTAGGCACCGTGGGGTTGCGGGTCGAGGGCTTTGACTCAGCCGATAGCTTCTTGCGCAAGAAACCCGCAGGCGTGCCCAGTTGCCTTGTGCTGGACGTCAGGCTGCCCGGATTGAGCGGCATCGACATTCAGCATGAGCTGGCAGCCAGAAATATTCGCATCCCTATCATTTTCCTCACCGGCCACGGCGATATTTCAATGGGTGTTCGCGCCATGAAGGCTGGGGCGATCGAATTCCTCACCAAGCCATTCCGCGATCAGGATTTGCTGGACGCCGTTCGCATCGCACTGGAGAAGGATCGTGCCAGACGTGAACAAGAGAAGGAAGCAACGGTCCTTCAACAGCGCTTCGACTCGTTGACTTCTCGCGAGCAGCAGGTGATCTCCATGCTCGCTTCGGGCATGCTCAATAAACAAATCGCCGGTGAACTCGGCACTGCGGAAAGTACGGTGAAGGTCCAGCGCAGCAGGGCGATGGAGAAAATGCACGCGGAATCCCTTGTCGACCTGGTAAGAATGATTGAAAAGCTGAAAGGCCGTTCGGAGAAAACCTCGTAAGCGAAGGTTTACTCGCATCGTCTTTTTTAGGGCCTAAATCCACCAACGCCCAATAGATTCTTCTCCTTCCTGCGCATACGTTGAGTCCAGTGGGGAGTTTAGAGTGACAGAGAATCTGATCTCGGTCGTTGACGACGATGAGTCGATTCGCAGAACCACCACCCTGCTCATCGAGTCGTTTGGCTATCGTGCGGCAACTTTTGAATCTGCCGAAACATTCCTGAAGTCCGGCGATCTGAGTGATACTTCGTGCGTCATCGTTGACGTGCAGATGCCTGGCATGGATGGGTTACAACTTCAAAGGCATTTAGCTGCAGCGGGCTGCGGCATTCCAATTATCTTCATCACTGCTTACGAGAGCAGCGACGCCCGGCAGCGCGCGATGCAAGCGGGCGCCGCCGCTTTCCTGGGCAAACCATTTAGCGACGAGCAGCTTCTCCGAACCATTCGTTCGGCCTTGCAACGCTTCCGCCGCGGCGATTGCTGAGGGCAAGTTGAGGGGCGAGATATGAATCTAACGCATGCACTCTGCTACGAATTGGGAACACCGCCGATATGGGATCTAGGGGCAACCATCTTCGTAGTTGACGATGACGACTCCGAATCGCTGGAAATAATGATGCGGAAGATGAAGGCCGATTTTCATGCCGACCTTGTGAGAATGGGCGCGAGGCTCCGGCTAGCACCGCCAGTGATATCTGCGCCTGTTGACTGTATTCAAGGTCGCAATGGTGTATGAAGACGTCCGAACTGCAGAAGTCCGGCCCGAAGCCAAGAGTGTGCGATGGCTGTTTTTCACTCTTGAAATGTCGAACCTCGCAACCGCAGAGATTGAGGTGACAACATGTCCAAATCTATCAAGTCGCATGCTGAGTCATTGGAAAAGTTGGTTCCCGGCGCTCCGTTGGAATCGGTTCTTTGCACGGAGGAGTTGCAGCAACGCCGATCGCGCCGACCGGATTACGCTAAGGAAAACTGCGCATTAGTGAAACTGGTGAGTGAGCTTGCAAGTTCGCCGGCCACCATACTGGAAACGCTGGCTGAAACGATCCTGGACGTTACGCAGTGTGATTCCGCCGGCCTCAGTTTGCTGACGAATGATGGCAAGATGCCGGACATTCAAGGTGAAAGGTTCTCTTGGCCGGCCATCGCAGGCGCCTGGAATCCATACGTCGGAGGCGGAGCCCCGCGGAACTTCGGCCCCTCCGGAGACGTGCTGGATCGAAATCGCACTCTGTTGTTCAGACATTTCGAACGGCGCTACACCTATTTGCGGCCGCTAGTTCCGGCAGCCGAGGAATGTCTACTGGTCCCGTTTTACGTCGCTGGCGAGGCGGTCGGAACCATTTGGGCGATCATGCTCAGCGACCGGCGCAGGTTCGATGCAGAAGATGAACGGATCATGGCGTCTCTAGGGAAATTTGCCTCTTCTGCTTATCAGGCGCTGATAAACATAGAAGATCTAAAGGTTAAAGTGTCCGAGCGCGAAGCGGCACGCGACAAGGCTCGATCGGAACTTGCATATGTCGCCAGGGCGATGACCCTCGGAACGCTGACAGCATCAATTGCCCACGAGCTCAACCAGCCGCTATCCGGCATTGTCACGAACGCCAGCACCTGCATTCGAATGCTAGCCGCTGATCCTCCAAACGTCGATGGGGCGCGTGAAACTGCTCGGCGGACGATTCGCGATGGCAACCGCGCGTCTGAGGTGATCAGGCGATTGCGCGCGCTCTTCGGCAAGAACGAGCCCACAACCGAAATGGTGGATCTAAACGAGGCCACAAGGGAAGTGATTGCGCTGTTATTGAGCGATCTTCAGAGAAACCGAGTGATCTTGCGGCTGGAACTGGCCGACGACCTCCCTCGTGTGACGGGCGATCGTGTCCAGTTGCAGCAGGTCGTCCTGAATCTGATCCGGAATGCATCCGAAGCGATGAGCGCCGTGTACGATCGTCCGAGGCAGTTGCTGATTCGAACTCAACGAGACGAGGGCGACTGTGTTCGAGTGACTGTGCAAGATTCTGGCGTCGGTTTCGACCCCCAGGCTGCGGACAAGCTTTTTGAATCGTTCTACACGACCAAAAATGACGGCATGGGAATCGGACTATCCGTCAGTCACTCGGTTATCGAGAGTCACCACGGTCGTCTGTGGGCAACCTTAAACAATGGTCCAGGTGCAGCATTCTCATTTTCTATCCCTCGCGGAACGGAGGGTTTGACGCGCACAGGCACAATGCGCGACATCCAGACTTTCGACGTGGCGATTGCGGTGTAAGAAAACTGTACGCTCGCCCAATCGCTACTAAGCTTACACTCACGCTTCTTACGTATAATTGGTTCCTCCGGAGCGTCGGCACGGAACGCAGCTTTCCTCAGTCAATGCACTTGATCGACGATGCGCTCTGAGTCCTCATCTATCCTGAGTTTTGGGCTTGTTTGAAGATCGAGGCCCGTTCGGTCCCGACAACAAGAGTGGTCTCAATGGCAGAGGATTTCGATGCGCGCATGGCTGCGCATGTCAAAATATCCAGTCTTCGCCGCGAAACTGCGGAACGCGAAGAACTGATGCGCAGCAAGGCGGAACTCGAACGCGAGAAACTGCGCGCCAGCCAAGAGCGGTTGGCAGAGACGAGCCGTCTCAATGAGCGGCAGCAAGCAGATGCAGCGTTGCAGCTACAAGCTGGGCTGCTGCAGCATCTGCCTGTTTCCGCTTGGACGCTGAAGCCGGATGGAACGCCGGATTTTGTGAATCAAGTTTGGCTTGATTACTCTGGTCAGACTCTCGATTTCGTTCGGTCGCATCCCGAGGCGTGGATGGTTGCGGTCCACCCCGAGGATCGCGAAGCAGCATCGAAGGCTTTTTGGGACGGAATAAGTTCCGGAAGCGGTTTTGCGTTCGAAACCAGGTCTCTTCGCGCAAAGGACGGGACCTATCGCTGGCACCTTCAGCAGGCCGTGCCGTTACGCGATGTAGATGGACAAGTTCTTAGATTCGTCGGTACGACCACCGACATCGACAACCAGAAACGCGCCGAAGAGGGGCTGCGGACGAGAGAAAGTGACTTGCGCAAGATCCTCGACGGTATTCCAGGATTTGTGTGTACCTTGAGTCCGACCGGTCGGATCGAACTTGCCAATCAGCAACTCCTGAAGTATTTCGGGAAGACGCTCGATGAGTTGAATGGCTGGGCCGTCAGCGATGCGATCCATCCAGATGACCTGCCGCACGTGATCGAAGATCATACAAGTTCGATGACAACCGGAACTCCGTACGACTTTGAGTTTCGCTGCCGTCGGGCCGATGGCGTTTATCGATGGTTCCAGGCTCGCAACCTCGCGATGCGCGATTCGGACGGCAGAATCATTGGCTGGTCCAGCTTGATGACCGATGTCGAGGACCGAAAGCGCGCCGAGGAAGCGTTACGGGAAAGCGAGCGTGAATCTCGCCTAATCGTGGACAGCATCCCCGGCCTGATTGCAGTTTTAGACACGAGCGGCGAGATTGAGCGGGTCAGCCAGCCGCTTTTGGACTACCTCGGAAGGTCGCAGGAAGAATTACGCCAATGGGCCGTAGACGACACCATTCACCCGGACGATCGCTCTGCGTACCTTCAGGCTTTCGAGCGAGCTTTCGCCGCAGGAGAACCAGCTGAATATGCAGCAGTACGAATTCGTCGTTTCGATGGCGTCTACCGATGGTTAACCATGCGCGGGCTTCCACTTCGTGACCGGCAGGGGCACATTGTCCGATGGTACTTCCTACTAACAGAAATTGACGATAGAAAGCGTGCCGAAGAGGCGTTACGCCAGGCGCAGGGCGATCTCGCGCGCATCAACCGGGTGACAACCATGGGAGAGTTGGCGGCATCCCTGGCTCACGAAATCAGTCAGCCGATCACTGGCGCTATGACCAACGCCAGCGTGGGACTCCGTAAGCTCGCGAGCGATCATCCCAACCTTGATGAGTTGCGCATGACTTTTGCCAAAATCGCAAGGGACGCACAACATGCCGCCGAGATTATCAGCCGGATACGCTCACAATTCGAGAAGGACGCAAGGAATCAAGCGAGTCTTAATGTGAACGAGATCATTCCAGAAACCGTCGCCCTCCTGCGCGACGAGGCGGTGCGACACAACATATCGATCCGCACGGAACTTGCAGCCGATTTACCTCAGATCGTCGGAGATCGGGTGCAATTGCAGCAGGTCGCGATGAATCTAATTGTCAACAGCATTGAGGCGATGAAGGACGTTGATGGAATGCGAGAGTTGATCGTCCGGTCGCAGCGAACTGAAAACGACCAGATTCTTGTTTCGATCAGTGATACCGGCCCGGGGATCCCGTCGGAGCTTGCAGAACAGATATTCGATCCGTTCTTTACAACGAAAGCCCACGGCACCGGGATGGGGCTTCGCATCAGCCGGTCAATCGTTGAGTCTCATGGTGGGCGCTTGTGGGTGGTCGGTGCTCCTGGGCGCGGCGCAACTTTTCACTTGAAACTGCCCGTCGCGATTCCGGGCCAGAGTTAAATCCCGCGCCTTATCTCATCAACCGAGTTGGGCCTGGGCGTCCAATAGCCTTCCGAAGGCATCAGTCAATTTGTCGATAGTGAACGCGCAGTTCAGGCCGCTCGGATTGGGTAAAATCCCTGCCGCACATCCGCCAAATGTGGTCGCCTTTGGTTCCCACAGAAGGATGCGCTGGTTCAGAAACACGGACACAGGCGGCTTGATCGGTAAAGCCGGCGCGGTGAAGCACGCGTTAGATGACTGCGAGCATGTGCCGCTTTGCTAGAGCCTCAATTTCCGGCTCGGTCACTGCCGAGAGATCTGCGCTTCCTTCAGCGATGACACGTTGAGAAATCTCGGGATGATGTGCTTTCAGGTATTCTTTCAAGAAATCGGCGGCGTTGCTTTTTCCGATAGCGTGACCGATGAGAACGATCTCTTTCGCTTGGGCGATATCTTTCGCGATCTCTTCGTAAAACGAATGCTCTTCCGGTACGCGTTCTCCACGGTAGTGCGCTTCCTTGCGATGAATCAGATGATGATGGAAATTGAAAGGATCGTAGGGCTCCACTTTCTGTTCGCCCGCCGGATGGCTTTCACCGAGATCCTTGTAGACATGGGCGGCGTGGTGGTCGATGACAACAATCGTCCGACGGGACTCAGCCGGTTCATTCACCTGCAAACTAAGTTCGGCTTCCTTCAAGAACTTCCTCAGCCGAGAAACTTCCTCCATGCCCAGGTCATGGGTATGTGGCCGCCGGAAAAAAGCGCGTTGGCTGCGGACGCGGAACACAAATTCATCCTCTCGTTGACGCTCGACCGCACCCAGATGCTCGACCAGTTCGACGGCCTCGCTCCAACTTAGGTTATGGGGCAGCTTGCCATTAAGAAGATTCTGGTATAGCGATTCGAGATGTTTGCTCATGATCTGCACTCTTTCACAAACACAGTCTTTCTAGGCCCCGGCAAATGCGGCCCCTGATAATTCCCATTAGGCCAGATCGGTGGGCAGTAAGACAATTAGACAATGGTATCGACGATGGTTTCTGGCGGTGAAGGATGTCATTCATGGTGGTGGCTTGATGTGCTCCACCCGCGCTAGCCGAACTGCCCAAATATCGATGCGGCAATCACGATATTCGGTGTGAACTGATCGCCGCGGTCGGCCGCACCAGTCGCAGGCGATTTGCCATGTTCACTAATTCTGGGAGAGAATCGGCCTTCATCTTTCGCATCACGCTGCCCCGATGCGCTTTCACGGTAATCTCACTGATCCCCAGTTCACCACCGACCTGCTTGTTCGGAAGGCCAGCAACAACAAGCGCCATCACTTCGCGCTCACGCGACGTGAGTTGGACATACCGAGCTTTCAATTCTCGAATCTCAGTATCGCGGTCAAGCAGGACTTTGCTCCGCTCGATCGCATTGCCAATCGCAGTCAACAAGGCTTCCTCTCCGAAGGGTTTCGTGAGGAATTCGATGGCACCTGCTTTCATGGCCTGCACTGTCATAGGAATGTCCCCATGCCCAGTGATGAATATAATTGGCATCTCGCGCCGATCCAGCACAATTCGCTTCTGGAGTTCGAGGCCATTCAGGCCAGGCAGAGAGACATCAAGGATCAGGCAACTCGGCACAGAAACCCGTGGACGCGCCAGGAATTCTCGTGCCGAGTTGAAGGTCTCCACCGCTAGGCCCTCTTGACGTATCAAAAGTTCAAGCGATTCACGGACGGAGATATCATCATCCACAACAAAAATGACTGGTGAGGCAGGCGGCATGGGGAAGCACCTTACTTCATCGCAATGTGCGTTCGCAGTAACCATTGTAAATCCGCGGCGTAAACGGGGTGAAAGCTTACCTGGTCGGAAAAGCAGCATTGAGCGCGTCGAGCAACGCCGTATCGTTGAAGGGCTTGAACAAACATGCGACCGCCCCGGATTCGAGCATTTGTTTCCGAACGGTCGCATCTTTCTGAGCGGTGATGAAGATAATCGGGAAACTTGAGCGGCGACGCTTCAATTCGCGCTGCAGCTCAGGCCCAGACATACCCGGCATAGCGATGTCGAGAATCAAGCACTTGGTTTGCGAGATCCCATCCGATGCCAGGAACTCCTCCGCCGAAGAGAATGTCTGAGATGGAAACCCGAACTCCTTGAGCAAATCTGGAAGCGATTCCCGGATCGATTCGTCATCGTCGACAATTGACACGAGCAAATGTGGGTTCATCATGGATATCTCAGTCCGCATTTATCTACATCTTTAGACAACGTGGAGAACCCTGCTTTCGCTCCAGCGCTGCTTGAGGAAGTCGATGTGTCCTCTCCGAAGCCGCCACTTTCATCATTCAGGACTGCACATCAACAACGCGGCCGAGTTTGTCTCCATGGAGTTCCCTTCCTGGCGATACCCCACAGCAGCATCATCCGCTCCGTGGCCAGAGACGTCTATTGCACTTAGGTATTGGTCACTACAGGGTTAGAGCTAAAGCATCTCTTCCCGTTCAACTCACCAGCTCTCCGCGGTTTGACGATGGCGTTTTCAGGATTATCCTCTGACCAGGGGTAGCTTCCCACCCGCTCGCATCCCATTCTGTTGTGCAATTGGAGTCCATGAAACCTCCTTGTGACGAAACCGTCATCTCGTCGGGCCAGGTCGGAGTTGCATGCGCCGCCAAATCGAGAATGTGGATTCTGATCGCGACCATCCTCGGGTCCAGCATGGCCTTCATCGATGGCACGGTGGTCAATGTCGCTTTGCCGGCGCTCCAGTCCAACTTTCACGCGACGGTTGCCGATGTGCAATGGGTGGTCGAGTCATACAGTCTCATTTTGGCGGCGCTGATCCTCGTCGGCGGCTCCCTCGGCGACTTGTTTGGGCGCCGCTTGATCTTCCTATTAGGAGTCGGCTTATTCGTTCTCTCTTCCGCTGGATGTGGCATTGCCCATAGCATCGAGCAACTAATCCTTGCGAGAAGCGTTCAAGGAGTTGGCGCTGCGCTCCTCGTCCCAGGCAGCCTCGCCATTATCAGTGCTTCCTTCGATGAGAAGAGCCGCGGTCAGGCGATTGGCACGTGGTCCGGTTTCACGGCCATTACCACCGCTCTTGGGCCGGTACTAGGTGGCTGGCTCATTCAGCATGCCTCGTGGCGTTGGGTGTTCTTCATCAATGCTCCGCTTGCTGCAGTCGTAATCGTCATCACACTCCGGCACGTCGCCGAAAGCCACGATTCCATCAGAGAGAGAGTCGATTGGAGTGGGGCATTGGCCGCCGCTCTTGGATTAGGGAGCCTGGTGAACGGCTTTATCGAATCAGAAAGTGAGGGGTGGCGGCGTCCCTCGGTTTTGCTCAGCCTGACGATCGGTTGTCTTTTCCTTTGTTTCTTCATTTGGATCGAAGCCCGGGGGAAATCGCCGATGGTGCCCCCCGCCCTATTCAGATCTGCCACTTTCAGCGGAGCGAACCTTCTCACACTGTTCTTCTACGGCGCGATCGGAATCTTCTTTTTTCTATTGCCCATGAACCTGATCCAAGTTCAGAAATACTCCGCAACCGCGACCGGTACCGCCATGCTGCCGATGATTCTGCTCATCTTCCTTCTGTCCCGCTGGTCCGGCGGTCTCGTTGTCAGGTATGGCTCGCGGCCGCCGTTGATGATAGGTCCGCTCGTGGCCGCATCGGGCTTTTCCTTGTTTGCTTTCCCCTCAGTGAGCGGCAATTACTGGACATCGTTCTTCCCCGCTGTGATGGTCCTTGGCCTCGGCATGGCAATTACTGTGGCTCCCTTGACTACCGTGGTCATGAATTCAATCCCACAGGATCGCTCCGGAACCGCTTCTGGAATCAACAACGCCGTTGCCCGCGTCGCGGGAGTGCTCGCGATTGCTGTCTTCGGGATTGTGATGGTAAACGCCTTTGGGTGGCAACTCAATCGGAGCCTGGCCCGCTATTCACTACCAGCCCAGATTCTTCAAGAGATTCAGTCGCACGAAATCGATCTCGCCGCTATGAAGCCACCCGCGGGACTTGATCCCAACATCCGCACAGCCGTCATGCAATCCATCGAGAGCGCATTTGTTTATGGATTTCGAGTCGTGATGTTGCTCTGCACTGCCTTATCGCTGACGAGTTGCCTGGTCGCTTGGTTGATGATTCCGAAGAAGCCGGGCAGTGCTCGGGATGCCGGTAATAACCGGATGGTGTTACCAGAAGATCCTGGTCCGTCATTGCGGCCAGTCGACTAACCCCATGCGCTTGTTGACGAGCTGTAACATTACTCGCTCTGAAAAGATCGGGGATGGTGCATTTCAATCGAAGGCCGGCTTCAATCTTGCTCTCCCCACGTTTGCGCGTAGGTCTTCCCGTATGGATAGAAAAGCTCCTTTCGGCCTTCCATCCATGCGGCCTTCATTTCCTGCGTCGTGATGTCCCAATCAGGCCGGCACTTTCGGGTGACAGCACGAAGATCCTCGCGGAGATTCTCTAGCATCGGACGGCCAAAAAACCAATAGCCATTGTAAATTTTGTATACGACGAGGCCCGGCGCCAGAACAATGACGTGAGGAATCATCGGATTGTGATCGGAGTCGGTGTATTCCGCAATGTCGAGATCTTTTTGAACGATACGCCCCGCGTCAGAGAGGAATGACCAATGGGCGCCGACGCCCGAGCGGTACTCGTTCGTGTGAGTGATGTTGTCGGTGCTGATTGTGACGAGACGGCAGTATCCAACTTCCATCTCACGGTGGAGTTGAACCAGGAGTTCGGCTTGCCGGCGGTCTTTCGGACAATATCCACCGCGGCTGAGCACCAGAACCATCGGATGCTGGCCCTGCAATTCCGAAAGCTTGCGCCGCTTCGTGGCCTGATCAGTCAATTCGTAATCGGGGAAGGGCGCACCTGGAACGATGTCGGGTCGCATGGATAGAAGACTTCTTTCGCTGAATTGCCTGAGTCCGAAGCGAGAACTCTTATTCGTCAATTCAATGGAAGCCGGGCGCAAACACCAGTCAGAAGCCGTCGACATCAATCACAGCTTGAGCAAACGCTTGTGGAGCTTCCTGCGGAATATTGTGGCCGACGCCGCCGCCGATAAGGCGGTAGTCATATTTGCCCGAGAACTTGCTTCGATACGCCGACTCGGGCGGATGTGCCGCACCGTTCGAGTCGCCTTCCATGGTGATCGCGGGGACGGTGACGGCGGGAAGCGTGGCCAGCCTCTTTTCCAGGTCGTCATATTTCTGTTCACCGTCGGCCAGGCCAAGCCGCCAGCGGTAGTCGTGGATCACGATGTCAACATGGTCGGGGTTGCTGAAGGATGCTGCAGAGCGGTCGTACGTGGCATCGTCGAAATTCCACTTTGGTGAAGCCTGGTGCCAGATGAACTTATTGAACTGGTCGAGGTACTTTGCATAGCCAGCCTTGCCGACTGGAGTAGCGAAATAGTACTGATACCAAAACAGGAACGCAGGCTCGGGTGGCACCGGCACCTGGTTGCCTGCCGGGCTGCTGATTAGATAGCCGCTGACGGAAACGATCGCCTTGCAGCGTTCCGGCCAAAGCACAGCCATGACGTCTGCTGTGCGCGCGCCCCAATCAAAGCCGCCGACGATCGCAGTCTGGATTTTGAGGGCATCCATCAGAGCAATTATGTCGAGGCCGACCGCCGACTGCTGGGCGTTCCGCATCGTTTCGTTTGAGAGAAACGCTGTTGTGCCGTAGCCGCGCAGGTACGGAACGATAACCCGGTAGCCCTTCGACGCCAGCAACGGAGCAACATCGACGAAGCTGTAGATGTCGTAGGGCCAGCCGTGGAGAAGAATCACGGCAGGACCATCGGCCGGGCCATCCTCAGCGTATCCAACGTTAAGGAGGCCCGCTTCGATCTGCTTCAGCGGGTGAAACGAGGCGTTCGATACTGGCGTGATGGTGGGCTGATCTCCCGATTGCGCATTGCCGAGAAGAGGCTGGACTCCTTCCGCGAAGAGTGCGCCGGGTGCGAACACTGCCGCTCCGGCTGATAGTCCGGCTATCGCGAAGTGCCGGCGTGAGATTTCGATTGCTTCCGCGTTCTTCATAGGTTGTCTCCTCTGATCAACGTCGCATTGCTAAGAAAGCGGCGGCTGTTCGTGTTGATTTCTACCCGCATCTATTTCGCTCCGCCCGATGGGGATCGGCTGGCCTACTTCTGCGTTTTCATGAACTGACTTACCAGCGCCGCAATCTCATCGGCTTTCGTATCGAGCGCGAAGTGTCCCGCGTCGAGCACGTAGACCCCCGCGTTTGGTACATCCTTTCGGTAACGTTCCGGCTCGCCCGAATCGAACGAAAGATCGTGCTTACCCCACAGGACCAGGAGCCGGGGCTGCGCCTTCTGCATCCAAGCCTGCCACTTCGGATAGGCATCGACATTCGTGCGGTAGTCGAAGAAGAGATCGCTTTGAATCTGCGCCTGCCCCGGTGCATTCAGAAATGCGTACTCATCGGACCAAAGATCCGGATCGTAGAGCTCCGTGTTGGGATCGTCACCAACGTGCCGCGTTTTGGTGGCTTGAAGAGAGAGCAGATTGCTGCGCAATTTTTCTTCGTTGCCGGGTCGATCGGCCCAGAATGCCCGCCGCGTTACCCAGTTGGCGCCGAGGCCTTCATTATGCGCAACGGCATCCTGAACGATGAGAGCCTCGACGCGTTCCGGATGCGCCAAGGCCATGCGGAATCCGACGGGCCCGCCGTAGTCCTGCATGTAGAGCGTGTAGCGCGAGAGGCCGAGCGCCCGCGTGAACCCGTCCATGTTGGAGGCGATGTTGTCGAATGTGTAGGCGAATTTCGCTGGGTCGGGCCAGTCGCTGTGACCGAAACCGGGATAGTCTGGCGCAATCAGATGATATTTGTCAGAAAGCCTCGTCAACAGCGCCTGGAACATCCGCGAAGACGATGGCAGACCGTGCAGCAAAAGAATGACGGGAGCATCTTTCGGACCCGCTTCCCGATAAAAGTTGGAGAGCCCCTCGACCTTTATAGTGCGATAAAAGACTGGTTGTTCCATTCGTCTCTCCCTCTCGTGGGCATCTGTGGCAAGACCCCCGGCGAACACAATCGCGACTGTCGGTCGATACGGAACATGAATTCGATATTTGGTGCCTTGGCGATTTAACGCTTCTCGTACGGGTGGAAAATATAGTCCTTCGCCTTCACGGCGGTATGGCACGCGTTTCCGCAGTCCGAGGGGCTTTTCGGATCGGCGGTAAACGTGTCCGTTGCGGGATCGTAGTTGAACACCGCGTATCCCCACCCGCCGTTGCTTTTCGGGAATCTCTTGCTGTCCTTTTCCATCACGAAAGCCTGGGTGAAGAAGTCCGGCACGTCCACGGCGAATTGGGCCTCTGTGCTCTTCTTCTGCTTCCACTGGAGCTTTACGATCATGGAGCCCTCCGGGAAAGACTGGCCGTTGCCGGGAATGCCCGTCTTGTACGCGTCGATCATCTTCGGATTGGCGACGATTACCTTGAGTATTTCGTCTTGGTGGGCGGAAGAGACCGAAGCCCAATCCTCGTATCCCCTGAAGTCGGAGAACGCGATTCCGCCTGGCGATACGAGCGCGTACTTATCTTGCGCGCTCAGCGAGCCTTTGTCCTGCGCGTGAACGGCCGAGAGGAGGAGGGCAGCGAGCACTGTCACAACTATCACAAAGATGGCGAAAGCCGCGAGCCGTTTCACGGCGGCGCGTGTCTCCAGCTTCGCTTCTTGTTCCTCTTGCGTCTCAGATTTCGCGAACAATTCAGACATGCTGCCATCTCCTTATCGACCTGCATTTCCGGCAGATCCGATTAGGCCAGACGTGAGAGGAGTAAATCAATTGGACCATAGTATTGGCGATACTTTCGTATCGAGCGCCCGGGACGAGGGTTGCTTCGTTTGTTCGGTCGCGTGGACCGCCAGCCGCAGAAAAGCCGTATACCGCAGCTATACGAAAGTGTGGGCAATACCATCGTCCAATTGCGCGGCCAGGTTTGTTCTGGCCCAATCGCGACAGTCAGTTTTAACCAGGAGATACAGATGAAGCTCTTGCAAATGCACCGAGCCGCTTTGATTGCAATGATCGTGCTAACCCTGTCGTCCGCATTCGAGGTGAGTGGATTCGCTCAGGCCAACCCCGCTCGGGGGGTCAAAAATATTGTCCTGGTTCACGGCGCCTGGGCGGATGGGTCCTGCTGGTCCAGAGTGATCGCGCTCCTCGAGGCAAAAGGTTTTCATGTTGTCGCTGTGCAGAATCCTTTGACCTCGTTTGCCGACGATGTAGCGGCAACAAAGCGCATCATCGCGTTGCAGGACGGGCCGGTAATTCTAGTCGGCCATTCTTACGCCGGCGTCGTGATTACCGAAGCGGGTAACGACCCTAGGGTTGTCGGGTTGGTTTACGTGGCGGCGTTCGCGCCCGCGGAAGGTGAATCCATCAATTCCGTCAGCAAACCATATCCGCCGGCTCCCCTGGGCAGCGAGCTTCACCTTGACGCTGAAGGTTTTCTAACTGCGACTCCAAAAGGAATTGCCGAAGATATGGCGCAGGATCTCCCCGCCAGCGAGCGGCAGATACTGACGGCCACACAAGGCCAAACGGCGGCAGCTGTTTTGGGAGCCACTGTAACGACCGCTGCGTGGAAGAGTAAGCCCTCGTGGGCCCTGATTGCAGGCAACGACCGGGCGATTCCTCCGGAGCTCGAGAAAGATGAAGCGACGGCCATCAAGGCAACCTCAATAACCGTTCCGTGTAACCACCTCGCCATGTTGTCTCATCCGCGAGAAGTGGCGGAGCTGATCGAACAAGCCGCGGCGAGAGACAAATAGAACATAGAATCGAAGGCTCGTTCAAATGAACAAAAAGGTAATCCGCAATGGGAGCAACCGCCGAAGCGAAACGCATTCTTTCTGATTGTGATGTCGCCGGCTAGCTTGCGTCGCGCGAGCGGCCGTTTTGAGATCGAGGTTTCAAATTCTTGAGATTGCCGCGGGTTCTTCGCACATTTGCTGCGGCAGGCGAACTGAGGACGACCAGGAGTACAGGCGGCCTTAATTAACCGTTTTCCGATACGAACGAATGGGGGCCGATCCGATGGCAACGATGAACGCACCAGGCAAACTCACACAGACGAACGGGGATACGAAACCCGTGCAGGTTCGCTTGTCTCGGCGATCGTCGGCCTATTGGCGAGTCACGATTGACAACCCGCCTATCAACGTCATGGGGCCGGAAATGGTCAGGCAGTTTCAGGAAGTAATAGGCGTTATTGAAGCCGACGAGGGTGTCAAGGTCGTAGTCTTCGACAGCGCGGTAGAAGACTATTTCCTGAATCACTCTGACTTCACCGCAAAGCTCGAAGACCTGACCGGAATGCCGCCGGGGCCCACAGGCTTGCCGCCATGGCCGGACTTTCTCGTGCGTCTGACCCGCTTGCCGGTCGTTTCCATCGCCCTCATCCGCGGCCGCGCCACCGGTAACGGCAGCGAGATCACGCTGGCCTGCGATTTGAGTTTTGCGAGCCGCGAAAAGACAATCATCTCGCAGTGGGAAGTCGGCGTCGGGATGGTGGCCGGCGGCGGCCCGATGGCTCGGCTTCCGAAACTCATCGGCAGAAACCGCGCCCTGGAGGTGCTCTTGAGCTCGGAAGACATCAGAGCAGACCAGGCAGAGGCCTACGGCTACATCAATCGCGCCCTGCCCGATGCAGATTTGGATGCGTTCGTAGACGCGCTCGCGACCCGGATCGCCAAGTTCGACAAATGGGCGATCGCTCAGACCAAGCGCCTCGTCAACACCAGCCTGCCGCCGGACGTCGAGCTCGGCGCCGGATGGGATGCGTGCATTGCTTCGCTGGGGCGACCCGCGGCCCAGGAGGGGATCAAGGCTCTGATGGCGCGCGGCTTCCACAAACCCGGGGATGTCGAAAATCGGCTCGGATACTACCTGGGGCAAATCGCGCCCTAAGCCGACGCCCGACTCAAGCAACCTCGACCACATAGTCGATTCGCTGCCAAACGCTTACCTGTGTCTAGAAAAACGTGAAACTAATTCTGCCTTGTCGCGAAAGCGCAAGAAGGCCACATAAAAGATTCCTGGACCCGGTGAAAGGGCAACACTGTCGTTGGTGTGGGCCCAGTCATCGATGCTCCAGTGAAGAGAGAATGGCGAATCCAAGAGAACTCGCAATCTAGCGGATTGTGAGATCGAATCGATCTGCCTGAAAAAATTCCAGACGGTTTGTTGGCGACGGTCACCGGCTTTGCTGCTTTCTGTTTCCATCGGGAGGCGGTGGCTCATACCAAAGTATCGCCAATACTATGGTCCAATTGCCTGCTGGCAGCGGTTCTGTTGTGATGAGGTTCTAATCGGGGTGGTGGTATGCCAGAAGAGAGAGACGCAAGCGCCGTCGGAGCAAAAGGCGGTGGAACTCTTGCTCACCAGCTCGGTGAGGACACTTTCAGAGCGATCCTTCCCGAAGACATTGAGTGGAAGCCTTTCGCGGCGTTCCCACCTTCGGTCCGGCTGGCCGTACTTGTTGGCGAGCCCTCGGAGGCTGCCCCATACACGATCAGGGTCAGAGTGCCCCACGACGTGAAGTTGATGCCGCACAAGCACCCTGAGGATCGAGCTTACACAGTGATGTCCGGTGTGTTTTACATCGGGCTGGGCGATCAATTTGACGCCGATAAACTTCATGCATGTCCAACCGGTAGCGTAATCGTTCTGCCTGGCAGCACTTATCACTTCCATTGGGCGAAATCCGGTGAGTACATCACCCAGGTGACAGCGATTGGTCCTCTTGGTCTTGAATACTTCGATGCGAAAGAGGATCCGCGAATCCGTTAACGACACCGTCAACGGCGACCCTGACGGCTACATCATCGAGGTCGGACAGAGCACCGACCTCAAGTACGGTTAACGTTCGGCTCCCGTCGGCCGCCGGGTCTGTGCCTTGTTGTCGCGCTTCTGCCATTTTTGCCTCGAACAGTCACTTGCTGCGGCATCGAAAGGAATACCAAATGGACAGCACAAATGGACTAAAAGAGACCACCCGCGTGACAGCGCCTGTCGCGTCGACCACGCTCAATGTGAACGTTTTTACTGCCCCCGGAAAGACCATGGTCGGCGAGCGGCCAAAGCCCTTCGGCGAAGCGTTCGGCTTTGACCCCATCACCTCGACTTTAATCTTCGGCGACTACGACGCGGTGCTGGTGGACGCAATGGGGACCGTGGCTGAGGCCGAAGCCCTCGCGGATTGGGTCGCTCTGCACAACCGTAACCTGGAGACTATCTACATAACGCATGCCCATTTCGACCACTTTTACGGTCTGAGTATTCTGCTCAACCGTTTCCCGGGCGCTCGGGCGATAGCAACGCCCAAGACGGTGAGCGCCATGCAGGCGTCTTTTACTCCCCCAGTCGAGCGGTTAGCCCGTCGGCTCTTTCCCGGCCAAGTGGCCACTAAGTTGGTTTCACCCGAGCCCTATGCGCACGACACGTTCACTCTCGAGGGGCACGAATTGCGCATCATCGAGCAGGGCCGCACCGACAGTCCCGATTCGACCTCTCTCTTCGTTCCATCGATCGGCCTCGTCGTCGCCGGCGACGTTGTGTACAACCAGTGCCGGATGTATGTCGGCGACACCACCCCCGAGAGCCGAAAGAATTGGATCGCGGACCTGGACCGGTTAGCAGCGCTGAACCCGGCGATCGTAGTCGCCGGTCACAAGAAGCCTGGCGCGCCCGACTCTCCCTCGGCGATCGAGGACACCAAGCGATACCTCCAGGACTTCGATCGGCTGCAGAAAACCGCGACATCCGACCGGGACTTATTCGATCAGATGACGGAGCTCTATCCGCATTGGGTCGCCAATCAGTCATGGTTGATGTTTGGATTCCCGGGGGCATAACTGATATCAACCGCCGGAGTCGGTCCTTGCGCAGTTCGGAGGAAGACGCGGACAGTGAGCTAGCCCATATTCAGGAGAAAAGAAATCGATTTCAAAAAAGGAGACAACAATGACAACTAAGGGAAAAGTCCTAGTGCTGGTTTCGAGCGGATACGGCTTGCCGTTGAAAAATGGCGGGTGTTATCGCGGCGCCGGCTATTACCTGAACGAGTTGACGGTTCCGGTCCGCGCTCTCATGCAGGAAGGCTATGAGATCACCTTCGCCAACCCCAATGGGAACACGCCGCAGCTGGATCTTCATTCCGCCGTTCCCGATTTCTTTGGCGGGGACGAGGCCAGGCTCCATGACTATTTCAATTTCCGCGATAGCCTGACTGGGCTTAGAAATCCAACGCGCATTTCCGATGTGATCGCGTCGGGCCTGGATCAATACGACGCGGTTTTCGTGCCCGGCGGCCATGGCCCGATGATCGATCTTCTCGATGATCCCAACGCGGGCATCGTAATGAGACATTTCCACGAAACATCGAAGCCGACTGCGGTCCTGTGCCATGGCCCGATTTCACTGCTCTCCGCGCTTCCCGAATCGAAGGGGTTTGTCGCCGCGCTGGCGGCGGGCGATATCGCTGAAGCACAGGCCAAGGCGCAAGGCTGGATCTACGCTGGATATAAGATGACGATCTTTTCCACGGCGGAAGAGCAGCAGCGGGAGCCACTTGAGATTCATGGCAAGGTTCTCTTCTACCCCGACTCCGCGCTGCGTACTGCGGGCGGTGACGTAAGTGTGCTCGCTCCATGGTCGAGCTACGCCCTTCAAGATCGCGAGTTGATCTCAGGTCAGAACCCGTTCTCGGACCAGGCGCTTCTGAAGCTTCTTCTGCTGGCACTCGAGGCGAAGAAGAAGCTCGTTTCAGCGGCATAAGATCTGAGACGCCCAGAAAGATCTCATTGAGAAAGGGGTGATACGAGAAAATGGGGCTCGTAGAGACCCTAATTGATCGCGATGATGAGTGCGCGGAATCAGCACTTCCACAGGAATTGAGATATCTCTATGATGGGGATCTGTACCTGCGCTACCGGCGTCGGCGGAGCTGAAACCCGGCAACCTCTCGTTGCGCGAGGCACTCAGCACACTTGTTGCCGCTCCCCGTGGCGGCGTGATTCTGTGCGGAGGCTCGATACGTTTGTCCAATAGCTTCTTCATTGCAATTCTGGCCTAATGAAATTGTCGCGGGGGTTTGTGCGCGAAAGCATCGCCTACGAGTTCGGTAGTATGCAAGGAGAGAAAATGTCAGTCGCGAGTGCGTCTCTCAGCAGCAAACCGATCGACGCCAATGCAGGGAGTGTCGATATGAAGTTCGAGGTGGTCGTCATCCCAGTCGCGGATGTTGACCGCTCGAAGGAGTTCTACGCCAAACTCGGGTGGCGGCTCGACGCCGGGTTCCCCTATAACAACGGATTCCGCGTTGTTCAGTTCACGCCTCCCGGCTCGGGGTGCTCGGTTCAGTTTGGCACGAAGATGACATCGGCCCCGCCGGGATCGGCTCAGGGCCTCTACCTGATCGTCTCCGATGTTGCCGCTGCGCGCAAAGATCTCGTCGCACGCGGTATTGAGGTGAGTGAGGTCTTCCACCCAGGAACGCCAGGCGCGCAGTTCCAGATCGACGGCAGCGGTCGCATCAGCGGGTCGGCGCCCGGCCATGCCACATACGGCTCGTTCGCCACGTTTCGTGATCTCGATGGCAATGGATGGCTGATTCAGGAAGTCACAACGCGGCTCCCTGGCCGAGGGCTTGGTAACTTTGATGTCGCGGCGCTGACCGAACTCTTGCAAGAAACTGAAAAGCATCATGGCGAATACGAACCTACTGCTCCGAAGCACGAGTGGTCGGCTTGGTACGCCGCCTACATTGTCGCGCGTCAGGATGGCAAGACCCCCGAGGAGGCATCGATAGATGCCAGGCTCCATATAGAGGGGGCGCACTGACCAATCCGATGAAACACTTTGACGCAATCATTATCGGAACTGGCCAGGCGGGACCGCCGCTGGCAGCGCGGTTCGCGGCTGCCGGCAAAACCGTCGCCATTATCGAGCGCGGTAAATTTGGCGGTACATGCGTGAATACAGGATGCACCCCGACAAAGACGCTCGTGGCCAGTGCTTATGCGATTCATGTCGCGCGCCGAAGCGCGGAATATGGTTTCTCCATTGGTGATTTGCGCGTCGATATTGCGCGAGTCAAGGCCCGAAAGGATGAAGCCGCCGGAAGATCAAGCAAGGGAGTTGAGGAGTGGCTACGAGGATTGAAAACCTGTACGGTCATTCAGGGGCAAGCCCGCTTTCAGTCGTCTAACACTGTCGTCGTCGGCGATGAACTTCTGCAATCCGACAAGATCTATATCAATGTCGGCGGGCGCGCCCGCATTCCAGAGATGCCGGGCATTCGCGACGTCCCGTTTCTCACCAACTCCTCGATAATGGACATCGATTTCCTGCCCCAGCATTTGATCATCGTGGGCGGAAGTTATGTTGGGCTGGAGTTCGCTCAGATCTATCGCCGGCTCGGGAGCGAAGTCACGATAGTGGAAATGGGACCGCGCCTGATCGGACGGGAGGACGAAGACATTTCCCTTGCTGTGCTCGAAATCCTGGAGGCCGAGGGCATAAACATCCGCCTGAATGCGAAATGTATCTCGCTGGAGAAACGCGATGGCGGTGTCGCCGTCGGCCTCACGTGCGAAGAAGGTCCGCCGGAGGTAGTGGGCGCCGATGTTCTTCTGGCCGTGGGACGCATTCCCAACACCAGCGATCTGGGTCTGGACCAGGCCGGCGTTGCTTCAGACCAGCGCGGCTACATAACGGTCGACGATCAACTGCAAACGAACGTGCCTGGCATCTGGGCGCTGGGCGACTGCAACGGCCGCGGCGCCTTCACGCATACTTCCTACAACGACTACGAGATTGTTGCGGACAACCTCTTTCACGCAGACCACCGCCGGGTTTCCGACCGGATCCAGGCCTACGCGCTCTATATTGATCCGCCGCTGGGACGATGCGGCATGACAGACGCAGACGTGCGAAAGTCCGGGCGTCGTGCCCTCGCTGCGAAATTCCCGATGAGCCAGGTAAGCCGGGCCTACGAAAAGGGTGAGACACAGGGTTTCATCAAAGTTTGCGTCGATGCAGAAACGAAACAGATTCTGGGGGCTGCGATTCTTGGAGTCGGGGGCGACGAAGTGATTCACGTTCTGCTGGACTTCATGTATACGAAGGCGCCTTACACGGTCATCCAACGCGCAATGAATATTCATCCGACGGTCGCGGAATATCTGCCGATCATCCTCGGTCAACTGGCGCCGTTTGCGTAGAGAAGAAGAGCTAATCTGAACCCGGGACGATTCAGCAGTTGTGGGTAGGATTGTGGGTGGTCACGATAGGCCCATACACCCCATAAAACTTTGGGAATGTATGGCGGGGACGACGGGGCTCGAACCCGCGACCTCTGCCGTGACAGTTAGACCCATGGTCGTAACCTATTGATTCTAGGAGCATCGGTGGCACCGAAAAGCATCTAAAGTCACCCAAAATCAATGTTCCGTACCGTAGTCCGTACCGTCAAAATGTGGCCTCAGACCTTTGCCCCGCACGGGCAAATTTACGGCAGAGGTCACCGGCGAGGGTTCAAAAAACAGCCACCGAGATAACCCCACCCAAGGCATTGCGCGGCCTTCCCTTGGCATCGCGGCTAGAATTGTAAACGTCAACGCGCTTGGACGGGGTGGGAAATGAAATTGTGGTCAAAACTGTGGAGTCGAAAAGAAGCGTTTGTGTTCTCCGATGCCCCTCCCTCGCCTTATCTAAAGAAAGCCCTCCAAGAAGCTGAAAGCCGTCCGCTCGACGATTTCACTTGGCGCATCATCGTTGCCTCAGAGAATCGCCATTGGATTATTGACATCACCCTGTTTCAGGCGGACGCAGGATTCACAGCCTACGCTCGTGGGGGCCAACAAAAGGCCCGCCTAAATGCCGCGTCAATCATCATGGATGCAATCAAAGGCGTGCCCGTCGATGACGCGACAATGGCCAGCTCTTCGTTAGCGTTCTTTGACACCGATTTCACAGTTGGGGCCAACACAGGAAAAACAAGAGAGACGGCTTGGAACACGCTAGCGCTAGATGCTGAGTGCAAGGATGGGCGCTTGCGGGTAACAAGAAGTGCTCACAGGCTATCATTCCCCTTCGGCCCTCTCAGTCTTGATTTTGTTGATGTCTTGAATCGGTTTCCTGGAGGCCACTAGAAACGTGGCGGGGCTATGCGCCCGGACCCGCCGCCCATGCGTCCTGGAGGCTGTGAGCGCTTGGAATGGCTATGCCACGCGGTCCTTTGGTGCGAGTGGAAAGTTGCAACTGGCAAATGCGCCGTAGAAGAATCGGGCCGCCCGGTCGTATGCAAGAGCGGCGTTCACCTCATGCCAGTATGACCCAAGGTAAACTTGCTGTCCGTCTACTTTGATGCGGGCGTGGAACCTCCCACTTGATCGCACATAGACGCCGCGATATTGGCTTGTGAAGCCCTCGCACTTCCCCGCGTTGGCCGCGTTCTCTGAGCGCGTGGCGGCCCGTATGTTCCACCGCTGGCAGTTCAAGCCGTTGCGGTCACCGTGGTCCACAAGGATCTTGGGGTCCGTGATGCCTAGCAGAAAACGATGAAGGTACTGCGCAGTCTTTTTGCCGTCACGCCAGACGTGGCGCATCGCATAGGCCGTCTTCTTACGTGGGTGACCCTGCCACGGCCCGGCGGCCATGACGCGCCCATAGTCCGCATCGTCTACAAGCGCCACGAGGCCCTTTGTCAGTTGAATTTCTTGCATTGTGCCCTCTACTAATGCCGCCCGGCGGCTTAGTTGATTGACACGGCGTGGCTTACGTCCATTCGCTTCATCCTATGGTTCCCGGTAGCAAATTCCGAGGAATATATGATTTCTGGAATGAAATCTATTGAGCTGTATGGTTAGAAATGACTACTTGGGTGCTCTCCTTGGGCACCCCTTTAAGATTCAGGGTACCCCCACCCTCGCACGTTGCCCCACAAGGACTTGGACAGCACAGCTCACCTCATGCTTCGACAGATGGCACACGAGCACCATTCGCTTGCCTCATGGGCGGTGTGCCCGGCGGCCACGACTTCCGGCGGGACGCTAGCCGGGTTCGTCCAAGTCCATGGTGTGCCGGGTGGCACGGGTGGATGTGGCATCAGTTGTCCGCAGACACAACGTTTCACTTGCTTCTTCCTCATAACTCCCCTTTCAATCACTTCGACATCCCAGAAACCCGCGCAACTAACCTCTATTTGTATTGCTCTCGTATGTATATGTATATATTTATCAATGAGATACGATCAAGAAAAGGAGACAATATAGGCTGCGTTTGCTGACACAACGGCCAACTCATTCATTACACGGTTGTTATAGCGCATAGAAGTGTCAGCAATGTGCCAGCAATGTGTCAGCAGTGTCAGCCTACTCTTTCAGTTTCAATAGTTTAACCATCTTTCTCTTGTGGCCGGACTTGGTGGTGTCATCCACAATGGCGATGCGCCCGTCACGCTTCAGCCCGGCAATGGCACGCTCCCAAACGGCAGTCCCGGCCCGTGACGCGGTACACAGTCTTTGCAGTTCCCGATACGGCAGGGACCGCTTCTGGCGTATCACCTTCATGATGCGGGCTTCCCATTGTGCCTCCCGCGTCTCACCTTCAGCCGGGCGGTAGAAGTCCCGCATCTTGGCTTGGAAGTCCGCCACCTTGATGCCCGCGTCAACGTCTGACTCTAGGATGTTCGCATGACCGCGCAACCATGCCAGATGCAGAGCCACGCGCATGGCGTGTGTATTCAATCGGGCTGACGGAGTGTCCTCTTTTTCCAGCTCATCCGATATGCGACCGAACCACTCATTGAGTAGCTCTCGCCCATTGGGTGAAACTGGAATCCGTGCCGGTGTCCGCTCCAGCGCCGTGATGCGTGGCAGGAATCGCCGTTGCATCTCTGCGAAATCGTACTCAGGCAGCCCGGCCACGGTGCGCTTGTTCTCTGTGCCAATGATGTTGAGCCGTGAGAACAACCCACTGCCCACCGATGAAGCCCGAGCAAAGATGTTGTCCCATTCCGTCTTGGGGATGCCACCCAAGATCGAATAGAGCAGCCGTCCCGATTTTGCCGAGCGTTCATTGGTTGCGGTCGTGGTGAATGAATCACGGTCGTACAACTCTAGGATGGCCGTCTCCAGCCCGCGCCCTGAATTCTCGTTCGCAAAGTTGGCGAACAAGCCGCCTATCTCTTCTTGGATTGTGATGAACCTTGGCAACTCCCTCCACGTCTCCAGTGGGTTGCGCGATTCACCTTTGTCCAGCTTGCGGGGCTTGGTGGCCTGGATCAATCCCGGTGCGCTAGCCGGGCTGACAACATGCGCCCCAACGTACCTGGACGGCCAACACCAATTTTCCGGGTTGTGCGTGTCATCCCATAGCAAGGGCCGCTCGGATGAGCACCTTTGACTATCGAATTCTCCTTCAATGAATTGACGGGCCGCCGTAATCGCGGTGCCCTTGCCGGAGCCGGGCGGCCCTATCAGCACGGTGTATGCGCGGGCGTTGACGCCTTGATAGTCCGTGGACAACTGTCCGCCAACGACAGCGCCAACCACGGTGCGGAGCGCTTCAGAGAAAAACCGCTTTGGGATGAGTTCCCGCCCGCGCAATAGTCCGCAAACTCCCCGTATGGCGTCCCATCCCACACACTATCCGGGTACACCGGACGCACTGTGTTTTCGATGCTTTCAAATTCATCAGTGTCCAACTCAACGGGAGTAGCTGGCCCGAGCACAATCACCGGGTCAGCTCCCGGCTCATCTTGGAAGACACCAAACGCCTTGATGACTTCAGCCTTGTACGCCGCCGTGTCCCGCTTCTTGGCCTTGCACGTCCCATGGCTGCATTCAAAGGCTAGCTTGCCATCTAGGATGCCAAGGACGGTGCTACTATCCACGCCGTCACCGCTTCCGTGCTCATCAGACCACGGACCTCAATGCCCAGCCACCATCCGTTAGCTACGCGCTTCTCAAAGTCCCGTGGCGCGGCGTGTGCATGGACCATGTACTCAAGAAGCCACGTCTTCCAGCCGTCCGCTTCCGCGTCCGTCACCGTTGACGCAACATCCCGCGCTTGCTGCGTAGGCGCTAGGCTTTTAACCCACCCCGGCAAGGGCGCAACCGGCGCGTCTATGAGGACTTCATACGCCTCACCGCTGTCCGGGTGGACGCTTCCCGCGCTCATCACGTAGTCACCGATGCTCTGGACCTCACCACGGACACCCTCAATGTCAAAGGTGCCACTACCGGGTATGGCCCGGAGTAATAGAGCTGGACACCAAACTCCGGCTTTCCGCTTCCGTCCTTCATCACGCGGCGGCCGGTGCGACAGAGTACGTCACCGGAAGCCCGGCACGCGCAATCCACGCCCGTGCCTCCGCCTCCGTAGTCAAACCTGGTCAGCATCCACTACCGCAACGTCTGAGGTCCGCACGCTACGCCCACGTTGGCGTCCGGCCATCTCTTCCACCATGCCCGGATCTGTGCTTCATCATCGGTGGCGTCTAGGTACCCTTGGCCGCCGTCCTTCTGGCTATGATGGGATTCTTTCCTCGGGGCACGCACGGAAAAACAAACCACCCATGCTCGACACAACTGAGTGCAACGTCTTGCATTGTCATTAACGCACCATTTCAGGCAACCAGAAAGGGTGACTCACCGGCTCCGTGTTGTCCTTAGCCACTGTGACGCGCCCGCCAAGCCGTTCCCGCGCCATGCGGGGCAACCGCCTGGAGGCTAGATCGCTAGTGAGTACATCCGTTATGAAATTGACGGCGGAGTAGCCCGGCTCATGCATGGACGCCGCCGCCGATTGCAGCTCCCTGTACAGTTCCGTGGACAACTTGATGGATACCTCTGGCGTACTCTGCCCTTTCAAGTCGAAAAAGACCGGGCCTGATTCCGATGTCCCGCGAAGTCAGAGCCGGTAGAAGACCCACGGAGAAGGCGGGGCACTAACCCGAGCGGGTCCATGGGCTGTAGACCTTCCCGCAAAATTGGTTGGAATCTCGATACCGGCCCGTTCTCCTTACGAGCCGGAATCAAGTTGGCTTTAGGCTCAAGGCTTAAAGAGAAGGCTTGGACGGCCCTCCGTGCGCACCTTGAGTGACCCGGCCACGGGCTGTTTGACTGCGCACCACTTGTTAGTTAGCTGTGTGAAATGGTGATTGCCTGGATAGCTTCGAGCGCCGGACACGTCCGTCAACGCGCCTGTATCCAAGGAGAATGGTTTGACCGGCAGTCGCCAATGGCTGATCGAGTATTCCGCAAACGTACCCGCGCCACCACGGTCACCGATGACATAGCCGTCTTGGAACGAACCGAACAGGATAGGCACAACGCCGCGCTTGTGGCCGTGGGAATTGCTGGCATGGCCGCGCTATAGCTCACGGGGAATCCGTGGAGCATGTCGCGTCCGTTTTCACGTGTCCAAGATGCGGCGAACAAATTCGCTCGGCGCTGTGCCTTCCTGATTGCCACGGCGGTTGCACGGCTCATCACCCACGCCGCATTGGGGAAGTAGCTTCCCTTGAGCGTGCCTAGAATGTCATCCGTGGCGTTAAGCAGATACGCGCCGGTGGACTCGTAGAGATACGGGGCCGTCGTCCCGGTGCCGGTGTTTCCAATCAATCCCTGTGGTTGATTGTGCCTGTGCCGGTGACAAAGAAGCCGTCCTCAGCTATTGCTACCGCGTTAAGTAAATCCCGGACGCCGAATTCTTGGAACAAGCCCACATCGGCCAAAAGTTCCCAACTGCACGCGTGGGTCAGCCCCATCATCCACGCTGAGAGCGTATCTGAGCCAGCGATGGATTGCTTTCTGTGAACGTATCTGTTGACGCGCCACTTTCGGCCTTGATTCCGGCTGTGCCGAAGGTTTGCTGAGAGGGCAATTTCAGATCATTACAAGCTGGAATCGCCCGCGCCAAAGACCTCACACCGAGGTCGTGCACGGCCAAGGGGATGATGTTCGGGTCCGTGGGAACCAGGCCGCAAGGCCGCCCGCGCTACCGTACCCTCATAAAGCGCGGCGGACACTCCCGGCAACGACGGCAAAGCGTAGCCGCCAAACAACGGGTCAAAGCCTTCGCTCAGTTCGCTGCTACTTGCTTTCCACCGAACGGAGAAACGCGACAAATGCGTTTGTGTAGTCTGCGCTCATCGGCGTTTGGTTACGGCTTCCGGGGCCTGCCAAGCCGCCGTCAAGTAGAGCTTCCGTCCCGGTTGAAAAACTGAGAGAGCGTGTTGACTTTCTCAATCGCGGCAATCTTTGGAGCGAGGGCCGTAGCGGCATTCATTGCCATTTGGAAGTCGTTGTTCTCGCCGCCGTCATTTCCCGGCCCGCATCTTCAGCGGTCTTGAGAATGCTTTCGGCTTTGCGCGTTGCGTGTTGATGCTGTTCTCGCATGTCAAAAAGTTTCATGGTGAATTCTCCGTTTCTAGGTTGAGCACGCCGCCTCCCCGCAACGTGCAAGCGGACCCCAGCTCTCGGAGTGGGAGCTGTCCCCGCTTCAGCCCCCTGCCCTTTTTAGCCGGGAGTGGTAGCACAACTTTCACGGCCTTCAGCTCCACACAGGAGCCTTGCCGAATCGCCTCCCTTCCCCTGTACAGGGGTGCCAGCGATAGCCGGGCGCTTTTTCCCCCGGTAGCAAAACTGTGCGGGCTAGTCCCGCGTGTCTGGTAGCCAATAGAGGCGCTCACACCACCCGATTGAGACATCCGCCGGAGTGGCTAAGGCTGCCTTCGATGTGTCCTCTACGCGCTCATTGA